>CAVRQP010000001.1:0-563014 GCA_963723445.1 Vulcanimicrobiota bacterium
CATCAGCTGCGCCGCGCCGCCGGCGGAGCGCACCAGCTTGCCGCCCTGGCCGGGCTGCAGCTCGATGTTGTGGATGACCGTGCCCAGCGGGATGCTGGTCAGCGGCAGCGCGTTACCGGTCTTGATGTCGGCGGCCGGACCCGATTCGACCATGTCGCCGACGTTGAGCAGCGCGGGCGCCAGGATGTAGCGCTTCTCGCCGTCGCGGTAGTGCAGCAGCGCCAGCCGCGCGGTGCGGTTGGGATCGTACTCGATCGCCGCGACCTTGGCCGGGATCCCGTCCTTGGTGCGCTTGAAATCGACGATGCGGTACTGCTTGCGGTAGCCGCCGCCCTTGTGGCGCGTCGTGATATGACCGTTGTTGTTGCGGCCGGAGTGCTTCTTGCGCACCTCGAGCAGCGACTTCTCCGGCGCCTTCTTCGAGATCTCGCTGAAGTCGGCGGTGGTGATGAAGCGGCGCGCCGCGCTGGTCGGTTTGTATTTCTTGACAGCCATCGTTATTGCTCGAAGTAGTTGACGCCGCCCAGAGCGATTTTTTGCCCGGGCGCGAGGGTGACGATGGCCTTCTTCCAGTCGGACTGCTGTCCGCTGGAGCGCCGGCCGCGGCGGGCGAAGTTCTTGCTCTTGCCGCCGATGTTGACGGTGTTGATCTTCACCACGGTCACGCCGAAGATCTCGGCCACCGCGGCTTTGATGTCGGTCTTGGTCGCACGCGGGCTCACCTCGAAGGTGTACTGCTGCGCCGCGGTCCCGGCCATCGACTTTTCGGTGATGAGCGGAGCGATGATGACGTCCCGGGCTTCCACTACTTCGACTCCTGCGTGTACTTCGCGACGAGCGCGTCGTGCGCGGCCGTGGTGAGGACCAGCCGCGCGATGCCGACGACGTCTTTGACGTCGAGCTCGCCGGTGTGGGTGACCGCGACCCGCGGCAGGTTCGCGCCCGTGCGGCGCAGCGAGGTGCCGACCGACGCCAGCTCCTCGGTGGCGAACACGACCAGCGTGCGCGTCCCGGTCTTGGCCGCCTTCGGCGAACCGAACAGCAGCGTGGCGAGGGCCTTGGTCTTGGTCAGGTCCAGCGACGCCGTATCGAGCACGAGCACGCCGCCGGTCTGGAACTTGTCGGACAGGGCGGCGCGCATCGCGGCGCGACGTTCCTTCTTGTTGAGGCTCGAGACGTACGAACGCGGCTGCGGCCCGAAGACGACGCCGCCGTGCGCCCACTGGGGCGAACGAATCGAACCCTGACGGGCGCGCCCGGTCCCCTTTTGGCGCCACGGCTTCCGGCCGCCGCCGCGCACTTCGTCGCGTTTCTTGGTCGACGCCGTCCCGGCGCGCGGGTTGGCCAGCTCGCGGAAGACCGCGCGGTAGATGGCGTTGGCCTTACCGTCGGTCGATCCGCTGAACGCGGCCGGCGTCTCTTGTTCGCGAACGACCTTGCCCTTCGCGTCGATCACCTGCGCCATTAGGCGGTCACCTTGCTCTTCACCGACTGCTGCACGACGACGAGGCCGTTCTTCGGGCCCGGAACCGGACCGCGCACGAGCAGCAGATTGCGTTCCGCGTCGGCGCGGACGACCTCGAGGTTCTGATGCGTCACGCGGTCGACGCCGTAGTGACCCGGACGGCGGCTGCCGCGCGGCGTGTGCCCGGCGTTCGTGTCACCGTTCGACGCAGGCTGGCGATGGATCATCGAGCCGTGGCTCGCGCCGCCGCCCGAGAAGTTCCAGCGCTTGATGCCGCCGGCGAAGCCGTGGCCCTTCGAGATGCCCTGCACGTCGACGCGGTCGCCCTGAGCGAAGCCGTCGACCGTGATCGTCGCGCCGAGCTCGACGCCGTCGATCCCCGTGCGGAACTCACGGATGTCGCGCTTGGGCGCGAGTCCGGCTCGTTTGTAGTGACCTTGCAGCGCTTTGGTCAGGCGTGACGGTTTCACGTCGCCGAACGCCAGGGCGACGGCCTCGTAGCCGTCGGTTTCTTTCGTCTTCTTCTGTACCACGGTGCACGGACCGGCTTGGATCACGGTGACCGGAACGCTCCGGCCGTCCTCCGTGAACACGCTGGTCATCCCGACCTTACGGCCGATGATGTTCTTCACGTTGATCGATCCCTTACGGATATCCACGGGTCCTGGCGTATCTGCTACACCTTTCGTCGCGCATGCCGAGGCATGTCGCGACGTGGACCACAACCGGGATAGTGTACTCGTCCCCGCGCTCCCCGTCAAGGCAGAGGCCCGCAATCCATCCACGGGACCGGGCGTTTCGGCCGCCGGCGTGTTTCGGTCCTCCCTCCGATGGCGGCTGCCGCACGGGATGCTACGCTAGCCGCATGAACGAGCATTCGACCCCGGCCGATCCGCTGGGCGGTTTCATCCAGCTCGCCAAGGAACGTGGCGTCCCCGACGACGCCCTGGTCCCGCTGCTCAAGCAGAACGGCTGGTCCGAGCGGCGCGTCTATCGCAGCCTGTCGGCCTACTACGCCGCCGCGCTGGGGTCCGCGCCGCCGGCGCGCGGCGGGCGCGGGGTCGACGCGCGCGATGCCTTCCTCTACTTGCTGAACTTCATCACGCTGGGTTTCTGGGTCACCGCGCTCGGCGAGCTCTTCACCAGGCTGATCGACCGCCGGTTCCCCGACCCGGCGATGGAGTCGGTACGGCGGCGACCTCCGCCAGCAGATCGCGTGGCAGCTCGCCTCGATCATCGTCGCCTTTCCGTGCTTCGTGGTCATCAACCGCGCGATCGCCGGCGAGATCGCGCGCCGCCCGGAAGCGGCCGATTCGGCGATTCGCGCCTGGCTGACCTACGTCGCCCTCGTCATCGCGGCGCTGTTCGTGCTGACCGACGCGATCTGGGTGCTCGAGGAGTTCCTCACCGGTGCGCTGACGGTCCGGTTCGTGCTCGACTCGGTGGTCGTGATCGGACTGGGCGGCGGCGTCTTCAGCTACTATCTGGCGACGCTGCGGCCGCCGGCACCGCCGGAGCGATGAGCCTCCAGCGGATCGCCACGCAGGCGACGATCGTCGTTCCGTCTCCCGCGGAGATACGATAAGCCTCCGTTACGTTCGAGGGCGACGGCCCGCCGGGCCGCGAAACGGCTCCGATGCATGCGATCGGGCGGCTGTGAAAGGCGACTCGACTTGACGCGTCCTCGCGGGCGGATGCGCATCGCGGCCCTCACGCTTGCGTTGGCGGTCGGCTTCGTCGCGTCCGGCGGTCTTGCGTCGCCCGCGCCGTCGCAAGCCGCGCCGGTCAAGGTGCGCCTGGTCGCGCGCGACGAGCCGGTGCGCGACGTGTTCCTGCGGCTGAGCGACCTCGCCCACCTGAGCATCACGGTCGCCGACGACGTGCACGGCAACGTGAACCTCTCGCTGCACGACGCAACGCCGGCCCAAGCGCTGCACGCGATCTGCTCGCAGCTGCGGCTGCGCTGCGTGAGCGACGGCCACACCGTGCTCGTTTCGGCCCAGAGCTCGGCCGTCGTTCCGCTCGCGATCGTCCCGGCGGCCCGCGCGGCAAAGGTGCTGCGCGGGCTGTTCCCGCGCTTGTCGGTCGCCGAGGCAGGTTCCGGGAACGCGTTGGTTCTGGCCGGCAGCGACGCGGACATCAACGCGGCGCGCGGCGTGGTGCAAGGCCTCGACGTGCGCGACGCGACCAAACCCGTCATCGAAGCGCTGACCATTCGCACCCAACCCGCCGCAGCGGTCGCCGAGCAGCTGCGCAAGCTCTATCCCGGCGCGCGGATCACCGCCGTCTCCCGCTCGACGATGCTGGTCAGCGCGACCCCGCCGGACCTCGCGCAGATCAAGAGCGCGGTGGCGGGGATCGATGCCGCCGTGCCCACGCCGACCGCCGCTCCGATCGCCAGCGACGCGGTGAAGATTCTGCAGCGGCGCCCGGCGGACATCGCGCGCGGGCTGAGCCGCGAGGTTCCCCACGTCCGGGTCGCGGTTTCGGGGCCGACGGTGACGCTCGTGGGGCCGCCCGAAGAGGTCGCGCGCGCCAAAGCGCTGATCGCCGAGCTCGACGTTCCGCCGTTCGGAACGCGCTATACGCAGATCTACCGCTTGAAGAACGTCGATGCGAAATCGGTCGCCGATTTGATCAAACGCGCCTTCCCGCAGACCGACGTGTCGGTCGACGCGAGCCTCAACGCGATCTCGGTCACGGCGCCGGCGGTCGACCAGCAGCGCATCGCCGAGGGCGTCGCTCAGCTGGACGGCACGGCGCCGGCCGGCAACCCCGGCGGCTTCGTCGAAGGCGCCGTGCCGGGCGGAGTGCCGTCGAACCACGAGGTCGTGCAACTGCGTTCGATCGTCCCGGGGACGCAAGGAACCGGGACGTCGTCGCAAGACATCGCGACCGCCGTGCAAGCGGCGCTCGCCCAGGCGCATCCCGACCTGCACGTCGTGGTGCCCAGCGGGATGCAGGCGATCGTCTTGACCGGCAGCCCGCAAGCCGTGCGCGACGCGAAGGAGCTCATCGTACAGCTCGACGTCGTCCCGCAGTCGGTCGTGCTCGACACCGAGATCCTCGAGCTCGACGAGAACACGCTCGCGCAACCTGGGCCTCCAGCTCGGGACGACGTCGATCGGGACGACGTTCACCGAAGTCGTGCCGCCGGCGCAGGCGAACGGCCAACCCGGCTATCTCGGCGCCTTTCAACCCCTCACGCGCACGCCGATCAGCTTTCAAGCCCAGATCAACCTGTTGCTGCAGAACGGCAGCGCGCGCGTGCTCGCCGACCCGCGCATCACCACGCTGTCGGGCCACACGGCGACGATCCGGGCCGGTGACACGATCAGCATCCTCACGACGGTCGGCGGCGGCACGGGCACGGTGGCGACCACGCAGCTCGAAAGCTTTCAGACCGGCGTCACGCTGGACATCACGCCGATCATCACCGACGCCGGCGAGCTCAGCGTCGCGCTGCACCCCGTCGTGAACTCGCTCACCGGCTACCTGAACGGCGTCCCGCAGATCTCGACCCGCGACACGCAAACGACCGTTCACCTGCGCGACAACCAGACGCTGGTGATCGGCGGATTGATCCAGGAGAGCTCGCAGAAGACCGAGAGCAAGATCCCGTTCTTCGGCGACATCCCGTTGATCGGCAAGGCGTTCCGCAACGAGAACACGACCAGCACCCGCAACGAGCTGATCATCGTCGTCACGCCGCACGTGCTCGGCGGCGATCTCACGACCGTGCCGAACGCGGCGATCCCGCCCGGGGCGGTCGTGCCGACGCCGCGGCCGCTGCCCGACGTTGCCGCCGAATGCGCTCTTCCCCGCGCCGGCCGGCACGCCGCGCCCGCGCGCGACGATCGCGCCCAGCTCCGTCGCCGCGGCGTGAAGAACGGCGGCAGCCCGCCGACCACCGCGCCGGGTACGTCGCCGTCGCCAACCGCCCTACCGAGCGCGTTCGCGCAAACGAACACGTTCGTGTTCGGCTCGCCGCCGCCGAGCAACTACGCCGGTCCCAACGATGCGCCGCAGATCTTCTACGCGACGCTCACGCCGACGGTGTTCCAGCCGAACTCGACCGTTCGCGTCAACGCGATCACGACCACCAACGTGCAGCGCATCTCGATCGGCACGGCCGGCGCGACGATCAGCCTGTCACCGGTCGGACCGGGCACCTGGTCGGGCGTGTTCTCGGCCAACGTGCTCGGCCTGCCGCCGACCAACGCCCAGATCCACCTGACGCTGGTCGCCTCGCGCGGCGACGGTCAAACGGCCAGCATCCCGATCACGGTCTCGGTGATGCACGGCTCGAGCACCGACAACGTCACCCTGTAGGGTCAGCGAGCGTCGATCTCGGGAATCGTGAGGCGGTATCCGGCGCGCAGACCGGCGGCGCGCGCGCGGCCCGCTGCGAGCTCGATCACGTAGCGGCCGATCCCGTCGCGGCGCGCGACAGCCGTCGTCGGGCGTGCCGCGCTTCGTCGCCGGCACGTTGGCGGCGATCGTCGAGATCGTGCCGTCGCGTCGCACGAAGATCATGTCGAGCGGTGCGATCGTATCCTTCATCCAAAAATCTCGCCGGACATCGGCGTCGTCGGGGAAGACGAACAGCATCCCCTGTCCGGCCGGCACCGCCGCGACGCCCATCAACCCGCGCTCACGCCGCGGCTCGGTATCGGCGACCGCCAGTCGCAGCGTCCCTTCGGGGCGTCGATCGCCACCGCGCGGCAGAACGTCCGCTCGAGCGGGACGGCGTGGCACCATGCGACCGGGTCCGGCGCCGGCGGCCGGACGCCGAGGTCGGCGCGGCGTCGGCCGGCGGCTGGGCGCGGGCACAGCCGTCCCCGCCAGCGCGAGCACCACCAGACCAGTCACCACCATGCGCCGCATCGGCCTGGATGAACGACGCGGCGCGGCACGGTTCCTGCGGCGGGGAGCCTGCGGTCGCGCGAACCGAAGCCCACCGCATGAGCACGACCGCCGACCCGGGAACGCACCGCAAACACGTTCCGGCGCCTTCGCCGACCGACTTTCTTGGGGATCGACGCGCTGCTCACCGACGACGAGCGCCTCATCCGCGACACGGTCCGCGCGTTCGTGCGCGATCGCGTGCTGCCGAACATCGCGGAGTGGTTCGAGGACCACACGTTCCCGCGCGCGATGATCAAGGAGATCGGCGACCTCGGCCTGCTCGGGATGCACCTGCACGGCTACGGCTGCGCGGGGACGAGCGCCGTCGCCTACGGTTTGGCGTGCCTCGAGCTCGAAGCCGGCGATTCGGGTTTCCGGTCGTTCGTGTCGGTGCAAGGCTCGCTCGCGATGTACGCGATCTGGGCCCACGGTTCGGAGGAGCAAAAGCAGACGTGGTTGCCGCGCATGGCCGCCGGCGACGCGATCGGCTGCTTCGGCTTGACCGAGTGGGATTTCGGCAGCGATCCCGGCGGGATGCGCACGGTCGCTCGGCGCGACGGTTCGGACTACGTCATCAGCGGCTCGAAGGCGTGGATCACCAACGGCGGGATCGCGGACCTCGCGATCGTGTGGGCGCGGCTCGCCGAGCGACGACGGCCGCGCCGGCGCGATCCGCGGCTTCATCGTCCCCAAGGGAACGGCGGGCTTCTCGACGCGCAACATCGAGCGCAAGCTCTCGCTGCGCGCGTCGATCACCTCGGAGCTGATCTTCGACGACTGCCGCGTCCCGGCCGACGCGATCCTGCCCGAGGTCAGCGGTCTGCGCGGTCCGCTCTCATGCCTCAACGAGGCGCGCTACGGGATCGTGTGGGGCGCGCTGGGCGCGGCGCGGGCGTGCTACGAAGCGGCGCTCGACTACGCCAAGACGCGCGTGCAGTTCGGCAAGCCGATCGCCGGATTCCAGCTCACCCAAGAGAAGCTCGTCAACATGATGCTCGAGATCAACAAGGGATTGTCGATCGCGCTGCACATCGGCCGGCTCAAGGACGACGGCCGCGCGCATTCCGCCCACGTCTCGTTCGGCAAGCTCAACAACGTGCGCGAAGCGCTGGCGATCTGCCGCGAAGCGCGCACGATCTTGGGCGCCAGCGGGATCACCCTCGAGTACCCGGTGATCCGGCACATGAACAACCTCGAGAGCGTCCTCACCTACGAGGGCACCAGCGAAGTGCACACCCTCATCCTCGGCCAAGCGATCACCGGCGAAAACGCCTTCGCGTAAGCGGTCGGATCGCGCCGAAGGGCGATCGCGAAGGATGGCGCGAGTCGCGGTCCATAGCTAGGCGGTATTAGGCGCGGACGTACGTCGACGGAGCGTGAGCGTGCGAGAACCGGCCGTGATGTAACGGGTGCGACGAAGCGGCCGGAGGTCGGCGTGACGTCGGCGTAGTCGCGGCCGGCGGCGACGAACAGGTAGCTCAGCGTCGTCGCGCGGCGATGCGTCGGATCGAAGCCCCACACCGGCGGTGCCGGCGCCGCCGGTTCGCCGATCACCTCGACCCAGGCATGGGTGCCGCCCTCGCCGAGCAGGTGACCCGGAGACGTAGCGGGCGCGGCAAGCCGCGCAGCCGGCACAGCGCGATCATGACGTGCGCGTAGTCCTGACAGACGCCGACGCCCTGGGCGAACGCTTCGGCGGCGGTCGTCGCGACGGTCGTCACGTCGGTCACGTAGCGCATGCGCTCGTAGACGAACGCGTTGATGCGCGCGGCGAGCGCGTAGGATCGCCGTAGCCCTCGGCGAGCTCGGCGGCGGCGGCGCGCAGCCGCCGCGTCGGGGACGGTCGAGCGTCGACGGGCCGCGATACGCGCGGATCGAGGTACCAGCGCGCCGGGATCGCCGGCGCGCGCCGCGACGCTGCGCTCGATCACCGCTTCGTAGTCGATGTGGATCGCGTCGTCGATGCAGCGCGCGCGTCGAGCGTCGCGACCGCATTGCCGAAACGTCGCGGTCCCAGCGCACCGCGATCTCCGGCGTGACGGTCAGGCGATCCGCGACACGCACCTGATCGCCGTAGACGCCGGGGTGGAGCGATGACCAGCCGATGGCGCAGGTTGCGGATCGGGGCCGGGGTAGTCGTAGCGAAAGCGCTGCTGGAGGTTGTACGGACGACGCGCGCGATGGCGATCGGCTCAGGCGACGCGATCCGCCCACACGGTCATGCCCGTTCAGGCGCGCGGCGCCGTAGGTGGTCACCATCGCGATGTCGAGCGCGTCGCGGCCGCGCGCGATGGCGATGTGGCCGACGCGGCGCACGGTTGTTGCGCGGATCGAACGTCCACCAGCGATCGCCCAGATACGCCTCGAACCAGGCGCAGAAGTCCATCGGCGAGGTCGGCGGCGGAACGTCCGACGTCGGGCAGGTACGCCGAACGCGTAACGCGCCGGGATGTTCGAGCGCGCGGCAGAACGTCACCGCAAGGTGTGCGAAGTCGCGGCACACGCCGGTGCCGCGCCGCGCAGCGCATCGAGCGCCGTCGTGTTCGGAAAGCTCGTGCCGTACGCGAACTTCAGCGCACCGTGCACGTAGTCGCAGATCGCTTGAACGCGCGCCCCAGCCCGGCTCGGTGCTCGCCGAACCGCTCCCACGCTTCGTCGGCTGATCTCGTCCGACAAACAGAACCGGCTCGGGCAGCGTGTACAGCGAGCATGTCGTCAGGCAGTTCTTCCACCGCGCAGCTGGCGCGCGCTCCAGGTCGGTCGTCAACCGGGCTCGGACGAGATCTCCACATGGGCATCGTACCGCAACCGTACATCGCCCGCGAGGCAGGGTGAGCCGGCGCGGATCGGTTGCCGTACAGATCGCGTAAAATCGTGATATGCGACAGACCGGCACCGCCGGCCACGCTCTCCGAGCGGACGCGCGTGTCCACGTCGGCTGCGGGGCGGACTGAGCAGGATCGACGGGCGTCTCCCCGCCGGTCTCGTACGGCGAACTCGCATCCGACGCCGCACGAGCATCGAGGTCGCGATGTTCACCATTGCCGCTCTCGTTTCGCACGCGCTGTCGGGCGGCCTTTGGCCAAGTGTCGAACGGAGGCGGACCGCAGGCGCGGGAACGGGGAGCCGACAGATGCTCGAGCTCGTGCAGCGCCCCGGTCGTCGGACAAGGTTTTCGACGAGTTCTTCGCCGACGCGCCGGACCGCGCCCGAACTACGTGCAGCTTGGAGCGCACGCTCGGCACGGTCGAGACCGGAGATGCTGGTCGAACGGCGTGCGCGCGATCAACGCCGCGCTGCTGCGGCGCGGGGTGACCTTCACCGTGTACGCCGAGGCGGCCGGGACCGAGCGCATCTTCCCGTTCGACCCCATCCCGCGCATCTTCTCGCACCGGGAATGGCGGCGCATCGCGACGGCGTGGAGCAGCGCGTGCGGGCGCTCAACGCGTTTCTGGGCGACGTCTACCACGACGCGCGCATCCTGCGCGAGGGCCGCATCCCGCGCGAGCTGGTCCACTCGTCCGACCTGTTCGTGCGCGAGATGATCGGCGTGCGCGTGCTGGGCGACGTGTACATCCACGTCAGCGGGATCGACCTGATCCGCGACGAGCACGGGACGCCGCGCGTGCTCGAGGACAACGTGCGCACGCCGTCGGGGATCTCGTACGTCCTCGAGAACCGCGACGTGCTCAAGCGGACGTTTCCGCGGCTGTTCGACGGATACCGCATCGAGCCGGTGGACGACTACCCGCTGCGCCTGCTGCGCACGCTGCAGGAAGCCGCGCCGCACGGCACGCAGCGAGCCGAAGGTCGTCGTGCTCACGCCGGGCATCTACAACTCGCGCGTACTACGAGCACGCGTTGCTCGCGCGCACGATGGGCGTGCCGCTGGCCGAAGGCCGCGACCTGGTCGTCGTCGACAACTGCGTCTACCTCAAGACGACGCGCGGCCTCGAACGCGTCGACGTGATCTACCGCCGGATCGACGACGACTTCCTCGACCCGCTCTACTTCCGCCCGATTCCGCCCTGGGCGTCGTCGGGCTTGATGAACGCCTACCGGGCCGGCAACGTCGGGCCTGGCCAACGCGATCGGCACCGGCGATCGCCGACGACAAGGCGCTCTACCGCTTCGTCCCGGAGATGATCCGCTTCTACCTGGGCGAGGAGCCGCTGCTCGAGAACGTCGAGACGCTGGACTGTTCCGAAGACGGTAGCCCGGCGCCACGTCCTCGAACAACCTCGACCGGCTGGTCGTCAAGCGCACCAACGGCTCGGGCGGCTACGGCATGCTCATCGGCCCGGCGTCCACGGCGCAGCAGCGCGAAGAGTTCGCGCGCAAGATCGAGGCCGACGCCGCGCAACTTCATCGCCCAGCCGGTGGTGGAGCTCTCCTCGCACCCGACGCTGGTCGACGGCCTGCTCGCGCTCGCGGCGCGTCGATCTGCGCCCGTTCGCGCTGTACGGCAAACGCGATCGACGTGCCGCCGGCGGCGCTCACGCGCGTCGCGCTGCGCGAAAGGCTCGCTGGTGGTGAACTCGTCGCAGGGCGGCGGCAGCAAAGACACTTGGGTGCTCGCAGCCGAGACGACGCGAGGTGACGATGCTTAGCCGGCCACGCCGAGTCGTTCTTCTGGCTCAGCCGCAACGTCGAGCGCGCCGAGACGGTCGCGCGCGTGCTCGACGTGACCTACACGCGCTCGATGGACCTCCAGCCGGCGGCAACCTGGGCGCAGCGCTCCTGGCGCGCCGCGCTCGCGATCGGGATGCTCGGCCGACGCCGACGCGGTCACGCTCCGAGGCGAGCCGCGGCGGTCGAAGTGCTCGAGCGCTGCGTGTTCGACGAACGACAACCCATCGTCGATCCGTGTCGTCCATCGCGATCGCGCGCACGAACGCGATCGGTTTGCGCGCCGAGCTCTCGACCGAGGTGTGGGAGCACATCAACGAGCTCTACCTGGACGTCCAGGAGCAGAGCGCGTCGATCGGTGCGGGCAGACGTGGACCGTCGCGCTTTCTGCGCGTCGTGCGCGATCGGTGTCAGGCGATCGCGGGCGTGAGCGACGCGACCTGCCGCACGTCGACGGGTGGAACTTCATGCAGCTGGGCCGCTTCGTCGAGCGCGCGCTCGCTGGCGGCGCGCATGCTCGCGACGGCGGCGTCGTTCGACGATCCGTGGCCGGAGTGGCAGCGTCTGCTCGAGATGTGCTGCGCGAGCTTTCCGTTCGCGCGCGCCGCGACGGCAACTGCAGAGCCCGCCGCGACGCGGCGGCGTTCATCCTGCTCAACCCGACCTTCCCGCGCTCGGTGAACTTCTGCGCGAACGGGCTCGATGCGACGCGCTGCACCGGCTCTCGCGAGACGCTCGACCGCGCCGTACACCGACGATGCGGAAAAGCTCGCCGGGCGGCTGTGCGCCGCGGTCACCTTTGCCGACGCCGCCGACATCATCGCCGACGGGTTGCATCCCGTTCGTCGCGTGCCGTCCTGACCGCGTTCGACGCGCTGGTCGGGTCGATCCAGAGCGTCTACTTCCCGCGCCTGCCCATCGCCGTCGCGCCGCTGAACCGCGGCGACGCGCTGGCCGGCTGACGCCGCGGTGGAGTACACGATCGATCACGAGACCGCGTATCGCTATCCGCAACCGGTCTCGGAGAGCTTCACCGTGGTGCACTTGCAGCCGCGCACGAACCTGCGGCAATACTGCACGCGCTACGACCTCAGCGTCGACGCCGCAAGCGCGCGATCTTCTCCTATCGTCGACCGGTTCGGGAACGAGGTGCAGCACTTCGCGGTGATGCCCGAGCACGCCGAGCTGCGCATCGTCGCGCGCTCGCACGTCGTCACCCTCCCGACCAGCGGCGGTGAGGTGCCGCACGACGTGGACGCGCGCGCGGCTGCATGCCGACCCGCTCGTTCGAGGAGCTGGCGGACTACTGCGCGTCCTCGCCGTACGTCGTGCTCGGACCGCAGGTCGCGCGGCTCGCCGAAGCCGTCCCCGCGCCCGGCCGGCGACCTGGCGGCGTACTTTCTCGCCGCGGGCTCGTTCGTCCACGATGCGTTCAGCTATCAGTCGGGGATCACCGACGTGCGCACGACGGTCGCCGACGTGATCGACGCCGGCGCCGGCGTCTGCCAAGACTTCGCGCACGTCCTCATCGCGCTCGCGCGCAGCGCGGGGCATCCCGGCGCGTTACGCGAGCGGCTACGTGTTCCGCGGTGCGGACGCCACGCTCGGCGCCGAAGCGTCGCACGCGTGGGTCGAAGCCTATCTGCCGCGACGCCACGGCCGAGCAATAGCCGTCAGCGGTTGACGAACGACATGTCCGGATAGCGGTGCCGGCGGCGGCGCCGCGCGGGGCGGCCTCGTCGAGCAGCGTGAGCTGCAGCGGCGTGAGGCGGATCTCGGAGGCTTTGACGTTCTCCTCGAGATACTTCACGCGCTTGGTGCCCGGGATCGGGACGATGTCCTCGCCTTGGGCGAGCACCCACGCGAGCGCGAGTTGCGCCGGCGTCACGCCGGCTTCACGAGCGATCGCTTCGAGCCGTTCGACGACCGCGCGATTGCGGGCGAAGTTCTCGCCCTGGTACCGCGGGTTGCCGCGGCGGAAGTCGTCGGGCGACAGCGCGTCGACGTCCTTGATCGCGCCGGTCAGCATCCCGCGGCCGAACGGGCTGTAGGCGACGAACCCGATCCCCAGCTCGCGGATGGTGTCGAACACGCCGTTCTCTTCGGGATCGCGCGTGAACAGCGAGTATTCGGTCTGCAGCGCGGCGATCGGCGCGGTCGCGGCGGCCTTGCGGATGTTCTGGGTCGACGCCTCTGAGAGCCCCAGGTGGCGCACCTTGCCGGCCGTGACGAGCTCGTGCATCGCGCCGACCGTCTCCTCGATCGGCGTGTCGGTGTCGACGCGGTGCTGGTAGTACAGGTCGATGAGATCGACGCCCAGGCGCTTCAGCGACGCGTCGCACGCGCGGCGCACGTAGTCGGGCGTGCCGCTGATGCTGCGCTTGCCGGGTTGCGCCTCGTCGCGCACGATCCCGAACTTGGTCGCCAGGAACACCTTGTCGCGACGGTCGCGGATCGCGCGGCCGACCAGCTCCTCGTTGCGGCCGTAGCCGTACATGTCGGCGGTATCCAAGAAGGTCGGCGCCGAGCTCGATCGCGCGATGGATGGTGCGGATCGACTCCGCGTCGTCGCCGGCGCCGTAGAATTCGGACATGCCCATGCAGCCCAGGCCGATCTCGCTGACCAGCGGGCCGCCGCGGCCGAGTTGACGTTGCTTCACGCTCGCTAGAAACCTGGGCGCGCGCGGCTACCGTTTCAGGACGCGCTCGAGCTTGTCGAACATCCCTTGGATCGCGCGATCGTGCTGGTCCTGCGTGCGGCGCCACAGCAGGCGGCCCTGGGTGTCGTCGAGCGTCGCGCGCAGGCGATGCCGCACGGTGACGCGGCGGCCGTCGGGCTCGAGCTCGAACGCGTGCGTCCCTTCGACGCCCTCGGTGTCGATGCGCCACACGATGCGGCGCTCGGGCTCGACCTCGTCCGAGCACGGCGTGGATCCCGCCGTGCCACTCTTCGGTCACGCCCGGCGTGAGCGGACCGGCGCTGCGCATGAACGGCTGCGACGGGAACGGCCAGATGGCGTCCTGCGAGGTCCCGAGCTCGGTGAGCAGCTGGAAGATGCGGCGGGAGGTCCCGGTGACGGTGCGCTCGTGGATGACGTCGATCGGGGTCGGCACGTTTGCTGGGTTCGAACAGCCGGCCGGCAAAACCGCTCGCGCGACGGCGGGGTCAGCGGTCAACGTGACCTGCAGGTACGTTCCGTAGCCGCCGAGCCGTTCGACGCGCACGTCGCGCGCGAGCGTCTCGATCAGGAACAGGCCGCGGCCGTTCTCGGCGAACGCGTCGCGCGGCGGCCGGCCGTCCCAGTCGAAGCCCGGCCCCCGGTCGAGCGCGGCGAGGACGAGCTGCGTCCCGCTGCGCGTCAGGGCGAGGTCGAGCGGACCCGGCGTGTACCGCGCGGCGTTGCCGACGATCTCGCCGAACACGATCTCGTAGGCCAGCCGGTCGTCGCGCCCGACGCCTTCGGCGCGCAGCCGCGCGACGAACGCTTCGCGCGCCGCCTGCGCCGCCGGCCGTCGTTCGCGTCGAACGACCAGTCGGGGCCGCCGCCGGCGCGCATGGCGAGGATCGCGACGTCGTCGCCCGGGACGTCCGGCACGACCAGCGCGCGCAGCAGCGCCGCCGGCTGCGAGCAGAAGCCGAACGCCGGGTGCGCGAGCGCCTCGGCGACGCGGCGCTCGCCTTCGTCGATGTCGCGCGTCGTCTCGATCAAGCCGTCGGTGAAGGCGACCAGCAGGTCGCCGAACGCGAGGCCGTCGCGTCGCGTGCGCGGCGGGTCGAAGTCGCCCAGGCCCAGCGGAACGCCGGCCGCATCGAGCCGGGCCAGCGTCCCGTCGAACGAGCGCACGAACGGCGGCGGGTGGCCCGCGTTCGCGTAGCGCAGCCGGCGCGAATCCGGTTCGTACACCGCGATGAACGCGGTGACGAAGATGTCGGGGTGCTCGTGCCGCAGGACCGAATCGGCCACCACCAGCCAGCGCGCCGGATCGTTCTCGACGACGCCCAGCGCGCGAAAGGTCTGGCGCATCTTGCCCATCGGAACCGCGGCTTCCAGGCCGCGGCCCGCGACGTCGCCGATCGAGAACGCGATCGTGCCGTCGTCGAGCGAAACGCGTCGTACCAGTCGCCGCCGATCGTGAGGTCGCGCGTCCCGGCGGCGTACATCGCATCGAACGCGACGGCCGGCGAGCGCGGCAGCGCCGGCGGCAGAAACGCCGCCTGCAGCGTGCCGGCGACCTCGCGCTGGCGCTCGTACAGCCGCGCGTTGGCGACCGCGATCGAAGCGCGCTGCGCGATCAGCGTGGCGAGCTGCTGATCCTCGTCGGTGAAGCGCCGGTTGCTCTCGGCGATCGCCAAGCTGAAGACGCCGTAGCGCTCGCGCTCGTCGCCGAGCGGGACGTAGAGGACCGAGCGCAACCCGAGCGACCGCGCCAGCTCGCGCTGCTCCGGGTCCTCGATCGCGTCGTACATCTCGTCGGTGATGTCGTCGACGCGCAGCGGAATGCCGGTCGAGGCGACCAGCGCCGCGGCATCCTCGTCGCGGATCGGGATAGCGGCGCAGGAACTCGCGCACGAACCGGACCTTGTCGGGATCGCGATGCGCGATCGCCACCGGCTGCAGCCGGTCGCCGGCGTCGTAGAGGTACACGCCGCACCAATCCGCCAGGTGCGCGCGCCGAGACGTCGGCGAGATGCTGCAGCGCCACCGCCGCGTCGAGCGTGCCGGCGAACGCGGTGCTCGCCTCGACGACGACGCGCAGCGCGTCCTCGGCGCGCTTGCGCTCGTCGATGTCGGTGGCGGTCCCGATCCACGAGGTGACCGCGCCGCGGCGTCGCGCACGGGAATCGCCTTGTTGAGGAACCAGCGGTACATGCCGTCATGGCCGCGCAGGCGGTACTGCGTGTCGTGCGGCTCGCCGGCCACGACCGCGCGCTCCCAACTCGCGAGCATCTGCTCGACGTCGTCGGGATGGATCGTCGACGTCCAGCCGTCGCGCGGATCTCGGCGATCGTCTTGCCGGTGTAGGCGGTGTAGCGCTCGTTGACCGAGACCAGGCTGCCGTCGGCCGACGTGATGCCGATGAGCTGCGGGATCGCGTCGGCGATCGAGCGCGCGCGCGCTTCCGCCGCGACGAGCTCTTCGCGGATGCGCGCGCTCGGCGTCGATGTCGGTGACCGTCGCGAGCCAGCCGTGCGCCGGCCGCGTCCGCGGTGCAACCGGAACGGCGCGCATCAGGAACCAGCGGTACGCGCCGTCGGCGCAGCGGATGCGGAACTGCGACGAAACCGCGCTGCCCGGCTGCGTCGCTCGCGGCGCGCCAGTCCCGGCGCGGAACCTCGCGGTCGTCGGGATGGACCAGCGCCAGGAACTCGTCGGCCGACTGCACGCGCGCCGACGTCCCGGTCATCGCCAGCCACGCCGTGTTGAAGTGCGCCGATCCCGGTCTCCGGCGCGGCCACCCACGCCGGATCCGGCAGCAGATCCAGCGTGGCGAGATCGACGGGCGGCAGCGCTTCGCCGCGGCCGATTGCTCGCGCCGTCGCTGCTACGCTTTGAGCTCGATGTCGACGCCGGCCGGCAAGTCGAGGTGCATCAGCGCATCCATCGTCTTGGGCGACGCCTGCAGGATGTCGATCAGCCGCTTGTGCGTGCGCATCTCGAAGTGCTCGCGCGACTTCTTGTCGACGTGCGGCGAGCGGTTGACGCAGAACCGGTTGATCTCCGTCGGGAGCGGAACCGGACCGCTCACGAACGCGCCCGTGCGCTTCGCCGTGTCGACGATGCGCTCGGCCGACTGATCGAGCACGCGGTGATCGTACGCCTTGAGCCTGATACGAATCTTCTGCTTCGCCATGATCTTTGAGATTATCTTTCCGGCGGGTTGAGCGTTTGGTCAGATGGCCGGACGATCAGTCCGCCACCGTGGTGACGACGCCGGCACCTACGGTGCGGCCGCCCTCGCGGATCGCGAAGCGCAGGCCTTCTTCGCAGGCGATCGGCGTGATCAGCTCGACGTCCATCTGGACGTTGTCGCCGGGCATCACCATCTCGACGCCTTCGGGCAGCTTGATCGTGCCGGTCACGTCGGTCGTGCGGAAGTAGAACTGCGGACGGTAGTTCGCGAAGAACGGCGTGTGGCGGCCGCCCTCTTCCTTGGAGAGGACGTACACCTCGGCCTTGAACTTCTTGTGCGGCTTGATCGAGCCGGGCTTGGCGAGGACCTGGCCGCGCTCGATGTCGTTGCGCTCCACGCCGCGCAGCAGCACGCCGACGTTGTCGCCGGCGATGCCGACGTCGAGCAGCTTGCGGAACATCTCGATGCCGGTGACGACGGTCTTGCGGCTCTCGTCCTTGAGCCCGACGATCTCGACTTCCTCACCGACCTTGACCTGACCGCGCTCGACGCGGCCGGTGCCGACCGTGCCGCGGCCGGTGATCGTGAAGACGTCTTCGACCGGCATCAGGAACGGCTTGTCGACCGGACGCTCCGGCGTGGGGATGTACTCGTCGACCGCATCCATCAGCTGGAAGATCGGCTCGGCATCGGGATCGTCGCGCTTGCCGCTGCTGTTGAGCGCCTTGGTCGCCGAGCCGCGGATGACCGGCAGGTTGTCGCCGTCGTAGTCCTGCTTGGAGAGCAGCTCGCGCACTTCCATCTCGACCAGCTCGAGCAGCTCTTCGTCCTCGACCAGGTCGACCTTGTTGAGGAACACGACGATGCGCTGGACGCCGACCTGGCGCATGAGCAGCACGTGCTCGCGCGTCTGCGGCATCGGACCGTCGGTCGCCGCGACGACGAGGATCGCGCCGTCCATCTGCGCCGCGCCGGTGATCATGTTCTTGATGTAGTCGGCGTGACCGGGGCAGTCGACGTGCGCGTAGTGGCGCTTCGCCGTCTCGTACTCCTGGTGCGAGATCGCGATCGTGATTCCGCGCTCCTTCTCCTCGGGCGCATTGTCGATGTCGTCGACGTTGCGCTTCTGGATGTTGGAGTGCTCGGTCGCGAGGCAGTTGATGATCGCAGCCGTAAGCGTCGTCTTGCCGTGATCGACGTGTCCCGTCGTCCCGATGTTGACGTGCGGCTTCGACCGCTCGAACTTTGCCTTTGCCATGATGCCTTTGTTTCTGGTCCTTTGTTGATGCGCGTGATGCGTGGTTGGCGGTGGTGCGCGCTAGGCGCCGCTGTCGGGGTCTAGCGCTTTCGACGGACTCCGACACCCGCCCGCGGCGGGCCGTCGTCGTCGTCATCCCCTAAGCGGTCGCCAGTTTTTTTCCTTGAGCCTTGGCGACGATCTCTTCCTCGACGGACTTCGGCGCCTTCTCGTACTGCGCGAACTCCATGGTGTAGGTCGCCCGGCCTTGCGTTGCGCTGCGCAGGTCGGTCGCGTAGCCGAACATCTCGCTGAGCGGGACGTTCGCCTTGATCACGACCGCCCCGCCGATCGCCTCGTCCTGGGATTGGATCTGGCCGCGGCGGCGGTTGAGGTCGCCGTTGACCGCGCCCATGTAGTCGCGCGGCGCGGTGACTTCGACGCCCATGATCGGTTCGAGCAGGATCGGCCCCGCCGCGCGGTTCGCTTCCTTGAACGCCATCGAGCCGGCGATCTTGAACGCGATCTCGCTCGAGTCGACGTCGTGGTACGAACCGTCGAAGACGGTGACCTTGAAGTCGAGCACCGGGTAGCCCGCCAGGATGCCGCTCTCGGCGGCCTCGCGGATACCTTCCTGGACCGGCTTCTGGTACTCCTTGGGGATGACGCCGCCGACGATGCCCCACACGAACTGATAGCCCGAGTTCGGCTCGCCCGGCTCGAGGCGGATCCAAACGTCGCCGTACTGGCCCTTGCCGCCGGTCTGCCGGACGAACTTCCCTTGTTTCTCGACCTTCTTGGTGATCGCTTCTTTGTACGCGACCTGCGGCTTGCCGACGTTGGCTTCGACCTTGAACTCGCGCTTGAGGCGGTCGAGGATGATCTCGAGATGGAGCTCGCCCATCCCGGCGATGATCGTCTGGTGCGTCTCCTCGTCGGTGCGCATGCGGAACGTCGGATCTTCCTGCGCCAGACGGGTGAGCGCGATGCCCAGCTTGTCCTGATCGCCCTTGGTCTTGGGCTCGATCGCCTGCGAGATGACCGGCTCGGGGAACACGATGTTCTCGAGCAGGATCGGATGGCGTTCGTCGCACAGCGTGTCGCCGGTGCGCGTGTCGCCCAGACCGACCGCCGCCGCAATGTCGCCCGCGCCGATCGCGTCGATGTCTTCGCGGTGGTTGGCGTGCATCCGCAGGATGCGCCCGATGCGCTCCTTGCGGCCGTTGCGCGCGTTGTAGACGTACGTGCCCTTCTCGAGCACGCCCGAATAGACGCGGAAGTACGTCAGGTTGCCGTACGGATCGGTCGCGATCTTGAACGCGAGCGCGGCGAACTTCTCCTCGTCGCGCGGCTGGCGCGTGATCTCGGCGTCGGCGTCGTTGGGATCCTTGCCGGTGATCGCCTTGGCGTCCAGCGGCGAGGGCAGAAAATCGACCACCGCGTCGAGCAGCGGCTGAATGCCCTTGTTCTTGAAGGCGGAGCCGCAGAGCATCGGCAGCACCTTGCCCTGGATCGTCGCCTTGCGCAGCGCGGCGTGCAGCCGTTCGACCGGGATCTCGGTGCCGTCGAAGAACATCTCGAGCAGCGCGTCGTCCTGCTCGGCGATCGCCTCGATCATCGCCTGGCGCCATTCTTGCGCGGTCGTGAACAGCTCGCCGTCGGCGTCGGTGACCGGCGTCGACTCGGACGTCGAGCCGAGATCGTCGGTGTAGACGATCTTGGTCATCGTGAACAGGTCGACGACGCCCAGGAAGTCGCCCTCGGCGCCGATCGGCACTTGGATCGGCGTCGCCGGCGCGCCCAGGCGCGTGCGAATCTGACGGACGCAGTTGAAGAAGTCCGCGCCCATGCGGTCCATCTTGTTGACGAAGATGACGCGCGGGACGGCGTACTTGTTGGCCTGGCGCCAGACGGTCTCGGACTGCGGCTGCACCGCGGCGACCGAGTCGAACAGCGCGACGAGACCGTCGAGCACGCGCAAGCTGCGCTCGACCTCGACCGTGAAGTCCACGTGGCCTGGCGTATCGATAATGTTGATGCGCGTGTCGCGCCAGGTGCAAGCGGTCGCAGCGGACGTGATCGTGATCCCGCGCTCCTGCTCCTGGACCATCCAGTCCATGGTAGCGGCGCCGTCGTGGACTTCACCGATCTTGTGCGTGCGGCCGGTATAGAAAAGAATCCGCTCCGTCGCCGTCGTCTTGCCGGCGTCGATGTGAGCAGCGATCCCGATGTTACGGGTGCGTTCGAGCGGATATTCGCGTTTGAGAGCCATGAGAAGCCTAAGAAGTGCCGATCACCAACGGTAGTGGGCGAAGGCCTTGTTGGCCTCGGCCATCTTGTGCGTGTCCTCGCGCTTTTTGATCGAGTTGCCCTGGTTGTTCGCCGCGTCCATCAGCTCGTTGGCGAGCTTTTCGGTCATCGACTTGCCGGGGCGCTGGCGCGCGTAGCTGATCAGCCAGCGCATCGCCATCGCCTGACGGCGGTCGGGACGGACCTCCATCGGAACCTGATACGTCGCGCCGCCGACCCGCCGCGGGCGGACTTCCACCAGCGGCATCGCGTTGCCGAGCGCCTGGGTGAAGATGTCCATCGGATCGCGGCCGGTGCGGGTCGCGATCATCTCGAGGGCATCGTAGGTGATCAGCTCGGCGACCGACTTCTTCCCGCGCAGCATCACCTTGTTGATGAAGCGCGCGAGCACTTTCGAGCCGAATTTCGGATCGGCCAGAATCGGTCGCTTGGGGACGGGGCCTTTGCGAGGCATGAAAGCGCGGTTCCTTATTTCTTCTTGGTGCCGCGCTTGGCGCCGTACTTCGAGCGGCCTTGCTTGCGGTTCGCGGCACCCGACGTGTCGAGCGTCCCGCGGATGATGTGGTAGCGAACGCCCGGCAGATCCTTGACGCGGCCGCCGCGGATCAGCACGACCGAGTGCTCTTGGAGGTTGTGGCCGATGCCCGGAATGTACGCCGTGACCTCCTCACCGTTGGTGAGGCGGACGCGCGCGACCTTACGCAGCGCCGAGTTCGGCTTCTTCGGGGTGATCGTCTTGACCTGAGTGCACACGCCGCGACGCTGCGGGTTGCCCGGGACCTCGAAGGTCCGGTTGGGCAGGTCGGGGTGGCCCGGCTTGGGTCCGGTCGAGACGACGCGGAAGGCCGGGGTTTTCACCTTTTTCTGCTGTTTTTCGCGGCCCTTACGGACCAACTGGGAGATCGTCGGCACTCGGTACTCCGGAACGCACACGAAAGCGGCCGCACCACGGCGGGTTCGGCCGGAACCTCCGAAGCATACCATGGGCCGAAGAGAGCGTCAACGCGACGGCGGTCGCTCCGGACCCTCGACCGCGTAGCGAATCGGCTTGAATCGACCGTTGCACGACGCTGCCGCCGAGCAGGCGGTCAAGCCCACGATCAGGCGCTCTTCGGCCCGCAGCGCGAGGCTGTCGCCGGGCCGCGAGCGCGGCGGGCCGGACGGCCAGCCGGCCGTCACGCCCCGACCTCGACGCGCATGAAGACGTTGAAGCTGGTCGGGATCGCGTCCGGCTCGACGCCGAACCGCGCCAATGCGGTCGCCAGGTTCCCGAAGCAACCGGGGACGTCGTCGTGGTCGCCGTCGTAGCAGATGCGCCACGTGTCGCGGCTGCACGGCGCCAGCAGGAAGTCGTGCGTGCCCACGTCGTCGCGCACGATCGTGAGCAGCGGGCGCGACCGGTTCGACCAAAGCCGGTTGCCGGCGGTCAGCGCGACCGTCTCCTCGTAGTCGAAGGTGCGGCCGTTCGAGAGCTGCTCGCGGACGTCGGCGGCGACGACGGCGACCAGGTCGGCGACCTGCTCGCCCTGCGGGTCGACCACCGTGAGCGTCGCACCGCGCTCGAGCACGAAGGCGGTCCCGCTGCGCGGCGGGACCTCGGTCAGCCGCGGTGCTGAAACGGACAGCGCCACGAGTCCTCCGTCGCGCGCCCGGAGTACTGGCGCGCCTCAGAGTGCCGGCCGAAGTCGGCGAGGTTCGGGTTCAACGTGCCGTCGAGCCGCAGCTCGCGCGCCCGGATCTGGCGCTGCAAGCCGCCGTAGCGGCCATCCTCGCGCAGGTGCTCGAACTGCTCGTGCGCGTTGAAGACCAGCGTCGGCCAGGCGAACCGGCGCGCGGCTCGCGACGCGTCCGGGTGCATGCCGACCACGAAGAACGCGTTACCGGCCACGCTGAACGAGAAGTGCGGGGTCGTTCGGATCGCCGCTCACCCGCGGGTCCCAGCGATGGTAGCGCGCGTCGAGGTCGTGCAGCCGTTGCAGCTGCGACCAGAGCGCCTGCTCGAAGGCGGCTTCGCCGGCGCGTTCGTGCTCGCGGAACACCGCGACGAAGGTCGTGAAGTCGCTCTCGAAGCCGCGTCGCTCGGCCGCGAACGCGTACAGGTCGCGAGCGAGCCCGGCGGTCACGTCCGGATCGTCCAGCCGAGCGTACGCGCCGAGCCGGTACAGTCCGCGCCGGATCGACGACTTCGCGCCCAGACACGAGAACGCGTCGTCGAGCACGAACGCGCGGAACGCGTCGTTCGCCACCTGCGCGAACGGGCTCGGCGACACGGTTTCCAGCAGCCGCACCAGCTCGCCGTCGTGCAGGCCGTGATACGAGGAGTGCGCGCGCGCCGCGTCGCTGTCGAACGGGTTGCGCCACGCGCGCTGGAGAGCGTCGAGGACCAGCGCGGGATCGCTCACGGCCGCGCCCCCCGCGCGCCCGGCGGCGCGTCGCCGTAGCGCGCACGCAGCGCACGTTCCGAGGTTGGCGGCGACGCGCAGCCTGCCGTTGGAGTACCGGACGCCCACCGAACGCCATGCGCGCGACGAGCGCGAGCCACGACGTCGCGGCGCGTTCGGCCAGCCAGACCGGCGCGCACAGCGACGCGGCGATCGGGAACACGCGCGTCCCGCCGGCGCGGCGGCGGCCCAGCTCGGCCAGCCCGACCGCAGCCAGCGCGAACGCGGCGGGCGCACGCGCGCCGAAGCGGTGCGTCCCCAGCGATCAGGGCCGGTGCGATCGCCAGCTGCGCCGCCAACCGCGCGGGCCGGGCGAACTCGTCGTAGGCCTGGCGCAGGCGCTGGTCGAGATAGTCGGCGCGCCGAAGGCGGGCGCCGAGCGACGTACACGTCGTCGGCGCCGCTCCTCTCGGGCCCCGGTCGCGCGCAGCGTCCGCACCAGCTCGAGGTTCTCGAACAGGACGTCGCCGTCATACCCGCCGGCGCGCGCGTACGCCGCCATCCGCAGCCCCAGCGTCCCCGGCCAGTCGCCGCCGGTTGCGCGCGCGATCAAGCTGCGGCCGGTATCGAGCACCGCGTGCCACGGCGCCGGCTCGAACACGTTCTGGGGGCGCACGACGTCGGCGCGGTCGAGCAGCGCGCAGACGCGCCGCAGCGACGAAGGGATCGTAGCGAACGTCATCGTCGGCGATGACCGCTTTGGGAGTGCGAACGCGGCGCAACCCCGTCACCACGCCGGCGACCTTGCCGTTCGCGTCGCCGCGGCGGTCGGCATCGACCGGAAGCCGACGAACCGCCCGCGGCCACGTCGCCTCGTGGTGCGCGAACACCTCCGGCGGTGAACCGTCGACCACGATCACCGGCAACGAGCGGACGAGCGACGCCAGATACACGGGTAGATCGTCATCGGCGACGATCGTGAGACGGCGGATCGGCAGAACGTAGGTCGCGTCGGCGATCGGTGTCGTCACGGCGTTGCAGATGCCCCTCCGGAGGACCCGAAAAACCCGGCCGTCCGCCTACTCGCTTGCGGTTCGCGGCCGCGCACCCCGCGCAAAATCGAAGGCCATCGAGTGGTCGTACGAACCCGTACCGGTGATCAGCACGCGATCGCCGGCGCGCACGCCGGGCGGAAAACGCAAGCCGGCGATCAGGTCGTACTCCAGGCACGTGCGCCCGAGCAGCCGATCGGGCCCGCTGCCGACGCTCTCCCAGCCGGCGTTCGTCTCGGCAAAGAAGCCGTGCGCGTAGCTGTGCATCTGCGGCCAGTCGGGATAGCCGGCATCGACCACCACCTCGCGGCGCGCGCCCCGATCCCGCACCTCGAGCACCGTCGCGATCAGCGCCTCGGCGGGCGTGCAGACGGCCTGCCCGGGCTCGACGATCAGCCGCGTGCAGGACGTCAACGACGCGCGGATGCGCTCGGCCAGCCAGCCGATGTCGGCCTCGAACGTCGCGTCGAGCTCCTCGGGCGTCCAGCCGCCGCCCACGTCGAAGGCGACCACCCGGCGGCCCGTGCGCGCCTCGAGGGCGACGGCGCGGCGCAGCACGTCGGCGGCGACGTCGCGCCAGCCGGCGCCGTGGAAGTCTTCGCGCCGCGCGTGGAACGAGACGCCGATCGGAGCGTCCGCCGGCGCCGCCGCGACCGCGGCCTGCAACGCCGCGTCGTCCTCGACCGGCACACCGAACCGGGAGTCGAGCATCGACGGGCGGAGCCGCACGCCCTGCACCTTCGCGATGCCGTTCTCGCGGTTGCGCGCGAACGCTTCGAGGCTGTCCGCGAAGGCGACCTCCAGCCGCCCGTTCACGTCGCCTGCGCTCAGCGGATGCGGCCCATTGTAGATCTGCCGCTTGGGCTCGAAGCCGGCCTCGCACGCCCACCGCAGCTCGTCGGGTGAGATCGCCTCGGCGAAAAAGCCGCGGCCGCGCGCGATCTCCAGCAGCTCGATCCGAGGGTTCGTCTTGAGGCTGAACGCCGCGACGAGCGTCAGCGGCGGATGCCCCAGCGCGTCGCGCAGCCGGGCGACCTCGTCGATGCGCTGGCGCGCGAGCCGGTCCCGGAAGACGCGGTACGGCGTGCGTGCTCCGCGCGCGGGCAGCGTGATGTCATCGACGTCGACCATCGTCGTCTTTGTTCCCCGCCGAAGGTCGCCCGCCGCCGTCCTGCAGCGCTCTCAACGATACGGGCCGAACCGGGACGGTGCGAGACGACGGTTGAACGGGTGCCCGGGCGGACACCGTCGTAAGCCTTCGCGTATGTGCGTGCGTTCTGCTGTTCGGACATTTTGCGTTGCCGCGTTCGCCGCGCTGCTGACGGGTTGCGGCGGGAGCCGCAGCGCTTCGGAGCTCCTCCCCCGGAACGGCACGGCCGAGGTGAGCTCGCTGCACCGGTCGTTTGCGCCGAAGAAATCGCCGTGGAACGCGGTGCAGCTGGCGCAGACGATCGCCACCGTCGGTGGTGCGGCGGCGTCGAAGCCCAGCGTTTGGGTCTCCGACGCCGGAACGGGCGCGATCGAGCGCATCAGCGGCAATGCCGCGACGGCGTACACGACCGGTGTCCCGCACGTGTACGGCCTGGCGCCGAATCCGAGCTATGACGGCGTCGTGTTCGACGACGATGCGGGCTATGGCGCGCAGTTCGATGCCGGCTCCGCGTACCTGTTCACCGTGCCGTTGCCGGCGGGCGAGTCGCTCGTCCCCGGCGAGATCACCTACTACGGGGCCCAGCAAGTGATCTTTCTGGGCGGCTCCGCATCGATCGCCTCGACCTGTGCCGACGCCGTCTACGTGGTTCAGGGCGGGGGCACGGATGCGTTCGGCTATTTCGGCGATCCGGGCAGCGCGCCGTGCGGCGTCTCTTTGCACCATCTGACCAGCGACGGCACGAACCTGTGGTTCGGCGAGACCAACACGACGCCGAAGTATCTCTCGTTTTTCACCGAGGGCGGCCCGGGCAACACCGATTACCGGCTGCCTGCGGTAGCCTCCGGCGCGACGCCCGAAGAAGTCACCGCCGGAACCAACGGCGACGTGTACTTCTCACTGTGCGGCGCGGTCGACACGCATCCCGGCGGCGGCGCGTACCTCGTGCGCGTGAACGCGAGCTCGCCGAACGAGACGGTGTTCTCCACCTACGCGCCGTGCGCGCGAACCAGCGACAGCATGGTGTACGACCCGAACGACGGCCGCCTGTGGATCGCGAACGGAACGAACGCGTTGACCGCGGTCCGCGTCAGCGACGGCGCCGTCAGCAGCTATGCGCTCACCAGCGGGTCGAGCGCGACCAGCGGGTTCGTCGCCGTCGCCCTCGGCCACGACCGCTCGCTGTGGGCGTTCCGCGACGGCGACGCCTTTGCGCACGCGTATCCCGACGATCTCATCGGCGCCGACCCGTCGTACGCCTACACGCTGCACGGCGCGCCGGTGACCGTGCACATCGGTGAGTACAACTACGCCGGCGACTTCAGCGCGAGCGTCGTGCCGGGCAGCGGCGCGACGTGCTCGGTCAGCCCCGTGACCGGCGGCCGCGCGCAGACGGCGTTCACCGTGACGGCGGCGAGCGGGACGGCCTGCACCGTCGCGTTCACCGACGCGGCCGGCGTCGGCACCGTGTACGTCCCGGTGGTGACCAAGGCCGGCTCGGGGATCCCGCCTCAACCCCAGCCTCAGCCGTAGGTTACCGTCCGGAGGCCGGTCGCGGCCTCCGCGCGACCGCTGCTGTTCGTCCCGCTTCGCATGCCGATAGAGAGGAGGATGGCTCCTCTCGGCGGGCACCTCGTGGGGTACCTTTCGATGTTCCTTCAGCTCGGCGTGCTCGTGCTGCTGGCGGGCCTCGCCGTGTTGGTCCGCACCTCGTTGGGCCGGCCACCGGTCGACGGGTGGGTCGCGGGCCTGATCGCCTCGGCCGCTGCACTCGGCGCCTTGTCGGCGGGAGCGGTCGGGCGTGACGTGGCGCGTTTCCCGCACAGCCCGGTGGCGACCATCCTTTACGGGCTGCTCGAAGACCTGGCCGCGCTCGCCTTCATCATCGCGCTGCGCCGCGGGCGCGGCGAGCCGCCGCTGACGGCCCGGCTCGGGGCTCTGTTCGCGTTCGCCGTGACGGTCACCACCATCACGGCGCTGGGGGCGCCGCGGTTCCTTGACGTCTACCGGGTGCACTCCGCGTTTCTCGCCGCGTTGCTGATCGTGGCGACCTTCGAGAGCCTGCGCGCTGCGCGCGGCGGCATCGGGACGCGGCTCATCACGGTCGCGCTCGCAGCGCTAGCGCTCGATTACGCGCACGTTCCGCTGCTCAGCCTGGCCGGCGTTCGGTTTCCCGGCAGCTATCTCGGACTCGAGAGCTACGTGACGATGGTGCTCGACATCGTGCTGGGCGTCGCGATCGTGGTGCACACGACCGACGGCGTGCGCGCCGAGCTCGAACGGCGCAATGCCGCGCTCGCCGAAGCCGAAAACGCGCTGCGCGACGCGGCCTATACCGACGCGCTGTGCGGCGTTCCCAATCGCGCCGCGTTCCTGCATCGCATCAGCGATCCCCCGCCGGTGGGCGTCGTCGCGATGATCGACCTAGACGGGCTCAAGACGATCAACGACCGGTTCGGGCACGGTACCGGCGACGCCGCGCTCGAGCTCACCGCACGCTGTCTGCGGGCGTGCGCCGGTGACTCAGGGACGATCTACCGCATCGGCGGCGACGAGTTCGCCGGCGTGTGGCCGGGCGTCGACGCGCTGCGGGTGCGCGCCAAGCTGACGGCCGCCGAGCGTGACCTCGCCGTGCGGACCGAAGACTTGCGCGCGCCGGTATCGATGTCGTGGGGCATCGCCGCCTTCGATGCGCACGTCACGTTCGGCGACGCGATGATCGCCGCCGACAGCCATCTCTACGACCGCCGCAAGGTCCGCCGCGCCTGACTCACTTGCGCGCCAGGACGCGTGCGCCGAGCACGCCGCGGATCGCCGGCGTCCGCGCGCACCTCCGGCGCAGCCCGGCGGGAAGGAAGCCGAGCATGGCTTCAAGCGCGACGAGCGCCGCCGGCGGCGTCGCGACGAGCCGGCCCCGTACCGGCAGCGCGACCGCGACGTGGCGAAAGCCGACCCGGCGCATGAGCGCGGCGAGCTCGCCGTTGGTGTACTCGCAGATGTGAAAGCCTTCGGCGACGTCGCTGAAGAAGCGCGAGACGTCGTGCGGTCCGGATAGCCGGTTGGGCGTGACGCACAGGTAGGCGCCGCCCGGCTTGAGCACGCGCCGGATCTCGCGCAGCTGATCGATCGCGTCGTCGGGATGGAGGTGCTCCATGAGCTGATCGCTGAACGCGACGTCGACGCTGTCCGAGGCGAGCGGGATGGTCGTGCCGTCGGAGATGTGCAGCGCGAAATTCGCCGGCACGACCGGCACGTCGACGGCCTGATCGGTGACGTCGACCGCGTGCACGAACGCACACCGGGGCGCGAGCGCCACCGCCAGCGCGCAGTCGCCCGGACCGATCTCCAGGAACGTGGTGGCCGGGCCCACGTACCGTTCCAGCCGGGCGACGAGCTTGGCAACCTGCGCCGAGCGCACCGTGGGCGACGCCTTCACCCGCACCTGCGGATGATCGGGCAGCGCCCGGTAGAGATCGTCGTAGAGCACCGTGTACAAGGTCCGCCGTTGCCGCTTGTCTGCCTCGCGCAGTCGCTGCGCGAGCCGCCGCTCGACGTCGTAGTGCGCACGAATGCGCTCTTCGGTCCGCGGATCGTCCGACGGAATCTTGACCTTCAGCGCCCGCTCTGCGTTCACTGCGAGCAGCGTACCCATCCGAGCCGGCGCTCAGCGCCGCGCATTAGCTGGTTTGCTTCGCCGAGCGGGGATGCCCGTCGATCGCCACCAGGGCGAGCGCCGCCGCGAGAACGCACACGATCGCCGATGCCACCATGACGGCGCGGACGCCGGCCAGATATCCTTCGTGGATCGCGGCCGCGACCACGCTGCGATCCGCGGCGGGAATGTCGGGCGGCACGCTGCCGGCGTAGAGTTTGGCACGGTCGTGCGCCACGAGCTGCATCGTCTGCGGGCTGAGGTGATGCCGCGCGACGCGCGCTGCGAAGCCGCCGTCGAACATGCCGGCCAAGATGATGCCGAAGACCGCCACCGCGAGCAGCCCGGCCATGCGCGCGACCGCATTGTTCACTCCCGATGCGACACCGCTCTGCTCGGTGCCGACCGCGTCGAACACGATCGTCGTGAGCGGTGCGACGAAGCACGCGCCGCCGAGCCCAAGCAGCAGCGCGGCAGGAAAGTACGTCGTCCAATACGAGCCGCCGATTCCCGGCACCGCGAACGCCGCAAACCCGGCGCCGGCCAACAGCGCGCCGGCGACGAGCGGGATCCGCGCGCCGATCCGCGCGACCAAACCGCCCGACCAGCGCGACAGCGCGAACATGAGCAGCACGAAGGGCAGCAGCGACGCGCCCGCCGCCGTCGGCGTGTACCCCTGGACGTCGATCAGCAGGTACGGCACGAAGTACAGGGCGCCGCCGAGCGCGGCGTAGAGGAACAGCGTGTACAGGTTCGCGGCCGAGAACGCGCGCGAGCGGAACAGCTCGAGCGGCATCATCGGCGAGGGCGACCGCCGTTCGGCCAGGACGAAGCCCGCCAGCAGCACGACGCCGGCGATCAGCGCGGCGACCGCGAACGCGTCGGGGGCAGCGCCCTGCGAACGGATCAGCCCGTAGGTGAATGCGCCCAGGCCGAGCGTCGCGAGCACGGCGCCGGGCACGTCGAGCTGGGGCGGCATCTGCTCGTCGCGGCTCTCGGGGACGCCCAGCGAGCTCGCAATCACCGCCAGCGCGATCGGAATGTTGATCAGAAAGACCCAGCGCCACGACGCGTGCTGTGCGAGGTATCCGCCGAGCACCGGCCCGGCGGCCGACGTGATCGCAGCGAACCCCGACCACGTGCCGATCGCACGGCCGCGCTCGGCACCGCTGAACGTCGCGCTGAGCAGCGCCAGGGACTCCGGCATCGCGCAGGCCGCGCCGATCCCCTGCACGCAGCGCGCGAGGATCAGCACGGCGACGTTCGGCGCGACGGCGCACAGGGCGGACGCGCCGCTGAACACCACGATCCCGGCCAGGAACATGCGCTTGCGCCCGTAGCGATCGCCGAGCGACCCGCCCAACAGGATCAGGGCGGCGAGAAAGAGCGCGTAGCCCTCGATCACCCACTGCATCTGGGCGGCATCCGCCCCCAGCTCGCGCTGAATGACCGGGAGGGCTACGTTGACCGCGCTGCCGTCGATGAACGTCATCGCCGAGCCGAGGATCGCCGCTACCAACACCCACGTCTTCGCCACGCCACGAACATGGAGTATCATGGTGCCCGTCCCCTGCGCCCTTGCACGACGGGAGAGACCGCGATTCCACGTTCTGCCAAGCAGCCGCCCGCGGCCAAGGTCGCGCCGCCCGTGCGCGCGCCGAAGCGAGCCACGCCGGTCGATCGCATCCCGCGCGTCGTCGAGAACCCGACCGCGAACGATCACCTCGCGATCATCACCCGGGCCGTGATGCAGGCCGGGCTGTCGTGGGCGTTCATCGACGCGCGCTGGGATGACTACGTGCGCGCGTTCGAGGGCTTCGACGTCGCGCGCGTCGCGGCGTACGGCGAGTTCGACGTCGAGCGGGTGATGCAAGCCGACGGCGTCATCCGCTCGCGCTCGAAGATCGAAGGAACGATCCGCAACGCCCGAGCGCTGCTCGAGATCGAGCGCGACTTCGGCTCGATTCGCGCGTATCAGACGTCGTTCGCCGGGTACGACGCGCTGCGCCGCGACACCAAGACGCGCTTCGCATACGTCGGCGACTTGAGCACCTACTACTGGCTGTTCCGGACCGGCGCTCCCGTCCCGGACCTCGAGGAGTGGATGAAGGGCCAAGAGCGCGACCATCCCCGCATGCGGGAGATGGTGCAGCTCGCGTCGGCGTCAGCCTGAGACGGGGACGCGGAACGGCTCGCTGCGCACTTGATCGGCGCGCAAGCGCAGGGCGAAGGTCGTGCCTTGAGGTGAGGTGCGAGCGATGGTGAGCGCGCCGCCCGCGCGTTCGACGGCGCGCTTCGCGATCGCCAGCCCGAGACCGGAACCTTCCACCTCGCCGCGCGTCGCGCCACGATAGAAGCGGTCGAAGATCGCCTCGCGATCGGCAGGCGGAATCCCCGGGCCTTCGTCGCTGACCGTCACCTCGATGCCGCCGTCGGCCGCCTTCGCCTCGATGCGCACCGGCGAATCGGGCGCATACTTGAGCGCGTTGTCGACGACGTTCGCGATCGCTTCGTAGATCTCGGTACGGTCGCCGACGACGTGCGCGTCGACCGAGACGGTGCAGCTCAGGCGCCACGCCGGGGTACAGCAGCCGGCGGCTCTCGACGATCTCGTCGATCAGACCGCGCAGATCGAACGGCTCGGGCGGGCGCACGTCCTCGCCCTCCATCTTGGCCAACAGCACCAGGTTGTCGATCAGCGTGCGCATCCGCGCGCCTTCGACCGAGATCGACGAGAAGATCCGGCGCGAGCGCTCGTCGCCGGCGTCGGCTTTGCGCCGCAGCAGGTCGATGTAGCCGAGCACGATCGTCAGCGGCGTGCGCAGCTCGTGCCCGGCGTCGGCGACGAACTGGCGCATCTGCGTCTCCGCCTGCGCGCGTTCGGCAAAGGCGCTGGCGACCTGCGTCGCCGCCGCGTTGTAGGCCAGCGCGATCGCGTCGAACTCGCTCTTCCCGGCGACGGCGATCGGCTGCGGCGTGAAGTCGCGCGCGGCGAAGCGCTGCAGCGCGTGGGTGACCTCGATCAGCGGGCGCAGCACCTGGGTGGTGATGTAGCGGCCCGCGAGCCAGGCCAACACGCCCGAGAAGGCGCCGACCAGCAGGACGCCGGCGAGCAGCCACAGCGCGACCCGTTGCGTCGCGTCGGGATCCGGCAGGATGCGCACGTCGCCGTTGCCGAGCTCGACCCGCTGGAAGTGCGCACCGAGCGCCGTCCCGAGCGCGAACCCGATGCGGCTTCCTTCGAGCCGGACCGAGCTCGGATCGATGTGGGTGACGCGGCCGTCGATGACGACCGGCGGGGGCGACCCGTCGGCGCCCGGCCGGACGAAGCCGCCCGGCAGGGTGAGCGAGGGCGCGGGCGGCCGCGGCGGCGCTTGGCGCATGAGCAGCGGGCACGCTGATCGTCCGCGGCAGCGTGGTCGTGCGCGCGCCGCTGGTCCGGCTCGGCTCGTGCGGCGAGTGCCCGACCGCGATCATGCGGATCCCGGGCCGGCCCAGCCGCGCTTCGATCTCGGTGGCGGACTGGACGAAGGGCTCGTGGCGCAAGGCGGCGCGCACGGCGAACGCCTGCGTCTCGCGGGCGTCGGAGTCGATCCCTTCTTGGATCATGTGCACGTACATGTACAGCCCGACGACGGCGAAGGCGCCCAGCACGACGATCACCAGCGTGACCGCCGCCGCCACATACCAGCCGGTCAAGCCGCCGCGCGAACTTCGTGAACATCAGCGAACCGGCCCTAATGGGCGCGCAGCGCGTAGCCGGCGCCGCGAATCGTGCGGATCAGCTTGGGATCGAAGCCGGCGTCGATCTTCGCCCGCAGATACGACACGTACGTCTCGACCGCGCCCGGGCCGACGTCGCGATCGGTTCCCCACACGAGATCGAGCAGCTGATCGCGGGTGAAGACGCGCTCGGGGTTGCGCACGAAGGTCAGCAGCAGCGCGTACTCGCGCGCCGACAGGTCGATGCGGCGGTCGCCGCGCTTCACGTCGCGGCGGTCCAGGTCGATCGAGAGGTCCGCGTACGAGACGATCGAGGGTTGTTCGAGCCGCGGGCGCCGCAGCGCCGAGTGCAGCCGCGCCACCAGCTCCGACATCTCGAACGGCTTGGAGACGTAGTCGTCGGCGCCGCGGCGCAACCCGCTGATGCGGTCGTCGGTGTCGGCCTTGGCGCTGAGCATCAGGATCGGCGCCTCGGTGATGCGGCGCAGCATCGGCAACAGCTCGAGGCCGTCGACGAACGGCAGCATCACGTCGAGCACGATCGCGTCGGGACGAAACTCCCGCACGAGCTGCAGCCCGGTCCGGCCGTCGGGCGCGGTGCGCACCTCGAAGCCGTCTTCGCCGAGCCCGAGCTCGAGCAGCTCGCGCAAATGACGTTCGTCGTCGATCACGACGATCCGAGGGGCCGCCATGCTACTGTTTCACGCTCCCACCGCCCGTACCCAGGTCGGGCGCGCGCACCACGAAGATACCGATGTTCGGAGCGTAGTTGAGAACGCTGGGGAATCCCCCCCGCCGCGCACCGCCCGGTCGCGGCGACGCGGCTGGGCGACGGGCTCGGCCCGGCTGCCGGCGCGGCGCTCGCGCCGGGCGACGGCGACGCGGCGGGAACCGCTTGCGCCGCCGCGGCGACGTCGAAGCCCTTGGCCTTGGCCTCGGCCGGCGTGTACAGCGTCCCGTAGGCGCACGCCGACAGCGCGCGCAGCGGTTCGAGCGCCGCGATCAGCTCGGGCGACGGGCTGAACTGCGGGCGCGGCGACTCGTTGGGGTTCGGCGCGACGGTGACTTCCGGCTGAAAGCCCGGCGGCGGACCGCCGGGGCCACCCGGACCGCCGCGCCGGGCCGCGCGGCGCGCCGCCGCGCTCCGGCGTTCCCGCCGTTCTGCTGCCGCGCGCGCAGCACGCCTTCGGGGATCTTCGGCCCCAGGCCGAACCACCAGACGCCCTTGGGGTCGCCGTGCGGCGTGATCGTCAGGCCGTCGACCGCCGGGCACCGGCTGCCCGGCGGCGTACGCGTCGGCGGCGCCCTTGAGCGCGGCGAGCACTCTTTGCGCCGCCGGCTGCAGCGCGACGGTGCATTCCGGCCGCACGGTCGCGACGCGTGAGCGGATCCGTCCCCGCCGGCGGCGGGATGAACTTGAGCTGACCGAAGCCCAGCCCGGCGCGCTGCTGCTGCGCGGTCTGGCGCGGCGGCTGCGGCGGCTTGCGCGCTGCGCGACGGGCGCGCGAAGCCGGCGCCCGGCCGCGCGCCGGTGTTGAACGAGTAGGTGACGGTATACGCGCGCGGCGCGTTCGGGCGCGCGGCCTGCAGCAGCACGCCGCCGCCGCTGAGCGGGATCGGCTGCGCGTAGCGCTCGGTCGAGAACAGCCCGGACTCGGTGTTGAACAGGTTCGACGCGAAGACCGTGATGCGCCCGATCCCCAGCGGATGCGAGACGCCCAGGTTGACCAGCACGTACGGCGCGATGTACTGGTTGTTGTTCGCGCCCGACGTAGTGCGCGTTCGCGAGCAGCTCCAGCTTCGCCGGCGCGTACAGCGCGTCGACGGTGAGGTTGCCGGTGTGCACGGGGCGGCCGGGGAGCTGGCTGCCCAGGATCAGCGTGCTGTCGAACCCGAGGAAGCGCGGATCGGCGGCCAGGATGTCGGCACCGCTGGTCGTGTACGACGGGATGACGACGATGTTCTTGCCGATGCCGATGTTGGCTTGCGCGGTGAATCCTTGGTACAGCCGCGTCGTGCCGCCGATCGGCTCGGACACGTAGACGCTCGGCGTTCCGGCGCCGGGGCACACGTCGCCGAAGTACCCGCCGACCGCGTTGTAGTAGCCGTAGAACGGGTTGGCCGGATCGGTGATCCCGAGGCTGTCGGCGGTGAGCGACGCGTAGACGAGCTGGTTCGCTTGCGTCTGGCGGTACGTGTCGATCGAGAACTGGCCGTGCGCCCACTGATGCGTCCACGACAGATCGTAGCTCGCGGCCGACTGCTTCGAGGGCAGGTCGCCCGGACCGCTGACCTGCGCGGTCCCGGCCGCGCAGTTCACCCGCGCCGAGTTCGGATCGCTGAAGGTGCGGATGAGCCCGGCCGCCGGCTGCGAGCTGCCCAGCGCGACCGACGCGTTGTAGGTGTCGGCGCTCTGCGGGCGCCAGTTCGCGCTGAAGCCGCCCAGGAACGATTCGCCGGCGCCGGTCGTTCCGGCGTACGAGACGTTGGGCCCGAGCGCGAGCCGGTCGTTGACCTTGAACGAGTCCGACAGCTGCACCTGACGCGACGCGACCGCATTGGTGGCCGGCACCACGAAGGCGCTGCCGCCGACCAGCGGCGTGAACGTGGTGGTCGACGCGTAGGTCGAGCCGGACAGCGTGATCGTGTGCTTGTCGCGGGTGAGCGTCGCGCCGCGCGGCGATGCCGCGCGCCAAGGTTCCGGTTTGCGTCGAGAACGGGTTGTTCATCGACGAACTCGGCCGCCGGCGCGCAGCCGTAGACCGGAGCGGCCGGCGTCGAGCCGGGGCAGGCCAGCTGGAAGCGCGCGAGGTCGTTGCTCAGCGAGCGTGTTGTCGTTGACGTAGGTGGTGACCGTCACGGCGGTGTCGCCGATGAGCGACTGCACCGTGCCGTACATGAACTGGAATTTGCCGCTGCTGCCGTTGTCCGGTCCGATCCCGCACGGCAGCGGGGTGACGAACGAGGTGCACAGCGACGATGATCGCCTGATTGTTCTGCAGCGCGGTGAACATCAGCGTGGTGCGGTCGGTCAGCCCGTAGCGCAGCTTGAGGTAGTCGCCGATGTTCGCGCTCTCGCCGCCGTGCGCGTACGTCAAGCCGCTCTCGTCCTGATAGTCCTGGAAGGTCAGCGGGTTGTTGCCGGCGCGCTTGGTGTACAGCATCGCGATCCCGAGCTTCCCGATCGAACCCGTCTCGCCGATCTGGTAGTTGTACTTGTCGAACGTCCCGTACGACGACGCGAACTGCGACTGCCAGGTCTGGGTGGGCTGCAGCGTGCGGAAGTTCACCGAGCCGCCGAGCGCGCCGGCCTGCGCGCCGAAGCTCACCCCGGCGCCGCTGAACAGGTCGGTGTTGACCGAGCGCAGGTTGACCGCCGAGCCGGGCGCGCCGAGCGGGATGCCGTCGAGCGTGATCGCGGTCTGCGACTCGTCGTGACCGCGCAGCGAGATCGTCTGCGGCGCGTCGGGATCGTTGGAGCCCTGCGTGACGTCGACGCCGCCGACGGTGCCGAGCGCGTCGAGCAGCGAGTCGGAGATGCGGCGCACCGCGCTGTCCTGGTCGACGTCGGTCGTGGTGACGGTGACCTTGGCGCGCACCGTACCGATCACTTTGAGGCCGCCGGTGTCGGTGTTCGTGTTCGAGCTGGTCGACGTTCCGGTCGACGCCGTCTGCGAGGACGGCGGCTTGGATGCGGCAAGGTCGACGTTGACGTCGACCTCCTTCTGCCCGAGCACCTCGAACTGCGACGAGGTGACCCCGGAGTAGCCGCTCTTCCCGACCCGCACGCGGTACAGGCCGCTGGGGACGTCGGTGTACTTGACGATGCCGCTCTTGTTGGTGAGCGCGCTGGCGACGGTCGGACCGATGAGAAAGACGCGCGCATCTGCAAGCAGCGTCTGGCCGTCGGCGGCATGCACGACGATCTGGATGATCCCGGTCGTGTCGGAGCTCTGCGCGACGGCCGGCCCGATCGTGCCGGTGAGAAAGGCGAAAACGAGCGCCAGCGCTGACCAGCGAGTCGGCGACCTACTCATATCGTGCGGAATCCTGCCATCGGGGTCTGTGTTGATCCTGGGAACAGCGGCGCTGTAACGATCGTCTAACCGCGCTGCGCTGCGATCGCGTCCAAGAAGCGCGCGCCGAAATCGGCGAGCTTCTTCTCCCCCACGCCGCTGATCGCGCGCAGCTGCGCCGGCGTGCGCGGCACGTCGCGCGCCATCGACCGCAGCACCGCGTCGCTGAAGACGACGTACGGCGGCACGTCGCGCTCGGCCGCGATCTCGCGCCGCAGCGCGCGCAGCACGGCGAACAGGTCGCGGTCGTACGACTCGTCGTCGTCGCCGCTGCCGCCCGCCGAGCGCCCGCGCCGTCCCGAGGGCGGCGCGACCGAGGGCTGCGCCGCCGCTTCGCGCACGACGACCGCGCTGCGTTCGACCAGCGTGCGGCGGCCCGCGTCGGTGAGCGAGACGATGTTGTGGCGGGCGGGATCCTGCGCGATCAGCCCCAGCCGGATCAGCTCGTCGGCGAGGTGCCGCCAGACCGAGCGGCTGCGCTCGCGGCCGATCCCGTAGGTCGAGAGGCGGTCGTGATACCAGCGGTCGATCTTGTCGGTCTTCGCGCCGATCAGCACGTCGATCACGTGCGCGATGCCGAACCCCGAGCCCGCCTGCGCCGGAGCCGGCCGACGCGCGGTAGACGCACGAGAGCAGCTTCTGCGCGTCGAGCGTCGCATCGAACGACGCGCGCGGCTGCAGGCAGTTGTCGCAGTTCCCGCATTGCGCATGCGGATACGTCTCGCCGAAATGGGCCAGCAGCTCGCGCCGCCGGCAGCCGTTCGAGTACGCGAAGCGCTTGATGCGCTCGAGCTGCGCGCGGGCGGCGGCCCGCTCGCCCTCGGGCTTCTCCTCGGCGAAGCGCTCGATGCGCGCGATGTCGCCGTACGCGAAGAACCACGTGCACTCGGCCGGCAGACCCGTCGCGCCCTGCCCGGCCGGTCTCCTGATAGTAGCCCTCGAGGCTGCGCGGCACGTCCCAGTGCACGACGAAGCGGACGTTGGACTTGTCGATCCCCATCCCGAACGCGATCGTCGCGCACATCACGCGCACGTCGTCGCGAATGAACGCCTCTTGGCGCTTGGTGCGCGTCGCCGCATCGAGCCCGGCGTGATAGGCCAGCGCCGGGATGCCGGCGCCGGCCAGCGCGTCGGCGAGCTTGTCGGCGTTCGCGCGGCTGCCGGCGTAGACGATCCCCGCCTCGTCGTCGGGCCGCGCGCGCAGCCAGCGAATCAGACCGTCGACGGTGCGCGCAGCGTGCTGCACGCGGTAGGTGAGGTTCGCGCGGTCGAACGACGCGACGTGCACGGCCGGCGCGCGCAGGCCGAGCTGGGCGACGACGTCGTCGCGAACGCGCGCCGTCGCGGTCGCGGTGAACGCGCAGAACGGCAGGCCGGGGAAGCGGTCGCGCAGCGGCGCGATGCGGCGGTACTCGGGCCGAAAGTCGTGTCCCCACTCGCTGATGCAGTGCGCCTCGTCGACCACGAAACGCGCGACGTTCCAGCGCTCGAGATCGTCGGCGAAGCCGGGCAGGGTGAGCCGTTCGGGCGCGACGTAGAGCAGCTTGTAGACGCCCTGCTCGAGACCGTCGAGCCGCCGCTGCAATTCCGGCCACGCCAGCGAAGAATTCAACGCGGTCGCCGGGACGCCGGCGGTGTCGAGGGCGTCGACTTGATCCTTCATCAGCGCGATGAGCGGTGAGATCACCACCGTCAAACCCGGCGTGAGCAGCGCGGGCAGCTGATAGCACAGCGACTTGCCGCCGCCGGTCGGCAACAGCGCGAACACGTCGCGGCCGGCCAGCACGTCGCGCACGATCTCCTCTTGCGACGGACGAAAGGTGGGAAACCCGAACCAGCGCTCGAGGGCTTCGCGCAGCTCCGCCGTCTGGACAGCCATGACCGCCATCGCTTCGCCGTCTGCGACATCCCGCCCGTTCGGCTAGCGCGCAACTCGGTACCGCGCACTGAGCAAGCGGGAGCGCGGGCACCCACCGGCGTAGCATCGGCTATCCGACTCGTCGCAAGAAGGGGTGTAGCTTTGCGACTGGGCGTCTTCCATCGGCTGCTCCTAGAGTGGGCCGAAAAGCCGTGCGTTCTGACGGTCTCGATTCCGTCCGCCGGCAGCGCGATCCGCATCGCAGGAGTCCTGCGATCGTATTACAGCCTCTCGTCGCTCCACGGCTGGGCGCTCGTTCCGCCGCAGCAGCACGGCGGTTTCGCGACCGTCCGGCTCACGCAGCTCCAGCGTCGCCGAGGCGACCCAGCGCGACGTGGTGGTCGACACGCGGGCCACGCGGCTGCGCTTCGCGGCCGGCGGCGAACCGGTCTTCGAGCTCGAGCGCGACGAGGCGATCTTGACCGCGCCGCCGCGCGTGACGCGCAACGGGCGCTACCTCTACATCGGCGGGCGGCGCCGGCCGGTCCCCGAGGCGTGGATGCTGCAGTGACGTGTGCGGTCGGCCTCGGGCCGACCACTCGGTTCGGCCTGCGGCCGATCCGCCTCAGACGACGTTCAGTCGCAGCGCGGGTCGGTGAACGAGCCGCGCTTGCGCGCCGCCAGCAGCGCGTCGGTGATCTCGCCGCGGCCCGAGCGCTTGGAGAGCACGCAGTTGGCGCCGGCGAACCGCAGCCGGTCGGCGCGCGCGCCCTGCCGGTCGGTGTAGGCGCAGATGAAGGCGCGCGGGAGGGCGGCGCGCATCGCGCTGACCGCGTCGGCGGGATCGACGTCGAGAAAGTCGGTGTCGACGAACAGCGCATCCGGGCGGCTGGCCCGGATATCGTCGACGTCGAGCGTCGGTGCCACCCGCACGACCCGCAGCTCGGCAGCCGCCAACACGTCGCTCAAGTAGGGAATGAAGAGCGACTGCGGCTCTACGACGTAGGAATCCACTCTTGCTCGGTTACCGCGCACCATGGTCCCCTCTAACGAGGGCTTGCGTCCTAGTGCGCAGCCAGTCTGTTAGCCTATCGCGCGAGCCGAGCGCTCGCGCCGGACGGCTACGCGAGTCCGGTTTTGATCGCGTGGACGGCCGCTTGGGTGCGCGCCGTGATGTTGAGCTTGGCGAAAATGCGGCTGATGTGGTTCTTGACGGTCTTCTCGGAGAGGTGCAGCTTCGCGCTGATCTCCTTGTTGGACATCCCGCGGGCGATCAGCCGGATGATCTCGGTCTCGCGGACGGAGAGCTCGTTCTGGGCGGTGCGGCCGAAGCCGTTCGACCGGCGCTTGAGGACGCCGCCGGCGACCCGCGGGTCGACGTACGGGTGGCCGCTGGCGACGCTCTTCACGGCGCGCATCAGCTCGGCGGGCAGGATGTCCTTGACCACGTAGCCGTCGGCTCCGGCGCTCAGGCAGCGCTGCATGACCTCGGGCTGGACGTGGGTCGAGAGCACGCAGACCTTCGCCTGAGGGGCCAGCTCGCGGCAGGTGCGCATCGCCTCGGCGAACTCCTGATTGTGGCCGTCCAGGTCGAGGACGATCAGGTCGGGGCGCAGCCGGCGCAGCGGTGCGTTGGCCACCGAGTCGGCGTCGCCGACGACCTCGATGTCGCTGTCGCTCGCCAGAACCTGGCACAACGCCTTGCCGAAGAGGGCCTGGCCCTCGATGACGAGGACCCGCACCGGCTTGGTGAGGGAAGGGGTGGTGGCGGCAATCGTGTTCAGCATCGTGCTGCTTTCTTCAAGTCCTTTGGGTAAGGGCCGTTTGGGCTAATCCCGTCACCCATACTGTCGCCTGAATAGGTGCCGAATGCACTCCCCTGATTTGAGGGTTATTGGGGCCTTTCGGGGCTAAACAGGGGGGTCCAGTCGCCTTTTCGCCCTTTTCAGGTGGGGTGAGGCCGGGCTGGAACGGAAACGAAGGCATCGTGCGCACTCGTCGAACCTCGCCGGCCGCCGCCGTGATCACCGCCGTCCCCGAGGCCGACCGCGGCCGCGCCTTCGTCGCCGAGCTGCGCACCCGCATCAAGGCTACCTACGTCGTCTTCACCCGCCACGACCAAGCCGGGCTCCAAACGGAGATGGTGCTGAGCGAGGATCACGGCAACCCCGCCCGCCAGGCCGAATGGCTCCAGGCGGAGCGGCTGCTCCAGTCGCGCTCGGAAGCGCCGATCCCGCGCGTGACCGACGCGATGATCGCGCTGGACGGGATGCGCGGCCTCGTCGCGGTCTACGGCGCCGACCGCACGATCTTCGGCTTGGCGATCGTCGCCCGGCCGCGGGCGTTCCACGCCCGAAGAACGCCAGGCGCTCGAGGAGACCCTGCGGCCGGGCTCGGAGCTGATGCGCCGCCTCTCGACGTTCGAGGGCGAGCAGAGCGCCCAGGAGCGCACGGCCGAACGCGCCTCGCCGGCGCAGTACGTGCTGCGCCGCGACTTTTCCGTCGAGTCCCGCTGGATCCCCGACGACGATCCGAACGACGTGCTGCAGAGCATCCTCGAGCTCTCGGCCGACATGCTGCCGCCGGTGGTGGAGAACGCCGTCCGCGGCGTCACCGCGTCGTGGACCGACGATCCGAAGACCTGGACGCCCGAGACGGTCGTGCCGCTCCCGTTCATGGTCGTGCGCGTCGCGCCGCTGACCGGAGCGGCCGGGCCGAAGATCGGCGTGCTGGTCGAGCGCTACCGCTCGCGCAACCCGCTGCGCCTGGCTGCCGAGAAGTTCGCCATGAGCTCGCGCGAGCTCGAGGTGCTCTCGCTCGTGCTCAAGGGCATGGGCACCCCGCAAATCGCCAACGCGCTCGACATCGCCGAATCGACCGCCCACGACCACATCAAGCGCATGATGCTCAAGACCCGCGCCCGCAACCGCGTCGAGCTCGCCGCCAAAACCCTCGGCTGGCGCGGCGCCTGAAGCCGACGTCACGCCGCGATGTCATGTTGGCGATGTCACGCTGAGCGAAGTCGAAGCGCGAACGATCGCGGCTAGCGTCCAACGCAACGGGCCAGGTCGGAGACGCGCCGTCGTCCTGAGCCCGGCGAAGGACGACCACGGACCATCGCGCCCAGCGGGTGGAACGAAGAGACGCGCTCCGGTGAGCGCGGCTCATCCTTTGTCGCGGTCGCCCTTCGCCAGGCTCAGGGCGACGGCACGATCGCGACGTGGCGCCCTTGGGTGAGCTCGAAGCACGATCGTTCGCGCTTCGACTTCGCTCAGCGTGACATCGACGCTCGCGTCGACTTCGCTCAGCGTGACATCGCCTCGCTCGGCGTGAGTCGATCGCTGACTCGCGGCGCTACGCCGTGTTGGGAAGCTCTTTGAGGGCGGGAACGCCGGAGGCGAAGTAGTCGCTGTAATCGTCGACCTTGGTGGTCGAACGGTTGACGACGGTGCCGATCAGATCGTGGACGCCGACCGCTTCGAGCCGCGCCATCGCCTTGCGCGTCGAGCGCATGTCGGTGTGGCCGGCGGAGACGATCAGCACCGTGCCGTCGGTCTTCGCCGCGACGATCGCCGCGTCGAACACCGGGACGAGCGCCGGGCGCGTCGACGATCACGGTGACGTAGCGTTCGCGCGCCTCGCGCAGCAGCGCGTCGAAGCGGTTCGACTGCAGCAGCTTGATCGGGTTGGGCGAGTGCGTGCCGCTGGTGAGGACGTCGACGCCCGGGCCGGTCGGTGCGCTGGACCGCCTGCGCGAACGACGCGCGTCCGACCAGGATGTCGCTCAGCCCGATCTCGTTGGGAACTTCGAACTTGCGGTGCAGCGACGGGCGGCGCATGTCGGCGTCGATCACCAGCACGCGCGCTTCGCGCTCGATGCTCGAGACCGCGATCTCGCCGAAGGCTCCCGCGACGTTCATCGCGACGGTCGATTTGCCGTCGCCCTTGAGCGGGCTGGTGATGGTGACGGTCCGCAGCGGACGGTCGGTGCTGTAGCGCATCGCGAGCACGAGCTGGAAGTACGACTCCAGCGCCGCGTTGCGCACGTTGACCGGGATCGCCGCGGCGCCGTCGCCGGACGGCAGCATCGGTACCGAGGCCAGCACCGGCAGCTGCAGGTCGGTCTCGACGTCGCGCTCGTCGCGGATGCGGCCGTCGAACCATTCGATCAGGAACACGATGCCCAGGCGCGAGCAACACGCCCGACCAGCGCGGCGACGAGCAGGTTGATCATCAGATGCGGCGTCTTGACCGCGAGCGTCGGCCGACGCCGGCGCGGTGACCGTCACGTCGCTGATCCCGGTCGCGCGCGACACCGTCGCGTCGTTGTACTTCTGCTGCAGCGCCTTGTAGACGTCTTCGTCGAGCTTGGCCGTGCGCTTGAGCTCGGCCAGCCGCGCGGTCTGCTGGGGCAGCTTGGCGAGCGCCGGATTCATCGCCGCGCGCTGCTTCGCCAGCACGGCGAGCTGCGCGCGCGTCGCTCGAGCTCATCGAGCGCGCGGCGGCGAGCTGCTGCTGGAGCGTCTGGTAGACCGGGTTCGCGATCGTGCTCGTCGTCGCGACGATCGTCGTGGGCGTCGCGGCGATCTGCCGCTTGACCTCGGCGACCTGCTGCTTGAGGTTGATCACCGTCGGGTGCGAATCGGTGTACTGCGCCTGCGCGGCGGAGAGCTGTCCCTGGAGCTGCGTGAGCTGCGTGTTGAGCTGCAGCAGCACCGGGTTCTGCGCGACGCTTTGACCGCCGCCGGTCGTCGACTTCATCCCGGCCACCTGGGCCGAGAGCGAGCGCGATCTGCGCGTCGGCCTGCTGCTTCTCGAGCTGGGTCGAGTTGATCTTCGCGTCGATGGCGGAGGCCGCGTTCACGATCGACGTCGTCTCGGTCGGCAGGTCGGCGATGTGGTGCGAGGTCTCGTACTGGCTGACCGCGGCCTCGGCTTGCTGCAGGTTGCGCTGCGCTTCCGGGAGCTGCTTGGAGAGAAAGTCGAGCGCGCCCGTCGCCTGACCGGAGACGAGCTGCGCCTCGCGGGCGACGAACACGGTCGCGAAGTCGTTGGCGATCTTGGCCGAGGTCTCCGGATCGCTCCAGGTCACCATCACCGAGATGATGTTCGTGTTGGTGACCGGCTTGACGTGCACGGCGGCCTGCAGCGTGCGCACGTCGGTCTTCAGACCGAGGTCGTCGATGACGTGCTGCACCACCGGCGTCTCGCTGATCAGCTCGGCGTACGTCTCGGCCGACTGCGCGGCGTTGGCCAGCATCAGCGCGTTGAGGAACGGCAGACCGGTCTGCGCCTGCTGCGGGTTCGAGGCGACCGAGTTCGGGTTGCCCGCGATCATCTTGACGTCGGTCGTGTAGCGCTTGGGCGTCAGGATCGTCACGATGAAGACGGCGCCGATCACGCCGAGCACGATGTAGGCGAACAGCTTGCGGCGGCGCGAGAGCGTGCCGACGAAGCTCTGCCACAGCGCGACCGGGTCGACGTCGGTCGAGCGCTGGTGCGAGATCGTGCTGGCCAGCGGGATACTGTTGCCGGGTAGGCGGGCGGGTTCGTACATCGGAATCCTTTCCTAGAACCCGAGCAGTCGCCCGAGGATACTGAGCAGTCCGATCGACATCGGGCTGACGCCGCGGGCCTCGGGGACGAACACCTTGTCGTCCTGGACGAGGACCGGGTCGAAACGCTGGTCGCCCTTCTCCAGCGCCTGGTACAAGTTCACCTGATACGACGTGGTCTGGCCGGTGGCGGGATCCTTGCGCGTGATGAAGACGCGGTTGAGGTCGGGACGCGACGCCGACTCGGCGCCGGCGCGCGCGACCGCCATCGAGAGACGATCGCCTTTGTTGATCTCGACGTTGCCGGGCCGCGACACCGCGCCGAGCACCTGCACGCGGATCGTCTCGCGCGCCGGTCACGTAGATGATCGCGTTGTCGTCGAGCTCGATGTTCTGGGTCGCGTCGCCGTCGTGCAGCAGCTTCTGCAAGTTGACCGGGGTCAGCGAGCCGTCGGCCTGCTGGACTTTGGCGACCGGATAGTCGCCGGTCGTGCCGACGCCCGACGCGGCCGCGATCGCGTCGGCGACCCGCGCGCCGCTGCGCACCTGGTACTTGCCCGGCGCCTTGACGTTGCCCAGGACCATCACGCCGATCGTCCCTTGCTGCTGCATCGCCAGCGAGACGATCGGGTGCTTGAGATACTTCTTGAGCGCCGAGGCGACCGAATCGCGCGCCTCGGCGACGCCCATGCCGCCGACCAGCACGCGGCCGACCAGCGGGTACTGGATCGTCCCGTCGGATTGCACGACCGCGATCTGGGTGAGATCGGGATGCTCGAAGACCGAGATCGCCAGCTGGTCGCCGGGATGGATCGATCCCGGACACCGAGGTGGCGGCGCCGGCGCCGCTCGGGAGCGGGGTCGTCTGCGGGACCACCGGCGTCGGCGAGTTGATCGGCCCGGGCTCTTGGCGTCTGGGCCGTCCCCGCGAGCGGCAGCGACGCGAGCAGGAGAGCGGCCACGGCGGCGACGACAGCACCGATTCGATGGGTCGAGCGAGCGGTCATGACGGTTCCCTGGAGTCGAGCTGGGCGAAGTGGTTCTGGAGGGCGACGGCGGTCATCGTCGCCGCCGCGCTGTTCTGGGCCGCGACGAGCGACGTGGTATACGAAGCGACCTCTCCGACCGAGCTCTCATTCCACATCGTGCTGCGAAAAGCATACAGCATCGTCGCGTTCGCGCTGGTCGGGTTCACCGCCGACAGGGCGCTGGGCCCGAGCACCCGCAGCGGTGCTGCGCGGAGCGCTCTTGGTCGGCGCGTATTCGGCCGCGATCGAGGTCGCCCAGGCGTGGCTCGGCTCCAAGGAAGGGCTCGCTTGGAACGCGATCGACACGCTGTGCGGCGCCGCCGGCGGCGCGCTGGGGGCGCTGGCGGGGCGCATCAAGCGCCCGCGCAGGAGCGCGTGAGGGCCTCGCGCCTCGAATTCCCTGGTTTCATGCGAGCTCACGACTCCTTTCGTGCTCCGCCTCCGATCCTTCGGGCGGCTAGGGGCAGGGCGGCGGCGGCGGGCAGGTGCACGATGTGCGGGAACGTCGGCGTCGCCGGCCCTGATATACTGGTTACCCCGGGCATCGCCGGAATCACGTTGTTGCCGCCGTGCACCACGAACGGGAGCAGCGCCGCGAGCGGCAGCAGGCTGAAGTGGTGGGCGGCGACGGCCACCGGCGCCGGCGGGATCGCGGCCAGCGGCGCGACCGGGACCGTGCCGGTGACGACCGAGGCGACCTGCTGGGGCTGGGGCTGCGGGAACGACTGCGCGTGGGCGACGTAGTGCGGCGAGCTCGGGTAGGCGACCACCGGCGGCTTCACGTGCACGTACGACAGGTTGCCGCACTTGGCCGGCAGGTACATCGCCAGCGTCGTGTTCCCGTCGGGCATGTCGACTTCGATGCCCTTCATGTTCGGCGGGATGATGACGTCACGCAGGACGTGGACCGTGCCGTCGGAGGCCCAGGTCATCGCTTCGAGGTGGCGCGGAACGGTGACCCAGCGCGCCTTGGCGACCGCGACCTGGAGTTTGAAGGTCTCGTACTGCTCGTCGGTGAGCCCGAGCTTCCGAGCGGCCTGATGCATCATCGACTCGTTCTTCTCGAAGTTCGAGCGAAGCTCGCTCAAGCTCGTGGACGTGCTCATCACGGGAGCATGCCCCAACGAAGAAATCTCGATGGGCTGGGCCAAGGCGGGGAGTCCGGTCATCATGACCACGACCGCGGCCATAGCCGGGCGTAAAATCCACATCGCGTCTCATCTCCTTACGAGCGTTGGATCAATAATGCCCGAAGGGATTCCCTGCGTGACGTGGCGAGGGTCCCGATTAGGCCGGGACCAAAGTCCTAATACATGGCCAGCGTGCCGTCGACGCGCGCTTTCCGGACCGACCTGACGAAGATCCACAGCGAGAACGGCATGAGGATCAACGACGCGACCAGCAGCCAGATCGCGTCGGAGGCGACTCCCGAGACCGGAATTCCGGCCGCCGCGGCGCGAAAACCGTTGAGCGAGTGGGTGATCGGGAGGAGCCAGCCCAGCACCTGGACCGCGACCGGGAGCTGGCTGAGCGGAAAGTAGACGCCGCCGAACAGGCTGGCGCTGGCGGTCGAGAGCCACTCGACGGGTCCGGTCTTCTTGATGACCATCGCGAGCGAAGCGGCCAGCACGCCCAGCGGCGAGACCGCGCCGACGCTCAGCAACAGGAAGACCAGCGTGGTGAGCGGGTTGACGTGGCTGAGATCGAGCCCGAAGGCGAGCGCGATGGCCAGGTAGACCGTTGTCTGCAGGATCGCGTAGGTGAACGACCAGACCGCCGACGAGAGGATCAGGGTGGGCAGCTGGGTCGGGGTCGCCAGCACCATCTCGAGCGTGCCGGTCAGCTGAGCATCGCGGATCGACTCGGCGAAGCTGTTCAGCGCCGCGGTCTGGAAGCGCACGAAGGCCGCGTTGACGGCCAAGTACTGGAAGTAGCCGACGACGACGCCGTTCGCGCTGAACCGGCTGCTGTGGGGGACCAGCCGGGCGATGTACGAGGCGATCACGACCTCGATCACGATCCCCAGCCACGCCAGCGCGAAGTTGCCCGGGTACGAGAGCGCGACGATCACGTCGCGCCGGAAGATCGCGCCGACCTTGGCCAGCCCCGCGCTCAGCGGCGACAGTGCCGGCGCCTGGCTAACCGTCGTCGCCGACATCGAGCGTCACCTTTCTGAAGATGTCGACCGGTTCGGCCTCGATCGGCCGGAAGTCGCGCAGCTCGGTGCCGTTCCACGACACCGCCCGCATGAGCGCGCTCAGCCCGCCGTCGCGGGGCTCCAGCTCGATGTGGAGATCGACGCCCTTGTCGGTGCGCTCGACCCGCACGTCGCGGAAGCCCGGCACGGTGCGCGTGCGGGAGAGCATCTCCTCGTCGACCTCATCCACGGTGATGCGGTAGCGCGCGATCGCGCCGAGCTCGGCGTCGAGTTCGCGCGGCGGGCCCAGCGCGACGATCCGGCCGCGGTTGACCACCGCGACCCGGTCGCACATCTCCCACGCCTCTTCGAGCAGGTTCGTCGCCAAAATCACCGTCTTGCCGGCCCGCTCGACCAGCTCGCGGCGGATCAGCGCGCGCAGCTCCTGCGCGTGAACCGGATCCACCGCCCGGGTCGGCTCGTCCAAGAACAGGATGGCGGGATCGGCCAGCAGCGCGCGGGCCATCGTCAGCCGCACGCGCATCCCGGACGAGAAGCCGCCGAACCGCTGGTCGAGGTGCTCGCGCAGGTCGACCAGGTCGACGCACTCGTCGATGCGGCGCTTGAGAAAGGCGCCCGACAGCCCCATGAGCGCGCCGAAGAACTCCATGTTCTGGCGCGCGGTCAGCCGGAAGTAGAAGCTGCGCTCGTCGCCGGTGCACAGCCCGATGCGGCTCTTGGCCTTGATCGGCTCCCGCTGGACGTCGATCCCGTCGATCGTCATGCGCCCGCGGTCGGCGATCGTCAGCGTCGACAGCAGCTTGACGAGGGTCGACTTGCCCGCCCCGTTGGGGCCCAGCAGCCCGAACAGCTCGCCGCGCGCGACCCGCAGGTTCACGTCGAAGAGCACCTGGCGGCGCGGGATCCGCCGGCCGGCGAGCGTCCGAAACATCGCCGCCAGCCCATGCGAAACCGGGAACGACTTGTCGACATGCTCCACCGTGAGCATCGCGTCCGTCATAGTACGGTCGTCCTGTCCCCTCATAGGCCTTTATCGTAACGAACGAGCGCCGGTCTGCGGCTGGGAAGCTCCCGTTTCGGTATCGGTGGGAGCGGGCAAGCGTTCGTCCGTGAAGATCGTCTGGGCGGCATCCTACGGCGGCCGCCACCGTGGCAGCTTCATCCCCGCCCTCGAGAGCGTCGCCCGGCGGGTCATCGGGCGGGGCGACCGGCTCGACGCCGTCGTTCCCGACGTCGGCCCGGCGGGCTGGCACGACCAGGTCCGGGCACTGGGCGTCGGCCTGCACGTGGTCCCGGACAGCGGCCGCGCCGCCGCCGGCCGGACGCGAGCGCTGCGGCCGGACGTCGTCCACGCGCACTTCGACAACTGGCTGGTGCCGCTGACCGTGGCGCTGTGGCCGACCCGGGCCCGGCTGCTCTGGCACATCCATTCGACCCGCCAGCCCGACGGCGGCCCGCTGCGCCGCACGCCCCAGCGGGCGATCAAGTTCCGGCTGATCGGCGCTCGGGTGGCGAAGTTCGTCTGCGTCACCGACACGATCGCCGCCGAGGTGAACGAGCTGGGCGCCGATGCGCGCAAGATCGTCGTGGTGCGCAACGCGGTCGACGGCGCTCGCTTCCACCCGCCCGACCCGGCCATGCGCGCCCGGATGCGGGCGCAGCTCGGGCTGGACGACCGGCCCGCCATCGCCTTTTTCGGCCGCGACCCGGCGATCAAGGGCGCCGACTTCTTCGCCGCCGCGCTGGCCGGCGTTCCCGGCGTGACCGTCGTCGCCGTCGCCACCCCCGACAGCGCGCGCGACGAGCTCGCCCGCCACGCGCCGGTCGTCTCGGTTCCGTTCGTCGAGGACGTGCGCGACGTGCTGTGGGCGGTCGACGCGATCGCCATCCCGTCGCGCGGCGAAGGGATGCCGTACGTCGCGCTCGAGGCGCTCGCGTGCGGCGTGCCGGTGGTCGCCAGCGACCTGGGCTGGGCTCAGGAGCTCGCCCGCGACAACGAAGCGGTGAGCCTGGCGCGCAGCGGCGACCCGGGGTCGCTGGCCGCCGCGCTGCGCGCGACGCTGGCCGCGCCGCCGCGACCGGCGGCAGCGGCCGACGGCGGGCTCGACCGTTGGACTGACGAGATCGTCGCGCTCTACGACGGAGATGCCGTGTGACGCGAGAACCCTCGGCTCGGACGGGTACATGATCGAGGACGTCGCGGCGACGGAGCGCGGAGGATCGACCCCAGGGATGAAGGTGGACCGGATCTCGACGATCGCGGAATTCGACGCGGAGCGCGAGCGTTGGGAGCGGCTCGAGAAGCTCGACCCGCACACGACCGTGTTCACCAGCTGGCGCTGGCTGCGCGCCTACTTCCCGGTCACGCGCCTGCGCTGGTCGGTCCTGGTGCTGCGCGAAGGGCTCGAGGCGGTGGCCTATCTGCCGATCGCGATGGGCGGCACGCTGCTGGACCGCGAGCTCTTCTTGGGCGGGAACTCGGTCGCCGACTATACCGGCATGATCGCGCTCCCGTCGCGCGCAGAGGCCGCGATCGGCGCTTTCGCCGACGCGCTGATGGCGCAGAACTGGGACGCCTTCAACCTCCTCGACACCGCCGACGCGCGCATCGACGCGCTGGTCCGGCGCTTGGTCGAGCTCGGCGCACGGATCGAGACGACCGACGAGACCCGCTGTCTGTGGTGCGAGCTGCCCGCGACGTGGGAGCAATACATCGCCGAACGCATCACCGCCAAGACCCGGGTGAACACGGTGCGCGTCGAGCGCCGGCTGGCCGAGGCGCTGCCGGCGTTTCGCGTCTCCGAGCCGACCGACGACGACCTCGACCTGCACGTCGACGCGCTCGTCGAGGTGAACCACAAGCGCTGGGGCGGCAACCTCAAGAACGCGCGCCGCCGCTTCGGCACGCTGTTCCGCAACGCGTACCGGCAGGGCGTGCTGCGCCTGTTCATCTACTGGGACGGCCCCAAACCCATCGCCGGCGCCGCCGCCTTCACCGACGATGCCCGCTCCTCGTTCGGACTGTACATGATCGGCTTCGACGAAGCGTACGACAAGCTCTCACCCGGCAAAGGGATCGTCGGGCGCGCGATTCGCGCCGCGATCGAAGGAGGCTTCGCGCGCTTCGACTTCCTGCGCGGCGACGAACCCTTCAAGGCGCGCTACGCCGACCAGCTGCATCTGACCCATCACTATCGGCTCGTCCGGCCGGGGTTGCGCGCCGATGCGATCGCGTTTGCCCGCCCGAAATGGCGCGCCCTCAAGCTCGCCGTGGCGAACATCGTCTACGGGCCGGGGCGTTCGCTGTAGCATCCTAGGTGGCGGGGCGAGCGGCGGTGCGGGCATTGCGTTCTTGCGCGCCCGATAGTTCTGTCACACTGAGCTTGTCGAAGTGGCGCGGCTTGAGTAGATCGTGCTTGGGCACCCGTCGTGCTGAGCTAGGCGCAGCGCGACGACCCAGTGTGAACGTTAGAGTGCGGGTGATTGCTCTTCGACTGTTGCTGCGCGCGCAACGCGCAGTCTGATGGCTTCGATGATAGCGTAGAAGAGCATTGCGGCGAGGGCGATGATGCCCAGGCCTGTCCGGCCGAAGCTCACGTCGAAGATTGCGACGGCGATCGGGAACAGGATCAGCGAGCCGGCCAGCAGGGTGCGGGCTTGGGCGGAGTAGGGCAGGATCCAGACGAGCGTCGCCGGCGCGATCGCCGGGGAGAGCGCGATGAACGACCAGCGCGCGGCGCGTTGTACGGTGCCGAAGCGGAAGACTCGTACGAGTGCAGTTGCGGCGACGATCATGAGGCCGCAGCGGATGGCGACTGCGATCAGGCCGGTGACGCCGGCCGGGACGAACGCGGAGCGCACTTCGGCGGCGAAGCGCGCGAGGTACGCGGTGCCGCCAAGCGCGAGGGATGCGAGGATGGCGATGAGCGCGGTGAGTACGACGTAGGCGAGGCGCGCTCGGACGGACGTGCGCGCGGTGGGCGGCTGGGATGCGCGCGGCGGAACGAACACCGAGGGCGCTAAGAGGATCAGCGAGAGCTTGACGAGCGCGGCGCAGACGATCAGCACGATGGCGAGGATCGGGAACGAGGCGGCGGCGGCAGCGGCTCCGATCACGAGCGTGACGGCGAAAAGATCTGGATGCGCGTTGACTGCGAAGGTGAGATACAGGGCGGGATTGAGCGCGACGAGTGCGGGGAGGGCGACGGCTGCGCGGTTGCGGCGCAGGAGGAGTGCGGTCAGTGCGATGAGGGCAACCACTTCAATGACGCGCATGGTGAGAATGGCGCCGCCGATCGTTGCCGCGCGGCCGGCGGTTGCGGCCGTGAGCGCTACCCAGCCGGGACCTTGCGCGTCGGGCGGCATCGGCGTTCCCCAGATCGTGTTCGCGAGCTCGAAGCCGTTCGCCAATGGGGTCGCGGGCGGCGCGTACGCATGCGCGAGACCGAGCTTGGCGTAGCCGGCGTCGGCGTAGGCGTCGAAACCGTTGACCGTAGGCGCCTGCAGCGCGACTCCGATCATGAACGCGGCGACCAGGGCCAGCGCGACGTACTCGGCGCGCCCAGCCTCGCGATCGCGCAGCGAGCGATAGAGCGCGTAAAGCGCGAGCGACTGCAGCGCGGCGAGCACGATCATCGCGACGTGGAACGAGACCGGCGGGGCGAAGACGGCATCGATGACGCGGTACGGTAGGCTACGCACGACGGCTGCCGTCACGGGGCGCAGCGGATCGAAGAACAGATCGACTGGTGATTGGCGCCGCGCGGCTAGCTCGAGCATTGTGGTCTGCACTACGAACAGCGCGAGGGAGACGCCGGCCCCGCCTGCCAGCATGATGGTGGGCCGGCGCGCGGCGGTCATGCCGGCGAGGGGTTTGCGCGCGCGCGCCGTGTCCGCGGAAACCGCTTCGCCCAGCGGGCCAGCGCCCAGACGGGTTTGCGAACGTCGCGGTAGGCCCGCTTGCCGTCGATCGCGATCGTGCCGCCGGCGAAGCTGAGCGTGTGCGTCCCGTGGTCGTAGGAGCCGTGACCGCCGAGCTCGAGCCGCCGCACGATGGTCTCGCGGTACGTCTGCGGCGTGAGCTCGTCGACCCGGGCGATCGCCAGCCCACAGCCGTACGAATCGGCCGAGCTCTGGCCGGGGCGATACAGCGCGCCGTCGACGCGGAACAGCTGCCCGGCCGGACGCGCGCAGGTGATGTCGACCACGATCGGGTTGAGCGCGTGCTCGTACCACTGCCCGCGCGGTGACGCGGCGTGATACGCGTACAGCGCCAGCGTCGGCCCGCGCGACAGCCGCGTGCACATCGCCCACCACCGGCCGTCGTGCTCGAACAAGGTCGCGTCGACGCCGTCGAAGGCCGGGATCAGCGCCGGCCCGCGCTCCCAGCGCCACGGAAACTCGACGCAGCGAAAGGTTCCGACCTCGTTGACCGAGCTGCTCTCGGGAACGAGGTACAGCGCCCCGTCGAGGTCGAGCGGATACGGATAGCTCAGATGACCGGGCAGATCGATGATGATCTCGCGGCGCGCGATCTCGTCGTTCGCGTCCAGCTCGATCGCCTCGATCACGCCGCGGTCGCGGTCAAACGCGTACTGCTCGACGAACAGCACCCGGCGGCCGTTGCGCTCGACCAGAAACGGATCCGCGATGAACGACCCGCGCGCCGGTCGCGGGAGCCAACGCACGTCGAGCGGTCCGGGCTCGAGCACGCGGGCGGGCTCGCCGGCGATCAAGCCGACGTTCCACTCCGTCAATTCGAACAATCCGCTCCGCAGATAGCCCGCCAAGCGCAGCGGCAACCCCACCGCGAAGCGCACCCGGTCGACCAACGCCGGCGGCGGGCGCGGACGCACCGGCGCGAGCGGCGTGCCGTCGATCGTGCCGCCGGCCTGCAGGACGCCGACGAGCGATGCGGGCCAGCGCGCGGCTTCGAACAACGCCCAGCGCAACGTGCTCGGAGTACAGGCGCGCGACCGCGAACCGGCCGCGCCGGATCAACTCGTCGCGTCCCTCGATGCGGCGCACGAGCTCGACGTCGACCGTGCTGGAGCCGCGGCCGATCTCGCGCACGAACGGAGCGCTGAGGTCGCAGTCCTCGCCGATCCGAAACGACCACACGCCTTCGCGCGCGCTGACCCCGGCGGCGGTGCCGGTGAGGTCGAGCACCACGTCGCACGCGCCGGTCGCGCTCGCGCGGCGCTGCACGAGCGCCGCCGCCGGCGCCCGCGCGAAGGCGGAGCCGGCGAGCCGGCCGGCCAGCCCGCGCGGGAACGCGGCCGCGCCTGGACGACGGCGACGTCGACCGCCACCCCGTCGAGCGCCTGCAACGCGCGCACGCACGCGCTCTGCCAGGCCGGAACCGCGGGGCCGGCGACGACGACCCCGAGCCTCACGGGTCGGTGAACGCGCCGGGCCGGCGCCGGCCGCGAGCGCATCACGGTGCCCAGTTGCGCGATCGCGCAGAGCACGACCCACACGTACTTCTCGGTCGAGTTGTCGATGAAGAGCGCGTGACGCCGATGCCGGCCAGCGCCGCCGTGAAGGCGACGCGCAGGTCGAAGAGCCGGTCGCCGCGCGGAATCGTGGTGAGCTGGCGGAACATCATGACGGTGCCGACGGCGAGCAGGACGAAGCCGACGATGCCGAGGTTGAGCAGCACGTTGAGCACGATGTTGTGCGGCGGCCGGTCCCAGCCTGCAAAGTCGTGCGGCGCGACGCTGAGCAGGTTCGCGCTATAGGCCTGAAACGCCGAACCCGCACCCCAGCCGAAGAGCGGATGCTGGAGCCAGGCGTGCACATCGACTTGCCAGATGGCCGTGCGTCCCGCGCCGCCGCTGCTGATCGCGCTGCCCAGCCGCGCCCCGACGGCCGGCACGAACAGCAGTATCAGCGCGAACGACGGTAACAGCAGCGCGAGCGCGAGCAGCCGGCGCCGCGACATCATGACGGCGACCAGCGCGACCACCACGCAGCCCAGCATCGCTTCGCGCGAGAGCGTGATCAGGACCCCTTCGCCGAGCACCGCCAGCGCGGCGATCGACGCCAGGAACGCATAGATCGTTCGCGCGTTCATGAGCGCGACGAGCGAGAGCGCGATCGGACCGAGCAGCGAGTCCGCGAAGCCGTTGGGGTCGATCTGGCGGCCGCCGACGTTGAGGAACAGCCGTCCGTCGTCGCTGGGCGGATACTGGTGGAAATACCAGATCCCGTACAGCGCCGCCGCGACGCCGCTGAGGATGACCAGCAGGCAGATCGCGCGCAGATCGCGCTCTTCGATCGGCGCCGTCGCGAGCACGGTATAGAGCAGCAGCAGGTTGAACATCGTCTTGACGTCCTCCCAGGCGCTGCCGGCGTCGAGGGCCCAGAACATGCTCAGCAGCATCCAGAACGTGTAGAGCATGACGATCACGACGGTGAGCGGGGGCCGCACGATCCGCCGTTCGCGCAAGATCGAGAACAGCACCGCGGCGATGGTGAGCGCGCCGATCAGCTTGGTCAGCGTACTGCCGTTGCCGAGCGAGAGCAGGTTGTCGAACGGAACGAGCACGACGTAGAGGCCGTACGGGAACAGGTAGGGCCGCGCCATCGCCAGCGCGATCAAGAACGGCGCCGCCAGCAGCACCAGCAAGATCGCGACGATCTTGAGGTCGCCGCTCACGATCGCGGCGCCGACGCCCATCAAGAACAGCACGATCCCGGCCGCGCCGAGCGCGCGCTGCACCGGGCGGTCGCCTCAGCGCGAAACGCAGCCGCTCGACGACGTCGTTGAGCGCGGCCGGCGCGTGGCTGCTCAGGGAGGTGAGCGTCGCCCGCACGACGTCAGGTCGCGCCGACGGCTGCGGGTTCGACGACGGGTCCGTCGACGACGGCCGGCGCGAGCGCGACCTGGTCGTCGGTCACGGTGATGATCGTGCGCGGATGCTCCGCCGCCGGGCGCCGCCGTCTCGACGTCGATCGCGGCGCGCAGCGCCGGCGAGAGGAACGGCCGTTCGAACACGCGGTAGAAGCCGTACGCGAAGGCCAGCATGAGCGGGATCGACTGAGCCGTAGACGGCTGCAGCGACGACGCTCGACGCGTTCGCCCGGTGCAGCGCTTCGCCGATCAACTCGACGATCGGACCGTGCACCAGGTACAAGCTGTACGAGAACGCGCCCAGGACCACGATCGGGCGCAGCGAGAGCGCCTGCGCCGCGAACGGTGCGCGGATGCCGCTCGACGCGACGAAGAACACCGCTACGGCCGCGCCGACGACGAGGTCGGCGGCCCCACAGCGCCCCGTTGGGCGTCCCCTCACCGTGGGTCGATGATGGCGGCCACCGCCAGCAGCAGCCGCGACGACGCTCGCCCAACGCCACGGCAGCGTGCGCGGCGCACGCGTGCTGAGCTGGGCTGCGACGACTCCCATGCCGAAGAGGCCGAGAAGCCACGGCACCGTGTCGTCGAGGAGGCCCTGCAGCAAGAAGTGAGGCGCCAGGCCGATCGCGAGCGCGACGGCGAGCTGCGCGAACGGACCGAAGCGGCGCCAGACCGGCACCAGCAGCAGCGCGAAGACGACGTAGATCTGGCACTCGAGCGCGATGCTCCACATCGGGCCGTTGAGGTATTCCCTGAACACCGGGATCAGGTTGTGCACCAGCGCGAGATGCGCGAGCACGGCGACCGCGACGTGCCACGCCGGGATGTGATGACCGCGCAGCGCGGCCGTGATGTAGACGAAGACGATCGAGATCGCCAGTGCGGCGACATAGGCCGGCATCAGCCGGCGCGCGCGGCGCAGGGCGAACGCGCGCGGCACGAAGGTCCGTTCCGGGTGCGCGGCGATCGGCAGGCCCAAGCAGTAACCGGAGATCACGATGAACGCCACCACGGCGAAGTGACCGTACTGCAAGAAGCCGGTCGCGCCGCGCAGCGCGCCCAGGATCGCGCCCTGCTGCCAGACCGCGGTCTGCCAGAGGTGGTACACGAAGACGTAGAGCGCCGCGACGCCGCGCAGGCCCTCGACGTGCGCATAGTAGGTGCGCGCCGGAGCCCCGGCGGCCATCAGGCGGCTCGGTGGAAGAGCACTTCCGCCGCGGTCTTCAGACATACCGCGACATCCATGAACAGCGACCAGTTCTCGACGTAGAAGAGATCGCCGCGCAGCTTGTCGGGGACGTCTTCGAAACCGACGACACGCTTGCCGTAGACTTGCGACCAGCCGGTGATGCCCGGCGCGACCAGGTGACGCTCGGAATAGCGCGGATGATCCTGCTCGAAGCGCTGCACGAACACCGGGCGCTCCGGACGCGGGACCGACGATCGACATGTCCCCGCGCAGCACGTTGAACAGCTGCGGCAACTCGTCGAGCGAGGTGCGGCGGATGAACTTGCCGACCCGCGTACAGCGCCCGTCGCCGGCCGTTGCGAGCTTCGCGCCGTCCTTCTCCGCGTCGAGCCGCATCGAGCGGAACTTGAGCATGTTGAACGTGTGGCCGTCACGGCCGACCCGCTCCTGGCGGTACAGCACCGGCTCGCCGTCCTCGATCGAGATCGCGGCGGCGACCAGCAGCATGACCGGCGCGAACAGCACCAGCGCGACGGACGAGACGGCCACGTCGAACATCCGCTTGGCGAGGCGTTGGCCGGGCTGCGTCGCCTTGAGCGGACGCGCCACGATCAGCGCCTGCTTCCCGATCTGCTCCATGTGCAGGTCGTAGGCGTGCACGCGAATCCGCGGCGGCGCGAAGGCGATCGTGATGCCGGCTTCCTGGGCGGCGGCGAGGACCTGCGGCATCTGCGACGGCGCTAGGATCTCGGTGAACACCAGCGTGTCGCAGCCCCACTCGACGGCGTGGCGGAACCAGGCCTGGGAGGCGACGGCATCGGGGCTGAGCGCGCCGACCGCGTCGATGTTGGGCACCGAGAGACGGAAGACGCGCGCGTTGGGGAGCGAGCGCATCGCGTCTTCGGCGAAGTCGAGCCGCGATGGGTGGCCGACGACGGCGATCCGCCGCGGGTGGGCCAGCATCAGGACGTCGCGCACCCGGTGGGCGGCGGCCCGAGCCGAGCCGATCAGCGCGATCGAGAAGCAGACGGTGAAGATCGCGACGACCCGCGAGGTCGAGATGCCCGGAAAGAGCGAGAAGACGACCAGCACCGGCAGCGAGGCGAGCGACAGCGCCGCGACCGCGTGGTAGAACTCGTCGCGCACCGACATCGCGAACGAGCGGCGGTACAGCCCCAGCTGCCAGAAGACGACGACGGCCAGAACCGCCGTCAGGCTGGCCGAGACGGCGGCGTGGCGCATGACCAGCGAGCTGGACCAGAAGTGCTTGACGAACAGCTCGGCCAGGTACGTCGCGGCCAAGAAAAGGACGACGTCCGAGGTGACGAGCGCCGCTACCCATGCGCGCGAAAAAGAATGCACACCGGGGCGTGCATCCAAATGGGGATGGGCGGCAAACTCGTGTTCTACTCTGACGGCCATTTCGGTGCGATCCTCGCGACGGCAATGCGCATCGGTGCGCATACCTATCGTCGCCGCGGAGAGCAGCGGCCAAGTGAATCGCAGGTCCCTTGGTTGGCCGTTCTTTAGCCCCCATTATTGGGACTTTAGGCGACCATGGTCCCTGGGCCAAACGTCCCGGTATCACGCCCCAATTTTGGGGGTTCGAGTGGAAAAATACTGTGCGTCTGAGCACGATTTCGCGAATCGCAGGTCGGGACGACTTGCCCGTTTCGGGGTCAAGCTGAAGGTTGCGTCCCTAGGACCCGGAGGGACCGTACCGTCCGCTCTTGGACCCATCGGGGGCCGGCGGACGGGACTAGTCGCCGAAGCCGCGGATGACCAGCCAGGCGATGACCGCGCAGTCGACGAGCGCCACGCCGATGAGCCCGAAGAGCAGCATCTCGATGGCGTTGAACCGCGCGAAAACCGGCTTGGACTTCGTGCGCGCGCCGACGCGACGCGCCGGAAGGCCAGAATCCATGAGGGACTCCTCTCGCGAAATGGTCGAAGCGGCGGCCGCCGGTATCTCTGTGTATCGGTCGATCAGCCCGCCGAGTTTATATGCCGCCGTCACACCTCATGGCCGAGTCGGGCGACATGCGAGAGGGTCTCCGGCCGCTACGGGGTGATCCGGCCGATCTTGTTGGCGACGTCTTCGACGAACCACAGGTTGCCGTCGCTGCCCGCCGCGATGCCGGTCGGGAAGGCGCCGGGCGTGATCCCGGTCGAGAACTCGGTGATGGTCCCGGTCGGGGTGATGCGGCCGATCCGGTTGCCGTCGCTTTCCGCAAACCACACGTTGCCGTCCGGACCGCCGGTGATCCCGAGCGGCGATACGACGCCGGTGATCCCGATCGAGAACTCGGTGACCGTCCCCGCCGGCGTGATGCGACCGATTCGGTTGGCCGTGATTTCGGTGAACCACACGTTGCCGTCGGGGCCCGCGGTGATCCCCGTCGGGGTAGCGATCCCGGTGATCCCGCTCGAGAACTCGGTGACGGTCCCCGCCGGGGTGATCCGGCCGATCCGGTTGGCGCCGTTCTCGGTGAACCACAGGTTGCCGTCGGGTCCCGCCGCGATCTCGTCCGGGCGCGACGAGATCCCGCCGGTGAACTCGGTATACACGCCCGCCGTCGTGATGCGCGCGATCCGGTTCGGGTTGTTCTCGGTGATCCACAGGTTGCCGTCGGGCCCCGCGGCGATCCCCGACGGAGCGAGGCTCTTCGAACTGCCGGCGACGAACTCCGCGATCGCGCCGGCCGGGGAAATCCGTCCGACGCGGTTCGCGCTGATCTCGGTGAACCACACGTTGCCGTCGGGTCCGGCGGTCACGTCGTACGGCGCGCCCGTCATGGTCCCGGCGCCGAACTCCGTCACCGTTCCGGTCGGTGTGATGCGACCGATTCGGCCGCCGCTGTCTTCCTCGCTGAACCAAAGATTGCCGTCGTGACCCGCAGCGATACTCCACAGTGCGGCGTTGGGGCTGATCCCGGCGGAGAACTCGGTGACCGTTCCGGCGGTCCGGAGCGCCAAGTTGGCGTGCGCGGGCGCCACGCCGGTCGCACCCGCAGTGACGGCCGGAGCGGGGATCGCCGCGCCGTCGTAACGCAGCGTGATCCCGGCGGCCGGCGCCGCGATCGCGCTCTGCGAAAGGTGCGTCGCCCCCGAGCTGTCGGAATCGGACAGGGTGACCGTCAGCGGAGCGCCCCCGGCGTCGACGTAGCTACCGGGCCCGACGATCGTGTCACCGTCGGCATCGCGCGCAGCGACGGTAACGGCGACGATCGACGCGACGCCGGTGTCGACCGTGCTCGGGTTCAGCGCGACGGAGAGCGTCGCAACGACGCCGTTGAAGGTCACGTTCACGTGGTTCGCTTGGTCGATCACGACGGTCGCGGTGGTGCTGCCCGTCGAGAGCAGCTTGCCGGTGCCGCCGGCGCCGTCGTAGAGCGACACGGCGAACGTGTCGCTGCCGACGGGCGCGGAGATCTGTGCGTCGCACACGCTCGTGCACCCGACGATCGTCGGAGCTGCCGGCGCCGCCGCCGGGCGGGACGACCGTGATGGAGGCCGACTTCGTGGCCGGCGACACGTACGCCGGCTTTCGCGCGTGCGCGGACGCCGGCGACGACGGGACCACGATGCGAAATTGCACCGGTGCGTTGGCTCCGGCGGGTCGCGGCGCGAGCACGGCTTGCGCTGCGGACCGCCGCAGCCGCTTGCGCCGAGAGCGCCAGCACCAAGATCCACGCTCCGCTGCGCCGATCCATCATGCACCTCCGACTGCGGTAGTGGTCACGTCGATCGTCAGCGTCACCGTCTGGCCGTTTCCGTCGGCCACCGCGAACGTGCAGTGTCCGGCGGCGCTCGCGGTGACCGCGAACGCCGTCCCGATCGACGGCGTCGCGGCTCGCGACGCCGTTGCACGAGTTCGTTTGTCCGGCCGCGGGCGTCGAAATCGTGAACTGGCCGCGCATCGTTCGCTTCGGTGGCGATGACCGTCTGCGCGTTCGCGGCACCGGTCGCGGTGAACGCGAGCTTCGCCACGTTCAACGCGAGCGGGGCCGGCATCGACGTCGGGACGGGCGTCGGCGTGGCCGTCGGGGCTGGTAGCCCGGTTGCCGACGGGGGCGCCGTCGCCGAACCGCCATTGCAGCCGGCGGCGAGTGCCAGCAGCGCGAGCACGGCTCCGGCCGGCGAGATCGGAATGATGGCGCGACGATTCATGGACGGCAGCGTACTCAGCCGCCGTCGCACTATATAGTAGGGGAAACCCTACTCTTCGTCAGGCTCGCGTTTCGTTCGCCCGCGACGTACGCGATCAGAGCGGCCGCGCGAAGCAAAACCCAGCTTCGCGTACAGCGACCCGATGTGCTTCTCCACGGCTTTGACCGTTACGGCGAGCTCGCTCGCGATCTCGCCGTTCGAAAGACCTCGCCCGGCGAGTGCCAAGACCTCGCGTTCGCGCGAGGTCAGTCCCGGCGTGCCGCGAGCCCGCGTGCCGTGCGCCTCCGTCCTCGCTTCGACCTCGATGCGGCGCAGCGGCACGGCCGCGCCGGTCCGGCGGTAGATCGTCGCGGCCTCCTGCGGGCGCCCCGCGAGCTCGAGCGCTTCCGCCTCCCACAGCGGGCAACCGATCGCGCGAAACCGTTCGGCTGCTTCCTGCGAACGTTCGCGCACGATTCGCGCGTCGCCGCGGCGCCTCGCCGCGAGCGCGTCGAAGAGCGGCAGCGCGGCCTTGAACACCACGTCGCCGGCCAACGACGCCAGCCGTGTGACGACCGCCCGCGCGCTTTCCACGTCGCCGGGAGCACCGATCCGCGCGATGCACAAGTACAACACGAACGGCGTTCGCGCGTCTGCCCGATCGTCGAGCGCCCGGTGCAACAGCTCGTGCGCATCGCCGACGCGGCCCGCGCGCACGAGCCCTTCGGCTGCCCCTGCCGCCAGTCTGCCGAGATGTTTGCGCGGCAGGGGCTCGGCGGCGAACCGCGTGACGAGCGCCTCATCGCCGAGCAGCTCGCCCACCAGCGGCGCGCACGACGCCATCTCGAGTCGTGCCAGCGCGTATTCGGACGGTATCGCGAGCGCGCGCGCGAGGCACTCTCGCGCCTGCGCGAGCTCGCCACGCAGAAACCAATAGCGCGCCTTCGTCGCGAGCACGAAGGCCTCGCTCGATTTGAGGCGCTGGGTTCTCGCCAAGCTCTCCGTCTCGGTGAAATACCGCAGCGCCTCGTCGAATCGCCCAAGGTCGGTAAACGCCCCGGCGGCGTTCGAGAGCACGACGTGCCGGGTGAAAGCATCGTCACTCGCCGCTGCCAGGCTCTCGCGAAACGCGAGCCGGCACGACTTCGACATCGGCGTTCTGCGCGGCAGGGCGCGGCTCGCGTCGCATGATAGACGGCTCGGACCTTGCCATCGCTCGCGTCGAGGTCGTGCTCCGGAATCGTCGCGAGCAACGCGGCCGCGTCCTCGGGGCGACCCAGCAGCTGAAAGAGGTGCGCCAAACGGACGTCGGTGCGCGTTCGCAGGGCCGCGTGCTCCGCGCCGATCAGCCGCTCGCGCAAGCGCTCCAACGGACGCGTGCAGTCGTCGTCGTCGAGGCTGTAGAGCGCCGCCGTCTGTTCGAAGCGGGCATCGGACTCGGCTTCGACGTCGTTCGCGGCGGCGAACGCTTCGGCGGCCTGCTCGTAGTACGCGCCGCAGAGGCGCTTGTCGAGATTGTGGTTGTGCGTGCGGCCCAGTTTGAGCGCGATTCGCGCCGCGTCGAGCGAGCGCGGTTCCACCGATCCGAGCGCCGCCTCGTAGTAACGAGCGGCTTCGTCGTGCGCGAAGACGGCTCGCGCCTCGTCGCCGGCCTGCTCGCCGTAGCGTGCCGCCGCGTCACGGTCGCCGCCGGCCCACGTATGATAGGCGAGGTCCTGAACGCTGCGCTGGTCTTGCGGCAGCGCTTCCAGCGTCCGAGCGATTGCGCGGTGGAACCCTGCCAGCTGCGTTCGCAAAAAGCTGTCGTAGATCGCTTCGCGCGTGAGGGCGTGCCGGAACACGAAGGTACCCGGCGCCTCTTCGGCCACCAGCTGCAGCGCGCACGCGCGGTGCAGCGCCGCCAGGATGGCGCCCTGGGGAACGCTCAGGATCGCCTCGAGCAGCGCCGTTCTAAAACGGCGCCCGACGACGGCAGCATGCGCGAGGATACGGCGCTCCTCGTCGGAGAGCGGCCGTAAACGCTCCTGGATCGCCGCCCGAATCGTCGCCGGCAGCGCGTCCTCGGTCGGCCCGGCGTGCGTTTTTTCCAGCGCGCTCTTTACGCAGCTCCTCGACGAACAGCGGGTTTCCGTCGCTCAGGTGCACGATGCTCTCGCGGGTGCGAGCGGGGAGATCTCCGGTTGCCTCGAGCGTCGCGTCCACGAAGCGGCGGGTGGCGTCGTCGTCCAGCGGGCGCAGTCGCAGCGTGACGGCGCCGCGCTGCAGCTTCGCGAGGCTCGCGAACATCGCACCGTCTTCGCCGATCGCCTCGGGTCGATAGCTGGCGAGGAGCAGGAGGCGTTGCCCCTTCGCAGCATCGGCGATCGCCGCCAGCAGCTCCGCGCTGGCAGGGTCGGACCAATGCAGATCCTCGACCACCGCGACGATGGCGCTGCGCTCGGCCTCACGCGCGAACGCGCGAATGAGCGGTTCGAATTGTTCGTCGCGCGAGCGCGCCGGCGCCAGTGCGCCGGTCTGGGCGTCGAGTTGCTCGAGCACGTCGAGTACCGGCGCATAGGGCCGTTGCGCGAACTCGCGGCAGTTCGCGAGCGCGACGCGCAAGCGCGGGACGGCTAAGGAGCGCACGAACTCCGCGAGGAGCCGCGACTTCCCGACGCCCGCTTCACCGGCGACGAGGACGAGCCCGCCGCGCCCCGCGCTCGCGCTGCGGCGGCGCTCGTGGAGCAGCTCGAGCTCCTGGCGACGTTCGATCAGCGGACGGCAAAACACCGGCTGCACAAGCATCGTCTTGTAGCGATCCTTCGGACGGCGCGGCGCGGCAGCCTGCCCTCGCGGCCAGGGCTGGGGAATTCCCTACTATCGTGCCGTCATCCCGACGGTCTAACGTCTGAGCCGATGATGGACCATACCTGGCGCGACCCGCTGTCCCCGCGCGAGCGCGAGGTCGTCGCGCTGGTCGCGGCCGGCGCATCGAATCGTACGATCGGGTACATCCTCGCGATCTCGGACAAGGCCGTCGAGAAACACCTCGCTCGGGCATTCGCGAAACTCGGCGTCGCCTCGCGAACGCAAGTCGCATCGCGCGTGATCAGCGAAGGCGCCGGGCGCCGCGCGCGCTAGCAAAGGTCGGGTATTCCCTACTATCGCCGCGCGGTGCAACCCCCTAGCGTCAAGCCTGCGGCCGCGGCCGCGCACCATTCACGCCGGGGGACCATGCTGTGGACTCTACCTTTCGTTACGCCCGGATTCGGCCGGCACTCGTGGGAGTATCGCTCCTGCTCGCGGGGTGCAGCGGCTCCGGCGGGTCGGCTCGAACCATGAACCCGATCGTCGCGGTACCGACACCGACGCCGACGCCGACAGCGCTGCCGAGCGCGTCGGTCACGCCGAGTCCCACGCCTCGCCCCACCACGTCGGCGGCACCGTCTGCGACGCCGACGCCGACACCGCGTCCGTCGCCGAGCCGACGCCGACGCGAGCCGTCACCGAGCCTGACCCCGACTGCGAGTCCTTCGCCGAGTGCGACGCCGACCGCCAGCCCGTCGCCGAACCCGACACCGACCGCGACGCCGAGTCCCACCCCCGGCCCTTCCCCGATCACTGAGTACGCGACGCCCGGCGGCGCCAACTCTTTGCCGGAAGGCATCGTTCTCGGACCTGACCGGAACCTGTGGTTCGCCGAGATCGGGGTCAGCCGGATCGCGCAAATCACGACCACCGGAGTCGTGCACGAACAGTCCTTGCCCGGCGTCGGCCCGCAATCGAGTCCGTTCGATCCGACCGGGATTACGGTCGGACCCGATGGCCGGCTGTGGTACACCGGCGAGAACAGCGCGCTCGGAGCCATCCGGACCGACTTCACGCATCTCTACTTCACGGTCTTCCCCGCCGGCGAACCGTTCGGCATCACCAGCGGACCGGACGGCAACATCTGGTTCACGGACTTCGCGCTGAGTCAGATTGCGAGCATCCCGCCGGCCGGCGGCACTCCGACCCGCTATTCGATCGGAAGCGCAGTCGAGCCGAGCGCGATCGTGGCCGGGCCAGACGGCGCGCTGTGGTTCAGCGAACTTGCTGCCACCGCGATCGGCCGCGTGACGACGTCGGGCGCGTTCTCGCGATTCCCGATCCCAACCAGCGGGACGGGTTCGACCGACATCACCAACGGCCCCGACGGCGCGCTCTGGTTCACCGAATATCAAGCCAGCAAGATCGGTCGCATCACCACCGGCGGCAGCGTGACCGAGTTCGCATTGCCGAACGCATCGTTACCGTACGGCATCGCAACCGGTCCCGACGGCGCGCTCTGGTTCACCGAACGCAACAGCAATAAGATCGGACGACTGACGACAGCCGGCGTGTTCAGCGAATACGCAATCCCTACGGCCAAGTCCGCACCGTTCAAGATCGCCGCCGGTCCCGACAACGCGTTGTGGTTCACCGAACAAGCGTCGGGGAAGATCGGGCGCATCCCGACCAGCGCCGCGCTGATGGACGCGGTACGGCCCCGCGTGCGCAAGTAGTGGACCGGACGTTCGGTCGCGGTCGCGCGACGCTACTGACGCTGTTCGCCGTCGCGTGGCGGCCGCCGGTTGAAGCGGCGGCGCGGGCTCTCGTCGGCGTTACGTGGCGGCGTCGTGAACGTCCACGTCGTAGCGCGCGAGGTGCGGGTCCGACGTCACGATCGTGAGCGACTCCACGTGTACGGTTCGAACTCCGGTAGCGCATCGTCGAAGTCGTCGGCGATCCACAGGCGACCGTCATCGATGCCGATCGGACGCAGTGCACCAGCAGCGTATGGGACGAGACGAGCGACGGGGTGACCCGAGCGCGCGATGACGACTTCCTCACCTTGTTCTACCGCCGCCAGCAGTGACGAGAGCCGGGTCTTCGCTTCGTGGACATTGACCGTGCGCATCGCTGCAATCATGGCTTAGCTAATCTACCTTAGTCAAGCAACGTAGGGCGATCGTTCGGTCGGCCCTTCCCACCGCGGCACGCGATGGCAAGGCGGCACGATCGCGCAGGGTGGGTCGGGGCGGCGCGGTATCCGGCGATATGCCGATCCGTCGTCGCCTCGGAGCGCTGGCCCTCATCGCGTGCGCGGGACTTCCGTGGCCGGCCGCCGCCGCCGCCGCTCCGGCGCCGCCGGTGCCGTTCGAGCAGATCTCGGCGGCGCTGAACGGCGTGCACCAGTTCTCGCAGGTCGCGCTTGTCGCCGGACGGGCGGCGGTTCGCGTACGTCGAGACGGTCAACGACCGCAGCTGCGATTCGGCTTGCCGACGTCGCGCGGCCCGACCGCCGCGCACTCGATCACCGCGTGTGTCGGCCGCACGCTGCGACGAGAGCGACGTCGCGTGGTCGCCCGACGGCCGCCGGCTGGCGTTCGTCACCACCGACCCGCGCGGGCAGCCGCAGATCGCGGTCGAGGACTTCACCACCGCGGCGCCGGCCCGCGTGGTGACGCAGGCGAAGGGTCCGCTCTCGACGCCGCGCTGGTCGCCGGACGGCACGCGGCTCGCGTTCCTGTACTCGCCCGGCGCGCCCAAGACGCCCAGCCCGCTCAACCCGCGCACGCCCGACGCCGGCGTCGTCGGCGCGAAGATCTACGAGCAGCGCCTCGCGGTGATCGTCGTCCGCGGCTCAGACAAGGCGGGCCGCGGCCCAGCGGTGGCGCGGCTGCTCGGGCCGCAGCGACCTCAACGTGTACGAGTTCGATTGGTCGCCCGACGGCACGCGCTTCGCCGCCACGGCCGCGCACGGCAACGGCGACGCGAACTGGTGGGTCGCCGAGCTCTACGCGATCGACGCGAAGAGCGGCACCGCGACGAGCATCCATCATCCCGATCTGCAGATCGCCTCGCCGCGCTGGTCGGGCGACGGCAAACGCATCGCGTACATCGGCGGGCATCATGAGCGACGAGGCGATCACCGGCGGCGACGTGTTCGTCGTGCCGGCCAACGGCGGTGCCGCGACCGACGTCACGCCGAAGCTCAAAGCGTCGGTGGTGACGATCGCGTGGAACGGCTCGCCGAATCGCCTGCTCGCCACCGAGCTCGCCGGCGACCGGATGGTGATCGCGTCGATCGACGCCGACCGCAAGCGCCAGCAGCAGCTCTGGAACGGCCAGGAGACGATCTACGCGACCGGCTTCGCGGGGCTCGCGCCCGGGCGACGCCGGCGTCTCGATGTCGCGCGACGGCAAGGTCGCGGCGACGATTCGCCAGTCGATCACCGCTCCGCCGGAGATCGCGATCGGCACGCTCGGCGCGCTGCACGACGTCACGGCGGCGAACGCGCGCACGCGGCGGCTCACCGGCGCGGCGCGCAGCCTCACCTGGATCAGCGAAGGCGCGACCGTGCAAGGCTGGCTGATCTTTCCGCCCGACGCGCGGCCCGGCGTGACGTACCCGCTCGATCACCTACGTGCACGGCGGCCCGGCGTTCGCGCACTATCCGCTGTTTCCCAGCGGCGCGTTAGCGTTCGAAGCGATCGCTCGCCGCGCGCGGCTACATCGTGTTCGAGCCGAACCCGCGCGGCAGCTACGGGCAAGGCGAAGCGTTCACGCGCGCCAACGTCAAGGACTTCGGCTACGGCGACCTGCGCGACATCCTGGTCGGGCTCGACGCCGTCGGCACGACGATTCCGGTCGATCCGCAAGCGCGTCGGGATCTTCGGCTGGAGCTACGGCGGCTACATGACGATGTGGGCGGTCACCCAGACCAACCGCTTCAAAGCCGCGGTCAGCGGCGCGGGGCTGTCGGATTGGCTCAGCTACTACGGCACCAACGACATCGACACGTGGATGATCCCGTACTTCGGCAACAACGTCTACGACGACGCGACCGTGTACGCGCGCAGCTCGCCGATCAACTACATCAAGCAGGTCAAGACGCCGACGCTCATGGTCGCCGGCGATCGCGACGCCGAGGTGCCGGTGACGCAATCGTACGAGTACTGGCACGCCCTGCGCGATCTCGGGCGTCCCGACCGAGCTCGTGATCTATCCCGGCGAAGGGCATCTGTTCTCCAAGCCGGCGGACCAACAGGACGTCGCGCGGCGCGTCACCGGCTGGTTCGACCGTTATTTTCACTAAGACGCACGATTGCAAACTCCGCGCTGACCGTGTCCCTCGCACATGTTGATGTCGTCACTTTGTGGTCACTTCGCCTCTGAGCGGAAGACCGAGCAGGAGACCATCGAGCGAATGGTCTTCGGGCTAGGTTTTCCTCGCAGCGGCGTTTAAAGGTTACTCTGGAAGGCCGATCGGCCGCGTCATTTCCTGCCAACGCGTGGGGTGTACATGGAGTCAATTTCGACACGTCTTGAGACACTGCGCATCAGATTCGAAAGTGTTGCTGATGCACTCGTTTCTCTCAGCGCACTACTTCGATCTGGACAGGTTCCCGCAACTTCGCAAGTCCGCGACCTTAACGAAATAGTCAATGATTTTTGGGCGTTGGCCGATGAGTTATCCGTTTCAGGAGCACATAGTCTTCAGGACCTCATCGACGCTACGGCTTCGAAGCGGCTTCAGTCCTTACGGGAACGCTTGAGGATCCTCATCGAAGCGACCCGATCACCTCAGGCGTCTTCGGTGCTCGATGTTTTCGGTTTTGCCGTTGCCAGCGATCCAATTCGCGCAATTGCGGATGCCGAGGCGTTGCTAAGGCTGTCCTCTTCGTTCAGCACTCTCGATGACGAAGATTACGACTCACTAGTAAATCAGGTATCTGCCGCCTTTGGAGAGCGCGTCGCGCGAGCCGCGGGCCGTGGTTCCTTCGCGTCGACCAACGCCAATACGCCGGGGCCTTTCGGGTCCGACCTCAACGCGCCGGATTTAAGTGGCCTTGGCTTGGATTCATCAGAACGGCCGCGCGTGGAGTTCACTCCAACGAGCGACGGGACGGCACCGCCGATCGGTCGGGAATTCAGGTCAGATCTTAACCATGTCGAGCCGCGACATGCGGAACCCTCATCGTCGCCTGCACAAGAGAGCGCCTGGCGGGCGTTAGAGTCACGCAGTATCGACGCTTCCGGTCCTTCGGCGCCGCCCGAGGCTTCCGGTCCTTCGGCGCCGCCCGAGGCTTCCGGTCCTTCGGCGCCGCCCGAGGCTTCCGGTCCTTCGGCGCCGCCCGAGGCTTCCGGTCCTTCGGCGCCGCCCGAGGCTTCCGATCCTTCGGCGCCGCCCGAGGCTTCCGATCCTTCGGCGCCGCCCGAGGCTTCCGATCCTTCGGCGCCGCCCGAGGCTTCCGATCCTTCGGCGCCGCCCGAGGCTTCCGATCCTTCGGCGCCGCCCGAGGCTTCCGATCCTTCGGCGCCGCCCGAGGCTTCCGAGTTTTCCGACATAAACGCGTCGAGCGCGATTTCAGATCCGACTTCGCCCGATGTCGACTACGCCGCCGCTTGGTTGTTCGTGGTCAAGCACTTCGGCAGCCGCACCACTGTAGCTTATCATCTAGCAAAGGCCCTCGAGCGCGATAGCAATCGTAGTCCCGCCGTCCCAAGTTGGATCCTGCGCTTGTCACTTTTGGGCGGCCAGATTGAGTACGCAAACCTAGAGATCGATGACCAAATTAGGTCGATCTGCGATCTACATGCCGTCGACGAGTTAGACCTTGCCTCAACAGACTCTTACGAGGAGCGCTCCAAGGCACTTTCACTTGCTCTCTCCGGCGTTCTGCTTCGCCCTTCGCTTATATCGTCTACGTCTGGCGCGCGCTCGCTGCTTCATAGCGTTCGTTTCGTCGGCGGCGCGGTTCACGACTTAAGCACAAGCGTCATTCAGACTGGCGACCGCCTGAAGACGGTAAGCGTCGCGCACATTCGGCAGTTGCGCGAACAACAGGCATCCGGAACAACTAGTGATGACTTGCGCGCCGAGGCTATTCAGTGGCTGCGATCCGCCGAAACCTCTCATATCGGCTTCGCGGAGGCCCGGAAGATTCGGCGAACGTGGTTAACACGGGAGGGCCTTATCGACTCGCTACTGAGGCCCGTAGCCGAAAACGACAAGGCCAAAGCTCCCGATGTATCCGACCTGCTCGACCGCGTGAGTGAGGCCTATATCGACCGAAAGATCGCGGACGGCGATTCGCGAACCAATAAAGAGAACATTGAGGGTCACGCCCGGCGCCAGCTTCATACCATAGCGAATTCCGCTGTGGAGGTAGCCCGGCGCTGGCTGCAGTCTCTCGATGTCGTCCCCACGAGGCAGGACTATGCCGCGAGGGAATTCGCAACCCTCGAGCAGGCAGTACGAGGCTTCGCTCCTTCTCTCGAATCGCAACTCGCCGAGTACGAACAGTCGACATCGGCCTTCATGCGCAGTGCCGCCCAGCTCTACCGAAAGAGCTATCGGTCTCTCATCGCCTTATTTACTTCGGCCCCACCCGCGACGGAGCCCACCGTCGAATTCGCCGAGAGTTTCGGTTTGCTATATACACGCGTACGGCTCCCGGACGAAGAGTCGAGCAGCGTCGTGTTGGGTGTGCAAGACCTGCTCATCGAAATCGAGAGCCAAAGGCTGGAATGGCCTCAAGCGTTCGATCTCCGTATGGCCCGGTCCAACTACGCTGGAGCCGCGCAGATTGCTGCCTGCGCATTCGCTGCCGGTGATAACTCTGCGCCGACCGCGATTGAACGCGTCGAGGAGGCGATCGCCGCGCAGAGGCGTCTTCTTCGCGACTTGGTAGCCGCCACGCGAAGTCGCCTGGAACGAGCTTTTACTCATCATATCATCGATGACGCAGCGCGAGATTCACTTGCAAGCCAAATTGCCGACATGCTGACGGCGGTTGACGAGTCTACTAGTCTAAGTCGCGTCGGCCCGGAATTAGATGAGATTATCTCTACGTTGGACGCCGCGAGCGACGCAGAAAAGTTGAAGATCCGCGCAGAGTTCTCGGAACGGCAGCTCGACGACCAAACGGTCGACCGAGTCGAGCGCGCTATGTCCGCCGGCCTATTCAATGTCGCCCACGAATATCTACGAAACCCGGGTGCCACGAAGATTCCGACCGACGAAACCCTTGCTGCGATCAAGGACCTCGAACATTTTCGCCTAACCGCGAACAACCTCTACGACGCAATAAAGGACCAGCGCCCAGCCGCGATTGCCCGTGCCGTCGGCCAACGCGCTCGCCTCGGCGAGGTGTCGTTCGAACAATTAACCGACGTGTCCCTTCGTTCCGCTACTGACGCGATAGCTCGGTGGTACGAGGGCTTCATAGCACTGGCAAATCTTTCGCCGGACCATGTAAGGGCGATCCTCTTAGGGCTAGACCTTCCTGTGCGGTCCGCGTCTCTTTCCGCGAAACCAAGCCCGGCGCTACAACAGGCGAAGGTTTTCGACGTCGAGTTGGACCTTCCAGAGCAGCGCAATGTCGTCCCGATCCCAGCCTATGGCTCGCTAGCAAACGGGCAATATCGAGTAGTGGCGCTGGCCGACGCACCGTCTGACAGCCGCCTTCGTCGACTGGTTGTCGACGAACGGGATCAGCGCCCTGTAATTGTATTCTACCTGAGGCGCCCTCACGTGGTCCCAGCGGCTAGAGCACTCGGCTTGCACGACGGACGTTTGGCGAACAGCAGTTCTTAATCTTGGACCAGGTGCTACTGCTTTACGTCTTAGCTCACGATGAGGGACGATCACTGGCATTTTTCAATTTGGCGGCGGCGTTTTCGGCAGCACAGCCGTACTCAACAACTTCAGGACTCGTCCCTCGAGAAATGTTCTTCGGCCGAAGCCGCGAGATGCAGCGTCTGATGGACCGCAATGGCCCGAACCTCTTGTACGGTGGACGCCAACTCGGGAAAGACGGCGCTGCTACGGCAGATGGAGAAGACGTTTGACAGCGTAGACGATGGAAGGGTTGTTCGGTACATCGACCTCCATGAGTCAGGCGTAGGTCTCCATCGACCGACGGCCGAGATCTTCGCTGCCATCGCGAAACGTCTTCGTGACATTGGGTTCAAGGAGCCGAAGTCTTCAAACGAACGCGACGTCCTTGCGCTTATTGACCGTTGGATCCAAGGGGCGCCTAGTCGTCGCATGGTCCTTCTGCTCGATGAGGCAGACGCCTTTCTGAAGCAGGACTCCTATGAGTTCTTCAGGGTTAGCCGGAAGCTGCGAACATTAATGGACGGAACTGAACGACGTTTCAAGGTCGTGTTCGCGGGCTTACATAACGTTCTGCGAACCACCACGCAGGAAAATCATCCATTAGCCCACTTGGGTCAACCGGTAGAGGTTGGTCCACTAATGAATGACGGCGAAGAACAGTACGCTCTAGAACTCATAAGGGAGCCACTCGCGACGCTGGGCTTTGAGGCGCCAGTAGATGTTGCATACAACATTCTCGCGCAAACGAACTATTATCCCAGTTTGCTGCAGATTTATGGCAAGTACCTCGTTGAGAGCCTTTACAAGGAGCAACCGCGGGCTCTGACTATTCCTCAGGTTATATCTCAAAAGCTTGTCGATGATTCATACTATTCAGAACGGGATCTGGCGGATTCGATTCGACGAAACTTTCGCTATACGCTACAACTCGACCAGCGATACGAATTCATTGCCTACCTGATGGCGCTCCAATATCTAGAAGGCTCGTTTGATCTGCGCACGGGGATAGGCATTGAGGAGATCCGCCGCAAGGGCGGCGGCTGGTGGCCTCGCGCATTCGATCGCATCGATTTGGAACAGCTGAGCGCCTTGCTCGATGAGATGGTGGACTCGGTATCTTACGCAAGGTAGGCCACGCGAATTATACGTTTCGCACCCCAAACGTTCTACAGTTAATGGGATCGAATGCCGAAATTGAAGAGATGGTTACAAAACCGCGTGAGCTTGGCATACAATTTGATCCAGCCGCCTTTCGCGAGAAACTTAGAGCCAAAGATGAATGGTCACCACTAACTGAGCTTCAAAAGAAGCCCTTTACCTCCAGAGATCACCGCGTAATTGTCGTGACAGGCTCGCGGGCTTTGGGCCTCATGGAGCTTCTTGCAGCTCTGAACAACATTGAGGGCTCTCGGACTCTGAATTTACCGATCTGCGCTGACGAGATCAGCTTTAGGACGGCACTGGGCCGGGCGGTCCAGGACGTTGGTGCTCATGAGGGGCATCAATTTGTAATTGTCGATGCATCGCAGATTTGGGATCAGTCTTGGGTTTCGGAGGCGCTGCGCCGTGCCCGTGTAAGAAAGACTCAGCTTAATTTTCTGAAGGTAGTGTTTCTCGCTGATCCGACGCGATTCGGCGAACTGCTGCGATCGGCAAGCTTGGCACCGCGTCATTCAATTGCGGCCGACGGTAATTTCTCTTGAGCGGTGGCATGACGATGCCGTACGCCAGATGGTAGGTGAGACGCAGATCGAATTGGACCTTAGCGGGCGGGAGCGCCTTCGGGCCCTTACCGGCTATATGCCCTTGCTCCTAAAGTCATTTGCACAGGATGCCGGGAACAAAAAGAATGGCTTGCGGGCCTTGGGCCTGCTTGAGGAACGTCTTCGGTCTCATGAGTGGCGCTCCACCTTCATCACGGATGCTGGCATTCCCGACCGGTGTGAATCGATGCCACGAAGTTCTTGGAATCGCTGTCTTTAGATGAATCAGCGTTGCCGGATACCGGCGAGGAACTTAATGACCGACCCCGAGAGCTTAGGTCCGATCGACGACTGCCTGACATACCTGGAGATCATGGGACTTCTTCATCGCGACGGCGATCGGTACTCCGTGTACCCGGATGTTAAGGCTGCCATAGAGACGTGAGTGGGCGCGACTGGTGGTCGCTTCCGGGACTCTCCCGATTCCGCACGCGTATCCTGACGCAACTCCGTGAGGGTCGCCACGGGATTGTGAGGATGCCCTCGTATGGACCCTCGGACCTGCGCGACGAACTGCTGACCGATCGACTACTTTCAATCGAGCCGTTGCTGGTGAACGATCGAAGTCCGGTTGAACAGGTTCTCACCTTCGTGGATCGCAAGGAGTCCTACAGGCCGGGCGCGCCGGCCGCCCTAATTGCTACGGTTCCTGAACTTTGTGGTCGTGTATTCTTACTCGAAGACCTAACGCGAATACGGTGGCCCGCATGGCGTCAATTCATTGAGGATCTTCAACAGTCGACCAGGAATCAACCGCGGCTGGAGCGTCTCTTATTCGTCGCGGAGTTGCGCGATACTGTTGCTGACGACCTGCCTCGAGACGTCGGCGGAATATCGATCCTCACCTATGACAGCATCATTTCGAAGACCGACATGCTGGCCTTTGCGGCGCGTTTGGTCAGAGGAAGGCCACTCACGCGACTTACTCGCGCCATCGTCATTGAACTCATAGCCGGACTGGCTGGCTTCGACCCTGACCTCGCCCGCGAGCTCGCTGGGCTCGAATTGCATGAGTTGCTCGTAGACGACTCTGTATTACAAACCGTTGCAATGAGACGCGGATGGACACTAGGAACGGAGGCGCAATGGTCGAGCGGCAGTGCGATGGAGGTCGATGAGTCGATCACTGTTCACTCTGCACTTTGCTAAGCGAGCGCCGACGTGCGCGCACGTGGTTGGGCGGCTCTGATTCGAACCGTATTCGTACATCTTGAACAGCGCGGCCGTCGGCTTTCTCGCCGGGTACGCAACGACAATTGGACTATGAGCAGACTATGGACTGACTCACTAACTCGCTGAGATATTCGATCGCCTGAAATCGACGCTGTGGGGCAACGGGTACATTGAAGCTCTAATCGGGTACGCTTACGAGAATTGCGCAACTTCGGCTTCTTAGAAATAAGTTGGCTCACTATCAGATTCCTGACGCTGCACTGCTGCGCGATGATTTACTCCTCGACGACTAACGCGGTTGCTAAGCGCCCGGCTCAATCTGGTTCGTTGAACAAACGTGATGAATAGCGAGAAGATTGGCCTCGATCGAACCAAGCGTTCGCCGCCGGAATGCGAGAGTCCACTAAGGCGACGATTGAGATTGGACTGCCCGGACTAGAGGCGAGCCTCCCGATAAGCACCGGTTCGGCGAATATGCCCTGAGCCCAATCTGCCAACGTAAGCGAGAAAAAGCACGTTCCTCCATCCTTGGAGGAGCCGTGCTCGGGGACATCCGTGTCTGTTCTCGATCGGGACTCTCCGTGTCCCGCCCCGATGATAGCGCAGCCGGTCCGTCCTGCCCATTCCCAAAAGTGGATAGCCGCTAAGCCGCGGCGAGCCCCAAGACCGTCGCCACGATCGCGTTGCGGCGGGTGACGCCGACCTTGGCGCCGAGGTTCTTGATGTGCTGGTGCACGGTGCCGTCGGTGATGTTCAGCCGCTCGCCGATCTCGCTGGTCGCCGCCCCGCGCAGCACGAGGTCGAGCACCGCACCCTCACGCGAGGTCAACGCGAAGCGCTTTACCGCTTGCTCGACGAGATCGCGGCCGCGGTACGGTTCGAAGAACAGGGCATACCGCGTTTCCATGGCCCCGTGCAAGCGCAGAACGCGCATGGCCAAATCGCGCCGCACGGCGACGACCGCCGAGTCTTGCGGGTCGGAGTCGAGCAGTTGCTTGACCGCCAGGCGGATGTCTTCCGGCAAGCGCTCGACGCCGATATGCGGTTGCTCGCCGCCGCGCAGATGGACGTTCAGTTCTGCGTCGACGATGTAGAAGTCGGGCGACTCGCGCGCCAGCACGGTTTCGAGCAAGCGCGCATCGCCGCTGCCGGCGACGCGGCGTTCCAGGATTCTGATGGCGGGTTCGGAGCGGAGAGACAGCATGCAAGCCCTTCAGGGTCGTGCGTCGGGTGCCAGGAGCGACACCCAGGCCGAGTATCCGCCCCGGCGGTAACCCGTGGGTGTCGCGCCCGGCGACCCCCATCGACGATGCGCGTACAAGCAGTCGAGCGTGCGCTCCGTATCGCGGCGGCGCCTCGCATTGGGCGCGGCACGGGCCGAATGCCGGGCAACTCCGGGTATGATGTCGACCGTATGAGCAAGCCTACACTCCTCGAACTCTTACGTCCGGTCGCCATCGGCGCCGGCATCTTCGGCGCGACCGCGGCGATCGGTGCGGCTCAAGCGACCAATCCGTGCGCACCGTCGGGACCAATGAACGGAGGCTCCGCATACGGTCCATCGAGCTGGGGTACGTTCGACCCGGAATACAACAGCGTCGATACCTGGCAGAACGCCTGGGACACCGGCGCGTTCGATCGCAACCACGTCATGATCGGAACCGTCGGAAAATTCGCGACGGGCCGCCTGACGATCGCCAACACCGCCGGTGACACCACCGTCGTCGACCTCAAGGAAGGCACCGTCATCCGGCCGACCGGCGCGACGCCGACCGCCGGCCAGCGCGTCGCCGTCTTCGGCTACTGGTCGAACGGAACGTTCATCGCGAATCGCGTCGTCCTGCGCGGCTGAACCGCGCCAGGCGCGATTCGAATCGAAAGCCCGGCGGTGAGCCGGGCTTTTTCCGTGTCAGACGGAATCGAACAGCGACGGCCCGGGGACGGCTTCATAGCCCTCGATCTCCAAGAGCCGGAGCTTCGTCCGCACGCCGCCGGCACCGGAGAAGCCGTGCATCCGGCCGTCGGCGGCGATGACGCGATGGCACGGCACGATGATCGGGAACGGATTGTCACCCAGCGCCTTCCCGACCTCGCGCGCGTCGCGCGGCGTCCCGACGCGCTTGGCGATCTCGCCGTACGTCAGCGTCTCACCCGGTGCGATCCCGCGGGTCACGTCATAGACGCGGCGCTGCAGATCGCTCACCCCGTCGAGATCCAGCTCGACGCCGGACAGATCGCTGGGTTCACCGCGCAACAGGGCGCGCATCGCCTCGATGGCGCGCCCGATCGCCGTCGTCGGCCGCTGCTCGACGGCGTCGGGAAATCGCCGCAGCATCCGGCGGCGCGTCGCGGCCGGCGTCGCGTCGGGTAACTGCACGCCGGCGATTCCGCGACCGTTCCACACGATGCCGCAAGAGCCGATCTCCGTCTCGAACACGGCGCAACAATAGGTCGTCGTCATTTTCTATCCGGCACAACACGGACGGCGAGGGAATCGCTGCATCGGCCGTGCTTCGACGCGGCTCAGCACGGCGTCACGATGCTCGCGAGGCCCGTCGCCTGTGCGGCGTGCGACGATCGTTCCTTCTTCGACTTCGCTCAGAATGACATCTTCTTCGCTCAGAATGACGGCTTCTTCGCTCGGAATGACAGCTTCGCTCAAAGTGATAGCTCGACCGCTTCGTAGCGCTGGACGGCGAGGTCGAGCCAGGCGTCGAGGTCGGCGGTCTCCCACGCGCGCGCGTTGAGGATCTCGATTTCGAGGTCGCCGCGGTAGCCGGCGCCGGCGACCCACCCGTAGAGCGAGCGCAGGTCGATGCAGCCGTCGCCGATCATCGCGCGGTCGGCGGTGACGTCACCGGCCGGCGTCGTCCAATCGGAGACGTGGAAACCGCAGAGACGGTCGCCCGCGCGCGCGATCTCGCGTTCGACGGTCGCGTCCCAAAAGACGTGGTACACGTCGCACACCACGCCGACCGCCGGCGAGACGAAGCCTTCGGCGAGCGCGTTTGCCTCTTCGAGGCTCGCCACCACGGAGCGTTCGGCGATCATCATCGGGTGCAGCGGCTCGATCGCGAGCCGCACGCCGCTCGCCGCCGCATCGTAGACCAGCGCCGCGATGCCGTCGGCGACCTGCGCGCGCGCGTCGGCCAGCGGCTGTCCTTCGGGCGGGCCGCAGACGAGCACGAGCGCCGGCGCGCCGAGCGCCGCGGCCTCTTCGATCGCGCGGCGGTTGTCGTCGATGCGGCGAACGCGCTCCGCCGCGCTCGGCGACGGGAAGAATCCCCCGCGGCAGACGCTCGACACGCGCAGTCCGCCTGCGCGCACGAGCGAGACGGCGCGCGCGAGGCCGGTTTCGGCCAGCTTGTCTCGCCAGATCGCGATCGCCGGAATCTCGCGCCGCACGCACGCCTCGACCGCGCGCTCCAGCGACCACGGCCGGCAGGTGTACTGGTTGAACGACAGCCGCGAGCGGTCCAACTACCCGACGCCGGCGGTGGCGAACACCCGTCCCGCACGATCCGCCGCGAGCTCCTGGTCGAGGATCAACCCGGCGGCGTCGGCGAGCTCGAGCACGCGCGCGAGGTGCACGACCGAGCGCGCGCTCTCGGCGCCGCCGAGCATCCGGAAGTGCGCTTGAAAGCCGTTCAGGTAGGCCAAGAACACGATCCCGGTCTTGTACGCGTACGTCGGCGCCGCGAACAGGAGCCGTGACAACGCGACCGTCGGCGCGAGGATCTCGTCGTAGCGCGCGCGATCGCCGTCGTCGAGTGCGCCCAGCGCAGCCCGCGCCGCCGGCGCGATCGCGTCGAAGATTCCCAGCAACGCGTCGCTATGATGCTCGCCGTCGCCCGCGATCAGCTCGGGGTAGTTGAAGTCGTCGCCGGTGTAGACGCGCACGGCCGGCGGCAACCGCCGCCGCAACGCGACCTCGCGCGCCGCGTCGAGCAGCGAAATCTTCACCCCGTCGATTTTGGCAGCGTTGGCGCGCACGATCTCGACGAACGTCTCGGTCGCGGCGTCGAGGTCGGTGCTGCCCCAATATCCGGCCAGCTGCGGATCGAACATCGGGCCCAGCCAGTGCAGAATCGCCGGACGGGAGATCGCGCCGAGCACCGTCCCGTACACGCGCGCGTAATCCTCGGCCCCGCGCGCCGTGCGAGCCAGCGCGCGCGAGCACATCACGATCGCGCTGCAGCCCTGGTCTTCGATGAAGGCGCACTGGTCGAGGAAGGCACGCTCGACCGCGTCGAGCCCGTGGATCGCGGCCGGATCGAGCTCGTCGGTCATCGCACCGCAGGCCACCACACCGCCCGTCGCCTTGGCCTCGAGCGCCGAACGCCGGATCAGCGCGCGAGCATCGGCCGAGCCGAGCCCCGTTCCGCGCTGCGCGGTATCCATCGCGTCGGCGACGGCGAAACCTAGCGACCACAAGTGGCGACGGTATGCGAGCGTGGCGTCCCAATCGATCGCGCCGCCGAGCACCGGGTCGATCGGCGACCGAGGGTCCGACACGACGTGCGCCGCGGCGTACGCGACGCGCGTGCGCGGCGGCGTTTGCGGCGTCATCGCAAAGCGCGGCACGTCGCTGGGCACCCAGGCTCCCAGCGTCCCATCGGCCCGCGGCAAGCGCAACGCCGTGGCCGGCATCAGACCGGGATCCGCTCGATCGCGAGCTCGGGCAGCTCGACGAACCGCTTCTCGCGCCACGACGTCAAGCCGGCCTCGGCCAGCTGCACGCCCTTCGCGCCGGAGACGAAATCGTACGGGAACGGTTCGTCGCGCACGACGTGCCGCAGAAACTGCTCCCACTGCACCAGAAAGCCGTTGTCGGCCGGTTCGTCGGGAACGTCGGTCCACGACGCGGCGAAGTCGATCGGGTTGGGCGCGTCGGGATTCCAGACCGGCCGCGGCGTGAGCTCGCGCGGCTGGATCTTGCAGCCGCGCAGTCCGACGACGGCGCTGCCGTGCGTTCCGTCGATCTGGAACTCGACGAGCTCGTCGCGGTTCACGCGCACGCACCACGACGAGTTGATCTGCGCGACGATCCCGCCTTCGAGCTGGAAGATCGCGTACGCGGCGTCGTCGGCGGTCGCGGCGTACACGCGGCCGTGCTCGTCGACCCGCTCGGGGATGTGCGTCGCGCCGAGCGCCGTCACGCCGCGCACCGGCGCGATCAGGTACTCGAGCACGTAGCTCCAGTGGCAGAACATGTCGAGGATCACGCCGCCGCCGTCCTCGGCGCGATAGTTCCACGACGGCCGCTGGGGCGAGGGACCCCACGTCCCTTCGAACACCCAGTAGCCGAACTCGCCGCGCACCGACAGGATCCGCCCGAATAACCCGCTGTCGACCAACCGGCGCAGCGCGAGGAAGCCCGGCAGGTACAGCTTGTCGTGCACGATGCCGTTCTTCACGCCGCGCTCGCGGGCGAGCCGCGCGACCCGCAGCGCCTCGTCGAGCGTGGGCGCGAGCGGCTTCTCGCAGTAGACGTGCTTGCCGGCGGCGATCGCGCGTTCCAGCAGCGCCGGCCGCGCCGCGGTGGTCGCGGCGTCGAAGAAGATCTCGCACTGCGGATCGGCGATCGCCGCATCGAGGTCGGTCGTCCAGCGCGCGATCCCGTGCTCCCGCGCCAGGTGCTCGAGCTTCGCGGCGTCGCGGCCGACCAGCACCGGCTCGGGCCAGATGACGGTGCCGTCGTCGAGCCGCACCCCGCCGCGCTCGCGGATGGCGACGATCGAGCGGATCAGGTGCTGGTTCATCCCCATGCGGCCGGTGACGCCGTTCATGGCGATCCCGACGGTGCGACGCGACATCTGGTTACTCCGAGTGGGCTGAGGCGCCGAGCAGCGCGCGGGCTCGATCACCCAGATCGGCGAGCGTCGATGACGACATGGTTCGAGCGTAGTTGCGTTCGGTTGGCAGATCGACCGCGAAGATCTCGGCGATCTTTCCCGGCCGGGCCGTCATCACCACCACCCGGTTCGACAGGTAGAAGGCTTCGGGGATCGAGTGGGTGACGAACAACACGCTCGTACCCATTTCGCGCCAAATGCGATGCAGCTCGACGTTCATCTGCTCGCGCGTGAGGGCGTCGAGCGCGCCGAACGGCTCGTCCATCAGCAGCACCGGCGGCCGGTGCAGCAGCGCCCGGCAAAGCGACACGCGCTGCTGCATCCCGCCCGACAGCTCGTGGGGGTAGGCGTTCTCGAAGCCGCGCAGGCCGGTCAGCTCCATCAGCTCGTCGGCGCGCCGCTCGGCCTCGCCGCCGGTCCATGCGCCGAAACTCCGCCTGCAGCAGGATGTTCCCGCGCGTGCTGCGCCACTCGAGCAGCGCCGCGCGCTGGAACACGAAACCGATCTCGCGCTGCGGTGCGGTGACCGTGCGGCCGAGCAGCTGCGCCGAACCGCGAAACGGCCGCACCAGCCCGGCCGCGACCTTGAGCAGCGTCGACTTGCCGCAGCCCGACGGCCCGAGGATCGAGACGAACTCGCCCGGCGCGACGTCGAGCGTGACGCCGGCGACCGCGTCGGTCGTCTTCCGGCGCGTCACGAAACGCACGGCGACGTCGTCGAAGCGCACCGCCGCGTTCGACGCCGTTACCGCATTCGGGCGCGCGCCGGCGCGGTCATCACTTCTGGGCGAACGACGCGTCCCAGTACGCGTCGGGCTTGCCGGGGTTCTTCAACGCGAGGTACTTCGCGACGACGTCGATCGTCGTCTGCCAGTCGGCCGCATCGTCGTAGCCGGGTTTGTCGCCTTTGGTGCGCGGCGTGTGCAGCAGACCGAGGGTGAGGTCCCACTGCTTGGCCAGCACCGCGGGCGGCGGGGCTTGCTCGGCGAGCTTCGCCTCGGCGGCGACGGCACCGGCCTTGTCCTTGCCGGCTTCCTCCCACGACCGCTGCGCGGCGTGCACGAAGTCGCGCACCAGCTGCGGATTCTTCTTGATCGTGTCGTCACTCGCGAGCAGGCCGGTCGAGAAGAAGTTCACGCCGTGGTCCGCATAGCGCAGCTGCTCCATCTTCTTCCCCGTGCGAGCTTCGATCGTCGGCGATTGGTCGTTGTAGAACCCGGCCAGCGAGTCGGCGCGGCCGCTGATCACCGCGGTCAGCTTGCCGGCCGGATCGACGTTGAGCCGCTGCACCGCGTCGTTGGGGACGTGGTTCGCCTCGAGCACGGCGGCGAGCGTCTCGTACGCCGCGTCGCCCGGGCTGCCCGCCACGCTCTTGCCCTTGAGATCGGCGACCGTCTTGATGTTCTTGTCGGCGAAGAACTGGACCGCCGCCGGCGTCGTCTGCAAGAAGACGCCGATGCTCTTCACGTCCGCACCGGCCCCGATCGTCTTGAGCAGCGCCGGCGTGTCGGCGTAGCCGAAGTCGATCTTGCCGGCGGCGACGGCCTGCACCGTTTGCGTCGAGCCGCCGCCGGGCTGGATCGAGAGGTCGATGCCGGCGTCCTTGAAGTAGCCCTTCTCGAGCCCGTAGTAGAACGCCGCGTGCTCGCCGTAGGGATACCAGTTGAGCATCAGGGTGACTTTGCGCAGCGGTTTCGTCGCTTGCGCGCTCACGACGCCGGGGCCGATCAGGCCGGCGCAGACGGCGAGCGCGAGCAGCGCCCGAATCGAACGGTGCATCGAGGGTCCTTTCTTACGATCTCACGAGGTGATCAGGATGTCGCGGTCTTCGCGCGCCGCGCGCCACGGCACGGCGAACCGCTCCGCGATCTCGAGCAGCGCGAACAGCACGATGCCGATCGCCGACATGCAGATCAGCGCGGCGAAGAGCTGTGGCGTGTTGAGGTTGCCGTTCGAGCTCATGACGATGTAGCCGAGGCCGGAGTTCGCCCCGACGAACTCGCCGACGACCGCGCCGACCACTGCCAGCGTGACCGCCACCTTGAGGCCGGCGAAGATGTGCGGCATCGCGCCGGGAAAGCGGATCTTCGCGAACGAGTCCCACGGTTTCGCGCCCATCGTCGCGGCGAGATCGAGCAGCTCGGGGTCGACGGCCCGCAGCCCTGCCACGCCCGAGATGACGACCGGGAAGAACGCGATCAGCACCGCGACCAGAATCTTCGGCGCGATCCCGAACCCCAGCCACACGACGAACAGCGGGGCGATGGCGATCTTCGGCACGACTTGCGCCGCCAGCAGCAGCGGATACAACGTCCGCTCGACGCCGCGCGAGTAGACGATCGCGACGGCGCATACCAGCCCGACGGCCGCGGCGACGAGAAATCCAATGACGGTCTCGAGCAGCGTGATGCCGGAGTGGTGTGCGAGCAGCCCCGCGTCTTTGCCGAACTCCGCCACGACGGACCCGGGCGACGGGATGAGGTACGGCTTCACCAGGCCCATCGCCGTCACCAGCCACCACAGCGCGGCCAAGGCAAGGAGAAACGCGCCCGGCCGCCACCACGCATCGACGGCGTCGGCGATGCGCGAGCCCGTTGCGGCTCTTGCGTCTGCGACCGTCGTGAAAGCGTTTGCAGCCACGAATATGGTCTATGACGACGGCAATGTAGCATCCTTCAGTAGCGTGACCTGCGTTACATTGTCGGACAACCGCGCATAAACGTCCGCGATTCGTGAAAACGTTTGCATGGGGGGAGGTGGCCGTGTCTGCCAAGTTGCGAGACGTAGCCCAGCGAGCCGGGGTATCGGTGGCGACGGCTTCACGCGTCCTGTCGGGAAACGCCGGCGGAGTGAGCCAGCAGCGCCGGGACGCCGTCGTCGCGGCGGCGCGCGACCTGCAATACGTCCCGAACGCCCACGCCCAAGCGCTGGCGCGCGCCGGGACGACGCACATCGGCGCGATCCTCCACGACGTGAGCGACTCCTATTTCTCCGAGATCGTCCGGGGCTTGCAGCGCGCCGCCGTCGAGGCGGGCCAACTGGTGACGGTGTGCAACAGCTACCGCGATCCCGAGCGCGAGCTCGCGTACGTCGGGCTGCTCCGATCGCAGCGCATCGGCGCGCTCATCCTCACCGGATCGGGGCTCGACGATCGCTCGTACAGCGAGCGTCTCGCGGCGCAGATCGGGGCCTTCGTCGCGGCCGGCGGCCGCACGGTCTTCATCGGCCGCCATCACGTTCCCGGCGACGCGGTGTTACCTGACAACGTCGGCGGCGCGCGCGCCCTCGCCCGCGCGCTGGTCGCGATGGGTCATCGCACGTTCGCCGCGATCTGCGGGCCGCCGCTCCTCACGACGACACGCGATCGCCTCGACGGCTTCAAAGCGGGCCTGGCGGAACACGGCATCGTCATCGATCCCGCTGCGATCGCTCCGGGCGACTTCTCGCGCGAGAGCGGGATGGCGGGCATGGCGCGGCTGCTCGACGACGGCGTCGACGCGACGTGCGTCTTCGCCCTCAACGACGCGATGGCGATCGGCGCGCTGCGCACCCTGCGCGACCGCGACATCGCCGTCCCGGGCCGGATCTCGCTCGCCGGCTTCGACGACATTCCGGCGACGCTCGACACGAACCCGACCTTGACGACGGTGCGCATCCCGCTCGTCGACATGGGCGCCCTCGCCGTCTCCCTGGCCCTCGAACCTCGCAGCGACGAGCTACGCGTCCGCCACATCCGAGCCGAAGTCGTCCTCCGCGAAAGCACCGCCCCACCCCCGAATCAATCGTCACCCTGTCACGATAAGACTCCTGTCGACTTGTCACTGGCCTGTCGACGTTGTCACGCTGAGCCTGTCGAAGCGGCTTCGCGCCCTGCCGGGTCGCTCTGAGCCCGCCGAAGAGCGACCCACCCCAGGCCGCCCTGCATCTCAGCGTCGCGCGCGAAGCGCCGACACCGTCGCGACGAGGCGATCGAGCTGCACCTGCATCTTCTCCTCGTGCGCGCGCAACCGCGTGTTCTCGGCGTGGAGCGCCTTGATCGCCGCCAGCGCCACCCCGTCCTCGTCGATCGACGTGATGTGCTTGTCGTCCGGACCGATGCCGAAGGCGGCATAGAAGTCCTGCGCCATCGGGCCCACGTGACGCACGCCGCGCTCGGACTTGTAGCTCCAGCGGTCGATCGGCAATTGCGCGACCTTTTCGAGCACCGCGGCGTCGTCGACGCGCACGACATCGGTCTTCAGGTCCCGGTCGCTCGCCGATGCCCAAGTCCCCGAGCCCGGCGCCAACGTCGCCCCGACGGTCGCCGCCGCGTTCGTCCACAGCACGAAACCACCCGACGCGCGCGCGAGGAACTCGTAGGGCGCGTGCGCGGTGAGATACGCATCTCCGTCGGATCCGTCGCTCCACACGAACGTCCCGTTCTGCAATGCGCTCGCCCGCGCACCGGCCGCGAAGCTATATGTCCCCGTCGCATAATTGGCATAGCCGCCCGGAATCGTGGCGAACGCGCCGCCGGCCGTGCTGTTGAAACCGCCGTCGACGACGGCGCCTTCACCTGAGGCTGTATTGTAGCCGCCTGCCGCGATGTACGCGCCTTCACCCGAGACGTTGTTGTTCGTACCGCCGGCGATAACGCCGTACGTCGCCGAAAGCGTGTTGGACGAGCCGCCGCCGATGACGCCATCGGTGACCCCGGCTGCGATGCTGTTGCTTTCGCCTGCGCCGAGCAATGCGTTCGTGCCGGCATCCAGGTTACTTTGTCCGCCCAGGAGCGCGTTGTACTCGCCGGTGATCTCGTTGCCGAGGCCTGCGCCGAGGAAGCTCCACTCGGCGCTTCCCGTAATGACGTTGAATTGCCCGGCGCCGATGAACGACTGAGCAGCGCTATTGTGGCCGCTCGAGATCTTGTTGTCGTCGCCACCCCCGATCGAGGAGAGAGGGTCGCACACCTGGTTGTCGCCGCCACCGAGCGTGGCAGCCTCCGCAGCGTTTGCGGCATTCGACACGCCGCCCCCGATGAATGCGTTGGCCCCCAGCCCCTGGCAGGTCGGAACGCTCGCCGTCCGACGCACCCCGCCGCGCGGCGCGCTGCCGACGGCCAGCGGCACGCCCGCCGTGCTCGTTCCAGGCGCCCGAGTCACGCTCGAGCCACCACCCGCGCAGCCGCTCAGAAAGGCGCCCAATACGCAGGCCGATAGCAGGTTCCCGACGACCGATGGGACGTTCAATGCAATGTCCTTCCAGGTGTGTGGCGGAGGCTCAGGGTCGATACCGCCGCGCTCAAGCGCGAAAGCTGGGTCTTCAACGCGACGAGCTCAGCGGATTGCGACGCGGTGACACGTTGCAATTTCTCCTGCCGTGCGCGCAGCCGATCGTTCTCGGCGTGCAGCGCCTTGATCGCCGACAGCGCTACGCCGTCCTCGTCGAGCGACGTGATGTGCTTGTCGTCCGGTCCGACGCCGAACGCCGCGTAGAAATCCTGCGCCATCGGCCCGACATGCCGTACGCCACGCTCGGATTTGTAGCTCCACCGGCCGATCGGGAGTGCCGCGACTTTCGCGAGCACGGCAGCATCGTCGATGCGAGCGAGGTCGATCTTCAGGTTACGATCGCTCGCCGATGCCCAGGTCCCGGAGCCGGGCGCCAGCGTCGCGCCGACCGTGCTCGCCGCATTGGTCCACAGCGTGAAGCCACCCGAAGCTCGCGCGAGAAACTCATAGGCGCGGGCCGAGGTGAGGACCGTATCGCCGTCCGAGCCGTCGCTCCAGACGAACGTTCCCGCCTGCGCGGCGCTCGCCCGCGCTCCGGCGGCGAAGCTGTACGTGCCGGCGGCGTTATTGACGTAGCCGCCCGGAATCGTGGCGAACGTGCCGGCGGCCGTGCTGTTGAAGCCGCCGTCGATCACCGCGCCCTCGCCCGACGCCGTATTGTAACCGCCGGCCGCGATGTACGCGCCCTCGCCCGAGACGGTGTTGTTCAGGCCGCCCGCGATGACGCCGTATTCAGAGGAGATGGCGTTTGTCGAGCCACCTCCGAGGACAGCATCGGTCCCCGCCGCGGTGATCCCGTTATCCTCGCCCGCGCCCAGCATCGCATTCGTTCCGGCGTTCAGGTTCGAGGAGCCGCCGCCGAGGACCGAGTCGGCGCCGGTGAGCGAATTCAGATACCCTGCCCCGAGAAAAGCCTCGTCCGCGCTTCTGGTGATCACGTTGTATTTGCCCGCGCCAATGATCGACATGTATGCCGTATTTCCGCTGCTCGAAATGGCGTTTTGATATCCGCCGACGATCTGCGAGGCATCGTCACAGACTTGGTTTTCGAAACCGGACAGGACCCCGGAATATACACCGTGGGCGAGATTGCCGGCATTCCCCCCGACGAATGACGACAGACCGGTTCCGCTGCACGCCGGCACGCTCTGCGCCCGTCGTACCGCGCCATCTGCGACGTGCATCGCGGCGGACGGTCCAGTCGCCGGAATCTGTGCCGGCACTCGACTCTCGCTCGAGCCGCCGCCCGCGCAGCCGGCCACGAGGGCGCCGCAGCAAAGCGCCGAGATCACGAACTCTAAAGGACGAGGTCGCACATTGTTCTCCAACATCCAGAGCGCCCGCCCAAGTGGAATTCGCGATTTCGCGAAGCGCCGCGGTCTCTTGGCCCGGGTTCGGCTTCGGCCGGGTGTCGCCTACTTTGCCGGTTAGGGCTTCCGCAGCGTCGCCAAGGTTCCCCGAAACCGCGCAAGCTCGGCGTCGACCCGCCGCGCGCGCCGCTACTCGGCATCCTTCAATGCGACTAACCGCGCGCGCAGTTGATCGTTCTCCGCGTGCAGCGCTCTGATGGCCAGCGGCACGCCGTCCTCGTCGATGGACGTGATGTGCTTGTCGTCGGGACCGGTGAAATGTTCATGCGGCGCCTCCAAGAAACCACCGGATATCGCGTCCCGGTCATGACGCCAGCGTAGGGCAGGAGCGTTCCCGGAGCGTTCCGGCGCGGGCAGCATTGGCCGCGACAGCCGTCGCCGCGCGCCCGCCCCCAGGGATACGCGCCACTTGAACCGTACGCGTAAACGTGACCGAACGGCTGAGTCAGAAGATCGCGCGCGTCGAAACGTTCCCCGTGGCGCTTCCGACGCTGGCGAATTTCGCCGTCAGCGGCGGCAGCGTGGCGCGCAAAGGCGAGCCGTCGATCCGCGTGCTCGTGAAGGTCACCGCCGACGACGGCACGTTCGGCTGGGGCGAAGCGACGCCGATCCCGAGCTGGACCTACGAGACGCTCGAGTCCATCGTCACCACGATCGATCGTTATCTCGCGCCGGTCGCGGTCGGAACGCCGATCTGGGACTTCGACCGGCTGACGCGCGCGTTCGATCGCGCGATCAACCGGGGCTTTTCGATCGGGATGCCGCTGGCGAAGGGCGCGATCGACGTCGCGCTGCACGACCTGCTGGGCAAGGCGCTGGGCCTCCCCGTGTATGCGCTGCTCGGCGGCAAACGGTTGGAGCGCATTCAGCTCGCGTGGATCGTTTCGAGCGAAGGCGCCGGCGGCGCCGAGGCGTCGATCGCCGAAGGCCGCGACCGCGGTTATCGCGCGTTCAAGGTGAAGATCGGTCTGCACGGCGAGCGCGAGGACGTTCGTTCCGTCGAGCGCGTGCGCGCCGCCGCCGGCGACGACGCGTTCCTGTGGGTCGACGCCAACCAGGGCTATACCGTCGACGTCGCGCTGCGCGTCGCGCGCGAGCTCGACGGCCTCGACGTCGCCGCGTTCGAACAACCGTTCCCGGCCAATGACGTCGACGGTCTGCGCCGCGTCCGCGAACGCTCGCCGATCCCCGTCGCGCTCGACGAATCGCTGCGCCACCCCACCGACCTCGCCACGTTCGTGAAGCTCGGCGCAATCGACATCGCGATCGCCAAGGTCCAGCGCAACGCCGGCCTCACGCTTTCACGGCGCCTCTGCCAATACGCGCTCGACTCCGGCGTGCGCCTCATGGGCTCCGGCCTCACCGACTCCGACGTCGGCCTCGCCGCTTCGGTCCACCTCTTCTCGGCCTTCGGCATCGACACGCCGGTCGATCTCAACGGCCGCCAGTTCATCGAGAGCGCGTACGCTCGGACCACCGTACACGTCGACGCCGGCGAAGCGCGCGTCCCCGATCGCCCCGGCCTCGGCGTCGACGTCGACGAGGAATGGCTCCGCGCCCACCGTGCAAACGGCATCTAAGCTGCGTTCAAGCCGCTTCGAATACGGTGAGTTTCCGCGACCGAGCCGCGTCGCGACCTTCGCACGCTGATTTCGACGGCATTACGAGCGTCGTTTTGGACAACTGCGACCGCCCTTTGCTAGGCCAGCCACCAGTACTGCATACAGCGCCAAACCCGTAAACACGAAACCTCGTATAACTATGTTTGCACGAAGCCTCCTCCAGCCCACGGGCGCACAAACATCCCCTCGGACGAAGCCCTTCTTAATAACTTGCTCGACCGCCACCACACGGGTCGACGAACCGCGGAGTCCGAGGGCGGTGATCGTCCCCATGTCAGCGTGAAGCGCCGCGCGAACGCCGACGAACCCCTCGGGCCGCCGGCTGCGAACCTAAGGGAGCGGCCCCTATAAGACTCGGCGCCTCAGCCAATTGCCAATCAAATCGCGTTCATTCAGACAATGCCCGGACCTGAATTCGTCGCGCTCGCGTTCCGGGACGATCGCGAAAGTAACCGTCACCACGGCCTCGCAAATGAATCAAGTCATCCGCCTCAACCAACACGTTTGGCGCATTTCGCTTCGCCTCTCGAATGTCCATTGGTTTCAGCACCAGCCATGTAGCGGCGTTGGCGCGAACTTCCTCGCTAAAATGATCGCTCATCTGCGACGCAAGAATCATGCCGATTCCGAACTTCCGCGCTTCCGTAATCAGCTCGTTAAGGATTCTATCCGACCGATCCCGATCGCCCGTACCTAGACTCAGAATCTTCGCCTCGTCGATCAAAATAAACAACCTAAATCGCGCGAAGTCGTTTGCCGGCTGCACCGAGATCGGTCCTCGCAACTTTAGCACGCGAAAGAGTCTGCGCAGAAGTGTTTCAGTCGCGACAAATCGCGCGTGATCGGGCAGTTTACTGAGGTCGAGGCGCATTGCGGACGATAGAATTTCATCAATTGATACCTGAGACGACCGACTAAAGATTGGGTGGTCGAACAACTCCTGCACGGCCGCAAGGCAACCTTCGATTGCGGCTCTCTGCGCCCGGCGCTCGTCGGCTTCGGTCCAGTCCAGGAGGATCTGCTGAACCGTATCGAAGGTCGGCGGCGTTCGCGTCCAGGTCGTCGGCTCCGAGTCGACGATTCCGGCGTCACTATACGCACGATCGAAAGCTTCGCGGAGTATTGCTGACTGTCGGTGGCCCAGAGCGGGTACAGCCCTCGAAATCATTCCACGAAGAGTCGCTCGTTGATCGTATAATCCGCTTTCTTCGGCGCTGTGAATGTCGAGTTCCATCGGATTAAGTCCGATCGTACTGGATGACCCGCTTGAGAGCAGAATCGATCGGAGCCCGGCAAACAACACGTCGCCGTGGAAGTCAAACACCAAGAGCGGGATACCGCTCGACGCGATCGAGGAGCCAAGTACCTTCAGCGTCTCAGTCTTGCCTGATCCGGAGGCACCAAGTATCAGAAAGAATCCGTTGCTTTGCCGACCCGGCTGCCAATGCACCTCGATGGATGAAGCGTATTCGGTTCCTAGAAGGACGTCGATTTGTCCCTTCGTATCACGCGGCAATACGGGATCGCCGGTTCTCCCTAGATCCAGCAAATCGCCGCCCTCGAGGACAGCCGGCTCGCCGTGGGACGCATCGATTGCTAGATCGCCGTCTAGAACGACGATGTCTGATGCCTCGTCGTGAGATGGGCTACTGGTTGCAAGAGCACCATTCCCAAGTCCGCCAGCGAGCAGGCTGAGTACATGAGCCGGCATTTCGCCTCGGTCGGTACTCAGTGGAGACCCCTCGGATTCAAGCAATCCGGCTTGAACAGGTGTCGGCCTTGACGATGTCAATACGAAACCAACGTGCTTCGCCGAAAGCGTATCCACCCGAATTGAAATACCACACGACGCGGTGTACGCTTCAGCGCTACCGTGAGCCACGGAAGCGAGCTGTACGTGAATTATACGTCCTGCCAAGCGGACATCGACTACACCGCTGAACATATCGTCGAGCAAAGAATGCCACCGCTCGATGTAGGCCTGATCTTGATCTCGAAGCAGCGCGGTATACAAGTGATCACGCAGGACTTCACGCCTAGGTCTTGCCAGGGGCGACGAGTCAGCCGCAGCAAACACTTCGGCAAGTGCCTGAAGCGTCGCGAGCACCTGATCAACTGGATGTCCTGAAATCCCGCCTGCCGAAACCGTGTATGGGACGTCATCATGCGCCTTGACCTCGATCACATCAATTATGACAGTCCCATTGTCTTCCCTCAGGCCGAGAAGGTCCGCCTTTTCCCCAGTACGATGACCAGCCGCTAACCAGCGACGCGCAGAATCAGTGTCGAGGCTGACGGCCAGGCCGCTAGGTTGCTGCGCGCGATACCAGCGCGCCGCTATAAGCTTACCAATGGTGCCTTTGACGTACGTCTCCTGTCCGGTAGTTGCCAGCGAAAGGATACCGTTAGGCTCCATCGCGACCAAGTCTCTTACCAGGCGTTGCAGCGTCTCACGATCCGCTAAGAAGTGAGTCCGTCGCAACTGAAGCTCGAGACGCCGAACGAACGGGCTGAGGTCGTGAGCAAAGGAGGTCAGCTGTCGGGACCGCTCCACTCTGCGATCGATTACCTCGGCCGTACCGAGGCGGGCTATTGGGACGCGATGCGGGTCCGCTACTATCGTCCACATTGACCCATTTGAGACCGCGTCTAAGGCATCCTTGACATCGCGCACCTGGGGCAAGTGGGCTGGAGTCTTTCGCTGAAGAGCTGGATTCACAAATGCTGCAGCCGCGAGATAACTTCCGAACACATGTTCCTCAGCGACCGGTATCACCTGAATCTCGCGTCTAATCTTATTGTAGCGATACTCACAAGTTGGCATCCAAGGCGTCAGCCCTTGGCCCTGTCCACGTGACACAGGTGTTGTTTTCACGTGGAATGGGTCGACGACGACCGTCAGATGCGCGGGCCGCTCGTCTAGTTCGCCCTGAATGACGCTCCACTCGACGACTTCCGGATGAACGGAGAGGGACACGAGGCCGCGCTCCTCTCCCGCCGTGAGTTGCTCACGAACGCTCTCCTCCAGGTCATTGATTTCGTTGGCCCATCCAAGGGTATCAGCATCGGTGTAACGCACACGAATGTGAAGGCCCCAGTACGAATTCGTCGTTTCTCGGTCATCGAGATCCAGGGCATCCAAGAACTCCGCGATAAACCGCTCGGGGTGCGGTGCGTTTATCAACATGAGCTGAATGCCGGCGCGAACGAATGGGCGCATTCTGGCCAGCCGCTGCGCCAATTCTGTGATACCGCGAATTCCATCGAGTTCTAACAGCCCTCTTGGCGCTTCCCTATAAAGTGGCAAGCGACCGACGGAGCCGGCCTGACCGAGCATCAGCGGCGTTGCCTCTCCAGCAAAGGCACCTGGCAATACCAAGACCTGAAGGAATTGAAGGTCCGTCGCGCACGCATCTTCAAGCGTCTCGCGCTCGCGTGGCGACAGCGCCCCTAACAAGTTGCGTACGTCGCGAACAATCATTACGCTGCGCCACAGGTACAGCGGATGGAGCGGCGACATTAGTGCTTCGACTCCGCCATCGCGTCGATAGACGTACAGTTCGAGAGTCAACAACTTGCCGACGATCTGCTCAGCTTCATAATCAGCGGCAGCGAGCATCTCCGGATAGAACGACGCAAGTTGACGAAGCGTCGCCTCGTAGGCTGCCAAGTATTCCTCTGCAGCCTCGAGGAGCCCCTTGTCCCCTGCTAAGGCAGCAACCGGCGACGTCGTGAGTTCACATGCACTATTGAGGAGACGCGAACGAATTCCAGCAAACGCCTGGAGTTGGGCAAGAAATCCTTTCGCTACGACATCGCCTTCAACAAACTTCGCTACATCGTCGAGAATGCACTGAAACTTGAAGCCCGTCCAACTCTTGAATGCCGATACCTCTGTAAGCGCTGATGGCTTTTCACTCGCGACCTCGATGAGCCCACCCCACTCATCGGCTGTGGATCGGGAACGAACAAGCTCCAACAGGGGTCGATCGGTTTCTACCACTGCCGTGTTAACGGGGTCGCTTCCGCGCCTTACATCGTGCTCGCCCGAAGTCGAGTCGTCCTCGAACGTCGCGCTTACGATTTGCCGGATCTCACTCGCGATGTCCGCCAGGCCGTCGTCATCGCCCGCCATAAGCATGCGCCCAACAACGCGCTCGACTGGCACCTTCTCCGCTCGGGCGCCGCCACTACTCCTCGAGCCGTTTGCTGACGGCAACTTCGCTCGCCAAAGGGTTTGAACGGCCCAAAAGTCCAAATCATCGAGTTGGCCTGAGCGATCATTCACCGCCCTCAATCGTCGTAGCAGCCGCGACGCCGAAGTCTTTTCGGAGCCTGATAAGTATTTCACGTACGATCGAACTCGTGACCAGTCTTCTTCCGAGGCACGCAGTACGGCGTCAACCAGTTCACGGTTTTGCTGCAGGCGCCGAACGAGCCGCTGATCCGACGACCCGTCCGCGAGATGTTCGTCGGGAAAGAGTTGCAGAAGAAATAAATACTCAAAGGCACGCGCAGATCGTTCGCCTTCGTCAAGATCCTCAAGCCTCGCCGCGTAAGCGACGAGTTGCGCGAGCGACAAACGCACCTTCTTTGCCTGTGACAGCCCATCCCATAGGGACCGCAGCCACGACACCTGCGCCTTGTCGCGTTCCTCGGTGCACAGCCGCTGACAGAGATTGCGCTCCCCAATCGTCTTGAATTCTCGAAGCGACGCCGCCTTCGCCAGTGGCTGTTCAGTTACCACGACGATCGTTCTCTGCTGTTGATTCCTCCAGGCAACTGCAGACTCTTCGTCCGACGATACGAAACTATCAATCCACGGATATTTCTCGCATGCGACGCTGACGGCTTGTGTCTGACCGATTAACGCAAGACGAAGGGCATGTTTCCGCATCGACGGACTGAGGGCAAGCAAATCCAACAATATCGTATAGTTAACAGGCACGATATCTTCGATGACGACGCCGAAATCCTCGCGGTCAACCGCACCGATGATTTCTGCCGAAAGTAATGTAGCAATTCGCATTGCCACACGGTCGGGTGCCGTTGCTTCAGGAACCATTTCCGTCCTCCATCACACCAACGACAGCGACGCTATCTGCTAATTCCTTAGCGAGACCAAGATCTCGGAGCTTACTAAGGAAGCGGCTACTATTCTCAAGAAGTTCTGCGTTGGGGATCACCATGCCGAGGTCGGCGAGCATCCTCGAGTCCTCGAGGCGCCCACCAACGATAATCGACCAACGTTCAAATAGCCGATCAAGAAACTCGCGGTACTCAAGGGGTCGCCCTGATAGTTAAAGGTACTGGCGACGATAACTTCGAGCGTGCGATCCATTGGGTTCAGTCTCTTTTGCGGGTTCTTCTGCTGCGGATAAAGTAGTCCCGCGCGAACGCCCACTAGGCGAATGAATCCATCAAGCGAACGGCCACTACTTCCGTCGATGAGGTCCGCGAGGCGAAGTGGAAATTCGTCGGCTATGCTAAGGCCTGTCTCCCTAATGTCTGCTTCAATCTCCTCCGCAATTCGCCGCGACGCGTCGGGCAGCGTCTTCGATGTACGCGTAAATAACGCATCGAGGGCACCGATCGGGCGTAACGGCCAATCTGGGGCCGCGGCGAGCAGGTCACGAAGGATTTCGCCCATGTGCCGGCGGGAGTCCGCGAGCATTCCCGAGACGAGCAGTTCGCTGTTGATAGCGACGGGCGAGTTTCTATTGCCGCTCGCGTCAACCAGCATAAGAGGCCTCGGGGCACCTCGGCTTTCCGAGGCGCGCGAGGCTGCGAAGGAAAATATGCTAAGAGTAGCAAGAAGCACGATGCGCTGAAGTGAGGCAATTGGGTTCGGCTTTAGGGCAGCCTCATACGCGTGCAAGTCTAAGGCGCAAGCCCGAAGGACCGTCTCAAGAGGGGTGTAGTCGATTTCGAAGTGCCCCCAGAATGTGCACGATATTCGCTCATCTGCTCGATTAGGGGCGCCAGTACAGCTGTTAAGTCATCGACGCGACCCAAGCCCTGGTCCGGGTCGGAGAGATCACGGAGGAGATCCAGAATCGGAAGCCGCTTCGGAGACTTCCCACCCCAGAGCCGGTATATGAATTCGCCGGCGTGATCATCTGACGCATCGCGCGTAACCGTGAGGGCCGTCGGCGACGAAAATGATGAGAATTCAGGAGACTTCCCGAATGCCGCATTGTCAGTACCGAGGATCGTTCTTAGCAACGGCAGCACTCGGGTAACGAGTACGACGTTTCAAGCGACTCTCCTTGATCCGCCAGGCGGCCCCACCGGTCTCGGTCGCGCTCCAGGAGTCGACGTACGGCGACCATCCTGTCGTCAGCCATTTCTCGACCGGCAGTCGCTGTCATAAGGAGACGTAGATACGCCATCTGACCGACTCTCTCGTGCTCGCAGCGCATCAATGCGTTCGCCATGTGGACTGGCCTCAGCCGAGCTTCTAGCATGCCGATGCCGTAGCGACTGCGAATAGCGTTGCCGATGATGATACGAAGTTGCGCCTCCATTACAGCTGAGCGTTTCTAGACAGCGCTGTCGTATCGGCGCTGACTTAGATCTACGCGAACCTTCACCGAAAGATCGGACGTCGGGTCGAGCAGTTCAATTGGGCGCACGTGGGACCCGACGTCGGCGTACTGCGCGAGAGCATCATTAAACTGCCCTAACTGGCGTCCAATGCGTTCACCTCGCTCGGTGATTCCGCCAGAAATCAGCGACATCACTAGGCCCCTGTCGACCAGGAGGCCGGCGTAGCGCTGAGCTTCAATCGGAGCTAGAATCAGGTAGTCGACCGACTGCGAGCCAAAGGCAGCCTGCAACGCAGCAGATAACTGAGGCTTGAATAGGCTGAGGCGCATGTTCGCGACGTCGCGTCCGCTAACCATTGCCCTTCCCGAAGCGCGCGGCGAATATGACAGACGCGTCCAAAGGCGCAACCGCTCCTGGAGACTCTCGTCCGATCGGTTCCACCACTTATTAATGAGAGCCAGCAACCTCCCCACTCGCAGTTGAACTGCTGTCTCGCGATTCTGCAAGTCAGCAAAAAACTCGTCTGCACGGCCCCCAAATGATAGCCGGCCATGAGCATGTTCGAAGTACCACCTTCGCTTCAGGGCTACAAAAGCTTCGTCCGTCCGACTACCCTCTCGCATTTCCAACTCGTCAAGATCGCGGGCCGCAATCGGGGCAAGGTGGTTGCCCACGAACTCCTCCGGACTAAAGCGCCCCCGCCACAGATCTTCGTCGATGCGCGGGCTAGTCTGCCGAAGTGGGTCGAGGCCAGCCTCGAGCTCGGCGAACACTAAGCCCTGTCCTTCGAATGCATTCCAATAGTATCTCGTCTGTTCAACTTCAGGCAGCGCGCGTAGTTCAGCGCAACTCTTGCCTCCGAAAATGAGGTAAGATACGAAGGCGAGCAGCTCCCGAAACGTCACGCGAACGCCACGCTCAGCAACCCTGTTGAGAAGCGCCAACATCCGATCCCGCACCATCGGTACTCTGAGCATCTCGCGATTGTACCTGACGGGACAAACAAACTGGGCATCACCGCGACAGCATCCCGTGTACCACGACTCTTCGGTAAGCTTATCGAGAATTGCACCGGCGAGGCTCGGAGCGAGGGTCCGACGGAAGCTCAAATCAAGGACGACTGTTTCTCCCTTTTCTGGCCGAAATCTACCCTCCTCCGCGACCTCATCGACCTGAACCAAACGGGTGGTATTCAACAACTGTGCCTGAACTGCATCAAGCCACGGTAGGGTGGAACGATATTCGCGAATCAGTTCAATTAAGAAGCCCTCATTTATGGCAATGCAGAATGGCTGGCCCTCGTGTCGGGCACTCGACCATTCATCAATCACTTGCTCGTACGTGCATTCGCTAGCATCAATAATGTACCGTGCCTTGGCGCTCCGCAATTCCTGTTCCAGCAGGCGAAGAATATGTGTCTTGCCGTCCCCGGCATTACCAGTGATCACGATCGAGCCACCAGCCCGAACGACTCGCCGCACCACGTCGTCCACCTTGGTCTTCACATTTAGCTCGCGAAGTCTCGAAAGCTTCACGGTATCGCTATAGGCGCTCTGGTCCCGGTAAAGATGACGAATAAACGCGGTCTTCTCGTCCTCACGAGTTGCTTCACGCACAGGTTCCTCCCCCTCACCGGGCATGGTGTCGAATAGCCCTGGCTTTGTCATACCGTTACGTGCAGGAATGAGGCGCGACAAACGCTCGCCTAGCGGCGTCGACCTCGATACGCGCTCCATCGCCGGTGTGTAATCGATCCGACTAGCAAGCCAGCGGGATCGCCAATACGCTGAGATTGACTCATCAGCGTCGTGGTAATTTGAAGCGTAATCCCGTTCGTTGCCAACCAGGTATGAAACATGGTCGTCGATGTCAAGTAAGTAGCGTTCGACGTTTTTGGCGAGCTTCACGCCATAAACGACTCGCGGCGCACCATGGTTCAAGAGATCTGTCTGCGATAGCCCGAGTGCATCGAGACCTTCCCTCAATTGCCGGAGCTTCGGGCTTTGCCCCTCGCCAAACACGAAATTTACATTGCGGTACGTTCTTGAGGCTGCCGCTAAAGCATCAAGTGCCGTCTCAGTTTTCGTGCTTAGATTTAGTGAGCCGTACCCCTCAGTAAAGCCTAATTCGCTGTAGTATACTTCTCCGGACTGCAGGGGCAACGTACCAGTTGGTATACGGACCCTATTATACTGCGATGATCGCTCGGTATAGAGGCTTGCCGTTGACAAGAAGACGAGACGCGGTTTCTTTTTGACCAATCGGCCAGCCATTTGACTAGCAATGATGCTGTAGCCGTTCTCGTACTTAGACTCGTAGTCGTGAGCGACTCTCGGACTCGTCATTAGGAAACACGCCAGTTTCCCGCCAAGCAACTGGTTATATGGGGGGACTGCACCGCAAACGGTGATCTCCATCATGGATGATGCGGCATGCTGCTTTTTCAATTGCCGAATCGCTTGATTCAGGGCCCATTCACCATCTGGGAGCGTGACTAAGTGGCTTAGCGAGGAACCGGTAGTCAGGGCTCGGTAAGCGCGATATAACTCGCGGAGCGCCCTTGCTCGTTTCGATCTGAACAGTGCACTCCGCGCCAATGCCGGAAGATCCGCGACACGAATGTCTGCAATTCGCCGAGTTCCATTATACGTATCGTCTCGCAGGCCACCAGCGCGCTGACTCGTAGCATCGCGCTCAATGTTAAGAAGACGGTCAAGAACGTCGTCTGTAATGTTCGTAGCATCGACGGCCGGGAAGTCTGCGGCGTAAATCTCGCCGATATCGTCGAGCAGTCGTTTCTTAAAGGCGGCCAGCATCTCTGCATCGGTGATCGTTTTCTCCGCGATGAGGCGTCGCAGTCCGTCGACCGTCCAGCCGAGCGCATCGTCCCTACACCGAAGTTGCATTACAGCATTGCCGAGGGCCGCGATTGCGATGATGGGATGACTCGCTTGCGCAGCGTCGCGGACGAGGTAGTATAGATTCCGGCCTGGAGTCGACCTATATCGAGTTGCCCACATATGGCGGAAGTACCGCCATATGTCCGATAGCCTGAGGTTTGTATACTCGTCCCGCAAGCCGGGCTCTACCAGTTGGAGATAGGGCCTGCAAATCTCGATGAGAATACCCGGCCTCTCTGCACGCTCATGCTCTTGCGCGAGGGCCAATTGGCCGGCGAGGCGACGGCCGTCCGCGATGAGGTCGGTGATCGGCGAGCGTCCCGCACCTCGAGCTGGCCGCTCGAGACCTAAGATGAAGCGCCGCGTGGCCGTTTCGCTCAGTTGATCATTACGCCCGAATTCTAGGTTTCTCCGTATTGCGTCCTTTGTCGGCCCGCCGGCCGCCTGCGCGGTAGGGGGTCTAACATAGATCCACGTCGAGTCGCTCCGAACTTCGTAGCCAATTGAAACGAGATCGCAAATCAGGAGCGCAGCGGCGCGCATTCTCAGGCTAACCAGGCCACCCCGAGAATGCGCGCTGGCGATTGACGTCAGTTCATCGCAAATACTCGCCGCACCGGACGAGACTGCATCGCGTAGGCACTTATACGCAACTCCGGTATCGTCTATACGAACTGCCATTCGTCGCCAGCCATCAAAGCCAACGTCTGCGGCAATAGCCCGCTTACGATCTGACTTCAATTGGTCCATCTGAAGCCGTCGACCGCACCGCCATTTCGCCTCGCGCCCGCTCGCGAATGTTTTCGCACGGCCGCGATGGTGAACATGATGACTGGTTTCCGACACCAGCTAGTCGTGCTCATATAATTAGAGCCTGTTTCCGAGCGTGAGCAATGAAGACCTCTGCAGACGCGGCTACCGGATGTGGCCGATTAGGGATATTCTTTCCGGTTGAAGGGAGTCAGTGGGCAGTGCACTGAGTACGGGCGGAAGCGCGATTAGAAGGCTCGGAAGCGATCATACTTGATTCGTCGACCGCTACCATGTGGTAAGCAGCGGGCTCCATAGTTATTCCGAGACCGTTGCGGACGTCGATGCTATTTTCTGCTGCAGCCAACAATTCTTCTTTGAGCCCAAGTCAATTCCGCGAAGGATCGACGATGTGGCGCCCTAAGTCTTTGATTCAGGAAACGTTTCTTGGCGCGACGTTTGCTAGACCTTTCATAACGAGTGCCGTCGGTGTGACACTAGGTATTGAGCGCGGACCACCAAAGCTGCGTGGCAAAAATGAGTCTCGCTGGCGCTCATATGATGCATTTACCTGCATTTGCCTCCCGACTACGGCAGCCGGCGAAGGGCGATGCGGACCGCCGTGACATGCCGCGGATCCGTCTCTTCGAATAGTGCTTGCTCTAAGATCGCCTCACTCCAATCCGCACGAATCAACCCAAGATCAGCGATCAGCTTCAGGCGCGCTTCGTCGGACAGCGTGCCGCCGGCGGGGTCGAACTGGCGCGACCACCGCATTCGCCGCGGCTCGGCGGGCGCGGTCGCATCGGACGACTCGCCGGCGAGCCGCGCCGTAGCCCCCACGACTGACGACGTCGGCACATACGCCGGCTCATCGGCCAATGTCGATCGCCGCGGCAACGGCACGGGCTCGCTGACGACGCCGTCCTCAAACTCGAGCGTCGCAGTTGTCGTCGCTGCCGGCTCGCGGCCCGATGAGCGGATGAACGCGTATACGATGAACGCCCAGCACCACGAGGGCGAGCGACGATCACCCACGTTTCCATGGGCTAGGCCGGGACGCGGCGCTGGGCGGCTAACGTGCGCAGCACGTCCTCGCGCTCGACTTCGAGCTCGACTTCGCCGGGCTTGTGCAGCGCGGCTTCGAAATCGGTCGGCGAGAGGTCGCGCATCGACCAGAACTGCCGCAGCAACGCCTCACGATAACCGGCGAAGCTCGCCACCGGCTCGCCGTCGCGTTCGAGCGATGTCGCGATCAGCATCGACGCCGCATGCCACGGCGCCGCGGTGACGACCTTCGAGTGACGCAGATCTTCTTCTGCCGCGCTCAGCAGCCGCGGCTCGACGAACGACGACAGCGTCAACCCGCTCCGCATCTCGATGTCGCGACCGCGCTCGCTGCGCAGCGTCGACAGCAGCGACTCGAACGACTCCCGATACTCCCACGTCTCGAGATCGTCGCGCACGAGCGTCGTATTGCCGAGCCGCAGCTTGATGAACAGCCGGTCGACCAGCTCGCTCAGCTTCGCGCCATGCTCGCGCAGCCGCGCCGTTGCGGCCGGCGTCTCGGCGGTGTCGGGGAACAGCGCGCGGATCACCATGAGGTGCGTCACGACGCCTTCGAAGCGCGCCTCCTCCAGATAGCGCAGCATCCACTCCAGCTTCTCTTCGCTGAGCGCCAGCGACAACGACGTCGGCGTCTCGAGCGCCTCCTCGTACGCCTGCGCCGGCGCGAGCCGTGCCTGTTCGCCGGCGCCCGCGAGTGCGCCCGGACCATACGGCGCCGCGCCCTCGCGCGTGCCGTTCCGGCGCACCGGCGTCGCCGGGCGGCAACTCCATGTACTCCTCAGCCGGCGGCAACGCGCGATACCCTGGGCGAGAAACCCCGGCGGCCGCGTCGAGCACCGAGAACGGCAGCATCGGATCGACGATCGGCAGCGCCGGCGCCGACCGCACGCGCAGCGGCGTGGCCGCGACGGTCATCTCCGGGATCTCGTCCCACGTCACGTACGCCGTCGTGTCGATCTCCGCATCCGCCGGCAGCGGGGTGTTCACGATCGCGCGCAACCGCACCACGACCTCCACGCCCGCGCCGACGTCGCCCAGCGTCAACCCATTCGGCACCAACAGCGGCGACGTCCCCGCGAAGTCGAGCAGGCCGACGTCGTTCACCGTCGTGCTGCCCGGCGCGTAGACGCTGTTCGTCGGCGTGTCGAGCCGCACGTTGAGCCGCTTCGCCGCACCGTCGCCGACGTTGCGCAGCGACAGCGTGTAGGTGATCTCCTCGCCCGCGTCGACCGCATCTGCCGGGATCGACGTCAGCGTCGCGCCGTCGGCGAACGACGCCTCGGCGTGCGTCGCCAGCTGCATCTGGTCGAGCGAGAACGGCACCACGTTCATCCCGCTCACCCGCGCGCCGACGTCGAGCGTGTCGTTGAGCCCGATCGCGCCGACCAGCCGCAGGTGCAGCGTCGCCTCGCGCGTCGCTTGCGCGGGGACCTCGCCGAACGTCACCGTCTGTCCGTCGCGCGAACCGCCCTCGACGCTCTCGAGCCGCAGCTCCTCGGGCAACTGCAGCCGCACGCGCACGTCGCGGCCGCGATCCGTCCCCTCGTTGTGCAGCGTCAGGCGGCAGGCCGTCGTGCGGTTCGGGCGCAGCACGTCGTTGCTCTCGAGCGCCAGCTTCGACGTCCCCGCCGAGAAGCGCGGACGCGACGCGATCACGTTCACCGCCGCACCCAGGTCGATCGGTTCGAGCTGCGCGGTGCGCAGCGTCGCGCGCAGCCGCAGTTGCGTCTGATCGTCCATCGTCGGCGCGACGCGCGCTTCGAGGCGCAACACGCGGCGCACGTTGGGGTCGAGGTCGTTGAGGTGCACGGCGCCGTCGTCGCCGATCGTCAGCTCGGCGTCGCGCTCGGTGACCTTGAGGCCCTCGAGCCCCTCGTCGGCGTCGAGGTGCAGGCGCACGTCGCCGGCGACGTCGGTGCCCATGTTCTCCAGCCGCACGGTGAACGCCGCGCGGTCGCCGGGCTCGAGCCGCTTGGACGTCTCGCGCTCGATCGTGTTGAACGCGGCTGGAAACGCCGGGCGCGACTTCACGGTCAGCGTCCGGTCGAACGCGCGGTCACCCTTGGACCAGTCGACCTCGGCGCCCAGCGCGATCTCGTGGCCGTCGGCGACCGGTGTGCGCACCACCGCGGCCAGCGCGACTTCGACCGACCGGCCCGGCTCGACGCTGCCGATCTCGAACATCCCCGGATCGCGCTCGCGGTCGACGCCCGGTGCGCCGTCGATCGAACGCGAGCCCGAGCTGTAGGTGAGCTCGTCGGGCAGCTTGATCTTCACCTTGACGGCCTTGGCGCGCGCCGACCCGATGTTGCGCGCGCGCACGATCAGCTTGATGCGCTGGCCGGGCACGACGTCGTCGTCGCATTCGGCGTGGAAGCTCGTGTCGTCGCCGGCGAACGACGCCTTCGACGGGCACCTTGAGCGTCACCGGCGCGAGCGCGAACTCGGGCAGCTCCTGCGTGCAGATCGAGCCGTGCGCCAGCCACCGGCGACGCGTCGTCGAGCGTCTGGTCGATGCGCACGCGGTAGCCGAGGTCGAGCGTCGCGCCGGGGCCGAGCGTCGGGGCGACGATCGACGGGCGCGCCAGCCCGAACGGTTCGGTCTCGGACAATCCTTCGGGGGTGCGGCCGTCGATGCGCGCGCTGTGCTCCACGTAGCTCGTGTTGGCCGGGAACCGGCAGCAGCACGATGAGGTCGTGCGCGCTGCTCTGGCCCGAGTTGTGGACCTGCGCGCGCAGTTGCAGCTCGGCGCCGGGGACGAGCTCGCGCACGGCGGTGAGCGACGAGCTTCGATGGCCGGGTTCTGCAGCGACGGACGGCTGCGCACCACCAGCCGCACGATGTTCGAGCCGATCACCGGCACTTCGAACGAAGCGATCGCGGCTTGGATCGCGATCTGCGTGCCGTTCTCGATCGTCGGCGCGACGCTGTACGCCAGCGAGATGCGGCGCTCGCCGCCGGCCGGCACGTCGCCGATGTTCGCGCCCGAACCTTGCAGCAGCGAGGTCAGCCCGCCGTGCTCGTCGATCGGCGCCTCGTCGATGCGCGCGGTGCCGACCAGGTATGTCAGCCCTTCAGGCAACCGGAAGCGAACGCGGAAGCCGGTTGCCGTCCCACCGCCGAGATTGCGGAAGGTGAAGTTGGCGTGCACGGTGATTCCCGGCTCGACGCTGCGGCCGGGCGAAACCTGGAGCGTGCGTAGCCCCTCGGGCAGTGGCGCGGTGCCTGGTGCGAAGACATCCGAGAGCGTGCGCATACGTTGTAACCGTGCGAAGCCGACCGTCCGGGAACCTGCCGTCCCGCCACCATGTCGCCTGAGCTTATCGAAGGGCGGCTGCGTCGCCGTCACGGAGCCCCGGCAACCGTCGTCCCTGAGCTCGGCGAAGGGCGACGGGCTCGGCGGGGCTCGCGTTCTCGCCCTTCGCCTGGCTTAGGACGACAACGCGGGGCACGGCCGTCCTTCGACGAGCTCAGGATGACGCAAGCGCAAAGCGATGCTGCGCTGGCTGCCCGATCTCGACGGCATTTCGCCCACACGTGCGCATCCGCGCGAGCCGCTCTTCTACTCCTGGTCTTCCGATACGCGCGGGTTCTCGATATTAGCGTGGTGCGCAAGCGGCAAGATCGCACCGGCACGTTCCAGACCGTCGGCCCGTATGACATCGAGTCGGATCGCGCGCGGCGAGGCGAAGGTGATCCAGCCGGACGACGTCAGCATCGCGTCGCTGCCTCACCGATATCCTCATTGTGAGAACTAGCGCTTCCGAGCGGACTTCGCCCTCCGACGGCCAGGTGAAGTGACGCGGGATCTTCGTCGCGATCTGGCAGGCCCGCGGGCAAGCGCCCGGAAGATCGTACCCTAACGTACTTTCAGTTGGGGGGTCGTCCATGAGGCCAGAGCGTTTTCTCGTGCCCGCGGTCGTTCTGGCGCTCGTCGCCCTCGGAGTCGGCTGCGGAAACAACAACTCGACGACGCCTCCTACGACGACCGTCCCGGTCGTGCCGACTTCCACCACGGTCGCCATCGGAACCTCGGCGGTAACCGCCGTCGTTCTTGCCGGAACCGTCAACGCATCGATCCTCTTCCCGGCTGCCGCTACCGGCAGCGGGTCGATGACGGTCGTTGGTTCGGGATCGCTCCCATCGGGGGCTCCAGCCCTGAGCGTTGCGCGAAGCGCGGCTTCGAAGACAGCGCGGCAAACCGATGCGGCGATTTCGGCATCGAGCTCCGGCGCGACGCTCTTGGCGTACCTCGGCTTCACGCCGAGTGCGACGTTCACGTTCGCGTCCTTCCCGACGTTCGCGCTGACGCTGCCGTCGAGCATTTCGACCGCGGGCGAGAGCTTCTACATTGCATTCCTGGCGCCGGGGGCTTCTGCGTGGATCGAACCAGCCGCCGGGCCGGCCGCGGTTAGCGGCCAAACGCTGACGTTCAGTGCGGACACCGCTCCGTCGGTGACGTTCCCGCTCACGCTGACCGCCGGGCAAACCTACGGCTTTGCGCTCTACGAAGTGGCATCGAGCGCATCACCCAGCCCGACGCCAACCGCGAGTCCGACGTCAACGGCCACGCCGACGGCTACGCCGACACCGTCAGGCACCGCAAGCCCGACGGCCACGCCGACTCCGACCGGTACCCCGAGTCCGACGCCTTCGCCCACCGCGAGACCGACCGCAACTCCCACGCCCACACCCACGCCTACGCCCACACGCACGCCGAGCCCGACTCCATCGCCCACCGCGACGCCGTCGTCGGCGCCCGCGCCGACCTGGATCTTGGGCGGATCGACGGCGACGTTGAGTCTCACCGCCGGCACGACACCGGCGCTGCTCTCGCTGAGCGCGTATCACAACATCAGCTTGAGCGCACAGTTCGCCGCTCCGAACATCACTGGTTCGCTGGTATTCTCGGATGCGCTCAACAACGGCGACGTCACTCCCAATACACTGCCGGCCGACAGCGCGACGGCAGGATTCACGCCGATCATCTATCTCTCGTTCTACAACGGATCGACGTCCACCGTAAGCTTCGGGAGGGCATTCCCGCAGGTGAACTTGACCGATGTCAACGGGTTCGGCGCGGGAACCGTGTGCGAGTTCGACGTCTACAGCGGTACCGGCGGTAATTCCGGGTTGGTCTGGCACTCGGTCGGACAGCTCGGCTCGATTTCCGGCACGAGCGTAACCATCGGTCCCGGCACGCTTCCCCCGGGAAACACGGTCGACTTTCAACCGGGCCAGCAACTGACCGCGGTCGCCTGCCACTGACGAAAGCACTTCGGACGAGGGGGCCGCGACGGCGGCGCGGTACCCCTGCGCCATGAGCGTCAAACTCACCGTCGTTTACGACAACCCGAAAGACCCCGCCGCGTTCGAGGAACAATATAAGAGCGTGCACATCCCGCTCGCGATGAAGATCCCGAACGTGACCCGCGCCGAGCTGGCCAAGGTGTTTCCGAAAGAAGACGGCAGCCCGACGCCGGCGTATCGCACCGCCGACCTGTACTTCGACTCCTACGACCTCGCGTGCGCCGCAGCCGGCAGCCCCGAAGGTCAAGCCGCGATCCAAGACGCCGTTCGCATCGGAACCGGCGGCGTGAAGTTTCTCCTGTCCGACATCGAGACCTGAGCCGTCGTCATCCTGAGCTTGGCGAAGGGTTGACCGCCAACCCCGTGTTCAATCGAGGGCGGGTACTTCGTCAAGCATCAGGATGACATGGGCTGCGGTCAAAAGTTCAGCGGGATCGTCTTCTGCTCGCCGGGCGTGAAGAAGTACGTATTCGGCGAGATGACCGTCCAGCGGATCTGCACGCTGCGCGCGCTCGGCGCGCGGCCGGCACGGGCGGCGGCGGTGCTGCTCTCGGCGCCAACGGGTGAAGCGCCGGCCGATTCGACGCCTGCCGCCGACTCCGACGAGACCAACGCCTCGCGGAGGTGGATCCAGACGGCGCTCTGAGCGGGGACGGTCAGCGCGTACTTGCAGGCGCCCTCCGCGTCGAGCTCAGGATGCGTCTCGGCGATAAGGTGGTTGTCGTTCGCGTCGCGCGCCTCGACGACCAGCTCGCTGCAGCGCGGGCTTCTCATCCCGGCCGGCGCGCCGCGGCGATCGTAATCGGCCCTTGGGCGGTGGCCAGCTCGCGGGCCGAGACACTCTCGGCGCGGGCGAACATTACGAGCGCCGTGACGGCAGCGATTGCCAGGACGATTCGGATCATCAATGAGCCCATCGGGACAGCCTCCATGTAACCGAGACCTACCCGAATCGCCCCTCCGCCACGCCGCCGGCCCCTCGATCCTACCGAGTCGGACAGGGCCCGACGGCCCGTAGGGATCCTGGGGGTTGTGGGGCTGGGTCAGCGCGAGCCCCGGAAATCAGTGAGCGGGGCGATTCGGTGAACCGTCCCCCTCGTGTCGCACGCGCGAGGCGTGGACACACGGCGTCGCGCGCCGAAGCGCGTGCGCCAACCTTCGGGCCGTCGCGTTCTCCAGCTCGGGCGACGGCTTCCTTTGGAACTTGACCTGAGTTCGCATTACATGTTATAGTCAGTCTAGTCTGACCCTAGGAGGGCGGTATCGCGAAGAAGCGCCGTTGGCAAGTTCAAGAGGCAAAGGCAAAGTTTAGCGCGCTGATCGCCGAGGCGGTCGACGGTGAACCACAGTCTATCACCCGGCACGGGCGCGACGTCGCAATGGTGATCTCGACGGCGGAGTACGAACGGCTCTCAGCTCGCGCCGAGATGCCGCTGTTCGAGTTTCTGTCGAGCTTCGGACCTGTTGAGATCGACTTTCCTGAACGCGAACACGCCGACGATTCCCGTGAGATCGCGTTCTGAGCGGCTACCTCCTCGATACAAACGTTGTGTCGGAGCCTGTTCGCCCACGTCCGGATCGCGGCGTCGCCGCTTGGTTCGCGGCCGCGGACGAGCTGGAACTCCATATCAGCGTCCTTAGCCTCGGGGAAATCCGCAAAGGAGTCGTGCGTTTGCGCGACGCCGAGAAAGAGTCGCGGCTCGAGGCATTTCTCGCGGCGCTTCCGTCGCGGTTTCGCGGCCGTATACTACCCGTCGACCCCGCCGTAGCAGAACGTTGGGGAAGGCTCAGCGGCGGTCTCGTAGCTACGGGGACGACGGTTCATCCGATCGATTTGCTGATCGCCGCCACGGCGCTGCATCACGAACTCTCGCTCGTGACGCGCAACGAAAAGGGCTTTCGATCTTCCGGCCTCACCGTAATCAATCCGTTTACCAACGCGACATCACCCTGAGCCCGACGATGCGCTCAAGCGCGGCATCTTCAATACGGAGAGAGCCGCTCGTTAGAGCGGCTCTCTTCCTTTTTTCACCCGCGCCCCTTCGACAAGCTCAGGGTGACAGTACGCGCTCAGGGTGACAGTACGCGCTCAGGGTGACAGTACGCGCTCAGGGTGACAGTACGCGCTCAGGGTGACAGTACGCGCTCAGGGTGACAAATGTCCGTCTACAAATCTTCGGGATTGATGCCTTTGGGTTTGTATTGGGTGCGCGCGCTGGGGGTGCCGACGGTGGCTTCGGGCTCGTAGTTGCCCTCGTAGGTCACCGTGTTCTCGGCCATCCGCTGGCGCTCGTACGGGCCGAGCACCTTGGGATTCATCTCCTGACCGTTCGGGGCGACCACGTCGCCGTACGTGCTGAGCCCGTCGTCCGGATTCGGATTGAAGTCGAGGAACACGTTCTTCGGACGGCCCTCTTCGTCGAGGTCCTGACCTTCGGGCTCGATCTGGAGATTGCGGTAGCGCGACATCCCCGTGCCTGCCGGGATCAGCTTGCCGATGATGACGTTTTCCTTGAGGCCGAGCAGCGGGTCGTGCTTGCCCTTGATCGCGGCGTCGGTGAGGACGCGCGTGGTCTCCTGGAACGACGCCGCCGACAAGAACGATTCCGTTGCGAGCGACGCCTTCGTCACGCCGAGCAGCACCGGGCTGCCCTCCGCGTACTTGCCGCCCTCGGCCTTGATCTTCTCGTTCTCCTCGGCGAACACCGACGCTTCGATCAGCTGACCGGGAAGCATCCGCGTGTCGCCGCCGTCGACGATCTTCACCTTGCGCAGCATCGAGCGAACGATCACTTCGATGTGCTTGTCGTTGATGTCGACGCCCTGCGAGCGGTAGACCTTCTGCACTTCCTGGACCAGGTAGTTCTGCAGCGCGGTCTCACCCTTGATGCGCAGGATGTCGTGCGGGTTGAGCGAGCCTTCCGCGACCGGCTGACCGGCCGTGACTTGCTGCCCTTCGACGACGTTGAGGTGGGTGTTCGCCGGGACGTCGACCTCGTGGTCTTCGCCGTCGGCGTCCGTCACGAAGACGACGCGCTTGCCCTTCTCCTCGCCGAACTTGATCGTGCCCGCGAACTCCGTCACCGGCGCTTCGCCCTTGGGCTTGCGCGCTTCGAAGATCTCCTCGACGCGCGGCAGACCGGTGATGATGTCTTCCTGGGCGACGCCGCCGGTGTGGAACGTGCGCAGCGTGAGCTGCGTGCCGGGTTCACCGATCGACTGCGCCGCGATGATGCCGACCGCTTCGCCGATGTCGACTTTGAGGCCGGTCGCCAAATTGCGGCCGTAGCACATCGCGCACACGCCGTACTTCGCCTGGCAGGCGAGCACGGAGCGAATCTTGACCGTCTTCACGCCGGCGGCGAGAATCGACTTGGCCTTCTCTTCGTCGATCTCTTCGTCGCGCTTGACGAGCTTTTCGCGCGTCTTCTCCGGATCGCGGATGTCCTCGGCGGCGCGGCGACCGATGATCCGATCGTAAATCGGTTCGATCGTCTCTTTGCCGACCGTGATGTCGGAGACGGTGATGCTGTTGGACGTGCCGCAATCTTCCTCGCGGATGATCACGTCCTGCGCCACGTCGACCAGACGTCGCGTCAGGTAGCCCGAGTCGGCCGTGCGCAGCGCGGTGTCGGCCAGACCCTTGCGCGCGCCGTGCGTCGAGATAAAGTACTCGAGCACGGTCAGACCCTCTTTGAGCGAGGCCTTGACCGGGATCTCGAGGATGCGGCCCGACGGGTCGGACATGAGTCCGCGCATGCCGCCGAGCTGCTTGACCTGCGCGATCGAACCGCGCGCGCCGGAGGTCGCCATCATGAACACCGGGTTGAGCGGGTTCTGCGCCTGCTGCATCGCGATCGTGACGTCGTCGCCGGCCTTCTGCCACAGCTCGATCGTCTTGTTGTAACGCTCGTCCTCGGAGATGAAGCCGTCGTTGAACAGACCGTGCAGCTCGTCGACCTCGGATTGCGCCTTGTCGAGCAAGTCGTGCTTGGCGTTGGGAACGATGATGTCGCTGATCGACACGGTCGTGCCCGACTGCGTGGCGTAGCGGAAGCCCAGGCCCTTGATCGCGTCGAGGAACTCCGCCGTGGCCGCGTTACCGTACTTCCGATAGCACTCGGTGATGAGCTTCTTGAGCGCGGTCTTGTCGAGCGTGATGTTGAGGAACGGGTAGTTCCACTCGACCGGGAACGCTTCGTTGAGAATCGTCCGGCCGACCGTGGTCTTGATGCGCGTTCCGTTGTAGCGCACTTCGATCCACTCGTGCAGACCGATCAGACGATGGTTGTAGGCGCTCACGGCGTCGGTGCCGTCCTTGAACGCCATGTACGACGGCGAGCCGTCGGGCTTGTTGCCGCGGCCCTTGCCGTCACGCAGCACCGGGCCGGCCCACAGCGCGTCGTCCGACAGCGCCGCCTTGGCGGGGCCCTTGTACTCGTCGGGCTGGAACGTGAGCCAGTACAGGCCCAGCACCATGTCCTGCGTCGGGATCGACACCGGGTTGCCGAACGAGGGCTGCAAGATGTTGTTCGACGACAGCATCAGGATGCGCGCCTCCGCCTGCGCACCGGCGCTCAGCGGAAGATGCACGGCCATCTGATCGCCGTCGAAGTCGGCGTTGTACGGCGTGCAGACCAGCGGATGCAGATGGATCGCTTTGCCTTCCACCAACACCGGCTCGAACGCCTGAATGCCGAGGCGATGCAGCGTCGGGGCGCGGTTGAGCAGCACCGGGTGCTCGCGGATGACCTCGTCGAGGACGTCCCACACTTCCGGACGGACACGTTCCACCATGCGCTTCGCGCTCTTGATGTTGTGCGCCTGACCGCGGTCGACGAGCTTCTTCATCACGAACGGCTTGAAGAGCTCGAGCGCCATCTCTTTGGGCAGCCCGCACTGGTGCAGCTTAAGGTTCGGGCCGACCACGATGACCGACCGGCCGCTGTAATCGACGCGCTTGCCGAGCAGGTTCTGGCGGAAGCGGCCCTGTTTGCCCTTGAGGATGTCCGAGAGCGATTTGAGCGGACGGTTGTTGGGACCCGTCACCGGGCGGCCGCGGCGGCCGTTGTCGATCAGCGCGTCGACTGCTTCTTGCAGCATGCGCTTCTCGTTCTTGATGATGATCTCGGGCGCGCTCAGCTCGAGCAGCCGCTTGAGGCGGTTGTTGCGGTTGATGACGCGGCGGTAGAGATCGTTCAGATCCGAGGTCGCGAAGCGGCCGCCGTCGAGCTGCACCATCGGGCGCAGCTCGGGCGCGATCACCGGCACGGCGGCGAGGATCATCCACTCCGGCTTGTTGCCCGAGGCGAGAAAGGCTTCGACGACTTCGAGCCGTTTGATCGCCTTGATGCGCTTTTGACCCGACGTCTCTTTGAACTCGCGGCGGAGGTCTTCTTGGAGCTTGCGCAGGTTCAAGTCGCGCAGCAGCTCGCGGATCGCTTCGGCACCCATTCCGGCTTTGAAGCGCGTGCCGTACTTCTCGCGGCTCTCGCGGTACTTCTGCTCGGTGAGGATCTCGCGCTTGGTGAGCGTCGTGTCGCCGGGATCGGTGACGACGTACGCGGCGAAATAGATCACCTTCTCGAGCTGTCGCGGCGACATGTCGAGCAGGATGCCGATGCGCGACGGCACGCCCTTGAAATACCAAATGTGCGTGACGGGCGTGGCCAACTCGATGTGGCCCATCCGCTCGCGGCGCACTTTGGCGCGCGTGATCTCGACGCCGCAGCGGTCGCAGATCATCCCCTTGAAGCGGATGCGCTTGTACTTACCGCAGTGGCATTCCCAGTCTTTGGTCGGACCGAAGATCTTCTCGCAGAAGAGGCCGTCGCGCTCGGGCTTGAGGGTCCGGTAGTTGATCGTCTCCGGCTTCTTGACTTCGCCGAAAGACCACGCGCGAATTTGTTCCGGCGACGCGAGGCCAATGCGCATCGCGTCGAAATTGTTGACGTCGAGGAGGTTCAATTGAGTCCTTTACAGCGCGCCGGCGAGACAGAGGCGGCCGAGGTGACGTCGTGGTTCCGGCGTAGCCTGGGCTCCGCGCTGTCACCCTGAGCTTGTCGAAGGGTGAAAAGGCGAGTAGCTCCAGGGGACGGCGGTCCGACGCTCCTTAGGTCCGCGTATCGGCCGAAGGGCACAGACAGGTAGCTTATCACGAAGCGACGCGCAACTCAAGGCCAAGCGCCGTTGCCGCCGGCGCCGTCCACTTGGGGTAAGCCAAGCAAGCGCACAACGAAGCCTTCATTCCAAACCGGCGTCCGCGGGTAAGCCCGAGACGTGACGGTCGCGTGATGAAGTGGGCCATGTACGCGCTGCTGCTGACCGGCGAGGACCCGCCTCCAGCCGGACCACATGTTCGAAGTAGACGAAGGCCGTGCCCCCTAACCGCCGTCCCCCAACCGTCCTGTCATCCTGAGCTTGTCGAAGGACGGCGCCCGCGCCAAGCGCCGGATCTCTTCCCAATCACCTCGCACAAGCGCTTCCTTTTTCGCATGGGACCAGCCCTTCAGCCGTTTCTCCGCGCGTATGGCATCTTCGATGTGCGAGAACGTTTCGGTAAATACCACGCTCACCGGCCGGCGCGAAAAGACATATGAGTCGCGATCGACGCCGTGCTGATGGACGGCCACGCGAACGTCGATGTTGGACGTAACCCCGACGTAGAAACTGTCGTCGGCGCAGCGCAGCATGTAGACCGAATATCGCTTCACGCTGACCAACTGCGGCAGAACCGTCCTTCGACAAGCTCAGGATGACAAGATTTCTGCTCAGGATGACAAGATTTCTGCTCAGGATGACAAGATTTCTGCTCAGGATGACAAGATTTCTGCTCAGGATGGACAAGATTTCTGCTCAGGATGACAAGATTTCTGTTCAGGATGACAAGATTTCTGCTCAGGGTGACGGGATTGAAGGGAGGAATGGCTGGGTGGGTGGGCTAGATGGCGGGGGATGCTTGCTCGCTCGATCTTGCGTTGGCTGCGCTATGTCATGGCCGCGGTCGTCGTGGCGGTGTTGCTGTTCGGGCTGTACGTGGCGCGAGTCGCGCTGGCGACGCGGGGCGGCGTGGCGAGCAGTTCGGGAACGCAGCGCGGGCTCGATCTCGCCGGGCCGGTGACGATCGCGCGCGACGCGCGCGGCGTGCCGCATATTCGGGCCGGCTCGGTGCACGATCTGTTCTTCGCCGAGGGCTTCGCGATGGGCGGCGACCGGCTGTTCCAGATGGACCTCACGCGGCGATACGTCTACGGGCGGCTCGCCGAAGTACTCGGCAGCCCGTTGGTGCCGGTCGACCGGCGGATGCGTCGCTACGACATTCGCGACCTCGCGCAGCGCTGTTACGCGTCGGCCGGTACCGACGAACGCATGATGCTCGCCGCGTTCGCGGCGGGGATCAATGCCGCGGCGACGCGCGAGCCCCAGCCACCGGAGTATGTCGCGCTGTTCTCGTCGTTCGAGCCGTGGCAGCCCGAGGACGCGTTGGCGGTGGGCTTCGCGACGGTGCTCGATCTCGATGACCGGCCCGACGACGTCATCGTGCGCGATCGGGTTCGTCGAGCGCTCGGCCCGAGCGGAATCGACGCGCTGTATCCGTCGACCGATCCGCGCTACGACGTTCCCACCGACGGCAGTTCAGCCGGTACGATTGCCGCGTTGCCGCCGCTACCCGCCGTCGCTTCCGCGAGCGCGACGTTGTCGGCGACGGCCGACGGCCGGCCGCCGATCGGCAGCAACGGCTGGGCCCTCGGTGCGCAGCGAACGACGATCGGCAAGGCGATCCTGGCCAACGATCCGCACCTCGATCTGGGGATTCCGGGGATTTGGTATGTGGTCGAAGCGAGCGCACCGGGGATGCACGTCGCGGGCGCGGCGCTGGCGGGCACGCCGGGCGTGACGCTCGGTCACAACGAGCACCTCGCCTGGGGTGTGACCGCCGGCGAGACCGCCGCGATCCTCGTGTTGCGCGAACGCAACCGCGGCACCGACGAGTTCTACGAAGGTGGTCGCTGGCTCCGCGCGCGGCATCGGCTCGAACGCATCGCCGTGCGCTTCGGTGGGACGGTCGAGCTCGATCTGCTCGAAACGCCGCGCGGCGTGGTGATGAGCCGTCGTGACGGCGTCGCCTACGTGATGGACTGGCGGATGCGCCGTCATCCGGTTTCACCACTTACTCCGTTCCTGCGGTTGCTGCGCGCCCGCAGCGCCGCCGACGGCGTCGCCGCGATGCGCGATCTGCCCGAACCCGCGCTCAACGTATTGTTCGCCGACGATGCCGGACGCGCGGCGTATCACTTGGCGGCGCAGATCCCGCTCGATCCGTCGTGGGGCCGCTGGGCGAGCGACGGCGCGGCCGCCGAACCGGCGTATTCAACCTACGATGCCGCGCCCCACGTCGATCCGTCGCGCAATACGTTCGTCGTTACGAGCAACAATCGCCCCGACGGCTCCGGGCCGCGGCTCGCGCCGTACTGGCCTCCGCCGTATCGCGCGTACGAGATCCGGCGCATGCTGCACGCGTCGCGCGATGCGCGCGGCAAGCTCTCACCCGCGGAGATCGCCGCCGTCCAGGCCGACGCGAACTCGCCGGCGGAACGCGAGTTCGCCGACATCGTGCTCGCCGCCGCCATGCGCAAGCACGTCGACGCGGATGCGACCCTCGCGCCGGTGCTCGGCGCATTGCGTTCATTCGACGGGATGCTGCTGCCGCAGTCGCGCGGCGCGACCGTCGTCGTGGCGCTGCGCCGCGACATGCTGGGCACGCTCTCCGCGGAACATCTGCCGCCGGAGCTCGCGCCGTACTACCCGGGAACCGGGCCGGGGTTCGAGGTCGTCCTGCGCGCGTTGCGCGAACGTCCGCGCGGTTGGGTTCCCGGCGACGACTACGACGGGTTCGTGGTCGCATCGCTGCGCCGAGTGCAGACGAGGCTCGGTCCCGAGGTCGCGCCGTTCAGCACGTACGCCGCTCAGCCGCTGACGCATCCCCTCGCGTCGCTCGGTTTCTCGGTGTGGAACGGGCCGGTCATGCCCGGCCGCGGCGGCAGCTTCGCGCCCGCCGTGCAGTGGAACAACCACGGCCAGTCGTTTCGCGCCGTGTGGATCGCGGGCGACTGGGATCACGGCACGATCGACGTCGATGCCGGCGAATCCGGCGAGCCGGGCTCGCCGCACTACACCGACCAGAACGCCGGCTGGATCCGTTTCGCGCGCACGCCGCTGCCGTTTTCCGACGCCGCGGTCCGCGCCGCGACCGTGTCGGCGGTCACGCTGACACGCTGACCGGATCGCGCTGTTCGCGCTCGGTTTTCGACCGTTCGCGACCGCTTTCGCGCCTCTCGCGCCGCTCGGCGCGGCGAGGGGCGTCTGCCCGGCTACACTCCTTGGAAACTACGCGTTTCGAGGAGATGACCTTCGTGCCGGAATCGCCCACGTTCCCGACCAACGGCCACTCCGCCAACGGGCACACGAACGGCAAGGTGCAGCCGGTAGCCGAGATCGGGCGGCCGTACACGCAGGAAGACGTCGCGCGCCTGCGCGGCTCCGTGCGCATCGAGCACACGCTCGCGCGGCGCGGCGCCGAAACGCTGCGCACGTTGCTGGCGCAAGACGTGCCCGTCGCGGCGCTCGGGTGCCTCACCGGCGGTCAGGCCGTTCAGGCCGTCAAAGCCGGTCTGAAGGCGATCTATCTCTCCGGCTGGCAAGTCGCGGCCGACGCGAACACGGCGGGGCAGACGTATCCCGACCAGTCGCTGTATCCGTATGACTCGGTGCCGAAGGTCGTCGAGCGGATCAACAGCGCGTTCCAGCGCGCCGATCAAATCGACACGGTCGAAGGGCGCGGCGGCGAGCGCGACTGGTTCGCGCCGATCGTCGCCGACATGGAAGCCGGTTTCGGCGGGCCGCTCAACGTGTTCGAGCTGACCAAGTCGATGATCGCCGCCGGCGCCGCCGGCGTGCATCTCGAGGACCAGCTCGCGTCGGAGAAAAAGTGCGGCCACTTGGGCGGTAAGGTGTTGATTCCGACCTCGCAAGCGATCCGCAACCTGATCGCGGCGCGGCTGGCGATGGACGTGTGCGACGTGCCGACCGTGCTGTGCGCGCGAACCGACGCCGACGCGGCGAACCTGCTGCTCAGCGACGTCGACGATCGCGACAAGCCGTTCCTGACCGGCGAACGGACGCCCGAAGGGTTCTTCCGGGTGAAGCCGGGGATCGATCAGGCGATCGCGCGCGGGCTCGCGTACGCGCCGCATTGCGATCTGATCTGGTGCGAAACGTCGCATCCTTCGCTCGAGGAGGCAAAAGCCTTCGCCGACGCGATCCACGCGCGGTTCCCCGGCAAGATGCTCGCGTACAACTGCTCGCCGTCGTTCAACTGGAAGCTCAAGCTCGACGACGACACGATCGCGCAGTTCCGCAGCAAGCTTTTCGAGTACGGCTACCGCTTCCAGTTCATCACGCTCGCCGGCTGGCACGCGCTCAATCACTCGATGTTCGAGCTCGCCCACGAGTACGCCGAGCGCGGGATGCCGGCCTACGCGGAGTTCCAGCAGCGCGAGTTCGCCAGCGAACCGCGCGGCTACACGGCCACGCGCCACCAGCGCGAAGTCGGCACCGGCTACTTCGACGAAGTCGCCAAAGTCGTCGGCGGCGGCATCTCCTCGACGACCGCGCTAACCGGCTCAACCGAAGAAGCCCAGTTCACCACCGAGACGACCATTCGCAAAGGCGGCACCGTCAGCCACGAGGAGTTCGTCGTACCTCCGCCGCGCGTGCCTACCGGCGTGGCCTGACCGTCGCGGCTACCGGCACTCACCGGCGCGCGCGTCGGTGATTCGCCGGGCGACGAGGGTGAACATCGGGAGTGCGCGGTCGCGATATTGCTGGGTGTGGGCGACGATACGCTCGGTGCGATAGCCGGCGATCGCAAGCAGATTGGCGATCGACGAAGGGCTGAACGACCACCAGGTATCGGTGGGTTGGCCCGCCGCGGCGTTCGGCACGAACAGCGGGCCGCGGCGCTGCGACGGCCGCTCCGGGAAGAAACCGAAGCGGCGACGCCGGGCGAGCTCGGTAATGACGATCGTGCTAGGCCGCAGCCGTGCCGCGCTTTCCAGCGCGCGCAGCGGATCGCGCAGGTGCAGCAGCACCGCGCCGAAGGTGCACACGTCGATCGGTCCGATCTCGGCCGGTACCGCATATGCCGTACCATACACCATGCGTGCCGACGACCCGTAGGCGTGCCGGCAAAGCCACCAGCTCGCGTTGATGCGTCCGACGTGCTGGGCCCGGACGGCGTGCGTCGACTCGACGTCCAGGCCGGCGTAAGGGACGATATCCCACGGGGTCGACGGCGACAGATCGTACGCGACGACATGGGCGCCGCGGCGCTCCATCTCGAAGCACAGAAATCCGCTCGCCGTACCCACCTCGAGGACACGGCATCCCCGCAACGGTTCGTGCCCGAGATACTCGTCGACCCTTCCGCGCAGATCCCACTCGCCGGCGATGGTCCCGTGCCCGGGAACGTCCATCGTATGATAAAAATAGCAGTCCGACAACGACGGCACGTCGTCGCGCCGTGCGTAGAGCCGCTCTGCTTCGCCGCCGGACGCGTTCACCGCAAGGTCAGGCGGCGTCGCGCGCGCGGTGCTGTCGGAAGGTTACGTTGAGGCGGGTTTCGGTGATGCGCGGGTCGCGCGGGACGCGGTGTTCCCAGTTGAGTTGCGTGTCGCCGGCCATCACGATGAGGTCGCCGTGCGTGACGTCGACGGCGATCGGGTCGTGGCGTAGACCGCTTTCCTTCTTCGGCCTGAGCTGGAAGGAACGCGTCGCGCCGAGCGAGAGCGAGGCGACGATCAGGCGCGCGTCGCGCGTGCCGTCGCGGTCGCCGTGCCAGGCGACGGCGTCGTTGCCGTCGCGGTAGCGGTTGAGGAAGCAATAGTCGTACGTCGTCCCGGTGTGCCTTTCGATCATCGCGCGCACGCGCTCGAGCGTCGGCGTCCAGGGCTGCGGCATCTTCTCACCGCGGCCGGCCGTTTCGCGCGGCACCAGGACGCGCTTGCCGTACATCACGCGCGAGTCGGCGCGCCAGCGCGTGTCGGCGTTGAGCTCACCGACCAGGGCGTCGGCGGTCGCGCGATCGAGGAACTCCGGGATGTATGTGACGTCGCCGCGGTCGCCCACCAGCCGCGTCGGCGAGTGGGCGGTGGCGAACAGGGCAAGCTGTCGTGACATGGCGCTGGGCGAACGTACGTTCGATGTCGCGCCCCGATTCCCTAGTCGAGGCTAGGTTCGGTCGCGGGAGACGAGGCGGAGGTAGCGGCGGGGCTCGAAGGTGGCGTCGCCGTCGATGCGGCGGAACGCCTCTTCGCGCACTTCGGTGGCCAGTTGACGGCGCTGCTTCATGGCGCCGTCGAGCTCGCGGAAGGCGCGCTCGAAGTCGTCGCCGTCGAGCGTCGCGATCTGCTTCTTGAGGCGATCGATGTCGCCGTGCAGGCGGCCCTGCAGCTCGTGGCTGACCTCGCGCTCGACCTGGCCGATGCGGGCGAGCAGCGCGTTGAGCTCCTCGACGGTCGGGAGCCCGAACGCGGCGCGGGACGGTTCGGACGGGGCGCTCGCGCTGCGGACGGCTCGCGGCCGGTTGCCCGGCCGCGGCGCGTCGAACGCCGGATAGACGCGGATGATCGACTTGATGCGCTGGGGGCCCTTGGGTGACTGTAGCCCCTCCGCGATCCCCGCCATGATCAGTCGCGATCGCAGCGCAGTATCGTTGATCACGCGCAGATGCTGCGGGTCGATGCCGACCGGCCGCCGTGTTGAGCCAAAGAAATCATCGTCGCGGGCCAAGGGGAGGCTCATCGCCTTCTCCCAGAGATTGGCGCGAGCACTACGGGTTCCGTTCACGTCCGACCGGGTTACGTGACGGGTTACACGTCACCTCTTGGGGGTTGATTCGATTGCGCTTCGGCGATCTCGGCCAGCGTGATCGTCCGCTCGCCCGACAGCATCCCGGTATCGTCGGCGGCCAGTACGCCGTCGTCGTACTTGTCGTGCAGGTCTTCGTCGTCGTCGCTCTTGGGGTCGGGTTTCTCATCCTTCATGCTGCTTCGTCTACCCGCGAAAGGGTCGATACCGCCGGGCGAACGACGGGGTCGGGTTGGGTACGATGTAGGCATGCCGAGCAAAGGAAAAAACGGAGAGTTCGCGCCCCTGCCGTCGACGCTCGAACGCTCGCCCAAGAAAGCGCAAGACACCTACGAGGAGACGCTCGAAAGCGCCGAGCAGAGTTACGCGGGCGATGAAGAGCGCGCGCACCGCGTCGCATGGGCGTCGGTGAAGCACTCGTTCGAGAAAGTGGGCGACCACTGGGAGCCTAAGGAACACAAGGGGCCGTCGGATCCGCGCGCCGCGGAAGGCGGGCCGAACGCCTCGGGCCCGTCGTACGGCGGCGTCGACGTCATCGGCAAGACCAAGGATCAGTTACTCGACGAAGCGCGCCGGCTCGGCGCGCACGCCACCACGCACATGACGAAGGCCGACCTCGCAACCGAGATCGAGCGGGCGAACAAGCGCGCGGACCGGGCGCGGCGCGACGACCGATAGCGGTTTCACCGGGTGCGTACATAGGGCTTTAAGGAACGTCCCGGAAAACTCGGGCGCGATGAGACTCGCTTCGCTTCGTGTCGTCGCGGCGGCCGCCGCCGTCTTCGCCTTGGCCGGACCGGCCGCTGCCGAGGCGCCGTTCAACTTCGACTCGGCGCCCGGCCGTCTGCCCAAGACCGTCGTGCCGACCGACTATCAGGTCGCGATCGTCCCCGACGCGGCGAGCAAGACGCTCACCGGCACCGAGACGATCGCCCTCGAGGTGCGGCGACCGGTCACCACGATCGTGTTCAACTCGCTCAACGAGCGGCTGCACGACGTCCGCTTCGACTCGGTCGCGGTGGCGAACGTGCAGAGCGACGACGCCAAGCAATTGACGACGGTGACGTTGGCCAAGCCGGCGACGGTGGGACGGCACACGCTGGCGTTCGCCTACGACGGCAAGCTCGAGACCGCTCCGCAGGGATTGTTCGTGCAGTCGTATCGCGCGCCGGGCGGCGCGACCGGGACGATGCTCTCGACCCAGTTCGAAGCGACCGACGCACGCCGGATGTTCCCGTGCTGGGACGAGCCCGCGTTTCGCGCGACGTTCCAGCTGACGGCGACGGTACCGTCGGCCTGGACGAACGTTTCGAACATGCCCCCCGAATCGCGAGTCGTGCACGGCGCGCTGGCGACGACGACGTTCCGGCGCTCGCCCAAGATGCCGTCGTATCTGGTCGAGTACTCGGCGGGCGATCTCGCGCACGTCGACGCGACCGCCGGCGGCAAGGACTTCTCGGTGTGGGCCGTGCGCGGCCAAGAGCAGAACGGCGCCTACGCGCTGGCCAACGCGCAGCAGATTCTGGCCGACTACGACGCGTACTTCGGCTACACGTACCCGCTGCCCAAGCTCGATTCGATCGCGGTTCCCGGCGGCTTCCAAGGGGCGATGGAAAACTGGGGCGCGATCACCTACAACGATCAGGCGCTGCTGCTGCCGCCGGGCTCGGGGATGACGCGCGAGCAGCGCGTGTACGGCATCCAGGCCCACGAGATGGCGCATCAGTGGAACGGCGATCTGGTGACGATGGGCTGGTGGGACGACATCTGGCTCAACGAGAGCTTCGCGTCGTGGATGGCGGCCAAGGAAACCGACATGCGCAACCCGACCTGGAGCTGGTCGGAGCGGCAGGACGCGTCGAAGGAAACGGCGATGAACGCCGACGCACGCGTGACGTCGCACGCCATCGAGCAGCACGTCGTCAACGAGCTCGACGCGCAAGCGTCGTTCGACTCGGCAATCACCTACGACAAGGGTCAGGCGTTCCTGCGCATGCTCGAAGCGTACCTCGGCCCCGACACGTTCCGGGCCGGGATCCGCCGCTACATCCAAGCGCGCGCGTACTCCAACGCGACCAGCGCCGACTTGTGGAAGGCGCTGAGCGCGGCGAGCAACCGCGACGTCGAGAAGCTCGCATCGGGTTGGACGACGCAACCCGGCTTTCCGGTCGTCGCCGTTCACGCAACGTGCGACGCATCGGGGAACCGCACGATCGCGCTCTCGCAGCGTCGCTTTCTGTTGACCGGAACGGACCCGGCGAACGAACGCTGGAGCGTCCCGATGGATATTCGCGTCGGCGCCAACGGCGTGCCGCAGCCGACGCTGTTGACGACCGACGGTCAGACGCTGCCGGCGGGACGCTGCGATGAGCCGCTGAGCGTCAACGCGGGCGGCCTAGGTTTCTATCGCGCGTCCTACGACGACGCGACCTTCGCCGTGAACCGCAAGAACTTCGCCGCGCTTCCCGACGCGGACAAGATCGCGCTGCTCGACGATCAGTGGGCTCTCGCCCAGGCGAATCAGGCACCGCTGGGATCGTACCTCGCGCTGGCGTCAGCGATGGGCGGCGACCTCGACGACCGTGCCTGGGATCAGATCGCCGGCGCGCTCGCGTCGGTGGAAGACTACGAGCGCGGCTTGCCCGGCCACGACGCGTTCGTGACCTACGCGCGTTCGGTGCTGCGGCCCGTTTTCGACCGCCTCGGGTGGGATGCGAAGCCGAACGAGAATGCTCCGACCCAAGCGCTGCGCCGGACCGTGATCGAGCGGCTGGGCGCGTGGGGCGATCCGGTCGTCGTCGGCGACGCCCGCCGCCGCTTCACCGCGTTTCTCGCCGATCGCACGACGCTGAGCCTCGACGACCAAGCCGCCGTGCTGGGCATCGTCGCGGAGAACGCCGACGCGGCGACCTTCGATCAACTCCACGCGCTCGCCAAGTCGGCCCGCGACGAGGCGCAAGCCCGCGTCTATTTCAGCGCGCTGGTGAGCGTGCGCGATCCGAAGCTGCTGCAACAGGCGCTCGACGCGGTCATGTCGCCGGAGCTGCCGCCGCAGTCGGCCGGGATTCGCGGCCGTTTGGTGCTCGCCGCCGCGGGCTACAATCCGCAACTCGTGTGGCACTTCTATCAGACGCACAGCGACGCGCTGCTCGGCGCGACGTCCGAGTTCTCGCGGGCGCTGTCGATGTCGGCCGTGCCGTCGACGTTCTGGCGCGCCGCGCCGCTCGACCAGCTCCAAGCCTTCGTGAAGGCGCACACCCCGCCGACCGCCGGCGTCTACATCGCACGCGGCATGGAACGCGCGCGTTCCTCCATCGCCCTGCGCGACCGCCTCGTCCCCGCCGCCAACGCCTACGTCGCGACGCATCACACGTAAAAGCTACATCGGCGGAATGCCCGCATCCTCGCCCGCTTGGCAGGGCGGATGTCCGCACTCGCAACCGTCATCGCCCATCGCGCCCTGCGACTCGTCGTTGCAGCGGCGGCTGCAGTACTCACCGTTGCGGATCGATCCGCTCCGTCGACGCAGCCTGCGTGCTAGCCGGATAGGGCCGCGTGCACCGGCAGGAATTGTGACCGCAGAATTCGCTCGTCGTCGTCATGCGTGTCTCGTACCCCGCGGGCGACCTAAAAGGAAGAGCGCCGCTCGTGAGAGCGGCGCTCAACCCTTTTGCGGCGCGACGTCACCCTTCGACAGGCTCAGGGTGACAGGGTGTGTGACTTAGTAGTCGTCGTCGGTTGAGTGGACGAGCGGACCTTCGTCCTCCTCGGCTTCGTCGGGCGGCTCCTCGTCTTCGTCCTCGAGGACGTAGCCTTCGTCGACTTCGTCTTCTTCGGTGGCGACGGGGACTTCTTCGTCGGTGACTTCGTCGACGACGATCTCACCGTCGTCGGTCATCGTCGCCCGCAGCCCACCCAGCGGACTGGTCGGCAACAAGTCGTCGTCGGGCGCGCGTCCGCGTGCCGGACCGGCGCTGATCAGCGGAGCCGAATCGTCGAGCTCTTCCTCTTCCTCTTCGGGCTCTTCTTCCGCGACGGCCGCGACTTCGGCGTCCTCCGCTTCTTCGAGCTCCTCTTCGGGCAGGCCGACGGCGGCGACCGCCGCGACTTGCGAGAGGCGATCGCGTTCGGCTTCGCGTTCGGCCAGCGCCGTCTGCGAAAGGCGCGGGTCTTCGTCGCCCATCAGCAGGCCGATCTCCTGAGCGCGCTCCGCCATGTCGTCGTCCTGGATGCGGATCTCGACCTCTTCGCGCTGCTCGGTGAGGACCTTGACGTCGAGCGCCAGCGACTGGAGCTCCTTGATGAGCACCTTGAACGACTCGGGGACGCCCGGTTCGAGCACGTTCTCGCCCTTGACGATCGCTTCGTACGTCTTGACGCGACCGACGACGTCGTCGGACTTGACCGTGAGCAGCTCTTGGAGGGTGTACGCCGCGCCGTAGGCTTCGAGCGCCCAGACTTCCATCTCGCCGAAGCGCTGGCCGCCGAACTGCGCCTTACCGCCCAGCGGCTGCTGGGTGATCATCGAGTACGGGCCGGTCGAGCGCGCGTGGATCTTGTCGTCGACGAGATGCGCGAGCTTGAGCATGTAGATGTAGCCGACGGTGATCGGACGGCCGAAGCGGTCGCCGGTGCGCCCGTCGCGCAGCCAGGTCTTGCCGTCGGCGGGGAGACCCGCGTCCTGCAGCCATTCGCTGATGTCTTCCGCGTGCGCGCCGTCGAAGACGGGCGTCGCGATGTGGAAGCCGAGCATCGCGGCGGCCCACCCGAGGTGCGTCTCCATGATCTGCCCGAGGTTCATGCGCGAGGGCACGCCCAGCGGGTTGAGCACGATGTCGACCGGCGTGCCGTCTTCCATGTACGGCATGTCTTCTTCCGGCAGCACCTTGGCGATGACGCCCTTGTTGCCGTGCCGGCCGGCCATCTTGTCGCCCTGCAGAATCTTGCGCTTCTGCGCGACGTAAACGCGGACGAGGTGGTTGACGCCCGGCGAGAGCTCGTCGCCGTTCTCGCGCGAGAAGCGCTTGACGTCGATGATCTTGCCCTTTTCGCCGTGCGGAACTTTGAGCGAGGTGTCGCGCACTTCACGCGACTTCTCGCCGAAGATCGCGCGCAGCAGGCGCTCTTCCGCGGTGAGCTCGGTCTCGCCCTTGGGCGTGACCTTGCCGACCAGGATGTCTTCGGGACGAACCTCGGCGCCGATGCGCACGATCCCGTTCTCGTCGAGGTCCTTGAGCGAATCCTCGCCGACGTTGGGGATGTCGCGAGTGATCTCTTCGGCGCCCAGCTTCGTGTCACGGGCTTCGCACTCGTACTCCTCGATGTGAATCGAGGTGAAACGGTCGTCCTTGACCATGCGCTCGGAGATGAGGATCGCGTCCTCGTAGTTGTAGCCTTCCCACGGCATGAACGAGACGAGCACGTTCTGTCCGAGCGCGAGCTCGCCCTGATCCGAGGACGGACCGTCGGCCAAGATCTGCCCGCGCACGACCTTGTCGCCCACGGCGACGATCGGGCGCTGATTGATGCACGTGCCGGCGTTGGAGCGGGTGAACTTGAGCAGGTCGTAGGCGTGCTCGAGGCCGTCGTCGTCGTGCTTGACGACGACGTGATGCGAGTCCGCCGCGGTGACCTCACCGTGGTTGCGTGCGAGCACGCAGCCGCCCGAGTCCTTGGCGGCGCGGTATTCCATCCCGGTGCCGATGACCGGCGCCTGCGGGCGCAGCAACGGCACGGCCTGACGCTGCATGTTCGCACCCATCAAGGCGCGGTTGGCATCGTCGTGCTCGAGGAACGGGATCAGCGCGGTCGCGACCGAGACGATCTGCTTGGGCGACACGTCCATGAGCTGCACCTTGTCGGGCGGCTCCTCGACATATTCCTCGGCGTAGCGCGCGACGACCGACGACGCGATGATCTTGCCGCGTGCGTCGATCTCGGTGTTGGCCTGCGCGACGATGAACTCGTCCTCGCGGTCGGCGGTGAAGTAGCGGATCTCGTCGCTGACGATGCCGTCCTTCACCACCCGGTACGGCGTCTCGATGAAGCCGTAGCGGTTCACGCGCGCGAACGTCGCGAGCGAACCGATCAGCCCGATGTTCGGACCTTCGGGCGTCTCGATCGGGCAGATGCGCCCGTAGTGCGAGTGGTGGACGTCGCGGACTTCGAAGCCCGCGCGCTCGCGCGACAGACCGCCCGGCCCCAGCGCCGAGAGCCGGCGCTTGTGCGTCAGCTCGGCCAGTGAGTTGGTCTGGTCCATGAACTGCGAGAGCTGCGAGGAGCCGAAGAACTCTTTGATCGCCGCCACGACGGGACGGATGTTGATGAGCGCCTGCGGCGTCACCGTCTCGATGTCCTGAACGGTCATGCGCTCGCGCACGACCCGCTCGAGGCGCAGCAAGCCGACCCGGAACTGGTTCTGCAACAGCTCGCCGACCGAGCGGATGCGGCGGTTGCCCAGGTGGTCGATGTCATCCTTGTTGACCATGTGCGCCTGGACTTTGATCAGCCGGCGCAGCACTGCGATCATGTCTTCGCGAGTGAGCGCCTTACGATCGATCACCGGCGGGCGCAGCCCGGCCGACGAGTACTCGCGCAGCTTCGGATCGCGGGCGCCCTCGAGCTTTCCGTTGAGCTTGTAGCGGCCGACGCCGGCGAGATCGTAGCGCTTCTCGTCGAAGAACAGCGACTCGAGCAGCTTCTCGGCGTTCTCGGCATTCTCGGGCTCGCCCGGACGGAGCTTCTTGTAGATCTCCTTGAGGGCGTCTTCCTTGGTCTTGATGTCCTTGTCTTTTTCGAGACAGTTCGCGATCAAGGCCGACGGCTTGCGCGAGCCGTCGACGTGGTCGTAGGTGAACAAATCGAGGATCGCCTCGTCGTTCTCCCAGTCCAGGCCGAGGTCCGGACGCGAGAGGGCGCGCACGAACGTCGTCGCGTAGATCTTGCGGTTCTTGTCGATGCGAACGCCGATCGTCCCCTCGGTCTCGTCGTTCTTCGTCCCGTTGTCGGTTTCGAACTCGATCCACGCCCCGCGGTTGGGGATGATCGTGGCGTTGAAGGTGTCGCGGTTGTTCGTGTCTTTGTCCGCCAGGAAGTACACGCCCGGCGACCGGACGAGCTGGCTCACGATCACGCGCTCCGCGCCGTTGATCATGAAGGTGCCCTTGTCGGTCATGAGCGGGAAGTCGCCCATGAAGATCTCTTGGTCCGGAATGCCCTTGATCTCACCGGACTCGGCGGTGATGAGGCGCACGCGCACGCGCAGCGGCGCGCTATAGGTCATGTCGCGTTCGCGGCACTCTTCGACCGTGTACTTCGGTTCGCCGAGGCTATGCTCGCCGAACTCCAGCACGAGGTTACCGGTGAAGTCCTTGATCGGTGAGATCGAGTCGAATGCTTCCTTCAAACCGTCGCTGATGAACCATTTGAAGGATGCCTTCTGCAACTCGATGAGATCGGGGAGCTGCAGCACGTCGGCGATCTTCGCGAACGAATAACGGCTGCGTTTCGCGCCGGGATCCTCGGGAAGCTCGACCGTGAACGCTTCCTCGGGAACGTGGAAGCTCGCGCTCGCAATGTTCTGTTGCTTGACCGCGGTACCCGACCCGTTCGGCGCCGCGGGGGCCGCTTCGCTCTTCTTGCGGCTGCGCGTCGATTTGGGTTTGTCCGCGGTCGTCTTCGTCGCCATGCTGTTCTTGGGGGTCTTCCTGCGTGGGTTCACGCGCGCTCAGCGTGGGTGAAACGCGAAAAGGCAACGACCGCCCCACCGGAGTGAGGGGTCCTCGCTCTTCCGTTATGCCGCTATCCGCCGAGGGGCATAGGGCCGTATCCTATCACCGCCCGGCAAGCGGCGTCAAGCACAAGGATCGGAGGATGTTGGGCCGGCCGCGAGCCGGCCTTAGGCTGCGTCGTCGCTCCGGGCGCGGTACCCCGACTGGAACACGGGCGTGGATCTGGCGGTGTCGACCGCCGCCTCGAGCGCCGAGTGACGATCGCGCTCGCAGCCGCAGCGGCGCAGACGATCGCCCGCGCAGCCTGCGTAGTCGTGGTGCACGAGCGAGTGCCCGCACGGACACAGCACTAGGTTATCCATCTCTCTCGGCCTCCTAGCGGACCTTTTTCCGGCACCCGGCGGGGTCCGCGCGCACCGTCTCCTGAGAGACCGATACGGCGGATCGTCCGCGGGGCCGACCGGTGGGCATCGGGCGAACCCACGTTCGCATGGTACCCCTGAAAGCGACGTGAAAAAACACCGCATTGACCTTCTTAGCCGACGACCGCCCGAATGTTCTCCCACCAGCCTAACTCGGCTGGTAGAGCGACCGAGCGTCCGGCCGCCAAGCCGCTGACGACTTCCGACACCAGGGTCGGCAGCGGCTGCCCCGTCGGGCCGGCGTACGTATAAATGCCGTCTTCCCGGGCCCCGTCGGCGCGGCGGAGCAGCGACTCCCAGTCGACCATGCCGAACGCCGCCCAGGCGCCGAAGGCCACCACCGGAACGCCGTCGGCCCGGACGGCCCGAACGTCCTCCCAGCGTTGAAGCATCCAGCGCGCCCGCTCGCGCTCGTCGCCCCGGACGTGCACCTCGGCCAGCGCGCACGGCAGGCCGAGCCGGGCGTGGGCGCCGGCGAGCAGTCGCCGCAGGTCCAGCCGCTCGGGGGCAACTTCCACCATCCCAACGTTGCGGTAGCCGCCATCGCCTGAGCTCTCGACCCAGCGCTCGGAGTACGGGTAGTAGTTCCAGCCCATCACGTCGGGCGGCTGCGGGCGGCGGGCCAGCCGAGCGAGCTCGCCGGCCGCGATCCCGCAGCGCTCGGTCAGGTAGCGGTGCATCGGGTGGCCGTCGACGACGCGCCCCTGGAGCAGCTCGCCCGAGAGGTACATCCGCTCGCGCTTGTGCGCGACGTACGCTTCGACGCGCTCGTCGGCGGCGGTGAAGCTCTGCAGATCCTCGGTCAGCATGCAGCTCGCCTGCGGGATGATCTCGCGGATGCGTTCGCTCGCGGCGGCGATCGCCAGCGCCTGATTGACGATCGCGCGGCCGAACGCGGCGTCGTCGAAGACCCCGTTGGGGTACCACGCCCCGTAGAGGGTCGAGAAGCGCGCGGTCGTCAGCGGCTCGTTGATCGGCGTCCAGCGCGTGACCCACGGAAAGCGCCGGGCCGTGGCCTGCGCATACTCCGCGAAGAGCCGCGGAAAGGCGGGGTCGAGCAGGCCGGTGTAGGCCGGACCGCTGCCGTGATGGAGGAGCGTCACGATCGGCTCGACGCCGCGCTCGGCCAGGCCGTTCAGCCGCGCCGACGGCCAACGGTAGTCCCGCACGTCGGGACGATGCGCGGCGACCTTCTCCCACAGCACGGGATAGCGGGTGGCGTGAACGCCGAGCCGCGCGATCAGATCCAGATCGCCTTCCCGCGTCTGGTGCCCGGTCTCCCGCAACTGATCGCGGATGCGCACCGCGTCGATCCGCGCCACCGTCGGTTCCGGCGAGGCCCATACTTCGAGAACCTCAGTATGACATTGCGCGTCAGCGCGCCGCATTTACGAAGCGACGGCCGCGGTTTGCGCGAGGTCGTCGAAGGCGGCCAGCGCCGATGCGACGACCTGATCCATGTTGTAGTACTTGTACTCGGCCAGCCGCCCGACGAACGTGACGTTGCGCTGCGCCGCGCCTAGCGTCGCGTACTTGCGATAGAGCTCGCGGTTGCCGGGCCGCGGGATCGGATAGTACGGATCGCCCTCGGCGACGGGATACTCGCGGCTCACGATCGTCTTGGGGTGGACTTGGCCCGTCAGGTGCTTGTACTCGGTGGTGCGCGTGAAGGACACCTCGGCCGACGGCTCGTTCACGCAGCCGACCGGCTGAACCCAGGCCGTGTCGTGGGTGGCGAACTCGAAGCGCAGCGAGCGGTACGGCAGCCGGCCGAACTTGTAGTCGAAGAACTCGTCGATCGGACCGGTGTAGATCACGTGCTTGAAACGCGCGCGGTCGGCGATCGACGCGAAATCGCAGCCCGTCACGACTTCGATGCGCGGGTGGTCGAGCATCCGGCTGACCATTGCCGCGAAGCCGTCAGCGGGCATCGCTTGGAAACGATCGCCGAAGTAGCGGTCGTCGTCGCCGGTGCGGGTCGGGATGCGGCCGCACACGCTCGCGTCGAGCTGGGCGGGATCGAGTCCCCACTGCTTGCGCGTGTATTCGCGAAAGAACGTCTCGTAGAGCTCGCGCCCGACGCGCGAGAGGATCATCTGTTCGGAGTTCTCGATGCGCTCGGCCGTCTGGGCGCGCGAGGCCAAGAAGCGCGCGACGCCGGACGCATCGAGGTTGAGCCCGTAGAGGCGATTGATCGTCGTGCGGTTGATCGGGATCGGCAGGAGCGCCCCGGCGACGCGCGCGAGCACGCGATGCTCGTACGGGATCCAGCGCGTGAAGGCGCTGAGGTAGGCGACGACGTGCGCCGCGTTCGTATGGAAGATGTGCGGCCCGTATCGATGGTAGCGCAGCCCCTGAGCATCGAGCGGATCGTAGGCGTTCCCCGCGACGTGAGCACGCTTGTCGATCACCAGAACGGCCGCGCCGAGCTGGCTCGCCAATCGCTCGGCGAGCGTGCTGCCGGCGAGTCCCGCGCCGACGACGAGATAGTCGTACATTCCGGGCGCCCCTCCGCTACGCCGCCAAACCCGTTCGCAGCAGCTCGGCGGCCTTCGCATAGCACGAGCACGAAACGGCGGCCAATCGCGGGGCGTCGACGATGCGGACGCGCGCGTAACCGTGCGCGACCGAACCGGAATCGACGAAGCGGCCCAGCACCGTGACGACGCTCGCGCGCCGCACGCCTAGCATCATCGCCACGATGTCCTGGGTGATCTGGATGTCGTCGCCGACGCGGTCGCGAGTGGTGAGCAGCCACTTCGCCAACCGTTGTTCGATCGTGTGGCGCGCGTTGCAGGCGACCCATTGTCCGCGGATCGCCTGGGTCGCGCCGACGTACCGGCGCGCGGCTTCCCGAAACGCACCGTCGCGTTCCAGCGACTCGTGGAAGACCGCCGGGTCCAGGCGGCCGAAGCGGCCCGGCGATTGGACGATCCACGTGTCGGGCGTGCGCACCATTCCGAGCACCAGCTCGGTGCCGAGGAAACCCTCGGCGCCGGCCGCGTCGACCTCGACCAGCGCGTCGCCGTCGAGCGGGCGCAAGGCCGAGACGAACCCCGACAGCGGGAACCAGACGGCCTCGATCGCTCCGCCCGGCGGCTGCAGAACGTCACCGATCCCACCTCCGTGCACGGTCATGCGCGCCTCGAGCAGCTTGCGGGTCGGGGACGGAAGCGAGCTCAGGAAGCGGTTCTTTTCGGCGGTACCTGCGAGCATAGAATAGTCCTACCCGGACATTTTCCGGTTACGGGCTTTTGGGATGAGCCGTTCGGCACGTTTGACCGCACGCCAACCAAGGGGATGGCGCCGTCATCCAGGCGACCCTGACCTAGGCGGAGCGGCGCTCGTCGAGGGCCATGGTGAGGCGGACCTCGGTGCGGGCTTGGTGGGTCCGGATCTCGACCGCGTCCACGAGCGCGCGCATGAGCGGCAGGCCGCGGCCGCGCTCCTCGCGCCGCTGCGCGGGCTTCCACTTGCCCTCGTCTTCGACGGTGACGATCAGCGCGTCGTCGTTGGCCTCGGCCTCCAGCCGCACGATCCCGGGAGAACCGTGGTAGGCGTGCTCCACCGCGTTGGCGACGGCCTCGCCGGCCGCCGTCAGCAGGGCGAAGCGGTGGTCGTCGTCGAGGCCGAGCCGGGAGATGAAGCGATCGAGGCTGCGGCGGACCAGCGGCACCGCCATCGGCAACGCGCTGAAGGTGAACCCGAACGACCGGCTCGCGACATCGGCGGCGGTGACGGTGAGCGTCGCAACGTCGTCGGTGTTCGCGCGGGTGGCGAAGATGTCGCGCAAGAGTGCGCGCGCGGGCTCGGCGTCGCGCCGCACCGCCGTCTCGCGCATCGCCTCGATCAGCCGGTGCTCGCCTTCGATGACGTCGCGCGAATATTCGATCAAGCCGTCGGTGTAGACGGTGAACATCGCGCCCGGCGGGAGGGTGAACGTCCAGTCGGTCGCGCCGAGGTGGTCGACGATGCCCAGCGGCAAGCCGTCCTTGGGCAACACGAGCACGCTTCCGCACGGCAGCGCGAGCAACGGCGCCGGATGTCCCGCCGAAGCGTAGGTGAACGTCCCGTCGCGCGGGTCGACGATCCCGAACATTGCCGTCACCATCACGGGATTGGCGCGCATGTTCAGAATCGTGTTCGCCCGGGCGAGCACCAAAGAGGGCGAGTTGGGATTGAGCGCGGCTGCGCGGAATGCTTGGCGAACTTCACCCATCACGATCGCGGCGCGCAGCCCGTGCCCGGCGACGTCGCCGATCGAGAACGCGATCCGTCCGTCGGGCAGGCGAAATGCATCGTACCAGTCGCCGCCGACGATCGCTTCCTCCGCACCGGGCAGGTACGCTGCGTCGAACGCCAGGCGGTCGTCGACGGGCAGCCGCTCGGGGAGCAACGCGCGTTGCAGCGTGTCGGCGACGTGGTGCTCCCGGGCGTAAACCTGCGCCGCGTCGAGCGAGACCGCGACGCGCTGCGCAAGCTCGGACCACAGGTCTAACTCCGATGTGTCGGCGCAAGGCCCCGGCAGGCCGAGCCGCATGCAGCCCAACTGCTTGCCCCGCGCGACGAGCGGGAAGGACCGCGCGGCACCGTCGACGCGACCGGCGCTGGCGAGCGTCGTGCGGATCTCCCCTTCTTCGGCCTCGACCGCGAAGCCGTCGGCGAACTCGGGCACGATGAGCGAGCCCACCGCGGCGAACGTTTGGGCGTAGTCGAAGGAAACGGCCAACGCGCGGCTCGCCGCAACGAGCAACCGTAGAGACGCGGCTAAACGTCGCTCGTCGTTGGCGTTCAACGCCCCGCACGCACGGTCAGAAAGGATCCCTCCTCGCGCAGCGATACCCTCGCTTGCTCGGATTTAAACGTGCGCGCGGCGAATTGCTTCGTACGCTGGTGCGCGGTTTATCGCGTACGGCCGACGGGTAGCTTGCTCGCAACAGCTCCTGCGTGTCGTCGCCGACGCCGATACTCTTCTCATTGGGAGAGAACGCCGCCGGCGTTCGGTCATTCCCGCTGCCTCGCCCCGAGGAGATCGCGTATGCCGCCTGCGGCCGTCGCCGGAAAATCCAAACCGAACGGTAAGCGCCCCACCGAAAAGAACGGTACCGCGCATGCGCCTAACGGCCGCGCTGCCGCACCCCTGCGGCCCGATCAGCCGAAACGCCAGTTGCTCAACGCGCTGCGCGCCGTTGGCCGCGGTGACTTCACGGTCAAGCTGCCGACGTCGTGGGACGGGATCGACGGTGACATCGCCGAGGCGTTCAACGAGGTCGTCGCGATGGATCACCGGATGCTCAAGGAGATCGATCGCATCTCGACGGTCGTGGGGCACGACGGACGGCTGGGCCAGCGCGCCGAGCTCAACGTGCCGGGCTCGTGGGGTGAGAAGCTCTACGCCGTCAACCGGCTCATCGACGACCTGACGCATCCGATCGCCGAGACGAGCCGCGTGCTCGGCGCGGTCGCGCGCGGCGACCTCTCGCAACAGATGGCGCTCGAGGTCGACGGGCGTCCGCTCAAAGGCGAGTTCCTGCGCAGCGCGCGCACCATCAACGCGATGGTCGATCAGCTCAACGCGTTCGCCGGCGAGGTCACCCGCGTCGCGCGCGAGGTCGGTTCGGAAGGGACGCTCGGCGGGCAGGCGCACGTGCGCGGCGTCGCCGGGACGTGGAAGGACCTCACCGACTCGGTCAACTCGATGGCCGGCACGCTGACGAACCAAATCCGCAACATCGCCGACGTGACGACGGCCGTGGCCAACGGCAACTTGTCCAAGAAGATCACGGTCGAAGCGCGCGGCGAGATCCTGCAGCTCAAAGAGACCATCAACACGATGGTCGACCAGCTCAACACCTTCGCCGCCGAGGTGACGCGCGTCGCGCGCGAGGTCGGATCCGAAGGGCGGCTCGGCGGTCAGGCCGACGTGCGCGGCGTCGCCGGCACGTGGAAAGACCTCACCGACTCGGTCAACACGATGGCCGGCAACCTGACCAGCCAGGTCCGCAACATCGCCGAAGTCACCACCGCCGTCGCCAAGGGCGACCTGTCCAAGAAGATCACCGTCGACGTCAAGGGCGAGGTCGCCGACCTCAAGGTCACCGTCAACACGATGGTCGACCAGCTCAACGCGTTCGCCGGCGAAGTCACCCGCGTCGCGCGCGAGGTCGGCACCGACGGACGCCTGGGCGGACAAGCCGTCGTCGAAGGCGTCGCCGGCACGTGGAAAGATTTGACCGACTCGGTCAACACGATGGCGCGCAACCTGACCTATCAGGTTCGCAACATCGCCGAAGTCACCACCGCTGTCGCCAAGGGCGATCTGTCCAAGAAGATCACCGTCGACGTCAAGGGCGAGGTCGCGGACCTCAAGGTCACCGTCAACACGATGGTCGACCAGCTCAACTCGTTCGCCGGCGAGGTGACGCGCGTCGCGCGCGAGGTCGGCACCGAAGGCCGGCTGGGTGGACAGGCGCAGGTTGAAGGCGTCGCCGGAACCTGGAAAGATCTCACCGACTCGGTCAACACGATGGCCGGTAACCTGACCGCGCAGGTTCGCAACATCGCCGAAGTGACGACCGCCGTCGCCAACGGCGACCTCTCCAAGAAGATCACCGTCTCGGTGCGCGGCGAGGTGCTCGAGCTCAAGACGACCATCAACACGATGGTCGACCAGCTCAACTCGTTCGCCGGCGAGGTGACCCGCGTCGCGCGCGAGGTCGGCACCGACGGACGCCTGGGCGGACAAGCCGACGTGCGCGGCGTCGCCGGAACCTGGAAAGACCTCACCGACTCGGTCAACTCGATGGCCGGAAACCTGACGAACCAGGTGCGCAACATCGCCGCCGTCACGACCGCCGTCGCGCGCGGCGACCTTTCCAAGAAGATCACGGTCGACGTCAAGGGCGAGATGCTCGAGCTCAAGGCGACCGTCAACACCATGGTCGACCAGCTCAACTCGTTCGCCGGCGAGGTGACCCGCGTCGCGCGCGAGGTCGGCACCGAAGGCAAGCTCGGCGGACAAGCGCAAGTCGAAGGCGTCGCCGGCACCTGGAAGGATCTCACCGACTCGGTCAACTCGATGGCGGCGAACCTCACCAACCAGGTCCGCAACATCGCCGACGTCACGACCGCCGTCGCCAACGGCGACCTCTCCAAGAAGATCACCGTCGACGTGCGCGGCGAGATGGCCGAGCTCAAGGGCACCGTCAACACGATGGTCGATCAGCTCAACGCGTTCGCGTCGGAGGTCACCCGCGTCGCGCGCGAGGTCGGTTCGGAAGGCCGGCTCGGCGGACAGGCCTACGTGCAAGGCGTCGCCGGAACGTGGAAAGACCTCACCGACAACGTCAACTTCATGGCCTCGAACCTGACGTCGCAGGTGCGTAACATCGCCGACGTCACCACCGCCGTGGCCAAGGGCGATCTCTCCAAGAAGATCACCGTCGACGTCAAGGGCGAGATGCTCGAGCTCAAGGCCACCGTCAACACGATGGTCGACCAGCTCAACGCCTTCGCCGCCGAGGTGACCCGCGTCGCCCGCGAGGTCGGCACCGACGGTAAGCTCGGCGGCCAAGCCGTCGTCCCCGGCGTCGGTGGAACCTGGAAAGACCTCACCGACTCGGTCAACTCGATGGCCTCGTCGCTCACCGCGCAGGTGCGCAACATCGCCGACGTGACCACCGCCGTGGCGCGCGGCGATCTTTCGAAGAAGATCACCGTCGACGCGCGCGGCGAGATCCTCGAGCTCAAGGGCACCGTCAACACGATGGTCGAGCAGCTCAACGCGTTTGCCGGCGAGGTGACGCGCGTCGCGCGCGAGGTCGGTTCCGAAGGGACGCTCGGCGGCCAGGCGCAGGTGCAAGGCGTCGCCGGCACCTGGAAGGATCTCACCGACTCGGTCAACTCGATGGCCGCGAACCTGACCAACCAGGTGCGCAACATCGCCAAGGTGACGACCGCCGTCGCCAACGGCGACCTGTCCAAGAAAGTCACCGTCGACGTGCGCGGCGAGATGCTCGAGCTCAAGGACACCATCAACACGATGGTCGAGCAGCTCAACTCGTTCGCCGGCGAGGTGACGCGCGTCGCGCGTGAGGTCGGCACCGAAGGGATCCTCGGCGGTCAGGCCACCGTGCCGGGCGTCGCCGGAACCTGGAAAGACCTCACCGACTCGGTCAACCGCATGGCCGGCAACTTGACGAACCAGGTGCGCGGCATCGCGCGCGTCGTCACCGCCGTCGCCAACGGCGACCTGCAGCGCAAGCTGATCCAGGACGCGCAAGGCGAGATCGCCGAGCTCGGCGACACGATCAACGGGATGATCGACACGCTGGCGATCTTCGCCGACCAAGTGACGTCGGTCGCGCGCGAGGTCGGTTTCGAAGGAAAGCTCGGCGGTCAAGCCGAGGTTCCCGGCGCCGCCGGGCTGTGGCGCGATCTCACCGACTCGGTCAACCAGCTGGCCGCGCAGCTCACCTCGCAGATCCGCGCGATCGGCGAGGTCGCGACGGCGGTCACCAAAGGCGATCTCACCCGCACGATCGAGGTCGGCGCGCAGGGCGAGGTGGGCCTGCTCACCGAGAACGTCAACGAGATGATCCGCAACTTGCGCGACACGACGCGCAAGAACCAAGAGCAGGACTGGCTCAAGACCAACCTGGCCCGCTTCACCGGGATGCTGCAGGGTCAAAAAGACATCAAGACGGTCGCGAAGCTCATCATGAGCGAGCTCGCGCCGCTGGTGAACACCCAGACCGGCATCTTCTATCTCAACGAACCGCTCGACGACACGCCGGTGCTGCGCTACACCGCAGGTTACGCCGCACCGCGCCGCCGCGGCACGCTGCAGTTCTCGCCGGGCGAAGGACTCGTCGGCCAGTGCGCCCTCGAGAAGGAGCGCATCCTCGTCACCAACGCGCCGCCGGACTACCTGCAGGTCACGTCGGGCTCGGGCCATTCGCAGCCGCTCAACGTGGTGGTCCTCCCGGTGCTGTTCGAGGGCGACATCAAGGCCGTCATCGAGCTGGCGTCGTTCGAACCGTTCAGCAACAACCACTTGCTGTTTCTCGACCAGCTCACCCAGTCGGTCGGGATCGTGCTCAACACGATCGCGGCGAACATGCGCACCGAAGAGTTGCTCAAACAGTCGCAGTCGCTCACCATCGAACTGCAGTCGCAGCAGGACGAGCTGCAGCAGACCAACGAGGAGCTCGAGGAGAAAGCCCGGCTGCTGGCCGAGCAGAACGAAGAGGTCGAGAAGCGCACGCGTGAGATCGAGGAAGCGCGGCGCGCCCTCGAACAGAAAGCCGAGCAGCTCGCCCTCACCTCCAAGTACAAGTCGCAGTTCTTGGCCAACATGTCGCACGAGCTGCGCACCCCGCTCAACTCGCTGCTCATCCTGTCCAAGCAGCTCAGCGACAACAAGGAGCAGAACCTCTCGACCCGCCAGGTCGAGATGGCGCAGACCATCCGGCGGGCGGGTTCCGACCTGCTCACCCTGATCAACGACATCCTCGACCTCTCGAAGATCGAGTCGGGGACCACCTCGGTCGATATGACCGAGCAGCGGATCACCGACATCTGCGACGACGTCGAGCGGACGTTCCGCGGCGTCGCCCAGGAACGCGGTCTCCAGTTCGCGATCCACGTCGACGACGACGTCCCCGAGGCGATCGAGACCGACCAGACGCGCCTCATGCAGATTCTCAAGAACCTGCTCTCCAACGCGTTCAAGTTCACCGCGCACGGCTCGGTGGAGCTCTCGCTGCACCGCGCGCAACGCGGCAGCGACGGCCTGGGCGGCGGCTACGTCGCCTTTGAAGTGCGCGACTCGGGGATCGGGATTCCCACCGACAAACACAACGTCATCTTCGAAGCCTTCCAGCAAGCCGACATGTCGACCGCGCGCAAATACGGCGGCACGGGGCTCGGCCTGGCGATCTCGCGCGAGATCGCGGGCTTGCTGGGCGGCGACATGACGGTCGTATCCGAGCCGGGTATCGGCTCGACGTTCACCTTCTACCACCCGATCGAACGCAGTGGCCGGGTCGCTACGTTCGACGCGTTCGTCCTCCCGCCGGCGCGGCCGGTCGACGACACGGACGCGCCGCGGTTCACGCGGATGCGCCCGCCGGTCATCGAGCAAGTCCAGGTCGACGACGATCGCGGCGCGGTGCGCCCACAGGATCGCGTCGTGCTGATCATCGAGGACGACGCGACGTTCGCGCGGATCCTGTTGGGTCTGGCGCGCGACCGCGGCTTCAAGGGGCTGATGGCGCGCACCGGGGTCGGCGGCCTCGCGCTCGCGCGGCAGTTCGTCCCCGACGCGATCACGCTGGACATCGGGCTGCCCGACGTCGACGGGTGGACGCTGCTCGATCAGCTCAAACGCGATCCTGCGACGCGCGGCATCCCGGTGCACGTGATCTCCGGTGAAGAGCAGTGGCAAAAGGCGCTCGACTCGGGTGCGTTCGCGCACCTCAAGAAGCCGGCCAGCGAGGACGCGCTCACCCAAGCCTTCGACAACCTGCTGGGCTTCGCGGACGCCTCATCGCGCAACGTCCTGGTGATCGAGGACGACGTCACGCAGCTCTCGGCGATGGCGAACCTCATCGAATCCGGCGAGGTGACGGTCACCGCGGTTTCCACCGGCGCTCAGGCGATGGCCGCGCTTGACGATGCGAAGTTCGATTGCGTCATCGTCGACCTCGGACTGCCCGACATCGACGGTCTCGAGCTGATCCAGCAGATCAAGGCCCATCCCACGCACGTGCGCGTCCCGGTAATCGTCTACACCGGGCGCGAGCTGACCGAACAGGAAGATGCCGGTATTCGCCGGCTCAGCGAGTCGGTGATCGTCAAGGACGCGATGTCGCCCGAACGGTTGATCGAGGAGACGGCGTACTTCCTCAACCAGGTCGAAGCGCGGCTGCCGGAACTCAAACGTCCGCCGCACGCCGGACCGGCGAACGGCACGTCGCTCGAAGGCCGCACGATCTTGATCACCGACGACGACACGCGCAACATCTACGCCCTGCGCAGCGCGCTCGAGGATTTCTCGATGAAGGTCCTCACCGCGGAGTCGGGCGCCGATGCCATCGGGCTGCTGCGCAGCCACGGCGAGATCGACGTCGTCCTGATGGACATCATGATGCCGGAGATGGACGGCTACGAGACCATCCGCCGCATCCGGGCGCGCGACGAATGGAAGACGCTGCCGATCATTGCCCTCACCGCCAAGGCGATGAAGGGGGACCGCGAGCAGTGCCTGGCGGCCGGCGCGTCGGAATACATCTCCAAACCGGTCGACATCGACCAGCTCGTCGCCCTCATCCGCGTCTGGTTGAACGTCGCGGCATAGGATACGCAACGACATGTCGTAGGCCGGCCAGCGGGACGCTCCGGCTCTGTGGGGATGGGTTGCTCCGGTCTTGCGAGGGTCGAACGCGCGCAGTGGTCGGCGGATCCCGGCGGTAACCGATCTCGAGCTGCACCTGCTGCTTGAGGCGGTGTATCGGGTGTCCGGGTTCGACTTGCGCGACTACGCGCCCGGAACGGTCAAACGGCGGGTCGCCGAACGGGTGCGGGCCGAAGGCGCCACGACGATCACCGGCTTGCTCGAACGGGTGCTGCACGACGCGGCGGCGATGGCGCGCTTCGTCGACGCACTCACCTACAACGTGAGCTCGCCGTTCCTCGAGCCGCAGTTCTTCAGCGGCTTCCGCGAGCGCGTGCTGCCGCGGCTGCGAACCTTCCCGCACGCGCGGCTGTGGGTGATCGGCTCGGGCGACGACGCGTACGCGCTCACGATCCTGTTGCGTGAGGCGGAGTTCTCGCACCGCGTGCGCATCTACGCGACGAGTGCATCCGAAGCGGCGATCGAGCGCGCGAAGGCCGGGGTCTTCCCGGCCGAGCTGCTCGACGAGTACGGTCATCGGTACGTCGAGTCCGGTGGAGCGCGCCGTTTCTCCGACTACGTCGACGTCGTCGGGACGCAGGCCGTCTTCAAGCCGGGACTGCGCGAGCACATCGTGTTCGCGCAGCACAACCTGGCCTGCGACGGCTCGTTCAACGAGTTCCACGCCGTCGTCGCGCGCAGCGTCGTGACCCACTTCAACCGCACCTTGGCGTACCGCGCCCACCAGGTCATCTTCGAGAGCCTCGTGCGCCTGGGCTATCTCGGCATCTCCTCGAAAGAGAGCCTGCGCTACACGCCGCACGAGCACGCCTACGAAGAGCTCGAGCGCACCGAGCGCTTCTACCGCCGCCTGCGCTAGCGCGCGAGATATGCAGAGCAGCGACGACGAGATCGTCAGCTGTCCGCAGCGGCGGGGTAGAGCCGCCGCGCGAGCGCCGGCAGCGGCGCGCCCTGCAAGACCAGCGTGACCAGTACCGTCGCGAAGACGACGTCGATGATCTGCGGCGCGTTGCGGCACGTAGGCGGGTAGCGCGAGCGCGAGCGCTAACGTTAGCGCGCCCCGCATCCCAGCGAAGAACACGAGGATGCGGTCGGCTCGCGTTCCGCCGGCGACGGCGGCCAGCAGGACGCGCGAACCGAGCACGACGGCGATGGCCGTGAGCACCAACGCGGGCTCGTGGAAGGCGCGCGGGATCTCGATCGTGACGCCTGCCGCGAGGAAGACGACCGCGTTGGTGATCGCCGCGCAAACATTCCAGAAGACGTCGACGTCGTCGCGGTTCGCCAGGTGCGCGCGGCGCGTCAGCAGCGCGCGCAGCGCGATCGCGCCGCTCGCCGTCGCGAAGATCCCCGAGCAGCTCAAGTTCACCGCGATCACGTATGCTCCGTACGCGAGCGCGACGGTCGCGAGCACCTCGTATTCCGGCGCTTCGATCGTGCGCAGCACCGTCCAACCGATCGCGCCGCACGCGGCGCCGATGACAACCCCGCCGACCATCCCGGCCACCGCGGAAATTACCGGCCGGCGGCAAGCCCGAGCCCGCACCGGCGACGGCGCCCAGCGCGATGCCGTAGAGCGCGACCGCGACGCCGTCGTTGGTCAACGACTCCGCTTCGACCAGCGCCTTGACACCGGCCGGTGCGCCGAGACCGCGGAACACCGCGACGACCGGCAACGGGTCGGTCGCGGCGAGCATCGCGCCGAGCACCAGCGCCGCGGGCGGGACGAGGCCGCCGAACGCCGACGTCGCGGCTGCGACGGCCAGCGCGCACAGCACCGCGCCGGGAAACGCCAGCAGCGCGAGCGCGCGGCGAGCTGCGGCCGCAGCGCGACCAGCTCGATGTTCCAGGCGGCTTCAAAGACGAGCGGCGGGAGAAACACGAAGAGCAACGCGGGGCCGAAATCGAACGGCAACCGCACGTGGAACAGCGCCGCGGCGACGGCGCCGACGGCGACGAGCATCACCGCGGGTGCGATCCGGACCCGTTCGGCGACGATCGCGACCGCGAGCGCGCAGGCGATCAGCGTGACGAACCCGGCGACGCTCGCCGAGAGGTCGGTGGTCAGGGGATGAGGCCCCGGCGATACGCCGTGACGGCGGCGTGGGCGCGGTCGGAGGCGGCAAGCTTCTCCAGGATGTCGGCGATGTGCCCTTTCACCGTGCCCAGGCCGAGGTGGAGGCGTTCGGCGATCTCGGCGTTGCCGATGCCGGCGGCGACCAGCCTGAGGATCTCCGTTTCGCGCGGCGTGAGCGGCGAGGGCGAACGCACCGCGGGGCCGCCCCCGAGCCGGCGCAGCACGACGTGGGCGATGCGTGGATCGAAGTACGCGCCGCCGGCGGCGACCGTGCGAATCGCGTCGACGACGGTCGCCGGGTCGGACGCTTTCACGCAGTATGCGTCGGCGCCCGCGGCCAGCGCCGCGAGCACTTCCTCGTCGAGCTCGTGCATGGTGAGGATCACGATGCCCGGTGCGTCCGCGCCGGCTTTGAGCTCGCGCGTGAGCGCGATGCCGTCTTTGCCCGGGAGGCCGAGGTCGAGCACCGCGACGTCGGGGTGCGTGCGCGCGATCGCGTCGAAGCCGGTGATGCCGTCGGGCGCCTCCGCCACGACGTCGATCCCCGCCGCTTCCAGCGACGTGCGCAGGCCTGCGCGCACGAGCGCGTGATCTTCCACCAGCACGACGCGGACCGGGCTCATCCGACGCTCTTCGGCAACGACAGCGTGAACGCCGAGCCGCGCGGCGAACGCGCCGCATAGCTCACCGAACCGCCGCTCTCCTCGGCGATCCGGCGCACGATGTACAAGCCCAGCCCGGTGCCGCCGCCGGCCCGCGACGCCGTCGAGAAGCGCTGGAACAGCGCCGCGCGCGCGCGTTCGTCGATCCCGTAACCGTCGTCGGCGACGACGGAGTCGACGCGCTCCGGCGTCACCTCCACGTTGAGCGACACGGTCGCGCCGGGCGGGCTGTGTTCGAACGCGTTGGCGACGAGGTTCGCGAGCGCGCGCTTGACGTCGCCGCGCGAACCGCGCACGGTCGCGCCGGCGTCGGCAGCGACCGAGAACGCGATCTCGCGCGCCTGCGCCATCGCGTCCAGCTCCGAACCGATCTCGCGCGCGGCGGCGCCCAGGTCGAAGAGATCGCGTTCGGCGGATCGATCGCCCGACTCGAAGCGCGCGACGAGCAGCAGCGTCTCGGCCAAACGGCGCAGGTCGTCGATCGAGACCAGGCTGTGGCGGAGCACCGTCTCATAGCGCTCGGGCAACGATCCATATGCGCCGTCGGCGGCTTGCCGCAGCGTTATCGACAACGCCGACAGCGGCGTGCGCAGATCGTGCGAGATCGCGTAGACGAGGTCGCGAATCACGTCTTGGCGTTCGCTGAGCGCCTCGTTGCGCTCGCCGAGCTCCCCGAAAAGCCGGGCTTGCCCCAGCGCGTTTACCGCAACCACGGCGAAGTCGCGCGCGGTCGCGACGCTGCCGTCGTCCGGCTCGGCGCTGCTCGACGCAGCCAGGAGCACGCCGAAGGTCGTACCGCGATCCGTCAGCGGGACGGCCAGCGCGCTTTCCGCTTGCAGCCGCGCCAGGACGAACCGCCCGACCGGATCGACGGCGCGCACGATCGCGACCGTGCCGTCTTCGGCGACGCGATGGGTCAGCGACACGATCTCCGGCGACGGGCGCTCGTCGATCACGTCGACCTCGCCGGCGCCGGCGCGCGCGGCGAGGATCTCGCTGCCGAGCCTCACCGGATACCAGTAGGCGACGTTGCAGTCGAGCGCGCGCGGCGCTTCGCGCACGATCGCGCGGATCACGACATCCGGCGAGAGCGCGGCGCGGATGCGATCGCCGGCGGCCGAGAGCGCGGCTTCACGCCGCGCGCGCGCTTCTTGCGCCGCGAGCCGGCCGACCCGCTCGGCACGCTCCTGCACGACGGTGCTGAGATAGCCGACCAGCACGATCGAAAGCATCGACAGCAGCCGGTCGGCGACGCCGACGGCATCCCAGCGATAGCCGTCGCGGGCGGCGTCGACGAACGCGGCGGTCGGCGTTGGCCGCGAGCGCCGCGACCACCAGCGACGCGGTGAGCCGGCGGCTCCGGGTGAGGGCCGCGAGCACGATCGGAACGTCCAGCAGGATCGCGACGACGAGCGCCTGCGGCGTCGAAACGTCGACCGCGAAGACTGCCGCGAGCAACACGAAAGCAACGACGGCAACCGCTCGCGAGCGCACGCAAACCGCTTCGGGGAGCCGCGTGGTCGCCCTGCGAAGACCGCCACGTGCGGGACGCAGGACGGTCCGACGCGGCGGCGCTGCTGGTCGAGCTGGGACTCACGCCGAAGTTGACCATCTACCTCGCCGGCGCTCCGGGCGCGGGGAAGACGCATCGACTGATCACCGATGCCGCCGGCGAGGCGCGGGCCGGACGCCGCGTCGCGATCGGCTGGATCGAGACGAAGAACCGGCCGCAGCTCGAAGAGCTCGCCGCAACCTTGCCGCGCATCCCGCCGCGCCGCTTCGCCGACGGCGCGCGGATCGTCGAGGACTTCGACCTCGAAGCGGCGCTGGCCAGCGACTACGAGACGATCTTGCTCGACGAGCTCGCGCACGCGAACCCGGCCGGCGCGCCGCACGCGAAACGCTGGCAGGACGCGCTCGCGCTGCGTGAAGCCGGGAAGTCGGTCCTGGGCGCGTTCAACGTGATGCACCTCGACACGGTCGCACCGGTCGCCGAACGGATCATCGGCTACCCGATCCGCGAGGTCGTGCCGATGGCGTTCGTGCGCAAGGCCGATCGCGTCATCGCGCTCGACGTCGCGCCGTCGGTGCTCGAGTCGCGGCTGCGAACGGGCCGGATCGTCCGCGAAGAAGACGTCGAGCGCGCGGCCGCCGGACTCTTCCAGCCGAAGAATCTCAGCATGATGCGCGAGCTGCTGCTGCGCGTCGTCGACGACCTGACCATCCCCATCGTCGCACCGAGCAAGGTTTCGATCGCGCTCGCCGTCGTCGCCGGCACCGCCGACCCCGAAGCGTTCGTGCGCCGCGCCGCCGCGTTTGCCGACGCGCTCGACCTCGCCCTGGAAACCACCGGCGTGGACGGTTACGACGCGGCCAGCGCTCGCCGAGGCGACGCTGCGCGTCGACGGCGGCGTCGTCGCGCCGCCGGCGGGCCTCGCGCGCGGCGAGATGAGCGAGGTTCGCGCGTCGCTCGTCATCGTGCCGCGCGGACCGCTCGCCGACCGCATCCTGGCCGAACCGTTCGATCGCGAGCTGCTCGTCGCCGATCCGGCGCGCGTCGCGCTGACCTCCGGACTCGACAGCGGGCGGCATCCGTACGGCTTCGCGCTGGGCGACCGGCTGCGCATCGGCTACGGCAAGCTGACGATCTATCTCGGCTCGGTGGCGGGAAGCGGCAAGACCTACGCGATGCTCGACCGCGCGCATCAACTGATCGACGACGGAGTCGACGTCGTCGCCTCGCTGGTCGAAACGCACGGCCGCCCCGAAACGATCGCGCAAGCTGGCCGGGATCGAACAGATCCCGCGGCTTGCCCAACGGCGAGATGGATCTCGACGACGTTGCTGGTTCGCCATCCCAAGGTCGCGCTCATCGACGAGCTCGCGCACACCAACGTCGGGGCCGGCGCGCGCGCGAAGCGCTACGACGACGTGATCGCGGTGCTGCGCAGCGGGATCGACGTGCTCACCACGCTCAACGTCCAGCACTTCGAAGGCGTCGGGCGACGCGGTCGATCGGGTGACCGGGACGCGCGTGCGCGAGACGCTGCCCGACAGCGTGCTGGAGTTCGCCGACGAGGTCGTCTTCGTCGACGTCACGCCCGACGTGCTGCGGCAGCGCCTGCGCGAAGGGAAGATCTATCCGCCCGATCGCGTCGACGCCGCGCTGGGCCACTTCTTCCGCACCGAGAACCTGGCGGCGCTGCGCGAGCTGGCGGTACGCGAGATGCTGCGCGCGCGTTCGGATCGGCGCCGCGAGCGGCCGTTCGCGCGGATCGTGCTGGGCGTCGCGCCGCGCGAACGCGACGTCGCGCTGGTCGACCGCGCCGGCCGGCTCGCCCGCCGGCTCGACGTCGACCTGCGGGTCGTCGCGGTCGACGGCGCGCGACGATTCCCGACGCGCGCCGCGCTCGACGTCCTGGCGCGCGCAACGGCGCGCGGCGCAGGGGACGTTCGTCGCCGACGTCGCGCCCGATGCCCCGCTGCGCATCGTCCAGATGCTCGCCGACGGCGACGTGCTGGCCGTCGAGTCGCCGCGCCGCCGCCGGCGGCTGTTCGGCAAACGATCGTTCGCGGTTCGCGCGCTCGCCGCCGGCGCGCGCGAGCTGCTCGTTTTCGCGCCGCGCACGAACACGACGATCAGAAATAGTAGCTGGCGCCGAATCCGATCGCGTGATACGTTCCGGTGGCGGCGGTTGGCGAGAGGGCGGCCGAGACGTCGAGCTGGAGCGCGGGCCGACGTCGTGGTAGCTGCCGAGCAAGTACTGCGTGCGCGTCGGCGTGCCGGGGCCGGTCGCGATGGGTGAACTCGGCGATCTCGGCGTTGACGCCCGTTGGCGTTCGGTAACGCCACGCCGAGCACCAGCGACGGTACGACGAGGACCAGCGCTGCGGCCCGTTGGTCGTGCGACTCGGCGACCGTGGTGGCCAGCGAGAACGCCGGCTGACAGCGTATAGCCCGCGTTGAGCGCGTACGTCGCGGTCGATCCGTTGGCCGAGACGCCGTTGGTTCCGGTCGGCGCGGTGAAGAACGCCTGTCCGCCGTAGTTGAACTTGGCCGTGTAGCCGAAGACGTACTTCAACCCCGCGCCGACGTCGGTCGTGCCGGTCGTCGTGACGCCGCCCGCAGCGGCGCGCGGACATCTGCGGCGGCGCGACGTCGAGCTCGAGCGCCGGGACGCGCGTTCCGACGCGGATCAGCGTCTGCGGATACGTCACCGCGTTGCCGCCGCCGCCGAACGACGTGTTCAGGTAGCCGGTCTCGACCTCGACGTGATTCGGCCGCACGGTGCAAACGGAGTTCGTCACGCTCGGCCGCGTGACGATCGCCGAGATCGACGTGCACGGGTCGTTCGCGCCGAACGCCGGGCCGATCGGATTCGGCTGCGGGCGACGGAGACGCCGCGGGTGCGGGCGTCGGCTGGGCGACGGGCGCCGAGCGGCAGCGGCCGCGACGAGCGGCCGCGAGCCGAGCGTCGCGGTCACGCGGGAGATCACTTCGACGGGGCTCCTTGCGCGTCCAGCGCGCGGTTGAGCTCGAGGACGTTCACGCGCGGCTCGCCGAGCAGGCCGAACTGACGCGGGAATGACGTGCGCGGCGATCGCGGCGCGCACGGCGTCGAGCGGAATCCCGCGCGCCTTGGCGACCCGCGGCGCCTGATAGTACGCGCCCTCGGGCGAGATGTCCGGGATCGATCCCGCTCGCGCTCGAGGTGACCAGATCCATCGGGATCGGCCCCGTCGCATCCGGGTTCGCTTTCTCGAGCGCGGCGATCGCGCTCTTCGTGGCGTCGATCAGCTTCTTGCTGGTCGGCCCGAAGTTCGTCCCGCCGGTCTGCGTCGGATCGTAGCCTTTCCCCGCCGCCGACGGCCGGCCCCAGAAGTACTGCGGCTTGGTCCAGCTCTGCCCGACGAGCTCCGAACCGATCACCGTACCGGTCCGGTCGTCGACGATGAGCGAGCCCGACGCCTGATGGTGGAACAGCAGCGTCCCGATCCCCCAGATCGCGACCGGGTAGACGAGCCGAGCGCGACCACGGTGACGAGCGTGTAGAGCACCGAGGTGACGAGATGGCGCAGCGTGCTGTCGCGCGCGTCGGGGGCTTGGCGTGGCGGCCATGATGCTATTGCGCTCCCGTGAGGTGAAGGCCGACCAGGATAAGGTCGATCGCCTTGATCCCGACGAACGGAACGATGATTCCGCCCAGGCCGTAGATCAGCACGTTCTCGCGCAGCACGGCGTTGGCGCCGCGCGGGCGGTACGCGACGCCGCGCAGGGCGAGCGGGATCAGCGCGATGATGATCAGCGCATTGAAGATGATCGCCGAGAGGATCGCGCTCTGCGGGTCGCGAGGCGCATGATGTTGAGCGCGGCCATCGCGGGATAGGCCACGGCGAACATCGCCGGAAGGATCGCGAAGTACTTCGCGACGTCGTTCGCGATCGAGAAGGTCGTCAGCGAACCGCGCGTCATCAGCAGCTGCTTGCCGATCTCGACCACCTCGATGAGCTTGGTGGGATCGGAGTCGAGGTCGACCATGTTGGCCGCCTCTTTCGCGGCCTGCGTCCCGCTGTTCATCGCGACGCCGACGTCGGCTTGCGCCAGCGCCGGGCGCGTCGTTCGTGCCGTCGCCGGTCATGGCGACGAGCCGGCCTTCGCTTTGCTCGCGCTTGATGAGCGACATCTTCGTCTCGGGCGTTGCCTCGGCCAGGAAGTCGTCGACGCCGGCGTCACGCGCGATCGCGGCCGCGGTCAGCGGGTTGTCGCCGGTGATCATCACGGTGCGGATCCCCATCGCGCGCAGCCGGTCGAAACGCACCCGCATGTTCGGGCTTGAGGATGTCGCGCAGCGCCGATGCAGCCCGATAATGCGGTCTTCGTCGGCGAGCAGCAGCGGCGTGCCGCCGGCGCGCGCGATCCGCTCCACCTCGGCGGCGAGCACGTCCGTCCAGCGAGCGCGCTCGCGGCCGATTCTGCGGACCCAGGCGCGGACGGCGTCGGGCGCGCCCTTGCGGATCCGCGAGCCGTCGGCGTAGTCGAGACCCGACATCCGCGTGTACGCGCTAAACGGCACGACGTCGACCCGGCCGGCAGCCGAGCGGCTGCGTGCCGTCGGGGTTCGCCAGCCCGCCGCGCCCCGGGTGCTCGCAAGCAGCACGATCGAACGGCCTTCGGGCGTCTCGTCGGCCAGCGACGCAAGTAGGCGGCGCGAGTAGACGGCGGCGTTGCCGACGCCGGGCGCGGGGATGATCTCGGTCGCCTGCCGGTTGCCGAGCGTGATCGTTCCGGTCTTGTCGAGCAGCAGCGTGTCGACGTCACCGGCGGCTTCGACGGCGCGGCCCGACATCGCCAGGACGTTGCGCTGCAGCACGCGGTCCATCCCCGCGATTCCGATCGCGCTGAGCAGGCCGCCGATCGTGGTCGGGATGAGGCAGACCAGCAGCGCGATGAGCACGACGACGCTCTGCGTCGCGCCGGCATAGATCGAGAACGGCGCCAGCGTCGCGACGGCGATCACGAAGATGATCGTGAGCCCGGCGAGCAGGATCGAGAGCGCGATCTCGTTCGGGGTCTTCTGCCGCTGCGCGCCTTCGACCAGGGCGATCATCCGGTCCAAAAACGTCTCGCCGGGATTCGCGCTGACGACGTAAACGATGCGGTCCGACAGGACGCGCGTGCCGCCGGTGACCGACGAACGGTCGCCGCCGGCTTCGCGGATGACGGGCGCCGACTCGCCGGTGATCGCCGACTCGTCGACCGTCGCCGCGCCTTCGACGATCTCGCCGTCGGTCGCGATGAGGTCGTTCGCCTCGGCCACGACGCGGTCGCCGCGCCGCAGCTGCGCCGCGGAGATCCGCTCCTCGCGCTCGGCACCGCCATCGGCCGCGACCAAGCGGCGCGCCGTCGTCTCGGTCTTCGTGCGCCGCAGGAACTCGGCTTGCGCCTTGCCGCGGCCTTCGGCCATCGCTTCGGCGAAGTTGGCGAACAGCACGGTGAACCACAGCCACGCCGAGATCGCGACGTCGAACGATGCTTGCCCGTTGCGCGCGTCGCGGAAAGCGAAGCAGGATCGAGACGAGCGCGCCGACCTCGACGACGAACATGACCGGATTGCGCATCTGCACGCGCGGATCGAGCTTGACGAACGACTCGCGAACCGCCGGCCACAGAATCTCCGGATCGAGCAGCGAGCGCGCACGGGTTGCCATTAGTATAGCTTTCCTTGCAGGTTCAGCAGATGCTCGACGATCGGGCCGAGCGCGTCGGCCGGGAAGAACGTCAGCGCGCCGACGATCAGGATCACGCCGATCAGCAGGGCGACGAAGATCGGTGACGTCGTCTCGAACGTTCCGGCGGTCGCGGCGATGGCGCGTTTGCCGGCCAGCGAGCCCGCCAGCGCGAGCACCGGAACGATCTCGGCCAGCCGGCCGAACAGCATCGAGATGCCCATCGAGACGTTCCAGTACGTGTTGCCGCCGAGGCCGGCGAAGGCGCTGCCGTTATTGTTCACGCCCGACGTGTAGGCGTACAGGATCTCGCTGAACCCGTGCGGCCCCGCGTTGTTCAGCGTCGCCAGCGCCGCGGGCAGAACCGACGCGATCCCCGCCGGCACCAGCGAGAAGACGGTGACGACCAGCACGGCGAGGATCGCGTACTGCACCTCGCGCCGCTCGATCTTCTTCCCCAGATACTCCGGCGTCCGGCCGACCATCAAGCCGGCGATGAACACCGTCAGCACGACGAATTCGATGATCCCGTAGAACCCCGAGCCGACGCCGCCGAAGATGACCTCGCCGACCTGCATGTTGAACATCGGAATCAACCCGCCGAGCGCGGTGAACGAGTCGTGCATCGCGTTGACGGCACCACACGACGTCGCGGTGGTGACGGTCGCGAACAAGGCCGACGCCGCGATTCCGAAGCGGGTCTCCTTGCCCTCCATGTTCCCGCCCAGCACGCCCAGGCCGTGCACGATCGGGTTGCCGAAGGCCTCGGCCGCGTAACACACGGTGAAGCCGCCGGCGAAGAGCGTCGTCATCGCGGCGAACAGCACCCAGCCCTGACGCTGGTCGCGAACGTAGCGACCGAACGTGTACGTCAGCGATGCGCCGATCAGGAAAATCAACACCAGCTCGACGGCGTTGCTCAACCCGGTCGGGTTCTCCCATGGCGACGCGGAGTTGGCGTTGACGAACCCGCCGCCGTTGGTGCCGAGCTCCTTGATGACCTCCATCGACGCCATCGGCCCCTGCGGAATCGATTGCTTCGCGCCCTCGACCGTCGTCGGCGGTCGTGTAGCGTCGCGAAGTTCTGCGGCACGCCTTGCCACAAGAGCAAGCACGCGCCGAGCACCGCAATCGGGAGCAGCACGTACAGGACGCGCGCGCGTCAGGTCGACCCAGAAGTTGCCGAGCGTCGCGGCGCTGCGGCGAGCGAGGCCGCGCATCAGCGCGATCGCGATCGCGATGCCGGCGCCGGCGGAGACGAACATGTGCCAGCCCAGTCCGGCCATCTGCGAGAGATAGCTCATCGTCGACTCGCCGGAGTAGAACTGCCAGTTCGTGTTGGTCATGAACGAGATGGCGGTGTTCCACGCCAGATCCGGCGCGAGGTTTCCGAAGCCTTGCGGGTTGAGCGGCAAGAACGCCTGAACGCGCAAGAGCACATACAAGTACACGAAGCTGACCAGGCTGAATGCCAGCACGGCGAAGGCGTAGCCCTTCCAACTCGACTCGCGCGCAGCATCGATGCGGCACAAGCGATAGAGCGCGCCCTCGACGGGCGCGAGCAGCGGCGTGAGCACGACGCGCTTGCCCTCGAAGACGTCCGCCATGTACGATCCGAGCGGTTTCACCAGCAGGCATACGAACGCAAAGACCACAGCGGCTTGCAGCCAGCCGACGATCGTCATCTGCCGTCGTCCCTCAGAAGCGTTCCGGACGCAGCATCGCGTATCCCAGATAGAACAGCGCGGCGCCCGCCAGCACCAGACCGACGATCGAATCGAGGGTCATATCTTGCCGCACCCGATCACGTAGCGGTCCAGCAGCCAGAACGAGAGCGCGGTCAAAACGAGCAGGCCGGCCTCGAGGGCGAACGGATCCATGGCTCCATGCTAGGCGGCGGCGCCCCGCACCGGTATCCGCCGACCGGCCGAACCTTTCGGCCGATGCGGGCCGCGCGCGCGAACGGTTCCGGCCCGAAAATCTGCCCGTGCGGACGCAAGCAAGCCCCCGGGTGCCGTCTAATAGGGACGGTCCGAGGAGGGTGCTGTTGGCCTATGAGGTCATCAAGCGCGTCAGCGGGCGCGCCTACCGGTACCGGGTCGAAAGTTTTCGCGACCCGGAGACGCGGCGCGTCCGCGGCCGCTGGACCTACCTCGGCAAGGTCGAGCTCCCCGACGCCGGTCTCCCCGAGCGACCCGCCAAGCTCAGCTCGCGCGACCGCCTGATCGACGCCGTGGGCCGGTTGCTGGAGACCGCCGACGCCGAATCGCTTTCGGCCGGTTCGATCGCGCGTGAGGCCGGTGTCGCCTACGGGACCTTCTACCGGTACTTCACCGATCGCGCGCACGCCGTGCGCGAAGCGCTGCTGCGCAATGGTCCGTCGCTCGGCGACCTCGCCGCGGCGTTCGGACACGCGGTGGGAACTCCGGCCAAAGAACGCGAGCGCATCGCGAGCTGGCTGCGCGACGCCGCCGAGGCCGCACGCCGGCGGCGCGGCGTCGTGCGCGCGTGGCACATCTATTCCAACGCGGATGAGGCCGTCGCGCGCGCGCGCAGCGAAACCGTCGACAGAGCCGTCGCCGCGGTGGCGACGTACCTCGATCGGCTGCACGCCGCGGGCCTCACCGCCTTCCCGTCGCCGAGCTTCGCCGCCTACGCGCTCGTCGCGCTCGTCGTCGCACTCGGCCGCGACACCGCGTTGGAAGGCGCGATCAGCGCCGCCAAGCTCGACGGCCTCATCGCCCTCGCCCACGAGCTCTGCGGCCTGGCTTAGCCAAAGTCAGGGTGACGAGGTTATCGGCGGCGACCGCGGCGTGCGACGAATGCGCGCCGATCGTTGTTCGCCGCGCAGGCGATCTCGCCGGAGCGCAGCGAAGGCGAGCTTTAGACAGCACCTTCTCGCCGTAGCGGAGCGGAGGCGATGTGGGCGCCGCGCGCCCGGACCCAGGCCGCGCGCGTGAGCGAGAACAGCAGCACGTCGACGTGGCGGCCGCGGATCACCGCGCCGCTGCGCAGCATTCGCTCTTCGCGAAAGCCGGTGCGGTCGAGCACCGAGCGCGACGCCGTGTTGGCCGGTACGATGCAGGCTTGGACCTCGTCGAGCTCGCCGGCCGCGAACGCTTCGTCGATCACCGCCTGCAGCGCCTCGCTGGCATAACCGTTGCCGCGCGCGTCGGGCGTGAGGCTGTAGCCGACCTCGCCGACCCGCGGCGTGCGATCGTTTACGCGCAGCGAGATCCAGCCGAGCGCCGCCGGCGGGGAGCCGGCCTTGAGCAGCCACTCGAAGCGGCCGGTCGCGTTCGGGCGCAAGCGCTTTCGGCCGCGCCCGAACCTGCCGCTCGAACTCCTCGGCCCGCACGCGCGGGATGTCTTGGTACTTGCGCAGGTCGGGCGCGTTGAGCACCTCCCACAGCTCGCGCGCGTTGCCGGCGTCGACGGGGATCAGCGTCACCCGCTCGCTTTGCAGCGTTCTCACCGGCCCAGTGCCGCGTCGGCGAAGCCGCGCACCAACCGGCCTCCGCTCTCGTCCGTCGTGGTTTCGAAGCTCACCGCATCGCCGGGCCGCGCGAGCAGCACGTCGGGCCCGGTCGGGTCGACGATCGTGTAGATTCCCCGCCGGCCGCGCAGCGTGAACCACGCGCGACCGTTGGCGTAAGCGAACCGGTCGATCGTCCCGGAGATGCGCGGCGACGCGCCGCCGGTGCTGCTGTCGCCGAGGAACGCGCGATAGGACGCGAACGCGTCCTGGGCCGGCGACGACGCGCCCGTGTTGCCGACGACGACGTGCCCGCCGGCCGCCTGCAGCAGCGCCAGCGTTTGGAACTTTCCGTTGTCGGCGACGGCCGGCACCACCCACGTATTCTGCCCGAACAGCGCGTAGAGTATCGGTTGCGTGGGCAGCAGGCGGCCTTGCTTCACGATCGGATTGCCGCCGACGGCGTCCTCCGCGGCCTTCGAGTTGTACTCGCCGCCGCTCGACGTGTAGTAGGTCATCGCGCCGGTGCGGCTGTCGGTGTAGGTGAAGCCGGTCATCGACGCGTCGGTCCCGTTGGGCGACGTGTGGTCGACGAACCAGACGAACCTGCCGTCGGCGAGCAGCACGCCGAACACTTCGCCGCGCGCCGGAAGGTGCACGTCGCGTTTTGCGATCTGCGCGTTCCACCAGCCGTGCACGAAACGGCCGAACCAGTCGTTGTACTCGAGCACCAGATCCGGCGGGTAGACGCGGCTCACCCATTTCGGTAAGCGGTCGAACTGCTCGCGCGGGATGCGCTCCATCGCTCCGCTGGCCGGATCGACGATGACGACGGCGGTGACGCGCTCGCCGCTCCAGCCGATCGTCGGGCGGCCGAGCGTGACGAGATACCGCGGGTTGCCTTGCGCGTCGATCTGCAGCGTCTCTTCCAGGAGCAGCTCGGTGCCGTAGCGCAGCCAGACGTGGCGCCGCAGGTTGTCGTTGAACAACGCCGACGGAATATAGCGCAGCGGCGTTCGAGCGCGCAGTTCCGCCGGAGCGTCGGGCTTTTCCGCGTCGACGATCACGACCCCGGGCGAAGTATGGCGCGCGAGCCATTGCACGGCGCCTTGGAAGTCGAGCGGTGCGACCCACACCAGACGCCCGTTGTCGGACTGCACGTTGTACGTACCGACGCGGTAGTACGCGCCGAGCTGGCCGACGACTTTCTCGCCGGCGAAAATCGCCGATTCTTCGGGGACGACGCGGACGTGGCGCGGATCGGTCGCCGGGGCCCCGCTGGCCGACGTCACCGCGCCGGTGAGGTCGCGCAAGCCGCTCGCGTCGACGATCGGCGCCGCCAGCAGCGCCAGCGCGAACGCGCCGACCACGCCGAGCGCGACGCCGAGCGGCCAAGCCGGCGTGCGCCGCAGCGAGACGATTCGGCGCGAGATGACCATGGTGCGCGCAGCGGTGACCGACGTGATGAACACGTTGGGGACGAGCGTCACGAGCAGGAGCGCGAACGCCTGCGGAAAGACCAGCGGCGGCAGCGTGACGTAGCACATCGCGCCGACCAGCGGCACGCCCACCACCAGACGCCGCAACTGCCCGCGCCACCATCCGCGCGAGAAGTCCAGATTGATCAGCCCGAGCGAGAGGAACGCCGTAGCGAGTAGCCAGATCACGCTCGGTCGCCGTACGGCGCGCTCTCACCGCGCGCCTCCTGCAGGCCGACCGCGCGCGCCAACAGGGCGAGCGCGAACGTGGCGAGGATCACCACGAGCGGCACCAGCGGCAGCTCGACCGAACGCACGAACTCCACCGGGTTCGCCAGCAATGCGACGACCACCGAGCAGGCCCCGCCGGCGAGCACGCCGGCGAACGGCGTACGCCGGGCGGCGACGAAGCCCAGCACGGCAAGGACCATCCCCAGCAGCGCGCCGTCCTTGTAGATGTCGAACGTCAACGCATCGGCGACGTCGCGAACCAGCGCGCCCGCATACCATGGCACGAATCCGCTCGCGGCGAACGGGGCGCCGATCGCCTTCTGCCAGTCGAATTCCCAGCCCAGCTGTTCCACGAGACCGGGCCCGTGCACGAGCGCCGTGTACGCCAGGAAGACGACGGCCGCGCCGGCGGTCGTCGCGACCAACGCGGTCATCGCGCGCCGCCGACGCGGATCGTCGCGCAGCGCGCACCAGGCGCCCAGCGACGCACCGACGGGCAAGAAGATCGCCGGACGCGTGAACCCGAGCAGCAGCGACGCGGCCGCGACGGCGGTCAGCGCCGCCGCCGACGGGCGCCGAACGTAGACCAGTATCGCGCCGAGCGACGCAATCCAGAACAGCAGCGCCGGCGCGTCGGTAAGGCCCAGCGCCGCGACACCGAGCACCGTGGGCGCCGTCGCGAAGGCGAACGCGCCGAGCGCCGCCAGCCACGGCGGCACCAGCGGCAGCAGGATCGCGAACAGCAGCACGGTGGCGGCGACGTACGCGACCGCGGCGACGATCTGCAGCGCGCGCGGACCGAAGCGCGGGTACAGCAGCGCGGCGACGCGCGGGACGAGCGGTCGCGTGCGAAACAGGTCGTACTGCCGCACGTAGTACGCCGGCGGATTCGGCCCGTAGAACGCCCGGCCGGCGCGATCGCTGATCGTCGTGCGCATGAATGCGTCGGCCCGCGCGAGCGCTTCGTCGCGCGGCTCGCCGCGATCTTCGAGCGTCATCCGCAGGTAAACGACGGCGTCGGGCGGCCAGATCGACGCGTCGTGGTTCACGCGATAGGCCGCCGTCGCGGCGCTCGCGACGACCAGGAGCACGAGAGCGAGCAGCGACCGCATTCAGGCTCGCCGTACGCGCCCGGCCTGGGCAGCCCCTTGCCGCCCGCGCCCGCCGGCGTGATAAGGCGGCCGGAGGTTCCGATGCAGGTTCGCTATAGCGGGACGGTCACCACGCCGCCCGTGTTCTTCTCGTCCAAGCACTCGCACCGCGTTCACGAGCAGTTCGACGTCCGCGCCGACGACGGGTCGACGTTCCGCGTCATCGACAACGTCTCCATCGCGCCGCGCGTCCCGGCCCGGCCCGGTGACCACGTAACCGTGCAGGGTGACCTCGTGCACGACCGCGGGAAGCCCCCGATCGTTCACTGGACCCATCACGATCCCGGCCATCGTCATCCCGACGGATTCGTCGAACTTGGCGGGCGCATGTACGCGTAGGATCCGCGTCGTGGGGTACCGACAGAGGAATGGATCCGACGCGCAACTGGTCGTTCGTCTCGGATGTGATGGCTGAGGCGCGCACCCTGAGGCTAGCGGTCCGTCGCTTTCTCGAAGCGTCGGCCGACCCTGCGAGCTCCGACCTCGATGCCGCCGAACTGATCGTCGGCGAGCTGATCGCGAACGTCGTCCGGCACGGCGCCCCGCCGTACGGCGTCTGCGTCGATTGGAACGACGACGTTCCGATGTTGTATGTCAGCGACCGCGGCCGTCCGCACCGGCAGTTGCTCTACCCGGTCCCCGATCAGCGAGGCGGAACACGGGCGCGGGCTGCTCCTGGTGCGCGCCTTGGCGGCCGGCGAGGTCGCCGTCAACGCGCCCGGCGAACGCGGGGGCACGCGCGATCGCCGTCGCGCTACCGGTGCACCATCGCGACTGCGCGGCGTAGAGCGAGGGACGACTCGCTCCACGCCTGCTTCGCGCTAGCGGCGAGTCTTCTTGGCGGCGGCCTTCTTGCGCGCGGGCGCGGCCGACTTCTTGGCAGGGGCGGCCTTGCGAACCGGCGCGACGGACTTCTTCGCGGCCGGCGCCGCTTTGCGGGCCGGCGACTTTTTCGCCGCAGTCTTCTTGGCGGCCGACTTCTTGGCACCGCCGCGCTTCGCGGTCCCGACCGCCTCCTTGAGGCTGCGACCAGCGATGAACTTGAGGACGCGCTTGGCCGGGACGTTCACCGGTTCGCCGGTCTGCGGGTTCCTGGCGATGCGCGCGGCGCGGTCCCGAATCTTGAACTGACCGAAGGGTGTCAGCTGAACCTTGTCGCCCGACCTGAGCACCTGGGTGATCCGGTCCAGCATCGCTTCGACCAGTTCGGTAACCTGTCGTCGCGGAAGCTCGAAATCGTCGGCAAGCTCTCTCGCAAGCTCGTTTTTCGTCATGGGGTCCTTTCGTTATGAGGTTCGGCTCGCGCGAGCCGCATCGCCGCCCCATATACGCCGGATACCGCGCATTTCCGGCAATTTTTCAGGAAAAACTTGGCCGGGCGGCGGATGCCGCCGGATCGACGCGGAACGTTCGACGCTATGCGCTCTTCCCGCCGCAGCGTGACGCTCTTCCTGGCGCTGGTCACCACGCTCTTGGCGGAATTCTTCCTGCTGGTCTGGCGCGTGCAGGAACGTCCCGTTCTCGCCGTCATCGCTGCAGTCGTTGTTCGCGGTCGCCGCGGTGATCTGGGTCGTTGCCATCCTTCGCTTACGCCGCTCTTGAGTTCGGACTCGCCGGCGCGAAGCGCGAGCGCTACTTTTTGCGCTGGGCCAACTCGATGCCGAGCGGAGCGAAACCGCTGGCCGTCATCGACGACGTCTGCTGCGCCGGGGCGGCGGCCGCGCTAGCGGCGGCCGCTGCTGCTGCTGCTTGTACCGTGCGTGAGATTGATCCGGCGGCGCATGCGGTCGACCGAACGCACCGTGACCTCGATCGCTTCGCCGAGCTCGTAGTCGGCGGGATCGGCGTCGTCGGGCGCGCACCGATCCGGTGACGCCGGGGGCGAGCTCGACGACGAGCTGCGGTTCCTTTGCGACGACTCGGCCCTCGTGCGTCGTGCCGTTGCGCAAGCAGCGCCGCATGATCGCGCCACGGATCGGGCAACGCGTTTTTCCGCGACAGGGCAATCTTCTTGCCGCCCTCTTCGATGCGCAGCACCTGCACGGTGACGCGGTCGCCGACGCTCACCACGTCGGCCGTCTTTTCGACGCGCTCGAAAGCGAGCTCGCGCATCGGAATCAGTCCGTCGACGCCGCCGAGATCGACGAACGCTCCGAAATCGGCCAGCCGCGCGACGACGGCCTCGCGAACTTGCCCGACTTCGAGCGTGCGCAACAACTCGGCACGTTTCGAGCGCCGATCTTCGTCGACCGCCCGGCGCTGCGAGACGACGATGCGCCGCCGGCCGGCATCGATGTCGAGGACCTTGAGCGGCACTTTGGTTTTGACCAACGCCTCGATCGCGGTGCCGATCGGAACGCGCACCTGCGACGCGGGCAGAAACCCGCGAATCCCGCTGACGTCGACGAGCAAGCCGCCCTTGACCGCGGCGGTGACCGTTCCCGAGACCGCTTCGCCGCTCGCGTGGGCTGCGACGACGCGCTCCCAAGCCTGCTGCGCCCGCAACCGACGCGGATCGACCGGCGGCGGCGTCACCGGCTCGCCTGGCACGGCGTCGGCGGCGACGGCGTCACCAACGCCGGGTTCGCTCGTCGTCGTCTCGCGCGCCACAAGTTCGCTAACGGCGGTTTCGCTCGCGGCGGGTTCGCTCACCGCAGGTTCGCTCGACCGCAGGTTCGCTCACCGCCGGTTCGTTTGCGACGATTCGCTTGCCGGCGGTTCGCTTGCGATGGTTTCGGTCGCCGGTGGTTCGCTCGCGACGGTTTCGGTCGCCGGTGGTTCGCTCGCGATGGGTTCGGTCGCCGGCGGTTCGATGGCGACGGGTTCCGGTTCGCTCGCGACGGGCGCTTGCACTTCGTGTTCGAGCGCTGGAACAGCGCTCTCGGGACTCGCGCGGCGCGGCGTCGGCGACGGGCGGTTCGCTCGGCCCGTCATCGACGGCGCCGGACTCGGCCTGCGCGCCCGCGACCGGCGCGACCTCGTTCGCCGCGCTCGGGGCGGCGAGGTGCCGTCGTGGGCCGGCGCTTCGATCGGCGCAGGCTGGGCGACCGGTTCGACGGTCGGCTCGGGGAGGTCGCGGTGATCCATGGTGCTCTGATGCCGTTTCGCGCGCGCGCCGGAACAACCCCGCGCGCCGGTGCGTCATGCTCGCCGACACGATTTTGCGGTAGGAAGCCGATATGACCAAGCGGCGAGCCGGTTCGCGATTCGACTCGCCGGGGGACCAGCGCGCCGGCTCAAGCCGGCGTCGCAAGGGAGCTTCGGCGCCGGCATCGTCGCCGGCGCGTCGGACAACGACCCCACCACGGTCGCCACGCTCGCGGTCATCGGCTCGACGACGGCCTACGAGTTGGGCTGGTTGACGCTGCTGGTCATCCCGATGCTGGCCGTCGATTCAAGCCGTCGCGGCGCAGATCGGCGTCGTCTCGAAGAAGGGCCTGGAGGACTGCGTTCGCTTTGCGTACGGACGCTTCTGGGCGATCGTCGCGCTCGCCGCGCTGCTGATCGTGAACCTCCTCACGCTCGCCGCCGATCTCGAAGGCGGCGGCGCGGCGCTCGGGATCTTGACTCGCACCGACTACCGCTGGTGGGTGCTGCCGCTGGGCGCGGGGACGGTGCTCGTGCTGGTGTACGGCAATTACCGCACGATCGAACGCGTGTTGCGCTACGTCGCGCTGCTGTTCCTCACCTACGTCGGCGCGGCGTTTCTGGCGCACCCGGATTGGGCGGCGGTGCTGCGCGGTTCGTTCATCCCGCATTTCGATCTGCACCCCGCGACCGTCTCCGGCGCGCTCGCGTTGCTCGGCACGACGCTCACGGCGTACGCATACGTGTGGGAGACGATCGAGCTGAGCGAAGAGAAGCCGAAACTGAGACGGCTCGGGCTCGTCCAGGTCGACGCCGCGTTAGGCATCGTCGTCGCCGGCTTGACGTTTTGGTTCATCCTGGTCGCCACCGGCGCGACGCTCGGCGTGCACCACAAGACGGTGCAGACCGCGCAAGATGCCGCGCAGGCGCTCGCGCCGATCGCCGGGCCGTTCGCGCAAATCATGTTCGCCGTCGGGCTGTTGGGTTCGGCGCTCGTCGCGATCCCGGTGATCGCGGGCACGTCCGCCTACGTCGCCGCCGAGATGTTCGGCTGGCGCCGCAGCCTCGACGCGAAATTCGCCCGTGCACCGCGCTTCTATCTGACGCTGGGCGGCTGCACGCTGGCCGCGATCGCGATCGGTCTGGCCGGCGTTCCGCCGATCAAGCTGCTGTTCTTCAGCGGGATCGCCGGCGGAATCGCGACCCCGTTGACGATGGCGCTTGATGTTGCTGGTCGGCCGCAACCGCAAGGTCATGGGGAAGACCGCCGATCCCGGGCTGGCTGGCGGCCGCAGGCTGGTGCGTAACCGCAATCGTCAGCGGCGCCACGGCGATCTACCTCGTGCAGACCGTCAGCGGCATCGGTCGCTGACGCGCGCGATCAGCCCAGCCGCACCGGCGTGTAGCCGTCGCGCGCCGGGACCTTTTCGCCGCCGATGATCGCGGCCGCTTTCGCGCTGTCGGGGTTGCTGCACGGTCCGGCCGCGAATTCGCCGCCGACCGCCGAGACGATGCGAAAATATTCGTTGGGATCGCGCCGCTTGGCGCGCGGCAGCATCTCCGCGCAGTACGTCTCCTGCACCGCTTGGTGGTCGCAGCCGCGGAACACCGCCGGCTGCGCCTTCGCCGCGTCGTAGCGATGGTTCTCGAACGCGCGCACCAAGCGTGTCGGTATCGGTCGTCCCGCTCGCCTCGATGCGGTCGACGATGTTCGCCACCGCCATGTAGCCCAGATACTGGCGCCAGTTCGGAGGAAAGCCTTGCGCGGCCGCAGCCAGACGGCGGTGCAGTGCCGCCGCGCCGCCGCCCGCGTCGGGCCCCCACACGTAACCCCAGAGCGAACCGGCAAGCTCTTCCGCCGGGAAGCCCGCCGCCAGCTCGTTCTCGCCGGTGACGCCGGCCGCGAGCATGCGCTTCTGCAGGCCGAACTGCACGAACGCCGTCGCGGCATTCTGCGTGTCGGTGCCGCCGTTGAGCAGCAAGAAGGCATCGGCGTCGGTCGCGCGCGCCTTGACCATGAACGGCGAGAAGTCGCTCGTGCCGACCGGGTGCAGGTCCATTCCCGCGACGGTGCCGCCGTGCGCGTCGAGGATCGTCTTGAGCCGGTCGCGCGCATCGGTGCCGAACGCATAGTCGGCGACCAGAAAATACCAGCGCTTCGCGCGCCGGATGAGCTCGGCGCCCAACGCGTTCGACAGCATCGCGAGCGAGCAGGTCTGGCGGAAGCACACCCGGTTCGCCTTCGCGCCGGTCATCGCGGTGTCGTGCGTGCCGACCGCGACGTATAGCACGCCGGCGCTCTGCGCGTACGCCGAGATCGCGTTGCCGACCGCCGACGACGCGCCGCCCAGCAGCGCGTCGACTCGCTCGTTCTCCACCAGCCGCCGCGCCTCGGTCGTGCCGACCGCGGGTTTGGTCGTGTCATCGGCGACGACGAGCTCGTAGCGGGCGCGCCCGCGCCGGTTCGCGTCCGCCAGCGCTAGCCGCGCCCCATTGAGTTGCGGGATCCCGCCGACCGCGAACGGGCCGGACAGCGAGTCGATGTAGCCGAGCCGAATCAGCGCCGGCGTGCGGGCCGCGCGCGCCGCGCTCGGAAGCGCCGCCGCCGCGCCGATCGAAAGCGAACCGCTCACGAACGCGCGGCGAGTCGACACTGAAATCTCCATCGTCCGCTATCCCTCCTCGCGCGGCGTCTCCCCTCTCGCGCGGAGGGTGGCACCACGGGTCGCCGAAGCGTCGGCGACGATGCATACGATCTCGGCATTCTTCGTGCTGGCCCTGGCGCTGATGTGCACCGAAACCGCCTCGGCGCTGCCGGGCGACTCGTTCGCCGCGGAAAAGGCGCGCCTGGCAAAGATCTCGGCGCTGCGTCCGCTGGCGCCGGTCGAGGGTCTCGCAGGCCGCTATTCGACGCGCCCGGCCACCGGCGGCGACGAGACGCAAGGTGAAGACGGCTGGGCCGTCACCGTGGTGACCGCCAACGGCGTCGTCGCACGAGAATCGCTCGACGTCAAAGCCTTCGGGAAACCGTACGCGATCGCCAAGGACGGCGTCGCGACGTTCACTTGGTCTTCGGCACGGCCGTCGCACAAGATTTCTCCGGGTCGAGCCTCGTCGCGACGCAGCACGACGATCCCCAGATCACGCAGACGTTTCGCCGCGGAAAGACGTTCGCATACCGCAGCGTCGACGACCAGCGCAACGGTTTGCACACGCTCGAGCTCTTCTCGCTGGCCGCACTACCGCAGCAGCTCCAACAATACGGCGCCGTGAAAGCTCCCGCGACGAACGTCGGCGGCAACCGCAACGCCTCGATCTTCATCGTGCACGAGGACGGCGGGCTCGCGCCGGTCGCCGTGCGCAACGGCAACGCCTTCATGCCGCCGGGCAGCAACGACGGCCAGCCTTCGGCGAAGCTGCAGAACGCCGCGAACGCCTCGCTCGCGAACGGCGGCAACAAAGTGAACCTGATCTTCGGCGACCGCACCGTCGCGACCGGCGTTCCCGTCACCGTCATCGACGGACGCTCGACGATCGCCGTGCCGTCGTCGATGCATCTGGGCGGCTACGTCGGCGCGCTCGCATCGCCGACGCTCAACGGCACCGCCGAGACGCCGCGCCGCGCGCCGACTGCCGCCGAACGCGCCGCCGTCCTGACCGCCGCCGCGACGAAGCTCGGCACCGAACCCTCGAAGCTGACGGTCCGCAATTTCACCGCGATCGATCTCGGCCACGGCCCCGCGCTCGCCGGCACCGCCAACTGGAAAGGCACCGGCACGCCGCGCATCGACCGCCGCGTCTTCTTCGTCGCCGAGACGATCGACGGCAAACGCACGATGACGCTCTGGAACGTCCAGAAGATCACGGTCACCGAGCCCGGTCTCGAAGACGCCGCCGAGTATCTGGTCGACGCGCTCGACCTCGGCGCCGGCAAGATCGGCCTGGTCACCCACATCATCGGCTACGACGCCGACTCCTACGCCATCTACACCCGCACCGGCACCACCTGGAAATCCGCCTACGCCGGCGGCGGAGTAGCGCTGTAGAGCTGCACCGATCGCACCCCGACAGCGACAGCGCGATTTTCACGCGTCACAGTGCGGCCCCCGCACACGAAGTGCGGGGGCCGCGTCCCAGCCGAATCACTGTAGCGCCGCTCGCCCCGCCACCATCGCGAAGGGCGCAGCGCCGATCAACGCCTAGACTTTCTCGATCTGGTAGAACTCGAGCTCGACCGGCGTCTCGCGGCCGAAGATCGAGATGAGCGCGCGGACCTTTTCTTTTTCCGGCTGGATGTCGTCGACGATCCCGGTGAAGTCGAAGAACGGTCCCGAGGTGACCTTGATGCGGTCGCCCTTGGCGAAGTCGATCTTGAGCTTGGGCGTCTCGATGCCCATCTGCTTGAGGATCGTCTTGACTTCTTTGTCCTGCAGCGGGACCGGTTTCTCACCCGAGCCCGGCGAGCCGACGAAGCCCGTCACGCCCGACGTGTTGCGCACGACGTACCACGAGCCGTCGTCCATGTCCATCTCGACGAGCACGTAGCCCGGGAAGACCTTCTTGGGCGTGATCTTGCGCTTGCCGTCCTTGAACTCGACTTCGTCTTCCATCGGGACGAGCACGCGGAAGATCTTGTCCTGCATGTTCATCGAGTGGATGCGGCGTTCGAGGTTCGCCTTGACCTTGTTCTCGTAGCCGGAGTACGTGTGGATCACGTACCACTTCTTGCGGTCGTCCTGCTTCTTCTGGCGGCGGGGGCGACGGGCTGCTGCCCGTCGAGCTCGGTGACCGCGGTGGCGGCGTCTTGGTCCATCAGCGCGTTCCTCCGGTCAGCCAGCCGAAGAGCAGCGCCGAACAGCAGGTCGCACAGGTAGGTGAACACGCCGACGCCGACCACCAGCGCGATGGTGAGCAGGGTCGCGGCGATCCACTCTTCGCGCGAGGGCCACGTGACGCGGCGCATCTCGGCGATGACGCCGCGCACGAAGTCTTGCGTGCGCTGCGCGTTCGCCGCGCGCTGCGCGGGGGTCGCGGGGGCCGCTTCGCCGGGGTGCTTGCCTGGGGACGACTCCCGCCTTGGCGCGCTGGCGCGCCGGGACGGCTTGGGTTGGACTTCATACTACCTTGTACCGCAAAAGTTTGGCAGGGCGGACAGGACTCGAACCTGCAACCGACGGTTTTGGAGACCGCAACTCTACCAATTGAGCTACCGCCCTCAGGCTTCAGCCTCCGGCTGACCCCCGTTTCGTCGAGACGAAACACGGAATGTTGGAGTTGTTGGAGAGATGTCCGGCTGCGCCGGACGGCACGATCCTCCGGACAGTCCGCAGCGGATGCTTACTTGGTTTCCCGGTGGGGTTTGTGGCAGCGGCACCAACGGCAATACTTGCTCAGCTCGAGCCGGTCGCTGGTCTTTTGCCGGTTCTTGAACGTGTTGTAGTTGCGCCGCTTGCACTCGGTGCAGGCCATCGTGACCATCACACGGTTCTCTTTTTTCGCCATCGTCGTGTTCTCGGAAGGACCCGGCAAGCGGGCCCGCTCCGCCGGAAAACATGAAGAAAACGGACGCGGGGTCCGTTCCGAGGTGAAAGTGTAGCACAGCCCCGCGCCGCTGTAAACCGAGATCGCCGTGGCTTAGCGCTTGGTTGCTATACCCTCAGACGTCGACCAGCGGCGCCATGATCGCCGCCCGGTCCTCGGCATGGAACCCGCCGATGGTGGCGACCGCAAAGTACTCGGTCACGTCGTCGCGCTGGAGGATCTCGCCCAGGCCGCCCAGCGCCGCATCGTCCTCGATCCGCCACAGCATGACGATGCTGCGCTCGATTCCCCGGGTCGTGTGCATCTCGGTCAGTTGCGACCACAGCGGGCCGCTTTCGTCATCGGCGAACGACTCGGCCAGCTGGGCGAAGCGATCGGCGACCCAGCGCTCCCGGTCCTCGCGTGCCAGAGCACGCCACGACGCGTTGGGGGTGAGCTGGACGATGACGTAGATCGGCGTCGTGGTGATTGGAACGCCTCCTCAGCCGGCGAGCAGCGGCGATTCGACGACCCGGTTGCGGCCGCCGTTCTTGGCGCGGTAGAGCGCGCGGTCGGCGCGTTCGACGACCTCGTTCGTGCCGTCGGCAGCGCGCGCGTAGGCGACGCCGACCGAGACGGTGACCGGCTTCCCGTCGGCGTAGGCCAGCCCGGCCGACTCGATCGCCGAGCGCAGCCGCTCGGCGACCTGCAGCGCGCGCTCGCGCGACGCGTCGCGCAACAGCACCAGAAACTCCTCGCCGCCGAACCGGCCGGCGACGTCGACGCCGCGGACGTTCTCGGCGATGATGCGGCCGATCTCGGCCAGGCAGCGGTCGCCCGTCTGGTGTCCGAGCAGATCGTTGATCGACTTGAAGTGATCGACGTCGAGCAACAGGACGGCGTAGCGGCCGCCGTGCCGGACGTGCGCCATCGCGTCTTGAAGCGCGCGCGTCGACGCCGCGCCGGTTCGGCAGCCCGGTCAGCACGTCGATCGTCGCCGCGGTGCGCGTCGCCGCGATCGCGCCGTACTGGCCCAGCAGCGGCCCGAGCTCGCGCGGCCGCGCGCTCGAAGTCGCGCGCGGCGACGAGCGGTAGCGATCCCGGGCGAACGGAACACGAGCAGCGCGCCGCGCAGCCGGCCGTCCTCGTCGCGCGCGGCGTACGCGCTGACGCTGCCGTCGTCGTCGCTGTCGCCTTGGAACGCGGTGTCCTCGCCGGTGACCTGCAGCTCGAGCAGCACGCGGCGGCCGAGCCGTTCGACCTCGAGCTCGGCGACCGGCGGCCCGAACCGCACGACCCGCGACCAGCGATCGGCGCCGCCGCGGCCGAACGCCGCGATCTCGACCGACTCGCGCGTGATGCGCGGGTCGATGCTCTCGAGCAGCGATCGCACCTGCGGCATCGGATCGTTCGCGCCGAGCATCGCGTCGACGGCGGCGCGCGAGAGCGAGAGGCGATGCAGTCGCGCGTTCACGCGCGCGAACCGCACCAGCACGACCGCCAGCACGACCAGCGGCAGCAGCGTCGCAACGCCGAGCAGGCCGCCGTCGTGGGCGGCGACGCGCGCGACGACGTAGGCCCACGCGCCTTCGGCGACGACGACGGCCACCGAGCCCGCGTCGGCGAGATGGCGCCGCCAAATGCGCAACAGCGAGCGGCCTTGCCGCAGCGCCATGCAGCGGGTCGACCCACAGCAGGTCGGCGACCAGCACGAAGCCGGCCGCGATCCCGACGAAGGCCGCGGCCGACGCGAGCGAGGCCGGCCCGGCGACGGCCGCGCGCAGCGACGGGAGCAGCAAGCCGCCGCCCACCAGGCCGGGAACGCGCAGCGAGGCGGTGAGGAGGCGCTCGATCAGCGCGCGCCGTCGCGGTCCCGGCCGGTCGCACGACGTGCGCGATGACGTTGCAGGCGGCGGCCCAGATCCAGCCGTCGCTGCACCAGAACGGCGATCAGCAGCGGCGCGAGCAGCCCGACGCGGTAGCTCTCGGGCGTCGGGCGCTCGCTGCGCTCGAAGTGCGCCGCGGGGGCGCGCAGGATGCCGAGCACGACGGCGATGCCGATCGCGCCGCCAAGAACAGCGTGTCGTGGAGCAGCGCCTTCCAGCGCCGGGACCGCCCATAGCGACGGCCAAGGCCGTCGCTCCAAGAAGCGAGACCGCGCGGACGATACCGTACACGCGTCGTGCGATCACGTTGTTCTCACCGCGTGAAAAGGATGCGCGCCCGGGCGGACTTGAACCGCCAACCTCGGCCTTAGGAGTGCCTCGCTCTATCCAGTTGAGCTACGGGCGCACGGGTCGGAACGTTCCCGCAGCGAAGGGACGGCTCATGCAGACGAAGGTGGGACCGGACGTCGCCGCAGCCGAGCACATCCCGCCGATGAGCACCGCTCCCGACGGATTTTCGATCGAGACCGATCTCCCGCCCGGTTTCGCCGCGTTCTACCGTCCGCTGCACGACGCGTTCACCCCGCGCCAGCAGGCTGCCGTTGCGGCGCGGCACCGCGTGCTCGCCGCCTCGAGAAAAGGCAGAAGCCGCACTATCTCGCGCCGGTCCGAGGCGCAGGGCGACTGGCGGATCGAGATCCCCGCGTGGGTGCGCGACCAGCGCAATCAGATGACCGGGCCGGCCGACGACCACGAGCTCGGCGTCAAGCTGCTCAACTCCGGTGCGCCGGGCGTCATGATCGATCTCGAGGACTCGATGGCCAACGAGTTCGCGACGGACGCTCCAAGGCATCGACAACACGATCGCGATGTACTACGGCGAGCTCACCTACGTCGACCAGAAGCGCGGCGGGAAGGTCGTCCGGAATCCAGCCGTCCTCGACGGTGCTCTGGACGCGCGTCCGCGGTCTGCACCTCTCGCAGGCCGGGATCTACCCGCAGCCGACGTCGGCGGCGCTGTTCGACTTGGCGCTGCTCGCCTACAAGCTCGATTTCTCCCGGCTCGCACATCCGCTCGCGATCTACATTCCGAAGTCGGAGTCGGCGGCCGAAGCGCTATGGTGGCGCGACGTCTTCCAGGCGGTCGCCGCCGCCAAAGGCCTCGATCGCCACGCGATCAAGGCGATGGCGCTGGTCGAAGCGTTCCCGTTCGCGTACGAGATCGAAGAGTTCGCCTACAACCTGCGCGATCATCTGCTGGGTTTGAATTTGGGACGCTGGGACTACATGGCCTCGCTGATCGACTTCAACCTCGAAGATCCGAACTGGGTGCTGCCGGATCGGAACACGATCCCGCACGATGTCGGGTTCTTCCAGAACCTGCGCGAGCGCATCCCCGAGGTGAGCCACCGGCACGGACTGCTCGCGATCGGTGGAATGACGGCGCTGTTCCCCGATCGCAGCGACCCCGAGCTCAACGCCCGCGCGCTCGCGGTGCTCGAGGCGGACAAGCGCAACGAGTCGCGCTCGCTGTTCGACGGCGCGTGGACCGGGCACCCGGACCAGAACGCGATCGCGGTGGCGCAGTTCCCCGAACCCAACCAGGGCTTCGCGCGCAAGCCGGGCGCGAACGCGACGCCCGGATCTGCTGCCGTCGATCGCCGGCGTCGGCGCAGACGACCGAGGCAGGCACGCGCGCCGCGGTCCGCACGGTGATCCGCTACCGCCACGGCTACCTGAGCGGTCTGGGCGCCTCGCTGCTCGACGGCTACATGGAAGACCTGGCGACCGATCGAATCTACCGGCTCATGATCGCACAGCGCATTCGTCACGGGATGCACGGCGCGTCCGACGTCTCGCGCTTCTTCGACGAAGAGCTCGCGAAGCTGCTCGACGAACCGGCAGCGCAGGCGCCCGGCGAAGCGGAGCGGTTCCGCGCGGCGCGGCGCCAGAGCGAGGCGATGATCGTTCACGGCTACAACGATCCCATCTGAGGCGGGGCCCGGCACCATTTCCGATCTGCCGGGCGCGAACGATCTCGACTTTCGCGACGTCGTCCACAAGGCGCCGGCGATCGTATTCGTCGCTCGGCCGGACGGGTCGATCTCGTACGTCAACCCTGCTTTGACGAAGCTGACGGGATTGGCCGTCGAGACCGTGCTCGACCACGGTTGGACCGACGTCCTGCATCCGGCCGACGCGGCGTGGGCAGCGGCGAAATGGACGGCGGCGATCGCCTCGGCGACCCCGTTTCGCGAAGAGTTCCGCATCCGCGACGCCGGCGGCGCCGCGCGCTGGGTCATCTCGCACGCGGCGCCGGCGGTCGACGCGCACGGCGTGGTGACCGCGTGGTACGGCACCGTCCTCGAGGTGAGCGACCGTCACCGCGCGATGCAGCGCCGCACGATGCTCGACCGGTTGGGAACCGCGTTCGCCGAGTCGCTCGACTTCGACCGCACCGCCCAGGCGGTCGTCTCGGCGATGTGCGACGACTTCGCCGACTTCGCGTTCGTCGACGTGCTCGGTGCCGAAGGGCGGCTCGAACGTGCGGCGATCGAAACCGGCCGTTTGCCGGCCGAGCCGCGCGCGCTGCGTTCCTTCGCGCCGCCGCCGGAAGCGCGCCATCCGATCAACCTGGTGCTCGAGAGCGGCGAACCGGCGATCGTCCCCGTCTGCGACGATGCCTGGATGGCCGCGACGACCTGGAGTCCCGAGCACCTCGCCTACGTGCGCACGCTGCCGCTCGCATCGATCGCGTACGTGCCGATGATCGCGGCCGGCGAGCGGATCGGCGTCCTGACGTTCGGCGCGGTGCTGGGCACCGGTCGCAGCTTCTCGCAGGCCGATCTCGCCGACGCCGAGGAGGTCGCGAGCCGGGCGGCGGTCGCGCTCGCGAACGCGCGGCTCTATCGCGACCTTGCCGAGAGCGAAGGACGCTATCGCAACATCATCGACACGGCCCAAGAGGGCGTCTGGATCATCGACGACGAGGCGCGCACGCGCTACGTCAACGCGCGCATGAGCGGGATCCTGGGATATACGCCCGACGAGATGTACGGGCGCCCGATGTTCGAGTTTCTTGCACCTGGCCAGCAGGATGAAGTGCGCGACGCGCTGGCTCGCCATCGCGCCGGCAGCGGCCACCGCCGTGACACGCGGCTGATGCACCGCGACGGGCACATCGTGTACGCGATGGTCGCGTCGAGCCCGATCGCCGACGCCGCCGGAAGCTACACGGGATCGCTCGGGATGTTCACCGACATCACGGAACGCAACGCGATCGAAACGCAGCACCGCCTGCTCGCCGAAACCAATGCGCGGCTGTACGGCGAAGAGCGGCAACTGGCCCGCATGCGCGACGTCGTCGCGCGGGCCAGCGAGGTCCTCAGCGGCTCGCTCAACCTCGACACGCTGCTGGGGCGCTTCGCCGACCTGCTCGTCGCCGAGTTCGCCGAGGAAGCAACGATCACGCTGCGGCCCGACCGCGCCGTCGTGCGGCGGCGAGCGACGCCGATCGACGGGGCGCCCTCGCTGCTCGCGCCGCTGCGCCATCGCGACGTCGAGATCGGCAGCGTGACCCTGCGCGCATCGACGCCGTTCGGTCCGAACGATGAAGCGCTGCTGGTCGACCTCGCGGCCCGCGCCGCGGTCGCGATCGAGAACGCGCAGCTCTACGAACGCGAGCATCGCGTCGCGATGACGCTGCAGCGTGCGATGCTGCCGGCCGTCCTGCCGCACGTACCGGGGCTCGAATTCGACGCCGTCTACTACCCGGGGCTGACCGAGGCCGAGATCGGCGGCGACTGGTACGACGCGATCGCGCTCGCCGACGGGCGCGTCGTGATCTCGATCGGCGACGTGACCGGCCGCGGCTTGACCGCAGCGGTCATCATGGGGCGGATGCGGCAGGCCATAGAAACGCTGGCGACCTACGAGTCCGATCCCGGGCGACTGCTCGACGCGGCCGACAAGGTGCTGCGCCGAGCGCATCCGGATGCGATCGTCACCGCGCTGGTCGGTGTCGTCGAGCCCGCGACGCGCACGCTCGCATACGCGACCGCCGGGCATCCGACGCCGATCGTGCGCGCGCCCGACGGCACGGTGCGCCAACTTCCCGGCCGCGGCTTGCCGCTCGGATTGCGCGACGGGAGCGAGCCGCCGACGGTCAGCGTCGAGCTCCCCGCCGGATCGCTGACCGTCTTCTTCACCGACGGGCTCGTCGAGGCGACGCGCGACATCGACGAAGGCGAGCGGCGCGTGTTCGCGGCGCTGCGCGATCCCGTCGTGGACGACGGCTCGCCGGCCGCGGCGCTCGTCTCGCACGTGTTGGGCAGCGACGGCGTCCGCGACGACGTCGCGGTCCTGACCATGCGCGTCAGCGATGATCCGGCGGCCGCGCGGGCCTGGACGATGCGCTGGCGGTTCGATCCGCGCGACTGGCGGCGCGCCTACGACGTGCGCGAGACGATCGTCGAGGCGCTCGCCCTGCACGGTTGCGACGTCGACCTCTCATCCGCCGAGCTCGTCTTCAGCGAGCTGGTCGGGAACGCGGTTCGGCATGCGCCCGGTAAGATCGACGTCGAGCTCACCATCGACGACCCGGCGCAACCGGTCTTGCACGTCATCGACGACGGTCCGGGATACGCGTCGGAAACGCGCCTGCCGCCCGACGACTCGGAATCCGGCCGCGGTCTCTACTTGGTCGCCCAGCTGACGCGCTCGTTCACCGTCGCCAAGCTTCCGCATCGCGGCGCGCACGCGCGCGCCGTGCTGCTCACCCTTCGCTGAGGCGAGCGCTGCCCGATTGCCGCGAGAAGTCCAGCCAATCGCGATGCCACAGAAACGAGCACCCGCGATCGCACGGACCGCTCGCGCCCATGATGCTGCCGTCGCACCGGACCCCGGCGAGGATGAACCACCGCTTCAGCGGCCGCCGCCACCACGCCGTCACGCGGTGGCCGACCGGGCCGTAGAGCGGGAGGCGTCGCCCGGCATATTGCGCCATCGCCGGATCGAACAGCACGCCGTCGCGGCGACCGCCGGCGTCCAATGTCCGTTGGATCTCGTCCAGCGGTTTGACGGTGACGAACGTGGTGGCGTGCGTCAGCGGCGGCGACGGCGCGGCAACGCGTTCGAGCCAGTCGTCGCGAAACAGGAGCGGACACGCGCGCCCGCAACCGCCGCGGCCGTCGGATCCGCCGCAGTCGACGCCGCCGAGCGTCACCGTCCGTGAGATCGGCCGCATCCGGCGCTTGTCGTCCATCATGCGGCGGACGATCGTCGCGACGCGGTACGTTCCAACGCATGCTGCCCATTGCTCGTCGGTGAAGCGCAGTCCGCGCAGCGTCCCGTGCGCGTCGAGCGTCGCGGCCACCGCGTCCCGGTCCCGCACGCGAACGATGTCTCCCGGAGCGAAGCGGGACGGAGCGCCGCAGCCGGCCGGCGCTGCGCGCGCGCGCGCCCGGCGCAACGTGTCCCGCAGGGCGCGCACCATCCCGAGCGGCCAGGCGTGGCGGTACACCGTGTTCTCGAACTGGCAGCGTTCACCGCCGCCGCTACGCAACAATGGTCCCGCAGACGTGCCCCAAGCCGATCCGGCTGGCACCACGAACGGCGCGACCGCGCAAGATCACCATATCCCCGTCCTCGAGGAAACTGCGGGTTTCGCCGTCCGGCAATGACAGCGGGCTCGCCCCGCGCGAGGTGAGCTCGATGAACGAGCCCTGCGTCCCTTGGCGCGTACCCGAGATGGTACCTGTCCCGAACAAGTCTCCGGGGCGAATGCGCGCGCCGTTCGAGGTCACGTGGGCGAGCTGCTGCGCAACGGTCCAGTACATGGCGCGAAAGTTCGTTCGCGAGACGGTCAGCGGCGGATCCCGGCGCTCGCGCATGTTCCGGGTCTGGAGCAGCATCTCGAGCTCGATGTCGTATGCCCACGGCTCGGCGGCGCGCAGATACGGAAGCGGTTCGGGATCGCGCACCGGTTCGGCGACGCGGAACGGCTCGAGCGCGTCGAGCGTGACGATCCAGGGCGAGATCGAGGTGGCGAACGATTTGCCCAGGAACGGCCCCAGCGGCTGATACTCCCAGGCCTGGATGTCGCGCGCGCTCCAGTCGTTGAGGAGCACATAGCCGAACACGTGCTCGCGCACCGCGTCGGCCGGGATCGGTTCGCCGAGCGCGTTGCCTGGTCCGGCGAACCAGCCCAGCTCGAGCTCGACGTCGAGCATCGCCGACGGGGCGAACTCCGGCGCGCTCGCACCGGGCGGCAGCCGCTGTCCGTGCGGCCGCCGAATCGGCGTCCCGCTTGGCACGACGGTCCCCGAGCGCCCATGATAGCCGATCGGAAGGTGCCGGTAGTTCGGCAGCAGCGGTTCGGCGTTGGGCCGCAGGATGCGACCCAGGTTGGTCGCGTGCTCGATCGACGAATAGAAGTCGACGTAGTCGCCGACGGCGACCGGCAGGTGCGGCGTGACTGCGTCGCGCGCGAGCATGCACGCCGCGACCCCGCCACGTTCGTCGGCGCTCGCCGCCGGACCGAGCAGGTACTGCAGGCGCGCGCGGACCGTTCGCCACGTTGCGAGTCCGGCGGCGAGAAAATCGTTGAGCGTCGTCGTAGCGCGCAGTGACTCGGCGTCGAGCAGCTTGCGTCCGACCAGCGCGTCGAGGTCGACCACCTGATCGCCGTAGGCGACCGCCGGCCGCCGGCGCCCGTCGCCCGCGTCCGACACGATGCCGAACGGGAGGTTGTCCGGGCCGTAGTCGCGCGGATCGATCACGACAACATGCCGAGTTCGCGCAGATCGTTGACCGGCTCGTCGAAACTGCAGCTGCCCAGTGCGACGCACCGCTCGCGCGCCGCGGCGACCTGCTCGGCCTCGAGCCGTACGCCGCGCCAGCCGACGTGCGCCGGATCGACGACGAACGCGCGCGCGTCCGTCTCCGCGAGGACGTCGGCGACGCGTTCGCCCGCGATCGCACCGGCGTGCAGGGCGACGCCCGCCACGAAGACGTTCAGGAACCCGTGGCCCTGCGGGCCGCGAACCGGATGGTGCAGGCCCGCGGTCGCCTTCCACGGGACGTCGTGCGCGTGCGCGGCGACGATGAAGGCGGCCAGATCGCCGATCGACGGCGTGGCGCCTGGCGCCGCCCCGCCGCAGCGAACTTTCGCCCCGATGGTGAGGTTGGCGGGCGCCGTCGTGCGTGCGACGGCGAGCGTCGCCAGCCAACGGTCCGGCGGCGTCGCCCAGCCGGCATCGTAGGTCGACTCGTACCAAAACGCGACGTCGCCGGCCGGATAGCGCTCGACGATGTCGCCGGCGATGCGTTGCAGGGCGGCATCGTCGAGGGTAAGCCGCGGCAACCGCGCCTCGAACGACGATACGGTGACGCCATCGAGGTGACGGATGCGCTCGACCCGCTCGAGGTCGGCGCGCACCGTATCGCCGAGGGCGCCCAGCGCGCCGGCGTCGAGGACGACGCTGAGGTCGAGCGGATCGCGGCCCTTCCGGGACGCGGCCAGCGCGTCGAGGCGCGATGCGGGGGCGACGAACCGGCCGCCGATCCACCAGTAGGCGCTCTCCTTGTGCCGGGAGTGGGCCCGCAGCGCGGGCAGCATCGGCAGCGACGCCGGCGGGAAGAGCGAGGCGTCGTCGATGAGACGGTCGAGGAGCGCGCGCTTGGCGCTGTCGGTCGAGACGGCGATGGGCATCGCAACCGACTACTCAGGAAAGCAACGAGACCCTCCGGGGACCGGGGGCCTCGCGCTGTTGTCTGGAGCTGGCGGTGAGGATTGAACTCACGGTCTCGTACTTACCATGCACGTGCTTTACCACTAAGCTACGCCAGCTCGTATTTCGACGCCCACCGAATGGTCTTAACCATGTTGTTCCGCGGCGGGCTAAGACGAAGGTGGGATTTCGACCGCGTGAGTTCGGCCTCCGGCAGGAGGTAGACCTTCCCGTTATCGGCACAATACACGGCAAGCAGGTCGATCTGTCCGGTATACGGCCGCGTCGTCAGTCCGGTCCGGCGGTGTCCGTGCGTACTGCAGCAGTTGAACACCACGACCCCACCGCGGACCAGGCCGCTCTTGACCTGTACCCGCAGTAAACGCGTGCCGTCGTCGGCGACCAGGTCGTAGCGTTGGTTCTCGCCGAGCGGCTTCGACACGGCGTATCCGGCCTCGGTCAGGGCGATGGCCACACGCAGTTCCGAAATATCGCCCTTCAGCTTCGTGTTCCGTTTCGGAGCTTCAATGGCCGGTTGTTCCGCCGCGTGGGTGACAACGACCGGACAATCCGGAAACAGAAACGACACACCGCAAAATGCCTTCGGAATTTGACGAAGCTTCATGTCACGAACTATCGCGCATACGTGTGCCACCAGTGCGGCACTCAGAGGGTCGTCGTATCGGACCGCGCGCTGCGCTCCGTTGCAATGTATGCGGCGAGCTGGGTGCGCGAGGTCAAGCCGAGCTTCGCGTAGATCGAGGTCAGGCTCTTCTCGACGCTCTTCTCGCTCAGCGTGAGCGTTGACGCGGCCGCGCGGTTGCCCATCCCGGTGGCGACGAGCTCCGCGATCGCGTGCTCGCGCGCGGTGAGCACGGCGTTCGCAGCCGGGGCGCTCGCATACGCGGCGCGAGCGAGTCGCCGTACTTCGCCGGCGGCGCCGCAGCGGCGATACGATGCGAGCGCGTCGTCGAGCCGGTCGGCGAGCTCGAGCGCGCGCGCCTCGAACAGCGGCCAGCCCAGCGCACCGAACCCGGCCGCTGCGCGCTCGGCGTGCGCGCGCCGCGCGGCGACGTCGCCGCTCGCAACCGACGCGTCGAGCAGCGCGAGGAGCGCGCGGTTCACCCGGTCCTCGGGGGCATCGGCCTGCGCGGCGACCATCGGCCGCAGCGCTCCGGCCAGTTGCGGTGCGTACTGCGCGACGATCGCGATCGCTTCGCTCAAACCGAACGGGTGCCGCATGGCGGCCACCGCGCGCTCGAGCAGCGCCAGCGCTTCGCGCGACCGTCCGAGCAGCGCCAGCGCGCGCGCGTTTGCGCAGGCCGCCTCGATCATCGTGAACGAACTCCCGCCCGTCGTCTCGGTGTCCACCAACTCGAGATCGAGCATCACCTCCAGCGTATCTCGATCCCCGAGCGCCGCCGCGACACCCAGTCCGGCCAGCGCGCGCTCGAGCCGCGGAAGGCGCTCGCGCGCCGGCCGCGTCTGCTCGACGAGCGTGCGCGCGAGCGCGACGTTGCCGGCCCGCAGCTCGATGAGCGCCATGACGGCGAGCGCATAGCTGAGGTCGAGCCGGTCCGCGCGCGCGTGCTCCACGCTGCGCGTCTGATGAACGCGCGCCGTCTCGATTTCGCCCAGGTTGAGCGCCTGCACCGCGATGCTGCCGGGTAACCAGCGCCGCATGTACGCGTTCGCGCCGATCGCGTCACCGATCGCCAGCGACTCGGCGAAACAGGCGCGCCAGGCCGACACCTCGGCGCGCTGCGCGTGGATCGAGCTGCGCACCGCATAGTACTCGAGCGCGACGTCGGTGCCGCGGTCGAGGGCGTGCTCGTCGACGTCTTCGAGGTAGCGCCACGCGGAGTCGGGCTCCCGGACCGCCGCTTCCATCGCGGCCAGCCGGATCGAGACGCGCGCGCGCACGCGCTGGTCGGTCGGTGGCACCAGCGCGAGCGTCGCCTCGCCGTAGGCGCGCGCGGCGTCGGTGCGCCCGTCGTTGCCGAGCGAGCCGGTCACGTAATTTCTCTGTTCGACCGCGCGTTCGACGTCGCCGGCCCGAAGAAAAGCGGCTGCCGCCGCTTCCCGCAGCGAAACGACGCGATCGGTCGAATCCGCGCGCAGCAGCGCGTTGGCGGACTTGGCCAGCGCGCATCCGACCGCCGCGTCGTCGCCCGCGCGACCGTGCGCGGCGCGCTCGTACCAGTTCGCCGCCTCCTCGTAGGCGTGAACGGCTTGTGCTTCGTCGCCGGCGAGCTCGCAGTGCGGCGCCGCGGACGCAAACTCTCCGGCCGCCCAGAAATTGTGGGCGATGATCTCGGCCGCCGCCGCGGCGTCCGCCCGCGCGGCGAGAGCCTGGGCGATCCGCAGGTGAAGCGGCCGCGTCTGCGCCGGCAGCAGCTCGCCGTACACCGCGTCGCGCGTAAGCGCATGACGGAACTGAAATCCGTGATGCACGTCTTCGCGGACGTCGAGCAGTTGCAGATCGCACAACCGCTGCAACGGCGCGATGAGCGTTTCGAGCGACTCGCCGGAGATGTCCGCGACGAGGTCGGCTCGGAACCGGCGCCCGAACAGCGACGCCTGCGCCAGCAGGCTGCGCTCGCGCGCCGAGCAGCGGTCGAGGCGCTCGCGCACGACGGCCTGCAGGGTGAGCGGCAGCGAGTGCGCCGGCTGCGTTCGGCCGGACCGCTTCCGATCGACGACGTGTCGCAGCAACTCCTCGGTGAACAGCGGATTGCCGCCGGAACGGCGCAGGACGTCGTGGAGCATCTCCGGCGCAATCTCGCTGTCCGCGCCCAACGCGCCGCGCAGCAAACGTTCACCGTCGCCCTCGTCGAGCGCTCCGAGGTGCAACAGCGAGACGCCGTCGCGGCGCAGCAGGCGGCCGAACGAAACGAAGAGCGGATGGGTCGCGACGATCTCGTCGTCGCGGTAGGTGCCGACCAGCAGCACGCGGCGCGCCGCGGCTCGTTCGGACAGCACCTCGAGGATCCCGAGCAGCTCGCCGTCGGCCCAGTGAAGATCGTCGATCGTCAGCACCGTCGTGCCGCGCTCCGCGACGCCGTCGAAGGCGGCGACGATCGCGGCGAGCTGCTCGTCGCGCGATGCCGTGCGCTCCTCGAACGGGCTGGTGCCGTCCGGCGCGCGCAGCAGTTGCGCGAGCGCCCGCAGCGGCCGTTGCCCGAATTGGCGGCAAGCCGCGGCGGCGATGTGATGACGCCCGGGCGCGAGATGAGCGCAGAACTCACGGACCAGCCGCGATTTGCCGATCCCCGCCTCGCCGGCGACCAGGACGAGCCCGCCCCGGCCCTCGGCGGCGGCCCGGCGCCGGGCGCGCAGATGCTCCAGCTCGACGAGGCGGCCTACGAACTCACGACAAACGACGCGTTCCGAAACCATCTCGGCTTATCCGGGCGGTTCGCGCGCTCGCAGTCACGGCCCTCGGCGCGGGGATCTTCCGGCCGGACGCAGCTCAGGTGGGGAACAAGGACCAGCTTGCCGAGCTCGGCGTCTTGTCGCCCTGCGCCGGGGTCATTTGCTCGGTGCCGCGCGCGCCGAGGAAGGTCGAGCCGCGAAACGACGCCTCGACGTGCAGGACCACCGTCGCCGGGACGCGCTGCGTCGTTTCTTCGCCGCTGCCGCCGCCGCGCCGGCCGCCCATCCCGCCCCCGCCCGGAAATCCGCCGCCGCGGCCGCCACCGCCGCGCGAGTATCCGCCGCGCTGTCCACCCGCCTGCTGCTGCACCTGCGCGATCGTGATCGCGCCGGTGCCGTCGGCGGAGACGGTCCGCTCGCCGTCGTGCTGCGCGGCTCGCGCGGTCAGGCTGAGCGTCGCCGGGACGACGGCGTCGCCGGCTTCGACCGCGACCGGCCACGACGCTCCGGCCGGCGGTGTCGCGAGTAGCGCCGACAGCGCGCGGAGCCCCGGTGGAATCGACTGTGGCAACGCCCGGCGAGCGAGTCACCCGGCGCCGGCGACGCCGCCTGCAACGTCCCGTCGGCCGCGACCGCGAGGACGACCGCGGTCGCGGCTCCGGTTTCCGGTGCCACCGTCACGACCGCGCGGCCGTTCGCCAAGCGCGTGAACACGACGACGCCGTGCAGATACTGCGAACCGCGCGGCCCATTGGCATCGACTTGGTAGCCGAAGACCGCGCTCGTCCCCTGGCGCGCCGGGACGAGTACGAGCGGCGGTGCGGCGGGGGGCGGCACCGGAGCCGCAGCGGCGGCCGCGGTCATGCACGCCGCGACAACCGCGGCGGCAAGCGGAGCGTTCGATACGTCATATCCGCCCGATCGTCGCACGGCCGCCTGGGCCGGGCCAAAGAGCGCGACCGAGCATCGCGCGCTCGGCCGCGTGTGAAAGCCCTCCGGTCTTGGGGTACCACCGCATTTGCATCCGTTGCCGAGTAACGCATAGGGCACGATCATCGGGCGATCGGGTCCGGAATCGCGGCGCCGCGCGGGCGCGGCGTCCAGCCTTTCGAGCGTGGAGTGAGGATACAGCCCGTCGCATCCTACAGAATCGTGATTCCGTGCCGTTTCGCAATATCAGACATGATATGTGGATTCAACTCGGTTTGATTGCCGAGTTCAGCGAAGAACGCCTCGATACCGCCAGGAGTGAAGCCGAACAACACGCGTCCTGATTCCTCGCCCACGTTCTTGTATCGATGTGGAACTCCGCGCGGCGCGAAAACAAATGTGCCGGGTCCGCCGGTAACGTGCTCGTCGCCGCAGACGAACTCGAATTCCCCCGCAAGGACGTAGTAGGTTTCGCTCTCCTTTTGATGCACATGCAGCGGCGGACCCGAGTTGGGAGGTATGACGCTTTCGATAACCGTGCTCTCTCCGCGCGACTCCGCGGCGCCGAGCTTGACGTTGATCTCTTGCCCGCCGTAGCGGATGCACGGGCCTTCTCCCGGGGCAACATGATGCATCCGGTCGCTTGTTTGGTCTATCATAAGATCCCGCTTTCGTGGTACTTGAATACCATTAAGTGTACTGTGGTACCTTAGTGTGGCTGATGATCTTCCGCCAAGCAGTTGGCCAGCCTCGAGTAAAAGGCCGGGTGGCGCAGAAACAGCGAACGCGCTCGGAACTCGCTGCGGGCCGCTCGCGCCTTACGCGCCCATGGCCGCGTCCCGAGCGTCAGTGATGTGGCAGACGCCGCGGGCATTTCACGAACTACCGCCTATCGCTACTTTCCCACGCAAGAAATGCTGCTCGCTGAAGCGTTAGCCGAGCCGCTGATCGACTCCGTCGCGGAAACCCTCGCGGCGGTCACGGAGGAGAGCGACGTCGTCAAGCGCGTCGACGCCATTTTTGCCAAGCTTGCTCCGATGATGATTCGTCACGAGCCCGAACTCCGCGCGCTTCTGAACATCGCCCTCGAACGTTCCCTTGAAGAGATTCACGAACGGCACATCCCACTTCTGAGTGCCCGATGGATCGTTGCGTGGGATGGAGTCTTGGAGCCACTGCGGCGCAAGGTAACGCCGAAAACGTACGCGATCATGGTACGTGCGCTCGGCGCGCTTTTGAGCGTCGAAAGCATCGACGTTGCGAGACGCTTGCCCTGGACGAACAAGCTGCAACAATGGCCATTCGATTTGCGGCGCGAGCCCTGGTTGAAGGGTTCACATCCGATTTGCGAACAGGCATCGATGAAGTACGTGCTGTGCCCGCCGTGCGGAACCGTGTTCGAAGGAAAGACTGAGGAAAGACGTGATCCGTGCCACGCAATCGCACGCCAAGGAAAAGCACAGCTACGTTCCGCCGCGCGAAGAGATACTGCAGGTAATGACGGACGCGCACACGCCTCCGGAACCAGACCGTTCCGCGATAGCGCAGGAAGCGACACGACATCGCACGACGGTAACGTCGCAGCACGGTTGACGAGTTGGTTCGACGGCGCCATCGTCTGTTACCTCAATGGGGATCGACGCAGATGTTAGCGCCGGCGTTTTCGGCGAAGACGGGAGCGGGGACGTGGGATTCGGCCCAGCGGTCGGACCAACGGAAACGGTCCAGGCGTCGCTTCTGATGCAGTTTAGCGACTCGGCCGACGCCGATGCGCTCTTCTGCACGAGCGGAGGCGGAGGCTAACCAGTGGCGTCGCCACGCTTCGTCATCGAGGACTTGGTCGCCGTCGGAGGTGCGGCATTCGCATTCATCCTGACGTGGTACGGCTTTAGGGACGCGCACAGAGCCGTCGTGGAAGGAAAATCGATGGGGCTGGTCGTGACGAAATGCATCAATGCGCTGGGTTGTCTCGTGGTCGGGGCATTGCTGATTACCTTAGAGGTTCTTTCGTGGGTCGGCGTTGTTCACAGAAGGCCGGGGATGTGACACGATGGTGAAGGCGCTCGATACGCTTCGAAAGCACCCTGCGTCCGGCCGCCCACCAAGACTGCGGGTGAAAGGCGCTCACCGTTCGGTGTATAGTTGGTGGCCGCGTTCGATCGGTGCTCGACTTGCCGACGCCTCGTCGCGGCTGGTCCGCCCGCCTGGGCTCACGAGACGGTGGCGACAAGAGGCTCGGACAGCCGGCTACATGTTCGAACCGATATCGGTCAGAGCGGCCGCGTCGTAGGCGGATAGAACTCGCATGCGAAGTCAGCTCGTCGTCAGTCGCGGACCGGGAGGTTAGGCGATTGCGATGCGCATCGGGACAGTTATCGGATTTGTTCTCGCAATTGGCGCGATCAATATCTCTTTGGCACACGCATGCGAACGAGCCGGTCTAGGCAAGAATACGCTGCGCGCCTCGCTCGCGCGCGAAGCGGGAATGTTACGGCCGCAAACGGCTTATCGGACGTGTAGGGCGGCGGTATCGGCGATCGTTCGTTGTCAAGCCGAGCCGATGAGTGATCCCGACCGGGCGAGCTTGGACGGAGCTCTCGCAGTGGCCCCATATGCAGCGGCGACTGCGGCCATCGGGACGAGGGACGAGCAACAGGCGAACCGCTATCTAAATTGCACTGAGCGCAGGCTTCGCGCACACTGGGATGTCGACGCTGAGCCCAATAGCAACGTCGATACTTGAGAGCGGATCGTCCGGACGCAACACGCGCGGAAGCTGTACTGAGCCGCGAACTTGCAGCTGGGCTATCAAACTTGGAGCGGGCGGCGGGAATCGAACCCGCGACTCTTGCTTGGAAGGCAAGGGCATTACCATTATGCAACGCCCGCGCTCGGAAGAAGGGAATGTGGGCCGGGCAGGATTTGAACCTGCGTATCGCTTTCGCGAGCCGAATTTACAGTCCGGTGCCATTAACCACTCGACCACCGACCCACGGTAGGGACCCGCTTAAGTACGCGCCCACCAGGTCGGCTTCCTACCCTGCGACCGAGGCGCCCGCGAATCGCGCGCCGAACCCACACGCGCGCGCCGACGTAGCTCAGCGGTAGAGCGTCCCCTTTGTAAGGGGAGGGTCCTCGGTTCGATCCCGAGCGTCGGCTAATATTTCCGTACTGAATGTAGGTCGCAGCCCCCGTCGATGCGCTGCGCTCAGGATGCGGAAGCTCTTCCTAAAGCTGCGTCACGCTTGCGCACGCGGGTAGTGGCCAAAGAATCAAACCGGATCGACGGGCCTCGCTCTGACGAAGTGTCGAGCTTCCGCTATTCTCGCCAATCCCCATAGCATCTCGTGGGGTGTGAAACCCGCCCGAGACGCATCGCGATTAGTGGCCGAGAATGAGCGAACCGATCGAAGTCAAGCCGATGTGGTGGCGGTCCGGCGGGCTGGCGCTGGTCTGCGAGAAGTGCCTCAACGTGCGGTTCCCCGAAGATTTTCCGGAGCACGCCGGCGACGAGCGGCTCAAGCTGCGCGAGTGGCTCAAGGACCGGCTCAAGGCCGAAGGTCATTGGGGCGCGGTCCGCGCGACCGGCACGACCTGCCTCGACGTGTGCGCGGTCGGTCGCGTTACCATTTTGATCGACCCGATCGGAAAAGGCGGGGACCAGCAGTGCCTGGTCTTCGATCCGCTCGAGGACCGCGAGCTGATCTACCAAACGATCGTGCGAGCGCTCGCACCGTCCCTGAAAACCGAACAGCCGGCCTGACGAAAAAGCCCCGCGCGGTGCGGGGCCTCGTTCGTTTCCGTCGGACTCCTCGTAGACGTCGGCTGACGGATCAGCTACGCGTCACTACGTCCTTTCAAGGAAGCTCGATCTCGGCCAGATTCTTCTCGATCTTCCGCTTGACGCGCTGGAGCGCGTTGTCGATCGACTTCACGTGCCGGTTCAGATCGCGGGCCATCTCCTGATACGATTTGCCCTCGAGGTACGACAGCAGCACCTGGGACTCGAGGTCCGAGAGGTTCTCCTGGATGCGCGCCTTGATGTCTTCGGAGACCTCCTGGTTGATCACGAGCTCTTCGGGATCCGAGGTCTTCTGAGACGGCATCACGTCGAGCAGCGTCCGCTCGCTGTCCTCGTCGTAGATCGGCTTGTTGAGCGAGATGTACTGGTTGAGCGGGATGTGCTTCTGCCGGGTCGCCGTCTTGATCGCGGTGATGATCTGACGGGTGATGCAGAGTTCCGCGAAGGCCCGGAAGCTCGAAAGCTTGTCGGCTTTGAAGTCGCGGACGGCCTTGTAGAGGCCGATCATCCCCTCCTGAATGATGTCCTCACGGTCGGCGCCGATGAGGAAATAGCTCTTGGCCTTGATGCGGACGAAGTTCTTGTACTTGTTGAGCAAGAACTCCATCGCCAGGTTGTCGCCCGATTTCGCCGCGGAGACGAGATCTTCGTCGGGACGCTCGTGGTAGTCGAGCTGTTCGACGACGGGCTGCGCGATCGCCATGAAACCTACCTTGCCGGAAACAGTCGAGCACGAAGACGCGGGCCGGAGCCCGTCAGGGCCGTGCAGGACCGTCTAAGTATAAGGAGGTCCTCCTGCAAGGTCAAGGACAGATTATGGGCCGCTCGGCCCTAAACACCCGGGCCATCGCTCGCTTGGCCCCGCTGACGAACCGTCTCGAAGAGCAGGATTCCCGCCGCGACCGAGGCGTTGAGCGACGCGATCCGCCCTTGCATCGGGATGTCGACCAAGACGTCACACTCGCGCGCAACCAAGGGAGCGATCCCCTCTCCTTCCGCGCCGATCACCAGGGCCACGTCGCCCCGCAGGTCGGCCGCCGTGTAGCGTTTCGAGCGCGGGCCCCGGGTCGCTCCGAACACCCAGATCCCGGCTTTCTTGAGGGTCCGGACGGCCTGTCCGACGTTCGCGACGCGCGCGATCGGGACGAAGGCGGTCGCGCCGGCCGAGGACTTGCGCACGGTCGGGTTGACCCCGGCGCTGCGCCGCTCGGGCAGGATCACCGCCGTCGCGCCGGCGGCTTCCGCCGAGCGCACGATCGCGCCGACGTTGTGCGGATCGGTCACGTGATCGAGCACGACGTAGAGCGCCGGGGGCGCGCGCTTGCCCAGCTCGATGACCTCTTCGAGCGTCGTGTAGGCGAACGGCTCGCCGAAAGCGACCACGCCTTGGTGCGCCTTGTACGGAAACGACGCGAAGAACGCGCGGCTCTCGAAGCGCACCGGGACGTTCGCCGCGCGCGCGCGTTCGAGCAAGTTGCGCAGCACGGGATCGCTCTTGCGGTCGTCGCCGACGTGGATCTTGCGCAGCGGCTCGCCCGCGACGAGCATCTCGTCGACCGCGTGGACGCCGTAGACGACGTCGTCGAGCTCGATGCGCGGGGCGCGCCGCGCCGTCGCCGGACGCTGCGCGCCTATCCGCCGGCGCGGGTCCACGTCGTGCCCTCCTTGGAATCGCGCAGCGTGATGCCCTCGGCGGCCAGCGCGTCACGCAGGCGGTCGCTCAACGCGAACTCCTTGCCCTTGCGCGCCGCGTTGCGCGCCTCGATCACCGAGTTCGATGGCGGCTTCGGGCGAGCCGGCGCCGTTGAGGTGCATGACGTCGCCCAGCCGCTCGCGCAGCCGGTCGACGAACGCTGCGTCGAACGCGACCTGATGCTCGCGTTCGAGCGCCGGCGCGATCCCGAACAGGCCGAAGATCTCGCGCAGCAGGGCCAGCCCTTCGTCGCGCACGCTTCGGGTCGGCGTAGCGCAACAGATCGCCGGCGAGATCGAACAGCACGCCCAGCGCGCCCGCCGTGTTCATGTCGTCGTCGAGCCGTTCGAAGATCGCTTCGCGGTATGCCGCGGGCTCGCGAACCGTGCGGCCCGGCGGGGTCGGTTCGAGCTCGCCGCGCTCCGCCCGTCGATAGCGTGTTGACGAGCTTCTCGAGCGCCGCCGTCGCACCCGTCACCGACTCCTCGGTGAAGTTCATCGGCTTGCGATAGCCGGTCTGCAAAAACAGCAGCCGGATCGCGAGCGGATCGTGCCGTTCGAGCAGCTCCGAGAGCGGCTCGAAGTTGCCCAGCGACTTGGACATCTTGCGGCCGTCGAAGTTCAGCAGGCCGCCGTGCACCCACATCTCGGCCATCGGCGGCGCGTCCATCAGCGGCTCGCTCTGCGCGATCTCGTTCTCGTGGTGCGGGAAGATCAAGTCGTAGCCGCCGCCGTGGATGTCGAACGGGACGCCCAGCAGCGCGCGCGACATCGCGCTGCACTCGATGTGCCAGCCGGGGCGGCCGGCGCCCCACGGCGAGTCCCAGCGCGGTTCACCGGGCTTGGCGAACTTCCACAGCGCGAAGTCGAGCGGATCGTCCTTGTGCTCGTTCTCCGCGATGCGCGCGCCGACCAGCAGCTCGTCGACGTTCTTGCCGCTCAGCGCGCCGTAGCGCGAGAACGCGGCGACCCGGTAGTACACGCCGTCCTCGGTCGCGTACGCGTAGCCCCGCTCCATCAGCTCGCCGATCATCTCGACGATCTGCGGGATGTACCGCGTCGCATACGGCTCGTGGTCGGGTTCGAGGACGCCCAGCGTCGCGCATCGAGGCGCGAAACGAATCGTAGTGCCGCGCGATGACGGCATCGTACGTCGTCCCTTCGGCCTGCGCCGTCGCGATCGAACGGTCGTCGATGTCGGTGACGTTTTTGACGTACGTCACCGCGTAGCCGTTGCGCGGATGGGTCAGATACCGCCGCAGCACGTCGAAGAACAAAAACGAGCGCGCGTGCCCGAGGTGGCCCTCGGCCGACGGCGTCAGCCCGCAGACATAGATGCGAACGCGATCGGACTGGAGCGGGCGCAGCGGTTCGACGCGGTGCGTCCGCGTATTATAGAGGCGAAGAGGCATTCTGCCGTTCGAGTTCGGCGAGCCGGGCCTCCAACGCTGCGATGCGGCCGGAAAGCTCGGCGATCAGCGGCGCGTTGGGATCGGGCAGCTCGACACGCGGGCGGCGGTCGCCGCTGACCGGCTTTCCGTCGACCAGCACGACCCGCCCGGGGATCCCGACCACGGTCGCATTCGGCGGAACGTCCTTGACGACGACCGAGTTCGCGCCGATGCGCGCACCGTCGCCGATGTAGATCGCACCGAGGACGGCGGCGCCGCTGCCGATAGTCACGTCGCGGCCCAGCGTCGGGTGGCGCTTCGTGCGCTGAAGCGACGTTCCGCCGAGCGTGACGCCTTGGTAGATCGTGCAGCCGTCGCCGATCTCGGCGGTCTCGCCGATCACCACGCCCATCCCGTGGTCGATGAACACGCCCTTGCCGATCGTCGCACCGGGGTCGATCTCGATGCCGGTGAGAAAGCGCGACACCGATGCCAGGAAACGCGGCAGCAGCGGCACCTTGAGCGCGTAGAGCACGTGGATCAACCGGTGGGCCGTGATCGCGCGCAAGCCCGGATACGAGATCAGGACGTCCAGATACCCGCGCGCAGCCGGATCGCGTTCGACCGGCGCACGGAGATCGGCCAGAAACGTCTCGATACGGATTCGCGGCCACGACGGTCTTACGACCCGTCGCGGCGGTTGCCGGTTGCTTGCGGCTGCGGCTGTATCGTCTCGAACGGGACGCCGCCGGGTCCGTACTTGATCGGCTCGAGACCGCGCCCATGGAGGATGTGCGAGCTCACCGCACCGATGCGCATCATGATGCGGTCGTGCCCGAGCAGCGGAAACAGCAAAGCGAGCGGAGGCCCGTCGGCCGACCCGGTGAGCGCCATCCGGACTGCACCGAACGCGTCCTGGCGCGCGATGCCGAACTCGCTTGCGATCGCCGGCAGATCGTTCGCGAGCGGAAGGTCGCGCAGCTCGGGCTGGTGCGTCGACGTACTGCGAGACCGCATCCAAAAAGAACAGGACCTGACGATTGCGCAAGCGCTCGAGCTCGAGCGCGGGGACCGTCGTGGACTCCGCGCGCAGCGCGGCCACCTCGGCCAGCGCCTCGCCGAGGGTGTGCACCTCGCCGCCGTAGGCGTCGAGAAACGTCTCGATCCAGCGCTGCGCCGGCTCGGGGACCGGGTCTTCGAGCAGCCCCGCGCGCTGCATGCGCTCGGCCAACAGCGCATGCAGCTCGTCGCGCGGCAGCGCGCGCAGCGCGCGCGCATTGAACGCCCGCAACCGCGCGATATCGAAGTTCGACGCGGAGACCGCCGACGCGATCCAGCGAGAACAGCGCGGCGAGCTCGTCGAGCGTGAAGGTCTCGCGACCGTCGGGCGGCGACCATCCGAGCAGCGCGAGGTGTTCGATCATCGCCGCCGGCAGAAATCCCGCCCGGCGGAAGTCGTCGATCCCGTGTCCGGCGCGAGGCTTGACGGGCTTGCGATCGTCCGCGTCGAGGATCGATCCGGTGTGGGCGAAGAGCGGCGGTTCGAAGCCGAGCGCGCGCGCCACCAGGATCTGATGCGGCGTGCCGGCGAGGTGCTCGTCGCCGCGCAATACGAGGTCGATGCGCATCGTCGCGTCGTCGACCGTCGTGGCGAGGTGGTGCGTGGCCGAGCCGCCGGGCGCAAGCAACACGACATCGCCGATCGCCGCATGGTCGAACTCCACGTCGCCATGGAGCAGGTCGTGCACGACCGTCGTCCCCGGCAGGATCCGCAAAACGATCGCACCGTCCCGCTCCTGCGCGGCGCCGCTCGCCAAGAGCCCGTCGACGTGCCGGCGGTACATGTCGCCGCGCTCCGATCGCCGGTACGGGCCGGCCGCTCCGCCGATGTCGGGCCCCTCGTCCCAACCGAGGCCGAGCCAGCGCAGATCGCGCACGACCGCCGTCTCGCTCGCCTGCTCGTCGCGCGGCGCCACGTCGTCGATGCGCAGAACGAAACGCCCGCCGGATCGGCGAGCGATCAACCAGTTGAAGAGCGCGGCGCGCGCCGCGCCGACGGACAGCGTCGCCGCCGGGGCGGGTGCGAAGCGAACGCGCAACGGGCGTTCAACGCCGAGCGCGCCCATTCGCCTCGTCACCGAGCACCGCGGCGCCGCATCCGGCCGGCGACGGCCTGCGGCCGCCTAGGCCTCGTCGTCTTCTTCTTCTTCGTCGCCCTCCTCCGGCTCGACGTCGCCGCCGGGACCGCCCGGGTCACCGGGGCCGCCGGGTTTCCCCGGCATACCGCTTGCAAGGATGGTGTAGGAGTCGCGCGGATCTGCAAACATGCCGTCGCAGTTCGTGGTGCGCGGGGTCGAACCATGCGTCTTCGCGCAGCTTGTCGAACGAGCGGGATCACCGTGATCTCCTCGGGCGTTTTCTGCCGCGAGCTCGTCGGCCGGCGTCGCGAGCTCGATCACCTCGCCGCGTGCACGCGGCTCGGCGGACCGCGGCGCTCGGCGCTCATCGTGCTGCGCGGCGAAGCCGGGGTCGGCAAGACGCGGCTCATCTCCGAGCTCATCGCGAGCGCGGCCCGAGCCGGCGTGCGCACCGTCGTCACGGCCGTGCGCGAATACGCGAACGCTCCGTACGCCGCGATCATCGAAGCGCTCGAGGCGCTCGGCGCCGACGCCGGACTCGAACGCGAAATCCCCAGCGGTGAGCGCGACGAGAAGTGGCGGCGATTCGCGACCGTCGCGGCAACGTTCGCGCGCTTGGCACGCGCCGATGCGGCCGGGATGCTGGTCGTCCTCGAAGACGCTGCATTGGGCGGACGGCGGCACGATCGAGCTGCTGCGCTTCTTGGCGCGCGGATTGGCCGCCGAGCCGATCGCCTTCGTCGCGACCCGTCGCGTCGAAGAGCCGGCGCTCGAATCAGATCGCGTTCGCGACCTGGCCGGCCTCGAACGCGATGCGGACGAGACAATGACGATCGAACCGCTGAGCGACGACGAGGTCGACCGGTTGCTGCGCGCTACGCTGCGCGACATCGACCGGACGCTGCCGGTGCGCGCGCTCGAACGCATCCGCGAGCTGGCCGAGGGGCGCCCGCTGCTGGCCGAGGAGTTGCTGCGCGGCGCGCTGGAGCGGCGCGACCGCGACGGTGACGGCGTCAGCGTTCCGGCCAGCATTCGCGTCACCGTGCACGAGCGGTTCGCGTCGCTGGCCGAGCGCGATCGCGACGTCTTGCTGCACGCCGCCGTCGCCGGGCGGCGCTTCTCAGCCCACTTCGTTGCCGGGCTGGTCGGCCTCGAGCCGGTTGCGGTGTTTGCGGCGCTGCGCCGCGCGCGCGACCTTCAACTGGTCGTCGAGGTCGAATCCGACGAGGCCGGCGACACGTTCGCGTTCCGCCACGCCCTCACGCGCGAAGCGGTCTACGACGAGCTGCTGCGTGCCGAGGCTCGCGCATTGCACGCCCGCGCGGCCGAGGCGCTCGCGCATCACGAGCCGCTCGACGTCGCTGCGATCGCCGAGCACGCGTGGCGCGCGCGCGACGTCGAGCACGCCATCGGCTGGAACGAGCGAGCCGGCGATCACGCGCTCGCGTTGTTCGCGCACGCCGACGCCGCGCGTCATTACGCGCGCGCTTGGGAGATCGCCAAGGATCGCCTGCAGCGCGCGCAGCTCGCCGAAAAGACCGCCGAGGCGCTGTACGCGACCGGCGACGTCGCGGGCGCGGTCGGGCGGCTGTCGGATGCGATCGACACGTTGGCCGACGATCGCGACGCGAACCGCCTCGCCCTGCGCAAAGCCTACTTGCTGTTCGACCAAGGACGCTACGACGAGAGCCTGCGTGAAGCGCGCCAGGTCGTCGCCCGGCTCGGCGACGAGGACTCGCCGATGCGGTTCGACGCGGAGACGATGACCGCCGGGCTGCTCACCGCGCGCGGCCGGCCCGAGGAAGCGCTGATCCACTTGCAGCGGGCCGACCGCATCTCGGCGCGCGGCGAGACGGCCTCGTCCGCCCGGTTCGCGGGCAACTACGCCTATTGTCTTGGCCAATTGGGTCGGGCGGACGAAGCGCGCGCGCGCTTCGCCGACGCGCAGCGTGAAGCGCGCGCCCGATCGGACGTCGACGTGCTCGTGCGCGCGTTGAACAACCACGCGCACATCGAACTGTCGTACGGGCCGATCGCCGTCGCGCGCGCACTCTACGCCGAAGGTCTGGCGCTCGCCCAGTCGACGAACAATTTGCGTTTTGTCGCCTGGCTCTCGCAGAATGCTGCATTGGCCGCGCTGCTCGCGGGCGATGCGGCTTCGACCGCCCAGCACCTCGCGCGCGCCGAAGCGATCCGCCACGACGTCGGGACGGTCACCCGCTGGGCACTCGCGACGGCGATGCGTTCCTCGACCCTCAACGCGACCGACGACGCGCCGCTGCGCGAGGCGGCCCGAACGACGACACGCGCAGCGATCGCCGAGGGCGACACGCCGGCCGCCGCGATCCTGTCCGGCGCCGTCGCGCACGACCTGCTGCGGACCGGACGCGTCGATGAAGCCTTGAGCCTGGTCGCCGAGGCGCTGCCGCTCGTGCCGCGGGCCGACCCGCCGTACTGGCTGCACGACGCGGCCGCCCGCTGCGGGACGCCGGAACTGCGCGCCGCCGCCAGGGCGATGCTCGCCGCGGCCGCCGGCCGCGCCGGCGCCCTGCCCGCGCGCGGCTTTCTCGCCCTGGCCGACGCCCGGGAAGCGTTGCGCAAGCGCCGCCGCGATGAGGCGATCGCCCTGGCGGACCAGGCCGTCGCGGCCTTCCGGGCCGCCGGCTGGCGAACCGAAGAGGCCTTCGCCCTCGACGTCGCCGGCCGCACCGCCGAGGCGGTCGCGCTGTTCCGGGCGATCGGCGCGATCGGCGAGGTGCGCCGCCTGACCGAGACCGCAAAGGCGCCTCGCCGCCGCGGCGAGTCGACCTTGACCGGCCGCGAACGCGAGATCGCCGGGCTGCTGGCCGCGGGGCAATCCACCCGGGCGATCGCCGAAGCGCTGGTCATCTCGGAACGGACCGTCGAGACGCACATTGCGGCGATCTATCGCAAGCTCGGCGTGTCGACCCGCGCCGCGTTGGCGCGGCTGCTCGACGAAGCCGCCTCCTGAGGCGCAAACTCCGTAGCGGCGAGCCCCAAGATCGGTAGCATCCCCGATATTCGGGCGCCCGGCACGCGGCCTACGCTGGGGCCATGAACGCATCGTCCGACCCCCAGCGCTTCGCCGGCGCGCTCCGGTTCGTCGCCGAGCTTTCGTCGGTCGCCGCCGAGTGCGCGCGGAGCGGGGCGTGGACCGACGAGTTGACCGTCCGCCGGCGGCTCCGCGAGGACGTTCCGGCTACCACCCCACGCAAGCAAGCCGTGCGCAAGGCGCTCTAGCCCCCTGTCATCCTGAGCTTGTCGAAGGGCTCTCGCGCTCCGCGTGAACGTGGACTCACGATGACGCGGCGGGGCGGGACATCGTCTCGACGAGCACCACCGCGAAGGCTGCGATCCCGCTGCCGTCGCCCGTGTAACCCATCCCCTCGCTGGTCTTCGCCTTCACGCTGATCCGCGCGACGTCGAGAACCAAGGTGTCGGCGATCGCGTCGCGCATCAGCGTCACGTGCGGTGCGAGCCGCGGCTCCTGCACGATCACGGTCGCGTCGATGTTGGCGATCGTCCAGCCGTGGCGCACCGCGAGCTCGTGACAGGCGGCGAGCAGCCGGAGCGAGTCGGCATCCTTCCACTGCGGATCGGTGTCCGGAAAATGCGCGCCCAAGATCGCCGAGCGCGCAGGCACCCAGCAGCGCATCGCTGATCGCGTGGGTCAGCGCGTCGCCGTCGCTGTGTCCGAGCGGACCCTTCGGGTGTTCGATGCGCACGCCGCCGAGCACGAACGGCCGACCCGCCACGAGCCGGTGAGCGTCGAAGCCGTGCCCGACCCGGAACTGCGGCTCGTGCATCAGGGCGCCGGCGTCCGCGCAGCGAGATGCGAAAGGTGCGCCGTGTAGAACGCCTCGTCGCCCGCGATCGCCTGCAATCGCGCGCCGAACCCGCGCAGCGCCGCATTGGTGAGGTAGGCGCGCACGACCGTGGCGCCGGGCAAGTCACGGTCGATCTCGTCGACGCGAGCCGCGCGGGCTTCGAGCTCGACCACCAGCGCATCGACGGCCCCCGAGTCGACGAAGCATTCGACGACGAGCACTTCTTCTTCGGCGATGCCCTGCGGCGCGCGATCGCGCAGCAGAGCTTCGGCGCGCACGAGATCCGCCGGCAGCGTGACTTTGAAATTCTCGGCGGCGGCCGGCACGATGAGGACGTCGAAGCCGGCCCGTTCGAGCAACGCGGCATCATCGGTTGCAGCGGGCCGGTCGCGCCGGACCGCCTCGGCGTGCGCGCGGCGCAGGTCGTGCACGGTCGCGAACTGCGGCGTTTGCGCCGCCCACAGCTCGCTGCGGTCGAGCGTGCGCGTCACTTTGCCGTCGGCGCCGGCGACCTTGACGGTGTCGACCACCGGCGTCGCGAGCAAGGACGCGGTTCCCGGGCGAACCGGCCGCATCCCGGCCCGCACGTCGGAGCTCTGGACGAGCGGCCGTGCACCGTCGTGTACGAGCACCGCGGTGACGTCGTCCGAGAGCGCGACGAGACCGGCTTGCACGCTGGCCTGACGCGTCGCGCCGCCGCGCACGACCGCGGTGCGCGCGTGCTCGACGCGCTCGGCGACGAGCGCCTCGATCGCCTCGACGAACTCGGCCTCGGTCACCACGACCAGCTCGACGATCTCGGCCATCGATGCGAAGGCGTCGATCGACCACGCGATCATCGGCTTGCCGGCGAGCTCGACGAGCTGTTTGGGCCGGCCGAAGCGCGTTCCGCGGCCGGCCGCGACGATCACCGCTCCCCAGTTCATACGCGCGGTTTCGGGCGGGCGAAGATCATGCGCCCGGCGTTGGTCTGCAACTCGCGCGTCACCACGACGTCGGCCGTGTCGCCGATCAGGCGGCGCCCGTTCTCGATGACGATCATCGTTCCGTCGTCGAGATACCCCACGCCCTGATGGGTTTCACGTCCTTCGCGGATCACCGCGACGCGCAGCTCCTCGCCCGGCAGCAGCACGGTCTTGACCGCATTGGCCAGCTCGTTGATGTTCAGCACGGAGACCCCTTCGACATGGGCGACCCGGTTGAGGTTGTAGTCATTGGTCACCAGCTTGGCGCCGCGTTCCTGCGCCAGCCGCACGAGCTTGGCATCGACCTGCGCGACGTCTTCGGGATCCCGCTCGACGATCTCGAGCGGCGTGCTCTGCTGCAGCGCGGAGAGCACCTCCAAACCGCGCCTGCCGCGCGTGCGCTTGAGCGAATCGGCGCTGTCGGCGATGAGCTGCAGCTCGCGCAGCACGAAACGCGGCAGCAGCAGCGGACCCTCGAGGAAGCCGGTGCGCACGATGTCGAGCACGCGGCCGTCGATGATCACCGAGGTATCGAGCAACTTCGGCTCGCCGCCGCCGCCGGCCGCCGCCGCGGGCGTGGCGATGCGGCCGATCGCGACGCGCTGCTTGGCCCCGACTCGCGCGCCCAGGAAGGCGGCGAAGATCGACAGCACGAGGTACAGCGCGATCGCGATGTAACCGCCGGTCGGACCGGCGAACGCGACGAACTCGAACAGAATGCTCTTGACGAGAAACGCGATCACCAAGCCGGTGACCAGGCCAACCGCGCCGCCGACGAGCTCGCCCGGCGCAAGACGATCGATGGCCCGCTCGACGGTGTACAGCTCGGTTTCGAACAGCACCTGAGCCGCCGGCACGATCAACACGCCGACGATCGCGCCGACCACCGGTGCGCCGACCACGAAGGCGTACTGCCAGAGCTGGCTGGCGACGTGGAGCGAGATCAGATGGACGTAGGCCTCGCGGCCCAGCAGAAACCCGGTCGTCCCGAAGATCGCCGCGAAGACGAGGCGCAGGACGGCGGTCGCGACGCCGCGACCGGGCTCAGCCGACGAGAAACGCGCCACAGACGTCGTTCGCTACGAACCGGCCGCGTTCGGTAAGGCGCAGCTGCGCCGCATCGGCGGCCAACACACCCGCCGCGACCAGCTCGTCGACCACCTCCCGGTATTGCGCGTTGACATCGATGCCGTAGCGTTCGCGGAACGCGTCGACGTCGACTCCTTCGGCGGTTCGCAGCGCGAGCATGATCGCCTCGCCGGCTTGAGCCCGGCCCTCGAGCTGCTCGTGCTCGCCCGGGATCGCGCCACCCGCGAGCGCGGCCCGCATGTACTCTCCGAGATCGCGAGTGTGGGTCGAACGGACGCCGGCGAGGTACGACGCGGCACCGACGCCCAGGCCCAAGTACGCATCATTGGCCCAATAGATCGCATTGTGCTGGGAGCGGAACCCGGGCCGAGCCCAGTTGGAGATCTCGTAGTGCTCGAAGCCGGCCGCCCGCAGGCGCGCGATGGCGAGGGCGTACATCTCGGCCTCGCGGCTTTCGCCGGCGAACGCGCCGGGATCGCGCGCGAACCAGGTCGCATACGGCGTACCCTCCTCGATCGTCAGCCCGTAACACGAGATATGCTCGACGCCCAAGCCCACCGCGGCGTCGAGCGAGGCGGCCCACGTCTCCTCGGTCTGACCGGGCGCCCCGAAGATCAGGTCGAGCGAGAGGTTGGCGAACCCGGCGGCGCGCGCCGCGTGCACCGTCTCGGAGACGTCGCGCGCGCTATGGCGCCGCCCCAGCACGCGCAGCTCCGCCGCCTCGAACGACTGCACGCCGATCGAGAGCCGGTTCACCCCCGCCTCGCGCAGCGCGCCAAGCCGCCCGGCGAGCGCGGGATCGGGATTGGCTTCGGTCGTGATCTCCGCCTCCGCAGGCAGCCCGAAGCGCGCGCGCACGTCGTCGACCAGCAAGCCGATGATCGCCGGATCGTACGTCGTCGGCGTCCCGCCGCCGAAGAACAGCGTCCGCGCGCGGACGGGCGGCGCTCGCGTCGAGCTCAGCGCGCAGCGCGGTGAGATACTGCTGCGCGCGCAGTCCGTCCCACGCCCACTTCGCGAAGTCACAGTACGGGCAGATGTACGGACAGAACGGCAGATGGACGTAGATGCCGGCAGATTCGCTAGCGATGGTAGAGTCCGTGAACAACGCCGCCTTCCGTATCGAAGCGACCCTTAATGATGTCGAAGAATGTGCTATCCTTTCGCTCATACGCGCGGAATACTGCGTACGCAACGAGGTCGGCGAGCTGAATCAAACGCGAGGCGCGCGAATCAAGGAATGCGGGAACTTCGCTCAAGTTTCTCAGTCGGCCATAGGTATGGCCAACCGATCTAAACTGATGCGTCAACCGTTGAATCGTGAACTCGGCGTTACTCTTATCGAAAAAGATAAGGCCACGCTGTGTGTCGCCGTCCCGGTGCAGACGCATGAGGTATTGGTACTCCATAGGATCATCGGGGCTGATCGCCGCTTTACGCACGACCGCGGCGAACGCGCGATTCGAGCTGTGCGTTGCGGTGAACGTCGCGAGCGCTTCCTGAATCAAGGCGATCCGGTCCGCACGCGGCACCTTTTTCCACATGCCGTGCCCGTTGAGCATCGGGGCACCGTGAAGCTCGACACTTCCGGGATCCGCCGGATCGATGCGCGCAGCGATCGCCTCAAGCTTTTCCGCCAACCAGTGCGGCTGTCGCTCAAAGAGAGCGACCCCTGCCAGGACGAAATACTGTTGGCTCGCATCCTTGACGGAGCCCGATTCGTCCAAATACAAAAGGTACATGGGAAAATAAGATGCGGATGGTAGGGGACTTGCCCCTGCGGCCCACGGAAGCGAGCCTACCAACCGCGCATCTAGTATACCGTGACCGCGCTCATCTGACAAGGTTCGCCTGCCAATCGATGGTCACCAGCCGGGGATGACGAAGATCCCGACCGCGCCTTGGCCGGCGTGCGTGCCGATGACCGGCCCGGCTTCGAGTTGCTCGAACAGCACCGGCTTCGTCACGATCTTCGCGCGCAGCTTGTCGACGACGGCGGCCGCGTCGCCGGTCGCATGCGAGTGGATCACGCAGATGCGCGCGCCGTCGGCGCGATTCGCCTCGGCCGCGGCGGCCTCGATCATCGTGTCGAGCGCGCGCGCGAAGGTTCGCACCCGCGCCTGCTCCTCGATCTTGCCCCGCTCGATGCGCAGCACCGGCACGATCTTCACCAGCGAACCGACGAACGCTTGCGCGCGCGAGACGCGTCCCGTGCGGACCGCGTGCGACAGATCGGGTATGCTCGCGAACCCGCGCAGCACCGCGCGGTCGAGATCGAGCGCGGCCACGACGGCGGTCGCATCGCCGCCGTCGCGCGCGATCTCGGCGGCGTGCTGCGCCAGCAGCGCGAGGCCGCCGGCGACGGTCTGGCTGTCGACGACGACGATCTCCGCGCCGGGAAACGACTGCGCGGCGGTGTTGGCGGCATTGATCGTCCCCGACAAGCTGCTCATGATCGTCAGGCACACGATCGCCCGACCGGCCTCGACGTGCGGCCGGAACGCGTCCTCGAACATTGCGGGCGTCGGCTGCGCGGTCGTCGGGAGCATCTTGAGGCTCGGCGAGCTTGCGGTAGAACTCCTCGCGCGTCAAGTCGACGTCGTCGCGAAACCGGGTGTCGCCGAAGTTGACGAACAACGGCACGACGTCGATACCGCGCGCACGGGCATCGGCGGCATCGAGATCCGAGGTGGAGTCGGTGACGATGGCGACGCGCGTCTCGGGGCTACGCATTTGTCGGGGATTCCGCCGCGACGCGCTGAACGGCCGCGCCGATCGAGCCGACCAAATCGTGCTCGGCGACCGTGGCGGCCTGCCGGATCGCGTTGCGGATCGCCGTCTTGCCCGAGCGGCCGTGCGCGACGACGCAGTTGCCGCGCACGCCCAGCAACGGCGCGCCGCCGTAGGTCGAGTAGTCGAGCCGGACGCGCATGTGCGCGAAAACGGCGCGGCTGAAGAACGCGCCCAGCTTCCCCAGCACCCCGGCCGATTCGTACGATTCGCGCAGCACCTCGCGAAAGTATTGCGCGCTGCCCTCGGCGGTCTTGAGGATCACGTTGCCGACGAACCCGTCGGCGACGACGACGTCGGCGTGGTCCTGCAAGATGTCCTTGCCCTCGATGTTGCCGACGAAGCGCACCGCTGCGGCGGCGAGCAGCGCGGCCGCTTCGATCGACTGCGCGTTACCCTTGGTCGGTTCCTCGCCGACGGAGATCACCGCGACGCGCGGATCGGCGATCTCCAATGCAGCGCGAGCGTAAGCGCTTCCCATTACGCCGAACTGCATGAGCCATTCCGGCTTGCAGTCGACGTTGGCACCCGCATCGCACAGCACGACCGGACCGAAGCGGCCGGGCAGCACCGCGCCGATCGCCGGCCGCGCGATCCCCGGGATCGTGCGCAAGCGAATCAACGCGATCGCCAAGAACGCGCCGCTGTTTCCAGCCGAGACGACGGCGTCGGCGCGGCCGTCGCGCACGAGGTCCACGGCGTCGCCGAGCGACGTCCCTTCCGATTTCCGCACCGCTTGCGACGCGGAGGCATCCATCGGGACCACGCCCGCGGAATCGAGGATGTCGACGCCGCGTTCGCCGCCGAGCAGCGGTTCGATCCGCGCGCGGTCGCCGACGAGCACGATGCGACCCAAGCCGTCGCGATGCGCCAACAGCGCCCCGGCGACGATCGCGGCAGGCGCGTCGTCGCCGCCCATCGCGTCGACCGCAATGACCGGCAGCCGGGACGCGCGCGCTGCCGGCTCCGTCCGGTCAGCGCTCAACGCTCATCCAATACTCGACCGCCGGCTGTCCGCCGTAGTAATACTCGACCTCCACGCCGCCAAACCGTTCGCCGACCGCGGCCGCGTACTTCTGCGCATCGCGCTCTTTTTGGGCGCCGCCGTAGTACAGGGTCACTAAGCCCCCGCTCTCGGCACCGAGCTCGCTCGCCACCTCGACGATCAGCTCGCCGAGCGACGGCGCGCTGAGCAACCGGCGCCCGATCGAGGCCGCCGGCGCACCTTGCCGAACCCGCGTCCCGCCGACGCCGGCGTCCTTGCCGGCGAAAAAGATCGCCGCGCTGCGCACGGCGTCGAGCGCTGCGCGCAGCGGCTCCGGCCCGAGCGGCGCATCCGCGCCGGCCAGCCGCAGCAGGAGCGCCAAGCCGGCAACCGGGTCCATCGTCGGCGCGACGATGACGGTCTTGGCGGTGAGCCCGGCGACCTCGGCCGCCGCGAGCGCGACGTTGGGGTCGTTGGGCAGCAAGTAGACGGTCCGGGCCAACGAAGCGTTGACCCCGACGAGCAGATCGCGCACCGACGGGTTGGCGCCGGGCGGCACCGGGATCGTCACGTCGGCGCCCAGCTCGCGCGCGATGCGATCGAACCCCGGTCCCGGGACGACGGTCGCGATCCCGACCCGCCGCTCGGGTTCATCGACCACCAATAGGTGATGCTGCTCGGCCATGTCCTCGCGCTTCCAGCGCGTCACCGTCCCGTGCCGGCCGGCCAGCGTCCGGACCGCTTCGGGTTCGGTACAGTGGAGGTGCACCTTGAGGGTCGGGGCCGCGCCGATCACCAGCAACGAGTCGCCCAGGCGCTCGAGTGCCGCGCGCAACGGATGCGCGCCGATCGTCGCGTCCTCGAGGACGAACTCGGTGCAAAACTGGTTGGCGCCGACGATTTGACGCCGGGTGAAGACGTTCGAACGCTCCGGTCGCCGCGGGAAGGACGTCGTGCGCACCGACTGCTCGGGGATGAAGCGCAGCGCACCTTCGAGGAAGTAGCAGAATCCGGCCCCGCCCGCATCGACGACGCCCGCTTCCTTGAGCGCCGGCAGCTGCTCGGGCGTGCGGTCGAGCGCGTCGTTGGCGGTCCGCAGCACGGCATTTGCCAGCCGGTAGAAGTCCGGCTCACGGACGGCCAGCCGGTAGGCCTCGTCGGCGGCGGCTCCGGCGACCGAGAGGATCGTCCCCTCGACCGGCTTGGTGAGCGCGGCGCGGGCGGCGCCCACCGCTTCGCGCATCCCGAGGGCGAGCTGAAAGGTGTCGATCGCGTCGCGGTGGCGGACGCTGTGGGCGAAGCCACGCAACATCTGCGAGAGGATCACCCCGCTGTTCCCGCGCGCTCCCAGCAGCGAGCCGGCGGCCGCGGCGGCGGCGACCTCGGCGATCGGTCTGCCGCGCGTCTTATGCACCTCGGACAGCGCCGACTTGGCGGTCAGGTACATGTTCGAGCCGGTGTCCCCATCGGGGACGGGAAACACGTTGAGGTCGTTGAGGACGCCCCGGTACTTCCGCAAGAAGTACGTTCCGGCCGCGACGAACTTTCCGAACGCCCGCCCGTCGAGTTGCGTGACTGCCATGAAGCGCTCCTCGCGTTCCGGAGCGACCGGCGCTCGCCCTGCGCCCGCCGATCGACCCGGCCGGCCTTGTCCCGCAAGGCCCGAGTCTGATACACTCCCCCTGTTATGGCCAAGCGATGTGATGTGTGCGGCAAGGGTCCCATGGCCGGGAACAACGTCAGCCACGCGATGAACAAGACCAAGCGGCGGTGGCTGCCCAACCTGCAGGCCGTCAAGGTCGACGACCGCGGAACGCATCGCACCGCACGCGTCTGCACGAACTGCCTGCGGAGCAAGCGCGTCAAGCGCGTCGGCGCCGCTTAAGGGCACCGGGTCGCCTAGCGGAGGTGGTCCCAGCCGGCAGGCGGGATCGCAGTTCCGTCCGGGCGGCGAACCCCGCGTTCCGCGGTAATCGTTCCAACCCGTAGGAGCGGCTCGCCCGTGGCGGCTGCCAAGCGGCCCGCGAGATGCGCGAAGGCCCGCTTCCGGACGCAAACCAGCAGCGCGAAGTCCTCACCGCCGTCGAGCGCCCAGCGCTCCGGGTCGTCGCCGGTACGGGCGGCGACGCGCCGGGCGCCCGGGTGAACCGGGACCGACTCGACCACCGCACCGACGCCCGAAGCGGCACATAGCCGGCCCAGATCGGTCGACAGTCCGTCCGACAGGTCCATCATCGCCCGGACGTGACGGGATGCGCCGAGCCGGCGTCCGGCTTGGAGCTGGGGCTCGGGGGTGCGAAACGCGGCCAGCACGTCGGCGAAGCGCTCCTCACACGCGAGTTCGGGATCACCGGCGACCCGCAAGCCCGCGGCGCTCGCCCCGAGCGGCCCGGTCACCGCGACGACGTCGCCCGGCAAGGCGCCGTCGCGCCGCTTGAGGTTCGACGGACGAACCTCACCGACGACGGTGATGGCGAGCGTGATCGCCGGCGCGCGGGTGAGATCGCCGCCCGCGACCGGGCAGCGCGCGCGCTCGGCGAGCGCCGCGACGCCGTCGTAACAGGTCAGCAGCCAATCCGGATCGGTGCCGGGCGGAAAACCAAGCGCGACCGTCGCGAGGACGGGCCGAGCTCCCATTGCCGCGATGTCGGACAGGTTCGAGGCCAGCGCGCGCCAACCGGCGTCGTGCGCGCTCATCGTCGCGCGGGTGAAGTGCACGCCTTCGACCAGCGCGTCGGTGGTGATCACGCTGCGGTTGCTGCGCGACGGCTGCCAGACGGCGGCGTCGTCGCCGATCCCGACCAGCACGCGCGGGCCGGTGACCCGGCGCAGCCGCCGTTCGATCTCGCCGATCAACGCGTCTTCGGTCATCATCTCAGATCCAATGCGGGTTCCACATGCGCGCTTGCCAGGCGTCCCAGCTGATCGGAAATCCGGACACGATCGGGAAGAAGTAGACGAACGACGCGACGACGAGCACGCCGTACGCGGCGACTGCGTAGCGCGGCCAGGACACGCCCTCGCGCGAGCGGTTCCAGATCCGCTGCAGCACGACCGCGTTGCACAGCACGATGATCGCCAAGTTCGGCAAGAAATGGTATTCGAACGAGAGCCTCGGCGAAGCGATCCACGGCAGCCATTGAAACAGGTAGGCGACGACGAGCAGCGCATAGCCTTTGTTCCGTTCGTAATACGCCAGCCACGCGACGAACGGCACGCTGATCAGCCCGAACCACCAGACGATCGGATTGGGCAGCGCGCGAATCGTCGAGACGCAGCACGCGCCGTGCGACGCCGCGGTGTGCGTGTAGTGCGCGTAGTACAGAATCGGCTTGTCGAGCAGCGGCCACTGCCACCACTGTGAGGCGTACGGGTGCGTCGCGACGAGGGTCGCGTGATAGCGGTACATCTGCCACTGCATCGAGACGAGATCGACGAAACCGTGACCGAGCGCGAAGTACGGCAGGTAGGCCAGCACGTACACGATGCCGCCGCCGACGATCATGGCGGCGGCAACAATGTCGGCCGGCGCGCCGAACGGGTTCCCGAGGACTGCCGGCCGGCGCAGCAGCCGCTGGGCGCCGACGGCCGCGGCGATCGCCCAGGCGACGCCGAAGTCGAACAGACCGTTCCACTTGGACGCCGCCAGCAGCCCGGCGACGAGCGGCAGCGCTAACCACCACACGCGCGCGTCGCTCGCCGGCGACGTTCGTTCCCCGACGGTCACCGTCGCCGCGGCGCGGTAGACCGCGGTCGCGACCGGTGTCGCATACGTCAAGGTGCCCGCGCCGTCGAGCCTGCGCACGAGGTCGTCGTCGCGCTCCTCGGCCAGCAGGCCGGCCGAGCCGTCGAGCTTGGCCCGCGCGCCGGCCGGGCTCACGACGATCGGCGCCGCGCCGGCGGTCACGATCCGGGTTCCGTCGGCGTACGAGGTCTGCCGCTGCCGCGCGGCACGCGGCACGAGGACGACGCGTCCGATCAGCCAGAACAGCACGAACACCCACGCCGCCAGCGTCAGGCGAGCCGCACCGGCGAAGCCGGCGCCGATCTTGGTCGGCCCCAGGCTCGGCGCCACCAACGCGGCCGCCGCCGCGGCGACGATTCCCAGACCGAGGGTGACCGCGAACGCACGGACCGTTCGGCCGTCGCCGAGTTTCGCGCGCGAAGCGACCTGCGCGGCCAGCCACAGCCGGTAGAACGCGTACAGCGTCAGCAGCGAGAGGAAGGCGACGGTGATCTCCGGCGTGGCGATGCGCGACTGCACGTAGTGGAAACCGTCGAGCACGAGCATCCCCGCGCCGAACGACGCGAACAGGGTCGAGCCGGTCAGCCGCTTCGCGAACGCGTAGAGCAGTCCGACCATCAGCGCGCCGACGACGACGTTGAGGAAACGCCACCCGATCGCAGTGTCGCCCAAACCGTGCAGGCCGCCGAACAGCAGCATCGACAGCGCGATCACCAGCTTGGTGACCGGTGGGTGGGTGAACTCGTACGACCACATCCCCGCGACGTCGGCGTGGCGCAGGTACTCCTCGCCGGCCCGCGCGTAGTAGACCTCGTCGAAGATTTTCTCGGCCGGAAAGCTCAGCGCGATCGCGCACAGGATGAACGACCCGGCGGTGAACGCCGCCGCGAGCAACAGGTCGGCGCGCGTCATCCCAACGGTGCCTTCGCGCGGGTCGAACCAACTGCGCGCGCGAGCAATCGCCGGTTTGGCCGCGTACTCGACGCCGCCCAAGTACCGGTATCCCAGCCAGAAGAACACCACCACGTTGGCCAGCGCCGCCGGATGCGAGATCGCCGGCCACAGGTTCATCGTGTCAACACCGGGCGTCTTGGCCTCCATCACCGTCTGATACGCCAGCGAGTACGCCAAGTTCAAATACATCGTCACCGTCAGCACCAGCGACGACCACCAGCCCGCCGCACCAAACCCGATCAGCGGCAGCGCCAGCAAAAACGCACCGTACACGTACCGCTCGTGCATCCGCGTCGCCAGCACGAAAAACGCCAGCGCGCACAACATCGCACCCTCGAGCAGCGCCCGGTCGTCACGCCGCTGCAAGTACCGTCCTACAACGAGCAGCGTCGCCGCCACTACCAAACCAACGCCCCACCATACGAGCGGACCCACCGATAGCCCGAACACCATGAGCGGCGTCGCATCCGGCTGCCAAAACGGCTGGCGCAACGCGTACAAATTAAACGCGTTCACCGTGTTGTACGGATATACGTTGCTCCCAAACTCGTACCGCCCCAACAGCCACCCGAACACGTCGGCACTGGGATGGAACAGCAAACCCACCACCAGCGCCAGACCGACCGCCGCACCCACTCCGGCAGCCGTCGCCGTCAGCCGGCGCGCGCGCACCGTCGCATCACCAGTCGCAAACGGATACGCCAGGAACAACAACCCAATGGTCGCAGCCTGCGGCTTGATCAGCACCGAAAAGGCCAACGCCAGCCACGCCCACGTCACTCGCGATACCGTCTTGCCCGGAACGTCTCCGACCCGTAAGAGGCACCACAACGCGATAAGCACCAGACCCCACGACACCGAGTCGATCTGACCCCAGTACGACGACGCGAAGATCGCGGCCGGATTGAGCGCCAGCGCACCCGCCGCCAGCAACGCCGTCTTCTGCGGCGCATACCGCCGCACGATCGCGTAGATCACCGCCGAATCGACCAAATCCATCGCGATCGCCGGCACCTTCACCAGCGTGCGCAACAGCGTATAGCCGTGATCGCCTGCGCCCACGAGCGCGTACACTTTGCCCAGCACCCACAGCACCACGAAATACCCGGGCGGATAATCGCTAAACCCCGAGTTGGCGTAAAACTCCCACGGCGCATGATCCCGCAGCGTCATCGTCCACGATTCGAACGCCGAAACGTCGTTGTGAAAACCGTCGCTCCCGATGAACAACAGCCGCAGGATCAAACCGATCCCCAACAACGTCACCAACGGCGTCAAACCACTGCGCGCCGACTCCGCCGGCACGAACGACGCCCGCGCCGACGCGCTCAACGCCGTAGCTTGGGAAGCGCGTCGATACGCCGGCGCATCTCGCGCAGGGTCTCCGGCGGATCGTCCGACCCGAAGACCGAGTTCCCCGCGACCAGCACGTCGGCGCCGGCCCGCACCGCGCGCTCGATGTTCTCCAGTCCGATCCCGCCGTCGACCTCGATCTCCGCGGCGGGGTTGCGTTCGGCCAGGAGCGCGCGGACCTCGGCCACCTTCACCAGAGCCCGCTCGATGAATGACTGACCGCCGAAGCCGGGATTCACGCTCATCACCAGGACGCGGTCGATCTCCTCGATGAGATCGACGAGTTGCAAGCTGGGCGTACCGGGATTGATCGCGATTCCCGCCTTCGCGCCCAAGCTCCGGATATGGCGCAACAGCCGGTGCTGATGCGGCGTCGCCTCGTAGTGAAACGTGATGATGTCCGCACCTGCCTCACGAAAGGCGTCGGCGTACCGCTCCGGCTCGACGATCATCAGGTGACAGTCGAACGGGAGGCTGGTGAGCTTGCGTAGGTCCTTGACGATCTTCATTCCCCAGGTGAAGTTGGGGACGAAGACGCCGTCCATCGAGTCGAGGTGCAGCTCGTCGCAGCCGGCACTTTCGACCATGCGGATCTGGTCGGCGATGTCGGAAAAATCCGCCGAGAGCAGCGACGGCGCGAGCTTGACGTGGCGGCGCGGCGCGCTCATTTTTTCTTGGCGCCTGATGCGAACGGCTTGGGCGTCGCCGGCTCGCGGCCGATCACCGTTTGATTCTGCAGCTCGTTGTTGATGTAGGTGTCGAGCTCGGCCGTACCGACCGCGGTCACGTTGAAGTCGAGCTTCTGGCCGCCTTGCGCGAAGCCGTCGTACACGTTCCAGGTCCCCGTGTCGTCGCGCACCTCGATCCGAACGTGCGCCGCGTCGTCGCTGGCGGGGACCGTGGCGGAGGCGTGGACCTGGCGGATCAGATAGCCGTATTGGCCCGGCCCGTCGCTCACTTGCAGCGAAACGACCTCGAACGGATCGATCTGCGCGCCGGGCGTCGGATTTTGACGCACGATGACGCCGCGCGCCGGGCCCGCATTGCCGAACGGCGTCCATACGAGTTGGCCCAGGTGGATGTGGTCGCGCGCCGCCTCGGCGCGCGCGTCGTCGATCGACATCCCGGTGAAGTTGGGGACCTTGAGCCCGACCGGCGGTCCCTTGCTCAGCGTCAGCGCGACCTTCGATCCCTGCCGGGCGCTCGACAACGGTTCCGGGTTCTGGTCCACGACGGAATCGCGCGGCACGTTGTCGTCGGCCACATAGGTCGTCTTGTCGAGCTCTAGCTTGTTCCGGCTCAGGTCGAGCTCGGCGTTGCGCAGCGTCTCGAAGCGCACGTCGGGCATCGGGAAGATGACGACGCCGCTGCTGACGATCAGCGAGATTTGCCGGCCTTCACGGACCTGCGCGCCCGCGTCGGGTTGCTGGCTCATGACGACGTCCTTGGGAAACCGGTCGCTGGCCTGCGTCGCGACCGTGATGCAGCGCAGTTGCAGCCGCCGGCACTCGTTGCGCGCGTCCGCCTGGGTCTGACCGGTGAAGGCCGGTAAGAAGATCGTCGCCGCCGTCGGTGCGAAGAAGTCTTTGATCGAACGGCCGAACCAGACCAGCACGCCGACGGCGAACGCCAGGGACAGCGCGAAGAGCCAATCGCGATCGAGGAACGCCGCGAAACGCCGGCGCCGCGCGAGCGGCGCGACATCGGCGCCGTCGAGCTGCATCAGGCCAGCGCCTCGAGCTGCGCGTCGTCGAAGTCCGCGTTGCTGTACACGCGCTGCACGTCCTCGTGCTCTTCGAGCGCATCGAGAAAGGCGAGCACCTTTTCGGCATCGTCGCCGTCCGGTCGCGCCGTTTGCGTCGGCTCCATCGACAGCTCGGCCGAGGTCACGCGCACGCCTTGCGTTTCGAGCGCGTCTTTGACGGCCATTAGCGCCTGAGGTTCGGTCACCACCTCCGCAACCTGTCCCGAGCTTAGCCCGTCCTGAGTCTGTCGAAGGGAAGGGCCATAGCGCACGTCGATGACCCCGTCGACCAACGCCTTCTCGGTCAACTCGTCCTCCGACAGGCGGCCCGGATCGACTTCGACGATTCCGCGCGAGGCGAACATCCAACCGACGCTGCCCGTCTCGCCCAAGGATCCGTGGTTGCGGCTGAACAGAAAGCGCAGCTCCGACGCGGTACGGTTGCGGTTGTCCGTCGCCGCGTCGACGATCACCGCGATGCCGGCCGGCCCGTAGCCTTCGTAGCGGATCTCCTCGATCTCACGTTCGCCAGCGCCCCCCGCGCGCCCGATCGCCCGCTTGATGTTGTCGAGCGGCATGTTGTTGGCGCGCGCCTTGTCGACCGCCATCTTGAGGCGATAGTTCGACTCGGGATCGGTCGACCCGTTCTTGGCCGCGAGGATGATCTCTTTACTGAGCTTGGTGAACAACGCGCCGCGCTGCGCGTCGACCTTGCCCTTCTTGAGCTTGATGTTGTGCCATTTGGAATGACCTGACATGTTCCGCCGATGCGTGGTTCGCGGGTGGTTATTGCCGGTGAGGGATGATCCAGCTGACGCCCGGGATTCCGAGCCGGTCCGGCCACATCCGCTCGTACCATTGATTGTAGGTGACCTTGGTCCCGGCGAGCACAGGATAGAAGAAGGCGAACATCCCGATCACCAGCGCCCCGTACACCGCGAACGTCCAGCGCGCGGTATCGACCGACCGGCTCGACAGACGCTTCCACACGTAGCCGATGAGCACGACGTCGCACAGCACGATCACCGCGAGGTTCGGAAAGAAGTGGTATTCGAACATCAGGCGCGGCGATCGGGCGTAGGGGAGCCACTGCAGCAAGTACGCGGCGACCAGCAAGGCGTAGCCCTTGTTGCGCTCGCGCCAGGCCAGCCAGGCGGTGAGCGGAACCGAGACCAGTCCCAGCAGGAAGACGGCCGGGTTCGGCAGCGCGAGGATCTCGGCGACGCAGCAGGCCGCGCCGTTGGCGACGGCGGCCCCCAACCGGAAGTCCTTGTAATAATAGGAGATCGGGATTTGCTCGATCGGCCACTGCCACCAGACCGACGAGTACGGATGGGTGGCGTTCGCGACCGTGCTGCTGTGGTACCAGTACATCTGCTGTTGGAGCGCGATGAGATCCGAAAGCGAGTGCCCGAGCAGAAAGAAGGGGACGTAGGTGATCCAGTAGATCGTCGCGGCGGTGAAGGCGGTGACGGTCAGCACGACGTCGATCGGGAAGCCGCGCGGATTGCCGTACAGCGCACGGCCGCGCAGGAACCGCTGGAGGCTCACCGCCACGATCACCGTCCAGGTGACGCCGAGGTCGAGCGCGCCGGTCCACTTGCTCGACACGATCAGGCCGAGCGCGACGGCCAGCACGGCCAGCCAGGTGCGCGCGTCGGCGGCGCGCGCGACGGGCGTGCCGTCGACGCTCATCGTCCCGTTCGCCTCGAAGGTTGCGGTCGCAACGGGCGTGCGATAGGTCATGGTGCCCGCGCGATCGACCTTCACGCGCAGCTCCGGATCGCTGCCGGCGGCGACCGGTTCGCGCACCTTGATCGCGCCGCGAGCGTCGGTTTCGACGACGGTGCCGTCGGCGTAGCTCGTGATGCTCCCGGCGCGCGCGCCGCGCGAGCCCGCCCAGCGCGCGAGCAGATACGCGCCGACCTCGAAGTAGATGAAGGCGATGAACCACGGCTGCGGGTAGTTCGGCCAGCCGGTATCCACCGGCGCGATCCCGGCGGCGATCTCCGCCAAACGGTGCGGCGGAGGGAGGTTTACCAGCCACGACAGGCCGACGGCGACGACGGTCCCGATGGCGAGCGTGGTCACGAACGCCGGCCCGAACCGGCCTGGGACGATCGGTTTGACGCGCACCTGTGCCGCGAGCAGATAGCGGTAGAGCGCGTAGAGCGTGATCAACGCCAGCGCCGAGATCGTGATCTCGCCGGTGGCGATCCGCTCTTCGACGTAGTGGAAGCCGTCGAAGGCCAGCAGCGCGGCGGCGGCCGCCGCCAGCCACGTCTGCCCGGTCAGCCGCTTGGCGAACGCGTAGATCACCACGCATTCCAGCGAACCGATCAGCACGTTGAGAAAGCGCCAGCCGTACGACGTGTCGCCCAACCCGTGCAGGCCGCCGAAGAACAGCATCGACAACGCGATCACCAGCTTGGTGAACGGCGGATGGGTCCACTCGAACTGCGTGACGTTGCGCAGATACTCCTCACCCGCGCGCGCGAAGTACACTTCGTCGAAGATCTTGTCGGGCGGCCACCAATAGCCGATCACGGCGATCGCGAACGCACCAGCCGCAATCCCGCCGGCCAGCACGTAATCGCGCCGCGTCATCCCGACGGTGCCTTCGCGCGGGTCGAACCAGCTGCGTGCGCGAGCCGCCGCCGCCGCGAACGCGCGGCTCCACGGACCGGCCACCGCGCCCGCCGGTTCGGCCGCGTACTCGACGCCGCCCAAGTACCGGTATCCCAGCCAGAAGAACACCACCACGTTGGCCAGCGCCGCCGGATGCGAGATCGCCGGCCACAGGTTCATCGTGTCAACACCGGGCGTCTTGGCCTCCATCACCGTCTGATACGCCAGCGAGTACGCCAAGTTCAAATACATCGTCACCGTCAGCACCAGCGACGACCACCAGCCCGCCGCACCAAACCCGATCAGCGGCAGCGCCAGCAAAAACGCACCGTACACGTACCGCTCGTGCATCCGCGTCGCCAGCACGAAAAACGCCAGCGCGCACAACATCGCACCCTCGAGCAGCGCCCGGTCGTCACGCCGCTGCAAGTACCGTCCTACAACGAGCAGCGTCGCCGCCACTACCAAACCAACGCCCCACCATACGAGCGGACCCACCGATAGCCCGAACACCATGAGCGGCGTCGCATCCGGCTGCCAAAACGGCTGGCGCAACGCGTACAAATTAAACGCGTTCACCGTGTTGTACGGATATACGTTGCTCCCAAACTCGTACCGCCCCAACAGCCACCCGAACACGTCGGCACTGGGATGGAACAGCAAACCCACCACCAGCGCCAGACCGACCGCCGCACCCACTCCGGCAGCCGTCGCCGTCAGCCGGCGCGCGCGCACCGTCGCATCACCAGTCGCAAACGGATACGCCAGGAACAACAACCCAATGGTCGCAGCCTGCGGCTTGATCAGCACCGAAAAGGCCAACGCCAGCCACGCCCACGTCACTCGCGATACCGTCTTGCCCGGAACGTCTCCGACCCGTAAGAGGCACCACAACGCGATAAGCACCAGACCCCACGACACCGAGTCGATCTGACCCCAGTACGACGACGCGAAGATCGCGGCCGGATTGAGCGCCAGCGCACCCGCCGCCAGCAACGCCGTCTTCTGCGGCGCATACCGCCGCACGATCGCGTAGATCACCGCCGAATCGACCAAATCCATCGCGATCGCCGGCACCTTCACCAGCGTGCGCAACAGCGTATAGCCGTGATCGCCTGCGCCCACGAGCGCGTACACTTTGCCCAGCACCCACAGCACCACGAAATACCCGGGCGGATAATCGCTAAACCCCGAGTTGGCGTAAAACTCCCACGGCGCATGATCCCGCAGCGTCATCGTCCACGATTCGAACGCCGAAACGTCGTTGTGAAAACCGTCGCTCCCGATGAACAACAGCCGCAGGATCAAACCGATCCCCAACAACGTCACCAACGGCGTCAAACCACTGCGCGCCGACTCCGCCGGCACGAACGACGCCCGCGCCGACGCGCTCATGCGATCCTCCGCGCCGCGCGGCGGAAAAATGCGCGCACCTCGCCGCTCCGATCGATCCCGTGCGCGCCGGCTACGGCATCGCCTTCGTCGAGCTCGACGCGGGCGGCGCGCAGCGCCGCCTCGCGGGCGCCGAGCCGTTCGAGCGCCCCCATCGTCGCGCGGACGTCGGACGGGCTGAGTCCGGTTCCGGCCGCGTAGGCACCAGCGATCGTCTCGCGCGCCGCCGACGGCGCACCCGCCAGCGACCAGACGACCGGGAAGGTCCACTTGCGCTTGGTGAGATCGGCGCCGCACGGCTTTCCGGTCTCGGCCGAATCACCCCAGATCCCCAGCACGTCGTCCTCGATCTGAAACGCGGTCCCATAGGCCTGGCCCAGCCGCGCATAGGCGCGCGCCCGGTCCGGCCCGGCACCCGCCGCCAGCGCACCCAGCTCGCATGCCGCGCCGAACAAGGCGGCGGTCTTGGCGCCGATCATCGCCCGGTAGTCCTCCATCGTCACCCGCGGTTCGGTTTCGAACGCAATGTCCCGCCCCTGGCCGTTGCACATCGCCAGGTGCGCGCCGAGCAGCACCCGGTTCATCGCGACCTTGCGTTCCGGCGGTGCGCCGCTCCCGTCAAGCAACGCGAGGTACGCAACCGAGCACAGTGCGTCGCCGGCGTTGAGCGCATGCGCCAGGCCGAACCGCGACCACAGCGTCTCGCGCCCGCGCCGCAGGCGGTCGCCGTCCTCGATGTCGTCGTGGATCAGCGAGAATTCGTGGACGATCTCGACCGCGCAGGCGGCGTCGATCGCGTCGTCGAGGCCGCCGCCTTCTTCGCGGGCGACTTCAAGCACCAGGCGCGGCCGCAGCCGCTTCCCGCGCCGCGCCGGCTCACCGAACCCGAAGTGGTACCGGATCTGCGCGCTGGTGGTCGAGCCGTCGTCGAATCGGGCGACGGCCCGCTCGAGCGCGGCTTCGAGGCTATCGTGCGTTGCCGGCGAGCGCATCCATCCGGTCCGCGACCCGATCGACCAGCCAACCGGGCGTCGATGCGCCCGACATCAGTCCGGCCGTACCGACCCCCGCGAACCACGCGGCCTCCAGCTCGTCCGGTCCCTCGACGTGATAGGCGCGCGCGCCGTTCATCGCGGCCAGCTCCGCCAAATGCTTCGTGTTGGCCGATGTCTTGCCGCCGACCACCACCATCACCTCGACCTCGCGCGCCAGACCCTCGACCTCGCTCTGCCGGTTCTTGGTGTCGGTGCAGATCGTGTTGACGGCGCGAACCTCGTAGTACTTCTCGCTGAGCCGCCGGACGATGTCGGTGAAACCCGGGCCGTTCCAGGTCGACTGAACCACCACGCCGACCCGGCTGGCCCGAGGCAGCCCGGCGACATCGTCGGGCTTGGTGATGCACCAGGCGCCCGGCACGTGGGAGAGGGTACCCTTGACCTCCGGGTGCTCGGGGTCGCCGACCACCACGATCTTATAGCCCTCATCGCGCAGTTTCTCGGCTTGGACGTGGATCTTGGTGACCATCGGGCAGGTCGCGTCGATGATCGTCAGGCCGCGTTCCTTGGCCGCGTCGAGGACTTCGACCGGCAACCCGTGCGCCCGCACGAACATCGTCCCGGTCGTGACTTCGTCGACGCCCGCCGCGTTCTTGAGGCCCTTGGCTTCGAGCGCGGCGACCATCTGCGGGTTGTGGACGACGTGACCGAGGGTCGTGACGTCGGCACCCAAGCGCTCGACCGCCTCTTCCGCCTTCTTGACCGTGATGGCGACCCCGAAGCAGAAGCCCTGGGTCTTGGCCCGCTTGATGATCAACGAATGCTCTCCTCGAGCGCGCGGATCCGTGACATGATCTGAGCCGCTCCCTTCTCCAAATCGTCGTCATCCGACTTCCGGTTCCGCGCGATGCGCAGCGGTTCGCCGAAAACGACGGTCACGCGGCTGAACAGCCTGAGCTTGCGGGTGCCCACGATCGCGGCCGGCACGACCGGCACCCCGGCGGCCGCCGCCAGGAACGCCGCGCCGGCCTTCTCCTCGTTCGTCCCGTGCACGTTGCGCCCGCCCTCCGGGAAGATGCCGACGCAGCGGCCTTCCTTCAACATCCGCAACGAGGCACGCAGGGCGGCTGTTCCGCCGGCTTTGCGGTCGACCGGGAAAGCCTGGAGGTGGGGAAGCAGCGTGCCCAGCAGCGGCAGCACGAACAGCTCCTTCTTCGCCATGTACGAGATCGGGCGCGGCACGCCCATCCCCAGCAGCGGCGGATCGAAGTTCGAGATGTGATTGCACGCGATGACGACGCCGCCATGTAGCGGGACGTTCCCCCGGCCCACGACGCGGTAGCGAAAGGCCGTGTGGCCGATGGCGATGACGATGCACTTCGCCAGGTCGTAGATGGTCACTCGCGGGCGGCATCCATCGCGGTCCGCATCGCGGCGACGACTTGGCCCGGCTGCAGGTCGGTCGAGTCGATCGTGATCGCGTCGGCGGCGGCGCGCAGCGGCGAGACGGCGCGCGTCGAGTCGAGGCGGTCGCGCTCGACGATTTGCGCGCGCACCTCGTCGAGCGGCACGTCGAGACCACGCTCGTGGAACTCCGCCTGTCGCCGCCGCGCCCGCTCGTCGACCGACGCGGTGAGGAAGAACTTGTGCCGCGCATCGGGCAGCACGACGGTGCCGATGTCGCGCCCCGCCATCACGACCGGACCTTGCGCGGCGATCCCGCGCTGACGCTCGACCAGCTCGGCGCGTATTGCCGGCAACGCCGCGACGATGGAGACCGCGGCGGCGACGTCCGGATCGAAGAGCCGCTCACCCGTACCGCGCCCGTCGATGACGACGCGATACCCGGTGACGGCCTCCGCGTCTGCTACGATCGAGATACCGTGGTGCGCCAACATCGCGACCAAGCCGCGTTCGTTGTCGAGGTCGACGCCGTTGCGCAGCGCCAGGTACGTAACCGCACGATACATCGCGCCGGTGTCCAGATAGAGAAAGCCCAGCGCTGAGGCTAACTGCTTCGCGATCGTCGTTTTCCCGGCCGCGGTCCAGCCGTCTATCGCAACGTGGTCGTTCGACATGCCGGGTCGGCACGTTCTCCGCCACGTGCCCAGGGTCCGCGCGCCTGCGAGGAAGACCGAGCACGCTTAGGGACGACCCGCAGCTCGTGGGGATCCAAGGCACCTTACGCGAGCTACGTCAGCAGGATGTGAAGCCCGCTCGGAACAGGGAGACGCTGGGGCGGAGACGACCAAGAAGCACCATCGTCGTCCGACACGTAGAGGCGTCCCGAGCGGTCGATCACGGCGACGGTCGAATCGCGAGTCGCGATGCAGCCGGTATCGGTGATGCCGTCGGTCCACCGCGGCATGCCGCCGTCCAAAGGCTGTAGCGGACCGTCGCCGTCGATCGGGCGCCGGTACACCGCGCCTTGCGCGGCAAACGGGTCGGTGGATGCCGACACGAAAACGTCGTTTCTCCCAAAAGCGACGGCGGAGCAATGACGGGCATGCAGTCCTTGCTGCTCGGCCGTCCACGTCGTTCCAGCATCGCGACTCATGCAGAGCCCCACCGCCGCCGCCGCTATCACGATGTCGGGCCGGGCCGGATGCGCGCAGACCTGATGAACGTCGCTGTCGATATCGATCGTAGGCCGCCAGGTGCGGCCGGCATCAGTCGAGCGCGGAATCCCGCCGACATGGACGTTGGCCAGAAGCGCGGCACCATCGCACGTTGCCGCCATCGAACGAATCCCGAGCGGCGGCCCCACCACCTTGCCGTCGACGATCGCCGTTCCCGCGTACCACTTATCGCGGCCGGGTACGGAATCAAATTCCGTCAGCGGATGCTGCGCGCCGTCAGGATCGATGCGCAGGATGCGTGCGTCCTCGGTTCCGACAAAAACGTCGTCCCGAATTGGTACACAGCACGAAAGTTCGAGGTCGCTCTTTGCGATCTCCGTCCATTCGCCGTCGGGGGTCCGTCGGCAAAGCGCATGCCCACCGACGATTGCGAGCACTCTTCCACGTTCGTCGGCCGCCAGACTGCGAACCGCTCGATCGCCGATCTCGTGACGAACCGTGTCGCCGGTGACACTGAATAGCCCGCAATCCCACGTTGCTACCAGCAGAAACGGCGTCGACACCAAAGTGGCTATTTTTTCCGCTGTCGCACGGAGGGTTCCTCGGTGTGCCAGGCGCGTGGCATCTTCGTGCGCAACACTCGGTGCGTGGCCAAGGCGAAGTCGGTCTACTATTGTACGGGGTGCGGGTTCGAGTCGGCGCGCTGGCTCGGTCGTTGTCCGTCGTGCGAGGCGTGGAACACCTTCGAGGACGCGCCGGTCGTCAAGCCGGTGAAGGCGGCGCACGGTCGCGCCGGCGCGCCGCAGCGCGTCGGCGGGCCGATGCCGCTGACCGCGATCGAGGAGACGCGCATCGCACGGCGCCGTACCGGGATGCCCGAGTTCGACGCGCTGCTCGGCGGCGGGATCGTCCCCGGCAGCCTGGTGTTGCTCGGCGGCCCGCCCGGCGCCGGCAAGTCGACGCTCATGCTGCAGCTCGCCACGACGCTCTCGCGGACGGGCACGCGCTGCGTGTACGTCTGCGGTGAGGAGTCGGCGGCGCAGACGAAGCTGCGCGCGCAACGCGTCGGTGCTAGCGAGACGTTGCTGGTCTTTCCCGAAACGAACCTGCGCGCGGTGCTCGACGCGCTCGAGCGCGACGTTCCCGACGTGCTGGTGGTCGACTCGATCCAGACGATGTGGCTGCCCGACGTCGAGTCCTTCGCCGGCAGCGTGTCGCAGGTTCGCGACTGCACCCAGGTCCTCATGGAGTTCGCCAAGCGGACCGGTTGCGCGACGTTCCTGGTCGGACACGTCACCAAGGACGGCGCAATCGCCGGACCGCGGCTGCTCGAGCACCTCGTCGACACGGTGCTGTACTTCGAAGGCGACCAGTCGGGCGAGTACCGCATCGTGCGCGCCTACAAGAACCGTTTCGGCGGCACCGACGAGATCTGCGTGTTCGCGATGGACGATCGCGGGCTGCACGAGGTCGCCGATCCGTCCGCGCTCTTTCTGCACGAGCGCGGTCCGCGTCCCAGCGGCACCTGCGTCGTTCCGACCTTGGTCGGGATGCGGCCCGTCCTGGTCGAGATCCAAGCGCTCGTCGGCGAAGCCGCTTACGGCACGCCGCGCCGGCTCGCGGCGAACGTCGACGCGGCGCGCATGGCGATGATCATCGCGATCCTCGAGCGCCGTGCCGGCCTGCATCTCGGCGCTCACGATGTCTACTGCTCGGTCGCCGGCGGGCTGCGCGTCGCCGAGACCGGCGCCGACCTCGGGATCGCGCTGGCGATCGCGTCGGCGTTTCGCGACGCCCCGCTGACCGCGGGAGTTGCCGCCTTCGGCGAGCTCGGCCTCTCGGGCGAAGTGCGCAACGTTTCCCAGCCGGCGCGCCGCGCCGCCGAGGCGACGAAGCTGGGCTTTACCCGCATCGTCTCGCCCGAAGGTGCACGCGACGTCGCCGCCGCGCTTCGGCTTGCGTTCGACTAGCACCGAAGATCCGCGCGATCGGGGGAAGCGCGACGCCTCGCCGAAAGACGGGCGCGCATGACCGATCTCATCCCGCGCGACGTTTTATTCGGCTACCCGGAGAAAGCCGCCCCCGCGCTCTCACCGGACGGCAAGCGCATCGCGTACCTCGCGCCGCATGCCGGGAGCCTCGCGTTGTGGACGCGCACGGTGGGCGACACCGACGACCGGGTCGTCGCCTCCGACCCGGCCCGGCCGATCCGCACCGCCTATTGGTCGCCTGACGGCGAGCGCGTCCTCTACTTGCAAGACGCGGCCGGCGATGAGAACTTCCACCTCTTCTCGGCCGACCCCGGCGGCGACGGCGCAGCGGTCGATCTCACGCCGTATCCCGACGCGCGCGTGCAGTTACAGGCCAACGACCCACAGCATCCCGATCGCCTGTTGATCACGATGAACAAGCGCGACGCGCGCCTGTTCGACGTCTACCGGCTCGATCCGCGCAGCGGCGAGGCGGTGCTCGACACGGAGAACCCCGGCGACGTGGCCGCGTTTGCCGAGGACGGGGATCTGGTCGTCCGCGCCGGCGTGGTCCAGCACCCCGACGGTTCGGGCGAGTTGCGCGTGCGCGACGCGGCCGGCGCGCCCTGGCGCACGCTCGCGCGCTACGATGCCGACGACGGTGTGCCCAATGCGGTCGCGTTCTCGCCCGACGGCGCGACGCTCTACGTCGTGACCAGCGCCGATGCCAACGCGGCGCGCCTGGCCGGTTACGACGTCGCGAGCGGCGCGCGCAGCGAGGTGGCGGGCGACCCGGCCTACGACGTCGAGCACGTACTGGTCTCGCCGAAGTCAAAGCGGATCGTCGCGGTCTCGGTCGTGCGCGAGCGCGTCGAATGGCTCGTCCTCGATCCCGGCTACGAAGCCGATTTCGCCGCCCTGCGGGCGCAGGTTCCGGGCGACTTCAACATCACCTCGTCCGATCGCGACGACCGCAGTTGGCTCGTCACGTCGCTGGTCGACGTCGGGTCGCCGTCGGCGTGGTGGTACGATCGTTCCGCGCGGCGCGCGACCAAGCTCTTCGCGACCCGGCCCGCGCTCGAGCGATACACGCTGGCGGCGATGACGCCGATCTCGTACGCGGCGCGCGACGGGCTGACGATTCACGGGTACCTCACCGTGCCGGCCGGCGCGCAACCGCGCGACTTGCCGGCGGTGCTGCTCGTTCACGGCGGCCCCTGGGCACGCGACGTGTGGGGCTACAACGCCTACGCGCAGTGGCTCGCCGACCGCGGCTACGCGGTGCTGCAGCCGAACTTTCGCGGCTCGACCGGCTACGGCAAAGCGTACCTCAATGCCGGCGACCGCGAGTGGGCCGGTGCGATGCACACCGATCTGCTCGACGCGAAGGAGTGGCTGGTGGCGCAGGGGATCGCCGATCCGCGGCGCGTCGCGATCATGGGCGGTTCCTACGGCGGATACGCGGTGCTGGCCGCGTTGGCGTTCGCGCCCGGGACGTTCGCCTGCGGCATCGACATCGTCGGTCCGTCGAACCTCAACACGCTGATCGCCTCGATCCCGCCGTACTGGGAGACGCTGCGCGGAACGTTCACTCGCCGGATGGGCGAGGACGAAGCATTCCTGACCGCACAGTCGCCGCTCTTTCGCGCCGACGCGATCCGCGCGCCGCTGCTGATCGGTCAGGGCGCGAACGATCCGCGGGTGAAGATCCCCGAGTCCGATCAAATCGTCGCGGCGATGCGCCGTAACGGTCAGGCGGTCACGTACGTGGTCTTCGACGACGAAGGACACGGCTTCGCGCGCCCCGAGAACAACAAGCGCTTCAACGCCGCGGTCGAAACCTTCTTGCACGATCATCTCGGCGGCCGCGTCGAGCCTCCGTCGCCCGACGAGTCCATTGAGGCCTACCTCCGATAGCGCGCGAGTTCGAGATCGTCCCCAACGTGAGCGAAGGACGCGATGCGCAGGTGATCGACACGTGCGTCGCCGCGATCGAAGGCGCGGGCGCGCGCGTCGTCCACCGCACCAGCGATCCGATTCATCATCGCAGCGTGATCACCGCGGTCGGCGGCGCTTCGCAGACCGTCGCCGCCGCCGTCGCCCTGGCGCGGGTGAGCCGCGATCGCATCGACCTGCGCGCCCACCGCGGCGCGCACCCGCGCATCGGCGCGCTCGACGTGTTGCCGTTCGTTCCACTCGGCACCGCGACGCTCGACGACGCGGTCGCGCTGGCGCACCGCGCGGCGACGCGCATCTGGCACGAGCTGGGGATCCCGTCGTATCTGTACGGCGCCGCGGCGAGCGCGCCGCACCGCGAGCATCTAGCCGACGTCCGCCGCGGAGAGTTCGAAGGTCTCGGCGAACGGCCGGCGCGCGACCCGCGGTGGCGGTACGACTACGGCGACGCCGCGCACGTGTCGGCCGGCGCGATCGCAATCGGCGCGCGACCGTTCCTGGTCGCTTACAACGTCGAGCTGGGCTGCGGTGACCTCGCGCTGGCGCGTCGCATCGCGCGCCGCTTGCGCGCGTCGAGCGGCGGCCTGCGGACGCTCAAGTGCTTGGGGTTGCGGCTGGACCGCGATCGCGTCCAGGTCTCCTGCAACGTCACCGACGCGAACGCCGTGCCGCTCTACCGGGTCACCGAACTGGTCCGGCGAGCCGCCGCGCGGTCCGGTGTCGTGGTGGCGCGCAGCGAGCTGATCGGGCTGGCGCCGCAAGATGCGCTCGCTCGGGCGGCGCGCGCCTATCGCGCAGCGGAACTCGCCGGCCCTCCGGCGTAGACGAAGGGAAATGAACAACCGTCGCCTCGCCGCCGCGCTCTGCGCCGCGGCGATCGTGGTGTGGGCGACCGCCATTCCTGCGCGTTCCGACGAAGCGCAGCCGGCGCCCGCACCGCTCGCCTCACCTTCGCCCGAACCGATCGCCAACCCGATCGACCCGGCCCACGTGCGCACGCTGCCCAACGGATTACGCGTCGTCGTCCTCGAGGACCACGCCGCACCGGTCGCGATGATCTCGACCTTCTATCATTTCGGTGCATCCGACGAGACGCCGGGGAAGACCGGGCTCGCCCATGCGCTCGAGCACATGATGTTCCGCGGCACGACGGCGATCTCGTCGGCGGCGCTCGACGATTGGGGATCGCGGCTCGGCGCGCAAGTCAACGCGCAGACGACCAACGAGTACACGCAGTACTACTTCGTCCTGCCGGCCGATCGCGTCGACACCGCGCTCCACGTCGAAGCGGATCGCATGCGCAATCTCAAGCTCGCGCCGGCCGACTGGGATCGCGAGCGGGGCGCGGTCCTGGCGGAATGGACGCAGGACTACGACAACTTCTTCTTCGCGTTCGGTACCGAACTGCAAGACCGGCTTTACCCCGGAACGCCGTACGCGCGCAACGCGCTCGGTGCGTATCGCGACGTCGCGCGCGCGACCGTGGCGGATCTGCGGCGCTACTACACGACCTATTACGTTCCGAACAACGCCGCGATCGTCGTCACCGGCGACGTCGACCCCGACGACGTATTCGCCTCGGCCGAGCGCTGGTTCGGGCCGATCCCGGCGCGTCCGCTCCCGGCTCGGTCGCGCGCGCTCCCCAAGGCCGCCCACGGCATCACGCTGACGTCGCAGGTCACCTTCCCGTACCCGTTGCTCGATCTCGCCTACGCCGCGCCGCCGGCGGTCGGCCGGACGCAGGCCGACGGACTCAGCGGCGCCGTCGCGCTCAACTCGATGGCCAACCCGCGCGGTCCGTTCCGCGCGGCGCTGTACGACAGCGGGCTGACCCTCGGGGTCTCGATGACGGCCTCGCTCGACCGGCATGTCGCGACGTATCACGTTTTTGCCGTCGTCGCACCCGGCCACACCGTCGCGCAGGTGCGCGCCGCGTACGACAAAACCTTGGCGGGGGTTCTTGCGAACGGCATCGACGCGAGCTTCATCGATGCCACCAAACGACGCATGCAGAACGGGCTGATCTCGACCCGCGACTCGATCACCGGTTTGGCGCAATGGATCGGGGCATCGTACGCGTTTCCCGGCGACGACGATCCGACGACCTACGCTGCGCAGATCGACGCCGTGACGCCGGCCGGGGTGAACGCCGTGGCGCGCCGCATCTTCGCCGCGCCCAACGCGGTCGCGACGCTGCGCAAGACCACGGCCGATCCGTCGAAGGTCAAGCCGCCGGCGGACCTGACCAACGCGGTCAAAGACTCGTTCGGCGGGCGCAAGCCGGACGGACGGATCGTCGAGCCGCAGTGGCTGCGCGACGACGCCGCGCGGCCGCTGGCGCTGCACAGCCGCGTAGCGCCGGAGCTCACCACGTTTCCCAACGGGATGAAGCTGCTCGTCCAGCGCGTCCCCGATAATTCGACGGTCTTCGTGCGAGGCGCCGTCGCCGGCGGCGCGCTCCTCGATCCGCCCGGCAAGGAGGGTCTGGCGGGACTCACGTCCGCGCTGTTGGGCTACGGCAGCACCGCGTACGACGAGGCTGCACAGAACCGGATCGCCGACGATCTCGGCGCGCAGATCGGTTACGGCAGCGCGTTCTCGGCGCACGGTCTGGCGCGCGACCTGCCGCAACTCATCGCCGTTCTCGCCGCGAGCATCCGTCACCCGATCATTCCAGCGGACAAGTTCACGTTGCTGCGCTCCCAGTCGCGCGCGATCATCACTCAGCGACCGCTCAATCCCGGTTATCAGGCCCAGCGCGCGATGCTGGCTGCGCTGCTGCCGGCGCACGACCCGGTCTTGCGCGAAGCCACGGTGGCGTCGCTCGACGCGATCGGCCTCGCCGACGTTCGCGACTTCGCCAAGACCATGTACCGGCCCGACCTGACGACGCTGGTCGTCGTCGGCGACGTCGACCCGGCCGCCGTCAAGCAGATCGTCGCGCAATCGTTCGGCGACTGGACGTCGGACGGTCCGAACCCGCTGCCGCCGTTGCCTCCGCTCCCCGTACGGCCACCGGTCCGCAAGCTCGTCGAGGTCGCGTCCGACGACGTCGCGGTCGAGCTCGGATCCACCGCTCCCGCGTTCGGCGCGCCGGACACCGACGCGTTCATCGTGGCGGACGCGCTGCTCGACGACGGGTCGTTCGAGGGCCGGCTCATCAAAGAGCTGCGTGAAAAGCGCGGCCTCGTCTACTCGGCCGGCACGTCCTGGAACGCGACGCGCGAGCGCGGCGCGTATTCGATCACGTTTCGCGCGGCCGCCGGGAAGATCGATCAAGCCGACGCGCTGGTGCGCGCGGAGCTGCGGCGGCTGCAGACCGAACCCGCGACGGAAGCCGAGTTGCGCCGCGCCGAGACGCGGCTGAGCGCGCGCACGGTGATCGGCGAAGAATCGACGGCAACGATCGCTTCCGACCTGCTCACCATCGGCACGTACGGTTTGCCGGCCGACTACTATGCGACGCTCGCCACGCGCTACGCGCGCGTCACCCCGGCCGACGTGGAGCGTGCCGCGCGCACCTACTTTCATCCCGACAACCTCGTCGAGATCCGGTCCGGGCCCAAATAGCCCTGACGGCGGCAGCACCCTCAAGTGCCTGGGGCTTCGGCTGGACGCGGAGTGCGTGCAGCTGTGCGTGCAGCGTCACCGACGTCGATGCCGTCCCCCTGGTGACCGGACGGCGACCAGCGTCCTGAACGAGCGCCGACCCGCGCGAGCGAGATGCCGGCGGGGGCGGTCCGACGGTAGGGTTCCCCCCCATATTCGAGCAGTCCTCGGATTGTTACACTCGCCGCACTACGGGCCCCGGCAGGAGGTGTGTATGCGACCTTACGCGTTTGGCTTTTCCGCTAAGTCGAGTACGTTGCGGGCCGCCACGTTGGTCGCGTCGGTGGCGGCCCTGGCGGCGTGCAGCGGCGGAGGCACGATGTCCCCGGCCCGGCTGCTGCCCGTCGGCGCTCCGACCACGCCGGCTGCGCCAACGGCCACACCCGCCCCGTCGCGTGGGACCGCGGTGTCGATCCACATCATTATCCCCACGGCCTCCGTGACCGCGTCGAGACGTCGTCCGGCCTACATCTCCCCCGCAACGAACTCATTGTCGTTTGCACAGAACGGTAGTGTCACGACCGTCGTCGCGCTCGCCCCGGGTTCGCTGAACTGCAGCGCGGCACCGGGCGGCGGTCGCACGTGTACCGTGAACGCGAGCGCGACCCCGGGCCAAAATCAGACGTTCACCGTCAAGACCTTCGCGAGCAGCGACGGCACGGGGATGCCGCTCTCCCAGCAAACGGTGGTCGCGACGATCGTCCCGGGCACGACCAACCCGCTCAACCTCATCCTCAACGGCGTGGTCTCGTCGCTAACTGCCGCCTTTGCCGTGCCGTCGCTACCCTACGAGGCGCCGGGCAACACGACGCTCACTGTCAACGCGGTCGACGCCGCCGGCAACATCATCGTGGGGCCCGGTACGTACGTCGCGACGTCCGGCGACCCGGTGACCATCGCGCTCGCCAATGGTGACGCGAACGGATCGACGGCACTCGGCCACTCGACGATCGCGCAACCCGGTGCGCCGATCCGTTTCAGCTACAACGGTGGTCCGGTCGCGACCGATACGGTCACCGCTTCGGCGTCCGGCCTGGGTTCGGCCCGCGCGACAATCGCTTTCCTGTGCGCTCCGGCGCCGACGGGGAGCGCCCTCTACGTCCCGGTGAGCGCGACGAATCTCGGCTACGGCCAGCTTGCGCTCTCGATCGCCGGGGCCTCGGTCCCCGGCGCGTCCTCGATCGTCGATCCTCCCGGAATCTTCGACATTGCCGGTGTCGTGCAACAAGCTCCGATCGTGGATTCCGCCGGGCGGGCATACGTCATCGAAGGTTCCACGTCAAGCATTCCGTCCGCCTTTGCCGAATTCTGTCCGCAAGCGAGCGGCATCGCGGCCGTCCCGTATCGCTCAGTCGTCGTGCCCTTTGTGTGGTCGAGCGCGCTCGACAACGCGCGCAACCTGTACGTCATCTCGATCGCCTCCAACGGGACCCCGTCGTTGCTGGAATTCGCGCCGGATTCCGGAACGCCCGGCTTTGCGTCGAGTACCTCGGCCGCCACGGCTCCGCTGCGGACGTTCGCGATCAACGAGGCCCAGGTCGATTCGAGTTTCGGCGGATTGTCCGGTCTGGCGGCGGCCGGCGGCAACACCTATCTCGGCAGTGTCAGCGCGATCGCCGTGTACGGTCCGAACCAGAGCGGGAACCAGCCGCCGATCTCCTCGATCTCCCAACCATCACCCGGACTTGTGACGCCGGCATCCGTCGCGGTCGATGCCAGCGGAAATGTCTTCGTCGGCTATGGGGAAGACTATCTCGACGTCCCCGTCGTTCCCAACCAATCCGGTAGTTTCTTCTTCAATGGAGTTGCCGAGTACGCGCCGACGGGAGCACTGACTCGCCATTTCTATATCAGCGATGCAGGCGGCACGGTCGCGTCCATTTCCGCCCCCCGTATCGAGTTCGCGGTCGACGGAACGGACAACGTGTGGGTCGCCGCCATTGTTATAACGGCCCAGACTTCAACCGGATACAGGATGGAATCGTTCGGGCCCGCCGCGAGCGGCAATGCGCACCCGACGAATGCCTGGATGATGACGGGAACTTCGGTGACGGGTGTGTCCGCCGACCCGACGGGATCGAGTTCTCCGCTTCATATCCAGCAAGTCGCCGTCGATCCAACGAGCGGACATATCTACGCCTGCGATTCCGCCGGCTTCGGCGTCTTGGTGTACACGAGCGCCGGAATCCTACTTGGGCAAGTCCTTCCGAGCACGAGCGGACTAGGTGCCGCGTACGGAATCGCGTTCGATCCGGCGGGCAACTTCGTCGTCGAATCTCAGCCGCTTCAGATCGGCGGAACGATGTATGGCAAAGCGCAGCTCCAATACTACCCGGCGGGTTCGGGAACGACCGGAAACACGGCTGCGGCGCCGTCGAAGGTCGTCAATCTCGGCAGCTTCGCACAGCCCGGTCCGATCGCGATGGATGCGTCGAAGAATATTTACGCGCTTGGGGGCGGAGCATTCGGCGGGCCAGGCGATTCGCACACGTACACGGTTGCGGAGTTCAGTGCGACTGCCGCGCCGAACGATGCGCCGGTCGCCTCATTCTTCGATCCCGCCAACCTCGACGTCGTCGGAAACCTCGGCGGAATAGGCATCACTCCGTCGGGAAACGTTCTGGTCGGCAGCGCAGCGTCGAATGAAGTTTATGCCTATCCAATGAGAAGCTCGGGCCCGCGTGCCGTGCCGGTCGGGGCGTATCAGAGCTTTGCGCCGTCAACCTGGGTCGACCATGCGATGACGACCGATGCCGCCGGGAACTTGTACACGGCCAGCTTTGGCGGGGCGACGATCACCGAGTATGCTGCCAGCACGTCTACGGTACTGCGCACGATCGCCGGCCCGCACACACGGTTGCTCGACGTGGCGGCGCTCGCGGTCGACAACGCCGGCAACCTATACGTCGGAAATCAGGACGGCCTCACCCTTGACGTCTTCGGGCCGGCGCAATCCGGTGACGTCGCGCCGCTGCGCGTGGCCGGCAACCCGCTCTCGAGCGCGCAGCCGTTCTCGGCTTCTCCAACGCCCGGGAAATGCCGGGACGACGACGTCGTCGGGGATCGTTTCGCTGCTGTCGGTGCGGGGACTCGACGAGAGCGCTGCGCTGCGCCGCCGATCGATCACCATGATCTGTGCTGCGATGCCGTTGCGCTGCCCAGCCCAGCCCGCAGCTGTGCGCGCCGCCCGGGAGCACGTCGTTCGATGAACGCGCGAAGACTCGCGAGCACCTGGCTCGCCATGGCAATCGCAGGTACTGCCGCTTGCAGCGGCTCCGGCGGCAGCGCGAACGTCGTCCAGGTTCCACCGACTCCGTCCCCTACACCCGTCGTCTCCTCGTCGCCGACCGCTACCCCAACACGGACGCCGGCCGCCACGCCCACGCCGACGTCCACGTCCACGCCGACGCCGACACCGTTACCGACACCCACGCCGACACCCACCCGACACCGACACCGACACCGACACCGACACCGACACCGACGAAGAGTCCGGTCGCGGCACCGACGACGCTGACCTTCACCAACACCGGTGTGTCGTACGGTCAGTCGTTCACGGCCTCCGAAGCGAACTATTCGGGTTCATTCACGGCGCAGACCCAAAACGCGCTTGTCGCGAGCGTCGCGCCGGGGGCGCAGCCCAAGACGTTCGTCGTCACTCCGCAAGGTTCGGGCACGACGACGATCGTGGTCAGCGATTCGGCATCGCGCACGACCGCCGTCGGTATCACCGTAACAATCACCCCGGTCACCGTCGAGTAGGGAGTCGGACCAGGTAGGGCGCGCCCCGCATCCGACCGGCCGCACCGCAACCGAGCGGATGTCGTCGTGCGAAAGCGGACTGTGCGTTTTCTCAGCCGGCTCTCAGCCGGGACGACGGGATGCGCGGTCATAATGGCGGGATGGAACCCAACGGCGTCGCGGGTGGTACAACGTAACAATGTCGTTCCGCCGTCCGGCCGCCGCCCTGGCAGCCGTCTTCCTGATCTGCTCGCCGCTGGTCGCGCCCGCCCGGCGGCGGCGCCGCTCGCCGCACCGTCCGCCTCGCCGCCCGCGCCGCAAGCGCGCACGCTCGCCAACGGCCTCAAGGTCGTGGTGATCGAGGATCACGCCGTTCCGGTCGCCCAAGTGCACATGTGGTACCGTTTCGGCGCGCTCGACGAGACGCCCGGAAAGACGGGTCTGGCGCACGCGCTCGAGCACATGATGTTCCGGGGCACGCACGACCTCTCGAGCGCCGGGGTTGGACGACATGGTATCGCGGCTGGGCGGTGAGGTGAACGCCGAAACCGAGAACGAGCTGACCCACTTCTACTTCGTCGTGCCGGCCGATCGCGTCGACACGATCGTGCACCTCGAAGCCGACCGGATGCGCGGGCTCAAGCTCGATCCGGCCGACTGGAACCTCGAGCGCGGCGCCGTGCTCACCGAATATGCCGAGAAGCACAGCAATCCGGTGAGCTCGTTCGTGTACGACGTCAACCAGCGCGTCTTTCCGAACTCGCGACTGGGCGCCACGTCGCTCGGCGAGAAAGCCGACATCGAGCGCGCCACCGTCGCCGACCTGCGCAAATACTACGACGAGTGGTATCGGCCCAACAACGCGACGCTGGTGGTTACCGGCGACGTCGTTCCGGCCGACGTGTTCGCCGAGGCGGAGCGCTGGTTCGGCCCGATCCCCAGCGCGCCGCTCCCCGCGCGCCGCCAGTACGTGCTGGCGCCGGCGAAGGGCGCGACCTACACCGACCGTTCGAACTACCCGTACACGATCGCTCGACGAGGCCTATGCCGCGCCGGGTGACGCGAAGCCGTACGAGCACGATCAAGTGCGCAACGACGTGGCGCTGGGCGCGCTGTTCAATCCGCGCGGTCCGTTCCGCCGTGCGCTCGTCGAGAGCGGGTTGACTTTGGGGTACGATCCCGTTCCGCTCGAAGACCGCCGCGCATCGGTCGTGCACGTGATGCTCGTGGTCGCGCCAGGCCACACCCCCGCCCAGGTGCGCGCCGTCTACGAGAAGACGATGGCCGCGACGCTGGCCAAAGGCCTGCAGCCGGATCTGTTCGAGGCGTCCAAGCGTTCCGAGCTCGCTTCGATGACGTACGCGCGCGACTCGATCGTGGGGCTGGGCGACGCCGTCGGCGCGAACATGGTGTTTCCGGGCGACACCGACCCCTCGCAGTTCGACGCCTTGTACGGCGCGATCACGCGCGATGAAGCCACCGCGGTCGCGCGCCGCGTGTACGCAAAAGCCAGCGTCGTCGCCATCCTCGAGCCGGGAAATCCGACCCGGCCGCCGCCAAGCCGCCGGAGAACGTGACGTCGTCGGTCAGCGACAACTTCGGCGCGCGCGTCTCGAACGGACCGGTCGTGCAGCCGGACTGGATGAAAGCCGCGCTCGCCAAACCGCTGGCGTTGCGCAGCGAGGTCAACCCGTCGGTGACGACGCTGCCCAACGGCCTGCACCTGCTCGTGCAGCGCGTCGCGACCAATCCGACCGTGTTCATCGACGGCATCGTGCGCACGTCGCCCAGCTTCGATCCGCCGGGCAAGGAAGGTCTGGGGCAGATCACCTCGTCGCTGATGGATTGGGGCAGCGCGAAGTACGATTACGATGCGCAGCACAAGGTCGGTGACGACCTCGCCGCCGATCTCTCGTTCGGGACGTCGTTCTCGGCGCACGGCCGGGCAGGCGACTTCCCCAAACTGCTCGAGGTGCTGGCCGACGACGTGCGTCATCCGCTGCTGCCGGCCGACAAGTTCGCGCTGGTCCGGTCGCAGCTCGCGGCGCTCACCGGACGGCGCGCGCTGCAAGCCGGATACGAAGCGCAGCGGCTGTTCGACGAAGCGCTGTATCCGGCCGGCGACCCGGTGCTGCATGTCGCCGACCGAACGTTCGCTCGACGCCGTCACGCTCGACGACGTCAAGGCCTACGACGCGCAGTACGTGCGCCCCGACCTCACCACGCTGGTCGTCGTCGGGGACGTCGATCCGGCCCAGGTCGTCCGGCAAGTCACGGCGCAGTTCGGCGACTGGTCCGCCAGCGGAGCCAAGCCCGATCCGCATCTGCCGCCGATCCCGCTGCCGGCGCCGCAGACGCGGATCGTCACGACCGCCGGACAGGACGCGACCGTCGAGCTGGGGCGCCGGCGCTGCCGCGGACGTCGCCGGACTACGATTCGCTCAGCCTGGCCAACGCGATCTACGGCGGCAACGGCTCGCTCGACTCGCGGTTGTTCCGCGAAGTGCGCGAGCGGCGCGGCCTCGTCTACGGTGCGTCGAGCGAGCTCGACGCGAACCGCGACCGCGGAACGTTCACCGTTTCGTTCAGCGCGGTGCCCTCGAAGATCGACGCCGCCGAAGCCGTCGTGCGCGCCGAGCTGCGGCGCATGCAGACCGACGACGTCGGCGCCGACGAGCTGGCGCGCGCGAAGACGCGCATCGTCGCGACGCAGCTCAATGCCGAGCAGGCGACCTCGACGATCGCCGGCGACCTGCTGCAGAATCGGATTGGACGATCTCGCACCTTCGTACTACGCGACCCTCGCGCAGCGCTACGCGGACATCACGGCCGCCGACGTGCGGCACGCGGCGCAGGCGTACTTCCACCCCGACAACCTGATCGAGGTCCGCATCGGGCCGCCGGCCTGAAACCGGCGGCCCTCCGCGGACGGCGCAGCGTTGATCTGATTTCACCGGCCGCGAACCGAGACGGCGTTCACCGCAGCGCAGCGATCCGGCGCAGGCCTTCCTCGAACTGCTCGACCGGCGCGACCCAACTCAGCCGTAGCCAGCCTTCGAGGGAGTCGCCGAAGATGCGGCCGGGGATCGCGACAACGCCGCGGTGCTCGACGAGCTCGAGCGCCGCAGCGAGCGAGTCGCCGCCGCCGCGGCAGTTTCACGCAGGCGTAGAACGCGCCGTCGATCGGGACGTAGTCGCAAGCCGCTCGCATTCGAGCGCGGCGACCACGCGCGCGCCGCTGCGTGCGATACCAGGCCGACTGCTCGGCGAGCGCGCCGGCTTCGCCGAAGATCTCGAAGGCGACGCGTTGCCCGAAGGTGCTCGCGGTCGACGTCACCCAGGCGTGCGTTTTGACCAGCGGCTCGATCGCGCCGGCCGGTGCGAGCAGCCAGCCGATCCGCATCCCGGTCAGCGCGTTGGACTTCGAGAGCGAGTTCGCGACCACCGTGTAGGGATAGTGCTCGGCGACGTAGCCGGGATCTTCGACGTAGGTGAGCTCGCGATAGATCTCGTCATGCAGCACCCAAACGGGCGGGCCGCGGCGGGCGAGCAGCGCGGCGGCTAAACGACGCGCGTCCGCGTCGCGCAGCACGCGCCCGGTGGGGTTCGATGGCGACGCGATGGCGATCAGCCGGGTCGCGGGGCCGAGCGCGCCGACGATCGCGTCGACGTCGTACCGAAAGCCGTCCGTCGGCGCGCATGTGCACGCGCCGCGACGCGATCCCCTCGAGCTGCGCCATCTTGGCGTACGCCGGGAATGCCGGGTCGACGACCAGCAGCTCGTCGGCGGCGGGATCGAGCAGCGTCTTGATCGCGACGAAGACGGCTTCTTGCGAGCCGGTCGTGATGCAGACGTTGGATGCCTCGGACATCCCCGGATAGGCGTAGTGCGCCGCGATCCGACCGCGCAGCTCGAAGTCGCCGGCGTTCACCGTGTAGCGCACGCCGTGCTCGGCCGACCAGCGCGCCGCCGCGTCGATGAACCGGCGCTGCGGCAACAGCGTCGGTTCGCCCAGCCCCAGGTCGATCGCGCCCGGCTGCTTCTTGAGCGCGATCGCGCGAATCACCGACGGCTGGATCGCCGCCACCCTGGGGTTCATCTCCAGTTCGTACTCATATGCGGACCGGAGCGGAGCGAGGACCGCGAAGGGTTCGCGGAACGCGAACCCACTTCAAACGGCGACCTCGTAGTCGCGCAGGGCCGCGTTGAGCGAGGTCTTCTGGTCGGTCGAATCGGTGCGCTCGCCGATGATGAGCGCGCACGGCGTCCCGAATTCACCGGCCGGAAAACGTTTGGGGAGCGTCCCGGGGATGACGACGGCGCGCGCGGGGATCGTTCCTTTGGTGGTGACGGGATCGCTGCCGCGCACGTCGACGATCGGGGTCGAGGCGGTGAGGATCACGCCGGCGCCCAGCACGGCCTCACGTCCGATCCGCACGCCCTCGACCACGATGCAGCGCGAGCCGACGAACGCGCCGTCCTCGACGATCACCGGCATCGCCTGGGGCGGTTCGAGCACGCCGCCGATGCCGACCCCGCCGCTCAAATGCACGTCCTTGCCGATCTGCGCGCACGACCCGACCGTCGCCCACGTGTCGACCATCGTGCCGTCGTCGACGTAGGCGCCGACGTTCACGAAGCCCGGCATAAGAATCGCTCCCTTGCCCAAGTACGAGCCAAAGCGAGCGATCCCGCCGGGGACGCAGCGCGCGCCGAGCATCTTCCAATTCCGTTTCGTGGGTAACTTGTCGTAGTAGGAAGGGAGACGGTACCGTAACGTCAGCGCATCGAGCGAGCCCGCGGTCTTGGCAAATCGTTCCTCGACGATCCGCGCGTTGTCGAACCGCATGAACGACAGCAGGATCGCGCGCTTCACCCAGGGGTGGACGACCCAGTCGTCGCCGTCCGGCTCGCATACGCGCAACGCGCCCGTATCGAGCGCGTCGAGAATCTCCTCGACCAACCGGCCGGGCTTCTTCTTGATCGCGTCGGGTTTGGAGGCGAGGCGCTCTTCCAACTCGACGAACCGTGCTTCCAGACTGCTTTGATCCATTTCTTCGGGAGCGTTCCCGTGCCGCAAACCGCGCTCCCGTCGGCGGGTAATGGAGGGGGCCGGGCCGGCCGGCGGGTAACGCGCCTTTCCCCGCCCTTCGACGAGCTCAGGGTGACTCAGGAGACGACGTGAACACCGCAGCGGACGACCTTCGCATCAACACCATCCGGTTTCTGGCTGTCGATGCGGTCCAGCAGGCGAACTCGGGACACCCGGGACTGCCGCTCGGCGCCGCGGCTGCCGCGTACACGCTGTGGACGCGCCACCTGCGCTTCAACCCGGCCGACCCCCACTGGTTCGACCGCGACCGCTTCGTGCTCTCGGCCGGCCATGGCTCGGCGCTGCTCTACGCGCTGCTCCACCTGACCGGCTACGACCTGACGCTGGACGACCTGCGCGCGTTTCGCCAGCTCGGCAGCCGGACGCCCGGGCACCCGGAGTACCACCATACGGCCGGGCGTCGAGGTGACCACCGGACCGCTGGGCCAAGGGTTCGCCAACGGCGTCGGCCTGGCGATCGCCGAGGCGCACCTGGCGGCGGCCTACAACCGCGAGCAAACGATCGTCGACCACCACACCTACGTCCTCGCCGGCGACGGCGACTTGATGGAAGGCGTCTCGTCGGAGGCGGCCTCGCTCGCCGGTCACTTCGCGCTCGGCAAGCTCATCGTCTTGTACGACGACAACAAGGTCTCGCTCGCCGGCGCGACCGACGTCACCTTCACCGAGAACGTGCGCGAGCGTTTCGAGGCATACGGCTGGCAGACGATCGAGATCGCACCGGAACAGGCCAACGACGTCGAGACGATCGACCGCGCGATCGCGCAGGCCAAAGGCGACACGTTGCGGCCGACGCTCATCGCGATTCGCACGACGATCGGATACGGTTCGCCCGAAGCCGGGACGTTCAAGACGCACGGCGAGCCGCTCGGCAAGAACATGGAGGCGACGCGTAAGGCCCTGCACTGGGACTACCCGCCGTTCACCGTTCCCGACGAACCCGCGGCGTTCTTCAAGGAAGTGGGCGGCCGCGGCGCCGACCTGCAAGCGGAATGGAACGAGCGCTACGGCGCCTGGAAAGGCGACCACGCGGAGCTGGCGGCGCAGTTCGAGCGGGCGCGCGACGGTAAGCTTCCCGCCGATCTGCCGTGGCCCGAGTTCACCGAGGAGAACGGTTCGGTCGCGACGCGCGACGCGGGCGGAACGGTGATGAACGCGATCGCGGCGGCGCTGCCGGAGCTCGTCGGCGGCTCGGCCGACCTCGACCCCTCGACCAAGACCTACCTCAAAGGACAAGGCGACTTCCAACCGGGTTCGTACGGCGGCCGCAACATCCACTACGGCGTGCGCGAGCACGCGATGGCGGCGGCCTCCAACGGCATCGCGCTGCACGGCGGCCTGCTGCCGTTCTCGTCGACCTTCTTCAACTTCCTCGACTACCTCAAGCCGGCGCTGCGGCTGGCCGCGCTCAACAAGATCCGCGAAGTCTTCGTCTTCACCCACGATTCCGTGTTCCTGGGCGAAGACGGCCCGACGCACCAGCCGATCGAGCAGCTCTCGATGATCCGCGCCACGCCCAACGTGATCGACCTGCGGCCGGCCGATGCGCTCGAGACCCTCGAAGCCTGGAAGTTCGCCGTGCAGCCCGAGACCGGTCCGACGGTGATCGTGCTGTCGCGCCAGAAGCTGCCGTTCCTGGGCGCGCGCAACGCCGACGTCGCGCGCGGCGCGTACATCCTGCGCGAGCCTGCCCTTCGACAAGCTCAGGGTGACGCCGTCGACCTGATCCTGATCGCGAGCGGCTCGGAGGTCAGCCTCGCGGTCGACGCGGCCAAGCTGCTCGCGCAGCGCGGGACCAAAGCGCGCGTCGTGTCGATGCCGTCGTGGAAGCTGTTCGACGCGCAGGACGAGACGTATCGCAACACGATCCTGCCGCCCGACGTTCGCGCCCGCATGTCGATCGAAGCCGGCGCGACGATCGGCTGGTCGAAGTACGTCGGCGACCACGGCATGGCGTACGGCCTCGACCACTTCGGCACGTCGGCACCGGCCGCAGCGATCGCCAAAGAATACGGCTTCACCCCCGAGCACGTGGCCGACGTCGCCGCCGGCCTCCTCGCGAACGTCTGAGAAAGAGCAACATGGAAGATCAACTTCGTCAGCTGGCCGCTGCCGGGCAGAGCATCTGGCTCGACAACATTCGTCGCAGCATGTTCGCCGGCGGCGAGCTGCAGCGGCTCATCGACCTCGGCCTGCGCGGGATGACGTCGAATCCGACCATCTTCGAGAAGGCGATCGGGAGCGGTTCCGACTACGACGAGCAGCTCCGCTCGCTCGCCGACGAGACGGATCCGATCGCGATCTTCGAGGCGCTCGCGATCCGCGACATTCGCAGCGCGTGCGACCTCTTCGCGCCGGTGTGGGAAGCGACCCAGGGTCTCGACGGCTACGTCTCGCTCGAAGTTCCGCCGACCCTGGCCCACGACACGCCGGGGACGATCGCGGCGGCGCAGCGGCTGTGGAACGCGGTGGACCGGCCCAACGTGATGATCAAGATTCCCGGAACCGCCGAAGGCATTCCGGCGATCAAGGCGTCGATCGCGGCCGGGATCAACATCAACGTCACGCTGTTGTTCTCGGTCGACCGTTACGAAGCAGGCCGCGAACGCGTACATCGAGGGCTTGCAGGAACGCGCCGCGCGCGGCGAGCCGATCGATCGCATCGCGTCGGTCGCCTCGGTGTTCGTCTCGCGCATCGACAATGCGGTCGACAAGATTCTGCAAGCGAAGATCGACAAGGGCGATCGTCAAGTCGAACCGCTGCTCGGCAAGGCGGCGATCGCCAGCACGAAGCTGACCTATCAGCGCTTCCTGCGCACCTTCGGCGCCGAGCGCTTCGCCTCGCTCAAGGCGAGCGGAGCGCACGTCCAGCGTCCGCTCTGGGCGTCGACGTCGACCAAGAACCCGGCCTATCCGGATCTCATGTACGTCGAGAACCTGGTCGGCCGCGACACGGTGAACACCGTGCCGCCGAACACGCTCGACGCGCTGCTCGACCACGGCACGGTCCGCCCGGACGCGGTCACGGAGGACGTCGACGGCGCGCATGCCGTCATCGACGCGCTCGGACAAGCGCAGATCTCGATCTACGACGTCACCGAGATGCTGGTCGCCGACGGCGTGAAGGCGTTCGCCGATTCGTACAACGCGATGCTCGACGCGATCAAGGGCAAGGTCGAGAAGTTGCGCAGCGGCGCGCCGCCGCGCGTCGCGCTCGCGCTGGGCGACGCCGCCGCCGCATCCGACGAAGCGCTCGACCGGCTCGCGGCCGAGGGATTCCTCAACAAGCTGTGGTCGCACGACGCGTCGCCCTGGTCGTCGGCGCCCGAGCACGTCGAGATCATCAAGCACGCCCTGGGCTGGATCGAGATCGCTCAGCAGACGCACGCGCAGACCGGCGAGCTGCGCGAGTTCGCGCTGGTCTGCTCGAAGCGGTTCGACCACGTCGTGGTGCTCGGCATGGGCGGCAGCTCGCTCGCGCCGGACATTCTGCGCGCGACGTTCGGCAAAACCGCCGGCTACCCGGCGCTGCACGTGCTCGACTCGACCGATCCGCAGCAGATCAAGGCGCTCGACGACGCGCTGGACATCTCGCGCTCGCTCTTCATCGTCGCCTCGAAGTCGGGGACGACCACCGAGCCCGACGCCTTCTTCCGCTACTTCTACCAGCGCGCGCAGCAGACCGTCGGCGCGGCCAACGCGGCCGACCACTTCATCGCCATCACCGATCCCGGCACGAAGCTCGAGCAGGAGGCGAAGGAGACGGGCTTCCTGCGCGTGTTCGTCAACGATCCCAACATCGGCGGGCGCTACTCGGCGCTGTCGTATTTCGGGATGGTCCCGGCGGCGCTCGCCGGCTACGACGTCGCGGCGATCCTGGACCGCGCGATCAACGCGATGCACGCCAACGCGCGAACCGTCGCGCCGCAAGACGCGCCGGGCGTCCGCTTCGGTGCGGCGATCGGCGCGCTGGCCAAGCTCGGCCGCGACAAGCTGACCATCGTCACCCATCCGGCGATCGAGGCGTTCGGCGCGTGGGCCGAGCAGCTCATCGCCGAATCGACCGGCAAGTCGGGGACGGGGATCGTTCCGATCGAGGGCGAGCCGCCCGGCGCTCCGTCGGCCTACGGCAGCGACCGCGTCTTCGTCTACGTCGGCGCGGGACTGCCGGATGCGCCCGCGGCGATCGAACCATGGCTGAGCAGCCTCGCAGCAGCCGGCCATCCGGTGATTCGCTTGGCGATGAGCGACGCGCTCGACATCGGCGAACAGTTCTACCTGTGGGAGATCGCCACCGCGGCCGCCGGCGCGGTGCTCGGCATCGACGCGTTCGATCAGCCCAACGTGCAGGAATCCAAGGACAACACGAAGCGGCTGCTGGCCGAGTTCGTCTCGCAAGGGTCGTTCTCCGAACCCGAGCCGCGGGTGCGCACCGACGGCGCGCTGGTGCTGCCGCTGAGCGGCTCGCGTGGGACCGCGCTCGGCACCGACCTCGACAGCGCGGTCGCAGCCGTCGCCGAGCAGATCAAAGCGGGCGACTATGTGGCGTTCAACGCGTACGTCCCGATGGACGACGACGATCGCACGGCGCTGCGGCGGATTCGCACGATGGTGCGCGACGCGCTCAAGGTCGCGACGACGGTCGGCTTCGGGCCGCGCTTTCTGCACTCGACCGGCCAGCTGCACAAGGGCGGCCCGAACGAGGGCGTCTTCTTCCAGATCACCTACGACCCGCCGTTCGATCTGGCGATCCCGGGGATGGTCGGCTTCAAAACGTTGCAGCGCTCGCAGTCGCTGGGCGACTTCGAATCGCTCGACAAGCGCGATCGGCGCGGCGTGCGCGTCCATCTTCAGGGCGACGTGAAAGACGGTCTGGCCGCGCTCGCGTCCGCCCTCGAAGCCGCCGTGACGGCGCGGCGCTAAGGAGTATCGTGCAACTCGGGATGATCGGACTCGGGCGCATGGGCGCCAACATGACGACGCGCCTCATGCGCGGCGGTCACCAGGTGGTGGTCTTCGACCGCGATCCGGCGGCGGTGCAGCGCTCCGCCGCCGACGGCGCGACCGGCGCCGCATCGCTGCGCGAGCTCGTCGACAAGCTCCAACCGCCGCGCTCGGTATGGATCATGGTGCCGTCCGGCGAGCCGACCGATTCGACGATCGGCGATCTGCTCGGACTGCTCGCGCCCGGCGACGCGATCATCGACGGCGGCAACTCGCGCTGGACCGATTCCAAGCAGCGCTACGCGCGCTGCAAGGACAAGCAGGTCTCGTTCGTCGACGCCGGCACATCGGGCGGCGTGTGGGGGCTCGCCAACGGCTACTGTCTGATGGTCGGCGGCGACGACGACGCGGTCAAGCGCGCCGAGCCGATCTTTCTCACGCTCGCACCGGAGAACGGGTACGCCCACGTCGGCCCGAGCGGCGCCGGGCACTTCTCGAAGATGGTCCACAACGGGATCGAGTACGGCATGCTCGCCGCCTACGGCGAGGGCTTCGAGATCCTCGAGAAGTCCGAGTACGACTACGACTTGCACGAGCTCGCGTCGATCTGGCGCTACGGCTCGGTCGTGCGCTCGTGGCTGCTCGAGCTGCTCGAGCTCGCGCTCAAGAAAGATCCCGACCTGGCCAAGGTCAAGGGCTGGATCGACGATTCGGGCGAGGGCCGCTGGACGGTCCAGGCGGCCATCGACGAAAGCGTTCCGGCGCCGGTCATCACGATGTCGCTCCTGTCGCGCTTCGTCTCGCGCCAAGAAGAGTCGTTCAGCGCGAAGGTGATCGCCGCGCTGCGCAACGAGTTCGGCGGCCACGCGATCAAGTCCGAATGACGACCAGCACGACGCAGACCGGCGACGGCGTCGCGGCCAACCCGCTGCGCAAAGGCTTGGCGGTCAACCGCATCCCCGATGCCTGCAACATCGTCTTCTTCGGTGCCAGCGGCGACCTGATGAAGCGCATGCTGATGCCGGCGATGTGGAACCTCAGGCTGAGCGACATTCTGCCGGCGAACTACGGGATCGTCGGCTTCTCGCGTTCGTCGTTCACCGACGACGAGTTCCGCGCCGCGATGAAGGACTCGATCGACCAGTTCTCGCGCAGCGGTCCCGCCAAGGAGCCGCTGTGGAGCGACTTCGCCAAGCACATCTCGTACGTCTCGGGCGACTTCGACGACGTGAAGTGCTTCCACAAGCTGCGCGAGGAGCTCGAGCAGAACGACAAAGAGCTGGGGACCGGCGGCAACCGGCTGTTCTACCTGAGCACGCCGCCGTCGGTCTTCACCTCGATCATCGACCAGCTCGACAAATCCGGGCTGGGGCCGCGTGACGACAAGAGCGGCTGGTCGCGGATCATCATCGAGAAACCGTTCGGGACCGATTTGGACTCGGCGCGCGCGCTGCAGGCCGAAGTCTCGAAGGTCTTCGAAGAAAAGCACGTCTACCGCATCGACCACTACCTGGGCAAAGAGCCGGTACAGGACATCATGGCGCTGCGGTTCGCCAACGTCATCTTCGAGCCGGTCTGGAACCGGCGTTACGTCGACTCGGTGCAGATCACCGCGGCCGAGACGGTCGGCGTCGAGCGGCGCGGCGGCTACTACGACAACGCCGGCGCGCTGCGCGACATGATCCAGAACCACGTCATGAACCTGCTCGCGCTCGTCGCGATGGAGCCGCCGGTCGCGGCCGATGCGGACTCGATTCGCGACGAGAAGTTCAAGGTGCTGCGCGCCATCCGGCCGATCGATCGTACGCGCGTGCTGCTCGACTCCGCCCGCGGGCAGTACGACGACGGCGCGATCGCCGGCCAGCCGGTGGCGGGCTACCGCCAAGAGCCCGACGTGCGGCCCGACTCGAACACCGAGACCTACGCCGCGGTGAAGATCCTGGTCGACAACTGGCGCTGGGCCGACGTGCCGTTCTACCTGCGCTCGGGCAAGCGTCTGGCGCACAAGACGTCGGAGATCGCGATCCGGTTCAAGTCGCTGCCGCACCGCCTGTTCGGCGAAGCCGGCGACGCGCTCGACAACAACGTCCTGGTGATGAAGATCCAACCTGAAGAGGGCATCTCGCTGCGCTTCAACGCGAAGGTCCCGGGCCCGCGAATGCACATCCGCTCGGTGTCGATGGACTTCAACTACGGTACCGGCTTCGGGGTCGTCTCGGCGCCCGCGTACGAACGCCTCATCGGTGACGCGATGCGCGGCGACGCGACGCTGTTCACCCGCTGGGACGCGGTCGAGACGGCGTGGGAGATCGTGATGCCGATCCTCGACCGCTGGCTCGAAACGCCCGACGAGAGTTTTCCGAACTACAGCGCGGGCGGCCAAGGCCCGCCGTCGTCGGATCGCCTGCTCGCGATGGATGGGCGCGAGTGGCGGCGGATATGAGCCTGGAGTCGTCGACCGTCTCGACCTCGCTCGAGGCGATCCGGGCCGAGCTGACCCGAACCAAGCTCTCGACCTCGACGCTGAACTTCATCGTTTGGATCGACGACCCGGCCCGCCGCGACTGGATCCTCGAACGCGCCGGAATGCTGGGCGAAAAACATCCGTCGTTCACGCTGATCCTCGACCACACCGGCGTGCGCGGCGGCGACGCGACGGTGACGCACCCTGGCGCGCGACGCCGAGACCACGTTCAGCGTGCGCGGCGAACGCGTCGACATCGACGTTTCGGGCGCGAGCGCCGAGACGGTCGTCGGCTACGTCGCCGGCCTCGCCGGCACCGGCGTGCCGACCATCCTGTGGTGGAGCGGGATGCGCGAGGAGAGCCGGCCGATCTTCGAGGCGTTGCTGCCGCTGGCCGGCACGCTGCTGTTCGACTCGTCGGGCGGCTCGCGCGACGAAGAGGCGATGCGCAAGCTGGTCGCGTTCCACGCGGCGCATCCCGAGGTCACCTTGCGCGACCTGGCCTGGATGCGGCTGCGTCCGTGGCAAGACATGATCGCGAACTTCTTCGACGACCCGGCGCTGCTCGGCGAGCTCTTCAGCATCCGCCGGTTGAAAATATCGAGCGGTTCGGACTCCGAGGCCTTCTATCTGGCCGGCTGGCTGGCGAGCCGGCTCGATTGGAACGCCGACCGGGCGCAACGCGTTCACCGACCGCAACGGAGCCCAAGTCACCTTCGAGCGCGAGCGGGTCGGCGACATTCGGCGCGTGCAGAGCATGTGTCTGGACAGCGAGACGTCCTGGTACCACGGCGAGGTCAGCGACGATCCGGGCGTCGTGCGCATTTGGGTCGAGGGCGAGCACGCGCGCGAGCCGCGGCTGTTTCCGCTGCAGGCGATCGACAACGCGTCGCTGCTCGAGCGCGCCGTGCTCGAGACCGGCGCCGACGACGTGTTCGAGACCGCCCTGCGCAGCGCCGGCACCTTGCTGGGATAGCGACCGGCGTCGTGGCTCGCGCCATCAACCCGACGGTGCTCGACGATGCGGCCGCGCTCGCGCGCGCGGCCGCCGATCACGTGGTCGACATTCTCGGCGCCGCGCTCGCACGAGCACGACGTCGCGCACATCGCGCTCGCCGGCGGCTCGACGCCGCGGGCGGTGAACGCGCTGCTCGCGCGCAGCGCCGCGCCGCAGCGCCGTCGACTGGGCGCGCGTCGTCTTCTGGTTCGGCGACGAGCGCTGCGTCCCGCCGGACGACGACGAGTCGAACTACAAGATGAACCGCCTCACCCTGCTCGATCCGCTCGGCATCCCGGCCACGCGCGTGCACCGCATGCGCGGTGAAGACGATCCGAGCGCCGCCGCCGCCGACTACGACGCGGTCCTGCAGCGCGAGCTCGGCGACGCGCCGCGACTCGATCTCGTCCAGCTCGGGATGGGCCCCGACGGCCACACCGCGTCGCTGTTCCCCGGCACGACCGGATCGATCGATCCGCTCAAGCACTGCATCGCGCACTACGTGCCGAAGTTCGATCGCTGGCGGATCACCCTCACGCCGCGCACGATCAACGCCGCGCACGCGGTCATGATCACCGCCGGCGGCGCCGAGAAATCCGACGCACTGCGCGCCGTGCTCGAAGGCCCGCGCGAGCCCGATATTTACCCGGCCCAGCTCATCCATCCCGCCAGCGGCAACCTGCGCTGGCTGGTCGACGCCGCCGCCGCTTCGAAGCTCTAACGGCAGCCCGGCGTGCGCGCGCGTGTGGGATACGTCTTCGCCGGCCTCACGCTGGTCGCGCTGGTCCTCATCGTGAGCGGCGCGCTCCTGGCGTTCGTCGCGACGCTCCTCCATCCGGGCGACGGGATGACCATTCTCGGGGCGCTTCCGCGTGACACGGACGCCGCGGATAGCGCCGTGCTCGACCGAATGCGCAACGCAGGCTCCAACCTCGCTCGGCCCACCGACGTCACGTACTATCTCTACTTCCCGATCGAGCGCGACGCTCGAGCTGTCGCGGCGTCACTGCGCAAGCGCGGTTTCAACGCGGAGGTGCATCCGCCGCTCCGGAATTCGCCCGAGGCGGCCAGCGACGACTGGGGCGTGCTGGCGGAAAAGATGGACGTTCCGTCGCTCGGCCTCGTGCGCAAGACGCGCAAACTCTGCCTGAGCTTGGCGGCGAAGTACCATGGCTTCTACGATGGTTGGGAGGCGTCGGTCGTCAAATAGCGCGGGCCGTGCTCCTCGCGGGCGGGCTGCGCGCCGCGCAACACGGGAAGCGACCGCAGCGCACAAGCACACGGCGGCGACGTACCAGTTCAAGCCCGGTACCGCATGGGCGAAACCGATTGCGAATGCCGTCGTGAACAACACGGGACCGAACAAGCGCGGACAGGCCACGGATCGAACCGATCGCGCCCTGCAGCTCGCCCTGCTCGCGCGGCGAGACGCGGCGCGACATCATCGCCTGCGCCGCGGCGGGCGCGAGCCCCCACAGACAGAGCGGCACGATCCCGACGGCAGAACCACCAGCCGTTCGCCGCCAGGCCGAAGATCACCAGGCCGAGCACGCCGGAGACGATCCCCGCGAAGAGCGCGGTGCGCTCGCCGAAGCGCTTGACGCAGCGGCCGATCACCGCGACCTGCGCGACCGACGAGCAGACGCCGATGCAGCGCCAACGAAACGCCGGTCGCTCCCGGTCCCCAACCGTAGCGCGCCGTGACGTACAGCACCCAGGTCGACTGCATCGCGATCCCGGCCAACGTGCTGGCGAAGGTGAGCACGCCGAGCGACATCAGCTCGCGATGGCGCCGCAGCAGACGCAGCGCACCGACCGGATTCGCCTTCGACCACAAGAAGCGCACCGCGCGGTGCTCGGGTGCAAGCGACTCGGGAACGACGAGCGCGCCGTAGATGCCGTTGAGCAGGCTGAGGCCGCCCGCGACCCAGAACGGCAGCCGCGGATCGAATTGGCCGCACAGGCCGCCGAGCGCGGGACCGAGCACGAAGCCCAAGCCGAAAGCGGCGCCGATCATACCGAACGCGCCCGCGCGTTTCTCGGCCGGCGTCACGTCGGCGATGTACGCGCTCGCAGCGGTCGCGTTGGCCGAGGTGACGCCCGAGACGACCCGGCCCAGCAGCAGCCAGATGAGGTTCGGGGCGAGCGCCATGACGGCATAATCGACCGCCATCCCGAGATTCGAGAGCACGATGATCGGGCGGCGGCCGTAGCGGTCCGACAGCACGCCCATGACCGGCGCCCAGACGAACTGCATCAGCGCGAACACCGTCCCGAACACGCCGACGACGCCCGCCGCGGCAACGACGTTCTGGTGCATGAAGCCCTCGACCAGCGGCACGAACACCGGCGCGATCACGCCCAGCGCGATCATGTCGAGCGCGACGGTGACGAAGACGAAGATGACTGCCGCCTTGCGCGGCGCTCGATCAGGGGCGTTTTCCACGGGGAAGTTCCTTCGGTGCCGGGATGCCGTCGAGGGCGGCGATCCAGAGGTCGACGGCACGATCGATCCGCCGGCGGTCCCGGGTCGTGCACAAGTCGAGGAGAAAGCCGCGGTAGCCCGCCAGGATGACGGTCGCGATCGCACGCGCATCGGTTTTCGAATAGCCGTCACGCAGCGCGCTCGGCTCCAGGTAATCGAGCCAAACGTCGACGGCGCGCTGCAGAAACCCGGGGAACCGCTCGGGATCCTGCAGCGAGAGCCCGTAGACTTCGAAGAACAAGCGGAACACGGGCTCGTGCTCCGGCGCGCTCATCGCGCGCCAAGCCGCGCTCACCGTCTCGCGATAGGACGCCGCATTCCGCGGCAGGGCATCAAAGATCGTGCGCTGCCGCCCGCCGGCCGCCATCAGTACTTCGCAGACGAGCTGCTCCTTCGACCCGAAGTAGTACAGCAGGACGCGCGGGCTCGAGTCGACCGCCTCGGCGAGCGGGCGCAAGGAAAGATTGGACAACCCGTTTTCCATCACGTAGTCCACGATGAGCTCCAACAACTCCACGCGCCGCTGATCGTCGGCGGTCCGCGCCATGGACGCATCTTAGCATACTTGTAACACTCGTTTCAAGTATCCACCGAGAAGCAAACAGTTCGGCTCCGACCAACGTCTTCTCTCACGTGAATGACGGTATGAGGCTGACAGAGCTGGCGATCGCCGCATCCAACGGGCAGGCCGGTGGGCAGGAAGCACTCGTGCGTGTCCTGTGGCCGAACGCATATCGGATCGCATGGACGATCCTAGGCGACCACGGCGCTGCGGAAGACGCGGCGCAGGCTGCCTGTGCGACGATCTGCGCGAAGCTGCCCTCACTTTTGGATACGCGCGCGTTCATTGGTTGGGCGTATCGGATCATCGTCTCGCACGCACGCGATCACGCCCGCGCCAGAAGTCGCCTACGCTCGCGCGAATCGCTTGGCTTCGACGAGGCCGCCGCACGCTCGACGGGCGACGATCCGAACGGTCACCTCGACCTCGAGAGCGCGATCGCCCGGCTCCCCGAATCGCTGCGGCTGCCGCTCGAGCTGCATTACTTCGTCGGGTTGAGCAGCGGCGAGGTTGGCACCGCGCTGGGACTACCCGCTGCAACGGTTCGCTTTCGCCTGATGATGGCGCGGCGTCGGCTACGGCCGCTTTTGTCCGATACCGCGTCGTGCGCGACGCTGGAGGTGACCCTGTGAACAACGACGCCCAACGCATTCGGGCCGCGCTCGATCGCAGGTTTGCGCGCGCCGTCGCCCCGGAGTGCCCCGCCGCGGCATGGCAGCCGACGGGACCGGCACCGGCGACGATCGGTCGGCGCACCGGTTTGCCGCGGCGGGGCACGTACGCCGCCGCCCTGCTCGTCGCGGTCGCGGTCGGCGGGCTCGCGGCACAGGCGCAACCCGCCATCAACCGAGCGATCGCCAAATTTGGGTTCGTCTCGTCGAAGCCCATCCAGCCGATGATCCACCAGGCCGATCGACTGACGATCGCGGAAGCGCAGCGCAGCATAGCGTTCACGATCGTCGAGCCGAAGGGCCTGCCCGCCGGAACGCAATTTCTCTACGCGCACACGATCAACGATCGCGTCGTCCTCACCTATCAAGCGCATCTCGGCGGCAAGTACTACCGGATCGCGATAACGGAATCGACCCGCCCTGCCGGTCCGCCGATTGCGCACGCCGCGGTCAAGTTCGAATACCTGCGAACCGCAGATGGGCGCATCGAGCCGGGCGGCGTCACGGAGTGGACGCTGCCGCTTCGCCGGTGGAAGCACGGCGACGTCACAATGGACATGCTCGACCCCGGATTCCCGGGGGGAGTGACCGACCGCATCGTCCGCGCGAACACGCAATAAGGGTCAGGACGCATGCTAAGGGTTTGCCGCGGACCAGTCGGCGACGAACTCCTTTGCCAGGTCTTCAACCGTCTGGGCGACGCGGGACCGCATCTCGGGCCAGCCGCCCAGCAGCGAGCCGTCTTCCCAGATCGTCGCGGTATATGCCGGAACCTTCGTTGGCTCGATGACGGCCGTCGTGTAGACGGCGAGGTCCAGATACGCCGCCGAACAGTCGGACAACATCGTGACGCGAAGGTGCAGCGCCGGCGTCGTAACGTTGTACGGCACGAACTTGAGCCGTGATTGCGCCACGATGGAACGCAGGCCGGTTTCTAGGGCTTGCGTCGTCACGCCGCAGGCGTTCGGCCGCACGGCTTCGACGACGACGTGCATCGAGCGCAGGCCCTTGAGATTATCGCCGCCGACGCTCGCGATCGCGAGCGCGGGGCTCTGCAGGAGAACTGCGGCCGCCGATCCGGCTGCGATCGTCGCTCTGAAAGAGCTTCGCACGTCCGGTAACCGTCCTTCCTCGAGCGGCCGCGTTACGTCGGCCGGCCGGGCTCGGGCATGGTGAAGAGTGAGCTCGGAACAACGTCGGGGACCGACTCCACCGCGGCGCGCAGGCGCGACGACATGAACGGGCGCTCGAGCAGGCGGTACCAGCCGTAAGAGATGACGAGGACGACCGGAATAAGCGCGACGTACGACGCGTTCGCAACGATGCCGGTAATCTGATGCGTCACAATCGTTTCGTACACGCAGAAGACGAAGACGACGTGCAGCAGGTAGATACTGTACGAAAACAAGCCGACGCGTTCGAAGGGTCGCAGCGCGAGCAGCCGCGCCGGTGCCCACAGCTTGCCGTCGCGATTCGCCGCCGCGACAAAGAAGAGCCCGACGGCGACCCCGACCAGAAAGTCGGTCACGATGTACTCGCCGTAGAACCCGCCGCGCTCCGTCCGGGGGTGCAGGACGGGAACGGCGACGAGCGCCGCGACCACGAACACCGACGCGACTGGTTTCCACGGCATGCGCAGCGCCGGACGGTGCGTGAGCTGTGCCGCGCAGACGCCGATCGCGAACAGGCCCAGGAACCACGGACAGGTCCAGTCGAGCGCGCCGCGCAGCAGGACGTGCGGCACCAGGCCGGCGACGACGGCGGCGGCGAGCTGGGTCCACACGCCGAAGCGCCGCCACAGCGGCACCAGCACCAGCGCGAAGACGACGTAGATCTGGGCCTCGAGTCCGACGCTCCACAGCGGGCCGTTGAGGTACTCGCTCGTCCCGTGGATCAGGTTGTGGATCAGCAGGGCATGCGTCACCAGCGCGAGCGCGAGGTACGAGAACGGTGCGACGCCGTGGTACAGCGGCACGCTCCAGTAGTAGAACAGCAGCGCGGAGACGATCAGGGTACCGAAATACGCCGGATAGATGCGCCGCACGCGCCGCCGCGCGAACGCGCGTAGGTCAAACGGTCGCTCCGGCTGCGCGGCGAGCGGCTCGGCGAGGCAATAGCCCGAGATGACGATGAAGATCGACACCGCGTAGTGGCCGAAGGCCAGAAACGGCGTCGCGTGCACTAGCCAGGCGAAGACGGGATTGTCGATCGCCGTCTCGCGCATGTGGAACAGGAAGACGTACAGCGCGGACAACCCGCGGAGTCCCTCGACGTGCGGGAAGTACAACCGGCGCGACGCCATTGCGAGCCCGTTCGGGTCGGCCATCGGCCGATCCGCCCGTGGACGAGGCTACCTGCGCGCGCGCACCAGCTCGCGCAAGTCGCCGATCTCGCGGCGCAGCGCAGCGATCTGGATCGACTCGGCGGTCTGGGATGCCGCGAGCCGGCGCCGCAGTTGCGCGTTCTCGCCCCGGATCGTCAGATTCTCCCCGTGCAGCGCTTTGATCGCGGCGAGGGCGACGCCGTCTTCGTCGATCGAGGTGATGTGCTTGTCGTCCTGGCCGACCTTGAAGGCGGCGTAGAAGTCCTGCGCCATCGGGCCGACGTGACTCACGCCGCGCTCGGACTTGTAGCTCCAGCGGCTGATCGGCAGCGCCGCGACCTTCTCGAGGACCGCGTCGTCGTCGACGTGCGCGACGTCGGTCTTGAGGTTGCGATCGCTGGCCGAAGCCCAGGTGCCCGAGCCCGGGGCCAGCGTCGCACCGACCGTGCTCGCGGCGTTCGTCCAGAGGGTGAACCCGCCCGCCGCACGGGCGAGGAACTGGTAGGCGCGCGACGACGTCAAGATCGCGTCCCCGTCCGAACCATCGCTCCAGACGAACGTCCCCGTGTTCGCCGCGCTCGCGCGGGCGCCGGCCGCGAAGCTATATGTTCCGCCGGCCGAGTTGACGTAGCCGCCCGGGATCGTCGCGAACGTGCCGGCGGCCGTGCTGTTGAAGCCGCCGACGATGACGGCGCCTTCGCCGGAGACGGTGTTGTAGCCGCCGGACGCGATGTAGCCGCCCTCGCCGGAAACGGTGTTGTTGAGCCCGGAACCGATCACCCCGTATTCGGCCGAGACGCTATTGTTGTTGCCGTTGAGGACGACGCCGTATTCGCTGGTCACGCTGTTACCGCTACCGTCGCCGATGAAGCCCATGGTGCCGTTCACCGAGATCGTGTTCGACTCGCCGGAGGCGAGGATCGCATCGGTCGCGGCCACGCCGTTGTTGTCGCCGGCGACGATCGCGGCGCGCGGGCCGGTCACCAAGTTCGTATTGCCGGCTCCGATGAAGCCGTCGGTGAAGACGGTGATCGCGTTCGACTCGCCGCCGCCGATGAAGCCGTTGGTCACCGGGTTCCCGCTCGATGGGGCGATCGTGTTCGAGGTACCGCCCGCGATCACGGTCGATTGATCGCAGGCCTCGTTTCCGGTCCCCGCGACGACGCCCGAATCCGTGCCGCCGGCGACGTTCGACGCGCCGCCGCCCAGGAACGATCCCGTGCCCGCGCCGCTGCACGTCGGCACGCTTTGCGTGTGACGAGTAGCGCCGACCCGGCGCGTCTGAGACGCCGGCGCCGCCGGAAGTGCGCCGGCCGCCGGGTGCGACGAGCTCGACGCGCCCGCCGAACATCCGATGAAGGTCGAGGCGAGCAGCGCGCTGCCGAACAGCGCAAGAAAGAGCGGGAATCGCATAAACAGACTCCTCGGGCGACGAGCGGTTGATCGCCCGATTGGCACTCGCCCGGCGCAAGCCTGCGCCGCGAGGCTACCGTGGCGAGCGGCGGACCTGCGGCGCGGCTACCGGCGCGGCGGGCGGCAGGATCGACGACGGGCCGGCCGCGTTGAGGGTCGCGTTTCCGAGTGCCGATGCGTCGATGCCGTTCTGTGCGAACAGCCCGCCGCTCACGCGGTTCAACTCGACGATCGCCTTGTCGAGGTCGGTCTGCGCCTGGAGCTCTCGACCTTCCTGATTCGCGACGTCGAGCTGGCGCTGCAGAACCAGAAACGTGGTCGACGTCCCAGCTTGGAAGCGGCGCTGCTCGCCCAGCAGGACGCGCTGCGCCGCCTCGCGGGCCGAGCGCGCCGCGAGCACGCGGTACTGCGCTTCGCGCAGCCCTTGGATCGCGTTGACGGCTTCGCTGCGGAAGCGCTGCACGAGCATCGTCTCGTTGATCTGAACCTGGCTCTCTTGCTCCCTCGCGATCGCGACGTCGGCTTTGCCGGTGTGCTGGCCGATCGGAATCGAGAACGTCAGTTGCGCGTTATAGGTCGGAAAGCGGTTGTCGAACGCGTTCTGGAACGACTGACCGAACGACCCGGTTTGATAGCCGGGCGGCCCCGGAAAACGCGAGAGCGCGCCCGGCGCAAGCGTGCCGAGGAAGGCGAAGAGCGGATTCGCCGACGGGTTGAGCGGGTTGCCGGCAAAGCCGTTCGAGGTATAGCCCAGCGCGAGATCGAGCTGCGGCTTGAGCTGATCCTTCGCGAAGGCGAGGTTCAGATCGGACTGCTGGCGCTGCGCGCGCACCTGCGCGACCTCGGGACGGTTCTGGATCGCCGAGTTGATCAGGGCGTCGAGCGGCGGCTCCTGCGGCACCTGCGCCACCGGCGTGGTAGGCACGAGGTTGGCGAACCACACCGGATCGGACGGATTCGCCAGCAGGAGCTGCTTGAGCTGCGTCTGCACGCGCTGCACGTTCTGGATCGCCGCGTAGACGTTGTCCTGGAAGACGTTGACCTGCGTGTTCGCCTCGACGATGTCGGTCGGCGCGACGGCGCCGCGCGCGGCGAGCCGGGCGTTGGACTGCGCCTGCGCGTTGGCGTTGCGCAGTCCTTCCTCTTGGATCGCGACGTTCTGCCAGGCGGAGACGAGGTCGAAGTACGCGTCCTCGACTTGCACGATCGTGCTCGACGCCTGCGCGAGCGCGTTGCTGTTGGCCAGGCTCGAGTTGATCTCGGCGAGCTGGATCTGCAGGCGCGGCTGATCGATCGCGCGTCCGCGCGCCAGCGGCTGGGTGATCGAGAACTGCAGTGCGGTCTCGTAGTAGGGATCGTAGCTGTTGTAGGCGCTGTCGGAGTTCACGCGCGTGGCCACCAGGCCGGCGTTGTACGTGCCGCCCTGGCGGGTGAGCCCGCGAATGCCGGCCGTCGCGCCGGCCGTGTCGGTGGTGACCGGGCCGCCGGACGACGTCGTGTTGAACGGGCTCAGCACCGGCGCGACGGAGTGCGAGTAGCTCGGGACGAGCTGGAAGTTCACGTCGTACGCGCCCTTGGCGGCGATGATCTGATAGTTCGCGATGCGCCGGTTCGATTGCGCGACGGCGAGTTGCGTGTTGCGCTGGATCGCCATGGCGATCGCGTCCTGCAGCGCGAGGCCGACGAACGGCTGCTGCGTGACGCCGACCAGATCGGGGTTGGGCATCGCGTTCACCGGCGCGCTGAGCCCCTGGATCGTCGGAACCGGCGGCAGCACCGGCGGGATCGGCGGCGGCGGGTTCCCGCCGCCTTGAATGTTCGCGCCGGGCTTGGACGTCGTCGCGGGCGGCGCCCCGCCGGTCGTCGTCGCGGGCTGTCCTCCGGCGGGTGTCGTCGCGGGGAGCGTGGTGGTCGGCTGCGACGGCGGGGGAGCCGTCGGCGGAGCGTACATCGTGGGCGGCGCCGTCGATGCCGTTCGCGGCGCCGTTCCCGCCGGCGCGGCGTTGGTTTGCGCCGGCGGCGGACTTTGCATCGGCGGAGCGCTCGGCACGGCGATCGGTGTCAGCATCGGTGCGGCGGTCTGCGCGGGCGCGGGACTCTGCGCGGGCGCGGGACTCTGCGCGAGCGCCGCGCCGCCCGAAAGCAACGACGTGCCGAAGATGCTCGCGCTCAGCGCGAGCGCGACGGACCGGGAACCAGGCATGGACGTTGTACTTCTTCTCTCTACTTGCCGGACGTCGCGATCGACGTCTCGACGGACATCCCGACCCGCAACGGATGGTCCTGCGGCGGGTTGTCGACGACGATGCGCACCGGGATGCGCTGGGTGACCTTGACGAAGTTGCCGGTCGCGTTCTGCGCCGGAACGAGGCTGAAGGTGTTCTGCGACGCCGGCGCGATCGCCGCGACGTGGCCGGTGAAGGCGATGCCCTTGTACGCGTCGACCTTGATGTCGACCGGCTGGCCGACGCGGACGTTGCCGAGCTGCGTTTCCTTGTAGTTCGCGGTGATGTAGATGCCCTGATTCGGGACCAGCGTCATCAACGACTGACCCGGCGCGACCGAGGCCGCGACCTCGACGTTCTTCTCGCCGACGACGCCGTCGATCGGCGAACGGATCACCGTATAGCTCAGCTTGTCCTGCGCGGTCTTCACCTGCGCCAGCAGCGAGCCTGACTGCGCGAACTGGGCTTGCGCCTGCGCCTGACTCGCCGAGACGCGGTACGGACTATCCGCCTCGACCAACTTGCCTTGCGCGGTTTGGAGCTGGCCTTGCTGCGTGCCGATCCCCGCGCTCGCGGCGTTCGCGGCGGCCAGGGCGGAGGCGTAACGCGCCTGGGCCTGGGTGACCGCGGTTTCCGCGGCACCGACGTTGTCGACCGCCGCCTGATATTGCGATTGGGCTTGCGCCTGGGCGGCGCGCTGCGCGTCGAGCTGCTGCGAAGCGATGTCGCCCGGTGCGCACCAGCGCCGTGTAGCGCGCGAGGTCCGCGTTCGCGCGCTGCAGCGCCGCGCGGGCCGCCGGCACCTGCGACTGCGCGACGCGCTGCTCGGCCTGCGCCTGCGCGATCATGGCGCGCGCCGCGCCGGCCTGTTGCTGCGCCGACTGCGTCTGCGCCTGGGCGTTCGCGATGCGCGCTCTGGGCGGCGGTAACGCCGCCCGCGCCCTGCGTCGATTGGGCCGCGACTTGCGCGCGCGTCAACTCGACGTTCGCCTGCGCCGCCTGCGCGTTCGCGCGCTGCGCGCTCAGCGCCGCCTGCGCCTGTTGGAGCGCGGCGGTTTCGTCGGTGTCGTCGAGCCGGACGATGATCTGGCCCTTGTGCACCGGCTGATTCGTGTCGACCAAGATCTGCGCGACGCGCTCCTGGATCTTGCTCGTCACCGCGACCACGTCCGCATCGACGCGCGCGTCGTCGGTGGTCTGGTGCGACGTTGCGTAAGCCAGGTACCGGATGCCGAAGATCAGCGCGGCGATGACCACGATCCCGCCGATGACGAGGACCAGCAGCGGCGGGCGGCGCCGCTTCGCCGGCTCGCCGGCCTCGGCTTCGGCCGGCGGCGGCGGCGTGCCGCGCGCTTCGCCGACGACGGTCCGCTGACGCGGGGTTTCGGTCGGGGTTTCCACGTTACGTATAGACTCCGTTGAGAAAGACATCGACGATGGCATCGACCGTCGCACGGTCGGGCGTGCTGCTGTCCCAGAGCATGCGCCCGACGACGTACGAGAAGAGGATGCCCATGAAATAGCGGGCGATGAATACGGAGTCCCCGCGCAGGGGATGCCCCGCCCGGGCCTTCGCCTCGAAATATGCCGCGAGGTCGAACAGAATCCGCGACGGACCGCGCCATTCGGGCGCGTCGTCGGTACCTGCGGCGTCCTCGAACAGCGAGACGCACATCATCGCCCGCTTGCCGAGCATGTGCTCGACCGCATGATAGGCGATCGTGCGCAGGTCGGCGGCAAAATCGGTACCCGGCAGCGACGCCAGGATCGAACGGAACTGCTCGACCCCGCACGACGCTTCGCGCATCGCGTCGAGCAACGCGCGCTTGGAGCCGAAATGGCGAAACAGCGTCGCCTCGTTGACCCCGGCGCGCTCGGCGACGACCCGGGTCGTCGTGCCGCGCGTCCCGTACTGCTCGAAAAGCTCACGCGCCGCGGCGACGATCTTGCCGCGCGTTTCCTCGACACCTGGATGAGTGCGTTGACCGGTCGAGAGCATCAATTCTTCTTCGAGAAGACGGCGTCGTCGATGGCGACGTTCGTCTTATAGTCCGAGTAGCTGCCGAATACGACCGCTCTCGCGTAGGGAATCGCGATCTCGGCATGTTGCTCGGCCAGCATCGAATAGCCCCCAACGTCCCGAAACGTCTGGGTCATCGTGATGTGCCCGCCGTTGTAGTAATCGTAACGGACCGAGTCGATCGTCCAGGCGGCCGGGTCGACGAGCACCGTCTCGTGGTCGATCATCCCGCGGACGCGCTGCACCAGCCGCAGCTCGATGTCTTGCCGCCCGGCGAACGCCTGTTCGCCGACGTAGCTCACGACGAAGCGCCGCTCCCAGTTGGAGGGATCGCCGGCGTCGGTGAACATCCGGTCGAAGCCTTTCGCCAGCGGCGGGACCCGGTCGAGGACGACCTCGTAGTTGGACGGGCGTTTGTAATAGGCGGTCCCGTCGACGTGCTCGCGCAGAAACGGAAACGACGTCATCCTCAGATCGACGTGCATCCGGCTCTGGTAGCTGCTCAGGCTCGGATTCCGCTCGATCACTTTGGCCAGGATGACGGTCGGGTCGGTCGGATGGTTGGCGCCGGCGTAGGCGGGCAGCCCCAGGAAGGCGAGCACCGCCGCGAACGAGGCCGCGGCCATGCGCGCGAGGAGCCCGTGACGGCGCGGCGCTTCGGGCGGCAACGAGCGGGAAGGCGAAGACGTTGCCCAAGCCCAGGACCGAGAAGGCGTCGCGGATCGCGTCGCTGGCGGGGGCGACCTCGATGGCGCCTCCGCGTTCGCGCAGCCGCCGCAGGCCGGTGACCAGCGCCGCGATGGTGTCGTCGGGGAGGCGGTCGCCGGCCAGGACGATCGAGAGGCGCGGCGCCTCGGCCCCGTCGGAGAGCGCGGCGTCGACGGCGGCGGCAACCCGCGAGGGGCGTCGGGGTCGTCCGCGTGCAAATGAAGAGCTGCGTGCGGCGGAATGTGTTCCATCATCATCTATGCGTGTAGGTGCTTGCATGGATGATACGGGAAGATCGGGATTCGTGCAAGTACCCACTTGCAACTCCCGGTGATGCGTCCGCCCGACCTCGGCCGCCTTGCCGCCGACGCCGGCCTCGCCGGGCGCGCAGATCCACGTCCGCGAGCCTGGATCCCGCCGGCGCCAGCCTGGAGCGCGGACGACGGCCGCGGGATCTACCCGGCGTCCGTGCTCAAAGTTCCGCTGGCGGTCGCCACCTGCATCGCGATCGACGAAGGGCGCCTGGCCTGGAACGATGCGGTCACGGTCGACGAGCGCAACGCGACCTTCAACGACGCGCCGTCGCCGATGATTCCGGGCTACCGCACCACGGTCGACGAGCTCGTCACGTTCATGCTTCAGCGCTCCGACAACGTCGCGACCAACCAGCTCTACGACCTGCTCGACCGGGAGCGCGCGACGGCCGACGTGCGCGCGCTCGGCTACCCGAACACGGCCTTTCGCCGCAAGCTCTCGGGCCGGTTGCCGCTGATCTACGATCCGCAGGTGACCGGCCGCAACACGTTCCCCGCCCGTGAAGCCGCCGATCTGCTGGTCGCGATCGCTCGCGGCGAGGTTCCGTGTGCAGGCGAGCTGCAGCGTATCCTGGCGACGTCATGGTGGGACGTGAAGCTCTCCCGCGGCCTCGAGCCGGGCGACGCGTTCGCCCATAAGACCGGCGACACCGACGAGGTGAGCCACGACGCCGGGATCCTGACCCTGCCCGGCGGGGCCCGGTGGGTGATCGTCGTCTATACCGAGCTCCCCAGCAGCGACGACAACGACGCGCGCTTCGGCGCGTTCATGCGCGCGCTGCGCCCGTACCTGATTCCAGCTTGAGCTCACCCGCCCGCCGGCGCGATGAAGGAGACCTCCGAGGGAGCGCCTCGCGAACCTGCGAACGCGGCCTCCAACCCCACCACCCGACGGAGTAACGGATGAATCGAACCACGGTGTCGGCGCTCGCGCTGTTCGCAATCGTCGCGCTTGTCGCGCCCTCCGGCGCGGCTACCAAAAGCCCGGCGTCCGGCAAGACCGTCCACATCGGCGTGATCGCCGACGTCACGGGCGGCGCCGGCGTCTACGGTACGCCGCAGAAGAACGCCTACGAACTCGCCAACGCGGACGTCAAGACGGGCAAGATCAACACCGGCGGCGTGGACCTGACGTTCGACGTCGCGGACGCAGCCAGCGACGGGGCGCAGGTCGTCAACTTGATGCAGAAGTTCATCACCGACGGCTCGACGCCGCTCGTTCTCGGGCCGACGCTTTCGGGCGAGGCGTTCAAAGCGTTCCCGATCGCGGCTCGGGCGAACTTTCCGGTGATGGGGACGTCGACGACCGCGGAAGGCGTCACCGCGATGGGCTCGTCGGTTTTCCGCGACTCGCTCGCCGAGTCGCAGGTCATTCCGACGACCGTGAAGCGCACCCACGACAAGTGGCATTACAAGACCGCCGCGGTGATCTACGGCGACGACAACGCCTTCACCAAGACCGACGGCGACCTCTTTACCCGCGAGCTCAAGGCGGCCGGGGTCGACGTCGTCGACACCGAGACGTTCCACATCAAGGATACCGACTTTCAACCCGCGCTCACGCGAATCGAGTCCAAGCATCCCGACGTCATCGCCATCGGTGCGCTCTTCCCGGAGGCGACGAAGATCATTCAGCAGGCCGGCAAGCTCGGCATCAAGGCGCACATGATCGGCGGCAACGGGCTCAACGCGCCCGACATGTACAGCGTCGCGGGCCCGGCCGCCCAGGGCACCGTCGTCGGCGCGGCGTGGTATTCCGGCGCGAAGTACCCGTCCAACCTCGATTTCGTCAAGCGCTACACGGCGAAGTACGGCAAGGGGCCCGATCAATTCGCCGCGCAGTCCTATGCCGCGGCGCAGATCGTCGCATATCTCGTCGCGCACGGCGCGACGACCAAGGACGAGATGCTGTCGGGCCTGCGCGGCGTTCAGCTCGTCCAGACCGTGCTCGGGCCGATCGGGTTCGACGCGAACCGCGACGTGAAGTCGTCGCCCGTGATCCTGTCGATCGTGAAGGGCGGCTTCGCCTACTTCCACTAACTCGCGAAGGGCGGCACGTCGATGGTCGCGCAGCAGCTCCTCAACGGGCTCTTCCTCGGCGCCGTCTACGCGCTGTTCGCCGTCGGCTACACGCTCGTGTTCGGCGTGCTCGACATTCTGAATCTCGCGCACGCGGCGATCTTCACCGCCTCCGCTTTCGCCGCGTTCTCGCTGGCCGCCGCCGGCGTGCCGCTGCCGCTGGCCTTTCTGGGCGCGGCGGCGGTCGGCGGCGTGCTCGGCGTCGCTGCTCGACCGCGTCGCCTTCGCCCCGCTGCGCCGGCGCAACGCGGGGACGCTGGTCCCGCTGATCTCGTCGATCGGCGTGGCGATCATCATCGGCGCCGTGCTGCGCGGCATCTACGGCGTCGACGAGCGGCACTTCGTGACCGGCGGCCTCGACACCGCGCAGGCGATTCACCTCGGCCCGGTCACCTTCACGACGGTCGAGCTGACGATCTTCGTCGCCGCCGTCGTGCTGATGGTCGTGCTGAGCTGGGTGCTCCGTTCGACGACGCTGGGACGCCGCATCCGGGCCGTCGCGCAGGACCGGATCGCGGCGGCGCTGCTCGGCGTCGACCTCGAGCGCACGATCGCCGCGACCTTCTTCATCGCGTCGTCGCTGGGCGGCGCCGCCGGCGTGCTGACCGGCCTGGAATACAACAGCGTCACGCTCGACATGGGCAGCCCGATCGAGCTCAAGGGGCTCGCGATCATCATCCTGGGCGGAATGGGCAGCGTCACCGGTGCGGTGATCGGCGGCTTCATCATCGGCGCGGTCGAGACGCTGGCGATCGCCCTCGGGCTGTCGGAGTGGCGCGACGCGATCACCTTCGGCGTGATGTTCGTTATCCTGGTCGCGCGCCCGAGCGGCCTGTTCGGCAAGCGCGCGCTGCGGCAGGCATGATCGCGGCCCCGGAATGAGCGCCCTGGCGGAGTTCTACGCGCGCCACTCGCAGCTGATCGACCAGATCGGGATCAACGCGATCCTCGCGCTCTCGCTGTCGGTCTCGCTGCAAGCCGGTCAGCTCGCGCTCGCGCAGGCCGCGTTCATGGGGATCGCGGCCTACGTCACGGCGATCTTGACGCTGACGTATCACTGGCCGATGCCGGCGACGATCCTCGTCGCCGTCATCGTCGCCGCCCTCGCCGGCGCGGCGCTGGCCTATCCGGTCCGCCGCTTGCGCGGCGTCTTTCTTGCGATCGCGACGATCGGCTTCGGCGAGATCGTGCGCGTCGTCGCCAACAACCTCGGCATCACCGGCGGCGCCGAGGGGATGAGCGGTTTGCCGCAGGATGCCGACACGGCGACGATCTACGCCTCGCTGGCGATCGTCGCGCTCGCCCTCTTCTTCCTCTCGCGCACGAAGTTCGCGCTGGCCGTCGCGCTCGTGCGCGAAGACGAACACGCCGCGCGCGGGGTCGGCGTCAACGTCGGCACGGTGCGCATGCTCTCGCTCGCGCTCGGCGGCGCGATCGCCGGGTTGGCCGGCGCGCTCTACGCGCACTCGTCGGCGTTCATCACGCCGAAGGACTTCGGTTTCGAGCGGATGGAGCAGATCCTCGTGTGGTGCGTGATCGGCGGCGTCACCAGCCCGCTGGGTGCCGTGCTCGGCGCGACGTTTCTGTCGGTGCTTCCCGAGCTGATCCGCTTTCTGGCCGACTATCGCGAGATCACCAACGGCATCATCTTGCTGTTGGTGATCGTGTTCGCGCCCGGCGGCCTGGCCTCGCTCTGGCGCCGCGGTCCCGTCCGCGTGCGCGTCTGACGCCGCGCGATGCTGATCCTCGAGGACGTCGGCGTGCGCTACGGCGGCGTGGACGCGTTGCGCGGCGTCTCGTTGGTGGTCGAGCGCGGACGCGTGCTCGGCCTGATCGGGCCGAACGGCGCGGGGAAGACGACGCTGGTCAACGCGACGACCGGGCTGGCCCCGCTCGCATCGGGATCGGTGCGACTGGACGAACGCCGCATCGACGGGCTGCCGGCGCATCCGCATCGCGCGCGCCGGGGTCGCGCGCACCTATCAGAACATTCGCCTGTTCGGCGCGCTCGACGTGCGCGCCAACCTCGCCGCCGGCGCGTTCGCGCGGCCGGCGCGGCTGCACGCCGACGAAATCCGCTCGCTGCTCGACCGCGCCGGGATCGCGCACGTCGATCCCGCCGCGCAGGCCAGCTCGCTGCCCTACGGCGACCAGCGCCGGCTCGAGATCGCCCGCGCGCTCGCCGGTGCGCCCTCGGTGCTGATGCTCGACGAGCCGGCCGCCGGGATGAACCCGTCGGAAACCGCCCGGCTGGTCGACATGTTCCGCGCGATCGCGGCGAGCGGGATCGCGGTGCTGCTGATCGAGCACGACATGACGCTGGTGCGCGCCGCCTGCGACGCGGTCGTCGTGCTCAACTTCGGCGAAGTGATCGCGCGCGGCACGCCGTCCGAGGTCGCGCGCGATCCCGTCGTCGTCGAGGCGTATCTGGGCACCGGCGCCGAGGCGCTCGCGTGAACGAGCTCCTCGCGATCGACGCGTTGCGCGCCGGCTACGGCAACATCGAAGTGCTGCACGACGTCTCGCTCGTGCTCCGGGAAGGAACGCTGTGCGCGATCGTGGGCGCGAACGGCGCCGGCAAGACGACGCTGCTGATGGCGCTGGCCGGCGTGATGCCGCACGCGCGCCGGCCACGTACGGTTCGACGGCGCCGAGATCACGCGCATGTCCTCACACGAGCGCGTGCGCCGTGGCCTCGTGCTCGTCCCCGAAGGCCGCCGCATGCTGGCCGGGATGACGGTCGAAGAAAACCTCCAAGTCGCCGCCGGCGTGCGCGGCGCCGAAGGCTTCGCGCGCATCGCCGGATTGCTCGACCGCTTTCCGATCCTGCGCACGCGCCGCAACGTTCCCGCCGGCTCGCTGTCGGGCGGCGAGCAGCAGATGCTGGCGATCGCGCGCGCGCTCGCGATCGGCCCGAAGGCGCTGCTGCTCGACGAGCCGTCGATGGGGCTCGCGCCCAAGCTCGTCGACGAGATCTTCTCCATCGTCGCCGACGAGCGCAGCCGCGGAACGTCGATCCTGCTGGTCGAGCAGAACGCGCGCCGCGCGCTCGCACTCGCCGACCGGGCCTACGTGATGGAGCGCGGTCGCATCGTGCTCGAAGGCACCGGCGCCGAGCTCGCGACGCATCGCGACGTCGTCGCCGCCTACCTGGGCGGTTGAGAACGGCTGGCGATTAACGGTGGATTGCGGTGAGCCCCGGTGGATAACCGTAATTTCTTGTGGACGAGCGCTCGCCGGGCATTGCGCTCGCCGCGACCCGGGCGTATGATGCGCCCACGCTGGAGGAAACGAAAGCGGGGCGAGCGGCGAGATGCTCGCCGGCGCAGAAACGATGACGCAAGGCGAGAGCCGAGCGGCATTTGAACGAAACGCCGATTCGAAGTTCGACGCCGTCTTGGCAGATGAACAATCAGCGAGGACACGCGCAGATCGATTCTCGTGCCGCGGCCCTGGGGCGATTCGTCTCAGGGCCGCGTTGCTTTTCGGTTGTGGTTGGGCGGCGGCGGTGAGGTACTGCGGCGGAGACGCTCCCTGCGCCGCTTCCTGCGGCTTCGGTCGCTCGGTGCTTCGCTCGCTCCTGACCCTCCGGGTCCCGCTCGCTGCGCAACGCCCCGCCGCAGTACCTCACCGTCGCCACCCCGCCGCGATCGTGGCGTGCAGCGCAACGGGTGGGGAAATTGCAGGGCACAGGCATTGCGGCGTTCGCTCAGACTCCCGCGGCTAGGTCAATGACGTCGGTTTGTGCGGCTTGGAAAGATCTTGCCAGGTCGTGGTGGTGATGTGCTGCGGCGGGGCGTTTCGTAGCGAGCGGAGCCCGGAGGGCGGGAGCGAGCGGAGAACCGAGTGACCGGAAGCGCAGGATGCGCTGGAGGGAACGTCCCCGCCGCAGCACGTCACCACCACCGGCCAAGCCAGAGACGGTGTGCATTGCGGGGATTGATGTGAGTCGGCGTGCAGAAGTGAAGTTTCTTGTGGACAAGCGGCGGTTTGGTGGTTTGGGGCTATTGCGCGATGCGTTTGCGGTGCTTGTATGATGCGTTCACGTCGGAGGCAACAAAGACGGGCGAGCAACGAGAAGCTCGCCGGCGCAGAAACGATGGAGAGCGGCGCAAGCCGAGCTGCATTTGAACGAAACGCCGATTCGAAGTTCGACGCCGTTCTGGCAGATGCAAATCAGCGAGGACACGCGCAGATCGATTCTCGTGCTGATCGAGGCCGACTGGGGAAACCTGGGCGGCCTTGTCGCATTCCGCGCCTCGATTTCCGCGTGAATGCTAGCGCGCGCGGAGGACGAGCTCGGTCGACCCGTCGGCGACGACCCACGTTCCGTTTGCCACTTCGGCGACGGGGACGATGATCGCGAAGGCGGCGACGGTCGAGCAGAGACCGATCAGGAGCAGGCGTTTGAGATGGGTCACGGTGTGTTCCTCAGGGCGAGAGCAGTGAAGTCCGCCCAATGATGCGTCCGCGCCGCGGCGGCGACCACACACAGTACGACAGATAACTCACACATCTGACGCGCTCGACGGCAAGGGGAGACGTTTCGCCGAAACAAAAAGGGAGCGTCTTGCCACCGCAGGATCGCGAACGGCCGGCGTTCGGAAGCCTACTGCGCCGGTTGCGCTTGAACGCACGTCTCTCGCAAGAAGCGCTGGCCGAGCAGGCGCGGGTCAGCGTGCAGGCCGTGAGCGCATTGGAACGAGGCGCGCGACGGGCTCCGCAGCAACAGACGCTCGAGCTCTTGGCGGCGGCCCTCGGCCTCGAAGGTGACGATCGCGCCGCGTTCGATACGGCGGCGTCGACCTCGGCGAAGGTGCGCGTTCGAGCCGGCGAACAGCGGCTCAGCCATCGGCTATCGCGCGGCGTACCGGCGATTCCAACCAGCTTCCTGGGACGGGACCGCGAGGTCGCCGAGATCGCCGCACTCCTCGAGACCAAGCGCGGCGTCACGCTCTGGGGCGCCGGCGGCGTCGGGAAGACCCGGCTCGCGATCGAGGCGGCGAACGTCCTGAGCGAGGCATTCCCCGGCGCCGTGTTCTTCGTCGAGCTCGGTCCGGTCGTCCACGGGAGCGGCGTCGCCGGCGCCGTCGCAGCCGCGCTCGGCGTCGCGGAGCAGCCGAACCGGGACGTTGCCGAGGCGGTCATCGAAATGCTCGCCGCCTCGCGGGTGCTCGTCGTGCTCGACAACTGCGAGCACGTGATCGAAAGCGCCGCGCGCCTGGTCGAGCGTCTCGTCGCCGCGGCGCGCAACGTCGTGTTCCTGTGTACGAGCCGCGAGCCGCTGCGAATCGCGGGCGAGCAGCTCTATGAGATCGACCCTCTCCCGTCGGCACGCGCCGTTGACGACGTCGCGGCCCTTCGCCGATCGGCTGCGGTGCAGCTCTTCGTCGACCGCGCTGCCGGCGCCGGAATCACGTGCGGTGTCGATGACGGCGACGTTCACGCGATTGCGACCATCTGCCGTCGCCTGGACGGTATCCCGCTGGCCATCGAGCTCGCAGCAGGCCGGCTCACGAGCATGGGTCCCGGCCAAATCGCCGCGGCGCTCGACGATCGCTTCCACCTGCTGACTCGCGGTAGCCGGACGGCGCCTTCGCGCCAGCAAACGCTGGCCGGAGCGCTCGACTGGAGCTACGACCTGCTGCAACCCCGGGAACAAGTCGCATTACGCCGCCTCGCCGTGTTGGTCGCCGGCTGGACGCTCGACGACGCGTGGGCGATTGCCGGCGATTCCGGCACCGAGCGCTGGACGATGGCGGACACCGTCGCGAATTTGGTCGACAAAGCGATGGTGACGATCGCGCCGTCGCCGGCCGGCGAACGGCGGTATCGCATGCTCGAGACGACGCGCGAATACGCGTTGATCAAGTTGCGTGAGGCGGGCGAACGGGCCGAGCGTGAACGCCGCCACGCCGCCCACGTCCGGGCGAGCGCGGAGTCGGCGTTGGTCGCTTTTCGCTCCGGCGACCGACGAACCGTTCAAGCGCCTCGACGTGGACAACGTCCGGGCCGCCCTTCACTGGGCGATCGTGGAGGAGAACGATCCTCGGTTCGGCGCAGCGCTCGCCGGGGCGGCTTCCCCCTTCTGGGACGCGCTCGGACTCCACGTGGAGGGGCTTCGCTGGATCGACCGGTCGATCGAATTTCTTGCAGCCGACGATACCTCCGCGCCCGCAGTCGAGGTCTGGCTCGGAAAGTCGCGGCTCTGCAGCCGGCTGGAGTTGAACCGCGAAGCGTACGCCGCGGCCGAACGCGCGGTTCTGCTGGCCGATCGAGGCGGTGAACCGCTGCTGCGCGGTAGCGCGCGCGTTCTCAGCGCCTACGCCGCCTCCAGCCTCGCCGAACACGATGCAGTAGTGCGCGCCGGATCGACGAGGCCGATGAGATCTTTGCGGCGGCTGCCGTGCCCGGCGGTGCGACGCGAGTGCTTCACGCTCGGGCATTCGCCGCATTTCGAAGCGGGCGCCCCGACGAAGCGCGCGGCGCGCTCGAACGGGTCCTCGAGCTGCAGCGAGACCGAGGGATCGCCGCGCACCCGGACGCACGCGACGATCGATCTTGCCGAAGCGGAGTACAGCTTGGGAAATCGCCATGCTGCGACCGTGCGCGCACGCGAAGCGTTGGCCGGCGCACGCGCATTGCGGGTTCCGCATCAGATGACCGCCGCGCTCGAAAATCTCGCCGCGTACCTTCTCGACGGGGACGAAATCGACGAAGCTGCGGACGCCGCGCACGAAGCGTGCGCGCTTGCCTTCGAGCAGCGCTACGGCGTTCTCACGAACATTGCGATCCAGCACTGCGCCTTCGTCGCCGCACGACGCGGCATCGCCCATGAAGCGGCAACGCTCGCGGGATATGTGGACCGGGCCTTCCGCGGCGGGGGCGTGCTTCGTGGCTTCACCGAGCAACGTGCCTACGACGGTCTGCTCGCTGAGCTGGGCCGCCTGATGGACGCGCTCGAGCTCGCGGAAGCGTTCGAAGCCGGCGCGCTTCTGAGCGAAGCGGATGCCGTCCAGCTAGCGCTTCGGGTCACCTCCTCGGGCGAGCCCTGATCCGCGCCGGCCGCGCCGGACCTGTGGATTGCGTGGAATCTTGGGGAACGACGTGGAGAACGAAAGTTTCTTGTGGACAGGCGCCCGTTTGTGGCCGCCGCCTCTTGCACGTTCGTCGTGCGGCCACGTATGATGCGAACACGCCGATGGCAACGTCGGCGGGCGAGCCGCGAGAAGCTCGCGGCGCGGAAGTGACGGTGACGAGCGGTGCAAGCCGAGCGGCACAATCAAAGAAGCGCCAATACGAAGTTCGACGACGTAATGGCCGCCGCAAGGCGGCGAGGACGCTCGCAGATCGGATTCTCGTGCTGACCAAAGCCGTACAGGGAAACTTGGACGGCTTTGTCGCATGTGCGGGGCCCGTTCGTTCGTCTGCGGAGCGGCGAGCGGACACGACCTGTGGAATGCGCGATTTGCTGCGAAATGCCGTGGATAGCGCAAGTTTCTTGTGGATGCGTGAGCTTGGGGTATTGCGCGGTTGAGACGAGCGCCGTTACGATGCGTGCACGTCGACCTCGCGTCGACCGCGAGCAGCGAGAAGCTCGCCGGCAACGGTCGCATCACGGAAGGCGCCAGCCCTACGGAGACGACACCGCCGAGACGACATTCGTCGCCCTCCTGGCCGCTCGATCGGCGAGGACAAGCGCAGATCGATTCTCGCGCATCACGAAGCCGCCGGACCCCACGTCCGGCGGCTTCGTCGCATCACTCGCCCGAGGCGAGCATCTTCAATTGCCGTTCCAGGCGGTGAAGGGCGCGGGCTTCGCGTACGGCGGTCCGACGTCGATCGTCACGTCGAGGTGCTGCGTGAGCTCGATGTTGCGGGGGTCACCGGCGTAGGGCCGCCCGTCGACCCAGACCGCGACCCGCTCGTGTGGTTTGGGTTTCGCGCCCGCGACGTCGGTCGTGCTGAGCGGCTGACCCCAGATGTCGAAGAAGTTGCCGAGGTTGAACGTTTTGAAGTTCGGCGACTCGAGGTGCACGATGCCGTCGGGCGTGTGGGTGTGCAGCCAGTAGAAGCACTGCCCCACCAGCGGCCGGCCGACGTCGTCGGGGATCGGCACGGGCTTGCCGTGATCGAAGATCGCCACGTGCTGATGGATGTGCAGCACCGTGCCTTCGGTCTGGTCGCAGCGGATGCCGTCGACGGTTTGACCCGCCGGGACGGCGGCGGGCACCGCCCCGGGCCACGCCACCGCTACGGCGGCGGCAAACGAGAAGGCGAGCTTCAGCGGTCGATTCATGATCGCTGATCTAACGCGACTCGGACGCATCCTGTTCCTGCCCGCGCGTAGCGCGCGGCCAGCCGGCGGGCGATATCGGCGGCGGCGTGGCGCGCATCGTCCGGCGCGACGACTTCCGCCTCGGCTCCCCAGCCCAGCGAGAAGCGCACGATCTCGAGCGGGTCGGCGACGCGGTAGGTGATGTCGACGCCGCCGTCCTCGCGCCGGACGACGCGCCGGTCGCGCGCGACCGTCGCCGCGGCCGTCGCCGCCTTCGCGACGACCGGCGAGAAGCGCACCGTCACCTCGCCCAGCGTCGCCCCGTGCACGACGCCGCTGACCGAGTTCGCGCCGTACGTGTCGAGGTTGAAATCGGCCGGCCGCTCGAAGGTCTGCGGGCTGATCGCGACGTCGAGCGCGTTGTCGACGGCAAAGACGCGCATGTCGGACCGCGTGTGGTCGTAGCCGACGAGATAGACCCGCCCGTTCGAGACGATGAAGCCGTAGGGATCGACGCGGCGCTGGGTCCGCACGCCGTTCTTGTCGGTGTAGTTGAACTGCACCCGGCGGTGCTCGCGCTCGGCGCCTTGGAGCTGCTCGAAGACGCGCTCGACGGCGGCATCCATCGATACGGCTTCGAACCGGATCGCCAGCGACGTGCTGGTGACCGCGACCTCGGCGCGCCGGTCGCTCGACCGCAGCAGCTTCTCGGTCGTCTCGTCGATCGCGGCCGCGAACGTCCCGCCCAGCGACGACCCCAGCCGTTTGAGCGTAACCAGCCCGAGGAGCTCGCGGTGCGAGAGGTTGAGCCGTCGCAGGCTATATCCCTCGGCGAACCGGTAGCGCCCGGTGGTCCGTTCGAAGAACCATGGAAAACCCGCGTCGGAAAGCACGCTCAGATAGCGGCGCAACGTCCGCGTGCTGGGCGGCTTCTCGTCCCCGATCTCGCCTTTGAGCTCTTCGAACGTGAAGCGCCCCTCGTCGATCGCGCTGAGCAGCCGAACGAGAAGGACGACTTTGGGTTCGGCCCGTTCCTCCGCCACGTCCCCCGTCTTCGTCGTTTTCGCGCGGTGTCCGTGCGCCTGCTTGTAGGGCACGTCGAGATTGCGAAGAACGGTCGGGAAAGCATTCTAACCTCCCGTTAAGGAGTACCATGGACGACCATCGCCCGGACACCTCCGTCGACCGCAAAGAGTTCCTCCGCCGAACCGGCGCGCTCGGGATCGCCGGCGCGACGGCGCTCGGCTTCCCGCTCCTCGAATTGCGTCCCGTCGGCGCGGCGCCGCTCCTTCCGCCACGCGACGTGATCGCGGCCGGCGGCGGCGCGACGGTCAAGATCGGCCACATCGACAGCTTCTCGGGCGTGTACGCGGCGGCGTCGGCATCGCAGCACCACGGGATGGAAGTCGCGGTCGCCGAGCGGGCGAAAAAGAACAGCCGCATCAAGTACGAGCTCATCAAGGGCGACGACGCCAGCGTTCCGGCAACCGGAACGACCGAGACCAAGCGATTGATCTCGCAGGAGAAGGTCGACGTCGTGACCGGCGGGCTGAGCTCGGCGGTCGGCCTCGCCGTTTCGGCGCTGTGCGAGGAGAACGGCGTCTTCTTCCTCGCCGTCGGCACCCACGACACGAACATCACCGGACCCAAGGCGAACCGCGTGACGTTCCGCCAGACGTGTTCCAACGCGATGCTCGCGAACGCCGTCGGCCCGGAACTGCTCAAGCACGGCAAGAAGTGGTACTTCCTGGTCGCCAACTACGCGTTCGGCACCGACGGCGCGTTCCGCCTCAAGAAGATCCTCACCGCTCACGGCGGTCAAGTCGTCGGCGAGGACCTTCATCCGCTGGGCCAGACCGATTACTCGTCGTATCTGACCAAGGCGCGCAACACCGACGCCGACGTGCTGGTGTTCTCGAACTACGGCCCCGACTGCATCAACGCGACCAAAGCGGCGGTCCAATTGGGCCTCAACAAGAAGATGCTGTTCGGCGGGATCCTGTGCGGTAACGACGTCGCAATCGGCATGCCGGTCGACGACATCGTCGGCTCGCTCTGGGGCTACGTCTGGGGACCGGAAGCGGGCGGCACCGCGATGCAGGTCTACAACGCGCTCAAGCCCGGCGTGAACGAAGTCGACTGGCGCCAGTACTGCGGTTACATGGCGGTCAAGAACATCATCGACCGGCTCGAGCATGCCGGGACGACGGACACCGAAAAGGTCGTCGAAGCATTCGAAGACTACCATTACGACGCCGCCAAGAAGCAAGGCGCGTACTTCCGCAAGTGCGATCACCAGGCGATTCAGGAAACGTACGCCGGCATGATCGTGGCGAAGAACAAACGCCGCAGCCCGAACGAGTTCTTCACCATCGCGTCCAACGTCGGCGGCGAGTACGCGGCCGAGCCTTGTTCGAATCCGGACAGCGCGGCCGCCACCAAGATCATCACGTCGCAGAAGATCCCGGCCCGCGACGGTTACTCGGTCTTATCGCTCAAGTAGCGTTAGGCGAGCCACCGGCGAAAGGGCGACCGCGGGTGCGGCCGCCCTTTCTCGTCGCCGGGCCGGCCCGGCGGGCCGCCGCCGGGTCTGCCGGGCGGCTCTTCTTAAAGTATTAGTTGACAGCACGGCGGCGACCGTGCGAGAATTGGCCTATGCCCCGCAAGAAGTCGCCGACCCTCACCGAGGCCGAATACCGGCTCATGCAGGTTCTGTGGGATCGCGGCGAGTGCAGCGTGGCGGACGTGGTCGAGGCGATCGGCGATCCGCCGCTGGCCTACAACACGGTCCTCACGACCCTGCGGATCCTCGAGCAGAAGGCGTACGTGAAGCACAAGGCGGCCGGGCGCGCCTTCATCTATCGCGCGATCGTGGCGCGCGACGAGGCGCAGCGCAGCGTCGTCACCCACGTCCTGTCGCGGTTCTTCGACGGGTCGCCGCGCGAGCTGGTGTTGAACTTGCTCGAATCCGAAGCGGTCGACGAGAAAGAGCTCGACCGCCTGCGGGAGCTCCTCGACAAGGCCAAAGGGCAGCAGTAAAATGCTCGAGGCGATCGTCGGCGTCGCGCTCCGAGCGATCCTCGCGAGCGTCGTGCTCGGCGCCGTCCTCTCGGCGCTCGTGCTGATCGTCACGCGCCGCCTGGCGCTGACCGCCGCGACGCGGCACGCGCTTTGGACGATGGCAATGATCGCGACCGCCGCGATGCCGCTGGCCGGAATCGCGGTCTCGCTGGCCCGCGCGACGCCGGCCCAGGCGGTCGCGCCTTGGACGCCGGCCGGCGGCGGTGCGGCGGCGACGGGTTCGGTCAGCCAACCGACGCGATCGCTCGCCGACCCGCAGACGGCGCGATCGGCGCGGCACATCTGCCGCCACGCCGGATTTCGCCGGCATGCGGGCGCCCGCGCTCGCGCTCGCCGGCTGGACGCCGCGCCTCACCCGCGCTCTGGCGATCGGCGTCGTGGGGATCTGGTCGCTGGGCGCGCTGATCGGGTTGATCGGCTTGGCAGCGAGCCTCGTCCGCATTCGGGGCCTGAAACGACGCTCCAGCCCGCTCGACGGCGTGCTCGCCGACGAGCTGCCCTGGCTGACCGCGACCGGACCGGGCCGCGAGATCTACCTGCGCCTGTCCTACGAGATCGAGACGCCGGTGGCGATCGGTTTCGGCCGGCCCGTAATCCTGATCCCGACCGAGCTCGCCGGCGACGGCGGCGGCTTGGCCGCCCTCGAACCGCTGGTGCTGCACGAGCACGCACATTTACGGCGCTACGACGACTGGACGAATCTCGTGCAGCGCACGATCGAGCGCGTGTTTTGGTTCAACCCGATCGTGTGGCTGGTAGGCCGCCGCATCGCGCTCGAACGCGAGATCGCCTCCGACGACGCGGTCGTGGAAAAGACCGGCGAGGCGCACGCGTACGCGACCTCGCTGTGGCGGCTGGCGCGCGAGATGCGCATGCCCGAGCATGCCGTCGTGGCGCCGGGCGCACTGCTGACCCGCAAACAGATCGCCGTGCGCATCGAGCAACTGCTCGACGCGAATCGCGGCCGCCTCCGCCGCTCGCCGGCCGCCGCGCTCGTCACCGCGGTCGCCGGAGTCGTCGCGGTCGCGTTCGTCGCGACCAGCGCCCCGGCGGTCGAGCTGCCCACGCCGCCGGAGCCCGTGCCGGCGGCGTGGGCCTCACCCAAGCCGGCGGGCCGCGCGCGGACGCCGAACCGGGTCGCGCAACGCGATGCGCGTCCCGCAGCGGCTGCCGTAGCCGCACCGCGGCTCCCCGCCAAGACGACGGTCGTCGTCTACAAGGTCGTCACGCGGACCACGTCGCCGCCGCCGCGGACCGTCGTCGTGTACGTGACCCCGAAGCCCGCCACGCGGAAGGTGCCTGCCGGTCAGGCCGTCACGTCGCAGCCGGTCGTGCCCGAACGCGTCGCCGTGGCGCCCCCGCCGCTCCCCGAGATGCCGAAAACCGCCGCGCACGACTTCCCTCCGATCCCGCCCGCGCTGCCGTCGAACGCAACGCCGGCGGCGCCGGCCCTCCCACCCAAAGCGCTGGCCGCGATCCGCGCGGCCGCCTCGCTCGGCAACGTGGTGAGCCACGCCTTGGCACACATCCCCGGGGACCTCGCGGCGCTCGACGCACAGGACGAGATGCCGGCACGTCACGTCGTACCGATCGGTACCAAGCTGTCGCGTGAGATGGTGGCTGCGTGCAAGGCGTGCTCGTTTCGCGACGCGGATCTGCGCGGCCTCGACCTGCACGGCCTCACCCTGAAAGCGGACGATTTCGGCGGCGCGGACCTGCGCGGCGTCAACCTTTCCGGCGCGTCCCTGATCGGCGTCTCGCTGCGTCGCACGAACCTCGGCAACGCCGACCTTCGCGGGGCGCACCTCAGCGGCGTCGATCTGCGCGGCGCGTTGCTGGGCGGCGCTCGGCTCGACGACATCACGCTGCTCGGCGTTTCACTGCACGGACTCGGCGTCAGCGGCGTCCCGGTGGGAAGCATCATCGCGAAGTGCGTCGGCTGCGATCTCTCGCGGCTCGATCTGCACGGGCTCGACTTGCACGGCATCTCGCTGACCGGCGCCGACCTCAGCCACGCCGACCTGCATGGCGCCAGCCTCAACGGCGCGCACCTGATGGGCGTCGACCTCTCGGGCGCGAACCTGCGCGGGGCGGACCTTACCAACGCGCGGCTCGACGGCTGTGACCTGCGCGGCGTCTCGCTGCACGATGCGCTGACGACGGGGATGACGCTGCACGGGAGCTCGCAGGATGGCTGACGCCCGGGCGCTTTTCGTGCCCTCTACTCTTATTTTGATAGTTCTCTAAGGAGGCGGCCTCGTGATCCGTTCGCTCGCTCTCGCCGCCGTGGTGCTGTTGATCGGTTTGCCGTCGAAGCCCGTCCGCGCGCAGGACGACTTGGCGCGGCAGCTCATCGACTCATGCGTCGGCTGCCGCCTCCCGAAGGATCTTCACGGCCGCGACCTGCACGGCTTGCGCTTCGTCGGAGCGGACCTGCGCGGCGTCGACTTCTCGCACACGAACCTCAACGGCGCCGAGTTCACCGGCGCCGACCTGGACGGCGCGCGCTTCGACGACGCCGATCTGCGCAACGCTCGGTTCGTCGGCGTGCACCTGCGCCGCACGTCGTTCGCGCGCGCCAACATCAGCGGCGCGCGATTCGTCGGGATCCACCTTTCGCAAGATGATGCGGGGAGCGCCGCCGGGCTCGCGATCATTCGCGATTGCACCGGCTGTTCGCTCGAGGGGATCGACCTCCACGACGCGGATCTGCGCGGGATCAAGGTGGTGGGTGCGAACCTCAACGAGGCCAAGCTCGCCGGCGCGCGGCTCAACGACGCGCGCCTCGTCGGGGCGAACGTGCGCGGGGCCGATCTATCGCGCGCCGACCTGCGCGGCGCGAACCTCGTCGCCGCGAACCTCCGCGACGCCCGGGTCACCGGCGCGAACATCGGCGACGCAGTGTTGTGCGCCGACAACCACGGCGGTGACGAGGTCTCGCCGCGTACCGCCTGCGCGAACCTGCGCGGCGTCGATCTGCACGGCGTCGACCTGCGCGCCGCGCGCCACTGCACCGGCGACGAGCGCTCCGGGGTGCAGAGTTGCCGCCCGGTCACGCGCGCCGAGCTCACCAACGACGCGCACGCCGACCTCACCGGCGCGTTCGCTCCCGCCTGAAAGGAGAACGCACGATGCTTCGACCGCTCATCTGGGCCGCCCTGACGCTCGCCCTCGCCGCGCCGGCGGTACCGGCCGTCGCGCAAGACGATCTGAGCCGGCAGCTCATCAACGCTTGCGTCGGCTGCCGATTTCCGAAAGACCTCCACGGCCGCGACCTGCACGGCTTGCGGTTCGTGGGCGCCGATCTGCGCGGCGTCGACTTCTCGCACGCGAACCTCAACGGTGCGGTCTTCACCGGCTGCGATCTCGAGCACGCGCGCTTCGACGAGGCCGACTTGCGCAACGCGCGGTTCATCGGGGTCAGCTTATCCGGGACGTCCTTCGCACGGGCCAAGCTGGACGGCATTTCTTTGCGCGGCGTCGATTTCGGGCCGGGCGGTCCGGGCGGACTATCCTCGCACGTATCGTGGCGGTTGCGCGATTGGAACGGTTTTCCGCCGCCCCTTTCCCCCGAGCTCGAACGCAAGCTGCGCGATCTGGCCGAGCATCCGCCGGCCTTTCCGCCCGACGTCGAACGCCGATTGCGCGAGCTGCAAATCCATCCGCCGGTCATTCCGCCGCTGCCGCGGATGCCCGAGATGCCGCCGATGCCGTCTCTCCCGCCCGCGCCGCCCGTACCGGCGGCGCCGGGCGCGACGCCTCCACCGCGCTGAGCGCGGCCGCGCGCGAGGTCAGTCGCGCGGCAGCTGGGCGTACTCGGATTCCGGAAACGTCGCGTTGAGCCAGTCCAGCATGTCGTTCCGGCGCACGCGCGCGTCGTCCATGTCGAGCTTTCCGTAGAGCTGCGCGAGGCTGTACGCGTAGCGCGGGATCCACGGATCGCGCGGGAAGTGCAGGTGCCAGTCGCGCAGCGCGTCCTCGACCAGCACCGCCTTGTCGAAGACGTGCTCGGCGTCTTCGGGGTGCGCGTCGGCGCGCGCGGCAAGGTCTTTGATCTGGTTGCGCACGCCCAAGATGCTCATCTTGAGGCGCCCGAAGTAGCGATCGGCCGGCGCCAGGTTCGCGAACGAATTGGCCGAAGCCGGCGCTGCGAACGAGATGCCGAGCAGCAACGCCAAGAGAATCCTTCTCATGGATGAACGTCCTTGTCGATCGGTTGTCGGTCGCGCGCCCTCCGCCATGGGCAACGCGCCTGAGTGTATCCGGCGGCCTCGACCTAACGTTACCGCGTCGGGCGGGGTGATTGCACGTGTCCGCGCCGATCTGTGACGGCGATTACTCGGCCTCCAGGGTAACCGGCGCTACTCGGGATCGGCGAACAAGAACGCCAAGTCTTCGCGGGTGAGCGTCTTCGCCACCGCGCTGTCGGCTTTGACGACCGTCCGCGACAGGGCCGACTTGCGTTCGGCCAACGCGCGAATTTTCTCCTCGACGCTGCCGACGGTGACCATGCGATACGCGGTGACCGGTCGCGTCTGGCCGATCCGATGCGTGCGGTCGATGGCCTGCCGCTCGACGGCGGGGTTCCACCACGGATCGTACAGGATGACGTAGTCCGCCGCGGTCAGCGTCAGGCCGACGCCGCCGGCCTTGAGCGAGCACAGAAACACCGGCGGGCCGTCGTCGCTCATGAAGCGCTCGACCTCGACTTGGCGATCGCGGTCCTTGGTCGATCCGTCGAGGTAGCCGTACGCGATGTTGCGGCGGTCGAGCGCGGTGCGCATGATGCGCAGCATCGACGCGAACGCGCTGAAGACCAGCACTTTGTGCCCGCCGTCGAGCACCTCTTCGACGGTCTCGATGAAAGCGTCGAACTTCCCGCTCGCGTCGGGGTCGTCGAGATACTCCGGCGCCAACAGCCCCGGATGCGCGCACACCTGGCGCAGGCGCGTCAGCGCCGCCAGCACGTGGACCGTCGTCGACTCGCCGCCCTCTTCGTCGTACTTCGCCAGAACGTCGCGCCGCGCGGCCTCGGCGATCCCGCGGTACAGCCGGCGCTGCAGCGCGGTCAGCTCGCACTCGATCACCGCCTCGGTCCGCTCGGGCAGCTCCTTGGCGACGTCTTCCTTCGTGCGCCGCAACAGGAACGGCTCGAGCCGCGAGCGCAACACCGCCGCCGCGCCTTCGTCGCCGTCGGCGATCGGCAGCTCGAAGCGTCGCCGGAACGACGACTCCGAGCCCAGCAGACCCGGCTCGACGAAGCCGAAGATCGCCCACAGGTCGCGCAGCGAGTTCTCGACCGGCGTGCCGGTGAGCGCGAGACGATGATCGGCCTGCAGGCCGCGCACGACCTTGGCGATCTGCGACGCCGGGTTCTTCGCGTTCTGCGCCTCGTCGAGCACCAGCGTGCGGAAGCGGAAGCGCTCGAGGTGGTGCGCATCGAGCCGGGCCAGGGCGTACGACGTGACGACGACGTCAAAGTCGTGCAGCGTGTCGTATTTCGCCGCCCGGTCGCTGCCCGATTGCAGCCGCAGCGTGCGCAGGCTCGGAGCGAACTTCTTGATCTCGTTCTCCCACGTATGCGTCACCGAGGTCGGCGCGATGACGAGCACCGGCGAAGGACCTTCGTCTTCCTTGCGCCGCTGCACGTGCGCGATGACTTGCACCGTGTTGTGCGTGACGATGAAGTCGTCGAGGAGGAACAGCTTGTCCGGCGCATCCACCGCGATGCACATCATCTCGCAGTCCTGCGCGTACTCGACGCTGACGATCGCCCGCGTTGGAAGGTACTTCGAGCGCGGCGTGTACCGCGCGAGCTTGCGGCTCAGCCGAAACGGCGGAAACTCCGGCGGCAGCGATACGCCGACGCGATACGCCGGCTTACCGATTCGCCGTTCGCCCTTGTGCATGTACTTCGGCGCAGCTTTATAGCGCATTCGTGCCACCCCGCCAAGCGACTGCACCAAGAATGCAACATCCTGCGCCAACTGCACGGAGACAGAGGTGAACTCGACGATGTTGTTCTTGGGATTGACGGTCCCGTCGGTGTCGAGCAAGCCTTGCAGCATCGCAAGCCGCTCCGCAATCGACGCCGTCTTGTATTGCGAGGGAACGAACTTCATCGATGAGCCGAGACCGTCCAGCTCCACTTCTTTGATCGCTTCCGATACCGCATTCAAGGAACCCGACGTTCGCCGAATCGCATACTGTAAGCGGCCACGCGAAACGAACTCCGTCCCGGTCGGGAGAAGCTCAGCACAATGGTCGAGGATCTGCTTGTCGGCCGTGGTGGACCTGATTTGACGCTGTGTCAGTCCGCCGTCACCGAGCAGACAGCCGAGCAGGTACGGTTCAACCGGCAGCCGTGGACTCTGGCCAAAATGCATCGGTGCGGCGACGGGGATGTAGTGCCGGGCGTTTCCCGCCGCGTCGTGCAATCGCGACCGTATCTCCTTCGTTGTGAGTACGCGGTCCGGCAATCCACGACTTTTTCGAAGAGCGGAGTTCACCGCCCAAAGGTGATCGTCGGAGCAAAGCGTCGACGAACCGTCGCTAAACGTGATACGATAAGCAGGCAGTACACCTTGCGGATAGACGCCGATTACTCGGTGCGGGAGCCCATCTCGCCCCATCACCCCGTCACCGACTTGCAAGTCACCGAATCGTCGCAGTCCTGTCGGTGTAATGACGCGACAATGAACTCCTAGAGCCTTGCCCACGCCCATCTCGTCTGCCAATATCCCGCCGAAGCGGAACGACGACAAGTACGACAAGAAATCGAGTCCGCGCCGCTGATAGTCGCGCAACACGTTGTCGAGCTCGGCGGGAACTTTCGACTTCCTCGATGCCGGCGAAGTTGCGCAAACGCTCGCGCACCCGTTCGACTTCCTCCGGGCAGCGCGACGTCGCCGAACGCGTCGTGCAGCTCGTCGCGCATCGCGACGAGCGAAGCCAGCCCGGTGCGGCGGCGATCGGTGAGCTCGGACAGCAGGTTCTGCCGCGACCGCGAGATCGCCGACGTCGACGAGCTTACCGCGCACTTCGGCGTAACGGCCCTTCGAGCCGAGCAGCGCGCGCAGCTCTTCGCGGCTGAGCGGCTCGCCGCCGCCGACGAACACCGCGACGTCGAGCTCGAACCAGTCGCCGGCGCCGGCGGCGCTCGCGCTGACCGAGACGTCGACGCTGCCGCCGCCGGCGAGCGCTTCGAGCGACTCGTCGAGCCGCACCTCGAGGTCGTCCCACGCCGGCCAAATCGTGCGCACGATCTCGGCGGCGCGGTCGGCGTCGTGCAGCGCGAAGCCGTCGCCGCCGCGCGGCACGAAACCGAGCTCGAGGAAGCGGCGCGCGAAGCCGCGCGCGATCTCTGGCGCCCAGCGCACGAACCGCCCGCTGCTGGTCGTCACGCCGCCGTGCGTGGTGAACGGTGCGTACGCGCCGGTCGCTCGATCGACGAACGCGAGGCGCGCCAGCAGCGCGCCGTCGCGCCAGGCGGCGCGCACCACCATGGCGGGACGCTCGGCGTCGATCACGCCGAGGTCGGCGCGCTCGTCGGCGGTCAGAAACGGCGCGACGCGCGCGATCGACCGCACCGAAGGAACCGCGTCGTCCACCGGTTGCGGCTCGGCAGCCGCGTTGCGCGCAGCGGCGATAACCTTGCGCGGATCGAACGCGCCGTCGAGCAGATAGGCGGTTCGCTCGGCGGCCAGCCACATCGGCGGCCCGTCGACGACCAGCGCCGCGAGCGGCGCGATGCGCGCTCCGTCCGACGACTCGAGCACCGGCACGAAGGCGGCGCCCGCGCGAACGGCACGCAGGCGGATGCCGCGCGCGTCGATACCGAACGGCGCCAGCTCGGACGGGTGCCGATTCTCATTCGGGGCGTCGTCGAAGCGCAGCCGCGGGTGGCGCGCGAGCCGGAACAGCGCGCGCGCGAGCGCCTTCGCCGAAGCGCGCGGGCCGAACGCCTCTTGCACCGCGTCGTCGCGCAGCATGCTGCGGTCGACCTCGTCCCAGTCGTCGGCCGGCGTCTGGTCCATCATCGCCAGGATTGCGTCCGCGTCGCGGATCACGCCGCGCAGCCGCGGCGTGTCGAGATACAAGCTGCCGGTCAGCGTCCCGCCGGCCGCGGCCAACACGGGCCAAACGGAGCGCGCGCGCGCGCGGCTGCCGTCCTGCTCGACGTCCGGAAGCCAGGAAAGATCTTGCTCGCCGCCGTCGGCGGCAGGTAGCGGCAGCGTCGCTTCTTCGGCCGTGCGCACGACTTCGAGCGTCGCGACGACGTGCTCGCAAACCCCGCTGCCGCCGCAGGTGCAAACGGCGCGCAACGCCTGCGGCCCCGTCCCGGACGACCACTCGACGGCGGTCGCGACCGGCAACGCGGTCCTTGACGGCCGCTTCGATCCGATTCGGTTCGACCGAACGCAGCACGACGCGCCCGCCCTCGACCAGGGCGAGCGCGGCGCGAGTCAAGTCACGAGCGAACCAAGTTCCGATCTGCGCCGGCAAGCGCGACCGCCACAACGCGTAAGGGGTCAACCTATCGCAGGTTCGCGATCAACCCGTCGAATTCCCAACGACGCAACGCGGACCGGCGACGCGCCGGCGGACCGGAGCGAAGCGAGGACCGCGAAGGGTTCGCTGAAAGCGAACCCACTTATGCTGGCTGCACTTCCGGCTGGGACGGCGCGGGCGGTTCGACGCGCGGGATCTTCGAGAACCGCAGCTTCTCCGGATTGTCCGGGTTGACTTCGGCCAGGATGCGGTCGCCGCTCCCGAAGTTGCCCTTGAGCATCTCTTCGGCCAGCTCGTCCTCGACCTCGCGCTGGATCGCGCGACGCAGCGGACGCGCGCCGAACTGCGGGTCCCAACCTTTCTTGGCCAGCAGCTGCTTGGCGTCTTCGGTGACCTCGAGGTCCATGTCCTGAGCCTTGACCTCGCGGATGACCTTCTCGAGCTCGAGCCCGACGATCTCGCGCGATCTGCTCGCGGCTGAGCTGGTGGAAGACCACCGTTTCGTCGACGCGGTTGAGGAACTCGGGCCGGAACGAGTGCTTCACCTCGTCGAGCACCTTGCTCTTCATCCGCTCGTAGGCTTGAGTGTCGGTCGTGCCGGCATCCTTCTGCGAGCGGAAGCCGATGTCGGTCGTCGTCTGCATCCCGGTCGCGCCGACGTTCGAGGTCATGATGATGACGGTGTTCTTGAAGTCGACGACGCGGCCCTGAGAGTCGGTCAGGCGGCCGTCTTCGAGCACCTGCAGCAGCAGGTTGAACACGTCCGGATGCGCCTTCTCGATCTCGTCGAGCAGCACGACCGAGTACGGCCGGCGGCGCACCGCTTCGGTGAGCTGGCCGCCCTCTTCGTAGCCGACGTAGCCCGGAGGCGCGCCGACCAGCCGCGAGACGGCGTACTTCTCCATGTACTCCGACATGTCGATGCGGATCATCGACTCGGCGTCGTCGAACATGAACTCGGCCAGCGAACGCGCGACCTCGGTCTTGCCGACGCCGGTCGGCCCGAGGAAGATGAACGAGCCGATCGGGCGCTTGGGGTTCTTGAGCCCGGCGCGCGAGCGGCGGATCGCCCGGGTGACGCGTCCGATCGCCTGGTCCTGCCCGATCACGCGCTTGTGCAGCTGGTCTTCCATCCCGAGCAGCTTGGCCGTCTCGGCCTGCGCGAGCTTGCGAGACCGGGATCTTCGTCCACGAAGCGACGATGTGGGCGATGTCGTCCTCGGTGACCTTGAGCGTCTTGTCCTGCGCGGCGCGCTTGTCGGCCCACTCCTGCTCGAGCCGCTGCTTCTCGAGGCGCAGCTTCTCCTCACGGTCGCGGATCGCGGCGGCCTTCTCGAACTCCTGAGATTTGACGACCGACTCTTTCTCGAGCTTGACCTGGCGGATCTGGTTCTCGATCTCGCGGATCTCGGCCGGCGGCAGCGTCGCCTGCAGCCGCACGCGCGAGGCGGCCTCGTCGATCAAGTCGACCGCCTTGTCGGGCAGGAAGCGATCGGCGATGTAGCGGTCGCCGAGCTTGGCCGCGGCGACCAGCGCCTCGTCGGTGATCGTGACCTTGTGGTGCGCCTCGTAGCGGTCGCGCAGGCCCTTGAGGATCTCGATCGTCTCCTCGACCGACGGCTCCCCGACCATGACCGGCTGGAAGCGGCGCTCGAGCGCCGAGTCCTTCTCGATGTGCTTGCGGAACTCGTTGAGCGTCGTCGCGCCGATGCACTGCAGCTCGCCGCGCGCGAGCGCGGGCTTGATGATGTTCGAGGCGTCGATGGCGCCCTCGGCGGCGCCGGCGCCGACCAGGGTGTGCAGCTCGTCGATGAACAGGATGATCTCGCCGGCCGCGCCGCGGATCTCGTCCATCACGCGCTTCATGCGCTCTTCGAACTCGCCGCGGTACTTGGTCCCGGCGACCAGCCCGGCCAGGTCGAGCGTGATGACGCGCTTGTCGCGCAGCGGCTCGGGGACCTCGCTCTTGATGACGCGCTGCGCCAGGCCCTCGGCGATCGCCGTCTTGCCGACGCCGGGTTCGCCGATCAGCGCCGGGTTGTTCTTGGTGCGCCGGCTGAGGATCTGGATGACCCGCTCGATCTCGTTGGCCCGGCCGATGACCGGGTCGAGCTTGTTCTCGCGAGCCAGCGTCGTGAGGTCGCGGCCGTACGCGTCGAGGGTGGGGGTCTTCGACTTGCCCTTGGGCGCGGGCGGCTGCCCCTCGGCGCCGAGCAGCGACGTCGTCTGGACCCGGACCTTGGCGGGATCGACGCCGAGGTTCGTCAGGACGCGGGCGGCGACGCCTTCGCCTTCGCGGATCAGCCCGAGCAGCAGGTGCTCGGTCCCGATGTAGTTGTGGTTGAGCTGGCGGGCCTCTTCGAAGGCCAGCTCGATGACGCGCTTGGCGCGCGGCGTGAAGACCATCTCCTGCTGGACGGTCTGGCCGCCCCGGCCGACGATCGCCTCGACCTCCTGGCGCACCTTGGCCAGGTTGACCCCAAGCGTCTCGAGGACTTTGGCCGCCAGGCTCTCACCCTCGGAGATGATCCCGAGCAGGATGTGCTCGGTCCCGATGTAGTTGTTCCCGAGCCGTTGCGCCTCTTCCTGAGCGAGCACGATGCTGCGCCGCGCGCGTTCGGTGAACGGTTCCCACATTGACATGACTCTACGAAACTCCCCGAGCGGCCCAGCCGCTCCCTGCCGCGAGCGCCGCTACTTTGTACAACGTCAGCGCGACGCGTAGTGTCTTTATAACTTTCGGCTGCCTGGTTCAGTTTCAAACGCCTGGCCCTCCGGCATGGAAGCGGACCCCTGTTGCGCGAACGACAGGGTCCTCCCGCCGTTTCCGGAGGACGCCGAAATCCATCTCCTAGGACTGCTATCGGCACCTGAGCTGCTCGACCAGCTGGTCAACGGCGTCACCTTGGGGATGCTGTACATCCTGGTCGCCCTCGGCCTGAACATCATCCTCGGGCTGATGGGGGTGATCAACTTCTCCCACGGCGCCTTCTTCATGCTGGGCGCCTACCTGATGTACCAGCTCAACGGGACGATCGGGTTCTGGCCGGCGATCCTGGTCGCGGCGCTGGCGGTCGGCCTGCTCGGGATGGCGTTCGAGTCGGGGCTCATCCGGCCGCTTTACAAGCGGATCCCCGAGTATACGCTGCTGCTGACCTTCGGGACCGCGCTGATCTTCACGCAGATCGTGCGGCGCGTCTGGGGCGACGACGCCGTGCGCGTTCGAGCAGCCGGCCTACATCCCGCAGTCGATCACGATCGGCACCTACCAGCTCCCGTTCTACAAGGACGTCCTGCTGGTGCTGCTCACGGTCGCCATCCTCGCGCTGGTTTGGCTGCTGATCAACAAGACGAACATCGGGATCATCATCCGGGCCGGGACGCGCGACGCGGAGATGGTCAAGATCCTCGGCATCAACATGCCGCTGATGTTCACCCTGGTGTTCGGGATCGGCTCGTTCATGGCGGGTCTGGCCGGCGCGCTCGCCGCGCCGATCTATGCCGTCCAGCCGCAGCTCGCCTCGCAGTGGATCGTCCTCACGTTCGTCATCGTGATCGTCGGCGGGATCGGCTCGTTCTGGGGCGCGATCGTCGGCGGGCTGCTGATCGGCGTCCTGTCGAGCCTGATGTCGCTGTTCTTCCCGCCGGCCGTCGAGCTGACCGGCTACGTGATCATGGGGATCATCCTGCTGGTGCGTCCGCGCGGCCTGTTCGGCGTCGAGGGACTCTTCGAGTGAACTCGCTCGTCCAAACGCAACCCGCTCACGCACCCGCTGCTGTGGACGGCGATCCTGTTCGTGGTGCTGCCGTTCGTCGCCGGCGCGAACCCCTTCGCGCATCAGAGCGGCTTCGTCGACATCGCGACCACGATGCTCGTCTTCGCGCTCTTCGCCAGCGGCTTCAACCTGCTGTTCGGACACGTCGGCGAGCTGTCGTTCGGCCACGCGATGTTCTTCGCGCTCGGCGCGTACACCACGGCGCTGTACACCAAGGGCTTCTCGGTCGTGCTCTTCGGCCTGCAGCTGCAGCACGCGCAGACCGACAACATGGTCGTCGCGCTGGCCCTCTCGCTGCTGGTCGGACTGGCCTGGGCCTGGTTCTTGGCGCAGGCTCGTCGTGCCGCGCTCGAGCGGGATCTACTTCTCGATGATCACGCTGGCGTTCGCGCAAGTGATCTACTTCATCGCCTTCAACTACAGCGAGCTTGACCGGCGGCGAGGACGGGATCCAAGGAATCGTGCGGCCGTCGCTGGGCCCGCTGAGCTCGGATTGGTTCCACGTCGCGATCAACTACTACGTCTTCACCGCGGTCGTCGTCTTCCTGACGCTGCTGCTGATGTACTGGATCATCAGCTCGCCGTTCGGCAGCGTGCTGCACGCGATTCGCGAGAACAAGCAGCGCGCGCGGTTCCTGGGCTACGACGTCGACAAGTACCGGGTCAACGCGTTCGTGCTCTCGGCGGTCTTTCCGATCGTGGCGGGCTGGCTGTGGGCCTTCTTCCAGCAGGCGATGAACCCGGACGCCGGTTCGGTCGAGTACTCCGGCAACGTCGTCATGATGTCGCTGCTGGGCGGAATGCAGACGTTCATGGGTCCGATCATCGGCGCAATCGTGTACTGGGAGCTGCAGAACAACGTCTCGCAGGCGACCAAGTACTGGGAAGCCTGGATCGGAATCGTGTTCGTCGTGTTCGTGCTGGCCGGCCCGCGCGGCATCATGGGGCTGGCCGACGACATCCGGCACTACGGCTTCGCCAACGCGCTGCGCCGCGGGTTCTCGTCGCGCGTGCGGCTGCAGACCGACGTCGAGGAAGAGCTGCCGCCGCTCGACGAGACCGTCAGCTCGGAGCACGCCACATGACGCCGGACGACGGGCCCGCCGCGACCGGCTACGTCTTCAAGACCGAGCGGCTGACGCGCCGGTTCTCCGGGTTCACCGCGGTCAACCACGTCACGCTCACCATTCCGGCCGGCGGCGTGCGCACCATCATCGGTCCGAACGGCGCCGGGAAGACGACGTTCTTCAACCTGCTCAGCGGCCTGCTGCCGCCGAGCGAAGGACGCATCTGGTTCAAGGACCGCGAGATCACCGCGCTGCCTGCCTACCAGCGCGCGCGGCTGGGCATCGCGCGCTCGTTCCAGATCACCAACATCTTCGCTCGTCTCACCGTCTACGAGAACGTCCGGCTGGCGGTCCAAGCGGTGCACGACGGAAAGGCGAACTTCTTTCTGCCCTCGAGCCGCATGGGCGACCTGGCGGAGCAAACCGAGCGCGTGCTCAACGACGTCGGGTTGGCCGATGCGCGCGACGCGCGCGCCGAGAACCTTTCGCACGGCGACCAGCGCCGGCTCGAGATCGGGCTGGTCATCGCGAGCGACCCGCCGGTGCTGCTGCTCGACGAGCCGCTGGCCGGCATGTCCCCGACCGAGACGCACGAGACGGTCGACTTGATCCAGCGCATCTCACCGGGCCGCACCATTCTGCTCGTCGAGCACGACATCGACGTCGTGATGGCGATCTCGACCACGATCACCGTCTTTCAAACCGGAGCGGTTCTGGCGACCGGAACCCCGCAAGAGATCCGCGCCAACGAAGCCGTCCAACGCGCCTACTTGGGAGAGCTCGTCTGATGCTGCTCGAGCTCGACGCGATCAACGCCTATTACGACAAGAGCCACGTGCTGCAGGACGTCTCGCTCAACGTCGACGCCGGCGAGGTCGTCGCGCTGCTGGGCCGCAACGGATCGGGCCGGTCGACAACCTGTAAGACGATCATGGGGCTCGTCCCCGCGCGTTCCGGGACGATCTCGTTCAAAGGCAAGCCGATCACCAACAAGAGCCCGTTCTCGCTCGCGCAGCTCGGGATCGCGTTCGTCCCCGAAGACCGGCGCATCTTTCCCAACCTCACCGTCGGCGAGAACCTGCGGCTCGCAGCGCTGGCCGGGCGCAAGGGTGCATGGACGGAAAAGCGCGTCTACCAGACGTTCGCGGTTCTGGGCGAGCGCAAGGACAAGCCGGCCAAGCTTTCGGGCGGCGAACAGCAGATGCTCGCGATCGCGCGGGCGCTGGTGGCGAATCCCGAGATCATTCTGCTCGACGAACCGATGGAAGGGCTCGCGCCGCTCGTCGCGCGCAGCGTCGAAGAGGTCGTCCGCGCAATCCGCGACGAGGGCAACACGATCTTGCTGGTCGAGCAGAACGCGCAGGTCGCGATGAGCCTCTCTGACCGCGGTTACGTGCTGTCCAACGGCCGCGTGGTGGGCTCGGGGACGATCGCCGAGCTGCGCGCCGACGAGGCGATGATGCAACGGTACCTCGCGGTGTGAGGTACCGCCAGTCGCTCCCGCTGGGAGAACGGCACTTCGTCGGCCGGCTGGAGTCCTTCGGCGACATCGTGGTCGGCTTCTCGATGTCGCAGCTCGCCCTGCAACTCGAGATCCCCAAGACGCCGCACGACGTCTTCGCCCATCCGTTCGGCTACTTCATCTTCTTCATCGCGTTCGCCGTGGTCAGCGTGTTCTGGTTCCGCTTCCACCGCATCATGTCGACCGGCTTCGCGCCGCATCGGCCCGACGTCGTCTTGCTCTTTGCGTTCCTGGCGTTCGTCGCGCTGATCCCGTACGCACTGGTGACGTACATGCGCCTGCGCGGTCCCGACGGATACTCGCCCGAGGGCGTCATGTTGTATCTGAGCGTCTTCTTGGGTCTCGTCACGTTCAGCTGGGTGCTGACGTTGCGCGGGATGCGGCGTGCCTGGGGTTACCTCGACGGAAAGCAACGGCGCGACACCTGGCGCGCGATCGTCGCCGGCGGCATCGGGATCCCCATCTTCGCCGCCGCGGTGCTGGTCGTCGCCGTCCTGGGCACGCGCGGCTTCAGCGCTTTGATCGTTCTCGGGCTCGCGATCCCGCTCGCGACCCGAATCCTGCGGCAACCCTGGCCGCGGCTGGTCGGCCCGCAGGCCGAACTCGCTCCCGGAACCTTGGCGGCCGCCGAGGTATCGTAGTGGCCGTATGGTAACCGCGGAACTGGTACGGGAGGCGCTCAAAGACGTCGACGACCCGGAGCTCAACATGGGGATCCTCGACCTGGGTCTCGTCTACGACGTGGTCTGCGAGGGCCCGGCCGGCGAGGAGGTCACCGTGACGATGACGCTGACGTCGCCGATGTGTCCGGTCGGACCGATGTTCAAGCAAGCGGTGTTGAGCAAGGTCGAGAGCGTCGAGGGTGTCAAGCAGGCGAACGTCGAGATCACCTTCAGCCCGCCCTGGGACCCGCGGACGATGGCGAGCGAGGACGTCAAGCTCGCGTTGGGCGTCTGGTAAAGCGCTGAAGCCCGACGGCGCCGGTGCCGATGCCTAGGGGGTGTCCGGCTCGCCGAGAGGTTACCGCCTGCGCTGCTGCGGCTGCGGCGCGCTGTTCGACGACGACGGCGTGCGGCTCGCGTGCGACCGGCCGCATCCGCCGGCGCTGCTGCGCAGCGTGTACGCGCAGACCCGCTACGCACCCGAAGGCGGGCCCTCGGTAACCCGCTACCGGCAATGGCTGCCGCTGGGGCGGCCGATCGCGACGGAGGCACGGACGGCCGTCTACTGCAGCACGCGACTCGGCGCGCAACTGGGCCTGTCCAACCTCTGGATCGCGTTCAACGGATGGTGGCCCCAGCGTGGTGCGACCCTCCGCACCGCGACGTTCAAGGAGCTCGAGGCGGTCGCCGTGTTCGGCCGGCTCGCGCCGGGCGAGCAGCGGACGCTGGTGGTGGCGTCGGCCGGGAACACGGCCGCGGCGTTCGCCGCGATCGCGACCGCGAGTGCCGTGCCGATCGTGATCGTCATCCCGCTCGACGCGTGGGAGCCGCTGACGTCGCTGGTCGACGTCGGCCCGACCGTACGGCTCGTCGCCGTGGAGGACGGAACCTACGACGACGCGATCGTCCTGGCGAGACGGCTGTCCGCGCTCGACGGCCACATCGCCGAAGGCGGCGTGCGCAACGTCGCGCGCCGCGACGGCATGGGGACGACCCTGCTGGCGGCGGTCGACGCGATCGGGAGACTGCCCGACGTGTACGTTCAGGCGGTCGGGAGCGCCGCGGGAGCGCTGGCCGCCAACGAGGCCGCGCTGCGGCTGATCGGCGACGGCGGCTTCGGCGACCGGTTGCCGCGGCTCGTGCTCGGCCAGAACGCGCCGTTCACGCCGATCCACGACGCATGGTCCCGCCGCGCCGCGACGCTCGACGAGTGCGGCGACGCCGGCGCGCGCGAGCGCCTCAGCCGGATCGGGGCCACCGTGCTGGGGAACCCGGCGCCCCCGTACGCGGCACCGGGCGGGATCCGCGAAGCACTCGCGGCCTCCGGCGGCCGAACCTATGCCGTGACCAACGACGAGCTGGCGCGCGCCATGCTGCTGTTCGCCGAGCTCGAGGGGATCGACGTCGAGCCCGCCGTGGGCGTCGCGCTGGGCGCGCTGGCTCAGGCCGTTCGAGACGGCGGCGTCGACCGTGACGAGACGGTGCTGCTCAACGTCACCGGCGGCGGGCGCGCGCGCCGGCCGGCGGTGACCTCGCGGCGACGCCCGCCGTTGGTGATCGAGCGGGCCGAGATCGCGGCCGCGGAGGCCCTCGCCGCGCGGGTATGATGCGAGCGTGAACATGCTCGCCACCCGAAGCGCTCTCGCTGCCGCCGCCCTCACGCTCGCGGTCGGCGCGGTCACCTCACCCGCCGCCGCTCGGCGCCACGACACGCCGGATCCGATGGCGACGCCGACCCTTGCGCCGCTCTACGCGGTCGCCTCGCCGCCGCCGACGGTCGCGCAGGCGTCAGCCGTCGACGCGTGCGCGAACGACGCCTTTCTCGCCTTCCGCACGGTGCCGATGCCGATCCAGAACGAGGTCACCGTTTGCGGCACGGTGATCGAAGGCAACGCTGCGTCGACCGGCCGCGGCCCTGCGCACGCGAGCTTCTTGCTGGACGTCGACGGCAGCGATCCCATCGCCGTGGTCGCCGACGGGGCGAGCGCCGTCACCGCCCGCCCGGGCGACGTCGCGGTCGTGCGCGGCCGTTATCATCGCGAGAACGGCGGCGGCGAAGGGATCGACCAGACGCACACGATGAACGGTCGCGGCGGGACGTACGACGGTTACGTGATGCTCAACGGGACGATCTACCGCTGACGAACGTCGCGCGCCGCACGCGCTCGGCGAAGGCGCGCGAACGCCCATCATAGGGAGCGAGCTGGAGCTGCGTGTCGCCGAGCCGCCAAGCCGGCGGCGCGGGTAACTGCCGCAAGCGCGTCGGCATCCTCGCGCAAGATCGGGCGGTGCAAGGGCGGACGGTGCGAGTCGACGCGCGATTCCTCCAGCACGACCTGGTTTCCGCGCTCGTCAGCCAGCACCAAGCCGACGAACGCGCGACGACGCGGAGCGTCGACGGCAAGCGTAGTCTTCACCAGCCGAACGTTCAGCGGAACTGCCACCGCGAAGCCGGCCGCCGCGCGGGCCTCGTCGAGCGACACGTCGCGCACCTCGAGGCTGACCCAGCCGGCGCTGCGGCGAGACGGCGGCGGGCCAAGCGCGAGCCGAAAGTATCGTCGCCCGATTGTGCGGGCGCGTCTTCCAGCGCGGCATGCTGCCGCCGCCGCATCGAGGCCGTCGCGGCGTTGACCGCGATGCGGCTCGACCAGGCCGGGTAGGCGGCCGGATCCCGGAGCGAACCCAGCGGTGCGGCGACGAGCACGAGGGCGGCCGGATCGCCGCTCCGGGCCGCACCGACGTCCGGATCCCATGCGCTCATGTCGCCAGGATGCGGGAACGGACCCGAAGCGTCGGCGGCGAAGCCCGGACGTGATGTCGACCGATTCGCCGCACGATCAAGCCTACCACCGGCTCGAACGAATGCGCGCGGAGTCGCTCGCGCCGGCCGGTGAGGACGCAAACGAGAAACAGCGGGCGCGCGGCAAGCGCATCGCGCGCGAGCGGGTCGAGGCGCTTGGTCGATCCCGACTCGTTCGTCGAGCTCGACCGGTTCGCGGTCCATCGCACGACCGAGTTCGGACTCGACGAACGCTCCTTCCTCGGCGACGGCGTCGTGACCGGACACGCGACCATCGACGGCCGGCGCGTCTTCCTGTTCTCGCAAGACTTCACCGTGCTGGGCGGATCGCTCGGCGAGGTGATGGCCGAGAAGATCTGCAAGGTGATGGACCTGGCGGTGCGCACCGGATGTCCGATGATCGGGATCAACGATTCCGGCGGCGCGCGCATCCAAGAAGGCGTCGTCAGCCTGGGCGGCTACGCCGAGATCTTCTGGCGCAACGTGCAGGCGTCGGGCGTCGTGCCGCAGATCAGCTTGATCGCCGGGCCGTGCGCCGGCGGCGCGGTCTACTCACCGGCGATTACCGACTTCACCGTCATGGTCGAGGGCATCTCGCAGATGTTCATCACCGGCCCCGACGTCACCAAAGCAGTGACCGGCGAGGACGTGAGCTTCGAGGAGCTCGGCGGCGCGATCACCCACGCCGGCAAGAGCGGCGTCGCGCACCTGACCGCGGCCGACGAAGACGAGATGAACGAGCACTGCCGTCGTCTGCTATCCTTCATCCCGTCGAACAATCTGGACGACCCGCCGCTGGTGCCGACCGCCGACGACTCGCTGCGCATCGCAACCGAGCTCGACGAGCTGATCCCGGATGCGCCGAACAAGCCGTACGACATCGTCGACGCGATCGTCCCGGTCCTCGACGACGGTGATTTCTTCGAGATCCAGCCGCTGTGGGCGCAGAACATCGTGATCGGCTTCGGGCGGATCGGCGGCCGCAGCGTCGGCGTCGTGGCGAACCAGCCGAAGGTTCTCGCCGGCGTGCTCGACATCAACGCGTCGATCAAGGCCGCGCGCTTCGTGCGGTTCTGCGACGCCTTCAACGTCCCGCTGCTCACCTTCGTCGACGTGCCGGGGTTCTTGCCGGGAACGAGTCAGGAGTGGGGCGGGATCATCAAGCACGGCGCGAAGCTGCTCTACGCCTTCGCCGAGGCGACGGTCCCCAAGATCACCGTCATCACGCGCAAGGCGTACGGCGGCGCGTACGACGTCATGTCGTCCAAGCACATCCGGGCGGATTTCAACTTCGCCTGGCCGACCGCCGAGATCGCGGTGATGGGCTCGGCCGGCGCGGTAAAGATCCTCAACCGCCGCGAGATCGCCGACGCCGCCGATCCGGCGGCGAAAACGGCCGAGCTGGTCGCCGACTACACCGAGCACTTCGCCAACCCGTACATCGCCGCGCAGCGCGGCTACGTCGACGACGTGATCGAAGCGTCCCGAACGCGCGCCGCCGTCTCCCGCGCGCTCGACGCCCTGGCCAACAAACGCGTCGAGCGCCCGCACCGCAAACACGGCAACATCCCGTTATAGCACCGGCCGAGTCGGCTCAGACGCGTTCGTCGAGCGCGATGTATTCGGCGTAGACGGTCTTCGCCCGCCGCGGCACGTGGTGCGTGATGGGATAAGCATCGCCTTGGAAGATGGCGCGCAGCGCGTGAATGAGCTCGGGGCACGACAATGCTTTGGGCAACACCACCGCACCCGCGTCGCGATAGCGCGCCAGCGGCCGGAAGTCGCGCTGATTGGTGAGCACGATCGGTTTCACCCGCGGGGCGGCGCCGGCGAAATAGGCCAAGCCGTCAAGCACGCCCGGCAGCGCGTAGTCGAGATCGAGGAGCGCATACTCGACGCGCAATGCCGCGATCTCGATGACGTCGAAGCCTTCCGCGAACATCGTGACCCGACCCCCGGCCGCCCCTACGATCCGGCTCAGCTCGGGGATGAAGACCGTCTGCGGCTCCAGGACGAACACGGTTCGAGACATTGCACACCCTTCAGGGGAGCGTCGCGACCGCTAGCCGCAAATCACCTGCGACGTACCATACCCCAAACGGCGGACCAACGCCGTCCAATTTGTAGCACGGGACACCCGCCGGAGCAGCCGGCCTCTTAGTGATGTGCGGTTTGGAACAGTGGCAGCATGGGCTTGACTCCCTGCGCGCTCGCCGCGGCAAGCCCGAGGTAATCATGAATGCCGAACGCGTCCTCGATCGTGCGGAGCAGTGAATAGTGGTTGTACGGCGTCGGATCGACGGCGCCGCGCGGTCCGTGGTTCGTGATCACGATCGTGGCGATGTGGCCGCCGCCGAAGTTCGACGGCGCGGCCGGCGTCACGCCGCAGCAGCCGGACCGTCCGGTGCCGTCGTCCTCGTCGAAGGTCACCACGATCGCGGCGTTGTCGGCCGAGCGCCACGCCGGCGCGGCCTCGATCGCGTCGACGACCTTTCCGATCGCGGCATCACCGCGTTGGATCAGCGCATCGAGGTGTTGGTAGACGCAATCGTCCGGAACCCCCGGACCGGCCGCCATTCCGTGCATGTCGTTGCACAGGTTCGGGATGATGAAACCGAAGTTGGGCAGGTCGCCGGTGGCGAGATCGCGCCGCAGCGCATCGTATCCGACGATGCGTTCGGCGCGATGCGGGTCGTTCTGCACCGCGGCGAAGTTGATGAAGCCCGAATGCTTGGACGCATAGTACGCGAGCGCCCCGGGACCGTCGTGCGCGGGATTGGATCCGGTCACCGCCAGCGAGCCGGCCGCCGGAATGCTCTCGTTGTAGTTCTTCCAGGTGAGTCCCGCCGCCTCGAGCTGCGTCCCCAAGCTCGGCGCATCGACCGTATGCGTCGGGTAGTCCGGCGTAGCGGCGTGCGGACACGACGGCCGGGTCGATCCGGGCGTGCAGTAGTACGCGTCGTCGTCGTGGATGCCGAACGTCGATCCGCCCAGCAGCGCGACGTAGTTCGCCTCGCTCGGATGAACCTCGCCGTAGAAGTGCGTCGCGTCGCCGTACGTCTTCGCGAACGCCGCCAACCGCGGCGCGTTGGTCGAGCCGTCGATCCTCTCCCAGTCCTTGTTCTCGCCCATGATGACGAAGATGTGCCGGTATCGCGGGACCGCGAGATCGTCGAGGGTGGGTCCGCCGGCGGCCGGCGCCGCGGCGAACGATGAGACGAGGACCAGCAGCGATGCTCCGGCGGCGGTGAGAAGACGCATGTGCGGCTACGTGCGCGGCGCGGCACGGCGGTTCCGGCCGGCTCGGCAGGGTGATACGAGCGTGCAGCGCCCGCCGCGCCCGGTCAGGAGGGTTGTCTGACCGCTTCGGCCGATGACCGGACCTCGTGGCACTGCTCGACGGAAAGACCATTCTCGTCACCGGGGTCGCCAACCGGTGGTCGATCGCCAGCGGCATCGCGCGCCAACTGCACGCCCACGGGGCCCGGCTGATCCTGACCTACCAGGGAGATCGGGTCGAGGACGCGGTGCGCAAGCACGCCGCGGAGCTCGGCGAAGCCGGCGTGTTCGAGTGCGACGTTACCAGCGACGCCTCGTTGCGGGCGCTGGCGGAGAACGCGGGTAAGATCGACGGCCTGGTGCACTCGATCGCGTTCGTGAAGAAAGAGGATCTCTCGGGGACGGTCTACGACACCTCGCGCGACGGTTTCGCGATGGCGATGGATATCAGCGCCTACTCGCTCATCACGCTGGCCGGCCACCTCAAAGACAATCTGAACGACGGTTCGTCGATCATGGCGCTCACGTATCTGGGCGGCACGCGAATCGTCCCCAACTACAACATCGCCGGCATCGCGAAGGCCGCGCTCGAGGCATCGGTGCGATATCTCGCATTCGACCTCGGTGGCCGCGGCATCAGGGTCAATGCGATCTCCGCCGGACCGATCAGCACCGCGTCGTCGCGCCAGGTCGCCGGATTCTCATCGATGCCGGGAAAGGTCGCGGCCGCGTCACCGCTCAAACGCAGCATCACCATCGACGACGTCGGCAACGTTGCGGTGTTTTTGGCATCCGACCTGTCGTCGCAAGTGACCGCCGACGTGCACTTCGTCGACGCCGGTTACCACGCGATGGGAATGTACCCCGAGTCAGCCAAGAGTTGATGCGGCCGGATCACGACTCGGGACCGGTTCCGACCGGCGACGAGCTCGCGGCTATTGCGGCCGCGTACCTGCTGCAGGTGCCGGCGGGCGACGCCCCCTCCTCGACGACGCCGGCGCGCTGGCGGCTGGCAGGGCGGCTGGCAGCCTCGGATAAGCCGCGCGCGCGTCTCGCGGCGCGCGCGACGTCACGCTGGAACGCCGCCGGCCGGCTCGATGTCTGACGCACCCCTTCCCTTCGACAAGCTCAGGACAGGCTTGGCTCAGAACGGGCCGTTCCGCAAGATTCTCGTCGCCAACCGTGGCGAGATCGCGATTCGGATCATGCGCACCGCCAAGGAGCTGGGCTGCGCCACGGTCGCCGTGTACTCCGACGCGGATCGTGACGCGCGGCACGTGCGCTATGCGGACGAAGCCTACCATCTCGGACCGGCGGCGCCGTCACAATCATATCTCAACGCCGACAAGCTGCTCGAGGTCGCGCAGCGCGCCGGCGCCGATGCGCTGCATCCTGGTTACGGATTCTTCGCCGAGAACGCCGGCTTCGCGCGACGCGTCATCGCGGCTGGGATCGTGTGGGTCGGACCGCATCCCGAGGCGATCGACGCGATGGGCGACAAGGTGCGCGCGCGCCAGGCGATGGTCGCGGCCGGCGTCCCCGTGGTCCCCGGTGGAACCGAGCCGCTCGCCGACGTCGCGGGCGCCCGGCGCGCCGCCGAAGCGCACGGGCTGCCCCTCGCGCTCAAAGCATCGGGCGGCGGCGGCGGCAAGGGTCTCAAGGTCGCGCGCACCGCGGGCGAGATCGAGTCCGCTTTCTCGACCGCGCAGCGCGAGGCGCTGGCGTACTTCGGGAACGGCACGATCTACGCCGAACGCTATCTGGACAATCCGAAGCACGTCGAGCTGCAGATTCTCGCCGACAAGCACGGCAACGTGCTGCACGTCGGCGAACGCGACTGTTCGCTCCAGCGTCGCCACCAGAAGCTGTGGGAGGAAGCTCCCGCGCTCATTCCGGCGCAGGTGCGCGAAGGCTTGCGCGCCGCGGGCGTCCAGGCGGCGCGCGCGATCGCGTACGACTCCGTCGGGACGATCGAGTGTCTGGTCAGCGGCGACGCGTTCTACTTTCTCGAGATGAACACGCGCATTCAAGTCGAGCACACGGTCTCGGAGGAGATCTCGGGGATCGATCTCGTGCGCGAACAGATCCTGGTCGCCGCGGGGCGGCCGCTGGCGTTCGCGCAGAGCGAGGTCGAGTTACGCGGCCACGCGATCGAGGTGCGGGTGAACGCCGAGGATCCGGCGCAAGACTTCCGCCCTGCGCCCGGCACGGTCGAACGCTATCGCGAGCCGGGCGGGCCGGGCGTGCGGGTCGACTCGGCGGCGTATCCGGGCTTCGCGATCACGCCCGACTATGACTCGATGATCGCCAAGCTGATCGTGCGAGCACCCGACCGCGCGCAGGCGTTGGCGAGGCTCGGTCGCGCGATCGACGAGTACGTCATCACCGGTGTGCCGACGACGTTGCCGCTGTTGCGTGCGCTGATCGACGTCGCTGCCGTGCGCGACGCGACGTACGGCACCGCGACGCTCGAACCGTTCGCTGCGGAGTGGGGCAACCTTCGCTCGGCTCAGGCCGCGAAGGGGGACGGGCCCCTTCGACAAGCTCAGGATGACACGGTTAGGTCTCAGGATGACACGGTTAGGTCTCAGGATGACACGGTTAGGGGTCAGGATGACACGGTTAGGGCTCAGGATGACAGGGTTGGGGCTCAGGATGGCGCGGATGGGGATTTGATTCGGGTCGAGGTTAACGATCGGCTGTTTCGCGTGCGGTTCGTCGATCTGCCGCGGGGCGGGGTAGGCGCGCCCGCTGCGCGCGCGGCGACGCCGAAGAAGGGCGGCGCGACGCGCAATGCGCGCGCCGCCGCCGGAAACGACGTCGTCGCACCGATGCACGGCGTCGTGGTCGAGATCTCGGTCGCGCAAGGCGCGACGGTCGACCGAGGGTCAGGTCGTCGCGGTGATCGAGGCGATGAAGATGATGAACGAGATCCGCGCGCACCGGGCCGGAACGGTCTCGGCGGTCCACGTCTCGCCCGGCGCGACCGTCGAAGCCCGCACGGCGCTCCTCACGCTCGCATGAAGCCCGACGTCGCGACGGTCGCATGAGACTCGACGCGTTCACCATCGTCGTGCGCGCCGGGCTGGCGATCGGTTTTTGCATCGATGCGTTCGTCGGGGCGATCTCGGTGCTCGCACCACAGTTGCTCCAACCGTTGCTCGACGTGCCGGTAACCGACCTCACGACGGCGCAGATCGCGGGCGGCGAGTTCGTCGTCGCGGCGCTCGTCTACGCGCTGGCGTTTCGGGATCCGCGCCGCTTCCGCGTCCTGCTGTGGCTGTGCGCGCTCGATCAGCTCTTCGCGGTCGTCCTGCCGGCGCTGGCGGTCGCGCACGGTGCGATCCCCGGCACGTGGAAGATCGTCGCGCCGATCCCGTTCCAGGCGCTGCTGGCGGTGCTGTTCGCCGTCTACGCCGCGCGGCCGGGACGGAATCGCAGCGCGACCCCGTTCATGCAGTAGCGCAGTCCGGTCGGCTTGGGACCGTCGTCGAAGACATGGCCCAGGTGGCCGGCGCAGCGCCGGCAATGCACCTCGGTGCGCTCCTCGATCATCTGGTTGTCGGATTTCGTCGCGACGGCGTTGGGCAGCGGCGTCCAGAAGCTCGGCCAACCGGTGCCGCTGTCGAACTTGGTCTTCGACGAGAACAGCGCGAGATCGCAGCCGGCGCAGAAATACGTCCCGGCGCGCTTCTCCTCATCGAGTGGGCTGGAGAACGCCCGCTCGGTGCCTTCGCGGCGCAGCACGTCGTACGCCTCGGGGGTGAGCAGCCGGTGCCACTCCGCGTCGGTGTGGGTGACCGTCTGGACGGACGCCCGCGCACCCGCGGCGCTCGCGACGAACAGGCCGGCGATCCCGGTGAGGACGGTGCTGCGCTTCATGACCCTACAACGATAGCGCAGAACCGTCCGGATGTCCGTAGGCCGGCTTACTCGGCCGGCTTGGGACGCGGGATCTCGGGGATCGTCGCAATGTCGCCGGCCTTGATCGTCAGGCGGCGCTTTGGCGAGCCCTCGTTGGGGTCGAGGATGATCTTGGTGACCGTGCGGTCGGCCGGGATCCCAAACAAGGCGATACGGACCTTGACGGTCTGCTTCGGTTGCAGCGTGTCCTCCACCGTGCTCTGATCGTCGAGCAGCACGGATTCGCGCATCGCCGGGAACGTATGTTCCTGCGGCCCGGCGTTCTGCACCGACATCGTGATGATGAGGTAGCCCTGCGTGCCGTCACCGGGGTCGGCGCTCTTCGCGAGCGGACCGTTGTCGACGTGCAAGACGCGCTCGATCTTGTCGATGCGGAAGTTGATCTTGCCGGTCGTATATGCGAAGTACGCGTTGGGCGGGGCGTCCTCGGTCGGCGTGTCGGCCAGCGCGGGCAGCACCGCGGCGCACGCAAAAATAAGGGCGGTCATGACGGAAGTCGATCGTCGCATGGGCGCCGGCTTCGCCCCGGCGGACGCCGGTCCGGCCGTGGCGCATAGGGCGCCCGCACGGCGGCGGCGCAACCGTACGGGGTGAGCGCGCGCGACCTCAACGCCAGCGGCATCCCACTGGAGCCGTTCTACGATCCGGCGGATCCGCCGGTCCGCCGCGCCGAACCGGGCGCCTTCCCGTACACGCGCGGCATCCGGCGGGACATGTACCGCGGGCGGCTCTGGACGATGCGCCAGTATGCCGGCTTCGCCACCGCCGCCGAATCGAACGAACGCTACAAGTACCTGCTCGCCAACGGAGTCAACGGGCTCTCGGTCGCGTTCGATCTGCCGACCCAGCTGGGCTACGACTCCGACGCCCCGCAGGCGCGCGGCGAGGTCGGCAAGGTCGGCGTGGCGATCGACACGATCGACGACGTGGAGACCTTGTTCGATGCGATCCCGCTCGAGCGCGTCACCGTCTCGATGACGATCAACTCCCCGGCCGCGATCCTGCTGGCGTTCCTGCTGGCGGTCGCGCGCCGGCGCGGCATTCCGTTCGAGCGGCTCGGCGGTACGACGCAGAACGACGTCCTCAAAGAGTACGTTGCCCGCGGGACGTACATCTATCCGCCGGTACCCTCGATGCGGCTGGTCACCGACGTGATGGCGTATTGCGCGCAGTCCGTGCCGAACTGGAACACGATCTCGATCTCCGGCTATCACATCCGCGAAGCCGGGTCGACCGCGCTCCAAGAGATCGCGTTCACGCTCGCCAACGCCAAAGCGTACCTGCACGCGGCGCTGCGTGCCGGTCTCGACGTCGATGCCGTCGCGCCGCGCATCTCCTTTTTCTGGAACGCGCACAACGATTTCTTCGAAGAGATCGCCAAGTTCCGCGCCGCGCGCACGCTGTGGGCCGAGATCGTGCGCGGCGAGTTCGGCTCGCGTGATCCCAAGTCGCAGATGCTGCGTTTTCACACCCAAACCGGCGGTTCGACGCTCACCGCGCAGGAACCGGAGAACAACGTCGTGCGGGTCTCGCTGCAGGCGCTGGCTGCCGTGCTGGGCGGCACGCAGTCGCTGCACACGAACGGCCAGGACGAGGCCCTCGGCCTTCCGACCGAGCAGGCCGCGCGCATCGCGTTGCGCACGCAGCAGATCATCGGGTATGAGACCGGCGTCACCGACGTCGTCGACCCGCTGGCCGGGTCGTACTACGTGGAACGGCTCACCGACGAGCTGACCGAGCGCGCGCGCGGACTGATCGGCGAGATCGACGCGCTGGGCGGCGCCGTCGCGGCGATCGAGAGCGGCTGGATGCAGGACCAGATCGGTGAATCCGCCTACCGCGCGCAACAGGCGATCGAATCCCGGCGCGCGGTGATCGTCGGCGTGAACCGGTTCAACGACGACCGCGACGGCGTCGCGATGCCGATCCAGCGCATCGATCCGGCGATCGAAGCCGAACAGGTCGCGCGCACGCGTGCCGCGCGCGCGCGACGCGACGCGACGCGGGTGACCGCGACGCTCGACGAGGTGCGCCGAGCCGCCCAGGGGAGCACCAACCTGATGCCGCCGTTCGTCGAAGCGGTCGACGCCGGCGCGAGCCTGGGCGAGATCTGCGACGTCTTGCGCGGCGTGTTCGGCCGCCACGTCGCGCACGAGCGGATCGCGTGATGATCGACGCGCCGATCGATCACGTCGCGATCGTCGTCAAGGACCTCGACGCGGCGATCGCGCTCTACACGACGACGCTGGGCTTCAGCCAGGTCTACCGCGAGCTGGTTGCGGATCAAGGCGTCGAGGCCGTCGGCCTGCGGACGGGCGACGCCGTGATCGAGCTCTTGCGCCCGCTCGACGAAGCCTCGCCGATCGCACGGTACCGCGGAGAAGTCGCAGAGCAAGCTGCACCACACCGCCTATCGCGTCGCGGACATCCGGGGCGAGCTCGACCGCCTGCGCGCGGCCGGCGTGCGACTCATCGACGAGCAGCCGCGCCGCGGGGCGCACGGCAACACGATCGCATTCCTCCATCCCGGATCGACCGGCGGCGTGCTGATCGAGCTCTGCCAGCGCGAGGGCGGCTGACTCGCCCGGGGCCGGCGCGGGAACCCCGGTCCGCGTGACGGCGTTGCCGGGATGATGCGAGCGAACGGTGCCTTTCGAGTCGTCGCGATTGCGCTGATCTTGGCGACCTGCGCGGCCGCGTCTCCGCCGCCCGCCGCCGCTCCGGGCCCGCCGGACGCCGCCGCGATCTTCGCCGCGTCGCGCAAAGCGTGGGGTGCGGGCGCGTACTCGCGCTACGCGGACTACGTCGCCGTCGTCTCGTTCCGCAACGGCACCAAGACGGTGCGCCGAACGTGGGAGACGATGGAGGACATCCGGCACGGGCTCGTCTATTCGGGCGCGTTCAGCCGCGAGGAGCGCGCGCACCCGACCACGCCGCACGGGATCAACATCGCCATACCGATCCTCGGCATGCTCAACCGGGTGAAGCCGGTCGATCCGATCGGCCAGGTCACGTTCGCGATCGATCAAGATTACGGCCTCGCTCCCGGCGAGCGGCGGCTGGTCTCCACGAACTCGCTGAGCACGCTCGACGCGCAAAGCTCCAAGCTGCCGGTCATCGGCCGCACCGGAACGGTCGCGCGCGATTACGACGTGAGCTTGATCGAGACGACCGTCGACGCGCAAGGGCCGGAATACCATTTGCGGCTGACGCCGTTGCGCGATCCCGACCATCACCGCTTGCGCGAGCTGTGGGTCGACGGCACGACCTGGCTCCCCGAAGAATCGGTCGTCGCCGGGATCGGAAACCATCCGCCGCTCACCAAGCGTGCCCTGGCGCGTCGAATACCGTCAGGTGAAGGGGGCCACGTACATCGCTCGCGAGACGGCGCTGGCGGACGTCGACTACGGCGCGGCGGGGATGCTGCGCGACGTGCAGATCGCTTTCGAGGAGGTCGATCTGCGCTCGTTTCCGAGCCCGTACCACATCGGGTTCTCGAGCAGCGGCCAGCAAGGAGAGCCGTGATCGCGCTGGCGCTGAGCGTTCTGCTCGACGCCACGCCGGCCCCGGCTTCGGATGCCGACGCGCTGTTCGGCGCGACGCGAGAAGCGCGCACGCAAAGCGGCTACGCGCACTACAGCGTGTACGCGACCGTGGTCCGCTTTCGCTTCGGCGGCCGCCCCGGGACGAGCACCTGGGACACGATCGAGGACATGCGCCGGCGGTTGGTCCACTCGCATTCCCTCAGCCGTGAGGAGGGCGAGCACCCTCACGTTCCGCACGGCTTCAACATCGGCGTGGCGGGGACGATCGCGCCGCCGGCTCCGGCGGCGCCCGGCGCGCGAAACGTCGGCACAGCGGGTCCGACGATCAATCGAACGCTGAACCAAGAAGCGGAGTCCGACCCGATCGGGGAACTGACGTTCGCGGTCGATCAAGACTTCGGGCTCGCGCTCGACGCGCTGCCGATCGCGGCGACGGAGGACATGAGCGAGGTCGCGGCCAGCACGAAGGTGCTGCCGCACATCGGCCACACCGGCACGGTCGCGCGCACGTACGAGGTGACCGACCTCGGCGACGTCGCCGGCCCCGCCGGCGCGCAGCACCATCTGCGCTTGCGCCCGCTGCGCGATCCGCGCCGCTATCGTCTGCGCGAGCTGTGGACGGACGTCAAGACGTCGCTGCCGATACGCGCGGTGGTCGCCGGGATCGGCAACTCCGCGCCGCTCGACTCCGTCGATTGGCGCGTCGATTTCACCCAGCTCGAAGGCGGAACGTACGTCGCGCGCGAGACCGCGCTGGCGCCGCTCGAAACCGACGAAGGCGAGGTCGATGACGTAACCATCACGTTCGACGAGCTTCGCCCGACGAATCGCCTCACCGGCGCCGAGTCGATCGGCCTCGGCGACGTCGGCGTCCGCGACCCGTAGTACCGCCTGTCATCCTGAGCTCGTCGAAGGACGCTGTGTGCTAGCGCTTCGGGGCGAGGCGGACGTCGAGCTCGGTCTCGAAGGTGCGGTCCCACGGCAGCGTGATGGTGAAGCCCGCGTCGCGGAATTGCGGCTCGATCTGCGCGAGCAGGTCGAGCCCTTCCGGCCACAGCAGCGCGCGGTTCTCGGATGCGACGCGCTGCGCGACGTCGGGCGCCAGGAAGGTATGATCGCCGACGCCCTGCGCGCTCAGATCGGCGTTGAGCCGCGGCCGCACGTCGGCGTGGAAGGCGACGTCGTCGACGTAGCGCATGAAGGTGAACGCCGCGTTCGCCCGCGCATCGTAGGTCCGCATGAGCCGTCCGGCGCGCACGGCGATCGCCTCGGGGAGCGCGGTGCCGACGGTGTTCGCGACCGTGTTCCACGATGCGAACGCGTCGACGCGTCCGGCTATCCCCCGCGCAACCAGGTCCTGCGTGAGCCGGCGCTCGCCCGCGAAGTCGGTCGGCGCCAGGAAGGACAGATCGGCGACCGCTACGGCGGTCGGCGGATCGGACCGGCCGGGGGCGCGGCCGGTTTCGTGCTCGATCGCGTGACGAACTTCGTCTCGTCGGCAAAACCGGTGCCGGGCACGCGCACGAACAGGTCGACGTCGGCCGGAAAGGGTCCGGTCACCTGCGTCGCGCCGCAGCTGCGGATGAGGTCCGCGATCGTGGTCGCGATCGGCGCGAACTCGAGCGGATCTTCGACGCTGCCGCCGTCCGGCCGCGAGTAGACGACGCGCACGCGCGGCACGTCGTTCGCCGCGTGCGCCAACCCGGCGGCGACCAGCACCATGGCGAGCTCGTCGGCACCCGGCTCGATCGACGCGCGCGACGGCGGCAGCCAACGCGCCGCGAACGCGCGCAGGGCCGCCAAGTCGCGCAGGTGCAGCCCGACCGGCCCGGCATCATCCTGCCCGAGCACGATCCGGTCGAAGCCGCCTTCCGCCGCGACGCGCAACGCGAACAGATCGACGTCCCGGTCGCGCGCGCGCGTGTCGAGATACGCGTCGAGCGCCGGGCCGAGCTGCGCGCGCAGCTGCGCGGCCAGTTCGCGCTGGGCGTCGGTTTGCGGCGGATCGGGCAAGGTTAGCGTATTGCTGGATCGGCCCCCACACGTCGCCCCCGGCGAACGGAAACGCCGCTGCCGATCCCAGCTTCGGCACGCCGGTCGGTGCCAGTCGCATCACCGTGCCGAACACCGCGAACGGCGCGTCGCCGCGCGTCGCGCGAAACGCGGCGAGGTCTTGCAGCCGGGTGTATGCGACCGCGCGTGACGTCCCCGGGATACGCGACGCGACCAAGCCCCCATACACCATCATGTCGCTCGAGACGACGTAGGCGCGCGCGTCGCGCGGCGCGTCGTCGCGCAGCCAGCGCATGATGCCGGCGGAGTCGCCGGGGATCAGGTAGTGCCCGAGCAGGACTCGCGGGGGTTCGGCGACGCGCACGCCGGCGATCGCCCCCAGCAGTCGCGGGAGCTGCGCCGTGACCGGACGGTCGTCGAGCGGGACGACCACGAACGTCAGGGCCAGTAGAGACGAAAAGAGCGCCGCGACGGAAGCCACCGCGGCGCTCGTTCGGCGTCGAAGCCGCTTAACTCTTGAAGCCGAAGCGGCCGTGGCCGTTGGGGTCGGCGACGAAGATCTTGTAGGCCTTGCGGATGCCCAGCGACTGGGTGAACTCGACGTGCACCGGCGTGCCGGGTTTGAGGTCCTTCGTCTGCACGCTCTTGCCGTTGGAGAACAGCGTCGCATAGTTCGGCGCGTACAAGAACGACAGGTCGGCCGGAACGCCGTCGATGCAGTGCACGCGAATGTTCTCGTCGGAGACGTGCCGGACGTAGCCGTGGCAATCGCGGATCTTTCCGCCCGCGACCGAGGCGCCTTGCCGCTCGGTGACCGCCGCCGAGGCGACCAGGGTGGACGAAGCGATCGCCGTCAGCGCGGCGACGGCGGGAAGCGAACGACGGAGCGAGTCGAACAGCATGGTTGTGAGGTACCTCCCGTGATCGAATGCCGGACGATGGGCGGCCCGGAGCGGCCCGACGCCTTCGCGCTGATGAAACCGTTTCGCGGCGACGACGCTCGCCTCGGCGACGCGCTTGCGTTGTTCGTCGATCGCCCGGACTACGGCTTCATCTGGCTGGCGTACGATGACGGTATACCCGCCGCGTGCGTCTCCGTCTCGTTCGCGATCTCGACCCAACGCGGCGGCTTGCTCGCGCAACTGCGCGACCTCTGGGTCGCTCCGGAACGCCGCCGGCGCGGGATCGGTTCGGCGCTCCTCGCGACGCTGCACGGCCGGCTCGACCAGCTCGACGTCAAGCGCATCGCCGCGGCAATTCCCGACGACGGCGGGCTGCGCGAGTTCTTCGCGGCACGCGGGTACGCCGACGACGGCGGAACGCAGGTCAGACTGGATCGTCGATGACGGCGGCGAGCCGCCCGTGCGCGGCTTCGAGCAAGCGTTCGGCCTGCACCCGGTCGACGCCGCGGCGCGCCATCACGATCGCGATTTTCACCCTGCCGCCGGCCGCATCGAGCAAGCCGCGCGCATCGACGTCACCGGCCAGATCGCGAACGAGGCGTTCGCTGCGCGCGCGAAGCTTCGCGTTGGTGGCGACCACGTCGACCATGCGGTTGCCGTAGGTCTTACCGAGCCGAATCATCGCGCCGGTCGAGATCGCGTTGAGCACCAGCTTCTGCGCCGTTCCGGCGCGCATGCGCGTCGAGCCCTGAATCGGCTCCGCGCCGGTCGCCGCGACGATGCCGATCTCCGCTTCGCGCGCCAGCGGCGCGCCCGGCGCATTCACGATCCCGACGGTCCGCGCCCCGCGCGCCCGTGCCGCCGCGAGCGCCGCTCGCACGAACGGTGCGCCCCCGCTGGCCGAGACGCCGATCACGACGTCGCCGATGCCGACGTCCGCAACCGCGCGCGCGCCGGCGTCGGGATCGTCCTCGGCGCCTTCGACCGCGCGGCGCAGCGCCGTATCTCCGCCCGCGATCCGCGCTTGAAAACGGTCGGGATCGAGTCCGTAGGTCGGCGGCAGCTCGGCGGCGTCGAGCACCGCGAGCCGGCCGCTCGTTCCGGCGCCGACGAGCACGACTCGCCGGCCGGCCTCGATCGCATGGACCACCAACCTCGTGGCCTGCGCGATCTCAGGCGCGGCGGAGGCCGCGGCATCGACCGCGCCGCGCTGCGCCTCGACGAGCGACCTTGCCAACGCGACGTCGTCGAGTTGGTCGATACCCGACGTCGCCGGGTCGAGCGACTCGGTCGACGGAATCTCGCTCATCCCAGCCGTTCCGCCAAGCGCAACGCGCCGCGCACCGGTTCGTCGCCACCCTTGACGACCGCGATGCCGGCGACGTCACCGACCAGTCGCGTCTCGAGCAAGAACGAAAGCAGGCTGTTCTCGCGCAGCAGCCCTCCGGCGAACGCGACCGCCGGCGACGCGTCGGTCAAGGCCGCCGCCTTCAGTACGGCGCGCAACAGATCGCCGAGCTCTTGCGCCGCTTGCTGCACGATCTTGGTCGCGGCACGGTTCCCCTTGCCTGCGAACGCGACGATGCTCGGCGCCAGCGCGGCAATCGTCGCCGGCGCGAGCGCCGCATCGTACAGCGCGGCGACATAGCGCTCGCGGTCGGGGGCGTCGAGCGCGCGCGACACCAAGTCCGTCGTCTCGTCGCGATCGGCCCGCCCGTCGAGAACGCGGCCGTACAGCTTCACGGCCTGCATCCCGATCCAGAACGCCGAACCTTCGTCGCCGGCGAGATATCCGAGTCCGCCGGTCCGGTACGTCCGGTCGCCATGCACGGCATAGGCGACCGAGCCGGTACCGGCAATGAGTACCGCGCCGTCTCCGTCGGGGATCGCCGCGCGCAGCGCGATCGCCGCGTCGTCCTCGACCACGACCTTCGCGCTCCCGAACGACGCGGTGATGCATTCGCGCAGACCTTGCGCGACCGCCGCGCGCCCGGCTCCGGCTGCACCGACGTAGATCGCGTCAGGCTGCTCGCCGTCCAGCATGTCGCGCATCGCCGTGATGATGACGTCCGCCGCGTCGTCGACGCCGATCGTGGTCGCGTTCGCGGCCTTCGCCTGCGCTTCGCGAACGACGCCGTCCTTGGACAGGGCGACGTTCGTGGAGGTGCCGCCTGCGTCTACGCCTATGCAGATCACTCGGTCGTGCTTCTCCTCCGGTCTATTCGCTCCGCCCGGGCGATTGTGGCTCGGCCGGGCGCTGGGACGCCGCCCGGCCGGCACGATCCGGGCCTCGCGACGTGGGCACGATTGGGCTATCGCCTTCTTCAATGCTGTTTCGTTGCTTCATCGATGTGGATGCGGTCGAGCAGCGCTGCGAGTTCATGGGGGGCGATTGCGCCTAGGATGCGCGGACCCGCGGCCCCGGTTACGCTCGGTATCCCGGCTGGGCGATCGGTGAGCGTGCAGTATGCCAGCACGGCGAAGGCGACGGCTTCCTTCGCGTCCGCGTTCACGCCGAGCTCGTCGGAGATCTTGACGCCGGACGCCGGGCAGCGCGTTGCGGAGGCCGTCGACGAGGGCGGGGTTGCGTGCGCCGCCGCCGCTGACGATGAGCAACGTCGCGTCGGGCGCGGCGGTGCGGAGCGCGTCGGCGACGGTCCGGACGGTGAGCGCGGTGAGCGTCGCGACGGCGTCCGCGAAGGTGAGCTGGTCGAGTTCGGCGCGGCGGTGTTCGATCCACGGCGCGCCGTAGCGCTCGCGGCCGGTCGTCTTGGGCGGCGGCGCGGCGAAGTACGGATCGTCGAGCATACGATCGAGGAGCGTGGCGTTCGGCGCGCCGTTGCGGGCGAGCTCGCCGTCTCGGTCGTAGCGTTGCGCGCCGCCGCTGCGGTGGGTTACGTAGGTGTCGATGAGCAGGTTCGCCGGGCCCGAGTCGAAGGCGATGCATTGCGGCAGGACGGTCATGTTCGCGATGCCGCCGAGGTTGAGCGCGACGCACGGAGCGTATGCCCCGAAGAGCATGGCGTCGACGAACGGGACGAGCGGCGCGCCCGTCCCGCCGGCGGCGGTGTCGGCCGAGCGGAAGTCGTAGACGACCGTCGCGTTCACGCGTTCGCGGATGCGGAACGGGTCGCCGATCTGCAGCGTGTGGTGCGCGTCTCCGTCGTGCGCGAGCGTGAGTCCGTGCGACGCCACGGCGTCGAGGCGCGTTTCGGCGGCGACCTCGCGAATCGCGTCGCCGAAGGCTTCGCCGACCGCGGCGTGCAGCGCGCTGACGTGGAGCGCGTCGTGGCGGGCGGGCGGGTACGCGGCGAGGATCTGCGCCCGCAGGTCGGCGGCGAACGGGACGGTCGCGAAGCGTTCGCTGCTCGCGACGATGCGGCCGTCGTGGGCGCCGACCTCGCAGATCGCGACGTCGATGCCGTCGAGCGACGTTCCGCAGATCGCGCCGGCGATCTTCACGCGCGAACGGCTTGGGCGTCGGTCGCGCGGACGGCGGCGTCGGCGACCGGGATGCGGACGTCGCGCAGGTCGGTGCGACCGTGGTGCACGTTGTTGGTGAGCAGCACGACGCTCAGGTCGCGGACCGGGTCGACCCAGATCGAAGTTCCGGTGAAGCCCGTGTGACCGAACGTCTGCTCCGACATGAGCGCTCCGCACGAGTTGTCGTCGTTGGTTTTGAGGGCCCAGCCCAGGCCGCGCCGCAGCACGGGATCCCAGACGTGTTCGCGAGACCGCCTCGCGCGCGAGCCCCGGGTCGAGCGGCGTCGGCCGGCCGTGCAGCGCGGCAAGGTACCATTCGCCCAACAACGCGACGTCGCGCGCCGTACCGAACAGCCCCGCGTGTCCGGCGACGCCGCCCATCAGGTACGCTTTCTCGTCGTGCACGTCGGCTTGAACGCTGCCGCGCCAAGCATCGGTTTCGGTGGCGGGGATCGCCGCGCGCTCGGCACCGCGCGGCCGGTATGCGGTCGAACGAGCTCCCCACGCGCGCAAGTGCGGCTTCGACGACGGCGGCGAGCGAACGGCCCGCGATGCGCGCGACGATCGTGCCGAGCGCGATGAAGCCGAGATCGCTGTAGACCATCTGCTCGCCCGGCGCGGCGGCGAGCTCGTCGGTCAATGCGAAGGCTTCGACGTCCCGGTCGAGCAGGGTCCGGTAATCGGCGCCGCTCTTGAAGCCGGCGTCGTGCGCGAGGATGTGTCGCAAGGTGATCGCGCGATGACCGGTATCGCGCCACTCGGGAACGACGTCGGCCAGCGGCGCGTCGAGCGACGAGGGCGCCGCGCGCGACCTGCGCCAGCGCGACCGTGGCGACGAAGACCTTGGTGATCGAGGCCAAGTCGAAGCGCGTGTCGACGAAGCACGGCAAGCCCGGAGCGTCGTCGCGCGTGCGGCCGAACGCGCGCTCGTAGCGCAGCCGGCCGCGTCGTTCGACGCGCACGACGGCGGCGCTGAAGCGGGTGCCCAAACCGCCCTCGACGGCGGCGTCGATCTCAGCGAACAGCGGCTGTTCCGTTCAGCCGCACCGGCAGCGTGCCGCGCAACGGCGCGCGACCGGCAAGCACGTCGGCGCAGCCGTTCAGCGCGACCTCGCGGTCGCCGTAGATGCAGATGACGCGGCGCGCGCTCGGCCACAGCAGGGCGTCGAACGGCGAGCGCGCCGAGACGATCAGCGCATCGGGGGCCAGCGCCAGAATGCGAGCAACGGCTTCGCCCTGTGCCGGCGAGAGGTGCGCGTCGCGCGTGACGACGACGAACTCGCGGTCGCCCAGCGCCGGCACGTGCTCGAGCAGCAGGTCGAGATCTTCTTCGGCGGGTTCGAGCGGAACGCGCATGACCTCGCTCTTCCAGCCGAGCCGGCGCAGGGCGCCGCTCAGGGACGGCACGTCGAGCGCCCGCAAAGCGTTGCCCGACTTCGCGGCGTTGTCCGAGTGCTCGCCCTCGAACGAGATGACGGTGACCGCTTTTCCGTCGCGCAAGCGCGGGTCGCCGGCGATCGCCGTCACGGCGCGCTGCGCCGCCTCGCGCGGAGCGTGCTCGTCGACGGCATCCTCCGGCAGCGGCGGACGCGCTGCAAGGCGGCGGCGCAGCGCGTGCACGCGCGCGTGCGCTTCTTGTAGGCGGCCGAGCGGGATGCGACCGGCGTGCACCGCGGCGGCGATCGCGCCGGCGGCGGCATGCGCGAGCTCGAGATGGTGGCTGATCAGCAGCAAATCGGCGCCGGCGGCGAGGGCGGCGACCGCGCCGTCGACCGTTCCGATTCCCGCGGCGATCGCAGCCATCTCGAGGCAATCCGTCGCGATGACACCCTCGAAACCGAGCTCCTCTCGCAACAGGCCGGTCAGAATCGCGCGCGACAAGGTCGCCGGCTGATGCGCGTCGAGCGCTTCGACGACGACGTGGGCGGTCAGGACGATCGAGGCCGCGCCGGAGGCGATCGATCGCGCGAAGGGCACCAGGTCGCGGGCGCGCAGCGTCGCGGCGTCAACCGTCACGCGCGGCAACGCGACGTGCGAGTCTTCGGCGGTCGAGCCGTGACCGGGAAAGTGTTTGAGGGCCGCGGCGACGCCGAACCGTTCGAGCCCGCGCGCGAACGCGCCGGTGAATGCCGCGACGCGCTCGGGATCGTCGCCGTACGCACGCGTGCCGATCACGCGGCTGCGAGGTTGCAGCGCAAGGTCGGCGACGGGCGCGAGGTTGACGGTGATGCCGAGTCCGGCAAGGTCGCGCCCGAGCAGTCCGCCGAGCCGCTGCGCGAGCGCCACGTCGCCGGCCGCGCCAACCGCCATCGCCGAAGGCAATGCTGCGACGCCGTTGCGCAGACGCTCCACGCGTCCGCCCTCCTGATCGACGGCGATGAGCGGCGCGGGATCGGCGAGCGCGCGCAACCGGGCGACGAGCTCGCGCACCTCGTCCGCGGTTCCGACGTTGCGGCCGAAAAGGATGACGGCGCCCGGACCGAACGCGCGCAGCTGGTCGAGCGGTGCGTCCTCGGCGCGCGAGCCGTCCAATCCGACGCAGATCACGCCGCGTGCGAGCGCCGGCAGGTCAGTGGGAAGCGGCATGCGCGCGACTTCGGTGCTCGGCGGCGGAAACCGGCGTCAGTGCTTGATCAGCCGAATGATCTGAGCGACGAGCTTACCGGCGGTTCGCGAGATGAAGATCTGCACTTTCGAACCCTTCGACACGTCGGTCAACGTGTGGTACCCGGGGTCCTCGGACTGGACGCTGGTGGTCGGCATGGTCGAGACGTCAACCCTGCCGCGCGACTTCGAATCAACCGTGACGACGCCGCTCTGGTAGTCGACGTTGGTAACCTTGCCGAAGATGACGCCGCCATGGCGAGCGTCGCCCTCGACCGCCACCGTAGCGGAGGGCGCGGGAGCCGGCGACTGCCCTGCCAACGCCGAGCTGGGGACGAAGAACACGGCCAGGACGGTAACGGCGGCGAGGCGTCGGATCACGCTGGGATAACGCATAGACTGTTCGTCATCGTTCCGCACCCGGCGCGGTGGGACCGGCGGCGCGGAAGTATTCTTCCCGCGCGCCGGGGCGGCCGGCCTTGACCGCCGCGCGCGCTGCGCGCGCCGCCACGATAGCCTCGTCGGAAACCACATTGCCGCCCAAGACCAAGCGCAGCGCCAACAGCGCTTCGTCGGCGGCGCGCGCGCCGACCGCCTCGAGCGCCCGGTAGAACGGCTGCGCGCGCGGATCGGCCGACCGCTCGCGCAGCGCGGCGGCAATCGCCTCGGCCTTTCCGGGCCGCCCGTCGAGGAGGTATCCGTCTAGAGGGTGCAGTTCCACGTTGATGCGATTCGCGGTGGGTCTGCTCGCGCTTGCCGCTGCGCTCGCGATCGTCGCCGCAGCGCCGCCGCCCGACGCCCTCACCGCCCTGCGCCCTCGCGGCGGCGAACGGTCATCCCGCCGGAGTGCACTTCCATGCAACCGGCAGCCGCGTCGTCGAGGGTCGCAGCGTAACGACGAGCTTCGACCAGCTCGGTCAAACGCGGCTGGTCGAGCGCTGCATCGCCGGCGCGTGCGGCGGGACGTGGTTCGACGGCAGCCGCGAGTGGACGTTCGGCCTCAACGAGGTCGCGCTTCCCGAGGCCGTCGACGAGCGAACCCTGACCGAACGCAGCCTGGCCGCCATCGCCTCGTACGCCTTTGCCGAACCGGCCTTTCGCGCCGCCGGCGGAACGGTCGCCGCGGCCGGACCCAACCGCTGGCGCGTCCGGGCGCGGGATGGTCTGGAGCTCGTCGCCGTCGTGGATCCCGCGACGCAAACGGTGGGCCGCGTCGAGAGCGCCGGCGGGCAGACCATCGCCGCGTACGGCCGGCCTGGCAAAGCCGGCGGCGCGACGTTTCCACTCGATCGCGCCGGCCCGATCGAGGTCGGATCGCTCGACGGCGTCGCGCTTGCGGCCGGCCCGCTGGGGCCGCCCGCCGGTGCGGTGCCCGTCTTCGCCGCCGCGTCGCCGCTCCCGCTCGCCGGGCGACGATCCCGATCGTTCCGTGCACCCTCGGCGGCCGCAGCGCGCGCTGTCTGCTCGACACCGGTTCGACTCCCAGCGCGATCAGCCTGACGCTCGCCGAGGCGCTCGACCTCGAGCCGCACGGCGAGTTGGAGATCGCGGGATTCTCGCGCTTCGCCACCGGCTTCGTGGAAACGGGTCCGCTGGTGCTCGGCGCGGCCCGCTTTGCGCGGGCCCGCTTCGCGGTCGTTCCGCGGTCGAGTGAGGTGCCGTTCGACGTCGTCGTCGGCAGCGATCTGCTGGGCCGCGTCCGGTTGGTGCTCGACCGGCGTCGAGAAACCGCCGACGTCTTGCCTCCAGGCGGCGCCGCCGGCGCGAACAGCGTGGGGTTGACCTTTCGCGCCGGCTCGCCGACGGTGCCGGTGCAGCTCGGACCGCAAGGTGCGCGCGCGTTGCTCGACACCGGCGACGAGACGGTCGTGTCGTTCGGCTACGCCCTGTACCGGGTCGGACCGGCCTGGCCGGTCGTCTCGCGCGGGCAGGCCGTCGGCATCGCCGGCTCCGATGACGCTTTCACGGTTGAGATCCCCGACGTCCGCGTCGGATCGCTCGACCTTGGAGCGACGCATGCCTTCGTCCGGCGGACGCAGACCGAGCCCCACCTCGGGGTCGGCCTTTGGACGCGCTTCGTCCTGGACCTCGACGAGCAGAGTGGACGAATCTCGTTCGCCGGCCGATAAGTCAGGGTACGCCGGTCCGGTTGGACTCGGGCGTTTCTCTTTCTCGGAGCGTGCCTGGATGGATCCGCTGCGCTTGCTCGTCGAACGCCTCGATTCCGAAGATCCCGCGACGGCGGCGCACGGACGCGCGGTCGCGCGCTGGTGCTCCCGGATCGCGGCGCGACTGCGTCTCGCGCGTGACGAGCAAGCCTATGTCGTTCGCTCGGGACAAATCCTCGACATCGGCAAGCTGCTCGTCCCCGACGAGTTGCTGCGTGCGGCGCGCCCGCTATTGGCCGCCGAACGCATCACCGTTGCCGAGCACGTGCTCGAAGGCGAGCGGCTGCTCGCGGAGTACGAATTACTCGCCTATCGCGACGGCGTCCGCTTTCATCACGAGCGCTGGGACGGCCGTGGATATCCCGACGGCCTGCGCGCCGACGCGATCCCGCTCGTCGCGCGCATCGTCGCGGTGGCCGACGCGTACGATGCGATGACCGGTCAGCGGTCGTACCGCTTTCCGATGACGCCCGACCGGGCGCTGCTCGAGATCGAGCGCGGTCGCGGCGGGCAGTTCGACCCCGAAATCGTCGACGTCATGGTCGCCGCCGTCGGCGACTCCCTCCGCGCCGTCGCGGTCTGAAGGGCGGCCGAACAGGACCTAATCGAGGTCGGCTTCGAGCGCCTCGGCGGTTCGCTGCATCACCTTCGCGAGCAGCGCGATCGCGCCGGCGCGGTTGGTGTTGAGCAGCATGTACTGCATGCGGTCGTTGGGGTGCAGCACGACGAAGACGCCCTTGCTGCCCTGCGTGATCGACTTGAGGATGCGGTCGATGAAAGCCCGGTCCTCATCGTCGAGTTGGACGGCGCCGCCCTCTTCTTTAAGAAGGTCGTACAGGAAGAGATCTAGGTTTTCCGGGACATCCATGTGCGAAAATACCCTCGTCGCATTACGAGCGCTGGTCCTGTTCAGAGTATCGGCTTGAGGGCCGGAAAATCAAGGTTTTCCGTCAAGAGTGCGTAAGCATCGCGGCGCGGAAGCGCCCAAGCAAGGCGGCGAATGCTTTTTTTCGCCGCCGCTCCGGACGCGAACAGGGGGCCATACGCTCAAGGGATTCGGCGCGTTTCTCGCGCGCGGCAACGTGATCGACCTAGCGGTCGCCGTCGTGGTCGGCGCGGCGTTCACGGCGGTCGTCAACTCGCTCGTCAAAGACCTCATCACGCCGCTCGTCGCGGCGCTGGTCGGCAAGCCCGATTTCTCGAAGCTCGGCTTTACCGTCAACAACTCGCATTTCGCGGTCGGCGACTTCGTTAACGCGCTGATCACGTTTCTGCTCGACGCGCTGGTGATCTACTACTTCATCGTCGTCCCGCTGCGTTTGGCGTCGGAGCGATTCGAGCACGGCAAGCCGGTACTGGCGCAGAAGACCTGTCCGGAATGCATGAGCGAGATTCCGCAGGACGCGCGACGCTGTAAGTTCTGCACCGCCGTCCTGCGATAGAGCGAGGCGCGGTGGAACTGCACGCCGACGTCGCCGTGCTGGGCGCCGGGGCCGCCGGCTTGGCCGCCGCGCGAGCGCTCTCGAACGCCGGCGTTTCCGCGATCGTGATCGAGGCGCGCGAGCGCATCGGCGGCCGATTGCTTACGCGTGAAGACGCCGGATTGCCGGTCCCGATCGAGCTGGGCGGCGAGTTCATCCACGGGACCTCTGCGGTCAGCTTCGACCTGCTGCGCATCGCGGGCACCGTCGCGATCGACACCGGCGGCGAGGCGTTCGCCTACGAAGACGGCGAGTTGCGCGCGCGCGAGGACCCGTTCGAGATCGTCGCCGGTGTCATGGCGCGGGCGCGCCTGCTTGGAACGCGACATGAGCGTCGATGATTTTCTGCGAACCTTGCCCGCCGACGATCCGAACACACCGCGCGAGCGGCGATTCACGCAGATGCTCGTCGAGGGTTTCGACGCCGCCGATCCGGGCCGCGCTAGCGTCCGCGTGCTGGCCGAAGAGTGGAGTCCCGGCGACGAAGGTCAGACGTCGGAACAGTTTCGCCCGCTCGGCGGCTACGGGCGACTGTTGCGCTCGCTGCACGGCGCGCTTGACCCGGACGCGCGCGCACGTCCGCCTGTCGACCGTGGCGCGGACCGTCCGTCACGAAGCCGGCGGCGTCGTCGTCGAGGCGACGACGCTGCAACTCGCCATTAGCCGTGCGCGCGCGGCTGGCGATCGTCACGTTGCCGCTCGGAGTTTTACAGGGCGACTCCGTGCGCTTCATGCCGGAGCTCCCGCCGTCGAAGAGAGCCGCGCTCGGCGCGCTCGTGATGGGGCCGGTCGTCAAGCTGGGGCTGCGGTTCCGCACCGCCTTCTGGGAACGCGCGCACGGCGGCCGCTGCCGCGCCGGCTCGTTCTTCCACCGCGCCGAGGCGGCGTTTCCGACCTTTTGGAACATGCTGCCGCTGCACGCGCCGCTGCTCATCGCGTGGGCGGGCGGCCCGAAGGCCGACGCGCTCGCAGGCCGCGACGAAGGGTCGCTGGTGGCCGGTGCGCTCGAAGACCTGCGCGTGCTCTTCGGCAGCGACCCCGATCCGCAAGCCGAGCTCGAAGCGGTCTACCTCCACGACTGGCAATCCGACCCGTACTCGTTCGGAGCATACAGCTACGTCGCAACCGGCGGCGGCGACGCGCGCGCGCAACTCGCGGCGCCGGTCGACGACGTGCTGTTCTTTGCCGGCGAAGCGACCGCACCGGCGAGCGAAGCCGGCACCGTCACCGGCGCCTTGCAGAGCGGCGAACGCGCTGCAGGCGAAGTGCTCGCCGCATTGCGTTAACGGCTAGCGCGCTCGACCCACCAGATCAAGGCGGCCTGCAGCGGGACGCGCGCCCAGAGCGCCCAGGCCGGCGCGATCGCCGCGAAGCGCTTCGCCTCGACCGCCATGTAGATGTTCGCCGGCCAGACCGCGAGCAACAGCGCGATCAGCCCGAAGCCGGCGGCGCGGCGCGCCGGCGGTACGAGCAGTCCGATCCCGCCGGCGATCTCGGCGACGCCGCTGATCGCGACCAGCGCCGCCGGATGCCCCAGTTGCGGCGGCACGATCTGCTGGTACATCGCCGGTCGAACGAAATGCAGTGCGCCCGCCGCGATGAACAGGACACCGGGGATGCCCCAGACGAGCGCGCGGCGCACCGTCAACGCGCTCCGCCGCGCAACTCGTACTGCCGCGGATCGAGCCGCCTGGTCAGCCGGCGAAACACGAAGGTGAAGCCCGGCCAGAGCGTCGTGTTCTTGCCGCGGGCGTCTTGGTACCAGCTCCGGCAGCCCGACGCCCATACGGTCTTCCGCATGCGCGCCTGCAGTCGCTCGTTGAAGCGCGCTTGGACGGAGGGCCACACGTCGACCGCCGATAAGCCGCGGCGGCGCATCAGCTCGAGCGCGCTGAGCACGTAGCTGAACTGCGCCTCCATCATCACGACCATCGAGTTGTGCCCGAGCCCCGTGTTCGGGCCGATCAGGGTGAAGAAGTTCGGGAAACCGGCAACCGTCGTTCCGAGATACCCTTCCATCCCGTCCTTCCACGCATCGGACAGTGCGACGCCGTCGCGGCCGATGACGCGCACGGCGCCGAATCCCTCGGTCGCCTTGAATCCGGTCGCGAAGACGACGACGTCGGCGGCGTGTGCGACGCCGTCCTGCGTGACGACCGCATCCTCGCGGAACTCGGCGATCGGCGAGCTGACGACCTCGGCGTTGGAACGCCGCAACGCCGGATAATAATCGTCGGAGAGCAGGATGCGCTTGCACCCCATGCGATAGTCCGGGGTGAGCGCGCGCTGCAGCTCCGGTTCGGGGACCTGACGCCGAAGGTGGCGCAGCGCGAGCGCTTCGCGCTGCTGCAAGACGCTGGGCCGAACGGTGAAGCCGTAGGCACGGATCTCGAGCATCCAGTACAGCAGCGCGCGGAGCGTCCGCGCGTAGCCGGGCAGGCGGCGCAGCAGGGTGCGCTGTGACGCCGTGACGGGCGCGTCGTTGCGCGGGATCACCCACGGCGGCGTACGCTGGAACAAGGTGAGCCGGCGAACGACCGGCGCGATCTCGGGTACGATCTGGATCGCGCTCGCGCCGGTCCCGATCACCGCGACGCGCCGGTCGCGCAGATCCACCGACGCGTCCCATTGCGCGGTGTGGAAAGCCTGCCCGCGGAAACGGTCGAGACCGGGGATTACCGGTATGCTCGGGCGGTTGAGAAATCCCATCGCCGAGACCAGGACGCGGCAGCGCAGCCGGTTGCCTTCGGCGGTTCGCAGTTGCCAGGTCGCCGACGGTTCGTCGTAGCGTGCCTCGCTCAGTTCGGTGCCGAACCAAATCTTCTCGCGCAGACCGTACTTGTCGACGCACCAGCGCAGATACTCCCACAGCTCGCCCTGACGCGGAAAGAGGCGCGTCCAGGCGGGGTTGCGCTCGAACGAGTACGAGTAGAGCAGCGACGGAATGTCGCAGGCGCAGCCTGGATAGACGTTGTCCCGCCACGTACCGCCGACGTCGCTCGCGCGTTCGAGCACGAGAAACGAAGCGAAACCGCGCTTGCACAGCTGGATTGCCATCCCGATTCCGGCGAAACCGGCGCCGACGATGACGACGTCGGCATCGAGCGGCGCGTCGACCATCAGTTCACGCGCTTCGCGCGGCCCTGCCACTCGCGTTCGCGCAGGACGTACTTCTGGATCTTCCCGGTCGATGTCTTGGGCAGCTCGCAGAACTCCACCGACTTGGGGACCTTGAACGCGGCGATGCGCGCGCGCGCGAAAGCGCGCAGCGCGTCGGCGTCGAGCGTGCGGCCCGGCTTGAGCGTCACGAACGCCTTGGGGACCTCGCCCCACTTCTCGTCGGGGGCCGCGACGACCGCGCACTCGAGCACCGCATCGTGCTCGAGCAGCACCTTTTCGACCTGCTGCGTCGAGATGTTCTCGCCGCCGCTGATGATCACGTCCTTGGCACGATCGACGATCTCGATGTAGCCGTCGGGATGCCGCACCGCAATGTCGCCGGAGTGGAACCAGCCCCCGGCGAATGCGCGCGCGGTCGCTTCGGGATCGGAATAGTAACCCTTCATCACGTTGTTGCCGCGCATGACGATCTCGCCGTGCGTCTCGCCGTCGGCCGGAACGTCGCGCAGCTCGAGATCGACGACGCGCACGTCGCCGGCGGCGAGCGTGACCATCGGAACGCCCTGCCGGCTGCGCAGTCGAGCGCGCTGGGCGGACGGCTTCGCATCCCACTGCGGGCTGTGCCAAGCGCATTCGGTGATCGGGCCGTAGGTCTCGGTCAGGCCGTAGACGTGATGCAGCTCCGCGCCCAGCGCTTCGATCTGCGCGATCGTCGCCGGGGCCGGCGGCGCGCCGGCCGTGGTCACGACCACGCGCCGCGGAAACGGCGCGGTGTCGGGGTGGTTCAGCAGCCCGATCAGCACGGTCGGCGCGGCGCAGAAGTGGGTGCAGCCTTCGTGCTGGATTCCGGCATTGATCCCGACCGCGTCGACCTTGCGCAGGCAAACGTGCGTCGCACCGGCAGCGCTGACCGCCCACGGAAAGCACCAGCCGTTGCAGTGGAACATCGGGAGCGTCCACAAGTAGACGCTCTCGGGCCTCAGGCCGGCGTGGAACACCTCGGCCAGCGCGTTGACGTACGCGCCGCGGAAGGTGTACATCACGCCCTTCGGCTTCCCCGTCGTGCCGCTGGTGTAGTTGATCGAGAGCGTGTCGTCTTCGCTGCCGCCGCTGCGCGGAACCAGCGCGCTCGCGTCGACACCTGCCAGCAGATCTTCGTAGTCGAGCGCGGCTGCGGCGGCTTCGCCGCCGCCGCGCGGCGCGACGCGCACGCGCCGCGGCTTCACCTCGAGCCGGTCGACCAACGCGTCGAGCTCGTAGTCGTGCAGCAACACCGACGCGCCGCAGTGTTCCAGAATGTAGTCGATCTCGTCCGGCGCGAGCCGCGTGTTGAGCGCGCACAGCACGCCGCCGGCCAACGGGACCGCGTACGTCGCCTCGAGCGTCATCGAGGTGTTCGGCGCGAGCACGGCGACCCGCTCGCCGGCGCGCACGCCCAGCGCTTGCAGGGCGGCGGCGAGCCGGCGCACACGTTCGAGCAACGCCGGATACGTGCGTCGCACGTCGCCGTCGACGACGGCGACCTTCTCCGGATACACGAACGCGGCGCGCTCGAGAAAGTCGAACGGGTCGAGCTCCCGCCGGTGGACCGCGCCGGCCGGTTCGGCACCCATCAACGCTCGGCGATCTCGCGCACGCTGAAGGCGAGCGCGGTCAGGATCGCGGCAACCTCGGCCGCCACCAGCAGGCCGATCCCCAGCGGCGTGCGGCCTCCGGCATAGCGCAACGCCGCGCAGACGACCGTCGCCAGCAGCACGATCGCCAGCAAGTAGACCCGAAACGGCCGGCCTCTCACCGGGATGACGCTTCGCCGAGCCGGGCGCAAAACCGCCCGCGAACAACCGAGACCGAATTCCTTCGGACCATCTTGACGACGGCCCGGGCGCATGCTAGCGTGGCCTAAAACCTAATTCCTTCGGTATCACTTCGAGGAGGTCCGATGGCCCGTCGCCGCTCCGTGCCCCTCACCGAAGCCGAACAGCGGCTCATGGAGATCGTCTGGGCATCCGGCCCGGCGACCGTCGGGCAGATCGTCGAGGCGATCCACGCGACCGAACGGCCCGCGTACAACACGGTCCAAACGATGATGAAGATCCTCGAGCGCAAGGGGTACGTCCGCCACCGGTCCGAAGGCCGCGCGTTCGTCTACGAATCGATCGTCGATCGCGATTCGGCCGCTCGAACGGCCCTCTTCCAGGTCGTCTCGCGCTTCTTCGGCGGTTCGCCGCGAGCGCTGGCGGTGAACCTGATCGAGGGCGATCACCTCACCGAAGACGAGCTCGACGAGCTGCAGCGCACGATCGCGCGCGCGAAGGACGACGGCTGATGGACGCGTTGCTGCTCGCGACGCTCAACGCCGTTTGGCAGGGCGCCGCGATCGTCGCCATCGTCACCCTCGTACTGCGGGCCGGATTGCGCCGCAACGCCACCACGGCGTGCGTCGTGTGGAGTGTCGCGTTCGCGGTCATCGCAGCGCTGCCGATCCTCGATTTTGCCCTCGCTCATCCGGCGAGGCTCGCGGCGGCTCCGGCCGCGACGATCGCGCGGGATGCCGTAGCGGGCGGCGTCGCGGCGTTTGACGTCCGTTCGACGCGCGTGCAACCCGCGTCTGGGAGGCCGGCGGATTCGCTCGAGATGCCCAAACGCGTCCTGCGCGCCGCGGGCGCGACGGCCGCCCGGCGCGGCCGCATGCTGGCGATGCAGCTCGGCAGCCTCGCCAGCGCGGTCTCGCGGGCGTGGGGCTTGGCGATCGTCGCGGCGTGGGCGCTCGTTGCGGGCCTGCTGCTGGTGCGACTCGGCATGGCATATCGCGCCGTCGCGCGGGTGAAGCGCTGCGCGACGCCGCTCGACGATTCCGGCATCGCCGCCCAACTGCGCCGGGCGGGGCACCGGCGCCAGGCGACGGTCGGTTCATCTGCCGACGTGCAGATTCCGTGCGCGCTCGGATTCCGCCGGCCGATGATCTTGATTCCGGCAAGCCTGATCGGCTCGCTCGACCGAGACGATCTCGCGCGCATCGTGCTGCACGAGTCGGCGCACCTTCAGCGTTACGACGACTGCGTCAACGCGCTCGAGCAGATCGTCTGCGCGCTGCAGTTCTTCCAGCCGGCGCTGTACCTCGCGCGGCGCCGCATCGACTTCGAGCGTGAGGTCGCGTGCGACGACCGCGTTCTGGAGGACAGCGGCGAGCCGCTACGCTACGCCGAGTGCTTGGCCCGGATCGTGCAGCGTCACGTGCGCGGTCGGCAGGTCGCGGTCGTGCCCGGCTTCGTGCTGCGGCGGACCCAGGTCGTCGCGCGCGTCCGGCGCATCGTCGACCGCTCGCGCGACGCCTCACCGCATCTGCGCTTCGGCGCGCTGGCGCTGGGTGGCGCGCTGCTCGCGCCGACGCTGGGGCTGGCGGGGCTGCAGGTTCCCGTCGTGGCGCCCGCCGCTGCAGCTCCGGCGGCACCCACGCCCGCCCGCCCGCGTCCGGTACCGGCCGTTTCCGCGGCGACGATCGTACGCGTGCGCGTCCACCCGAGGGCTCGGGCCTTTGCGCAGCGCAGCAGTGTCCACGCCGCGCGGGCCGCGCGCGCTGCGGTTCGGCGCTCGCATCGCGCAAGGTTCGCGTCGTTCCCGATGTCGTGATCGTGCGCGCGCCGCGGCCCGCATTGCCTGCGCTGCACGCCGCGCTGCCGGCGATCGAGATCGACGATCCCTCGAAGACCACGCCGAACGTGCGCGTCGGGCCGGCCCAGACGGGCTCGGACCACGACCGTAACGACGGAGGAGACGACGGACATCGCTTCGGTCGCGGTCGCATCGGCGTCTCGCGCGACCCGGCTGGCGATGGCCGCTCAGAGCCGGATAATCGTGTTTGCGCACGCGCCATACGGCCGGGCGGTTGCATGACGACGATCTGCTCGCTGCGATCGACGACGTGAAGTATCCGCACCCCAGCGTCGACGAGCTGATCGCGCTCAAGAACCACGGCGTGAGCGCATCGTACGTGCGCACGATGGGGGTCCTCGGCGCGAATCGTCCATCCCTCGACCAACTCATCGTCTTGGCCGAGCAGGGTATCGGAGCGGTCTACTTCGCCACGCTGCAGCGCCGGCTGTCGACCCCGCCGACGATCGACCAGGTCATCGCGCTTCGCGCGCAAGGGGTCAGCGCGGCATGGCTCGAGGCGGTCGCCGCGGCCGGCTACCCGGCACTGAGCGCCGGTGATGCCGCGGCACTTGCGCAGCAAGGCGTCTCATCCTCGTACATTCGTGGGCTGATCGAGGCGGGACTGCGTAACGTTACGCCGTCGCAGCTGATCGAGCTCCACAACCAAGGTGTCGACGGTTCGTTCGTGCGGCGCCTCTACGCTCGCGGGTACCGCAACTTCGGCGTCGACGAGCTCTTTCGCCTCAAGGCGAGTGGATTCGAGCCGTGAGAGCATTGACGTTCGCGGCCGTCGCCGCGCTATTCGTCGTTTCGGTCGCGCCGGCGCGTCGCGGCGGACCCCTCGAACGTCGGGCGCTGGTCGATCTCCCCGCGCGGCGACGAGCAAGGCCACGTTTCGCTTCACCTCGAGTCCGCCGGCTCGAGCGCAGGCACGACGTGGAGCTCGTCGTGGTCCTCGACGATCGCCCTGGCCGACGCCGGAATCCCAGCCGGCCGTTTGCACGGCCCGATGGGCCCGATCTCGTTCTCGATCCAACGCGAGCCGGGAACCTTCGCCTGCGCCGGCACCGCCGGCGAAGGTTCGGGCATGGGACAGTTCACCTACAGCCCCAACGCGCGCTTCGACGACGCGCTCGCGTCGCGCGGGATGGGACGGCCGACCCTTCACGAGTCGTTCCAGCTGGCGATCGCCGGCGCGACGCTGGCGTTCATCGACCGCGTCCGCGGCACGGCGCAGCACGCCGGGATCTCCGACGTCGTGCTCGTCATGGAGCACGGCGTCGACCCGCGCTACGTCGACGAGCTCGCGGTGCTCGGGTACAAGACACCGACGCTTGACGACCTGATCCGGCTGCGAGATCACGGCGTCTCGCCGCGTTACGTCGGTGACCTGGCAGAGGTCGGCTACAAGAACTTCTCGGTCGACGAGCTCGTCACGCTACGCGATCACGGCGTGAGCGCCGCATTCGTCGGCCGGCTCAAAGCGCACGGCTACACCAACCTGCCGGTCTCGGATCTGATCCGCCTGCACGAAGCCGGCATCTGAGCCGCTAGCTGTGCTCGATGAATCCCCGATAGATGCGCACGAGCGTCTCTTTCTGATCGGCCGAGAGGCGCGGGTCGAGCCGGATCGCCGCTTCGACGCCGGAACCGTGTGCGGCGCGCTCCGGCGTGTCCTCGAGCAAACCGGCTTGGGCGTACATCGTCTCGGCGGAGATCTGCAGCGCAGCGGCGAGGTTCTTGAGCACGTCGGCCGACGGTTTGTGCAGCCCGCGCTCGATCTGGCTCAAGTACGGGTTGGAGATCTTGGCGACCTCGGCAAGCTGGCGCAAGGAAAGGTTCGCCAGCTCGCGCTGCGAGCGGATGAAGTCGCCGACGCCGCGCCACAGCGTATCATTGTCCGTCGTTCTGCCCACGTTACATGTCCAATCCGCCGTTGATCGTGTACACGGCGCCGGTGATGTAGCTCGACGCGTCGTCGAGCAGGAACCCGACGACCCGGGCGACCTCGTCCGGCCGGCCGAGCCGGCGCTGCGGGATCTGGGCGACGACCGCATCGAGAACCGACTGCGGCATCGCCGCGACCATCTCGGTCTCGATGAAGCCCGGCGCGACGACGTTCACCGTGATCCCGCGGCGCGCCATCTCGAGCGCCAGGCTCTTGGTGAGCCCGAACAGCCCCGCTTTTGAGGCGGCGTAGTTGGCTTGCCCGACGTTGCCGGTCTCGCCGATGACCGAGCTGATGTTGACGATGCGCCCGGAGCCTCGCTCGATCATGTGCTCGAGCACCGCCTTGGTCATCGCGAACGCCCCGAACAGGTTCACGTCGAGCACGTTGTGCCAATCCTCGAACGTCATCTTCCGAACCGTCTTGTCCACGGTGATGCCGGCGTTGTTGACCAGGAAGTCGATGCGGCCGAATTGCTGCATCACCTCGTCCACCACGCGCTGGCAGTCTTCCGGCCGGTCGACGCGTCCCTGGTGAATCGAAATCTTCGCACCTTCGGCCGACAGTCGCTCCTGCAGCGCTTCGGCGGCGTCCTTACCGCGGCTGTAGCCCGCGGCGACGCGCGCTCCGTTCTTCGCCAACATGGTCGTGATCGCGCTGCCGATGCCGCGCGTTCCCCCGGTAACCAGTGCAACGTGTCCGTCGAACATCAGAGCTCAGCCTCCGCCGAGGTATCGCCCGAAGCGGTCGGCTTCCCCTTCCCCCGCGGCTGCTTCGCGCGGAGCGCGCCCGGCGAGGGCTTTTCCGCCGCTCCCGCAAAACGGGGCGAAAACCACGGACGGGTGGAGCGGCAAGCGGCTTTTTCCGACACTTATTGGGAAGAGTCTTGGTTGGAGGCTGATTTATCTACTACGAACAGTACGACGCGGCGTATCTCGCGATGACCCCGGCCCGCTGGTCGGCGGCGACCGCGCAAGCTATTTTCGGCAACCCCTTCAACCCGTTTGCCTACACCCTGCCCGGCCGCATCATCAACGCGTCGGCGGACGTGTTCGCCGGCATGGCGCGCAAGCGCACCAAACCGGCTTGGAACCTCCCGGCGACGATCGACGTCATCGACGAGCGCCCGTTCGGGCGGCTCGTCCGCTTCGTGACGGGCGATGTTCGCGAGCGTCCCCGCGTCCTGCTCGTCGCACCGATGTCGGGACACTACGCGACGCTGCTGCGCGGTACGGTGGAGGCGTTGCTCGCCAGCCACGACGTGTACGTGACCGATTGGGCCGACGCGCGCGATGTCGCGGCCGGCGCCGGCCGCTTCGACTATCACGACTACATCGGCTACATCCGCGACTATTTGTGCGCGCTCGGTCCGGCGGTGCACGTGATCGCGGTCTGTCAGCCGGCTCCGGCCGTGCTGAGCGCGGTCGCACTGCTCGCCGCCGAAGATCATCCGGCGCAGCCGCGCTCGATGACGCTGATGGGCGGCCCGGTCGACGCCCGCGCCGCGGCGACCGCGCCTACCGAGCTCGCCGCCGCGCATCCGCTCGAATGGTTCGAGCGCGAGCTCACGATGCGCGTCCCGCAATGGTATCGCGGCGCCGGGCGCTGCGTGTACCCGGGCTTCTTGCAGATCGGCGCGTTCATGTCGATGCACCCGCAGCGCCATCTCGACGCGCACTGGAAGATCTTCGACGATCTCGTTCGCGGCGACGGCGAGTCGGCCGCGAAACGGCGAGCGTTCTACGACGAATATCTCAGCGTCATGGACATCACCGCCGAATTCTACCTTCAGACGGTCGACGAGGTGTTCAAGCGCGCGAGCTTGGCCGCCGGAACGATGACCTGGCGCGGGCGGGCCGTCGAGCCGCCGGCGATCGCCAAGACCGCGCTGCTGACCGTCGAAGGCGAGCTCGACGACATCTCCGCACCCGGCCAAACGCTGGCAGCGCACGCCCTGTGCAGCAGCATTCCGGCCGAGCGCCGCGCCGACATGCTGCAGCTCGGGGTAGGCCATTACGGCATTTTCAGCGGCGCGAAGTGGCGCACCGAGATCGCGCCGCGCATCGCAGCGTTCATCGAGCAGCACGCCGCCCCGATCTGAACGCGCCGAACCGCGCACTCCCGACGCCGGGGCCGCATGGACCGCCGTCGAAGGCCCACCGCATCATGCCCGAACATCGCGTCCTCGTCACCGCTCCGCCGCGCGAACTGGGCAATGCGGACGCCGTCTATGAAGTCTTCGCCGACGGCGAGAAGTTCGGCGAGTTGCGCATCAGCCGCGGCGGTGTCGATTGGTGGCCGCGCGACGCCAAGCGCCGCGGTGAACTGCTGACCTGGGAGCAGTTCGCGGCGAGGATGGCGCGCACGTAGTGCGACTGGACGTTCGTGCGCTGCCGACTTGGGAGCGCCACGCGCGCATTCGGACGAGGTTCGAAGCGTTGAGCGAAGGCAGGTCGCTGACGGTCGTGACCGACCACGAACCGCGTCCGCTGCGCTTGCAGTTCGAGGCCTGGTATCCGGGCGGGTTCATCTGGTTGCAGCGCCATCTCGGCGTCGGCCGCTGGGAAGCGAACGTGCGCCGGATCGCGGCAGCCGCGCAACCCGAATCGATCGGCGACGTCTTGCGGCGCTCGCCGATCTTTGCCGACGGTCGCCAAGAGACGCGGGACAGACTCGTTCAATATGCGACCGAACGAACGTACAACGATGGTGCGACGATCGTCGAACAGGACGTCAAGTGGCCGAACCTGGGTTTGGTCCGCATCGGAATGGTCGCTGCGATCATGGGCTCGGCGGCCGGCCGCGACCTGCGCCTCTTCGACGTCTTCGCCGGCGAGACGTTCGGCAACGTCGAACTGCTCGACGGCGGCCGGACCGTCGCGCGCTTCGCCGCGACCGTCACGCCGACGCGCGTCGTTCTCTTCCCGCTCGGCATCGTCATCACCGCGATGAACGCCGACCAGGCGATCGCGCGCGCGCTCTCAATCGTGTGCGCGCAACGCGTCCGCGCGCTCTCGGAAGGCTTCAGCTCCCACGTGGCACAGCCCGCGATCGCGCGCGTCGCGGCCGCGATTCTGCCCTATGCGCCGCCCACGGTGGGGCTCTCGCCGTCGCTCGAACCGCTCGTGCGCATGACGCAAACAGAGCTCGCCGTAATCGCCGGAACGGCGAAGGAAGTGGCGGCGCGGGCGATCGCCGAGCTCGAGGCCGCCGGTGCCCTCAAGCGCCTCAAAGGGCACATCGCGCTGGTGGACCGCGAAAAGCTGCAAGGAGTCGCGCAACGCGGGAATTGACGAAAATCAAGGCTGGGAGCGGCGCGACGCGCTACGATGGTCGAGCGAGGAGCGCCGCCGAGAATCTTCCATGCCATACGTCATCACCGAGCCGTGTATCGGCACCAAGGACAAGTCGTGCGTCGACGTTTGCCCCGTCGATTGCATCCACGGCGCGGATGGCGATCCGCAGCTGTATATCGATCCCGACGTCTGCATCGATTGCGGTGCGTGCGTCTCGGCGTGCCCGGTGGAAGCCATTTACGCCGAAGCCGACATCCCGACGCAGTGGCAGCACTACACCGCGATCAACGCCGACTACTTCAAGTAACGCTTCGATGCCGGCCGAGACGCGCTGGTTCGTCAAGACCGGATTGCTCTATCTGCTCCTCACGTTCGTCGCGGGTAGCACGCTGCTGGCGCTCGAGGCGCTCGGCCGGCCGGTCCCGTACGTTTTCGCGGTCGAGCACGCGCACCTGGGCACCGTCGGCTGGCTGGTCAACGTCGTCATCGGGATCGCGTTGTGGATGTTGCCGCTCAACCGGGAGCGCTTTCCGGCGTCCCACGGGCGCTACCCGCCCGGCGCGGCGGCCGCGTGCTTCGTCCTGCTCAACGGCGGCTTCGTGATGCGCGTCGTGGCCGAACCTTGGTATCAGCTCGGCGGCCGGCCGAACGCGGCATCGGCGCTGCTGTTCGTCGCGGCGATCGCGCAGTTGCTCGCCGTTTTCCTGTTCGTCGCGATCGCTTGGCAACGCGTTCGCGGCCCGAGCGGACGATGACGCCGCAGCCCGGGCGCTGGATACCGCCGCAGGGTTTGATCTTCGGGCAGCTCGCGCACGCCGCGTCGTGGGTCGTGCTCTTGGTCGTCGCGCTGCGCGGGCAAAGCGGTTTCGGTCTCCCGGCCCTGGGTTGGGTTCACCTCGTCGCGCTCGGCTGGCTCACGATGACGGCGCTCTCGGTGCTCGTGCACGTGATCCCGGCGTTCACCGACGTCGTCTGGCGGTGGGAACAGCTGGCCCGCGGGAGCCTGGCCGTGTACGCGCTCGGCGTGGTGATCCTGGTCGGGGCATTCTGCACGGGCACGGTGCGCCTGCTGCCATGGGGTGGAGCGGTCGTTGCGTTGGGACTGCTGGGCTATGCCGTTCCGGCCGCGCTCACGCTCGGCGCCGCGCTGCGACTCGGATCGATCGAGGCCGCGATCGCGCGCGCGCTCGGTGAGACGCTCACCTTCCTGCTCCTCGCCGCCGGGCTGGGACTGGCGTTCACCTTGGCGTTGAACGGACTGTTGCCGGCGACGCTGCCGGCGGCCGGCGCGCCGATCCATGCGGAGCTCGGGCTCATCGGCTGGCTGACCGCGTTGGTGATGGGCGTCTCGGCGCGCACGGTCGGTCCGATCGCGGGCGGGCGCTCGCGCCGGCCCTGGCGGCACATCTTCGCGGTAACCGCGGTGGTCCTCGGCATGATCGGCCTGGGCGCGGGACCGGCGATCGGCTCCCCGGTCGTACTGTGGATCGGCGTGGTCGTGCTGGGGCTCGGCGTGGCGGTCTACGTCGCCGATCTCGCCTCGGTCTTGCGACGGGCCACCGTGCGCCATCGCCCGCCGCAGGCGTTCCTGGCCGCGGCCGCGCTGTGGCTGGCCGCCGCCTTCGTCGTGTTGGTCGGAGCCCTGCTCGGGTCGCCGTGGTGGCCGGTCTGCATCTACCTGGTGCTCATCGGCTGGATCGGGCAGATGGTGAACGGTCATCTCCACCACATCGGCGTGCGTCTGATCTCGACCGTCTTCCGCGGTGACGACGACGAGACGCGGCCGGAGGAGCTGCTCGCGCCGAGCCTCAGCTGGACGGCATTCGGCGCGTTCCAAGTCGCGCTGATCCTGGGCGCTGCCGGGTTGCTCGGTGGTTCGTCGTCGTTGCTCGCGAGCGCGGGCGTCGCGGGCTTGGCCGGTTGGGCGGTCATGGTCGCGAACGCGGCCGGCGCGGTGCGCCGAGCGAGCCGTCCACCGCCGGTGATCTCGCTGCTGCGCGGTTAGGGTGCGCCGGGGACGACGTCGACCGGGCGGCCGTTCTCGACAAAGCCGACCGCCGCCGGCGAGCGATCGATCGCCACGATCAGCGGGACCGCATAGCTGGCCGAGCTCGGAGCGGGACACTGCAGCGCGTATGCCAGTTGAACGTCGGCCGCGCTTCGGGTGACCCTCGGCGCGCCGAACGTGCACAGCGGGCCGCGCGCGATCGCGACCAGCAGCATCTTCGAGCGAAACGTCGACGGCGCGATCGCCGGGGCTGGGCCGTTCATCGTCACCCCAACGCCGAAGACGCCGTGAAATGCGCTCCACGTGCGAATCACCACGTACGAGCGGCGCGCGCCGGGCTCGAAGTCGTTGCGCACGAAGTACGGGCTGCCGTACGTTGCGAACGGGATCGTCACGGACGGCGCCGCCGGTGCCGGCAGCGCCGTCCCGGCGAATCCGAGCACGATCGCCGCGCCAAGCACGAATCGCACCCCGTGAGGTTCAGGATGCGTAGCTTCGAACCATTCCGGCGCACAGCACTGCATCTCGTCCCCGCGTGCGCGCTGCTCGCGAGGGCGCGCTTGCCGCCTGCGCGCCGACCGAATCGACAGCGCGTTCTCGCCGTGGTTCAAGGCTCGACGCTGATCGAGCCAGTCGTGGCGGTTTTCGTTACCGCTTGGCCGCCGAGCTCACGCAGTCGACGGTGAATGGACGCTGGCCCAGATCGACGCGGCGGCGTTGTCGGCCCGCGGGTCGTCGACGCAGCGGTATGGGCCGGACGGCACCTACGGAGTTGCAGACAAACCGTCCAGACGTACTGCCTCGGCCAGAGCCGCAACCGGCCATCGCGCGCAGCCGGCGTAACCGAAACGGAACCGCGGCGGAACTGCGGCGGTGACCATTTTGAACCGTTTGTACCGAGGATACCCTGCGGCTGCGACGGAAGTCGTTTGACCCCATGCTGATGACACCGCAGGCTCGATATTCCGTTCCGGCGTCGTCCGGGTGTTGAGATGCTCGAGCACGGCGATCGCTGCGGCGATCGTTGACCAGAGTCGTTTTCTCGCGGCGGCTTTTCGCGGTACCGTGTGGATGATGGGCCAGCAGTCGTCGCGTACCGGGATGGGTGCGCGTTGAGTTCGACGCTTTCGCGCGTCGACGGCGCCGCGAAACTCCTCGGGAAGACCGGCTGGCGCAGCGTGCTCGAGGACTACTACGAGCTCACCAAGCCGCGGATCATCTTCTTGCTGCTGGTCACCACGCTGGCCGCGATGGTCATGGCCGCGCGCGGCGTTCCGCCGCTGCTGCTCACGCTGTGGACGCTGATCGGCGGGGCGCTGTCGGCCGGCTCGGCCGGTGCCTTCAATTGCGTCTGGGACCGCGACATCGATCGCCTCATGACGCGCACGAAGCTGCGTCCGGTCGCCCGCGGCACGATCTCGGCACGTGACGCGCTGATCTTCGCGACGACCGCGCAGATCGTCGCGTTCGCGCTGTTGTACTTTCTGGTCAACCCGCTGGCCGCGTGGCTGTCGCTCGCCGGCAACGTGTACTACGTCGTGGTCTACACGATGTGGCTCAAGCGCATCACGCCGCTCAACATCGTGATCGGCGGCGCCGCCGGCGCCGTGCCGCCGCTGGTCGGCTGGGCCGCGGTCACCGGCCATCTCGGCTCGCCGGCGTTCGCGCTCTTCGCCGTGATCTTCTTGTGGACGCCGCCGCACTTCTGGGCGCTCTCGCTGATGACCAACATCGACTACGACAAAGCGGGCATCCCGATGCTGCCCAACGTCAAGGGCATCCCGCGCACCAAGCGTGAGATCATGGTCTATTCGCTGGTGCTCGTGGGTGTCTCGCTGGCGTTCTTCCCGCTACACGTGCTGGGCCCGTGCTACGGCGGTTGCGCGCTGATCCTGGGCGGCGTGTTCTTGTGGGACGCGTGGAAGATCGGCGCCGACCCGACCAAACGCGGCGCGCGCGTGCTGTTCAAGTACTCGCTGCTGTACTTGGCCCTCATGTGCGTCGCCATGGTTCTCGACCGCGTCGTCCGGTTTCCGCACGTCGTCTGACGTCGCCGAAATGACCGCCACCGCCGAGGCGACGGTAGCCGGTCACCGGCTCGATCGCAGCACGTTCCCGCTGCTGATCACGCTCGGGCTCGGGGTCTTCGCGGGCGCGCTCGACCTTGGGCGTGCTCTCGCCGGCGCTGCCGGCTCTGGGCGCGACATTCGGCGCCGGGCCGCGCGATCTCGCCTGGGTGTTCACGCTGTACCTGCTGGCGAACGTCGTCTCGATTCCGATCGCGACCAAGCTCGCCGATCGCTACGGCCGTCGTCCGGTTTACGTCGCATGCGTTTCGGTGTTCGCAGATCGGCAGCGTTTTGGCGATCGTCGCGCCTTCGTTTGCGATCTTCCTCGTCGCGCGCGCGATTCAAGCCGCCGGGGCGGGCGGCATCTTCCCGGTCGCCACCGCCGCGATCGCCGATCGCGTTCCACCGGACCGGCGCGGCGCCGCGCTCGGCCTGGTCGCCGCCACCTGGGGGCTCGCGGCGGTGATCGGTCCGGCGGTCGGCGGTCTGATCACGCACTTCATCTCGTGGCACTTCGTGTTCGTGCTGAACCTGCCGCTTGCAGCGGTGGTGATCGTCATGGCGCGTGATCCACGTCCCCGCCAACGCGGCGAACGCGCGCGGTGCGCTCGACATCGCGGGGATCGTCACGCTTGCGATCGGCCTGCTCGCCACGATGAGCCTCCTCACCCGCGTGTACGCGTTCTCGGGGACGATCAATGCCGGGCTCGCATGGGGGATGGTCGCGGCCGGCGCGGTCGCGTTCGCGGCGTTCGCGCTGATCGAACGGCGTGCGGAGCAGCCGGTGATCCCGCCGGCGTTCCTGCGCGACCGCCAACTGATCGTGACGTACGCGCTCGAAGTGCTCATCGGCGCGCTGGAGGGTTCGCTGTTCTTCATCCCGGCCGCGCTCGTCGCCGCCCAGCACCTGTCGTACGCCGCCGCCGGTTCGGTCGCGGCGCTGGGCGCGTTCTGCTTCGTCGCGGTGATCCCATTGTCCGGACGCGCGCTCGACCGTGTCGGCAGCCGCGTCGTGCTCACCGTCGGGACCGTGCTCACGGCGGCGGTCTGCTGATCTTTGCGCTCGGCTTGGGCGATTTGCGACTCACGCTGCTGGCGATGGTCGTCGCCGGCGCCGGATTCGGCGCGCTGCTCGGAGCGCCCACCCGCTACATCGTCACCAATCACGTCGGTCCCCAGCAACGCGCGAGTGCGGTCGGCTTACTCTCCGTGTTCTTGATCATGGGGCAGATCGTCGGCGGCTCGCTGGGCGGCGGCGTCGCCGGCTCGCACGGCGACCCGGTCAGCGGCTACCGGATCGCGTACTTCGTCTTCGCCGGCGTCGCCGTGCGCGATCGCGACGGCGCTCACCTAGCCTCGAAGCATCTGCTAGCTGTCAGCATCTGCGCCGCGCGGAATCGTGCTTCGACAGGCGTAGAGAAACATGACGGCCGAGAGACGCTGAGGGGCGCGCTGAATGAAGATTTTGCGTGCCAGGCGGTACGCCAGATAGGCCAGCGCGCCGAAGATCACCAGCACGACGGCGAGATCGGCCAAACCGCTGAAACCCGCCACGCTGTTGCCGAAGATGGCGACCGCGGCCGACGCCAGCCAGTCGTTGACGCGCCGCAGCGGGTTGCTCGCGACGTCGTTCTCCGCGTCGATCTCGGCGAGGATCTCGCCGGGCAGCCAGCCCGGGTCGCCGAGCATCTTGCGGATCCGTCCGTCGGGACCGACGAGCACCGTGTTCTCCGCATGAATGAGTCCGCCGTTGGGATCGGGGAACACCGCGATGCCGAATTGCGCCGCGAAGTTCAAGGTCGGGTCGGCGTCGCCGACGACGAGCGTCCAGCGCTTCGGGTCGGCGCCGAACGTCCGCCCGTATCGGGCGAGCACCGGCGGGCGATCGTAGGCCGGGTCGAGCGTCACCTCCACCAGGTGGATCGGGCGAGCGCCGGCCTGTTCTTGGAGCTGACGGAACTTCGCGCTGATCAGCGGGCACATGCGCGCGTCCTGACAGCGCGTGTAGATGAACGACAGCACGACGTTCTTGCCGCGCAGGTTCGAGAATCGGAACGGCTTGCCCGTTTGGTCGACGAACGGCGTGTCGGGAACCTCGTCGCCGGCGCGCAACTGGGTTACGCGGCGCGGCGGCGCGTCGTTGGTGAGCGACTGCGCGCTGCTGCTGCTGACGTTGCGCAGCGTCCACGGCTCGGTCCGCGTGTCGACGTCGGCGTCGATGGTGGCGCCGGGCTGGAGCTGGGCGGCTCGCGCACGGGGCACGATGCGGAACGGCATCGTCATCGCCGGCATCGTGCCAAAGGCATCGTGGCGCACGATGGCTTCGCCGGTCTTGGGCGTCACGGCCAGAACGACCCCGTGCAGCCGCGGTGCTGCGCTCGCGTACACCGGAAGCAGCAGCGCGAGCGATGCGACGATGGCGGCCCAGGGCGCGCGTCTCAGCCGGTTGCGCGCCGCGGACCACGTCGGGGTGGCGTTCGGCGGCTTCACGATGGATGTCGTTCGATACTCGGCGGATTTCACCGCGCGGTCAACCATTTTTACCCGTCCGGGCGGCTCCGCTGCCGGGAAAGGCCGTTCCTTCGCCGAAGCTCCCCAGCGACTGGGCACCTCGCTCGGTGAGTGCACTTTTTCGGCCGCACGGGAGACCTACATGAACGACGACGACAACACAATTTCTCGTTCCGGAATGATCCAGAGGCTGGCGGTGGCGCCAATCGCCATCGGCGCGTTCGCCGCGCTCCAGGCCGAGGCGCAAGCCGCCGCGACGACCGATCAGAAGACCGCCAACTACCAAACGCATCCCAACGGCGGCAAGCAGTGCTCGGGCTGTAGCCTGTTCATCCCGGCCAAGAAGAATCCCATGAAGTCAGCCGGCTCGTGCAAGCTCGTCAAGGGATCGATCCAACCCAACGGCTGGTGCAAGTTCTACTCGCCGAAGGCCCACTAGCGACGTCTCCGCCGTCCAACGCGACGGCGTGAGCGCATGGTGCTCAGCGCAAGCCGCCGCTTGCGCTGAGCCCAACCTTACTTGCGCGAGTCCGCGTCGGTTGCAGCCCGCGGCTTGGTGAAGGTCGCGTCGGGCGACGGATAGGTGGACCAGCCGCCGAGGTTGTAGCGGCCGTCGCGGAAATAGCTTCCCGCGGTCGCCCCGTTGGCCGCCTGGGGGAAGACCTCGGACTTCGGCGCGGATTCAGGCTTGTCGGAAGGCAAAATGATCCTCCTTGTCGCGAGGGCGACGGGTGACCGAGCTAAGCACTCGGCGATGTCGCCATTATACACGCTTGGCGGTTGCGACGAGCCATCCCCGCGCCCAAAATTCCGCCCGGCCAGTGCCGCCGGCGACCGGGATGGAGCGCCTGATGCGCGCCGAATAGAGCGTCCATGCCCAGCCCAGAGGTGGTTCGCGAAGCGCTCCGAGACGTGCAGGATCCCGAACTCATGATGAGCATGGTCGACCTCGGACTCATCTACGGAATCGACGTCGCCGGCGAACGCGAGGAGGACGTGACGGTCACGATGACGTTCACGTCGCCGATGTGCCCGGTCGGCCCGCAGTTCAAGAAGTCGGTCGAAGACAAAGTCAACTCGCTCGACGGGGTCAAGTCGGTCACGGTCGAGATCACCTTCGTCCCGCCGTGGGACCCGCGGATTCACGCCAGCGAAGACGCGAAATTCGATCTCGGGATCTGGTTCTAGCCGCCCGTCCGCAGCAGTTCCCCGATCGCAGCGGCGTCGAGGTCGTGCGCCGAAGCGAAACCCAACACCAACCGGCCGCTCGTCGGCTCGAGCGAGATCGCTTGAAAGTCGGAGAGCGTTCGTAAGAGACGCGCGGTCGCGCCTTGGCGCGCTTCGAGGGCGGTCCAGACACCGTCGGCCCGCGCCGAGCCGGGGGCATGCGGCGAGGGCATGACGCCGACCGAGAAGCGTGCGCGCGCATACGCGTCGCCCGGCCCCTCGTCGGCGACGAAGATCACGGCAGCCGGCCGGCGCGCCGACAAGCTGGCGGTGTGCGCGGCCAGACGGCTCACGACGATGCCGAAGCCGCCGTCGACCGTCGCGAACGGCGACGTAGCTGACGGACGGCGCCCCGCCGGCATCAACGGTCGCGAGCGCGAGCCATGACTGCCCTGCGATGAGACGCGCCGCTGCTCGCCGCGGGTCCTCGGCTTCCATGGCTTCCCCTCACCTTTCGATCGCTTGAAATCTTCCCGACGCGTCGGGCCGGAAGATCGGTGGTCCGGTGAACATCATGCGGCGCGTCCAAAGGTATTTGTACCAGAACGCGGGATCGAAGACCGGTGCCCGCGAGTCGTCCGCCGCCGACACGCTCGCGACAAGCTCGTAGGTCGCGTTCGGCTTGAGGATCAGTTGCAGGCCGGTGTAGCCGTCGCTGGACGGTCCGACGCGAGCCTCCTCGATTTGCGAATGCCGGATGCGCACGATGATATCGCTGCCCGGTTCGAGCGGCAGCTCGATTCCCACCGCCGGCGTGTTTCCCATTTGCCGGGCGAAATCGTCGGGAACGAAGCCGATCAACGACTGTACGGAGTTCATGACCCGTTACTAGCGCGGCGCGGTGCATGGGGCCTACCCGCCGCAGCGGCGAAGTACCGGCCATGTCTGGAGATGAACCCTTCGAGTTGCCGGGGTTGGCGTCGCACCGGCGCGGACCCAGCGCAGCGGTGTGCACCAGCGGTCACGTTTTCCGGTGGCTCGTCGACCCGGGCTTCGCAGCCGACTATTGCCCCAAGTGCGGCGACCCCGTTCTGGTCGCGTGTCCGGTGTGTCATGAAGCGCTCCCGGCCGACGGTGAGATGCTCCAGTGGGTGCCGTACGACGGCAACTGCACGTCCTGCGGCAACGCGTATCCGTGGAAAGCCGCCAACGTTGCGCGCGCGAAGCGAACGCTGGCGGAACGCGCGGAGCTCGAAAAGTGGAGCGCCGCGGTAAAAGCCCGAGCCGATGAAGTCGTCGACGATATCGCGGCCGAGCGTGCAACGGCGTCCGGCGTCGTGACCGCCCTGCAGTGGCTCGCGCTGCAGGGCGCCGAGGGCGCGACCGCGCCGGTCCTCGATGCCGTCGACACCATCGCGACCGCGACGCTCAAGCAGGCTTTACGGCCCCACTTTCCCGGTCAGATATAACGAGGCTGCCAAGTCACGCGCCGGCGTCGGCCGTATACTCTTCACCGTTCGCTCGAAAGATATCCGCAATCGATATCGGCGCCGCCGGAAACATCGAGCTCGTAACGATCAGCATCGCCGCATCCCGGTTGACGCCGTGCTCGGCATTAAACGCATCCACCGATTTTTGGGCCTCGGCGTAGTCGGTGCCGTAGTCCCAGTCGGTCGCGGAGAAACCGGGCTCGAACGCTTTGACGAAGGCGGGATAAAAGTGGCGTTCTCCGTCGGCGGCGCTGCGCGTCAAATTTTCGGTGATGAGCAGGCAAGCCGGTTTGCCGTCGATCGTATACACGCCGGGAACGTTCTCCTTGACCCGCTCACTGCCCGCGCGAAGGGGAAAAGACGATGAACCGGATGTGGCGTTTGACGTTCATCAGCGTGTCCAACGCGTCCGACGCCTTCGAGAACTCGCCGAGCTCCTCGAAGGCTTGGGCTTGGCTGCGCCACGCTTGGGCCAGAATGGTCTGCTGTCGCAGCTCGGTGATGCCGTCGAGCTCTTCGGCGCGACGGACGGCCTCTTGCAGCCCGCGATCGCACCGTCGTAATTGTGCATCTTGCACAGCAGCAGCCCGTAGTTGAGAAAAGCGTCGACCGCGTCTTGCGTCGCGAGCTGCGCGGCTTCGACCAGCTCGATCGCCTCGGCCCAGATGAACTCGGCTTCCGCCAGACCGTCCGCACTTTCGAGAATGCTCGGCATAATGGGACAACAGCCGCAAGCGCGCGACCGACGTCGCCGGCAGCGCGGAGCGCGCCTTGCTCACCCGGCGACGCATCATGTCGACGGCCGCCTTGGCCTCGCCCAACGCGACGAGCGTTTGGGCCAGGCGATAAACCTCGTCGGCGTTCGCGGCCCGTTGCTCGTCACTTTCCATGCGATCGTTCATATGTCGATCGAAAGCGGCGGTTTCTACCCGCCGGCCAGGTCCCCGGCTCGGCTCCGATGAGATCGAATTTGCCGGGGACCGCGCCGTTTATGCCGCTGCGCGCTTGGCGCGATAGATCCAACCGACCGCGGCGCCGGTGAACACGAAGCCGCCGAAGAAGTTGCCGATCGTCACCGGGATCTCGTTCCAGAACCACCAGTCGCCCAACCCGATCGGCGCTCCGAAGAGCATCGCCGACGGCATGATGAACATGTTGACGACCAAATGCTCCCAGCCCATCCCGAAGAACAGATAGATCGGCACGAACGTCGCGATGGCCTTACCGATCACCGACCGGGTCGTCATCGGCAGGATGACGCCCAAGGTCACGAACCAGTTGCAGAGCACGCCCTTGAGGAAGGCCGTGAAGATGCCGGCCGCACCGAACAGCTCGTAGTGGAGGGTCTTGGACGATCCGACTTTTACCAGGACCGCGCCGATGCCGCTGGCATCCGGAGCTTTGCCGACCATCGTGAGCGCCGCCCACAGGATGAGCGCATAGATCACGCTGCCGATCAAGTTCGCGACGAAGACCCAGCAGATGCAGCGGACCATCTTTCCCGAACGTCGTGCGGCGCTCGAGGAACGCCAGCGGGACGTAGCAGAAATAGCCGGTCGTCAGATCGACCTGCAGCAGGTTGATGACGATGAAACCGAGCGGGAAGAGCGCCCCGGCGAGGATCGGGATCATTCCCTGCGCGACGCCGAGAAACGCCATGCTCGTGCCGTAGGCGAGGAACGCGCCGCCGAGCATGCCGCGCACCAGGATCTGCCCGACCGACAGTTCTCCCTTCGCGGCTCCCGTCTCGAGCATCGTCTCGACCAACTGGTGCGGCTTGACGTAGTCCAAGACCGGCGTGCCGACGTACGTACCGGGATCACCGTGACCCGTCGGCACTGGATCGGCATAGAGCGTATCGCGCATGAACGAACCTCCGGCTAGATAGCGAGGTGAAGTCTTCTTCTTCTAGGAGGGCACCCGTGGTGGGACGTTGGGTGGGGATGGTTCCTGCATGGCAGCGGTTTCGTCGACGTTGCGCTCAACAGCTCCTCACGCACGAGCGGCGCGATGAAGAAGCTCCGCCACAGAAACAACGGGAACGCGGATTGAAGACCCAGCACGTCAGCGTGTCCACCGCAATGCCGGCCGGCGTGACGAACGAACTGATCAGGGAACGTCGCTCGATGCGAGCATTCACGCTGTGCACGCGACGCGAATCGTCACGTGCCGTCGCCTTCGGAGCCGGTCTCGTTCTCGCCGGCGGGGTCGCCTTCGCCCTGCAGCGGTTCTTGTTCTCGACCGGGTGGCCCGGCGCCGCCGATCTTACCGTCCGGATCTTCGCCCGTGGTATTGCCGGGCAGGACCTGTTCGCACGTCGGCAGGCCCAGTTCGGGCCAAATCGGAGCCGGAGGAGCGAGCGTTTGCATAACGCACCTTCACAAAACTAAAGGGGTGAAATGGGAACCCGGGCGGCCCGGCCTCAGCCGCGCTGCTTGTAGAGGACGTCGGGTCCGATGCTCGCCACACCGGCCGGCGCTTGATACTGCTCGTTGCGCTTGCGATACCAGATGACGACCTGGTACGGCCGGAAGAGGTACGGCAGCGGCAGCGTCACGATGTGCACCAAGCGCGTGAACGGGAAGAGCGCCAGGATCACGAACGCGTTGATCATGTGCACCTTCACCGGCAGCGGCATCGCGGTGACGTACTGAATCTGCGGGTTGAAGGCGGCGAGCGATTGCAGCCACGGAACCGACGTATGCAGATACCACTCGGAACCCCAGCGGTAGAAGAACGCGATCCAGAAGCCCATGACCACCTGGAGCAACAGCGCGGCGAGCAGCACCCAGTCCATGACCGTCGTGACGCGCTCGATGCGTACGTTGGTGAGTCGTCGCAGGATGAGGATCACCAGGCCGCAGATGGCCATGACCGCCAATGCCAAGCCGGTCACTTCCAGTACGTACAGCCGCGTCTGGTCGGCGATGAGCGCCGCCCACAACGTCGGGAAGAGAAAGCCCAGAACGTGCGGAGTCAGGATCAAGATGATCCCGTAATGCCACATCGTCGAACCCCAGAACGCCATCCGGTTTTCCAGGAACTGCGACGACTGGCTCGAGAACGAGAACCGATCTCTGAAGTAGCGGTACAAGCCGACGATGATGCTCACCGCGAGGGCTACGTAGGGGAAAACTGCCCACAGAAACACGTTTGACATGGTCTTCCTCCGCTCGTTCTTCCGAGCTCGCGAGTATTACGAAACCAAGCGTGACGGATCGGGTATCGGGATGTGCTCGAGTTCCGCGGGCATACCGTAACGTGCTCGCAGCACCAATCGCAGCGCATGCAGCACGCGACGATAATCCTCGCCCAAGTCGAACACCTCGGGCTTCTCTTCGTCGTCTTCGACGGGCTCCGGCTCCGGTGGGACCAACATCGGTTCCAGCGTCGCCAGCAACGCCTCCCGGGCAATTTCGGTGTTCAGCTCGACGTCGGGACACAGCGACATGAAGCGCAGCATCACCGCGATGTGATCCGGCAACTCGACGCCCGGATCGTAATTGTATTCGCGAAATCGTTCCTTGAGTTCGAGCAGCAGCGCGCTGCGCTTATATGCTTCACCGAACATGTGGTAACCGACGTACGGGTGGCACGATGCGTTCAAGTCGAACGTCGAAGTGAAGATCTCCTCGAGCGTGTTGTGCGGCGTACGATCGGCAAAGCGCACGAAGTCGGCCAGGAACGCCGCCGCCTCCGGGCTCTCCCGTTCGATCAGCGCCCCGCACTCGCGCGCCGCCTGCGCCGGGTCCGAGTGCGGGTACTCGAGCAGCTCCGCGAACAGCTCGAGGACCCGCGACTCGTCCGTCATAGGCTCCACAGCTACCACCGCCGTGCCGGCGCCTCACGGTAACCGAACCCGGCCGCCGGCTTGTGCGTGTACGGATCGAGGCCTTGCTCGATCGCCGTCTCACGGGCGAACGCCGGGATGACGAACCGTTCTTCCATCGTCGGGAGCGAGGTCAGGTTGAAGATCGCCTCGGCCTCTTCGGGGGTCGTCTTTCCGATGCGCAGGGCTTCTTGTGCCTCGGCCGGAGAGATGTCCCTCACGCGCTGCGAGCGCTTGAAGAGGCGCACGGCAATCTGTTTGCGATAGACGTCTCGGATGATCTCCTCGTTTCCGGCCGTGAACAAGCTGGCCATGTACCGAATCGGGATGCGCGCCTGCTCGAGCGAGCTGAGCATCTGGCCCAGTCCTTCGTTGCCGGCGCTGTCGTAGTTGCCGTCCTTCATCTTGCCGAGCACCGGCAGCATCGGTGGCACGTAGAACAGCATCGGCATCGTCCGGAACTCCGGATGCAGCGGAAGCGCCAGCCCCCATTTCTTGACGAACTTGTAGGTCGGCGAATTCTGAGCGGCGGCGATCTGATGGTCCGTGACGCCGTTCGCCTTGGCGGCGGCGATGACGAGCGGATCGAAGGGGTCCTTGATGATGTCGCGCTGCGCCATCACCAGATTCGCATCGTCGTTGAGGGCAGCTTCTTTGATACGATCGGCATCGTACAGCAGCAGTCCCAGATACCGAATGCGGCCGACGCACGAATGGAAGCATGCCGGAGCCTGCCCCGTCTCGAGGCGGGGATAGCACAGGATGCACTTCTCCGACTTACCGGTCGACCAGTTGTAGTACGTCTTCTTGTACGGGCAGCCCGAGACGCACATGCGCCAGGCACGGCACTTCTCCTGACTGATCAGGACGATGCCGTCCTCGCCGCGTTTGTAGATGGCGCCCGACGGGCACGCACCGACGCAGCTCGGGTTGAGGCAGTGGTTGCAGATGCGCGGCAGATAGAAGAACACCAGCCGCTCGACTTCGTTGAGCTGCTCGCGCTCTTTGTCGGTGAGCTTCTCCAGGTTTACGTCGTTGCTGGCGTAAACGGGCGACCCGCCGAGGTCGTCGTCCCAGTTCGGCCCCGCCTCGATGTCGATCGGCTTGCCGGTGATGAGCGAGATGGGGCGCGCCGTCGGCTGGTCGTCGCCTTCCGGCGCGTTGAACAGCTCGTCGTACTGATACGTCCACGGCTCGTAATAGTCGTCGATCGTCGGCAAGTTGGGGTTGAAAAAGATGTTGCCGAGACCTTCGGTGCGGCCTTGCAGCCGCAGGCGAAGCTTGTCGCCGTCCTTTACCCAGCCGCCCTTGTACTTGTCCTGGTTTTCCCACGTGGTGGGATAGCCCGTTCCGGGCTTCGTCTCCACGTTGTTCCACCACATGTACTCGGTGCCCTTACGGTCGGTCCAGATGTTCTTGCAGGCGATGCTGCAAGTGTGGCAGCCGATGCACTTGTCGAGATGGAAGACCATTGATACTTGCGCGCGTATATCCACGTCATTGACTCCTTGCGATAGACACGATCGACGTTACCACTCCAGTTTCTCGAGCGCTCGCACGCAGGCGTGCGTGTCGCGGGTCATGATCCCGATCGGGCCCCAGTAGTTGAAGCCGTAAGAGAACTGACCGTAGCCGCCGGCAACTTGCAGCGGGTTCATTCGCGTGCGCGTCAGGCTGTTGTGCCCACCGGCGCGCCGTCCACCGCGCACTTGCGATTTCGGCATCGAAATCGTGCGCTCGGGCGCGTGGTAGATCATGCAGGTGCCGGGTTGCACGCGAGCGCTGACCGCCGCGCGCGTCACCATCACGCCGTTGTCGTTGTAGACCTCGACCCACTGGTTGTCGACGATCCCGATCCGCGCCGCGTCCTTGTCGTTGATCCAGCACGGCTCGATGCCGCGCGACAGCGTCAGCATGCGCAGGTTATCGTAGTAGGTCGAGTGGATGTGCCACTTGCCGTGCGGCGTGATGTAGTTGAGGATCAGGCTCTTTTCGTCGACCGGGCTGAGCACGATGTCGCCGGTAAGATGCGGATCGAGCTTGGGCTTGTAGGTCGCGAAGTGTTCGCCGAAGTCGATGTACCACGGATGGTCCATGTAGAGCTGCTGGCGCCCGGTGACCGTTCGCCACGGAACCAACCGCTCGACGTTCATGCACCAGGCCGAATACGCTCGGCCGTCATTCACCATGCCGGTCCAGCACGGGCTGATGAGCAGCCGTTTGACCTGCCGGGTGATGTCCCCGAAGTTCATGCGCACGCCGCGTATGTCCTCGGCCAGGTCGGTCAGCGGTAGGCCGACCTGCTCCTGCTCGTGCTCGAACGCCGCGAACGACACATCGCCGTTGGTTTCGGGCGCGAGGTGAAGGATCGTGTTGCAGACGTCGAGCGCATCCTCGAGGCTTGGATACCTCTTTCCGTTCCAGTCGATGCAACGCATGTGGCGCGGGTCGGCCGACCCGGCCACCGGGTTTTGGAGCATCTGGTTGTAGAACTTCGCGACGTCGATGTGAACGCCGTTGAAGCTGAGACCGTCGGTCGCGAATGTTCGGTCCAAGCGTAACGTACCGGTTGTAGACGTTGGCGTAATCTCGCGTCACTACGCGCAGATGCGGCATCGTTTTGCCCGGAATCGCCTCGCACTCGCCGGTCGTCCAGTCGAGCACCTGCGGCTGCGTGATCTCGTCAGGCGTGTCGTGCATGAGCGGGAAGGCAACCAGGTCCTTCACCGGCTCGGGGAAGGCCAGCGGCGCCATGTCGCTGACCGCTTTGGCGAACGACTTGAAGATGTCCCAATCGCTCTTCGATTCCCAGACCGGCGGGACCGCCGCGCCGAGGACGTGGATAAACGAATGAAGATCGGTCGAATTGAGATCGTTCTTCTCGTACCACATCGCCGTCGGCAGAACGATGTCCGAGTACAGGGCTGAGGTGTCCATCCGGAAGTTGATGTCGATGACCAGATCCATCTTGCCGCGCGGCGCCGGCTCGCGGAAAACGACCTTCTTCGTCTTGCCCTTGGCGTGCTCGGCGGCGATCGCGTTGTCGTGCGTCCCCAAGTAGTGCCGGAGGAAGAACTCGTGGCCCTTCGCGCTCGCCATGATCGCGTTGCCGCGCCAGATGAACCACAGGCGGGGCCAATTCTGCTCGGCGTCCGGATCGTCGACCGCAAACTTCAACTTGCCCGACTTGAGCTGGTCGACCGCCGCCTTGACGAGCGAAGGATCGTCCTTCGCTCCAGCGGTCTCCGTCTCGCGGACCCAGTCGAGCGGGTTTCGATCGAACTGCGGATAGTAGGGCATCCAACCGCGCGTGACCGAATCTCGCGCGATGTCCATGCAATGGCCCTTGGCGAACTTGCGCGTCGGGCGGCACGGACGCGTAATCGGTGAAATCGCCCTCGTAGTGCCACTGCGCGCTGTTGACGTAGTGCCACACCGGCGACTGCTGCCGGCGAGGTGGTTTGGTCCAGTCCAACCCGAGCGCGATGCTGTTCCACGGCGCTGCCGGCGCCAGCTTCTCCTGTCCGACATAGTGGTTCATCCCGCCGCCGTTGCGCCCGCAGCAGCCGGTGAAGAGCATGGCGTTGATCGGGCCGCGGTAGTGCAGGCCGTTGTTGTACCAGTGGTTGACGCTGGCGCCGACGATCACCATCGAACGGCCTTCGGTGAATTCGGCATTGGTGGCGAACTCGCGCGCGAAGCGCGTCACGGTCTCGCGGCCGATTCCGGTGTACTGCTCCTGCCAGGCCGGCGTGTAGGCTCCGGTATCGTCGTAGCTCGGTCGGATAATCGCCCGGCAAGCCGCGGCTCACGCCGTAGTGCGCCATTTGGAGATCGAAGACGGTGGTCACCGGCACGCGCCCGTTGGGAGTGTCGACGTAGCGAACCGGCACGCCGCGTGACAGCATCTGATGCGACGCGAATTCGTAGAATTCGACGTTGAGCACTTCGTCGTGCTGTTCGAGGAAGCTCAGCACCGGATCGATCGGGCTCCCGTCCGTCGCGTCCTCGAGCTTGAGGTTCCACTGGCCCTTTTTCGTCTGCCAACGGTGGCCGACGCTGCCCATGGGCATTTTCGGCGAGTCGGTCAGCTGATCCATCATCAGCATCTTCCAATCGCCGTTCTCCGCGTCGGCATACTTGGCGATCCGGTTGGCGCGCAAGAGCTGCCCGGGCTTGTAGGCGCCGGCGGCGCCCGTCAACTCGACCAGCAGCGGGCTGTCGGTGTATTGCTTGACGTAACTGTCGAAGTACGGGACCTTACGGTCGGCGTGGTACTCCTTGAGGATGACGTGGTTGACGGCCATCCAAAGCGCCGTGTCCTGACCGGCCTTGACCGGAATCCACATGTCCGAGTACTTGGCGACCTGCGAGAAGTCGGGCGAGATCACCACGAACTTCGAGCCGTTGGTGCGCGCTTCGGAGATGAAGTGCACGTCGGGCGTGCGGGTCATGTTGAGGTTCGCGCCCATCGAGACGATGTACGTCGAATTGTACCAGTCGGCGCTCTCGCAGACGTCGGTCTGGTCGCCCCACACTTCGGGAAACGCGTTCGGCAGGTCGGCGTACCAGTCGTAGAAGCTCAGGGTGACGGCGCCCAGCAGTTGCAAGAAGCGGCCGCCGCCCGCCCACGACGTGAACGAAAATGCCGGAATCGGCGCGAAACCGAAGATGCGGTCGGGGCCCCACTTCTTGGCCGTGTACAGCGTCGCAGCCGCGACCAGCTCGAGCACTTCGTCCCAGGTGGTGCGGCGGAAACCGCCTTTGCCGCGGGCGCGCTGGTAGCGCTTACGTTTCTGCTCGTCCTGCACGATCGAGCCGTACGCCTCGATCGGGTTGGAATGCTCGGCCTTGGCCTTGCGCCAAAAATCGAGCAGCGGTCCGCGAATGTACGGGTACTTGACGCGGATCGGGCTGTAGACGTACCACGACGCCGAGATGCCGCGCTGGCAACCCCGCGGCTCGTAGGGCGGCAACCCCTTCTCCAGCAGCGGATAGTCGGTCTGCTGCATCTCCCACGTGATGATGCCGTCCTTCACGTATACCGCCCAGGAGCAGCCGCCGGTGCAGTTGACGCCGTGCGTGCTGCGCACGACCTGGTCGTGCTGCCAGCGATTACGGTAGAATTCTTCCCACCGACGGGACTTCGGGTCGACGAGATCTTGAATCCAACCCATCCGTCATGACCTCCGGGCGTATTTACGATTGAATGTTTCGTTGGCGCGTCGGACCAACGGGATACGAACACCGAGCAACCGGCGACGCCAGTAGAACGCGGCGATCGCGATGAGGATCACAAGCGCGAGAAATGCTATCCCGGCCAGCTTTGCGATCGCGTCGAGCGGTCGTTCGGCGATCGCGCCCTCCTTGACGAACGCGGCCAGGTCGGCAATCTCTTGCGGCGTCAACGGATTTTTCGTCCATACCGCGCTCATGGTCGGGGTCGGCACGCTGGCCAGGAACGACTCGAGGCCCGGCGTCGCCGCCGTACTTGCGGTAGGCGTCGGTGAGGTCGGGGCCGAGCGTGCCGCCGCCCAGCGCGCCGATCCCGGAGATGCTGTGGCACGACATGCAGGGCGGGCCGCCGTTCTTCAAACGCTTACCGCCGACGAAGTACTCGCGGCCCGACGCGGCATCGCCCGGCGGCAGCGCCGCGACGGGTGCGGCCGCCGTCCCTTTGGTGGCTGCCGCGCCGCCCGATTGGGCGGAGATGTATGCCAGCACCGCGGTGATGTCGGTCGACGAGAGTCCCAAGTCGGGCATTTGCAGCGGATATTGCTTGACCAACCGCGTTGCCTTGGGGTCGCCGGCCTTGATCAACGCACTCGGCGACGCGATCCATCGGGCCAGCCAACTGGGGTCTTCGCTCGACGTGATCCCCTTGAGGTCAGGACCGACCGTCTTGCCTTTTCCGATCGTGTGACAGGCGGAACATTTCGACGAGAAGATCGTCGCGCCGTCGTCGCCTTGCGCCATCGCGCTCGTGCTCGCGTGCGCCGCGATCAGCGCGAACGCCGCGGCTGCCACCCAAGGCGCGAGCGGAACACGACCGAGAGAGATTCGCAACAATTGTCGTCTTCCGCAGTGGCCTGAGGACTGATCGCCTGTCATCGTGCCTCCTTCCCCGACAATACCGTGTGGATTAGGTCGGTGCTGCAATGCCATATCCTGCTCACGGCAACCGAAATATGCGAACCGTCTCACCTGGAGCGATTCGCGGGCGATCGCCGCCGACGTGGACGTAGCCGTCCGCCGCGACGAGCGACGATATGTAGGTCGAGCAAAAGTGCTCAACCGGGCGGACGCTGCCGCCGGAATCGACCTGAACCGGAACGTACGAGGCCCAGCCGGGCTTCCCGACGAGCCAGTCGGCGGCGATACCGAAGCTCCATGGCGCAACGGACGATGCGCCCGTCAGCTTGGCAAAGATCGGAGCGCCAAACGCCATCAGCGCGAGCATCGCGACCGTGGGATTGCCCGGTAAACCGATAATCGGTCTTCGATCTGCTTCGGCGCCGGCGTCCACGCATCGAAGAATCTCGCCAGCGCCTCATCGGGTAGCGGCAGTCCGTCCGAATAGGCGCCTTGAAATCGAGCGATCATCGCGTCACGGCCAGCTCGAAGATGTCGTCGGAGTGCACGACGTGATCGGCCCGACGGCGGTGACGATCCGCCCAGGGCTTCCACTCGCCTTCACCGGCGACGAACCACGAGTCGTCGATGCGGCGCAGTTCGATGCCGGCCGACGTCGATTCCACCACGATCGTCGCCGGCCGCAAGCGGCGCGCCGCCGCGAGGCCGCGCGCCAATCCGGTCCGAACGGCCGGCCGTTGCACGGTGACCCACACGACGCATCGCGCGCCCGCGTCGAGCAGCGTCCCGGAGTCGCGCCGGTGATCCACTTCTTCGCCGGGACGCAGCGTGATGAGCGTCGTCTCGCACGGCTTCTCGCGAACGCTGACTTTCATCGCGACCGTCGGCGCGTTCGCGGCGTGCTCTCGGACGAGGCGTGCCGCCAGCGTCGTCTTACCGACGTTGGAAGCGCTCCCGCCGACGACCACGATCTTCATTCTAAGGGAGCGCTCGCGGGGTGCGCTCTGCGCGTGATCGCGCAGCGACACGGCGCTGCGGCGGCGCCGCTGCGCTGGACTGCCAAGACCACCACCGCGGCCGGTCCCATGGGCTAAGGCTAGCCCGCTCCGGTTCCGTTTGGGTTCCGCGTTCACCGCCGATTATCGCCCCCGGCACGGGCGGTTCGGCGGCGAGGCGATCAGCCGGTGAGCCGGCCCAAAATTCCACGGTAAAGCGCTTCCGTTTCGATCTCGGGAGCGACGTCGAACTCCTGTCGGAGGGCCCGCCGGCACTCCTCGAACTGACGCAGCGCCTGCGTGCGTTTTCCGCAGCGGCAGAGCACGTCCATGAGGTCGCGATGCACGTCTTCCATGCATGGGTCGAGCTCGAGAATGCGCCGGTAACATCGGATCGCCGCCTCGAAATCTCCGGCGCTTCGCAGCAGCCGGGCGGTCGTATGCAACACTTCGAACAGCATCTCGCGCAGCTGGCGCCGGCGACGCTGGCACCAGTCGCTGTAGGGATCATCCTCCAGATAGTCCCCGCCGTACAGGTCGGCTGCGGCCTGCAAGGCGGCAAAGGCCTCGCGCCAGCGACCCTGGCGTTCGAAGCGCAGACCCTCTTCGGCGGTGGCCTCGAACTCGAGAGCATCGAGCCGGTGAAGAGAGGCTGCATTGAAGGCGTAGCCGTTCGGCTCGGTCGAGATGAACGACACTTCGGTCTTGCCGTTTTCCGCCTCGCCCAGGCCGCGGCGCAAGTAGTGCACCGCGATCTTCAAGAGCTTGGCGGCGTCTTTCGGTACGTCGGACGGCCACAGCAGCTCGATGAGCTCGTCGCGAACGACGATCTTGCCGTAGTTCGTGACCAGGATCTTGAGCAGCGTTACGGCGCGCTTACGAGCGAAGGAATCGATGCTCAAGGCCGTCCGGCCGCGTCGCGCCGCAAAGCTGCCCAGAACGCGCAGGTCGAGCCGCCCGTCCGCTGGGTTGGGAATGCCGCCGGCCACCCGCAGGGGGTTCATGGAGAGATCGGCACCGTCTTCCCGTTCGAGAATCAAGGCCAGGCGCTCGGCGGCTCGAGAGAGCGTCACGCAATGCGACAGCAGGGCGTCGGAGTCTCGTCGGCAGGCAACCCCCAGGCTGCCGACCGCACGGTCGCGACCCGGTATCGGTACGCACAGGAAACAGCGAAACCCGAGATCCTTCACCTGCGAACGCAGGAAGCGCGCGTCATGCAGCACGTCGGTCGCGCGCAGCGGCCGCCCTTGCCGGACCACCAGACCCGGATAGCCCTCGCCCTCTTCGAAGTGCGTGACTTGATTGAACGCCTCGGGGAACGGCCCGCGAAATCCCGCCAGCGAAATGCCCGATTCGCCCTTCACGCGCAAGAAGATCTCGGCGATCTCGGCACCGGTCGTCGTCAAGGCGGCATCGAGGACGTCGTCGATGGCCCAGGCGCGAGTTTCGTCGTCCGCGCGTACGACGGTCGCTTCCTCGACGTCGACTTCCCCGCTTCTCAGGAGAAGCAAGAACCGCACCGTCCTAGCGGAGTTGGCGCGACGAAGTAGGGCGCGGCATCGCCGTGTCTGATGTTCAGTGCGCCGTTCTCAGGAGGCATTCTCGACTCCAAAGCCCTTTGCGGAAAGCGAACATCGTGCTGAATGGCTCAAGGTTAGATGACCGGAGCCGCCCCTCCTTGACCTCGCGGCCGGCCGCTCCGCCGCTTTCGTCCGAACGCGGAAAAACGGCACTACAAGGCTTCCCACGGGAGATTCACGGCGATCGGAGCGTCCGGGTTCGGCGACTCGTCGTAGACCGGGGACAGCTTCCGGACGAGGTAGTTTCGGACGCCGTTCTGACGGTCGTCCGGGATCGTCGCCCAGCTGACGAGCAGGTTTCGGCGCGCCGCGATCGGTCCGAATTGGCGCGCCCATTTCAAGTTCTTGGCGATCCCGCCTTGCGCGATGAAGACGACGTGTTCGGCGGGTCCTGACCACACGAGCAGAATTCCGGAGGCGTTGGCGTCGGGCAGCACGGCCGTCTCGAACGGACACCATGCGTCGCGGGCGCACTTCCTCCATTGGAGCTGCATGCTACGGGTCGAAAAGGTCGTCCAGCACGATAACCGCCGGATCCGCGGGCGCCGGCGCCGCGTGCTCCGCGCGAAGCGCCGCGGCGATGCGGCGCCGGTCGCGCGCATCGACTCGCGACCGCAGATAGAGCGGCCGACTCGAGATCGGGCTCGGAGATCGCGCCGGCGAGACCCGCGGGTCTCGGCTTGGGCATCCAGGCGAACCGAAACAGCGCGGTATCCGCCTCGAGCCGCGGCGGTTCGAACGAACCGGCGTCACGGAATCCCGGGCCGGCACCCTCCCATTGAAACCACGCGGTAAGAAACCAGCGATAGTCGGGGCGATCCAGCTTCCACTCGACGCCCGGGTAGAACGTCCGAAACACCGGCGACACCGCGCGATCGGATTCGAGCTTGTTGACCTGAACGCGCCAGCTCAGCCGGCCCCATTCGGACGGATGGACGTCGACGCTCTGAAAGAAGCGCGTCGGCACGGCGCTTTCGAATTCGATGCCGTCGACGAGTCACGGACGATCGCCCCACTGCCACATGCCGGGAGGCGCGTCTTCGGGTCGCATCGTGCACTGTCCGACCTTCACCGCTCAACGCCGCCTCCGCCGGTCCGAAGAGTTATCTTGCTCGCGTGCCAAAGGGTTCTCTCGAGCGTGCGCCGACGCCTCGCCGATCGTGAGATGCACCCGTTCGGCATTCGCCAGAAGAACGCCGCGTTCGCTTCGCGAACGGGCGAGCATGATCGTCATCATCGGCGCAGGATTGATCGGACTTACCGTCGCGTACGAGCTCGCGAAGCGCGGTGCCGACGTGCGCGTCGTCGAGGCCAACGATTCCGCAGCCTCGTCCTCGTGGTCCGGTGCCGGCAGGCTGGCGCCGTTCACCGACTCCGAGGGCGACGCCGAACAAGAGGAATTCTTGGCGACGGCTCTCGGGACGTATCAGGTCTTCGTCAAGGAACTGCACAAGCGAACGGGCGTCGACCCGTACCTGCGCATCGACGGAATCATCGAGGTCGCGCACGACGAGGAGACCATGACCCGTTTGCGCGAGCGGGCCGAAACGCTGGTCGCGCGTGGCATCCACGCGCATTGGTTCGACCCTGACGAAGTGCGCCGGCTCGAGCCCTCGCTCGGACCCGCGACGTACGGCGCGTCGCTGGTCGAGGACGAGGGCCAAATCGACAACCGGCAACTCGGTCACGCGCTGCGCCTGGCCTGTGTCGACGTGGGCGTGCAACTCGAGGAGCGAACCGGCAGCGTCGCGCTCGAGGCGGACGACGATCGGGTTCTGGGCGTCCGAGCCGGTGAAAAGTTCGTTGCCGCGGAGGCGGTCGTCAACGCCGCCGGCGCATGGGCCGGCGAACTGCGCGGGGTACCGGCGTACGTTCGGATCCCGATCGTTCCGGTGAAGGGTCAGTTGGTCAGCTTGGCGATGCCGGAACGTCTCGTCGTACGCGCCCTCAATGTCCCGGGAGCATATCTCATTCCGCGTCTCGACGGAAGCTTGTTGATCGGCGAGACCACCGAGGAGACCGGCTTTGACGTAAGGGTCGATTCGGCGGCGACGCAACGCCTGCGCGCTGCGGCTGTGCATGCGCTGCCTGCCCTCGCCGGCCTCGCCATCGACGACGTCTGGGCCGGGCTCCGGCCGCGAACGCCCAACGGCCGACCGTTCATCGGGGCAACCGAGCTGGCAGGTTACTACGTGGCTGCCGGGCACTATCGCAACTCCATCCTGCTGGCCCCGGCAACCGCCTTGGCGATCGCCAACGTGATCGAGGGGAAAGCTTCATAGCGCAGCAGTAGCACGTTGCGGTAAACCGCTTTTCCCGCTCCCTACCATAGAGGACGACACGGTATGCTCGAAGTCGGCGCCACGATGCCCTTATTGACCGTTCGCGACGATACGGGAGCGGAGGTTTCGACCCACGACCTGCTCGGCTCGCAGCTCGTTCTGTACTTTTATCCGAAGGACGACACCTGGGGCTGCACCAAAGAGGCCACGCAGTTTCGCGACGAGTACGAAAACTTCCAGCGCAAAGGTACGGAGATCGTCGGCGTCAGCCGCGACTCCGTCGAGTCGCATCGTCTGTTCAAGGAAAAGTATCTGATCCCGTTTCGGCTCTTGTCGGACGTCGAGTCGCGGTTGTGCGACGCGTTCGGCGTCATCGTCGATGAAAATGTGTACGGTAAGAACGCCATACAGCGCTCGACATTCGTCTTCGATCCGAGCGGAAAGCTCGTTCTCGCCTGGCCCAAAGTCACGGTGATGGGCCACCCCGAAGAGATCTTGAAGGCTCTCTAGGCGATGGAGCGCGAAATCACGCTACCGCCTTGTGATTGTTTTTCGGTACTCGAGTCGCGCATGGGCGAAACGGTGGCGCAGTGTGACGTGTGCGACGAGTACGAGGTCGCCCACCCCGAGACCGGCCGCCGTACGTTGTCGGGCGCACAGGTCGAAGCGCTGCGGAAACGGATGATCATCGAAGCGTACGAGAAGATGGAAGCGGAGAACCCGGGGTTGGAATTGGATGCGCTCGCGCGGCCGGCTGCGTCGTTCGATGAGGAACCCGGATGAGAACGTTTCGCGCGCTCGTCGTCGCCGGGGTGATCGTCGCTTTCGGCCTCGCGATGCTGGGGAGCTGGACGCGCATCAACAGCGCCGGGATGACTTGCCCGGACTGGCCGCTCTGCCGCGGCGCGGTGGTGCCGGTGCTGCACGGCGGCGTGGTGCTGGAGTGGATGCACCGCCTGCTTGCGTTCGTGGAAACCTTCGTCGTGGCGGCCGTCGTCGTCACCGGGTTGCGGCTGCGCTCCGCGATTCCCGCCTTGGGCGCGATGCTCGCCGCGTTGGTCGCGGTTTTCGTGCTGCAAGTGCTCCTGGGCGGCGCGACGATCTTTCTCGCGAACAGCCCGCTCTCGGTGATGTTCCACTGGGGTACCGCGATGCTGCTGCTCGCCATTCTCACGTCACTCGTCGTCGTAGCGTTCGCCTACGACTCGCGCCGGCCCGGGCTGGGCTTCAGCGGGCGCGGGATGGCGCCGCTCTGGATCGCGACCGGTTGGGCGTTCGCAACGATGTGCGCCGGAGCGTACGTCAGCTCGAGCGGCGCCGGGCTCGCGTGTCCGAGCGTCCCGGGCTGCGGCCCGACGGTCCTCGGTCAAACCGTCCCCCAAGCGCTCCAGATGACGCATCGCCTGCTCGCCGTCGCGCTCTTCGTCTGCGCGGCCGGGGCCGCTTTCATGCTGCCAAGCTCGGCGCGCCGGGCGACGTGGGCGTTGCGCATCGCGCTGGCCCTCGTCGCGCTACAGATCACGCTCGGCGTGCTCAACGTCGTGTGGCTGCTGCCGACCGCGCTGCGCGAAGCGCACGCGGCGAATGCGATCGCGACGTTCCTCACCTTCGTGATCGCGACCGTGCTCGCGTCGCTCGAAGCCGGGCCCGCCCCGTCCCACGCCCGCGCACGCGCGCACACCACCGTTCCTGGTTAATTCGGCTGGGCGAAGATCTTGCGGGCGAGCCGGCTCAGCGCCCACGCGCCCGCCGCGAAGATCAGCACCACGATCCCGAGATCTTCGAGTCCGGAGAACCCCGCGACGCGGTTGCCGCAAACGGCGGTGGCCGCCTTCGACAGCTCGAAATCGAGCCGCTCGAGGGGATTGGTGATCCCCGATCCCGCCTGCAGCCGCGCGCTGACGTCGGCCGGACTCCAGCCGGCTTGATCGATGAAGTCGACGATCTTGCCGGTGGGGTCGATGAGCACCGTACGTTCGGTGTGGATGAGGCCTAGCCGAGGATCGGCAAAGGGGTCGATGCCGAAGCGCGCATCGAAGTTCAGGACGGTGTCGGGATTGCCGGTGCCGAGCGTCCAGCGCTTGGCGTCGGCGCCGAACAGCGCGCCGTAGCGCGCGAGGACGCGCGGCTGATCGTGGTCCGGATCGAGCGTCATCTCGACGAGGTGGTAGGGACCATTCGCGAATCGCTGCTGAAGCTCGCGGAAGTTGCCCGAGATCGCCGGACACTCTTTGGGATCGCGGCAGCGCGTATAGATGAACGCGAGGACGACCGACTTACCGCGGAAATCCGCGAAGTCGAAACCGCGACCGAGCTGGTCGACGAAACGGGTCGACGGCATGCGGTCGCCGATGGCGAGCGGATGGACCTCGCGCACGACGCTGGGAATGGCGGCTGCGGCCGGCCGGACGACGCGAACGTTGTCGAGCAGCAGCTTGTCGGTATCTTCGTCGACCAGCGCGATGATGCGATCGCCGGCATGGAGTGACGCGCCCGCCACTTTGGGTGAGAGGCGAAAGAGCGTCGTCTGGCTGGGCTTCGAGCCGACGCCGTCGCAGCGGACGACAGCTTTGTCGCCGGCCACGAGGCTGAGCACGACCCCGGTGACGCGTTCCATATGCGCCGCGGCGGCGCACGGCCAAAGCATCGCCGCGAGGAGCAGCGTGCACAGCGAGAATCGAGCAAAGCGTTGGTTCATTTTCTTTACCGGCAAGCGAGCCCGTCGCAGCAACCACGGCGACCTCGCGAGTGTCCCAAAGATAGAGGTTTCGCGGCTGTGCGTCGAACTACCGCCGGGACCGCCGGAGGGAGAACCGCTATGCGCCGCAGTCGGCAGGATTGGCAGAGTTCGGAAGTCGCCCGGCGACCGTGGACGCGCGCTGAGCGGCGCGTCGTGCTGCGCGGGTTCGTGGGACGCTTGTCCATCGCGATCGAGCCGCTCGTCGTCGCGGTCTTCTTCGCGCTCTTGCCGATCGGGCTGGCCTTTCGGCAGCACGATATGGCCCTGCTCCTCGCGCCGATCTTCGCCGGCGCCTCGCTGGTTTTCTTGGCCTACGCGATCGCGTTGATCGTTCCGTCGGCGCACGCGGTCATCGAGACGTTCGCGCCGATCTATACCGTCGACGGTTACATCCAGTACCGCGAGACGCACCGGGAGCACCAACCCGCCTACTTCGTCGCCGTGCTGAGCGCCGACCGGCAGACGCTGGGCGAATGGCCGTTGCGCGTGTGGCCGCCCGCGATCGGCCAGCGCGACCTGTGGCCGGTGCTGGTCGAGTTCAGTCGCCATGGCGGCATCCACAAGATCGACGGCCGGCCGACCGGCGTCCTGCCGGCCGAGATCGCGCCGTTCGGCGTCGGCATCGCGCGCGACGACGTGCGCCAAGCGGCGGCGACGACGCCGACCTCGACGTCCGTTACAGACTAGCGCGTTTACGCAACGTGCGCGAACGGACGGCCGGCTAGAAGTTCGACGGGGGCAGGTCAACCTTCGCCGAGTTCTCGGAGGGCCAAACGCGACCGTAGCCGGACGACAGGCCCACGAACAAGCCCTGCATGATCGAGGCGCAGACGCCCAAGGCTACCAGCAGCTTGACGCCCATCGTGATCGTGCCCGTTCCGAGCGCCTCCGGGGAGACTTGGCCATGCGGATCACCGTGGATATCGTGGCTCATGCGCGTACTCCTAGAACGTTGACCGCGGCCAACAGCGCCAAAACGCAACCGACGGCCATCAAGCCGAGCAAGAGCTTCGTGACGCCGGCATCCATGCCGCGTGCCGCCCAATCGTTCTTGAGTTGAACGACCGCCGTGATGCCGACGAGGATTGCGCCCAACAGCGCCGCCCCTCTCTCGATGAAGACTTCAGACATGATTCACCATAGGTAGAAGAGGGAGAACAGCGCGACCCAGATCACGTCGACGAAGTGCCAGTAGAGCGTACCCGCCGTCAGTCCGAAGTACTTGTTGCCGGTGTACACTCCGCGATTGGCCTGGATGCCCAAAATGATCAAGTAGCAGACGCCGATGAAAACGTGGAACCCGTGCATGCCGGTCAGCGTGAAGAACGACGCACCCATCGTGCTGCCGGCCCAGCTGATCCCGACCACCGAGTATTCGTGCGCCTGACCGAGCAGGAAGCCGATACCCAGCACGATGGTGGCGATCAGCCATCCGTTGAACCTCGCCTTGTTGAGGTGCTTCCAGTTCTCGAGCGCGAAGTGCATCGTCACCCCGGAGCCGAACAGCACGATCGAGTTCATCGCGGCGAAGCTCGTGTCGAACCATGGTAACTGATGGCCGTCGACGATGGGCGGCCACGTCGGTGCCGAAACGCGCAGATACACGTACGCGAAGATGAACGCCGAGAACAGCACGCAGTCGCTGATGAGGAAGAACAGGAACCCCAGCAGCCTGAGATCGCGGGTCTCACCGTAGACGGCATCGACGTCGCGGTAGCGCGCCGCGACGGCCTCGTGCCCCCCGCTCAAGTGTTGGACCGCCGTAGCCATCCGCTACGCTCCCGCGCCCGCAGGATGCGGCATGGTTACCTGGCCGAACTCGGGGTACGGTTCGAGCTCGTTGTCGGTATTCGTGTACGGTAAGGGGCGATCGAAGTCGTACGGCGGACCCGACACGAGCGGAAGCTTCTTGAAGTTGTAATACGGCGGCGGCGAGCTGATCGTCCACTCGAGCGTCCGCGCGCCCCACGGGTTGATACCGGCGATCTTTCCGTGCTTGATGCTCCAGATCACGTTGAACGCCAGCAGCCCCACGGACGCCATCATGAAGAACGAGAAGAACGTTTCGAACTGGTTCCAGAACACCGCGTCGGGGTTCGCCTTGGCGAAGACCACGTAAGACGCGTAGCGGCGCGGCATCCCTTCGAGACCGAGCCAGTGCATCGGCAAGAACGTTCCGTTGAGACCGATGAAGAACAGCCAGAAACTGGTCAACCCGAGCCGTTCGCTCATCAGCCGGCCGGTCGCCTTCGGGTACCAGTACGGAATGGCGGCCAAGAAACCCATCACCGCGCCGCCGGCGACCACGTAGTGGAAGTGCCCGACGACGAAATACGTGCCGTGCATGTGCAGATCGACCGGCACCGACGCCAAGAAGACTCCGGTGATCCCGCCGAACGTGAACGTGATCAAAAAGCCGAGCGCGTACATCATCGCGGTCGTGAAGTGGATCCGGCCGCCCCAAAGGGTCGCCATCCACGAGAAGACCTTGATCCCCGTCGGGATACCGATCGCGTAGGTCAGGATCATGAACGGCAGCTGCAGCCAGGGAGCGAGGCCGCTCGGGAACATGTGGTGCGCCCAGACGGTGAAGGCCAAGATCGAGATCGCCATCGACGAGAACGCGATCATCTTGTATCCGAAGATCGGTTTGCGCGCGAACACCGGCAGCACTTCGGAAACGACGCCGAACGCCGGCAGGATGAAGATGTACACCGCGGGATGCGAGTAGAACCAGAACATGTGCTCGTAGAGCACCGCGCTTCCGCCACGGGTCGCGTCGTAGAACGGAACGTTGAAGACGTGCTCGAGGAAGAGCGCGCCCACCGCGGCCGAAAGCGCCACGGTCGCGATCATGTTCATCAGCGCGGTCGCGAAGGTGGCCCAGGTGAACAGCGGCATGCGCGTCCAGGTCATCCCCGGGGCGCGCATCTTCATGATGGTGACCATGAAGTTGAGCCCGGTCATCGTCGAACTGATTCCGATGACGAAGATCGCCATGCACCAGAGCGCACCGGCTGTTCCATCGGCCAGCGAGATCGGCGGATATTCGGTCCAGCCGGCATGCGGTCCGCCGAACAGCAGCGAGCTGAACAGGATCAAGGCCGCGATCGGCAGGATCCAAAAGCTCGCCATGTTGAGCCAGGGGAAAGCGACGTCGCGCGCTCCGATCTGCAGCGGCATCACGAAGTTGCCGATCGCGCCGGTCACCAGCGGGATCAGCACCAGCCACACCATCGCGGTGCCGTGCATCGTGAACATCACGTTGTAGTTGGTGTGACTCATGATCGCGCCTTCGGGCTTGGTCAGCTGGAGGCGCACGAGTTCCGCGAACGAGCCCGCGATGAACATGATGAACAGACCAGTGAAGAAGTACTGGAATCCGATCACCTTGTGGTCGAGCGAAAAGACGTACTTACGAACGAACCCTTCCGGCGGCGGATGGATGTGGTCGTGAACTTCATGGGCTACGTGCGTCGTACTCGTTCCGTGCATAAGCGCGATCTCTCTTAGCGGGCGGCGGGGCTATTTGAGGCTGGTGAGGTAGGCGACAAGGTTGGCGATGTCTTTGTCGGAGAGGCCGTTGGCTTGACTGTTGGGCATCGTGCCGATCGGCCCGGTGAAGCCGTTCTGCAGAATTGCGGCGATGTTCTCCGGCGTCGGGGGTTTGCCGGTGACCAGCGTCGGATGCGCCGGGTCGTCGGTGATGTGCAGCAAGCCTGGGCCGACCAGCTTCTGGTCGAACGGCGTCGGCGGGTTGTTGTGGCAAGCGGAGCACTTTTGTGAGAACAGTGCCTTGCCCGCGTCGGCGGTCCCGCCGGTAAGAGCGACCGCGCCGCCGGTAGGTTTGGCGGTCTTCTCAGCGGCGAGCCACTTGTTGAACGCGGCGACCGGCTCGATGATGAGCTTACCCTGCATCAGGCTGTGGTCGGGACCGCAAAACTCCGAGCATGCGATGTCGTACGTTCCGGCGCGCAGCGGGGTGAAGTTGAGGTTCTGAATGAGTCCCGGCACGGCGGCTTGCTTGAGCCGGATCTCGGGCACCCAGAACTGATGGATCACGTCGGCCGAGGTGATCAGGATCCGCACCGGCACTCCGACCGGCAGATGCATCGGCTCCGTCTTCGAGAAGATGGACGTCTTGAGCCCCGGGTAGCGGTACTCGAAATAGAACTGGTGGCCGATGACCTCGGCGGTGAGCCCCGGAGCCGACGTGCCGAACTGGATCTTGTACCAGACGTTGATGCTGAGCGCGGTGAGGACGATCAGCAGCAGCGTCGGGAGCACGGTCCACCACAGCTCGAGCTTGGGCGAGTCGTGAACCTGAATTCCCACGGTGCTCGGCGTATCGGTCGACCGCGCCCGGAAGGCGACGGCGAAATAAATCACATAGCCGGCGACGAAGAACATGATCGCGTTTCCGAACACGGCCATGAACTTGAACAGCCCGTCGATGTCGGAGGCGCGATCGGTTACCGGGTGCGAGGCGCCCGGCATGATCCAGTCGATCGAGCCGTAGAGGAAGTACCACGCGTTGGCGATGCTGAGCGCCGTCAGCGCGAGGGTCACCGGCCAGAAGCCCGGGCCGAGACCCTTGAAACGAACTTCTTCGGGTTGGGGTGCGATCCGCTGCGCCAAATTCATCTCCCGCGTATCGGCGCCTTATTAGCGCCGACGGCACGACTCCCTTTGCCGAACCCGCATTGTGCTGGGAAGACTGTCGCTCCTCGCGCAGCAACGCGAAAGAACTTTTGTCAATCTTCGTAGTCGCACGTCGAGCGGGCTGATCGATGTACGCAAAAGGCGGTTACGTCACGGTTATGCGGTGGTTACGTCACGGTTACGTGCGATCGCGACCGGACTCAATCGGATCGCGGCGCGCCGCAGAAGCGCGAAACAGACCGCATCGTCGACGACGCGGCCGGGGGCAGCGGTTCGAAGGGTTCTCGGAGGTCTAACCGCCCTTGCGCCGCAGATAGATCACCCGCCGGTCGAGTATCGCGCCCACCAGGACGCCCGCCAAGACGCCGTAGATGAAGCCGACGACCACGTTCCCGAGATACGCACCGATTCCGGCGCCGATCACAGCGCCGATCACAGCCGTAAGTCCCATCTTCCTGCGCATGTGCCCTCCGAAAATCAGAACTGGCGACAAGGGGTCTTTTTTGAATCCAGCGTGAGATACGTTCTGGCCGGGTAACGACCCCCCTGGGGCCGGGGTCCAACTCGAGAATACCGCTGGGGCAGGCCCATTCCTCTTCACCGCGTCGCTTCTAAACCGCTCTCACCGCACACCCGGAACAGGACACGCTCGCTCGGCACCCCGTTTGGAGCCGCCGAGACGTACGGCGCGCCACCGTCCACCCCTGATCGGAGAGAATTACGATGACGCCAACGAGTGACCGCGACACCGCGGCGGCGCTTGCGCTGCGAATCAACGCCAACCGGATCGATCCTTCTAAAGAAGACGAAGCCGGCCGGCCGCCGAGTGATAAGCCGCCGGCGTTTGCGGAGGCGCTCATGTCCGAGGCTCCCGCCTCGGTCGAACGAGGGGCCGAACTGACGTCGGCCGACTGGGAGCTCATCGGCAAGGCCTTGGAGCATTACGCCACGTGCGGAAAGGGATGACCATCCCCTCCTCGCGCTGAGGCGCCGGCCGGAAGTCCTCCGGCCGGCGACAGCCGGCTCGGCCGCAGGCCGAACGCGAGTGCGGCTCGGGCGCAGGCCGAACGCACACTAGGGCGCGACGATCGCGGCCTTTGAGCCTTCGAGAATCGCGATCAGCTCTTGCTGCTCTCGCTCGCGCACTTTGCAGGCGGCGAGCGTCAGGCGAAAGTCATCCATGAACCACTCCCACTCGGCATCCGTAATCATGAGATGCCGGTGGGATTCGCCCATCGAACGACCGGTGTACGTCTGAGGCCCGCCCGTCGCCCAGCATGTCATCTCGGTGACGAGGTACTTGAAACCCGCTTTGGAGATGCGGTCGTTCGCCTCTTTGACGCGCGGGTTGGCCTCGAGTCTCGCATCGGCCAAGATCCGGTCGATGAAGTCGTCGACCAGAATAGCAATCTTGTACGCACCGCCTAAGCGCTCGTACAGGGACGGCTTCTCTTGAGTCTGCACCAACGAGCTCCTTCAACGTGACGTCGATTCAACTACCGGTTTCGGCGGGCGGTCGAGGCCGCAAGCTTACCTTAGACGAGTCCTGCTTGCCAAGCCTGTGCACCTGAAAAGAGTCCGCGAAGCCGGCTGACGAAGCCTCGCCGGTGCGCTCGTCACATGCAATCGCCGCGCCGGAGTAGGATATGCCTTCGTTTCTCATTGCCACGACGTTCTTGGATCAAGCCTGCGGATTCGGCTCCACGCACGGCGTGAACCCCGAGATGCGCGAACGGCTGCAGTCAGCCGAAGCCGCCATCCGCGCCGTTTTCGACGGGCTGGCGCCGGATCGGCGAATCGACCCGATAACCGGCGCCGGCAACGCTTCGTTCTCGCAGTGGTGCGCAATCGCCGGATCGCACGAGTGCTGGCGGGCGAACGCGGGTCACCACTCGGCAGGCTCGGCGATCGACATCGACGCGGCGGCGAATCCGTACATCGAAACCAGCGCCGGACCGGCGGTCGCCGTCTACGACCGCGCGCTGCAATTCACCGCGTCGCCGGCTGCGGCGGCGGACTTGCGTCGTCGCCAGCCCGACGAGCCGACGCTTTCGGTCTGGACGAGGTTCAAGACCGTCTCCGATGCGCTCGAGCGCTACTTGCGGTTCGCGGTCGACGCGGAGCCGAGCGAAGTGTCGCGGATCGCGATCGAAGACGCCGACGCGGTCTCGGACGACGAACTGTTGGCGGTCATCCCGGAAGGGGAACGGCTCGACCTCGATCGGGCGCTCGCGCAACTCGACGGCGTACTTCGTTCGCCCGAGTTCAAGGCGAGTCGCTCGGATTGGCCGTACGACGCCCGCGCGCAGTATCTACGGATCTTGCGCGACTACGAGCACGTCCGGATCCCGATGGTGGTCGCCGAACCGCTCTTCGGTCCGGCGCCCACCTGCAACCCGGCGCGCGGATTCTTGCATCTGCGCAGCGAGATCGTGACGGCCCTGTGCGATCAGGGACTTCGCTGGGGAGCATGCGACCTCGACACGCGCGCCAAGGACGCGGAAAGAAACGGCGCCATGATGCATTTCGACCTCGCCGACGACGGCGGGTACCCGGAAGTCAACTCGCTGCTGCGCTTCGGGTAAGTGACGCCGCGCCGGTGAGAAACGTTTACGTGCCGGCCGGCCGGCAGTCGCAGCATTCCAGGCAGAGCCGGCAGCCCAGGTGCACGGGCTCGGCTTCCTCACCGCACTTGGCGCAGATCATCGTGCTGCCGGCGGCGTCGGCTTTGTCTTGTTGCTCGGCGGATCGTTCGCCTGACGAGGGGCCGGGTGGCACCGGATTCATGCAGCTGTGTACCTCTCGAGCACGGTCCGCGGGTTCAGCTCCGAACGCGCCCGAACCGCAGATTCGGCAAGACGTCTTGGGTGAACGCGCCCGCCCCCGCGGCCGAGATGTGCCGGCGCAACGCCGCCAGAGCCGACTTGTCGTCGTAGGAGACCGGTTCCGAGTTCAGGACGTCGGCGCCGAGCATCGTTGTTGAGTTCGAATCGCGCCAGACATGATCGCACGCTTGCCGCAAGCCTTCCGCGGTGAGGACACCGTTGGTTTCGGCCGGGTACGCGTCGTCCTGGCTATCGCTACGATCCATGCGGTGGACGACCTACCACGGGCGTTCGCTTTAAGCCTTGCCGCTCGTCTCGGCCTTGGCAATGCGGGCGGACCGGGGTAGACTTTGGTCGCATGGCCACGTTTTTCACCTTTTTGTTTGCCTTCGCATGCATCGCGACGTTCCTGTGCGGTATCCGGGAGCGATGGGCCGGCGCACGCCTTTGGCTGGCCCTCACCGCCATCGGATCGTTTCTTTTGGCGCTCGTCACGGCCCCGCTCAAATGGTAGCAACGGAACGACCGCGCGCTCGCTCATCCTCCGGAGAGGATCGTCACGAGCTCGAGATGACAGCGCGGGCACAACTCGATGACCGGGCCCTGCGCTTGCCGCGGCGCCCAGCGGTGTGCGCGCGCTCCGGGCGCTACGCCGCCACGGGCGCAACGTAAGCGAGCGCATTGAATCTGCTCGCCCGCGGCGATCGCCGGGCTCAGTCCGCGCGGGACGAAGCGTCCCACGATCTCGTCATCGCTGAAGCGCTTCATGCAACTCTTTCTGCGGGACTTCGCGGCCGGCGATGGAAACCGGCGCGTCGACCGGCTGCGACATTGGAGATGAACGATGGCTGACACACGTCTCGGCGAAATCGCGCGCAAGTTGTTGCCGCTGCTCGACGAATTTCAAGCGGAAGCGCGCGGCGTAATGGAAGAGGACGGGCGGCGTGACGCAACGATCTTGAAGGACTACATGATGCGCAAGTACCCGCGCATCGTGATCTTCCTGGCCTGCGCCGACACGCTGGCCGAGTTGGCCCAACGCGCGCCGACCGAATGACGGCCGCCTCCCGCATGTGTCGCCGGAAGCCTTCAGCGGCGGTGTCGAGCCGATCTCATCACGGCGGAAAGACGACCGAGTGCGGCGGGACGCGGCGCCGAACGATGTCGACGGCCTTGCCCGGTTCCGACATCAGATCCTTGAGCTCCAGCAGTGCCGCTTCGACCAGAGCCGCCGTCTTCACGCGATATCCGATCTCCCTGAGCAAAAGGTTGATCTCTTCGAGCGCATCGGCGGCGCCGGGAGTGAGCGTCGCGGTGGTTGGACGGGCGGCTGGCGGGCGTTCCTCCATGCGGCCCGCGCTTCCGGACCGCCGAACGAAATCCTACGCTCCGCTGCAGACACGCATCGACGAGGGCTTGCAGCAGTCGGACCCGTACGTTCTGCACGTGAGCTCCTCTGATGCGGCACGGGACTTGGATGCGGCGCGACCGAGCGTCCTCATGGCCTTCGCCTGCGAAAAGGTCACCAGCGATCCCGGTGGCCCGGTTTCGTTTCACAACATCATGGACGGCATCGGAGCGCCGGATTTCCCGGCGGTCACGGGTCGCTGGTTAGCCGTCTTCTGCTTCTTGAGCCGAGCCGAACTGACGTTGGTGAACTGTCGCGTCATCGTCGCGCACGAAGACGGAGAAGTCATCGCCCAGACGCAGTTGAAGGATCTGACCTTCACGGCGAACAGGCAGGTTTCGCGCAGCGTGGTCGCGTTCCAGGGGCTTGCCTGGCCGCATCCCGGCCGCTACTTCATCACCTTCATCGCGAATCGCGACGACGTGCTTGCGTCCTTTCCGATGATTGTGCAGTACGTGCCCGCGCCGGCCGACGAACCTGCTGAGCCGGCGCCGACCTGAATCATCCGATGCTCAAAGGGGATCGACCATGCCGATGACCGAGTTCGAATCGAAGGAAGCCCTGCGTGCGGCCACCGATTGGCTGGTGACGGCGGATCCACCCGGCGGCGTCGCGGCGCGCGAGGGAATATCGGTCGCGATCCCGCTCGTCATGATGGGCGCGATCACGCCTCGAGACCTCGACGACTTAGCATCGATCGTTGAAGAGAACGGGCAGACGCCGCCCGATGCCGGCGTTTCGCCTGAGACGCACCGAGCGCAACTCAAAGCGGCGGTCCAGGCCGCGTTCGACCACGTGAGGTCGATTTCGGGCGGCGCGTAGCCGCCGACCGCACCGGCGACTGCCGGCCAAATTCACTATTCCGGCGTCGTGCCGTTCGCCCGAATCGTCGTGCCGGCACCGAGAACGAAGATCTTGCTGCCGCAAACCGAGCAATTGCCCTCGATCGCCGGCCCGCCGGCGCGTTCGATCTGTTTGGGCTCGCTTATCTCACGTTTCGTTTTGCAGTTCACGCAGTAGCCTTGGGGTGGTTGCATCGGGTCTCTTTCCGGCCGCAGTGTCTTTTTGCTTTCACGAGCCGGTGTGACGTCCAGCGGTAACGGCATCCCGGCGACAAGGGTGCGCGCGTCGTCCGGCGGAGGCCTTCCTGGGCAGGGGAAATGCCACCGGCGAGCAGCGAACCTCCGGAGGTGGGAAGCCTGGCCGAACGACAATGCATCCCGTGCAAAGGGGATGTGCCGCCTCTGACCCGCGCGCAGCTCGCTCCGCTGGTTGCGGAGATCGACGGAGGGTGGAGCGTGCTCGATGTCGCCGACGAACGCCGCGGGTCGGTCACGAAGCTGACGCGCGAATACCGATTCGGGAATTTCAAGGACGCCATGACCTTTGCGGACCGCGTCGGAGACATGGCCGAAGAGCAGCAGCACCACCCGGACTTGCACGTCGCATGGGGCAAAATGGGCGTCGAGATCTGGACGCACAAAATCGGTGGCCTCACCGAAAGCGACGTCGTCTTCGCGGCGAAATGCGATGCGCTCTACCCGGCCGCAGCTACCTAACGCCGCCCGCCGCGATCCGGGTCGCGGCGGTTCGCATCGCCGCTTTCGCGATCCCATTTGGCGAACTGCCGCTTCACCAAGACGACGATGACCACCGCAATCGCGCCCCACACCACGATCAGCACCCCGGCGATGTCCCTTACGCTCATGGAAGTCTCCGTTCACACAGTGATGCGGTTCGCGCGAACACTCCGGCTTGCTAGCCGAGCGGCGGATCGAGCGCCACGAACTGATCGGGGTTCGTCAGCCGGGCGAGGACCGAATTGCCGTCGACCGTACCGGTAACCGTGAGCGTACCCTCGCCGAGGCGCAGCTTTCCGGTCCGGTGCCGATCGACCCAGGTCAGCAGGCGCCGCGCCTCGCGTTCCGTGACCGTGAGCCGCGGCGGGCGCCCCGCCCCGGCGAACGTCGCTTCGTATTCCATGCCCCTGAAGTCTAGCACCGCCGGCGGCGCCGTGCCGCATGCGGCGCCGCGCGGGACAGTCCGGAAGCGGTCACCCGCATGCTCGGAAGCTCGGCCTTTTAGCCCTTCCCCTCTAGGGGAGGGGAAGATCGGCCCGGCGGCGTATATCCGGGACATGACAGCTACCGAACCGCGCACAGCCGTAGCCGAACCCGGCCTGACCAACATGGAAGCCTTTCGCCGCATCGTCGATGGGGTGAACGCGCGCCGCAGCGACATGATCGATTACCTCAGCATGGGGACGGTCTCGAAGTGGACGTTGCGCGAGCACGACGACATCCGAGCGGTCCTCGAATCGCTTACGCTGACCGTACGGATCGGGATCGCCGGTAAGCGGGAGCACGTCCGCGACGACGGCAAGCCGCCGCAAGCCGCGGACGTCGAGCGCGTGACGCAGCAAATCCTCGACTACTTCGCCCATCCTCTTCCCGACCACCACTAGCGACTCGCCGCTTCGCGGCGTTGCACGGCGCAGCGCGCCCGCGTTGGTCCGGTCTTTCCGTGGAGCCTTTTCCGCGGCGGCCGGGCTCATGACGAGGCGCGCTGCTGCGTTTCCGCTTCCAGCCGCTGGGCTTGCGCCTCGAGTGCTTTGCGTCGCTGCTCGATGCGTTCGTAGACCGGCGAGCTTTCCCGGCCCTCGTCACGAATGTCCTCGAGCTGCGTTCGCATCAACTCTACTCGTGCTCGCGCCGAATCGAGTTGACGCTGCAACTCGTCGTCGGACAATGAGTGGAGGTCGTCGCTTTGCACTCGCAGCGCTTTCGCCGCGCAAGGCAAACTCCTCCGCGGGCTGTGCCGCTCTTCGGTTAGAGCTCGCCGCCGTCCCAGATCCAAGCCACCAGCTTCGCGGCGACCGCGACGCCCTGCCGATCGCGACGGATGGTCTGACGTCCGCCGACCTCGGTCTTGCCGTCGCGCCGGGTCAGCGCGACGTCGTCGCCCTGTTTCCATACGGCGACCGTGCGGCGGGCTTCGCCTTCGGGCCGGCGGTCCAGCGTCCAATCCGCGCCGAACGCGTTCGGGCGGTACACCGCATCGTCGAGCGAGCGGTTCGACGGCTTGAGTTCACGCACGTCGAGGAAGACGCTGTGCGTGAAGGTGCCGATCGGGAGGATGTCCTCGGGAGACGCCATCGACGTCAACCGTACCTCGCTCGGCCTAGATTGGCAAGGGCGGAGGATGCGCTGCGGAAGAAACTGACGGAATCGCCGTCGAAGGGAGCAGACGTGCCGACCATCCGATTCGACCCCCGGTCGAACGCGCGCGTGCGCGACCTCGTTCTCGATAGGATGCGCAACGGCGAGTGGTACACCGCCGCCGATATCACGGGCGATTCCGCATGGCCCGATATCGTCGCGGTCGAGTGGGAGTTGAAGCTGCTGCGCGATCAAGGCGCAGCCGAGGCGGACGCCGACCACGGCTGGCGCGTGTCGCCGAATCTCGAAATAGGCGACGGCCCGCGCTAGCGGCTTACGGGCTCGCAACCTCCGCGGCGACAGGCGTCATCGGTCCGATGAAACCGCACTGCTCGCACATGTAGGAGTCCTCCCAAACGGCGCGCAGCTTCGGCAACGCGTTCTTGTTCCAGGCCGCGTCCATGATCGCGACGCCTAGAAAGATGACCGCGACGACCCATAGCACGTGCCAAGCGATACCGATAACCCCGAACACGGCGATGCACCCGATGGCTTTGTCGACGTCGCGATGCCGGGGCGGGGCGCTGCGCACCAAGGTCGGGCTGGGGCGGCGTTTGAGCGGCCGGCCGTCGTCGCCCGTCGCGCTCGCTTCGAAGAGCGCCAGCTCGCGCTCGAACACGACCGAGAGCGGAAGGATCCGGTCGGATCCGCAGTTAGCGCAGAGCAACGTTCGCCTTTCATTTCTTCGGGTTCCGCCAGCCCGTTCGCGCGCGATGCGGCAACACCTCGCCGAACAACGGCGCCGACGTCCTTACGGTCTCGAATCATTGGACGTCAAGGATTCAATGCGTACCGTCGTACCCTCGCGCGCTCCCCGCGGCCAGCTCGCGTACTCGCTTCGACGTACGAACTGCCTGACGGTACGCCGATCTTCGACGTCTACGACGTCGAAGCGCTCCGGTCGCTCGGCGTGACGCGGCCGACCGACATCGTCACGCGAGATCACGCCAGCACACAGGCTTGGGCACAAACGACCGCCGGCGGCTCCATTGGTGGAGTTTTTACAACCGGGACTGGCCTGTCGTCGGCCTTTCGGATCGCACAGGTCTTGCGCTCGCCGCGGCGCCGGAGCTTCTGACGACGTCGAGCATGCCGATCCTCGATGCCGCTAAGATGATCGTACGGCAGATCGCACCCTAGCTCGCTAAGCAGGTAATGCTGCTGTAGTTCCACACGCTCGATGCCGAGACAGTGCGGCCAAGAACGTTTCGCGAGAAACGAAAGCCGCCGAAAAGCGGCGGCTTCCCATCGTGACTTTGGCTCCCGGAGTTGGACTCGAACCAACGACCCGCTGATTAACAGTGAGGCGCGGTGGACGCCGGTGGGTTGGTGGGAGGGCGATTTACCTTGGCTGGCTTGGGTCTCCGTGGTGAGGTAGGAGGGTCAATTGGTGCCGGTTTGGCTGACTTTGTGCCATCGGCGGTGCCACAATCTCTGCTTGCCCGCTTGCCCGAGCCTGGGCACCGCATCGGCCTGAGGCACCTCTTCACTTCAAGCGTCTGAAGGCGCACCTTTCGCGGACCGCTGTCACGAGGTATAATCACTGGAGTGACGACACTCGCTTGGGTTGAATTCGTACGGCGCATCGAGCGCCTGGCGCAAGCCGGACGTGCGCGCGACCGCGAGCGGAGGCACGCGCCCCGAGGGCGACCGCGTAGCGACCCTGACGATCGTCGCCGGCGCGAACGGCGCCGGAAAGAGCTCGTTAACGCGCTGGGCCGCTGAGGCCCTGTTGGAACCGGGGACGATCCTCATCGACCCCGACGCGATCGCGCGGGAGCGGGGCTTGAGTGAGGTTGCCGCGGGACGCGAAGCGACCCGGTTGATTGCCGATCGCCTCGCCGTCGGTGCGGATCTCTTGGTCGAGACGACCTTATCGGGGAAGAACGCGTTGCGTCTCATGGCCACCGCGAAGGCCCGCGGTTACGACGTGCGTCTGCTGTACGTCGGCACCGACGATGTCGCGATCAACGTAGTGCGAATCGCCCGACGCGTTGTGGCCGGCGGTCACGACGTTCCGGAAAGGGACGTCATTCGACGGTACGGACGCAGCTTGGCAAATCTCACCACTGCCATGGCACGGGCCGACGAAGTCGCGATCTTCGACAACAGCGGCGAGGGCGGGCCGAGGGTGGTCGCGCGCGGACTCAGGTGCGACCTCGAATATGTGGTCCCCGAACCGCGCTGGCTGTCAAATGCGATCCGCGCCCGCGGCGACCGGTGAGGGCAGCGCCGGCCCTTTGGGACCGCGCGCCACCGACCGGCGCAGACTTGCGCGTGTACGAGACCATTCGGGCGCTTGGAGCTCACAATGCCGCATGGCTGTCCGAAAACTTGCGACTGACCAGGGCGCTCGCTTGACTTGACTCGACGCTCGGCGAAGGAAACATCGCATCCTTGGCAGCATCGCGCGAATCGCGGGTGTCCGCAAAACCGCTCGGTATCATCCAAGCGACGCGAACACTAACAATCACAACATTTCGGCTCGGAACCGAAAGCGACTCGCAAGATATTACCGACCGAGACGTCGAGCGCGACACGTGGTCCAAGCCGCGGACCTATCGGGACGGCCTGTCCTGAGCTCGCCGCGTCGAACCTACTTCAGCATCCTAAACGTACGCAGCGCATCATCGCCAAGGCCCTTGTAGGGCTTCGTCGTTTTTTCGCCGGCGAAAGAACCATTCATCTAGGTCCTCTCGCCAGAGCTGAAACGCCCGCGCATGATTGATCTCACCATCTTCCATGCGCTTCACGTAGCCCGCCTTCCGCTGCGCCTCATCTACGTTGAATGCGAACGCGAGCACGGCAAAGGCAAGCGGGCTAGGCCCGTCCGGATTCGATGCCGCTCTGAACGCGCCGCCCGAAACCGCTGTTTGTATCGAAAGCGTTAGGCGCCGCAACCCATTCCTTTTTGCCAAAGGTCTTTGAAGCTTGTGCCTGCGCCACCGCCCGGTTTGATGCCTCGAGTACTATCAGATCCCGTTCCAGCATCTGATAGCTACAACGCATCCTCTCAAGTATGTCCGCGCCCAAGATCGGATACCGAGGGCACTCCGAAGGCGCTTCTTCTTCTCGAACCTCGCACCTGGTAAGATCTACGCTGGCGAGGTAGCGTGGAACATCTGCGAGCGCTACCTGCACGCCATCGAAGACCGCATGCAGCGGTTGCTTTCGGGGCATTCCGTGTACTATTGGCTGAGCATCATCCGGCGCATTCGGCCCGGCCTCGTCTCGCCGTATGACGACAAGACCGACCCGCATAGGCTGCTCTGGTGCGGCGAATCCAGGAACTTGCTATCCGCAAATATGGTCAGCTCGACAGAGACGACGACGTTCGAATGGCGTCGACGGTTCCGGCTAAGGAGATTCTGGGCGGCCTTTTCGAACCGCTGATGCGAGAGCGCCTTGGCGATGAGACGTTCGCTCAGATGTATGAGGCGATGGTGAAATCATCGCAGTGGGTCATCTGCGGCTTCGGGATGAAAGAGCTTCTCGCGATTCCACGCCCTCGAGGGCCTGGCCTACGAATACTGGCGCACCACGGCAGCGATGCGCACCATAGGTAAAGGGTCATCGATCCGGTATACCGCCGGCGCGTCGTGGATTCGTTTCGTCGACGAACCGCCTGACATAGACTACCTCGTCAGTTCGTTCGACGAGCGAATCGGCAAGTATTCCGGCGCCGCAACCCTTCTCGGCACATGGCATCCTCGTCCCGAGGCCGGTCTTGGAGGTGCAGCGGTCGTGGCCGCGGGGTACAATGTCCGCGGCGTAGACGTAACTAAGCTCTTTCGACGGGCGTTCCACCTGCGCTTCGTCACCGGCTTCATCCCTAACATGCTGCTCACGTACCGCGACGTCCGGGCCTTTTGGCGCACGCACCAATTCATGGCTGAGGCGTTCGAGAGAATGAACGGTCTCGGGTTATCTGATTTATTGTACGTCCTATGGGCACTTTGCAATAGCGCGCTCATGCCCGATCGCGTTTTGGACGTTCTTGAGGATCCAGCCGCGACCGAGGCGGACCAGCAGTCGGCGGTCGCGATGAGCCAACAGCAGTTGTTCAACCGAGGCTACAGTACTCGGCTGCACGATTCGAAGGCGTTCGCGAAGGAAGTCGCCGGTAGAGCGGCGCTATTCCACGTCTCTCTCGCCGGGACTCCGCCCGTCGGCGCCTCGCTGGATGCAGCGGTCAGCTGGCTGACGGTGACGCCGAAAGTCCAGAGCCAAATCTCGCTCTGGAGTTCCGGTCCGTATAACCCACTGATCCCGCATGGCGCGGCCATCTGCATCGACCTTGCCGCGATCCCGTTTGTCCTCCATTCTTTGTTCTTTCGAGTGCGCGACGCGGAAGGCGAGAAAGGGACGATCTTCGAGCAAGAGTTTCGTCGTGGATTGCAAGCTGCGGGGTTACGATCGAGCATGCCGGCGAAATACACTCGGCCGACGGTAAAGAGCGCGAAATTGATGCGAGCATACGGATCGGGACGTGCCTGTATCTCTTCGAATGCTTTGCTTCGGAACGGCCGCTCGACTTCGAAATCGGCAAGGGGCGCACGATCGCCAACAGGTCGGCGGCGCTATCGGAGAAAGTCACTCAGGCGATCACGCTGCGCGACTTCATTGTCGAATACCCGAAGGGCACGAACTACGATTTTCAATGGGCGACTACCATCGAGACGGTCGTTGTTAGTCCGTTTGTCGAATGGATTTGGTCACGAGACGGCGGTCTGTGGTCGGGCGAGGTGCCGAGGATCTTGTCGGCCAGCGAGGTCTTTGCATGCTGAAGAGACGCGCGGTCTTAGCCAAGCGACGCGAGCGTAAGCCGCCGAAGAAGCGAGGAAGCAGCGGCGGAGAGCGGCGACCGAAGGGCCGACGAGGCAGCCGCTAGACCATCTCCTTCCCATGCCAACTCTCGACGTTAGTAGAGGCGCGGGTTCTTGGAACGCCATGGACAAGCATGGCGCGAAGGTGCGGAAATGGTAACCGCACGCGTTGGCACATCCGCGCGGAGCAAAGCGGCGGACGTAGCCGCACGCCTTTCCTCGTAACCGGACCTGGACCGGTTAGCTTTCGTCCAAGTTCGGTTGCAGCGACAGCGTACGCTCGACGTCCCGGGAGCGCTTCCGCGCGCCGAAGTCGATGGGCACAACGGCGGGACCGGCTCCTCTGGGCTTAGGAAGGTGCCCCTGGACCAGTCGCCGTGCGAAGACAGGACTAAGACGGCAGTCGAGCGCGAACCGATCAAAGTCGATCGGATTGCCGTAGAGCACCTCGATCATCTTGCGGATGACGCGCGGCCGCTCGGGTTCGACGGCCAAGTTCGCGGGCTCGGCCTTCTTCCATCCACGCTTCGAGAGCTCGACGAAGAGCGTACGCTGATGACGCGCGCTAACGATATTGAGTCGCGTAGCGCGCATCGCAAGAAATGCCATCGACACGCGCCACTTCAGCTTAAGCGATGCCAGCGACGTCAACGAGACGGGCGCGACGAGCTCGCGGCGCATGGCGGCCTCCGGAAGCAAGAATTCGCCGGCGAAGTCATCGGCGGCGCCGTGACGCAAATGCACGGGCAGCGCGCTCAGCGCGAGTTCCCCTAGCTCGTGACCAGCCGTGTAGCGAAGACGATCGCCGGGCGCTAGCATCGATAGGCACATCACCGGCGTCCCATCAGCTGTCCATGCTGAGAAGCCGTCAACGCCCTCGAGTTCTAAGTCTAAAGGAAGCCCCAGCACGACGACGCCGAGTCGTTCGATAACGTGAATGACATCATCGATCGGCGTATCGAGGGCGAGGCCGGATTCAGAGCGGAGCGCAATCGCCGCTTCAGCCGCAGACGTCCACGTGTCTCGGTGTAGGCGGATCGGAACGGTCTTGACGCGCGAACGAAGGGCTTCCGCAACTTCGAAGATGGTTCGTGCGACGTAGTACGGCTTGTGCAGTTGCCGCTGCGATCGTGCGGCCCTGGCACGAAACTGCAGACTTCCCAAAGGGAAGTGGGACGGGACGGGGCGCTCGAACCGCGGCGTCGGAAAACCGAGCTCCTGAGAGAGCGCAGACATCGAATCTTCCCCGGGCTGGCGCTGATTCGCCTCAACCCTCGCTATCGCGCCTTGCGAGCAGCCGATATTGTCCGCAAGTTGCTGCTGCGAAAGATCGCGCATCTCGCGCGCTTGCAGCACCCGTTCCCCGAAGATCATTCCTGCCCGAGTACCACATCCGACTCCGCAGGCACGATCTCGTCGAAGTCACCCTTGGTCGGCGTCGAGCTCGCAGCCGGACGGCGCATGGTGACTACCGGGTGCGCGATCTTCTTATACCAATGGGGTTCCTTGCCCGCACTCGGGCACACCAGAACAAGATCATTCATCGCGTGGTCGATCGCGCTGATCCCCCAGAGGATGACGAAGTTCGCCGGGTCATCGGGCGCATCGATCCCAATGAGGTTGAACGGCAAGCTCATCTGCTGGGCGTAGAACTCTTCTTGCGCGATCGAGCCGGGCGGGGGCAGTCGGCCATCGTCAGCCTTGCGGGCGCGGATGACGTACCGTCCGCGGACGAGGCAGATACCATTGTTGGCGAGTCCGATGCGCTCGAAGGGGGGATCGCCGGCTTCTTCTTGCGCCTTGATGCCGGCGCTGTCGAGCAGCGGGATGGCATGGTACCGCGTGATCTGGGCGTGCGTTCCGGCATCCCACCGGCGCAGCTCGCCGGCGGCTGCGGCGTCGAAGAAGACGAGCGCCTTCGTATTGGCCGACTCGAGGGCAGGCCAGAGTTCGTCGGTCAGGGGTCGAAGGTCGGCCAGGACCTCGTCCGGGTCCGGCACGATAAAGCTTCGTGTCATATTATGACCGTATTTTGCCAGTCGCCGAGCGGGTCCCTCTACTGTCCGGTCGCTGAGGACGGGGCTAGCTACGGCGGCGCTGGAACCGGGCGGCAAGGTCGCCGCCCAGTTCTGCGGCGCGGCGCTCGCTGCGAGGCTGGATCGAGGTAGAATAGTCGAGCGCTCGATCTATCTGCTTGGCGATGGGTATCCTAAGAACGAGCTACAACCGTCAAGGGTGCCGATCCCCGGGGAGTCGCGGCGGTCGCGAATGAGTCATCGTGCGGACACGGGCCTTTTGAAGCGGCATTGGGCACTACGCCATACAGGTGGCACACGGACAAGGTTCAATCGGCTTCCCGCCCCCTGAGGACCTGGCAAATGTCCCGCTTCTTGAAGCTCCACCGTGTTGACCCCCCTCGGCGGTTCGGGACGGTCTTACGGCGCTCGTGGCCGTCAATGGAGAGCGCCTACATCGCGGCCTTCGGCGCGAACGCGCGCTGCACCGAACTTCTGGACGAGGAACGGTGGCTTGCGGCCGCCGCGCTGCCGCCGCTGCCGTTTTTGCAGTTTTCGACGCCAGCCGTGCCGCCCGGGGACCTCGCCGACCGTCGGGAGGCACTCTGGCTGAGCGCCGAAGCGGAGGACGTGCAGGCCGACCTGCAGGCCGGCACGGTGTTATTGGCCGCCGACGAATTGCTGCAGACACTCGCCCGGGGTCTTGCCATGCCGGCGCGCGAGCACGGCCCGCTGATCAACGGCGTCCGATTCTCGACGCTGTTGCGCACGGCCACAAACGCGATTCGCCACGTTACCCAATGGGACGACGATCCGGAGCTGCCCTTTCCGTACCCGTCGCTCGCCTCCGTGCCGCGCGACAAGGAAAAGAACAATCTCCGCCAGGCGCTCCGGAACATCGACGTTATCCAACGTGTCTTCGGGATTGGGGTCCACGAACGGCTTACCGATCCGGTCTCATTCCGTGTGCTCGTCGCCGCCGACGGCCTGGTCGGGACCGCGGATCCAGACTTCCGGCGCTTCGTGCGCACGCTGATCGAGACGGCCGAATCGATTGCCGCGGCGGCCGGCAGTGACGCCCGGGCCTCTTTGCGCGCGGCGCTGATACCCTCACTTATGGTGTAATTGGTGGAGCGATGAGCGTCATGCCAGTATCCGGTAATGCCGAGTTGCGTGCGCACGTTGACCGCGTCTTTGTCGCGCTCGGCACCGACCACGAGCTAATCGAGCTGACCGACCGTTTCTCGCCTCCCGCCTTCGCGGCGCTGCTCGCAACGTTCGACGCACGCGGCACGGTCTCGGTTTTTGATCCGGAGTTCTGTCAGCCGTGGAAACACCGGCAGGCTATCTATCGCAGACTTCAACGCTTACGGGATGACGGGGCGGACGTCTCTGATGCGGCTCGCGCGCTCGTCGAGGCGCTGGAAGATGACACGATGCGAAAGACGCCGCAGCGTGGCCGCGCCGATCTCGCACTCCGCTACGTCGTCCCGCTACTGCCGCAGAACGAAGCCGTGAGCCGGGCGCTGCGCTACCTCGATCACCGTCGGCGGACACGGCAGGGCGCGGGTCGGCGCGTCCTGCGATACGCGCAGGCCCCGGAGACGTCAGAGGAATTGATGCATCGTGGGTTGCGGAACCGCGATAGCGGCCTTATCGTGATGGCGCTGCGGCTTGGCGCCGTACCGCCGGACGTCGATGCGGCGTTGACGATCGTGGGTGACGGCCCCGCGGCGTCCCGTCTGATTGAGCATAACGTTGATCCAGTGAAAGTCATGACGTATGCCGAGCGGTTTCCAAGCGCGGTGCTGCGATACATCGGGCGCACGCAGGACCAAAAGCTCGCGTCGCTCGCCGTGGGCATGACCGAGAACATGCTAGCGTCGCCGTTCTCGCATACGTTCTTCCGCGGCTACGAACAGGAGCAGATGATCGGGCTGGGCTTCTGGGTGCTCGGTAGATTGGGACTGCGCGACGATATTGTTCGGCTCGAAGTCGCCGAAAGCGAACGCCGCCGAGCCGCCTCGCCGCACGCGCTCTCGCTGGCATGACCCTCTACGGGAGGGCGGACAGCGGCAAGCCGCCCTTCCCCTTCGTCGGTTTCGCCGTCGTCGCGGTAGTGATCGCGTTTGTCATCTTTGGGCTCGCAAACGGCCCGACTCACGTCTACGGTGGCTCCGACGGCGGATACGGACGCGGATACGGAGCCGGAGGTGGAGGCGGAGGCCGGGGCCATCGCGGTGGTGGTAGCGGTGGCAACGGCGGCGGTAGCGGCGGCTACGTCAGATCCGTCGGCGGACGTGGCGGCAGTGACACGTCCGGTGGAGGGGACCGCACCTCTGAAGGCGCGAGTTCTCAAGGTGCCGGCAACGGGTCGACTTCAGGGAAAGCGCCACCGGCGCGAAGGCGACGGAGGCGCACGACGGCCTGGGTCCTGTGGCTCTGGGAGAGCGCTCATCGCCGCGCTCGCGAGAGCTTGCGCGGATCGGCACCAAAGCTACGCCGGTCGAGTTGGTCGGTGTCTCTTCCGCGACATCGCGACATGGACCCGACGCTGCCGCGGTCCCGGCCGGCGCCCCCGGCCCCTCCCGGGTGCTCGAGCGTCCGCGTGGCACGCGTCGGCGACGGCGGTGTGACGATCGATTTCGACGATGGCAGACGAGTGGTCGTCTCCAGCGGCGGCCTCATGCGTATTGCTGCGCAGCAGTGGAGCACTGGAGATCAGCTCGTCGCGTGCGCGGCGACAACGCGCAACGGCGACCGTGTCGTTTCAGTGAATGCGGTGCGACACTATTCGAAGGTACAGAGCACCGTTGTCGGGACGAGCGTCGCGCGACCCGTGTCGTGTTCGGCGAAGATGCCCGTTTCGATGGGTGACGACTGGCGTGTTCTGCGTACAACCGACGGAATCACGTACGAGGTGTCCGGCAACGGTTTGATGCGCGTCGCGGCCGCGCAGTGGAGTACCGGAGACGAACTTGCGGTCTGTTCTGCCCGAATGGGAGACGGCGAAGTTGCTGCAGGATTGACGAATGCGAAACACTACTCCGCGGTTCAAGCCAGTGTGACCGGCATGGCAGCCGCGTCGACGGTGGCCTGTACGACCAGAGCGGTCGTTGCGGTCGATCCGGACGGCGAAACTGTCGAGGTATCGGGGCACCGCATCTATCGTGTTTCGAGCGCTGGCCTGATGCGCGTCGCCGTAACGCAGTGGACGACCGGGGGACGGTACGCGTGTGCACGAGTTCTCCGGGTGGCTCAGCTTCGCTCGAGAACTCGGCACACTACGCGAAAGTCCAGGCGTCGTCCGCTTAGGGTGAGCTCGCCTGAGTGAGCCGCCCCCACCTAGCCGAAAGGACGAAAATCAAGTCAGGGCGCTGCGCGCAAGACTTCGCAGTTGCTCGACCGTCCCGGGGTCGCGCGTGTCGAACCGGCTGAAGTGCGGCACACCCACCAGCCAAAGGATCGCCGAGCCGCGAGAGAAACGCCGTATTCGGACCACCTGGGTTCCCCAGCCGCACGGAAGCGCTTCGTCGGCGCCACCGTCCCAGCCGTCCGTCAGATAGAGGTGCGTGAGCGCGGAGTACGTGCTTTCCTTGACCGCATTGCCGACCGCGAGAACGAGCCGCTGCGCGCGCAGCACTTCGATGTTTCTCTTCCAGAGGTCGACGCTCCACTCGTACGCCTTCGTCGGGACCTCGATTTGCGAGGACGTCCGAAAGGGGACGATGTTCGAGGTCAACGAGCTCCCGAGAAAACGCGGAACGCCCTGGTCGGCAATTGGCTTCAACATCTTCCCGACGAGATTGATGAAGTTCCTCTGTGTGTGCGGACTTGGCCAGCGCTCGACCGACGTAAGCCATGCGTTTCCGTCCTCGACTGAGGAGACAGGCGGCACGAAAGTCGAGCCGCCTGGATTGAAGCCGAAAATCGCGAACGCGTTGTTGTGTTCCAGCGTCCCGCGCGGCGAGTATAGGAATCGCCAGCCAAGCCGCGGTCCCCACAGTGTCTCGTGCGCGGCGCCGATCTGCGCCTTCATGTCCTCGAATCGCGACATTACCGGACCCACCTGATGTCGATCATCTGATTACGCAGCGCAAAATAGGAGTGCTGAACGCCGGCGATCGCTGCGACGCTTCGAGCCGTTTCAACGCTGGCAGGATCTGCACCGTCGCAGGGCGCTCGACGGACTCGATTTGAGAACAACGCGTCGAGATCCTCGTCCCACTCGATATTGTACAGCGCGACGCCCGACGCGCGGCACTCGGCCTCGCAACGGTCCACGTATGAACGCATGTGCGCGGCACGGGGAACGAGCAACCGCGCGGCCTGCGTTACGATGTCCTCGACGTAAGAGTCACCACCACCGCCGCCGCCGCCGGTGCGGCGCGCCACGAGCATCAAATCTTGAAGGTCTCCGGCGTGCTCAGCATCGACGCCCAGTCGAGCGAGCGCGTCCTGAACGGGGTAGGCTGCCTCAACGATGAGCGCCTCGGCAACAGCACCGGCAGCGGCGACCAGCGCCAAATGTCGCAACTCCTCGTCGACCGCAGCCCACCAGTTGGTACTGCATCCGCCATGCACGCGGATGCAGTCATCTTGCAGCTCCAACCCGCGCATGGTAATCGACGCGACGTAAATCCCGAGACACCGGGCGACGATCGCATGGCCGAGTTCGTGCGCGAAGTCGAGGCGGAAGGCGCCGTCACGGACGCCCGTCCGCTCCACGTCCCACAGGCCCGGAACAAGCCCAGCGGCGCCTTCAGGCGTCAATGGTTCTTCAGGTAGTCGGACAATGAATCCGTGCCGCTCCGCCTCGAGTAGAGTTCCGAGGTGCGCATCGCCGCGCATACCGTCTGCGAAGTCGTCGCCATAGATCTCCCGCAGCGAGTCGATCCGAGTGTCGCTGCGCCTTCTCGTGGATCCGACCGTCAACATCGCGGTGGCGACCGTCGAGGCCAGGCTTTCTGTCTTTCGCCATGTAGATGAGTCTCCAAAATTCGCCCTGTGAGGGACTGTGCAGGCGTCACTGTCGTATCGCAGGAGTGTGCCACGTGCCTGGCACCCCGAGTCAGGATTCGGGAACCCCAATGGGTCGCACGACGTGTACCGGGTCGGAACGCGCTTTCTGACCCGACAGGGAGGCCTATTGCGTGTGCACTTCAGCTACGGGGCGACTAACGACGTAGCGCCGGTTGTCATCGGGCACGGGCCGGGCAGCTCGTAAAGTCCCCGGGCGCTCGCGCTCTGCTGACGACAAACGCGCCGTTGGGCTTGCTAAGACACACCTGCCTTTGGCGCCGTACGATACAGTTTGTGCCATTTGGGGTGCCGACAACGTCCCGGCGCGTACCGCGAAGACCCTGTAAGATGGGAGAAACCGCGCCGTAGCGCGGTTTCGAAGCTCCCGGAGTTGGACTCGAACCAACGACCCGCTGATTAACAGTCAGCTGCTCTACCAACTGAGCTATCCGGGAATGCTGTTCTGCTGGACCGAGGCCCTGGGTTCAACGGTTGCGGCGCCGGCCCTTCGGCTGTCCCGTCCGGCTTGACTTGCCCGGCGGTCGATCACCAGGAGCCGCTGCGGCGCTTGTCCAACCATACGGCACCATGCTGTAGCAGATTCCCCCGCGCCGCGTGCCGGCGCGGTCACGTGCACGACCCACCTCCTCTTCTACCGCACGCTTTGGGAATCTCGTATGGCTACCGTCACCGCTCGTCCGGCGAGCGTCTTTCGTTCCTCTGCATTCAGCCGCTTCTACGCGGGTCAAGCGCTCAGCTATCTGGGCGACGGGCTGCGCACGCTGGCGATCCCGCTGCTGGTCTTCCGCCTGACGGGTTCGGCGACCGCGCTCGGCTGGACGTGGGGGCTCGAGCTGCTGCCGTACGCGTTCGTCAGCTTGATCGCCGGTTCGCTCGGCGACCGGGTCGATCGCCGCCGGCTGATGATCGTCTGCGACGCGCTGCGCTTCACCGTGATGGCGCTGTTCGCCGTGCTCTTCGCGACCGGCCACCTCACGCTGTGGATGATCTACGCCGGCGTGCTGGTGCTCGCGATCGGCGGCTCGATGTTCTTGGGCGCGCAGACGCCGTCGCTCCCGTATCTGCTCGGCAAGGACCGCGTGAAGGGCGCGGTCGCGGCGCTCTCCGCGACCGAGCAGAGCGTCAACCTCGTCGCGCCGCCGATCGGCGGCGTGCTGTTCGCGCTGGTCGGACCGCTGCCCGCGCTCGTCGATCAACGCGATCACGTACCTGACCTCGCAGGTCGCGATCGCGTCGGTGCGCACGTTCGGGCCGGACCAGCCGGGCGCGCTGCCGACGCTGGCGCGAGGTCGCCGGCGACGTCGCGACCGGCTGGCGCTTCTTGTGCGCGGACAAGGCGATGCTGCGGCTCTCGATCGCGAGCTGCTGCTTCAACTTCATCGGCTCGGTCGGCTTCGTCGCGCTGATCCCGTACTTCAAGCGCGCGTTCGGCGCCGGCGATCACGTCGTCGGCTTCGCCTTCGGCTGCTTCGCGGCGGGCGCCGCGCTCGGTGCGTACATCGCGGGGCGCACGCACTGGCCGTTCGGCCCGGCGGTCATCGTCGCGTACCTGCTCGACGGCGTCGGCTGGCTGCCGCTGCCGTGGACGCATTCGTTGCCGGTCGCGATCGGCGGCGTCGCGTTCTCGAGCGTGTGCTCGGGCTACGTGATCACCACGATCGTCTCATGGCGCCTGCGGGTCATCCCCGAGGAGCTCGTCGGCCGGGTGTTCGGCGTCATCCGGCTCGTCGTGCTGATCGGCATCCTGCCGGGCTCCGTCCTCGGCGGCTGGTTCGGCGATCACCTCGGCGTGCGGATGACGATGCTGATCTCGGCCGTCGGCTACTTCGCCTTCACGAGCCTGCTGGTGTTCTCGCGCACGGTGCGCGCCGAGCGCCGCTAAGGCAGCACGATCTCGATCTCGTCGAAGGTCGTCGCGGACGGGATGCTTCGTCGTCGCGCCGGGCGGCGTGTCGGCGGCGCGCAGCAGCCGCACCGTTTGCATCCCGGTCTCGCGCGCCGCGTCGAGCTCGGCGTCGACGTCGCTGAGGAAGACGATGTCCTCGGGCGGAGTGCGCATCGCGCGCGAGATCGCGGTGTAGGAGCGCGCCTCGCGCTTGTGGCCGATCGTCGTGTCGAAGTAGTCGGTGAAGAGCGGCGTGAGATCGCCCTGGCTGTTGTTGGCGAAGAGCACCTTCTGCGCGGCGATCGAGCCCGACGAATAGACGCACAGCTCGATGCCGGCCGCGTGCCAGCGGCGCAAGCCCGCGGCCGCGTCCGGATAGACGTGCGCGCGCAGGTCGCCGCTGGCGTAGCCCTCGGCCCAGATCAGGCCCTTGCAGCGTCTTGAGCGGCGTGGCCTTGCGGTCTTCGGCGATCCAGCCGTGCAGGTGCGCGAGCACGGTCGCGTCGCCGGCGTCGTCGGGTTCGCCGGCGAGCCGCGCGGCCTCGAGCATCGCTTGGGCGACCTCGCGGATCGGCGCGATGCGCCGCGACGTATGCGTCGAGGTGCGCGTCGGCGTACGGGAACAGCACCTCGTGCACGAACGCGATCGTGCTGGTCGTCCCTTCGATGTCGACCAGGACGGCCCGCGCCGCGACGTGCGTCGTCGCGCCGGCGCCGGGACGGGTTCACTCGTACTTGGGAAAGCGCGTCGCGATGTCGTCGCCGGTAAAGTTCGCCACCCAGCCCTCGGGGTTGACGAACAGCCGGATCGCGGCGAACTCCGGGCGTCGGACCCATGTCGAACCAGTGCGTCGTATTCGCCGGGACGCTGAGCAGGTCGCCGCGCGTGCAGATCATCTGGTGCACCTTGCCGTCCAGCCGCAGGTAGAACGACGCGCTGCCCTCGACGAAGAACCGCACCTCGTCCTCGCTGTGCGTGTGCTCGTTGAGGAACTTCTCGCGCAGCGCCGGCACGTTCGGCGTCTGCCGGACTCGACCCGGATGACGTCGACGGTCGTGTAGCCGTAGGCTGCTGCTTGAGGCGCTCGATGTCGTCGCGGTACGCCGCGACGATCGAGTCCTGATCGGACGCGGCGTCGAGCGGCGCATTCGCCTCCCAGCGTTCGAAGATGATCCCTTGGCCGCCGAGGATGCGCGCGATCTCGGCGCGGTCGGTCGTATCGACGAGCGGTTTCGTGCCGTCCTGTTCGTCGTACACGCGGAGCGTCGAGGTGAGCGTCGCGTTCATCGCAGTCTCCGTTCTTCGAGGTGGCAGGCGAGGAGGAACTCCAGGGCTTCGACGTGGCGCCGCGCATCGGCTGCCGTCGCGCCCCAAGCATACAGGCCGTGACCGGCGAGCAGGAAGCCCGGCACCGGCGGCGCCGCGTCCGATCCGCCGCGCGACCTGCGCCGGCCAGCGCGACGGTATCTTGATCGTTGGGCAGGATCGGGATGCTCGACGGCGCTTTCGTGCGTCGGCAGCCCGAGCGCCTTGTGCATCTCGTAGCCTTCGGTGCGGACCCGGCCGGCGTGCTCGTCGAGCCGCGAGAGCACGGTCGCGGCGACCGTGTGGACGTGGAAGATCGCGCCGATCGCCGGGATCGTCCGGTACAGGCCGAGGTGGATCGGCGTCTCGGCCGACATGCCCGCCGGCACGGGCTCGTCGAGCGCCAGCACGGCGACGTCGCCGGCGCCGATCGCGCCTTTGTCGATCCCGCTGCGGGTCACCGCCGCATGGCTCCGCGTCGATGCGGCGCGAGAAGTTGCCCGACGTCGCCGGGACCCAGCCGCGCGCCGCCGCGAAGCGGCCGAACGCCGCGATCTCTTCGACCGCGTCCGGCGGCGCCGCCGGCAGCACCAATGTCACCCACCGCCGAACCCGCCGGGATCGCGACGAGGTTGCAACGTCCGTGAAGGACGACCGGCAGGTGCGCGACGAGCGCGTTCTGGTGTACTCGACCGACGGCAGCCTCCCGCTCCCCGAGCCGGAGCGCCGCGCCGCGCGCAGCCCGCCCGCGGGCCGCTGCCGGACGATGGGACGTTCGGGTCGCGCGCGAGCGGCGGCGCAACAGCGCCGTCACGCTCGTCCACGGCCTGGCGGCCGGCGAGATCGACGCGATCGGCAAGGAGCTGCGCCGGCTGTGCGGCACGGGCGGCACCGCGAAGAACGGCGTCGTCGAGCTGCAGGGCGATCATCGCGACAAGGTCGTCGCCCACTTCGAGAAGCTCGGACGCCGCGTGAAGCGCGCCGGCGGCTAGCGAAGGGAGCGTGAGGCCGCCGGCCGGAGGGTTCACCGGCCGACGACGTCGGCTCGATTCGGAGTAGGCGGCTCGAGGATAGCCGGGGATCGTGAACGTGACGGTGCGCGAACCGGCCTGGCGCAGACGACGCGTCCTTCGACGAATCGGCTTGCACGACGGCGACGTCCTTGAAGTTGTTGCGCGTCGGCGCGTACGCGACCTTGAAGTTCAACTTCTGCACCGGCCCGTTCCAGGTCACGGTCAGCGTGTTCGTGCCGGTGTGCACGACCGACGTGATGTCGTCGTACGTCGCGCTGCGCAGGTGATCGACCTCGTGACCGTCGATGGCGACGCGCAATCCGTCCGGTTCGGGCTGCATGTTCTTGAAGATGGTGATCGGCCCGTTGGCGTTGGTGCCGTTATCGGTCGGCGTCTGCTGCGCGACGGCCGTCCCGCCTGCGAGGGCCGCGATCGCCGCCGCGGCGGTGATGGCTTTGAAGGTACGCATACGCTCCTTGTACCCGCGCGAAGCGAAGTGCTTATCGGCCGGCGTAGAGGTCGCGGCGAGTAGGCGGTATGTCGCTGCCGCCGTCGCGCCGCGGTCTTGGCGAGCAGCGTCTGCATCAGCCCCATGCGGCCGAGCGCAAAGTTGCGTGCGCTGCCGGCCATGTAGATGCGCCAAATGCGCTCGGTTCGCCAATCGGTCGCGTCGACCGCCGCCTGATAGTGCGCGGCCAAGTTCTCGACCCACGACGCGCAGCGTGCGGGTGTAGTGCTCGCGCAAGTTCTCGACGTCGCGCAGCTTCGAAACCGGCCCGTTCGGCCGCGCGCGTCGTACATGTCGATACGGCAGCAGCTCGCCGTCGGGAAACACGTAGCGGCCGATGAAGTCGCTGTCGGCGCGCCACGGCTTGCCGTCGCGGCCTTGCTTGGTGATGCCGTGGTTGAGGAACAGGCCGCCGTCGCGCAGCGCGCGGTGCGCGCAGCTGAAATATTCGGCCAGACGCTATCTCCCCGACGTGCTCGACCATCCCGACCGAGGCGATCGCGTCGAAGCGGCGCTCGTCCGAGGTCGCGATAGTCGCGCAGCTCGACCCGCGCCCGCTCGCCCAGTCCGCGCTCGGCGATGCGCCGCTGCGCTTCCTCGTGTTGACGGCGCGACAGCGTGATGCCCAACGCGTTCGCACCTCGTTCGGCGGCGCGCATGACCAGCGATCCCCAGCCGCAACCGATGTCGAGAAACGACTGCCCCGGACGCAAACGCACCTTGTCGAGCACGTAGTCGAGCTTCGCTCGCTGCGCCTCGTCGAGCGTCGTCGACGCCCTCGTCCCAGTACGCGCACGAATAGACGAGATCGTCGCCCAAAAAGCTGCGGTAGAACTCGACCGGCTGATCGTAGTGGAAGCCGATCGACGGCCGCGTCGCGGGCTTTCGAATGGCGACGGCCCGTCGAGCCGCGCGCGCGCCGTCGTGGCCGTCGCGCGGCGGCGACGGCAGGCGCGCCACCAGCGGGGCCAACCGCGCCAGCGCCAGGCGCGGCAGGCTAGTCGACGGCGCGTTCGAGCGCGTCGACCGCGTCCTCGAGCCGCCCTTCGACGTCGAACCAGCCCTCGACGAACGCTTTGCCGGGATTGCGGTCGAGCGGCGGCGTGATCGCGGCGCGCAGCGCGTACGGCGTGTTGACGTTCAGCGTGAACGAGGCGTTCGGCGGGAACCAGCGCCGTGCCGTCCCACAGCCGGACTCCGACGTCCCGTCCGAGTCGTTCGCCGAACAGACCGCGCATCAGCCGAGGGTGCGCTGCCGCCACCGGGTCGCGGCCGCCGTCGCCATCGTGCGGAGACTGCCCCACCGCGTTGCGCCGCGTCCTGCGCTCGCTACCGTACCCACGCGGCCGTAGGCAAAGCCCCGCGGCACGGCGTAGATGCTCCCGTCGCTGCCCCATGGGCGGGTGAGCGTTGCCGTCGCCGCACAGAAAGGAGCCGCGCGAGAGACGTGCAGAGGACCGATGATGCGCACGCGAGCGGGATGTCCGCGCCGCCGCGCGGGCGGCGTGCGTTCGTTGGCCGGCGCGCAAGATCGTCGGCGATCGTCGAACGCGCCGTCGCGCAGAGCGGGATCTCGTGCGCCGTGCAACTGGCGTCGGGCGACGTGCTGCGCTTCGGGCCCGGCGAGCCGCAGTTCCGGGTCATCTTCCACAGCGACAAGCCGCTGCTCGGGCCGATGACCGAGTACGCGCTGGGCAAGGCCTACGTCGAGGGCGAGTTCGACATCGAGGGCGACTTCTTCGCCATGCAGGAAGTGCGCAAGCTGCTCGCGCGCGCGCGCGCACCTGGCGATCTTCTTGTCCTGGATGTGGCAGCTCGTCGCGATGCCCGCGACGCGGATCAACCGCAAGGCGATCGAGCAGCACTACACGCTCGGCGACGACTTCTACCTGCCCTTCATGGACGCGAAGTATCGCTTCTACTCGCAGTGCCTGTTTCGCACCGACGACGAGACGCTCGAACAGGCCGCCGAGCACAAGCTCGAGTCGATGTGGAACGGCCTGCAGCTCGAGCCCGGGATGCGGCTGCTCGACATCGGCGGCGGCTGGGGCGGCGTGCACGAATACTGCGGGCCGCGCGGCGTCGACGTCACCTCGCTCACGCATCGCGCCGGACTCGTTTGCGTTCATTACCGCGCTCGACCGGCGGCTCGGCCTCGACCGGTGCGCGGTGCGGCTCGAGGACTTCCTCGACCACGTCCCCGCCGAGCCGTACGACGGCGTGGTGATCTACGGCGTCATCGAGCACATTCCGTACTACCGGCGCTTCTGCGCGAAGCTGTGGGACTGCCTCAAACCGGGCGGCCGGCTCTACCTCGACGCGTCGGCCAGCATCGAGAAGTACGACGCGAGCGATTTCACCCGCCGCTACATCTGGCCCGGCGCGCACTCGTTCCTGTGCCTGCAAGACATCGTGCAGGAGCTGCTGTATCACGGCCTGGACATCGTCGAGACGAAGAACGAAAGCCACGAATACGAGCTCACGATGCGGCACTGGGCGGAGCGGTTCGAGGCCAATCGCGAGGCGGTCGTGGCAACCTGGGGCGACGAGATCTATCGCATCTGGCGGCTGTACTTGTGGACCGGAAGCTACGGCTTCCACGACGGCTCGCTGCAGGCGTACCACCTCGTCGCCGAGCGGCGTGCCGAGCGCGGGCCGCGGCCCGGCGTGTCCAAGCGCGCGCGTCCAGTTCTTGCGCAGCTTGAAGTAGGACGCGCGCGAAGCTGCGCTCCGATCTCTCGCTCGACGAGGCGCGGCGCATCGCGCTCGCCGCCCAAGGCTTCGCCGATCCCGCGCCGCGCGGGAGCGTCGGCCGGCGCATGCTGCGCCGCGTGTTCGCGCGCGTCGGGCTCATCCAGATCGACAGCGTCAACGTGCTGGTGCGCTCGCACTACCTGCCGATCTTCTCACGGCTGGGCGACTATGACCCCGCGCTGCTCGAGCAAGCCGCGTACGGACGCGACCGCATCCTGTTCGAGTACTGGGGACACGAGGCGTCGCTGCTGCCGCTCGAGCTGCACCCGCTGCTGCGCTGGCGCATGGACCGCGCGCGCACCGGGAACGGCCGGCTGGCCGCGCGTCGAGCGGATGGTCGCCGACCAGCCGCGCGAGCTCGAAAAGCTGCGTGCCACGATCGCCGGCAACGGACCGATGGCGGCCGGTGATTTCGAGGGCGCGCGAGGCAAAGGTTCGTGGTGGGGTTGGAGCGACGTCAAGACCGGTCTGGAGGCGTTGTTCTGGGCCGGCGAGATCACGACGGCGTACCGGCGCGGCTTCGAGCGCGTCTACGATCTTACCGAGCGCGTCTTGCCGCGCGCGATCCTCGATGCGCCGACGCCGCCCGAGCACGACGCGCAGCGCGAGCTCGTCCGCATCGCCGCGCGCGCGCTGGGCATCGCCTCCGAGCGCGATCTGCGCGATTACTTCCGGCTCGACCTGGCCGACGCGCGCGACCGCGTCGCCGAGCTCGTCGACGCGCGGCGAGCTGCAGCGCGTGCAGGTCGAAGGTCTGCGCGGCCAGCGCTACCTCGCGCGCGGCGCGCGTCTGCCGCGCGCGGTCGACGCACGCGCGCTGCTCTCGCCGTTCGACTCGCTGATCTGGGAACGGACCCGGACCAGCGAGCTTTTCGGCTTCAATTTCCGGCTGGAGATCTACGTGCCGCGGCACAAGCGCGTCCACGGCTACTACGTGCTGCCGCTGTTGCTGGGCGACCGGCTCGTCGCGCGCGTCGACCTGAAGTACGATCGCCAAGCCGGGATCCTGCGCGCGATCGCCACGCACGTCGAGCCCGGCGTGCGCAAACGCGACGTCACGCCGGCGCTGCGCGAGGAGCTGCACGCCATGGCCGCCTGGCTCGGCGCACGCGAGGTCGGCGTCTAGGCCGCAGGACCGTAAAAGAAAGAGACACCGCCGGAGCGATGTCTCGCCTGATTCGTCTCGGTTCGGGACGAAAGTTTCAGTGGTACGGCGTCGGGTACGGGGTCGGGTACGCGCCCGCCGTTGTTGTAGCCGTTGCCGTTCTGGTAGCCGGCCTGGCGGCGTGACAGGATCATCGCGGGCGTCGTCGTTTTGAGCGCGACGGTCGTGCCCTGGCCGACGGTGACGTTCGTACCGAGGCTGCCGGCATAGATGCCGCCGCCGATCGCGCCGACCGCGCCGCCGACGTCGGTCCCGATGTGCTTGCCGATGTAGTTGCCGATGATTTGGCCGACGACGGCGCCGACGATGCTGCGGCCGGCGCGTGTTGCCGCCCTGCTTGGCGTCGAGCGATAGGAGTTGACCGGTCAGCGATGCGGTCGTGCCGTCCATGAGCGTCAGGCGGTCGAACGCCAGGTTGACCTGACCGTGCTTGGTGCCGCGGCGCGTTGCACGTTCGCGACGTGACCGTAGACCTTCGCGCCTTGGAAGCGCTGGTCGTCGCCCGGGATACGGCTGCGCGACGTCGAGAACGAAGGGGTCGCCGACTTGAGCGGTCTTGCTGTTGATCGACTGCTCGAGCGTGCCGGTGATCACCGTTTGCGACGGCAGCAGCGTGTCGCGCCGCCGCCGTTATATTGCTGCGCGGCAGCCGCCAGGGGCAGTGCCGTGAACGCGGCGAGCGCGATCGCGGTGAGAGCTTTACGGAACATCGAATACCTCATGGGGGGAGTCGCTGGAGTAACGCGCCCCGCCGCACCGGCGTTCCCTTAGAGCATGCAAAGAGGCGCCGGGGTGACCGGCGCCTCTTCTTGTGCGAAGCCGGCCATCCCGGCCGGCGAATGGCTTGCTCGGCTAGGCGGTCAGCGGGGCGAGCTCCCGATCGACCTCGCCGCGCAGGCCGGAGTCGGCGCGCAGGGCTTCGGCCTTGTCGATCTTCTCCCACGGCAGATCGAGCTCGGGCCGGCCGAAGTGGCCGTACGACGCGGTCTGCTTGTAGATCGGGCGGCGCAGGTCGAGGTTGTGGATGATCGCCGCCGGCCGCAGATCGAAGTGCGCCTTGATCAGCTCGGCGATCTTCTCTTCGTCGATCTTGCCGGTACCGAACGTCTCGACCAGCACGCTGACCGGATGCGCGACCCCGATCGCGTAGGCGACCTGGATCTCGCAGCGCTCGGCCAGCCCCGCCGCCACGACGTTCTTGGCGACGTAGCGCGCCGCGTACGCGGCCGAACGATCGACTTTGGTGGGATCCTTGCCGGAGAACGCGCCGCCTCCGTGACGCGCCATCCCGCCGTACGTGTCGGCGATGATCTTGCGCCCGGTCAAGCCGGCGTCGCCCTTGGGGCCGCCGATCACGAACCGGCCGGTCGGGTTGACGTAGACCTTGAGGTTCTTGTCGCACAAGCCGCGCGGCAGCACTTGATCGATGATCTGCTCGGTGACTTCGCGCCGGATGAGGTCGAGCGGGATGTCGTCGTCGTGCTGGGTCGAGATGACGACCGCCTCGATGCGCACCGGCTTGTGTCCGTCGTACTCGACGGTCACCTGCGACTTGCCGTCGGGACGGAGATACGTGATCGCGCCGCTCTTGCGCTTGGCGGCCAGCACCCGGGTGAGGTCGTGCGCGAGCGTGATCGGCAGCGGCATGAGCTGCGCCGTCTCGCGGCAGGCGAACCCGAACATCATCCCTTGATCGCCGGCGCCGGTGAGCTCGAACGGGTCGCGCTCGCCGGTCTCCTTGACCTCGAGCGACTTGTCGACGCCCATCGCGATGTCGGGCGACTGCTCGTCGACCGACACCGAGACGCCGCACGTCTCGTAGTCGAAACCGATCGCCGAGCGGTCGTAGCCGACCTCTCTGATCGTGTCGCGCACGATCTTGGGGATGTCGACGTAGGTGGTGGTGGTGATCTCGCCCGCGATGTGGATCTGCCCGGTGATCGCGAACGTCTCGCACGCCACGCGTCCCTGCGGATCCTTCGCCAGAATCGCATCGAGCACCGCATCGGAGATCTGATCGGCGAGCTTGTCGGGATGCCCCTCCGTCACCGATTCGGACGTAAACAGACGACGATATGCCATTAGGTCGCCTCCGCTTCGCTACGGCGAGGAGGTAGGGTCGCCTCCGCTTCGCTACGGCGAGAAGGAGTTGTCCAATTTTTTGTCGCCCTGCGGGCGAGTCTCCGCGCGGAATTCTTCGGAATTCCACCGTGGGAGACACGCCCGGAGCGAAGCGGAGGCGTTGCAGCGCCGCAGCGAAGCGAAGGCGCTGCAGGCTTGATTCTACCTTCTCGCCGTAGCGAAGCGGAGGCGACCCTACCTTCTCGCCGTAGCGAAGCGGAGGCGACCCTACCTTCTCGCCGTAGCGAAGCGGAGGCGATCCGTCGAGCGAAGGCACTCATGTCCCTTCACTCCAAGACGCCATGTACTTGACCTGCTCCGCGTTCGGGGTATCGATCTTGATGCCGAACGCTGCGAGTTTGAGCTCGGCGACCTCTTCGTCGATGTGGTCGGGGACGGAGTAGACCTTCTTCTCGAGCGTCTTGTAGTTTTGCGCCAGGTGGGCGGCGGCCATGGCCTGGTTCGCGAACGACATGTCCATCACGGCCGCCGGGTGGCCTTCGCCGGCGGCGAGGTTGATCAGGCGGCCTTGGCCGAGCACGCGCACCGTGCGGCCGTCTTGCAATGCGTACGACTCGACGAACTCGCGCGGCGTCGTCTTGGCGGTCGAAAGCGCCTCGAGCGCGTCGAGATCGAGCTCGTCGTTGAAGTGCCCCGAGTTGCAGACGATCGCGCCGTCGCGCATCGCCTCGAAGTGCTCCTTGCGGATCACGTGGAAGTTGCCGGTGACGGTGATGAAGATGTGGCCGAGCTTGGCTGCGTCGGCCATCGGCATCACTTCGAAGCCGTCCATCTTGGCTTCGAGCGCCTTGCGCGGGTCGATCTCGGTGACGACGACGTGCGCGCCGAGTCCCTTGGCGCGCGATGCGACGCCGCGGCCGCACCAGCCGTAGCCGACGACCACGACCGTCGAGCCGGCGATCAGCACGTTGGTCGCGCGGATCACGCCGTCGATCGTCGACTGGCCCGTGCCGTAACGGTTGTCGAACATGTGCTTGGTGAGCGCGTCGTTGACCGCGATCACCGGGTACGGCAGCACGCCGTCCTTCTCCATCGCGTGGCAGCCGGATCACGCCGGTGGTCGTCTCCTCGCAGCCGCCGATCATCTCTTTGAGCAGGGCGTTGTGCTTGGTGTAGATCGTCGTGACGAGGTCGCAGCCGTCGTCCATCGACATCTGCGGTCTTGGACGCGATGACGGACTCGATATGGCTGTAGTACGTCCCTTCGTTCTCGCCCTTGATGGCGTACGTCGGGATCTCGTAGTGCGCGCACAGCGCCGCGGCGACGTCGTCCTGCGTCGAGAGCGGGTTCGATGCGCACAGCGCGATGTCGGCGCCGCCCGCCTTGAGGGCGAGCATCAGGTTCGCGGTCTCGGTCGTGACGTGCAGGCATGCGCCGATGCGCACGCCGGCGAGCGGCTTGGTCTTGGCGAAGCGGTCGCGAATTTGGGCGAGCACGGGCATGAAGGTCGCGGCCCACTCGATGCGCGATTTTCCGGCATCGGCGAGCGCGAGATCCTTCACGTCCCCGCGCGTCTTCTCGAGAGTCTGCAAGGTCGTCTCCTGGTTTCGGATGGTGGGTTTCGACGGCGACCGTGCTTGTTGAAACCAGCTTAAACGGCGCGACCCGACCCTCTTCGCCGCGAGGCGTCCGAGGGTCTTGCCTGGTAGACCCCTTCGTGAACGGAATCGATGCATACTTGGACCGCCTCGCGTCGGCCGATCCGACCCCCGGCGGCGGCAGCGCCGCGACTTTGGTCGGAGCGATGGGCGCCGCGCTGTGCGCGATGGTGGCCCGCATCACGGCGCAGAGCCCGACGCCTCGCGGCGGTGCAAGCCGACGCCGAAGCCGTCGCCGGCGCCGCCGACGCACTGCGCGAACGGTTCGCCGCCGCTCGCCCGATCGACGAGGCTGCGTACGGTGGGGTCGTTCGCGCCGAGCGCGTTACCGAAGCACGACGATGCGGAACAGCGCGCGCGCACGGCGGCGCTGCAGTGCGCCCTGGTCCAGGCAGCCGAGGCCCCGCTGGTCGTCGCCGGGATGTGCGCCGAGGGGATCGCGTTGGCCGAACGCGCCGGTGCGCTCGGCAACGCGCATCTCGCCAGCGACGTCGAGTGCGCGCTGCACTTCTTTCGCGCCGCGCTCGCGGCGAGCGTCGCCAACGTGCGCATCAACCATCGCTTCATCAAGGACGCGCGAGGTCGCTGCACCGCCCAGGACGAGCGTCTGGTCGCGATCGTGGCGATCGCGCATGCGGCATCGAGCGGCTTCGACCGCGACTGCCGTAGCGCAGACGCAGCTCGGCTTCAGCTCGCAGCCTGCGACGGTTGCGGACCGCTCGGCGATCCGTTGCGCTCGGCGCCCTTGATCGTCGGCGTCGCCAGCGTTCCGTCGGGCGGCGACGTGTCGCGCTGCGCCAGGACCGTCAACGCCGAAACGATGCCGCCCGCCAGCGCGAGCGTCGTGACGACCGGATGGCGCAGCGTCCGGTCGCAAGCCCAAGAGCGCGGTCGAGCGAGAGCGCGCCGTAACCGGACGACGCCAGCGCCAGCGCGGCCGCGCCGTAGAGCAGGTTCAGCTCGACGCCGAACTGGCCGGCATAGAAGCCGTTCTTCTTGTGCACGCGTCTCGGCCGCGACCAGCATCGACGAGATCACCCCGGCCGGTCCGAGCGGACCGCCCAAGCCCAGCGTGATCAGCAGGCCGGAGCCGATCTCGTTGTAGGACGCCGCGGCGGCGAACCGCTCGCCGGGTTTGAGCCCGAGGCTGGCCATGAAGCCGGCCGCCTTTTCGGGACCGGGCCCGCCGAACCAGCCGAACGCCTTTTGCGCGCCGTGCGAGGCGAGCGACAACCCCAGCGCGGCGCGCGCGACGAGCAGCCCGAGATCGTCGATCATTCGACCGCCGCCGGATCGCCCGAGGCGTCTTCGATCTCGTGATCCGCTCCGCACCGTGGATCATCTCGCGGACCTTCTCGCCGCCTTCGCGGACGGGGTCGGAGACGACGGCGTAGTGGCTGTGACCGTGGCCGTGGCCGCCCTCGGCGTGGAGCGTGCCGGCGAGGACGCGCCCGTCGTCAAGGGTGAGTCGGACGGGCTTCCCGACATAGGGCCGGACTTCGTCGTCGGTCATGATGTGCGCAGCTCCTTGAGATATCGTGACGGGTGGAAGGCCGGGAGCGATCCACGGCCGCGAGAGGTTCCCAGCGCGAACGGGGCCGTCCTCGTCCGGCCCCGTCCGGAGAGGCGTGTACCCATGCATGCGCGACGCCGAAGAGCGACGCGGCCCGGCGAGGAACAGCTCGCAGCGATGAACATCGGAAACTTGGCCGCCGATCCCGTCACGGCGCGGCCCGATCTCCTCGCCGCGCCGGTCGCCGCCGCCTTCGAAGCGTGGACGGATCGAACGCTCGTCGATGCGTGCTTCGTCGCCGAGATCGATCCCGGTCTGGCCGACACGGCCGCCTTCTGCGAGCGCTACGGCGTGCGCCTCGACCGTTCGGCGAACTGCGTGATCCTCGCGGCGCGGCGCGAGGGGCGCAGCCTGGTATCGCCGCCTGCGTCGTGCTCGCCACGACGCGCGTCGACGTCAACGGCTTGGCGAAGCGCCACCTCGGCGCGAGCAAGATCTCGTTCGCCTCGATGGACGCCGCGACGGCGGCCAGCGCGATGGAGTTCGGCGGGATCACGCCGGTCGGCTTACCGCGCGACTGGCCGATCCTCGTCGACGGCGCCGTCGCGGCGGCGGAGCGCGTGATCGTCGGCAGCGGCGTGCGGCGTTCCAAGATCTCCCTGCCGGGGAGCGCGCTCGCCGAGCTGCCCAACGCCATCGTCCTCGCATCGCTGGGCCGCTAGCCCCGGCATCAGAAACGCGCTAAGCGACCAGATCCAGAAACGGGCGCAGGTCGGATTCCTCGACGTCCATGCCGACGCCGCGTGCGTTCCAGCGCGCGTCGTGGAAGTCCGAACCGGCGGTCATCACCAGGCCGAGGCGTCGGGCAAGTTGCCGATAGTGCGCGACTTGCTGCGTCGTGTGGGTTGCATAGAAGACTTCGAGCCCGGCGAGCCCGTTCGCGGCGAGGTCTTCGACGATCGCCTCGTCTTTGAGGCGCCCCGGATGGGCGAGCACCGGCACGCCGCCGCCCGCGCGGACGAGCTCGATCGCTTCGACCGGCGTCATGTGATGCGACGGCGCGTAACCCGGTTTTCCGCGCGAGAGCAGCTGGTCGAACGCGCTCTGCACGTCGCGGATCATGCCGTTGCGCACCAGCGCTTTGGCGACGTGCGGACGGCCCAGCGCGTGCGCCCCGGCCGATTCCGCCAAGCACCTGCTCGACGGTCACCGGGTAACCGGCGCGGTTGAGACCGGCGACCATGGTGTCGATGCGAGAACGCCGGTGCTCGCGGTTCCGCTCGGTCGCCGCCGCCAGCGCCGACGGTCCGGTCGGGATGCGGTAGCCCAGGATGTGGACGTCGCTTCCGTTCCAGGTCGTGTTGATCTCGATACCGGCGATCAAGCCGCAAGCCCGCGCGCGTCGATTCCGTCGTACGCGCGCGTCGTGTCGTGGTCGGTGATCGATAACCACGACACGCCGCGGGCGCGCATCTTGGCGATCAGCTCGGCCGGGCTCAGCGTTCCGTCGCTGTGCAACGTGTGGGAGTGAAAGTCGACGGTTATGACGCTCCTCCGGCGGCAGTGCGCACGGTCATTCGGGAGCCTTTTCGAGCGAGCGGCGTTCGATCAGCAGCCGGATCGCGGTTCGGACGTTTCCGTCGATCTCGACGTCGGTGAACTCGGGGATGCACACCAGATCGACCCGCCGTCGCGCAGATACGAGCGGGCGATGGCAATGGCTTTCACGGCTTGGTTGATCGCGCCGGCCCCGATCGCTTGGAGTTCGGCTTTCGGCTGTTCGCGCATCACCCCGGCCAGCGCGCCGGCGACGGAGTTCGGGTTGGAATGAGCAGACACTTTGAGGACACCTGCCGAGGGCGTCCTCTGTGGCTCGATCATGCTAGGCCTCGAAGATTGATACGTTTGATGTCGAGCGCACGTCCGGTGGCGACCTCGATCGTCGCAACTGCCGCGCAAAATTGTCGTGTACCCGTTTTCTGGACGGCGAAGCGCTCGGATACTGCGTTGGTGAAACGCTCCAGAACGGCGCCGGATTCCATCCCGATCACCCCATCGGACGGGCCGGTCATCCCGACGTCGGTCAGGTAGGCCGTGCCGCCGGCGAAGATCTGCTCGTCGGACGTCTGCACGTGCGTGTGCGTCCCGTACAACAGCGAGACGGAGCCGTCCAGGAAGCGTCCGAGCGCCATCTTCTCCGAGGTCGCCTCGGCGTGCACGTCGACGACGATCACCTGGGTGACGGCGCGCAGGTCGTCCACCAGCCCGCGGCCGACCCGGAACGGATCGTCGACCGGCGGCATGAAGACGCGGCCCATCAGGTTCACCACTCCGACCGTCACGCCGTTGGCGGTGAACGTCCCGGAGCCGCGGCCCGGCAGGTTCGGCGGATAGTTCGCCGGCCGCAGGATCCGGTCGGTCTCATCCAACGCGCTGCGGAACTCGCGCTTGTCCCAGATGTGGTTGCCGGACGTGATGAAGTCGACGCCTGCGGCGAACATCTCTTCGGCGGTCTGCGTCGTCAAGCCGAACCCGCCCGCCGCGTTCTCTCCGTTCGCGATCACCGCGTCGACGTGGTGTTGCTCGCGGGCGAACTCGAGGTGTTTCTTGAGGACGTCGCGGCCCGGCGAGCCCATGACGTCGCCGACCGCGAGGATGGTGACGGTGGTCGGAGTTACGATCTGGCCCTGGCTTTCGCGCGTTTGCGAGCATGCACGAAGTAGACGAGCACCCGTTGCTCTTCGCGGAATCCCACCAGCCGCTGGCGCTGGGTCGGGTCGCGCAGGGCGTCGAGCGCAACCTCGACCCGTTCGTCGCGGCCGATCGGATCGTCGTCCACCGGCGCCGCGGCGCCGTCGCGAACGAGCCGGTCGCCGAACTGATCGGCGAACATTGCGACCAGCAGCTCGAGCTCCTCGCGCGCGAACGAGGCCGCGTCGCGCGTGACGTGGACGAAGCTGACGGCGGCGTCGCGGTCGCAGGCCAGCGCGATCTTCGCGGATTCGTCGCCGCGCAGATCGAGAAAGGCGCGGACGTGGTCGCCGACGCGCTCGGCCAACACGCGCGTCTTGGCCCGGTCGAGCCGCTCGCGCACCGCGAACGAAAGCGTGAGCGTCGCGTCGGCCGGGTTCGAGCGAACGCTGTGGAGCTCCGGGAAACGGATCAGCAGCGCGACGACCCGGTTCACGGTGTCGGCGGACTCGAAGGCGGGCAAGCGCGGGGTGTGCATGACTCTCTCGGCGGGGGCTCGGGTGGGGGGACGATGCTTCGGACCCGCCCTCCGGCGGGACCTGTCGGGTCGGCCCGATGCTCCTCTGGGCGGCCGGACCGGTACGGCTAGTATGCCCGCCGGCCGGGCCTCCGCGAGAGCCTGAGAATCCGCTGAGAGGGGCACCTCCCGCGGTCCGGAACAATGCGGACATGCGCCCGCAGCGTCAAGCGGCGTTCGGTCTCTGGGCCGCCTTGACGTTCTCGTGCGCCGTGGTCGTCCACGGCGTTATCCATGCGGTCGGGGCCCATGCCTTCGTGTGGGATTCCCCGGCACACGTCGTCATGCTCGCCGTCGCGGTCGGACTGCTCACGGGCGTCGCGGTACCGCTCGGCATCGTCGGGCCCGCGCGAGAGCGCCGGCGCCGGCTCGCGCTCGTGCGGGCCGGTCTGGGCCCGATGAGGCCGGCACTCGTCCTGTTCGGCCTGGCCGTGCAGGCCGGCCTGGCCGTCGCCTTGCTGGCCGCCGAGGGCGCGGCGATCGAGCCGGACCGGCTGGCCGTCACGCTGTTGTGCGGGCTCGTCGCGCTGCGTCTGCTCCGGATTCCTGTTCCGGGCGACGCGCGACCGCGTCATCGCGCTGCTCGCGCAGCTTGTCGAGAGCGTCGCGCCGGCATCGCCTCCGGCGGCGTCGCGCCGCCGCGCGCCGCGACGCGCGCCCGCCACCGTCGCGTATCGTCTCTTCGTCCCGACCCGGCCCCCACCGGCCTTCGCCAGCTGACCGTCCGCTGCGCCCACTAGCGCAGCCGTTGCAACGTCACAGTAGCGAAGGGAACCATGTTTCGTCGTCTTTTCGGCGGGCCGCTCCGCGCGCTCGCCCTCATTCTCAGCATTTGCGTGGCGAGCTCGCCGGCGACGCTCGCCCAAGCCACCAGCACTTTGTCGGGAAGGGTCACCGCCGGCGACCATCCGGTCGTGGGGGCGGTGGTCACCGCGAGCGGCTCCAACCTCACCCTGCATGCGAAAACCGATCCGCGCGGCATCTTCTCGATCGCCGTGCCGATCGGCACGTACGACGTGGTGGTGGCCGCGCCCGAGGGCAGTGCATCGTTGCGCGTCGACGTCCCCGGCGCCGGCGCCAGCATCACCGTTTCGCTGACGAAGCTCAAGGAGATCGGCCACACGTCGGTGACGGCGCGACCGCCGGTGCGCGGCTCGGGGACCGACCTGAACCTCAACGCGGAAGCCCTCACCCGGTCGCCGGCCGGCGGCAGCCTCCCCAACCTGCTCATCCAGCTGCCGGGCGCGGCACGCGGCGCGAACGGCGTCGTCCACATCAACGGCGATCACGGCGACATCAACTACATCGTCGACGGCGTTCAGATCCCGCAAGAGCTCAATCGCGTGGTCGGCAGCGAGTTCGATCCCAACGACATCGCGTTCGTCGAGGCGCTGCAGGGCGCGTACCCCGCGCAGTACGGCGAGCGATTTGCCTCGGTGATCAACATCAACACGCGCAACGGCGCCGGGCCGCCCGGACTCATCGGCGATCTCGACCTCGGCTCGTACGCCGGCGTCGACTCGACCCTGGGTTACCACACCAACGTGGGGAAGGGATCGTTGGTCGTCGCGCTGCGAAACGAGCAGAGCGATCGTGGTCTCGACCCGCCCGGGCTCGATTCGCCGCACAACTCGTTCAGCGACGCGAACCAGTTCCTGCGCTTCACCCTGCCGACCGGCCCGAACTTTCTCAATTTCACCGCCAGCCGGTCGTATCAGACGTATCAGATCCCCAACGACGTCGACAGCGGCGAGCCGGCGAACACGGACGACAACGAGACGCAAGAAGACCTCTTCACGGCGGTGCAGTTCCGCCACCCGATCGGCGATCACGGCTCGCTCTCGTTCGGACCGTCGTACAAGCGTTCGCGCATCCGAGATTTCGGCGACCCGGCCAACGACTTCGCCTTCGGCGAGGCGCTCAACGAGCACGCCGGCGGCCTGCCGGACGATTGCGCCAACGCGATCGCTTCGAGCCGGCCCGGTGGTGAACGGCGTCGTCACCAACCCCGTGCCCAACGCCGGCGTCGCCTACGGCAACGATACGTGCGGCTTCTCGCTCGCCGGCGACCGCACCGCGATCGACGTCGGCGGCAACGTCGACTACGAGAACCGCAGCCCCAAGCACGACGTCGCTTTCGGCGGCTTGTACGACGCGACGCACGTCGCCAAGACGTACGCCGTGACGCTGCAGCCCGGCAACTTCCTCTCACCGATCTTCACGCCGGCGACTCCGGGCGCGCCGTTCACCGTGATGGACGCGGCGCCCAACGTCGGACATCTCGCGGTCGTCTATCTCCAGGACAGCTGGAAGATGGGCCCGGCGTGGCAGCTCGACTACGGTCTGCGCGGCGACTCGTTCCTCGTCTCGTCGACGCAGTTCGACGCCGGCTACGGCCAGCTCAGCCCGCGCATCAAGCTGACGCGGTTTTTCGGTGCGCGCGACAGCGTCTACGCCTACTACGGCCGCTTCTTCACGCCGTTCTCGCTCGAGAACGTCTCGCCGCTGGCCGCCTACACGCTCAATCTGCCGCTGCAGACCTCGGTCGCGCAGTTCGACCTCAAGCCGCAGCGCGACTCGGTCTATGAGGTCGGGGGGCATTTCGGGGTGGGGCGCGGCGATCTGGGCGTGCGCATCATGCAGAAGAATGCGACCGACCTGATCGACGACACGCAAGTCGGCGTGACGAACCTCACCAGGACATCAACTACGCGCAGGGCCGCATCGCGACGCAAACCGCGTACTACCAGGTCGCGCTGCGCGCGCGCAGGCCGATTCTATGCGTCGGTGAGCCACACGTACTCCGTCAACAAGGGCTGCGAGACGCAACTGCTCGCACCGTGCTTCGGGCAGTCCGACGACTGGACTCCGGCCGATCACGACCAGCGCGTCGACGTGACGTCGGGCGTGATCGCCAACGACCGCCGCGGCGGGTGGCTCGGGGTCGACGCGGAGTACGGCAGCGGCCTCTCCTCGTCGATCAATCCCGAACGGCGGGATCACTTGCGGCGGGCCCGACGGCAACGAAGGCGGGCCGTGCAAACGCACGCCGCATCTCACCTTCGACGCCGAGAAGGGCTTCGCGGTGGGCAGCGGGATGGCGCTGACGTTCCGCGTCCGGAATCTCTTCAACGACCGTTATCTCGTAACGTTCTATGAACGCGCAAGGTAACCACTGGGCACCGCCGCGCACGTTCGACGTCGGGCTGCGCTTCAACACGAAGTGACGACATGGTCGTGGTGCCGGGCGCTCGGGATGCGCGGCACGGAACGGCGGCCCGGGCGTCGAAGCCGGGGGAGTGCTCGCTTTCGCCGCCGTCGGCGCCCTCGTGCTGGCGCTGGCTACCCCCGCGCCGGCCCCCAAGCCAACGCCGACGAACCCGTTCAACCTGATCCCGATCCCGCCGCCGTCGACGCTGCCGCTGATCGGCACGACCCGCAGCAAGCCGGTCTGCACCGCGATTCGCCGCGCCATCGCTCCGGCGGTCGCGGCCGCGATGAAGAACGACCAGACGTACGGCAGCCTGCGCAAGACGGTCTTCGACTACGTCGTGCGGGACTCGACCGAGGCTCGCGACATGCACTTGATGCAGATGGACCAAGTCGTCGACACGATGGTCAAGAACGTCACCGCCCTCGAGGACGCGATCAAGTCTCCGGCGCTCGACGTCCCGCCGACCGCCAAGCCCGAAGACGCCAAGACACTGCGCGATCTGCGCGCCGGCCTGACCGGGATTCTGAGCGCGCAAAAGACGCAGCTCAACGTCATGAGCGGGTTCGTCGAGACGGAGCGGATGCGGCGCTTCGGCGAGCAAAGCGAGTCTCAGCAGGGCATGCAGCGGGCGGTCAACCCGAACGTCAGCCAGCCCGGTGGCGGCCCGCTGGTCACGCCGGCGCCGATGGGCGGGTTCTTGCGGGACGCCCAAGATCAATTCGACCTCAAGCATCACGCGCCCAACGGCTTGCACGACGGACACTTGCTCGACTGCGATCTCGGCGAGATCAGCGCCGTCACGAGCAAGTACGAAGACGCGGCGTCCAAGGTCATCATCCCGGCGGCGAACAGCTGCAAGTAGGTCCTTGATCCCATGGGGGTCCCGCGCAAGCCGATCGACTCGCCGACGCCCGAAGCGTCCGCTTTTCTCGAGATGGCGATGACTCAGTACGGCAAGGCAACCTACAACTTCGCCTACCGTCTGACCGGCAACGAGGCCGACGCCCGCGACCTCACGCAGGACGCCTATATCCGTGTCTACCGGGCCTGGCGGTCGTTCCAGCCGGGGACGTCCTTCCTGTCGTGGATCTACCGGATCGTCACGAACCTGTACCGGGATGAACTAAGACGCCGAAAAGGACGTTTCCAGGAAGAGATCCCCGAAGACAACGCTCCGCAGCAATTCGGCGGGCAACGGCCGCTGGCCGTCGACCCGATCGAGGAGTACGTAGCAGGGCAACTGGGCGAGCCGCTGGCGAAAGCGCTGGCTCAGCTCTCCCCGGAGCAGCGCCAAGTCGTGGTTCTCGCCGACATCGAAGAGTATAGCTACCAAGAAATTGCCGACATCATGGGATGTTCGATCGGAACGGTCCGCTCGCGCCTCCATCGGGCGCGAGCTCTTCTTCGTCGGCTGGTAACCCGAGCGCAACAGGAACAACGATGAACACCCACTACGACCGCGAGACACTCATCGACTATCTGCACGGCGCACTCGCACCGGACGCCGACGCAGGCGCCTTCGCTCATTTGCGCGCGTGCCCGGATTGCGCCGCCGTGTTCGATGAAGAAGCCGCGCTCGGCGAAGCGTTGCGCTTCGCGGCACGGGCCGAAGAGCTCGAGTTTCCGTCGATGATCAAGGCTCGCGTTTGGGATGCCGTCCGCCGCGAGAAGCCGTCGTGGATCCAGTTGCTGCGGACCGGCTGGGCGCCGCGCGTCGCCGTTCCCGTCGCAGCCGTCGTCATCTTGGCGGGCTACCTCGGTCTGCCGCCGATCATTCACGACCATCAGGCCACCCCCGGCGTCGATGCCGCGTACTTCCTCGACGAACACAACGCACAGGTACAGCAGAACCCGTTCGGCCCCGGCTTGGCGCCGGCGGTGTATTCGACCGACTCCCAAGACCGCGGCTCCGCTGCTGCCGCCTCGTATATCGATGCCGCCGACGCCGCGACCCTCGACGCCGCCGACGCTTCGACCTAGTCTGCTGCGGCCGTACATCAGCCTCGCGGCGGCCGCCATCGCCCTGGTCGCGTCGAGCGCGCCGGCGGTTCGTGCGGCGCCGGCGTCCCCGCCGCCGCGCGTCGCGCCCCCGCCGGCCGCGGGGACCGACGCGCGCCCGTTGATCGTCGCGGCGGCCGCCGCCCCCAAGCACGTCTCGTTCGTCGGTCAGATGTCGTCCATCCGCAGCGGCAAGACCAGCGCTTCGGCAGTCGTCTCGAAGATCGAGCACCGCGCACCGGACGAGACGCGCCGCACGTATCTGGCGCCCCAAATTCTGTACGGACAATTCGTCATCAGCCGCGGCGCGATGTCGTGGACCTTCGACCCGACCCAGAAGCGGGTCGTCGTCAGCGAGAACCGCTCCGCGGTCGATCCGGTCGCCGTCGTCGACGACATCGCGTTGCTCGACAGCAACTACCGAGCCGTGCGCAGCGCCTCCGACGACGTGGCCAATCGCAAGACCGACGTCGTCGACCTGGTGAGCCGCTATACCGGTGAACGCGCGATGCGGCTATGGATCGACGTGCAAACGCATGTCGTCTTGGCCAAGGAGGCGTACCACAGCGATGGTTCGCTGGCATGGCGCACGCGCTTCGACGACATCCGCTATACGGACGGCATCCCCGAAGCGATTTTCACCAGCACCGTGCCGGCTGGCTTCACGACCGTGCACGGACGTTCGTACAAGGAGCCGCAGGCTCTGCCCAGCGCGATTTCCGACGCCGGGTTCAGGCCGATCACGCCCAAGTATCTGCCCGAAGGTTTTTCGCTCGTCGGCTCGGACGTCTCGACGGTCAAAGACGTGCGCAACTTGCACCTCATCTACTCCGACGGCGTGCGCACGCTTTCGCTCTTCGAGAACTCCACGAACCGCCTGGCCGACTTCGGGACGGTCAAGCCGCAGACGACGAATTTCGACAACCACGACGCGAAGTACGTGCGCGACGGTCCCACGACGTTGCTGTCGTGGCGCGAGGAAGGGCTGTCGTTCACCTTGGTCGGCGACCTCGAGCTCAAGGAACTGGTCCGGATCGCCATCTCCGTCGTCCCGTGACTTGATTTTGCGAGCGGCGCGCGTGATGAGCGTGCGTGACGCTTTCGCTCTCATCGGTGCCCGACGTCATCGCGCGGATCGCCTGCGCGCACGACGTTGCGTTCGGGTCGTACTTCCTGCCGCCGGGTCCGATGCGCGACGCCCTCGCCCAGGCGGCGGCGCGCGGAACGCACGTGACGGTGACGCTGCAAGCCGATCCATATCGTAATCCGCACGGCAAACGCGACAACCGCGATGCCGCCCGGCTGCTCGCGGCGGCGGGCGCCGAGGTGACCTGTTGCCGAGCACGCGCGCACCGTTTCACCTCAAAGCCGCGGTGTGCGACGGCGTCGCCTACCTCGACGATCGCAACTGGACCGCCCGCGGACCGGAGATGGTCATCGCCGACGACGATCCGCTCGACGTCTCCGTCGTGCGAAGCGCCGTGCGCGACGCGCGAGCCGGCGACGACGCGGCGCTCGCAACGCGCAAGGACGAGGCGCTGCGCCGCGAGGTCGAGCTCGTCGAGCAGGCCGGTGACGCGCCGGTCATCGTCGAGACCGAACGCGTGCGCAATTCGCCGCTCACCGAAGCGTTGCGCCGGCATGCGCGCGCCGGCGCGCCGGCCACGATCGTGGTCGGCCGCACGCGGCACCATTCGCGCGGCGAGCGCAGCGCGCTGCGCAGCCTCGCGCGAGACGGCGTCGTCGTTCGCGAAGGCGGTACCAACGAGAAGCTCGCGCTGGCCGGAGACACCGCGTGGATCGGATCGGGCAACGCGACCGGTGCCTGGGGACGCGGCGCGCGCCAGATCGAGTGGGGTCTGGTCACCCGCGACACCGCTCTCGTCAACGCCGTTCGAACGGCGCTCGACCGTGACGCCGCGGCGTCACGGCCGAGCGCGGTTCCCTAATGGCCGGGGACGGTGGCGGGGGCCGGTGAGGCCAGGGCGCGGCGGTGGTGCCGATGGGCCCGTGCCTGTTGCAGCGCGGCATGGAACTGCGTGCGCTGTGCAGGCGTGAGGATGCCGTCGATCTGCGAACGGAACTGCTGAGCGTTGGCTTTACGCGTCGCGGGGTCGGCGGTGCGGTCTGGCCTGACGCTGTTGCTTCGCCTGCGCGAACATCGTGTCAAGCTGTGCCTTCTGGGCGGCGCTCAAATCGAGCTTGCCCAGCGCCGCGCGCATCGGGCCGTGGCGATGGTTATGAAGATGCGCCGGCGCGCCCGCCGGCGGAGGAACGGGCCCGGCCGGCGTCTGCGCGAACGCCGCGGCCGGGATGGCAAGCCCAACCGCGAGCGTCGCGGCGGCAAACAAACGAGTGCTGAACAAGATGGCCTCTTCTGCGTCCGAACGTGACGCGTAGGTGATATATCGTACTCACTCTACGCAAGCTAGCCACCGGGCGTCGTGAAGGGAGCGTTAGATCACGCCGCGGATCGCCTTGTCGAGCGTCGGCTCGGGGACCTCGCCGTCTTGCATCCAGACGACCTTCTTGTTCGCGCCGATCAGCACGAGCGTCGGGAAACCGCTCTTGAGATACAGTCCGGCGACCTTGAGCTCGGGATCGTACGCGATCGGATAGCGCACCTTGTACGTCGCGCCGAACGAGTTGACGTCCGCCTGCGATTCCGGTCCGTTACCGGTGGAATCCCGGGCGTCACCGCTGACCGCGACCATCGCCAGCTTCCCCTGATATTTCGTCGCGATGTCGTTGAGAACGGCCGTCTCGCGCTGGCAGTGCGGGCACCAGGTCGCGAACACCTCGAGCAGCACCGGCGTCGAGACGCCGCTGAGATCGAACGGGCCGGCGTTGGTTTGCGCCGTGAACTCCGGCGCGGTATCGCCCACCTTGATCGTCGACGAGCCGACGGCCTTTGTCGCCGCCGCCGGAACCGGGCTGTTCGGGCGCGACAGCCAGCCCACCGCGATGACCAGCCCGACGACGATCACGACCAGCGTCGTGATGCCGATGAGCTTACGGCGATCGGGTGGGGGCGATTTGCGAGGTAAAGCGCGACTCATGGTGCGTTTCCGATTCTCCGGTCGAGCGCCAGCGTCCCGGGCGGGCGCAAGGCGACAATGACGGCAAGAACGACGAAGATCGCATCGCGAGCGACCTCGCCCCAAGTGGTGACGGTCTTGTCGTTCGGGCCGAAGCAGCCGCACGACAAGGTCAAGCCGCGAACGACGGCCGACGCGATCGCGCCGTCGAAGGCGAGCAGCAGCGCGGCGGCGACCCAGGCCGAGATGCGGGTGAACAGACCGAGCGCGAGGTACCCGCCCAGGAGTACCTCGAGGAACGGCAGCGCGATCGCCATGGGCGCGATCACCGCTTGCGGCAGCAGCCGGAACGCGGCGATCTGTTGGGCGAACTCGATCGCGTGACCGATCTTCGCGACGCCCGCGACGATGAAGATCGCGGCCAGCACGAGGCGCAGCAGCAGCATGAGCGCGTTCACGACCTTCGGCGTCAACGCAGCAGGCTCGCGGACCCTTCGACTTCGCGTACCAGCGCGCGTTGCGCCGCAGGGATGGCCTGAACGTCGGTGCGATCCACCTCGACGCCCTCTTCGAAACCGCCGATCGTCTCGGCGACGCACGTCGCGACCATCGCGGGGTCATAGCCGCCTTCGAGCACGAACAGCGCCCGGCCGTCGCAATATTCGTCGGCGATCTCGCGTATCAGACGGCCCATCTGGCGGGCGAACGCGGGGTCGACGCCGAGATCTCCGACGGGGTCACCCGCCACGACGTCGTATCCGGCACTTACCACGATGAGCTGCGGACGAACGCGTTCGGCCAGCGCTCGCAGCGTGCGCGTGTGGATGCCGATAAAGCCTTCGGTGCGGATGCCGCGCGCATCGATCGGGACGTTCACCAGCGCGCCGCCCGGCGCGACGCGATTGTCGCGCGGGTCGCCGGTACCCGGATAGGCCGGGTCGGCATGCGAGCCCACGTAGGAGATGCCGCCGCCGACGCAGGCTTGGGTGCCGTTTCCGTGGTGGTAGTCGAAGTCGAGGATCAGCACGCGCTTCCCCTCGTTTTGCGCGTAGGTTCGCGCCGCGATGGCGGCGTTGTTGAAGACGCAAAAACCCATTCCGCGCGCCGGTTCCGCGTGGTGGCCGGGCGGGCGCACCAGAGCGAAGGCTCCGCGGCGCCCGACGACGGCGGCCTCGAGCGCGACGAGCGTCGCGCCCACCGCCCGCGCGGCGCCTTCGTAGGAACCCGCGTCCACCATCGTGTCGCCCGTGATGAGGTCGGTGACGTCACCGCGTTCGAGCGCGTCGCACGTGCGCCGCACGAGCTCGATGTACGCGGCCGGGTGGACGCGCGCGAGCTCGTCGGGACGCGCAACGCGCGTGTCGACGCGGTCACCGAACATCCCGCGCCGGCGCAGTTCTTCGGCGACGACGCGCACCCGATCCGGACGTTCGGGGTGCGGAACGCCGCTCAGGTGCGCGGTCAGGCTATCGTCGTACGCGACGAGCATCGGCGGTGCCCGGCTAGCTCTTGGTCGTCGTCGACTTCTTCGCCGGCGGCTTCTGCTTCCGATCGATCGCCGCGATGAGCGACTTCACCTGGTTCGCCGCTTGCGAGCCCGGCTTCACGAAGCCCAGCAGCTTCACGTACGCGGCCTTGGCCTTGTCGGGCTGCTTCGCGCCTTGATAGCATTGACCCAGACCGAACAGGATCTGCGGGTTCTGGCGCGAGAGGTCGGGCGCGCCCTTGTCGAGCGCGTCGTAGACTTGCGCGCACTCGTTGTAGTTGTGCGTCTGCAAGTCGGCCTGACCCAGGCCCATCAGGGCGTCGGGCGTGTGCTGGAGCTGGTACGACGCCTTGAACTCGCCGACCGCCTTGTCGAACTGTTTGTTCGCCGAATACGACGCGGCGAGCAGCAAGTGCGACCGGGGGTCGTTCGGAACGAGCTGGCTCACGCGCTTGAACTCGTCGATCGCCTTGGACATCTGATTCTGGCCGGCGTAGAGCTGGCCCAGCCTGGCGAGCGCGTCGACTTGATCGCGATTGGGTCCGGCGCCGCTGATGAATTCGCGCTCCGCACCGGCCTTGTCGTTCTTGGTGAGCAGGTAGTCGCCGTAGGCCGTGTGCGCGCTGAGCACGTTGGGGAACTGCGCGATCGCCCGCTGATACGCGGCGCTCGCTTCGGTGTCCATCTTTTCGTTGGCGTAGACGACCGCTTCCTGATCGATCACCGACACCTTGTCGTTCGGATCGCTCTGAAGCGCAAACAGCCGGTCGTAGGTCGCGATCGCGTCCTTGACGTTGTGTTGCGCGGCCGCGAGACGTCCCTTGCCGATCAGCGCCTCGATGCTGTTGGGGTCGATGGTCAGCGCACGATCGTAGAGTCCCGCGGCGAGCGCGATCGCGTTTTGCTCCTGATAGGTCTGCGCTTCGATCAGGATCGGCCGCACGTCTTTGGGATCGACCTTGACCGCGTTCTCGAGCTGCTCGCGGGCCTCGTCGAACTTGCCTTCGGCGGCCAGGACCTGGCCGTAGGCGAGGTACGCGTTCTTGTCGTTCTTATTGAAGACCACCGCGCGTTTGGCGACGCGCTCGGCGTCCTGCGGCCGCTTCTCCTGGAGGTACATGCTGGTCAGCGTGCCGAGGACGCCGGGATTCGTCGGCTCCAAGTTCGCCGCTTGCTCGAAGTCGGCCAGCGCTTCTTTCGTCCGGTTTTGCGCGGCCTGCGCCAGCCCGTCGAAATAATAGGTCTGGGCGGTCTTCGATCCGCTGGCGAGCAGCTTCTGGGTGAGCGGGAGCGCGAGATCGGACCGGTTGATCTGCAGGTAGTCGCCGGCCAGATCCGTCGCGGCCTGCTTGTCGGTCGGGTCGGACTTGAGGCGTGCCTCGAGGCGCGGGATCGCCTTGTCGAGCGGCTCGGGCGACGCGGTCGGCGAGGGGGTCGGCGATGGAGACGGGGTCGCCGGCGCGGCGGGCGCGCCCTTGGCGGCGACGCCGGCCGGATGCACTGCAACCGCCGCGACGAACGCCGCGGCGGAGATCAAAACGGCGGGAACAAGACGACGGATCATTCTCAGCGTGTTCGGCTTTCGCGTCACGACGTGCTCGCCGGCTCCGGAAGGCCGACGGACGCACCTCGGTGACGAGGAGAGGATTCGGCGGTGGGAATCCACCCCGACGATGGTTGGATCGCGCTGCAGGCGACGGCGATGGATTTGGCGTCGAACGCGTCGGCGAGGTCGTTGAGGTCCGTGGTGAACGGTTTCCGGTCCGCTCGCCCACGTACGCCGGTCGCGACCGGTGCGTCTTCGACGTCCAGGTCAGCACGGCTTCCTCGGCCTCGTCCTCCACGGCAGCCGGGGAGGCCTTCCGACTCGACGGAATCTGAACGCACCGAGGCACCCCGGAAGTTTCCATGAGGGGCGAACCGAGCGAAAATTCGGGAGACGTGGAGGCGACAGCGGGAGTCGAACGCCGCGATCGGAGCTTTGCAGGCCCCTGCCTTACCGCTTGGCTATGTCGCCGGAAGGGCGCTCCTGCGCCCTCGTCCCGGTCCGACGGCTCAAAAGGCGGCTCGGCCGCACAGAGTTACGCTCGCGCGCGCTCGCACCGCGCCGGGGTCGTGACGAGAGCTGCGCGAAGCGTTCTGAGATGCTGGCTTCGATCGTTCTTGCCACGGCGGTCGCCTGCGCGAAAGCTCAGACGCAGACCGCCATGAACCTCTGCACCGCGCAGGCGGCCAAGGCCGACGACGCACGCGAGCAGCGGGCGTACGCCGCCCTCCGAGCGCACGTTCCGTCCGCGGACAAGCCGCTCGTTCAGACCGCCGAACGCGCCTGGAGTGCCTACCGCGACGCCGAGTGCAAAGCCACGATGGCGCGTTTCGCCGGCGGCACGATCGCACCGATGGAGTACAGCACCTGTCGCAGCGCGCTCGACGCCGACCGCATCCGCACCCTGCAAAACGCGACGAAAGAAGGTGGCTGATGGGATGACCGGGACTCGAACCCGGACGCCCTTGCGGGCTGCAGATTTTCGCACCACTTCGGCTTTCGCCGCCGGAACGGTTCCGTTCGTGGTCCGGACTGTGCCTTGACCGTGCGTGTTCCGCGATGCCGGTTCGACATCGCGCAACGCGTGTAGGCCGCGCCCGTCCAGTCTCTACACCTTCGGTTCGCACCGCGCCGTCGGACGCGTCACGCTCCGCTTGGCTCGGCGTTGTCGTGCGGCGTACCGCGACGAGTTCACCGAATTTGAGCGCATCCCGGCCGGCGTTTCCATCCGGCCGGCTCACCGGGTAAGTCTGCTGTGTCTACCTATTCCACCATCATCCCGCGGCGGCGTTCGCCGCCCGCCGCGCGGCTACCGCTTCGATGGTAGCGGGATGCCGCGGAACGCGCGCGAGCTCAGGTAACCCAGCAGCAGGTCGGCCTCGCTGACGGTGAACCCTTCGATGCCCAACAGACGGCACGCTTCGTCGACCACGATGAGGCCGGCGGGCAAGATGTCGGCACGCTGCGGGCGGATGTGCGGGATCGCCTTGCGGGCGCCGAGGTCGAGCGCGAGCAGCTCGTCGATCAGGCGTTGTACCTGAGCTCGGGTCATCGTCGTTCCGTCGCTCGCTCCGCCCGCGAGCATCCCGGCCGCCGTGAACGCGGTCCCGCCGACGACGATCAATTCCGCGAAGCCGCGCTCGGCCGCAAGTTCCGCCAGAGCAGACGCGGCGTCGGCGCGCGCTTGCGTTCCGAGCGCGCGGCGTTCGCCGGCGCCGAGCGCATGGGCACCGAGCAGGGCCGGATGGCGCTCCGACAGCCGGACCGCGCCGATCTCGAGCGAGAGCGTGCGCGTCACCGCGGCCGTTGTCCGCGCGTCGGCCGGGACGCCGACCGCGAGTTCCGTACTGCCCCCTCCGACGTCGAGCACCGCGACGGCCGACCGCGCCGCGCTGCCTTGGCGCGATGCGGTCGCGCCCAGGAACGAATAGGTCGCCTCTTGCGCGCCGCTCAGGACGCGCGGCTCGATCCCGACGCGCGCCGAAACCTCGACGGCAAACGACGCGCCGTCACTCGCGCGCCGCAAGGCGCTCGTCGCGATCGCGTCGACCGCCGCAGCGCCGCACGCGCGCACGATCGCGACGTACTCGTCGAGCGCCGCCAGCGTTCGGGCGCGCGCTGCGGCGTCGATCGTGCCGGCCGCTCCGATCCCCGCGCCGATGCGGGTGCCGCGGGACTCCGCGGCGACCCGCTCGGGCCCGTCGAGGACGAGCAGGCGCGTCGAGTTCGTGCCGATCGAGAAGAGCGCGCGGACCACGGCGGGCCGTTCGCGCGGCGAGGCGAACCGCCCCGCATGGCGCGCACGCCCCGGCGATGCTGTTCGACCTCGACGGAACGCTGGTCGATTCCGTCTACCAGCACGTCGGCGCGTGGCACGAAGCCTTGACCTCGATGAACGTCCCGCTCTCGGTCTGGCGGATCCACCGTAAGGTCGGGATGAGCGGCGGTTTGTTCGTGCGCGGTTTGATGCGCGAGCTCGGCCGCGAGCTCGATCCGTCGACGGCGGTCGAGCTGCGCCGCCGGCACGCCGCGGCGTACGCCGCGCGCTTCCACGAAGTCGTCCCGTTGCCCGGCACGCGCGAGCTGCTCGCGACGCTCACCCAGCTCGGTGCCCCGTGGGCGATCGCGACGAGCGGCAGCCAGGACGTCGCGGATCGAACGCTGGCGCTGCTCGACATCCCGGCGCACGTGCCGATCGTCACGCGCGACGAAGTCGAGCACGCGAAACCCGATCCCGATCTGTTCTTGCGCGCCGCCGAACGGCTGGGCGCGCGGATCGAGCACAGCATCGTCATCGGCGACTCGGTGTGGGATTTGCTGGCCGCGCGGCGCGCCGGCGCGCTGGGCGTCGGCTTGCTGTCGGGCGGCTACGGCTTCGACGAGTTGCAGAGCGCCGGTGCATACCGCGTGTACGACGATCCGGCCGGCCTCCTCGCGCATCTCGACGAGGTCGGGATTCGCGACCCCGGTTAAGCGCCTAGTCGAGCGCGATCAGGTGCGGTACGTCGGGGCGCGGCGTCACCCGTTCCGGATCGATGAAGATCACGCCCGCATCTTCGAGGTGATGGTACGACAGCGCGATCGCCTGCCATGACGGCGGCGCTTCGATCCAGCGTATCACCAGGCTGGTGACTTTGTATTTCCCGGCCGGTAGGTCGTGCGGGATCTTCCCGGTCAGGCGAACGCTCCGGCGATCGTCGGAAAGGTCCGCGCTGTCGCTGTGCAGCTCGTGTGTCGGTCCGCCGTCGAGTCCTTGCGGACCGGCCAGCGAAGCGGTAAGGGAGGCCTCGCTCGGCAGCGGGCCGTCGAAGCGCGCCTCGATCGCGAACAGCCCGTGGGGTGGGAAGTGCCGGGGGCGCTGGTCGTCACTCGCCATGGTCTCTCCAACTATGGCGGCGACGGACCGGTCACCCTGCTAGCGCTTCAGCCGATAGACCAGGCCGAAGCCGAGGTCGGCGACGCGCTCGAAGGCCCGGGTCGCTTCGATCCGCTCGTGCTCGAGCGCGGTGTGATAGAGCACGACGACCTCGCCGCGATCGCCGGCGGCGCGCAGCCGATCGAGCACGGCATCGAACACGGGGCCGCGGAACGGATTGTACAAGTAGACGACCAGGTCGCCGCGCGGAAACGCGTACGTCGCGGCGTCGGCCCGAACGATCTTCACGTCGCGCGCGACGCGCCGCGGATCGCGCGCGGTGCCGAGGTTCTCGCGCGCGATCTCGACCAGCGCCGGCGAGACCTCGACCCCGATGACGGCGCGAAACGGTCGGCGCGCGGCGAGCAGCACGACGCGGCCCATCCCCGCGCCGAGGTCGACGAAGGTCGACGTCTCCGGCGCGAGCGGCGACGCGTCGAGCAGCGCCTCGGCCTGCGCGACCGGGGTGGGCTCGTAGTGCGTCGCGTGCTCGAGCGCGTCGCCGATGGCCTCGGGGTCGAGCTCGCCCAAGAAAACGAGCGCCTCGGTCGTCACGCCGTGCTCGGCGTCGAAGCGCTGGCCCGCCCGGCGGCCCGCCACGCGAATCAACGACCGGCGCGACCGGTCAGTAGCGTTTCGACGCGGTCGCCTCGCGCGTGCGTTCGATCATCCGCAGCGACCGCTCGGGGTTCCTGTTCCCGACGCCCACGTAGAGCGTGTCGATGATCGTGAGCTGCGCGATGCGGCTCGAGCTCGCCTCGCTGCGAAACGCGGTCTGCTGCGCGGCGGTCACCAGCACGACGTCGGAGACCTTCGTGATCGGCGACGACGGCCGATGGGTGATGCAGATCGTCGTGGCGCCGTGGGAGCGCGCCCGCGCCAGCGCGTCGGTGACGTCGCGGCTGGCGCCGGTGTGCGAGATGCCCAGCGCGACGTCGGACGGGCCGAGCAGCGACGACGACATCGCCATGAGGTCGCCGTCGGAGAGCGCGACCGCGTGCAGGCCGAGCTTGAGGAACTTGTGGTACGCGTCTTGCGCCAGCGGCGCGCTGCCGCCGACGCCGTAGATCTCGACCCGGTCCGCCGCCGCGATCGCGTCGACCGCGCGTCTGCAGCTGGGCGTCGTCGAGGACCTCGATCGTGTCGCGCAGCGCCTGCGCGTTGGCCTGGAACACTTTGGCCTTCACCGTCGCGAGGTCGTCGCCGGGTTCGATCGCCGCGTAGATCTCGGTCGCCGGCCCGACCAGATCGCGCGCCAGCACGATCTTGAACTCTTGATAACCCTTGTAGCCGATCTTCTGGCACAGGCGCACGACGGTCGACTCACTCGTGTTCGTGCGCTCGGCCAGCTCGGTGACGGTGAGATAGATCAGCTCGTCGGGATGCTTGAGGACGAAGTCGGCGACGCGCTGCTCCGCCGCGCGCAGGCCGGAGTACGCCCCCTGCAACCGCACGAAGGAGCCCGGAACCTTGACCGGATCGACCGCCATATCGGGGACGCTTCGCGCGAGCGTCTACCTGCCTGGCGTCACGGCTCCGCTTCGCTACGGCGTCAGCCTTCGCGTGATAGCGCAGCGGAGGCGCTATATGTCGAACTGCTTCGCGCGGTGTCGCTTTCGGACGAGGTGACGCTCGAAGGGTTGCGGCCGGTCGGGCGGCGCCCACTCTTCGGTCGATTTGAGGTATGCGGCGATCTGGGCTTCGAACGACGGATCGGTCAGCGCCGGAACTTCGGTGGTCGGCGCGACCTCGTCGATGCGCGTCTGCGCCAACACGACCATCTTGCCGACGAGATCGAACGGCAGCGTCGCGTCCTTGTGCTCGAGCGCGCGCGTGTACGCCGCGCGGTTCTTGTTCACGTCGCCGATCGGCGCGGCGACCAGCCGGCCGTCTTCGAGACGCACGATCGCGCCGAGGTTGTGCACGTTGATGACGCTACCCCGGACGCGATCGCTCATCGCTTGTGCTCGAGGTAGATGATCGCTTCTTTGTCGCCGACCAGATGCAGCCGGTCGTGGATCTCCGGGATCGCGCCGTGCGGATCGGACAGCCGGCGAATCTGCCGCCTTTGCTGAACCTCCTTGGCGCGCAGGCTCACGACGTCGCGCTCGACCGAGTGCAGCTCGTGCGCGAGCGCAAGGTTGCGGCCGATCACCCGCGCGTACTGCACGCCGACCAGCGCCAAGAATGACGAGCGCGAGCAGGTGACGCCCAGACGGCCGGCCAGCCGCGCGATCGCCGGCCACGTCACGCGTGGGTACCGTTCCCGGCGGCGGCTCACGTAACGGGCGCTCCGATGCGGCGGAATTTCCGGTAGCGCCGCTCGCGCAGCTCGTCGGGCGCGACCTCGCTCAGCCCGTCCAGAGCGCCGTCGACCGCTGCCAGCACGCGCGCGATCACGCCGGCGGGATCGCGATGCGCTCCGCCCAGCGGCTCGGGGATCACTTCATCGACGATCCCGAACTGCAGCAGATCGTCGGACGTCAGCTTCAACCGCGTCGCCGCTTCTTCCGCGCGGCCGGCTTCACCCCACAGGATCGCCGCCGCACCTTCCGGGGAGGCGACCGAGTACACCGCGTGCTCGCAGCATCATCACGCGGTCGGCCAGCGCCAGCGCCGAGCGCGCCGCCCGAACCGCCTTCGCCGATGATCGTCGCGACGATCGGGACGCCGGCGTCGGCCAGCTCGTAGAGCGACTGCGCGATCGCCTCGGCCTGAGCGCGCTCTTCGGACCCGATACCGGGATCGGCGCCGCTGGTATCGACGAACGTCACCACCGGCAGGCCCAGGTGGTCGGCCAGCTTCACCAGCCGGATCACCTTGCGGTAGCCTTCGGGCGACGGCATTCCGAAGTTGCGCAGCACCTTTTCTTTGGTGTCGCGGCCCTTGTCTTGCGCGATCGCGATGATGCGGCGGCCGCGCAGCTTCGCGAAACCGCCGACGATCGCGCGGTCGTCGCGGAAGTGCCGGTCGCCGTGCAGCTCGTCGAACTGATCGAGCGCGGCGATGTAGTCGCTGCCCAGCGGGCGCTTGGGATGACGCGCCATGTTCACGCGCTGCCACGGCGTCATCGCGCCGAAGATCTCGCGCTGGATCTGGGCGTACTTCGTTTCGAGCGCGCGGATCTCGGCGGTCAGGTCGACCGGCTGCTGCGCGGCGTGCGCCTTGAGCGCCGTGATGCGCTCCTCGAGCTCGATGAGGCCCTTCTCGCGCTCGACGATCGCGTTCACGCCGGACTCTCCACCGACTCGGCGGGTGTGACGACCGCCGACGGGGCCGCGGCGCGTCCGTTCGCCGGACGCTGCGCGCCGATGCCGTAGTCGAGCAGGCGCATCAGCTTGTCCTTGAGCTCGCTGCGCTCGACGACCATGTCGATCGCGCCCTTCTCGAGCAAGAACTCCGCCGTCTGGAAGTTCTCGGGCAGCTTCTGGCGGATCGTCTGCTCGATGACGCGCCGGCCCGGCGAAGCCGATCGCAGCCCGCGCCTCGGCCAAGATGACGTCGGCCTGGAAGGCGAACGATGCGGAGACGCCGCCCGTCGTCGGGTCGGTCAGCACGCTCACGTAGTAGCCGCCGTCGTCGCGGAAGCGCCGCACGGCGAGCGTCGTCTTCGCCATCTGCATCAGCGCGAGCATCCCCTCTTCCATGCGCGCGCCGCCGCTGGCGGTAAAGACGATGCACGGGAGATGCCGTTCGCGCGCGCGACTCGAAGAGTTGCGCGATCCGCTCGCCGACGACCGTCCCCATCGTTCCGCCGCGGAAGTTGAAATCCATGACGCCGAGCGCGACCGGCGTCCCGCCGATCGAGGCAAAGCCGCACACGACGCCTTCGGTGAGCTTGGACTTTTCACGATCGCGCTGCAGCTTCTGCGGATACGGAACTTTGTCAGTCCAGCCAAGCGGGTCGCCCGGCAACAGCTCGCCGCCGATCTCGACGAAATCCGCGTCGACCAGCATCGAGATGCGGTCGAAGGCGTGCATCCGGAAGTGATGGCTGCAGTTCGGGCAGACCCACGCGTTCGCGGCGAGATCCGGCCGGTAGATCATCGAGCCGCACTTGGGACACTTCGTCCATTGCGCGGCTTGGTCGGCCGGCACGGGTTCGGCGCGGCGCAGCCGCAGCCATTCCGGCATCGGCATCGCGGTCAGCGCTTTCCGCTCAGCCGCGCGGCGTAGATCCGCCCGAGCTGCTTGAGGTAGTTGAATATCTCGCCCTGGTTCAGCTTCGACGTCCCCGCGACACCCGGTCGTGGAACACGTACGGCACTTCGAGCACGCGGCCGTAGTGCGCCTTGGCGATCACCTCGAGCCCGATCTTGAACCCGATCGGATCGAGCTCGACGCCCTCGAGCGCGTCGCGCCGGACCAAGAAGTACCCCGACGTAATGTCGCGCACCGGGGTGAGCGGCTGCGCCAGCGCGATCGCGATGCGCGAGGTGATGATGCGGCGCTTCGGCCAGTTCTCGATCCCGCCGCCCGGGACGTAGCGCGAGCCGATCGCCAGACCGTACCCGCCCTCCGCCAGCGCGTCGACCATGCGCGGGAGGACCGTCGCGTCGTGCGAGAAGTCGGCATCCATCGCGCCCAGCGCGACCGAATCGGGACGCGCGAACTTCCAGCCGTCGATCACCCCCGACGAGAGCCCCATCTTGCCGGGCCGGTGCAGGCAGCGCACGGGATAGCCTTCGCGCTCGAGCCGGTCGACGATCGCGCCGGTGCCGTCGGGCGAGTTGTCGTCGACGACGATGATCTCACCGTCGAGCCCGTGCTGCTTGAAGACGCCGTCGAGCGTCGCGATCAGCTTCTCGATCCCGGCGGCTTCGTTGTAGGTCGGCACGACGATCGAGAACTTCATCGGCGTTCGCCGGCGGCAGCGCTTCCGTCGCCGGCGCTTCGGCTCGGCCGGAGGTCCGGCCGGTCACTTGAGCCGCTTCATGGTGGGAAAACGTTCGGCATCGAACGGTGCGCCAAATCGGCGTATTGGTCGGCTTCGCGCCGCATGAGCTCAACACCGCGCTCGCTGACGTCCTGGACCTCGGTCGTCGGCACGGCGACCTCGTCGCCGGTCGCGTCCCAGTGCACGACCAAGAGCTCGGCCGAACGCGCGTCGCCTTCGGCGAAGACGGCGCGAACGTCGCCGACGCGCGTCTCGCCGGCGAAGACGGGGGTTCCGGGCTCGAGTGATTCGAGAAAGCGTGCCATGGTCGAACCGGAGTTGTACGCCGCGGTCACGTCTCGCTCCGCTCGCTTTCGTCGAGCGCGGCGAGCGCTCGCAGCAGGGCAGCCTTCGCGTCGGAGTGTCCGCGGAAATGGCGCTCCAGCGATTCGTTCAGCACCGCGTTCATGCTCTTGCGTTCGGTCTCCGACCGTCGTCTCAGCTCATCGTACACAAGGTCGTCCAGGCGCGCCGGAAACGCACGCATGGTCGGCTCATAATATCATAGTGATATCAGCGATGCAAGCCGGATCGCCGAGCTCAGCGCTCGGCGGCGAGGCGCGCGGCGGCGCCGAGCATCGCCGTGCCGGTGACGCGCGAGGTCACGCGCGCCGCGCGCCCGCTGCTCAGGAACCGGCGCGCGCGGTGCGCGGCCAGGCCGTAGGCGGTAAAGACGAGCGCGTCGGTCGCGATGAAGGTCGCGCCGAGCACCGCGAACTGCAGCGCCGCCGGGCGCGCCGCGATCGACGAATTGCGGCAGCAGCGCGCCGAAGAACAGCATCACCTTCGGGTTCGCGAGCTGCGTGGTCAGGCCGAGCCGAAAGGCTCGCGACCCCCGCCCGGGCGCCTCGACCGCGGTAGCCGCGTTCCACGGTCGAGCAACGCCCGAAGACCGAGATAGGCGAGGTACGCGATCCCGAGCCAGCGCACGGCGACGAAGACGGCGTGCGAAGCGACCAGCAACGCGCCCAAGCCCGCCGCGGCGGCGGCGACGAACACCGCATCGCCGACGAGGACGCCGGCGTTGGCGGCGAGCGAGGCGCGCATCCCGCCGCGCAGCGCGGACGAGACGACCGAGATCACCGCCGGCCCGGGCAGCGAGCGAGACGGCCAGCGCGACGAGCGCAAACGCGAGCCAAGCGTGGAGGCTCATGCTCCGCTGATACGCGGCGCGCGGCGCAGCGTTTCGCGTCAGGCCTCGGAGCGGCGGCGGGCTCGGGACGACGACCGCCAGCGCGAGCGCGGCGACCGACGCCAGGGCCGCGACGACGCGAGCGCGGCGTACAGCCCGAGCCACGTCGTGAGCGCACCGACGGCCAGCACCGTGACGCCGATGCAGACGTAGGTGATCGCATAGAAGCGCGCCGACAAACGCGCCCGGGCCGCCGGCGGCGCGATGCGGTTGATCGTGCTCTGCGCGCCCAAGAAATCCGAGCCCGTGCGCGACGCCCGCGACGACGCTGCCCAGCGCGAATAGAACCAGCGAGTGCGCCGGCACCGCGCCCAGCAGCGCCGCGAGCGCGACCGCCGTCACCGATCAGTCCGGCGCGTGCGGCGAAACGGTCGGACGTTCCGCGCGCGAAGATTTGCGCCAGCGGTGAGACGACGAACACGACCAGCGCGAGCGCGCCCTGCAGCGCCGGGCTGCGAACGCCCAGCAGCGTCGCGACGAACGCCGGCAGGATCGAGATGAACAGCGAGGCGAGCCACCATACGATCCCGCTCGTCAGCGCGGCGCGACGAACGCGCGGCGCGCCGCCGGCCCGAGCTGCGGGACGGCGCGTCTTCGCGCGGGCGCGGCGGCCGCGTTTCGGGGACGAGCGCCAGCGAGGCAAGGGCCAGCGCGCACAGCACGAGCTGGACGACGTACGGCGCGACCAGCGGCGCCGCGCGTCACGACGCGCGAGCACGCCGCTCAGAAACGGCGCGACGCCGCAGGCCAGCGAGAACGCGAACGTCGCGATCGAGCGCCGCGCGGCGCCGGTCGTGCGGTGGCATCGAGCTCGACCAGCGCCGGAGGTCCGGCCGCGCCGACGGCGCCGATCGCGACCGCGGCCAGGATGCGCCCGGCGAAGAGCGGCGCGATCGATTGCGCGAACAGGAACGCGAGCGAACCGAGCGCCGCGGCGACGATGCCCAGCGCGAGCACCGGCCGCCGGCCGATGCGGTCGGGGAGCCGCGCGAACACGATCAGCATCGCGACCAGCGCGATCGGATAGACCGCGAACACGGCCGTCATCACGAAGGTCGTCGACGCGAATCGCACGCGGTACAGCTCGTAGAGCGGCGCCGGGATGTTACTGCCCATCATCGCCACGAAGAGCACGAAGCCGACGAGCAGCACCGGGCGGTTCACGCCGTCACGCTATCACGCGGCGACGTGCGGCCGCTGCCGGAATGGTCAGAGCGTGACGACGATCTTTCCGGTGACGCCGCGATTCCAGAGCCGGTCCACCGCCTCGCCGATCTTCGCGAACGGCAAGCACGTCGTCGATGTGGACGTCGAGCTTTCCGGCGATCGACGAGCGCCGCCAGCCGCGTCAGCCCGGCGCCGGCCGGCTGATGTTCCGAGCTCGTGAAACAGGTAGAAACCGTAGATCGACAGCCCGCCGCGCAGATAGAACGGTGCGACTTCGATCGTGCTGCGTGCGGTCGGCCGACGTGCCGAACGTCACCAGCAGGCCTTCTTGGCCCAGCAGTTGGAGCGCGCCGGCGAAGGTCGCACCGCCGACCGACTCGAGAATCAGGTCGTACGGTCCGGCATCGCGCGCCGCGCCGACGTCACCGACGAACACGTCGTCGGCGTAGCGATTCGACCGCCGCGCGTTTCTCCGGCCGGTGAACGAGCGCCGCGGCGCGCGCACCGCCGAGCCGCGCGAGCTGCAGCGCGAAGATTCCGACGCCGCCGGAGGCGCCGGTGACCAGCACGCGGCGGCCGAGCAGCGAACCGCGCTTTCCCAACGCGTACAGCGCGGTCAGCCCGGCGACCGGAAGCGTCGCGGCGCGTTCGAAAGAGACGCCGTCGGGCAGCGCCGCCAAATGCCTCGTCGGGCGCCGCAACCTGCTCGGCCCAGGCACCTTCGGGCAAGAGGCCGACGACGCGCGTGCCGGCCGGCGGCCCGCTGCCGTCGAGCGCCGCGCGCTCGACGGTTCCGGCGAAGTCCCAGCCCGGCCGCCACCCGTCCGGATTGTTCTTCGACCGTCGAACTTCGCCGAGGTTCAAGCTGATCGCGGCGACCCGAACCAGCGCTTCGGACGGCGAGCGGCGCCGGCGCCGCGACGGCGCTGAGCTTGAGGCCGCCCGGTGCGGCACGGTCGACGACGACGGCATTCACACCGGCTAGCAACCGCAACCGGCCGCGAACGGATGCTCTCTTGGCCGTCATGAAGATGAAAAGGGCGCTCGCGCTGCGGTGCCGCGGCGACCGGGGTCGCGGCGGTCGGCGCGCTGGCCGTCGGCGCGATGGCGATCGGCCGGCTGGCGATCCGCCGCGTCGTGATCGCCGAGCTGCGCGTGCACGAGCTCCACGTCGGGCGGCTGGTGGTCGACGAACGCGAGGAAGGCTCGCGCGACGTGCCGCGCGACGAATGAGCCTCAGAGTTCGCCGCGCGCGTACAGGATCGCGCTGAGCACGACGAGCGCGGCGGTCTCGGTGCGCAGGATGCGCCGTCCGAGCGAGATCGCGCGTCGCGCCGGCGTGCTGCGCGCGCTCGACCTCGTCGGCCGAGAAGCCGCCTTCGGGTCCGATCACGACGAGCACGCTGCGCGCGTCGCCGAGCTCGCGGTCGAACACGTCGCGCAGCGGCGACGGCGCGGCGCAGCTCCCACGGAACGTAGACGCGATCGTAGCGCGCGAACGTCGCCAGCAGCGCATCCCAGTCGCAGACGTCCGCGATCTCGGGGACGCGCACGCGGCCCGATTGCTGCGCGGCCGACTTGGCGATGCGGCGCCAGCGTTCGACCTTGGCCGGACTCGTATCGTGGCCGATGACGCGCGCGCTGCGAACCGGAACGATCGCGAACGCGCCAAGCTCGGTCGCCTTTTCGACGACGAGGTCCATCTTCTGGCCCTTTGGGCACGGCCTGCGCGATCGTCACGCGCAGCGCGCGTCTCGACCTCGCCGCGATCGAGCCGCTCGTCGAGCGTCGCGTGCGCGTCGCGGATCGCCGACGCTCGAGCGTCGCGCCGTACGCGGCGCCGCCGGAGTCGATCACCTGGACGCGGTCGCCGCTGCGCTTGCGCAGCACGGTCGCGACCTTGCGCGCGTCGTCGGGCGCCAGCGCGACCCGGTCGCCGATCGCGTGGACGCCTTCGACGAAGAACCGGTCCCGCATCGGGGCAGGCCGTTCGCCCCGCTCTCGCGGAAGGCCCGCACATGGACGACGCCTTCTGGCTGCGCTATCTGCGCGCCCACGCCGACCCGCGCACGCGCCTCCTGCACGCGGGCGGAACGACGCTCGCGACGCTCGTCGCAACGATGGCGCTCGTGCGCCGCGATCCGAAGCTGTTCGCGTTCGCGCTCGTCTGCGGCTACGGCCCGGCCTGGTACGCGCACGCCGTCATCGAGCGCAACAAACCCGAGACGTTCAGCGCCCCGTTCCGCTCGCTCGCCGGCGACTACCGCATGTGCTGGGGCATGCTCACCGGCACCCTAGCCGCCGAGCTCCAGCGCGCTCGAAGAGCGTGATGCCCGCCGAAGCTCGCCGGCTAGCGGCCGCTAGTCGGCGCGGAACGCGTCTTTGACGCGGTCGAAGAACGACTTCTCTTCGATCTGGTCGCCGCCGGCGCGGGCGTACTCTTCGAGCAGCTCGCGTTCGCGCTTGCCCATCTTGGACGGGACGACGACGTGGACGGTGACGAGCTCGTCGCCTTTGCCCGAGCCGCGCACGCTGGGCATCCCGCGCCCGCGCAGCCGGTACTGCGAACCGCTCTGCGTCCCGGGGTTGAGGGTGAGCGGGATGTAGCCGTCGAGCGAAGGCACGCGAATCTCGCCGCCCAGCGCCGCTTGCGGGAACGAGATCGGGACGTCGACGAGCAGGTCCAGGCCGTCGCGCCGAAACGCGTTGTGCTGCGCGACGCTGAGATAGACGTAGAGGTCGCCGTCGGGGCCGCCGCGCATCCCCGCTTCGCCGCTGCCGGTGATGCGGATCCGCGAGCCGTCGTCGACGCCCGGCGGGATGCGCACCTGCAGCGTCTTCTCCTGTTCGACCCGTCCGCGACCGCGGCACGCCGAACACGGCGTCTGCACGATCTGGCCTTCGCCCGCGCACTTGCTGCAGGTCGTCTGCGTGACGAACTGACCGAGCGGCGTCTGACGCACCTGGCGCTGAATCCCCGTGCCGCCGCAGCGGTCGCACGGCACGACGAGCGTGCCGGGCTCGGCCCCGCTTCCGCGGCACGTCGGGCAGCCGGTCAGATGGCGGAACGTGATCTCGCGCGTGGTTCCGGCGTACGCCTCTTCGAGCGAGATCTCGACGTCGTAGCGCAGGTCGCTGCCGCGCGCCGGACCGTTGCGGCGCTGCTGCGCGCCGCCGCCGCGCGCGGCGCCGAAGAACATGTCGAAGATGTCGCCGAAGCCCTCGCCGCCGAAGGGGCCGAAGCCGCCGTCGCCCGCGCCGTTGACGCCCGCGTGGCCGAAGCGGTCGTAGTTCGCGCGTTTCTGCGCGTCCGAGAGCACCTCGTACGCCTCGTTGATCTCCTTGAAGTGACTCTCGGCCGAGCTCTTGTCGGTTGCGACGTCGGGATGGTACTTGCGCGCCAGCTGCCGATAGGCGCGCTTGATCGTGCTGTCGTCGGCGTCGCGCGCGACGCCGAGAACTTCGTAGTAGTCCGTGGGCATTACCTGATCTCGACGTCGTTGAGGTGTTCGCCCAGCGACCGGGCCGTCCCGGAGGCGAGCGCGATCAGCCGCCCGTACGGCATGCGGCGCGGGCCGAGAATCGCCAGCACGCCGATACCGCGATCGCCGAAGCGGTACGGCACGGTGACGACGCTGCACTCGCTGAGCTCGTCGGCGCGCAGCTCGTGACCGATGCGCACGTGCGGTGCGGCATCGGGTGCTGCGTCCGCGTTGAGCTCGTCGGCGATCAGATCGTACAGCGTCCGCTGTTCTTCGACGATGCGCAGAATCGCGCGCAGCTTGCGCAGGTCGTGGAACTCGGGTTGATCGAGCAGGTTCTGCGCGCCGGCCGCCGCGATCTCGGGCTCGTGGGGCTGACGCGCGCTGGCAAAGGCCAGCCGAACCGCTTCGCGAATCTCGGCGCTCGCGCCGAGCTCCGCGCACACGGCGTCGACGTCGGCCGGAGCCGATCTCTTCCATCACGCGACCGCCGAAGCGCGAGTTGAGCGCGTTCGAGAGCCGGGTGAGATCGTCGGCGGCGACGTCGGCGGTCCATTCGATGACGCGCTGCGCGGCGACCCCGCCCGAGGTGACCACCACGATCAGGCCGGTGCGAGCCGACAGCCAGATCAGCTGCACGTGCTTGAACGCGTGCATGTCGCGCGAGGGCGCGATCGCGATCGCGAGGTTGCCCGAAAGCCCGGACAGCAGACGCGTCGTCTGCTCGATCACGTCGGCGAGCTCGCGGGAGGCCTCGCGGAACTCGTCGCGGATGCGCCGCGAGTCGTCCTTGGTGAGCGACTCGGGCTGCATGAGGCGATCGACGTACGTGCGGTACCCGGCATCGGACGGGATGCGGCCGGCCGAGGTGTGCGGCTGCACCAGGTAGCCGCTCGCTTCGAGCTCGGCCATCTCGTTGCGGATCGTCGCCGACGAGACGCCCAGGTTGTACTTCTGGGTGAGGGTCAGCGACCCGACCGGTTCGGCCGTGGCAATATACTCGTACACGACCGTGGCGAGGATGAAGGCCTTTCGTTTGTCGAGTTCGAGCTTGTCGTTCACCGGAGGGGCACCGCTAGCAGTCGGCACAAGGGAGTGCCAAGCTTCACGTTAGCGTACCACCCTCGCCCGTCGAGGGTCAAGGCGATGCGCCTGCCCCGCGGCGGTGAGCAACCGTCATGAGCTCCGATAGGACGATCCCGTAGAACGCGACCGTACCGACCAGCGTCTCCCAGAGCGGGTGGTCGACCATCGCGCCGGTCACCGGAACGATGACGTCGTTGAGGATCCACCAGACCAGCAGGCCGTAGCACACGCCCCACATGACCGAGGTCGGCGCGCGCCACATCGACGTCAATCGGCGAGCGAGCGTCGCGTAGACGATCCCGAACGCGGCGGCGACCAGGAAATACAGGACGACGCCCAGGGCGACCACCGGCGCGAGCGGCGGTGCGCCGTGAAACGGCGGCAGCGCCTGTGCGATCTGCGCGAAAAAACCGGCCGGCGTGGTGTCGTGCAGCCACGCCGCGGTGACGATCAGGTAGAACGACGCGCTCGTCACACCCGCAATGAGCCCGCCGTAGAAGCCGTCGATCCAGCGGACCATATCGCAACGACGAGCCTTCGTCGCCGGGGGGGCGTCGCCCCGCGCGCGAGAAAACGGGCGCCATGACGACGCCGACGCAACACGAAGCCATCGAGGCGCTCTTCAGCGAGGTGCGCCGCTTCCCGCCGCCGCCCGCATTCGCCGCGCAGGCCGAACGCGCAGCCCGGGATCTACGAACAGGCCGAGCGCGACTATCAAGCCTGGTGGAAGTCGTGGGCCGACAAGCTCGAGTGGATGACGCCGCCGACCAAGATTCTCGAGTGGGACGAGCCGTTCGCCCGCTGGTTCGGCGACGGTGAGCTCAACGCGTCGGTCAACGCGCTGGACCGTCACGTGCGCGCCGGTAAAGCCGCCAAGGTCGCGTTCTACTACGAAGGTGAGCCCGGCGACCGCTGGACCGTCACCTACGGTCAGCTCCTCGACGAAGTGTGCCGCTTCGCGAACGGCCTGCGCAAGCTCGGGATCGGCAAAGGCGATCGCGTCGCGATCTACATGCCGATGATCGTCGAGCTGCCGATCGCGATGCTGGCGTGCGCGCGCATCGGTGCGGCGCACTCGGTGATCTTCGGCGGCTTCTCGCCCGACTCGATCGTCGACCGCGTCAACGACTCGGAGTGCGTGGCCATCATCACCGCCGACCAGGGCTGGCGGCGCGGCAACAAAGTGCCGCTCAAGGCGAACGTCGACGAGGCGATCGCGAAGGGGATGCCGTCGCTGCGGCACGTGATCGTCGCGAAGCGCGTCGGCGATCCGGTCGAGATGCGCGCCGGCCGCGACGTCTGGTGGGACGACGTCGTGCGCGATCAACCGTCGAGTTGCGAGCCCGAGCGCATGAACGCCGAGGACCTGCTCTACCTGCTCTACACGTCGGGGACGACCGCAAAGCCCAAGGGCATCAAGCACACCACCGGCGGCTATCTGACCGGCGTCACCGCGACGCACAAGCTCGTCTTCGATCTCAATGAAGAGACCGACGTGTACTGGTGCGCGGCCGACATCGGCTGGGTCACCGGCCACTCGTACATCGTCTACGGTCCGCTGTGCAACGGCGCGACCAGCGTGATCTACGAAGGCACGCCGGACTTCCCCGACAAGGATCGGCTGTGGGAGATCGTCGAGCGCTACAAGGTCACCATCCTCTACACCGCGCCGACGGCGATCCGCACCTTCATGAAGTGGGGGACGCAGTATCCCGAAAAGCACGACATGACGACGTTGCGCGTGCTGGGAAGCGTCGGCGAGCCGATCAACCCCGAAGCGTGGATGTGGTACTACGAGCACATCGGCGGCGGCCGCTGCCCGGTCGTCGACACGTGGTGGCAAACCGAGACCGGCGCGATCATGATCGCGCCGCTACCGGGCATCTCGACGCTCAAGCCGGGTTCGGCGATCAAGCCGTTCCCCGGCATCGCGGCCGACATCGTCAACGACAAGGGCGAGTCGGTTCCGCTCGGCGGCGGCGGGTACGCCGTGCTGACCCGGCCTTGGCCCTCGATGCTGCGCGGCATCTACGGCGACGACCAGCGCTACGTCGACACGTACTGGTCGAAGTTTCCGCACAAGTACCTCGCCGGCGACGGTTGCAAGCGCGACGAAGACGGCGACTATTGGTTCATGGGCCGCATCGACGACGTGATGAACGTCAGCGGTCACCGCATCTCGACGACCGAGGTCGAGTCGGCGCTGGTCGACCATCCCGACGTCGCCGAAGCGGCCGTGACCGGCAAGCTCGACGACATCACCGGTCAGGCGATCTGCGCGTTCGTCACGCTCAAGAGCCACGCCAACGGGTCGCCGGCGCTCGCCGACGAGCTGCGCGAGCACGTCGGCGAAAAGCTCGGCAAGTTCTGCCGGCCCAAGTACCTGACGTTCACCCAAGAGCTGCCCAAGACGCGCTCCGGAAAGATCATGCGCCGGCTGCTGCGCGACATTGCCGAAGGCCGCATGCTCGGCGACACGACCACCCTGGCCGACTCGAGCGTCGTCGCCGAACTCCAAAACCGCGCACAGGAAGAGGCCTCGAAGGAAGACTAGCAACCTGATCGTCCGGCATGAGCCGCCACGCCCGAACAGGACGTTGACGCCTACTTCTTCGGCGGCACAGCGCTGCCGGGGGGCAGCGGCGCTACGGGCGACGTGGAACCGATCGGTTCGGTCAAGATGAGCGCGTCGGGATCGCCGCACAGCGCGAGCGCAAGCGCGAACGCGACGCGTTGCCTCTGTCCGCCCTCGCCGACCGTGAGGCTTTCCGGTACGCCGCCGACCTGCATCATCGCGCCGACGCGGTTGCGGTTCGACGCGACGCGCGGATCGCGTCCGAAGAGCGTCGCCTTGCCGGCATCGTCGCCGTAATGCTTGCCGGTCTACGTCAGGCGGTCCGGGATGTCCGAATCGTGCCATAGCGCCTCGCGCAGCTCGTCGAGCGACGTCCGCGCGATCTGCTCGACGGCGCGGATCTCGTCGGCCGCCCGCTGCGGATCGCGCTCGGCCAACTTCGAGGCGAGCTGCGACTTGAGCGCGATCAGCGAAAGCGTGTGTCCGAGCACGTCATGGAGGTCGCGCGCGATGCGTTCGCGTTCGGCAATCTTGGCGAACCGCTCGATCTGATCGTGCGCCTGCTGCAGACGCGCGTGCGCGCGCTTCTCCTCGGCGGCGCTGATGGACGCGATCCCGACCACGAGCGAGAAGATGACAGCCGGGACCGCGCCGTATAGGTTGACGTGCATGAGCCAGACGTAGAGCGCGAGGAGCGGCACGTAGCCCGCCAGTACACGGTAGGCCGTTCGGCTCGAGAACGCCCCACGGGAAGGTCGCGCCATAGACGAAATAGGTTGCGGCGGCGGCATCGCTCGGCGATGCGATCGCGCCGAGGAGAGCCATCGCGCCGGCGACAGCCAGAGCGATTTCCCGCGCCGGCCGTATCCGCCGATATAGAGCACGAGAAAGACGAAGAGCACAACGAGCTGGAGCGCGACGATGCGCGCCGGAGCGCCGGAACCCCACAGGGACACCGGCACCGCGGCGGCATAGATGAGCCAAAGATACGGCATCGGGCCGCACTCGCTGATCGGGAGCCGGCGCCAGGCGTCAACCATACGTGCGGCCTTCGTCGCGACTCAATCCGTACGCTGCCAAACCCGCGCCGCCGAGCGCCCAGGCGACGAGAACCAGCACGTGGACCACGGCCGAACCGTGCCCGGCACCGAGCGTACCCAGCGCGAGTTGTCCGAGATGATACGTGGGCAAGAACGGCGCGATGTGCGCGACGGCCGGCGGCAGCGCTTCGATCGGGATCCAGAGCCCGGCCGCGAACGACATCGGGAGAAAGATGAGGTTGACGATCGCGGGCGCCGAGTTCGGGCCGGCGATCGACCCGATCGCCAGGCCGATCGCCGCGAACGGGAATCGAACCGCCGACCAACACGGCGAAGAGCGCAAGCCACGTCTGCGGCGCGAGCCGCGACGCCGCCGAACTCCGCGCCCAAGCGCGAAGAGCAGCGCGACGACGACCGCGGCAAACGCCATGCTGGTGAACAGCTTGGCGAGGACGTAGGCTGCCGGCGGCATCGGGCTGGCGCGCTTCACCAGCAGCCAACCCTGTCCGCGCTCGACCGCGACGCTGACGCCGAAGCCGAACAAGCGCGCAGCCGATAACGCCGAACGCGCCGTAGGTCGCGAGCAGGTAGGTCGCGATCGTCGTTCCGGCGATCGCGCGCTGCGCGCCGAACGCAAGGCCGAAGAACGCGTAGAACGCGAGCGGAAAGGCCAGGGTGGGGATGACGTACGCCGGCAGCCGGACGAGCTTGGTGAACTCGGCGCGCGTCTCGGCGGCGGTGATGCTTGCGATCATGTCAGGCTCATCTCGGACGCGGCGGTCCGGGTCAGCGCGAGGTAGGAATCGACCAGCGTCGCGCCGGCGCGCGCCTTGACTTCGGCGGTCGTGCCTTCGGCGACGATGCGGCCGGCACGAGATCACCGCGATGCGATCGGCGAGCGCCTCCGCTTCGACGAGATCGTGGGTCGTCAAGCAGCACGCTGCGCCCGCGCGCGACGTAGCCGCGGATGCACTCCCACAGTCGCGAGCCGCGATTCGACATCGAGCGCCGAGGTCGGTTCGTCCAGGATCAGCGCGTCAGGATCACCGCACAGCGCGAGCGCGAACGCGACGCGCTGTTTCTGGCCGCCCGAGAGCTTGCCGTAGAGCCGCTTGTCGAGACCGCGCAGGCCGGCGAGCGCGAGCGTCTGCTCGAGCGGCAACGGGCGCGGATAGTACGCCGAGAACAAGCGGATGTGCTCGGCGACGGTGAGCGTCGCCGGCACCCGCCGACTTGCAGCATCGCGCCGATGCGGTTGCGGCTCGCCGCAACGCGCGGATCGCGGCCGAACAGCGCCGCCGTGCCGGCGTCCGGCGCGATGATCCCGAGCAGAATGCGGATCGCGGTCGTCTTCCCGGCGCCGTTGGGCCCGAGCAGCGCGAGCGTCTCGCCGCGCCGCAATTCCAGGTCGACCGCGTTCAACGCGGTGACGATCGCCGTAGCGTTTGCCGGCCTGCGTCAGCCGGGCTGGGATATCGTCATCGTGCATGGTCGCCTCCGCCGAGATCGTCGCACGAAGTGCGCGAGCCCGACAGAGACGGCCGTCAGCCGCTCGAGATGACGGCTGTCATCCCGAGCGCGATTCGTTTCTACGCCTAGGGGTGCGGCGAGGTCGACGGCATCGGGCTGGGTGCGGTGCCGTTGTTCTGACCTGCGTCGATCCGCCGTTCGGCAGTCGACGCCGGGTTGTTCGGCGTCCCGGGGCCCCGCTGCGCACCGGCCGGACGTTCACGTTGGGTTCACGTGCACGGGACGGCCGGCGGCGGCGCCTCGTACGGCGTCAGGTTGTGCGCGGAGAGATACGTCTGCCGCGATCTGCAGGTGCTGCTGGACGGTCGGGGCGAGGGCTCGTCGCGAGCGCTTGAGCCCGGCATTGGCCCGTTGTCGGACTCCCATTGGAGCAGCGCGAGCGCGCGGCGGTGCGCGGGCACCTGCATGCGCATGTAGTCGTTGTCGCGCTGTATCCCGTCCTCGCTCGCGAGGCGCGCGACACCCCGCGCCTGCCCATCGCGTTCGCGTCCATCGCGCGCGGCGCCGGGCCGCAGGTTCGTGCCGCGCGTCGCGGCTTCGAGCTTGACCGCGGCCGTGCTGTGGTCGTCGATCATCCGCTGCGCGAACGATGCACGGCCGGATCTGTGGTGCGGTTGACGACGTATTTCGCCATCTCGAGCTCGGCCGTGTTGGCGGCGTCGAGCGCGCGCACGAAATCGGCGTCGTTGACCGGGCACGCGGCTCGCGCGGGCACGCTCGCTCCGCCGGCGGGCGCGGGCGGGCGGCGTCTGCGCGCCGGCGGCCGAGGCCGCGAGCAGCGAGACCGGCGACGGCGCGCGGCAGGCCGCGAGCGCGCGGGCGGTATTGGTTTGCTTCACGGGCGAGCTCCTGTCGACTACACCGCCCGGTTTCTCCGAGGGCCGCCAACTCAAAACTCGCTCGCTCGCCGGCCGGGCGACCCTGGGCTCGATCGCTTGGCGCTCAGTCGCCCAGGCCGACGTTCGCGCGGCGTCGGCGCGACGGCGCCGGACTCGACGTCGCGCACGGCGATGCCCGGGATAGCCCACCTTGGCGTCGTCGCTCATCTGCCACGCCTCGACGATGAGGTCGCGCATCTCGGCGGCGCCGGCCGCCAGCCGGTCGAGCACGAACGCGGTCGCCGCCGGACTGCGGTTGTCGATCCCGCCCGCCGCCTCGAGCCGGTAGACGTCGGGAACCTTGCTCTCGCTGACGGCCAGGTACGTGCCGACCTGGGTGAGGATCGGTTCGCGCGATACGGCCAGCGCGGGGACGCGCGCCGCGACGAGGTCCTCACTCGCGACCGCGCGCACGAGCGCGGTCTCGAAGCGCGCGTGGATCGTGTGCGAGTCCGAGAAGCCGCTCGGGTTCGGATACTTCTGCGCAGTTCCAGCCGTTGAAGTGCACGGTCACGTGCAGCGGCTGGGAGGCGTCAGCCACGAAGTGGCCCCAATACCCGATGTCGCGCAGCGTGACGCTTCGCGCACGCTGCTGTCGAGCGCGAAGAACGCGCGCTCGCCGGGAGTCGCGGCCTTGGACGCCCCCACCACGTCGACGCGCCAGTAGGCGAAGTCGCGCACGATGTGCTCCCAGCCGTCGGCGATCTGGTACGGCAGATAGCCTTGCGCCGAACTCGTCGGTCGCGGCGGCGCGCAGCGCGCGGTCGTACGCCGCGCGGTCCTTCGGCAGCGCGCTCAGCTTGACGACGCCGGCGACGGTGTCGTCGTCGCTGAGCGTCGAGGTAGTGGCCGGGATCGTCGTCGTCGTCGAGCGGCGCGCCGGCGCCCTTGATGCGATCGGGCTCGGGCCCGAGCAGCTCGATCTCGTCGTGCGCGGCGCTGCTGCGCACGAACGCCGGGACGCTGTCGGGGAGCGTGCGGATCGCGGCCCCGTTGATGAAGCGATGGCCCTGGGCGCCCCACGCGCCGGCGGGTCCGGGTACGACGCAGAGCACGGCGCACAGCAACACGGGGATCGAACGGAAGCGCATGCGCGCGGCTTCGCGCGGACACGCCGGCGCTCCCGCCCGCCGGCGGTCAGGCCGCGCGAAGGCGGAGATGCGAATCTCGGTCGGGCGGCGGACGTTCTGATACGCTCCGCACGCGCAGGCGTACCAGTCTTCGACGACCGCCGTCCGCGGCCGCTCGCCCGGATAGAGGTAGCGTGCGACGCAGGCCCCGTCGATCGCGCGGCGGCAATGCCAGCAGCGCGCGTCACGAGCCGGCGGATCCGAACGAAGCTCGACGCGCTCCATACTTCTGCGTAACGGCCGTTCGCGCGCGCCGTCGCGAGCAACGTGGATCACACCTGCGCGGCGCGATCGCTCAGTGCGGGCGAAAAGCTCGTCCAGCCGCGCGAGATCGTCGATGCGCGTCGCCGGCGGCAGCGCGTCGACGATCGTCGCGCCGTAGCGCATCGAGGTGGCGCGTCCGTCGAGCAGCGCCACGACGCCGCGGTCGGTCGTCGAACGGATGAGCCGGCCGAAACCCTGTTTGAGGCGCACGATCGCGCTGGGGATCATGTAGTGCTCGAAGCCCGATCGGCCTTGCGCCTCGAGCGCCGCGATCCGGGCCGCCACCAGCGGTTCGGACGGCGAGGGGAACGGCAGCCGATCGATGATGACGCACGAGAGCGCGTCGCCGACGACGTCGATCCCCTCCCAGAACGTCGCGGTCGCGAACAGCACGGCGTGACGCGTCGAGCGGAACCAGTCCAGCAGCGCGGAGCGCGGCAGATCGCCTTGCACCTTGGTCGGAAACGCCAGCCGCTCGCGCAGCAGCCCGTGCACTTCGCGCATGCGCGCGTACGAGGTGAACAGGACGAACGCGCGGCCGGCGGTGCGATCGAGGATCTCCTCGATCAGCGGCGCCGCGCGCCGCGCGAAGTCGGCCGCCTTCGGGTTGAGCTTCGGCGACGCGACGTACAGCCGCGCCTGTTTCGCGTAGTCGAACGGCGACGGCGCGACGAGCTGCTGCGCTTCGTCGACCCCCAGCGACGACATGAGGAACGCGAACGGACTCTCCGCTCGGTCATCCTGAGCCTGTCGCTTGTCATCCTGAGCCTGTCGCTTGTCATCCTGAGCCGTCGAAGGACGCCGGCCGAGATCGTGGCGCTGGTCAGCACCACGCTGCGCGTGCGCCCGAAGAGCGTCGCGCGCAGGAAGTCGGCGACCGTGAACGGCGCCGCGTTGACCTCGTAGCGCTCGCCGCCGTCGCCGCGCTCGACCCACGCCACCGCGTCGATCTCGTTGGCCGGGACGGCGCCGTTGGACGCCTGCTGCGCCGCGCTCTCGATGCGGTCGACCGTCGCGACGTGCGCGGCGACCGAACGCAGCGCGAGGTCGCGGCGCCGCTCGGCTTCGGATTCATTGTCGGTCGGCTTGCGCAGGCCGTCCTTCCAATTCGCGTGCAGCCAGTTCTCGAGCCGGTAGAACGACTCGCGCAGGACCGGCAGCACCTCGCCGACGCCCTCGTTCGCCGCGACCGGGTACTTGTCGCCCGGCACCTGCGCGAGCGTCTGCTGCAGGCGCCGCATCGCTTCGTCGAGCTCGGCGTCGTGCGCGCCGGGGATCGCGTAGGTGCGGTGCAGCTTGCGCATCATCCGGTGCACGGAGACCGGCGAGAGCGTCGCGGTCAGCGCGGCGGTCGCGTACTTCTCCGCCTGGTGCGCTTCGTCGAGGATGACGAAATCGTAGGCCGGCAGCAGCGCGCCGCCGCTGGTCGAGATCGAGGAAGAACAGCGCGTGGTTCACCACGACGACGTCGGCGAAGCGCGCGGCGTCGCGCTTGGCGAAGAAGTGACAGTCGGCGAAGCGGTGGCAGTACTCGCCGATGCAGTCGTCGGCGTCGGCGTCGAGCGTCTCCCAGTCGTCGGCGCGCGGCGTGAAGTCCAGCTCGGCGCGGTCGCCGGTCTCGGTGCGCTCGGCCCACGCCCACAGGCGCTCGAGCGCGATCGACGGCGCGATCAGCCGCGCGCCGCTCTCCTTCTCGAACTTCGCCTTGCACAGATAGTGGTTGCGTCCTTTGAGCAGCACGACGCGCGCTTCGATCTCCAGCGCCTGGGTGACCAGCGGGATGTCCTTGCGCACGAGCTGCTCCTGCAGCGCGATCGTCCCGGTCGAGATGACGACCCGCGCGCCGGCACGCAGCGCCGGGACGAGATAGGCCAGCGACTTGCCGACGCCCGTTCCCGCTTCGACGATGGTGTGCACGTTCTCCAGGAAGCCGCGCTCGATCAGGCGCGCCATGCGCAGCTGTCCTTCGCGCAGCTCGAAGCCCGGCAGCGCGCGCGCGATCGGCCCGTCGGTCGCGAACGCGTCGTCGACGAGCTTCATTCGCGCGGGTCGCGCTCCTCGAGCGGCGGCGCGTCTTCGGCTTCGTGCGGCGCGGCCTCGGGCGGATGTTCGATCGTCTCGATCTCGGGCGCCGGCGCCGGTGCCTGGCACGCCGCCGCGAACGCATAGGCCGGCGTGCGGCGCGCGGCCGGCACCATGAACAGCACCAGCCCGGCGACGAAGCCGGTCATCAGACCGCCGACGTGCGCGGCGGCCGAGATGCCGGGGACGGTGAACGTGAAGACGAGATTGATCACGATGATCGGCAGCACTTGGCCGATCAGCGAGCGCCCGCGTTTGCCGAGCCGCAGGCCGACCGCGACGAGCGCGCCGAACAGCCCGAAGATCGCGCCGCTCGCACCGAGCGTCGGAACGTCGTAGTTGAACGCCACGACCGCGATCCCCGAGCCGACGATCGCCACCACGTACAGCAAGGATGAAGCGCACCTTCCCGTAGAGCGCTTCGACGACGTTGCCGACTTGGTAGAGCGCGAACATGTTGAGCCCGATGTGCAGGTAGTTGGCGTGCAGGAACGCCCCGGTGAAGATCCGCCACCACTGGCCGTACTGCACCACGGCGACGCCCAGGAGCTGACCGTGGTCGTTGTCGGGGCCGCCGGTCGTGAGCTCCCAGACGAACGCGAGGACGTTGACGAGGATCAGGAAGTTGGTGATCGTCACGCGCTCAGAGCCGGGCTCGCCTCCGTGGAGATCGCGATCAGCCGCGCGAGCTCGATCGAGATCGCGGTGCGGCCGCTCGCGCCTTCGACGGTGATCGGGCCGCCGAGCGGGCCGCGCTCGACCACGTCGACCTGCGCGCCGGGGCGCAACCCGATGCGATCGAGGTAGCGCAGCGTTTCCGGGACGTCCTCGACCACCTCGACGATGCGCACGGTCGTGCCGGCCTGCGCGTCCGAGAGCCGCACGCCGACGCGCGGCGGCGCGCTCAGGTCGGCGGGCGGGATCGGAAGGCCGTGCGGGCAGACCTTGGGGTCGCCCAGCACCGCGACGAGCCGCTCTTCGACGCGATCGGAGATCGCGTGCTCGAGCCGGCACGCTTCGTCGTGGACTTCGTCCCACGGCATGCCCAGGATGTCTTGGAGAAAGACTTCGGCCAGCCGGTTGCGGCGGATCACGCGAACGGCGACCTTGAGCCCCTTCTCGGTGAGCTTCGCTTGGCCGCGCGCCTCGTGCGTCAGGTAGCCGTCGGAGGCGAGCTTCTTGAGCATCCCCGAGACCGAGCCCGGGGCGACGCCCAGGTCGGCGGCCAGTCCGGACGTGCTGACGCCGGGGCCCTCGCGCTCGAGGCGGTAGACCGCTTCGAGATACTCCTCGGTCGACTCGTCGAAATGGGTGTGGCCGGGCATCGGCTAGGTACTTCGACCCGCCGGCACCGAGTTCCGGGATTGCTCGAACAGCTCACGGAGGCGCGCCTTGTGCGTCCGGCGCGGCGAACGACGCGTCGATCGCGTTGCGCGCGAACCGCACGAGGGCGTCCTCGCCGAACGTCTCGGCGACGTAGCGATACTCGTCGACCAGCGTCGTGCCGAACAGCGCCGGATCGTCGGCGTCGATCGTCACGATGCAGCCGGCCGCGTCGAGCGCGCCCAGCGGGTGGACCGCGCCGGCCGGCGCGGCGCCGGTCAGCCGGTTCGAGGTCGGGCAGATCTCGAGCGGGATGCGGCGCTCCGCGAGCAGCTCGACGACCGCCGGATCTTCGATCGCGCGCACGCCGTGGCCGATCCGCTCGGCGCCCAGCACCTCGACCGCCGCCCGAACGCTCGGCGGCGCCGGCGGCTTCGCCGGCGTGGACGACGCCGTGCAGCCCGCCGTCGCGCGCGATGGCGTAGGCGCGCTCGTACAGCTCGGGCGGAAAGCGCGCTTCGTCGCCGCCGAGCCCGACGCCGATCACGCCCAGGTCGCGCAGCCCGACCGCCTCGCGCGCGATCGCCTCGGCACGCTCGGGCCCGAAGTTGCGGGTCAGGTCGGCGATCAGGGCGACCTCGATCCCCAGCGGCCCGCCGGCCTCGTCGAGCGCCGCGCGGATCGCCTCGACGGTCGCCCGGATGTCGAGCTCGCGGTGGAAGAACGTCCAGACCGACGGCGAGATGAAGATCTCGGCGTAGACGACGCCTTGCGCCGCCGCGTCGGCGACGTAGTCGCGCGCGATCAGCGCGAAGTCTTCGGGCCGGCGCAGCGTCTCGCTCACTTTGGCGAACAGGAGCAAGAACTCGCCGAAGGTCGCGAACGCGTACGTCCGGGCCGGATCGGCCCGCTCGCCTAGCTCGACGCCGTACTTGGCCGCCAGCGCGCGGAAGGTCTCCGCCCGGACGGTTCCTTCCAGGTGACAGTGGAGCTGCACTTTGGGCAGCGCAACGAGATCGAGGCCGGCCATCTCCTTGACGATCGTTCGACGCCGATGCTATAGTAACCGTCGCCCGTCGCGGGGTGGAGCAGTCCGGTAGCTCGTCGGGCTCATAACCCGAAGGTCACAGGTTCAAATCCTGTCCCCGCAACCTGAACAGGTCCAGAAAGTGCAAACTTTCTGGACCTGTTTCGTTCCCGGAGCAGGCTTTCTGGTCCACCGTCGCAGCGGAGGCTCCCCGTGGGCCGCCCTATTCCGCTCGCATGAGAAGCAAGGCGGGTGTGGCGTGCTAGGTCGTAACGACTTAGATGCGCTCGTAGGCCAGACCGTCGTCGCCATAGCGCACAAACCGTACCGCCAGAACATCGGTGTCATGAACCTCGACATCGTGACCCGTGGTGGAACTATCTATCGCTTCGCCACAGAGGAAATTGACGGAGAACGGACCGAGGGCGGCTGGACGAACGACCACTACTCGCTCACGCTCGAGCGCGTCGAAGCCGGCATTCCGACCGATGAGCGCACCGACCTCGCCGGGACGGTCGTCAAAGCGGACCTGGTACGCCGCGACGAGTGGCTCGGGCCTATCGACCACAGCATTAAGTCAATCCGTGACAACCCACGGATGCTTTTTGACGGGAAGGTCGGCTCATGCCCGCCGGGTGTCCACCAAAGCGGGTCAGGTCTACTTCCCGGCGTTGAACCACCACATTGCGACGAGCCCACGCTCGACGAGCGGGTACAGCGCAGTCTTCGCAGACTTGCCGATGTGCTTCCAGAGGTTCTTCTGCCGCATCGGTCCGCCGGCGAGTGCCGGTGTAACCAACTGTTTCGTTTCCGGAGGGGACGTTCTGGTCCAACCCGCCGGCACCGATCAAGTCGCAGCATCCTGCAACGGCGCATCGAGGCGGCGTTCTCAAACAGTCAGGTCAGCCTCTGATGCCGGCGTACATTTTATGCCTTCGCCTTCTCGGTAGGAAATCACAGCGTCAGCGAGGCTCTTCGAGCCTTCCACTTCCACTTCGCATCGTGCCCAGTTCGGCTGTACCATTGATCTGATTCAGACTTCCAGCGACCAGGCTTCCGCCTGCCCCGTGTGAGTCTTCGCGTGTCGGCCCCGGCTGAGTCCTCTCAAATGTCGCATTATTTCCATGTATAGAGATGCACCGCTATGTACATGGCGAGCATCCCGAGCCCGAAACCGAAACACACCAAGGCGAACGTGTGGAAACTGGCGGTGTGGCCTAAGAACCGCATGGTACCGAGGATGACCGCCCACACGACGGCGACTCCAATTACATACACGTAGAGCGGACGTTTGTTCATCGGCGCATCCTATACAAGCGATTCTCGCTTAAGAGTTCCCCGAACGGTGGAAGGCGCGCCCCCTCGACGCCGGCCGTGGCCGTTGCCGCCGACGACGCTCCGCGCATTTCATTCACCTTTCGGTCGTCCCGAGCACGTTGGCGGGTTTCCCTAAACATTGGAGCGGCGACGGCGTCTGGATGGTTGCGGCGGAATTGAGGGCGAAGTACCGGGCCCTCGGAGAAGTACGCCGTCACCGGACGCCCGGACCGACCGACCAAAAAACGCGAAGCCCGCGACGAGTTTGCCGGAGTCGAGAATCGGCATCGGTTACGGTACGATATCAAGCGCAATGACACTGATCACATTGCGATGCGCAAATCAGCGTTTACGAAACTCGCCGAGGACGAACTCGCCCGGCACTCATCCGCGACCCCGCCGTTGGAGACGGTCGTCGATGTCCGCACGGCTCGGAAGGGGTTTACGCAGGGAACGCGCCCGGCCTAACTCCAATTCTATCCGGCAGGAATCGCCCGTTGCTCAGCCGTGCTTCGAGACATGCGGTCGCGACGGTCGGATCGAAATCGCGGACGCAGCGCAGACGAGCCTGGGGAGGTGGGTACGAAGGGCTTCTCCGTTGCTGAAATCCAGTCGCTGGAGCTGGAACGAAAGAGCCCGCTCGCCGAGATGTACGCGCTCAGCCCGTTCGTGTGGCGTGCAGAGCCGCGAGTACGAACTCTTGGTACGGGCCGTCAACCGTTCCGACGTTACCGCCGAAAAGGTCGCCCGAGTGACCCGTAGTTCGACTGCCGCCCGCACCTCGCAAGCCTGCTAACGTGCCTCGGTTCGTCCGCGCGCGCGTTCGTAACCGCGCTCGACGAACGACGCCATCTCGTCAGCCAAGCGAACATCGCGCGGCCAACCGGCGACGTACCTGGATTGCCTGGCTTAGCGACGCCTACGATCGTTGGCGCATCGAGCAACGCGATGAATCGCCGCGTTGCGACCCCGACGAATTGCCTCCGCCCCAAAGAGAACGAACGCGTCGATCCACGGCGCCTCATTGCCCGCGGACTACGAGCCGCAGTACGCCGTGACCGTATTCATGGCGTCCGCGCTGACCGGCGTGCCTTGAGGGTGGGTGTAGGTCACTCGGTTACGCCGGGCGCATCGTCGATGATGATCTGGTGGACGATCGTCGTGCCGAACGTCATCTCGATTCGTGGGCTCGGCGGCCGCCGCAGGTGCGGTCCTTGTCGACGCTCGGCTTGAGGCCGTTGTCGGTGACGTTCTTGCGCACCATGCCGAGGCTGTCGTCGTACAGAGCGTCTCGTCGGACAAAAACGTCAACAGCTCGCCGTCGCTCTTCGCCACGTTTCTTGGCTGCGAGGCGATTGCGCCGTCGCGGTCGCGCCGACGGTATGGTCCCAGCCGGACGGCCCGGTGAACGGCCGGCGACGATGCAATGGCGGCGAGCGGTAGGCGAGGCGGCAGGCGAGGGCGCGCCGGCGGTACGGACGTGTGCGGTTGGCATCGTCTTCCTACGGTAGGCGTGAAAGGGGCTCGCTCAGCCGACGAACGGTGAGCCGCGTCCGCGCCGCGATGCGACAATTGTCGAAATGACCCCTCCCCGAGGCAACGCGAACAGGTTACACGTGCGCGGCCTCACCGATCAGGCCGAGCTCGCGGCCGACCTTCTCGAAAGCCGCCAGCGCGCGGTCGAGCTCCTCGCGCGTCAGGGCGCTGGAGATCTGGACCCGGATTCGCGCCGTGCCCTCCGGCACCACCGGGAAGCCGAAACCGGTCACGAACACCCCGTCCTCGAGCAGCCGGTTGCTCATCGCGATCGCGAACGCCGTGTCGCCGACGATGATCGGGACGATCGCGCTCGGACCCGTCAGCGGCTTGAAGCCCAGCGCGGTGAGACCGCTCGCGGAAGTACTGGGTGTTCGCACGCTGCTGCTCGCACCAGTTGCGGCTGCGTCTCGAGCAGCTCGATCGCTTTGAGCGCGCTCGCCGCCACCGTCGCCGGCAGCGCGTTGGAGAACAGCTGCGTGCGCGAGCGCTGAATCAGCGTGTCGACGAGCGCGCGCGAGCCGGCGACGAAACCGCCCGCCGCGCCGCCGAGCGCTTTGCCGAGCGTCCCGGTGAGGATGTCGATCTTGCCCTCGAGGCCGAAATGCTCGATCGTGCCGCGCCCCGTCTTGCCCATGACGCCGGTGCCGTGCGAGTCGTCGACGATGGTCACCGCGCCGTAGCGCTGGGCCAATTCGACGATCTCGGGCAGCTTCGCGAGCGAACCCTCCATCGAGAACACGCCGTCGGTGACGATGAACGGCGTCCCCTCGGCGTCGCGCAATTTCGCTTCGAGATCGGCCATGTCGCCGTGCTTGTACCGCGCGCGCTTGGCCGCCGCGAGCCGGCAGCCGTCGATGATCGAGGCGTGGTTGAGCTCGTCGGAGATGATCGTGTTGCCGGCCGTCGCGATGGTCGGGATCACGCCTTCGTTGGCGGTCCAGCACGAGACGTACGACAACGACGCCTCGAAGCCGAACACCGAGGCGATCTTCTCCTCGAGCTCCCGGTGGATGTCGAACGTGCCGCAGATGAAGCTCACCGAGGCCGTGCCGGCGCCGTACTTCTTGAGGCCTTCGATCCCGGCCGCCACGACGTCAGGATGATCGGCCAGCCCGAGATAGTTGTTCGAGGAGAGCACGATCACGTCGCCGGCCTCCTCCATGTGCACCTCAGGCGCCATCGGGCCGGTGATGTGGCGCAGGCTCTTGTAGGTGCCGGCGGCGCGTAATGCGTCGAGATCGGCGTTGAGGCGGGCTTCGAACGCGGTATTCATGGAATCTCCGATGGCTGGATTCGCGGCGCTTGCTTGCCGAACTATACGAGGTGGAAGAGAGCTTCGGAGCGTTGCAGTGCACGCTCCTTGACCGCCGTTCGAGCGTGCCCGTCCGGGGCGCTCGCGTCACCTGCGTCTGGCGCGACGACCGGGTCTCGTCGCTCGATGCCGACGAGCGAGGGTCGTTCGTCGCCGAGCTCCCTGAAGGCGTCTACGATCTGGTGATCTCGGCCCGCGGCTATCTGTCCCTGTTGGTGCGGGGCATCGGCGTGCTCGCCGGCTACCGCCAGGCGATCGTGCGCGGCCTGATCCCCGGCGAAGGTCAGGCACCGGACGGCGATCCGTCGACCGCGATCGCCGGCTACGTGCGGGACCGGGTCGGCCACGCGGTCCCCAACGTCGCGATCCACGTCAACGGCGAGCAGAATCAGACGGCGTATACCACGCGCACCGACCGGTTCGGCGCGTACGTGCTTCACGGCGTCGCGCCGGGTTCGTACGATCTCGTCGTGCGCGCCGCGGAGCGTACGGTCGCGCGCGAGTTCGTGCCGATCGCCGGCACGAAAGACCTCGTGCGCCGCGACCTCCGCTTGTAGCTGCAAAGGTCCGGCTCGTGCATAATCCGCATATGTGGGTGACGATGCGGAGCAAAGCCGGAGCGATGACCGTGGTGTTGGCTCTCTGCGCGTGTGGAGGCGGCGGGAGCTCCCAGGGCCCGACGACGCCGCTGCCCACGCCGGCCGTCACCGCCGGACCGCTCAGCGACGGGACCACGAGGGCGGTTGTGCAGGCCGCGCTTCTCGCGCAGCAAGCGGCGATCGTGCTCGTCGTCCCATCGGGCGCACCGACGCTCTTCGCGCGCCGGCGCCGGCCGATGGCGCTCTCCCCTCGCGCGGTCCCGGCTTGCAGCGGCGGCGTCTCCGAGGTCGATACCGCGGGAAATGCGGGGACGGTTCATACGGTCGTGTCGCTGTACTTCGATGCGGCCTGCGGTTCGCTTCGGCAGACGGCGACGTTCGACCGCATCTTCGGAATCGACACGTCATCATCGACCGGAACGATCGTATCGTACGACGGCGCCGGCCACGTCACCGCGGTGCAAATCGTCAACGACGCATTTTTCGCGAGCGGCGGAGGCTTTGCGAATCGCCAGTCGACCGACGCCGTCAGCGCGAGCGCCCCGCCCTTTGGCCACACGACGCTGTTCTGCGCGCAAACCCCCGCGACGTGCACGTTGGCCGCGGTGACCGACGGCTCGTCGTTCGAGACCGGCGTCCTGCTCGACGCGCCGGTGCCGCCGACACCGCCCGCGCAGGGTGCGAGCGCAACGGTCGCGTTCGGCGGATCGATCGCGACGGCCGCGCCCGGCACGATCGGCATCACGCAGTCCGGTTTCACGGCACCGGCACTCGGCGGCAGTACGCCGCTCGCGACCCTCGCGGGCAGCCTGACGATCACGCCGGGAAACGACGGGCCGACCGCATTCTCGCTGTCGCTCGATTCCGCGGGAATGCACGTCGCCGGGTCGCTCTCGAACGGCGCCACGACGTTCGCGCTTTCGGACGGAACCACCGCCACGGTGAACGCCGACGGCGACGGAACGATCCGGTACGCGAGCGGACCGTCCGAGAACGTGGTCGACTACCGCATTACCGGTTGAGCCGGCGCGAATCGCTCAGCCGACGTGTAGCACGATCTTGGCGGCTTCGCCGGACTTCATCAGGGCGAAGGCCGCCTCGAAATCGTCGAACCGCATCTCGTGGGTGATGATCGGGGTCAGATCGACGCGGCCGCTGGTCACGAGCGCTTGCGTTTGGTACCACGTCTCGAACATCTTGCGGCCGTTGATTCCGAGAACGGTCAGGCCTTTGAAGATGATCCGTTCGGCGAGGTTGATCTCGACCTCGTCCGACGGGATCCCGAGCAGCGCCGCTACGCCGCCGTTGCGCACCATTGCCAAGCCACTGTCGATCGCCTGACCCGAACCGGACATCTCGAGCAGCACGTCGACACCGTCGCCGCCGGTTCGCGCGATGATCTCGTCGACGAGATCCGATTGCAGCGCCGAGAATGTCGCATCGGCGCCGACGCGTTTGGCGAGCTCGAGCTTCTGCGGGTTGACATCGACCGCGAAGACCTTCGCCGCGCCGGCGGCACGCGCGACCGGGATCGCCATCAGGCCGATCGATCCGACGCCGGTGATCACCACCGATTTCACCGACACGTCGGCCGCCATGACGGTATGCACCGCGTTGCCGAGCGGATCGAACACCGCGGCCCAGCTGTCCGGGATCGACGGATCGAGCTTCCAAACGTTGGACTCGGGTATGCTGATGTAGTCGGCGAACGCACCGTCCGTGTCGACGCCGATGATCTCGACGTGCTCGCAAATGTGCGCCTGCCCCGTTCGGCACAGCGTGCACACCCCGCAAGCGATGTGGCCTTCGGCCGACACGCGATCGCCGAGCTTAACCGCTTTGACGGCGGCGCCCACCGCCGCGACGTGACCCATGAACTCGTGCCCGATCGTCAGCGGCGGCTTTACCCGCCGTTGCGCCCAGTGATCCCAGCCGTAGATGTGCTGATCGGTTCCGCACAACCCCACGGTCTTCACGCGGATGAGGACGTCGCTCGGACCGATCGACGGGACCGGGATGTGCTCGAGCGTGAAACCGGGCGCCGCGCTCATTTTGCGCAGCGCCCGCATCGTGTCGGGGATCGAGGGCACGTTGACGGGGCGATCCGGCGTCGTCGAGGTCATCGGACGCGCTCTTCGCTGACCCCACGTGCCGGCCCCGTGTGTGTGTTTTCGATCCTCACGGACGCCCGAGCCACACTCTATAGGCCGACCGTGCGTCCGCGGAAGCCGGCCGCATCGACGTAGCGCAAGCCTGCGGCGAATTCATAGCGAAGGATGGTGACGACGCCGCCGGGACCAGGTGACGACCATTCTTCGCTGTGCGACACGGGCGGCGCCTCGCCACCCGGCATCGCCTCGACGAACGCGCGCCCGACGAGACGCCCCTTCGACGCTAGTTGCAGGCCCAGAATGCGGGCGATCGTCACGCCGACGTCGGCGTTCGACACGGGCGCCGGATCGGTGAACCGGCGCTTGAAGTCCGGACCGTACGCGGCAATAAAGTTTCCGATGTCGGCGGAGCTAGACGAGCCGTGCATTCCCTGACCTTGCTGGAGCGTCGAGTCCGCAACTTCGACCGCGCAACGGCGCGGTTCACCGCAGCCGGTGTCGGACGAAGCGAAGCTGACCACGATCGCCGGATGCGGCGTGATCGCCGTGCCGTCGAGCCCGATCGACGAAAGCGGCAGCGTTCCGCCGAACCGCCCAAGGCGCGCGTCGATGAAGAGGCCGCTGACGTAATCTTGCGCGAGCAGGAACGCGACGATCTTGGGCGCCAGCTCGGCCGCGTCCGGCTGCGGCAGGTAGATCAGGTCACTGCCGCCGTTGGCCGCAACGACGACCTCCGGCTGCGTCGCATCGAGACCGATCAGGCCGTCGCCGCGGCTGGGAAACGTGTGCTCGGTGTCCGGATGCACCACGACGTCGTTGTCGTCCGGATCGCTGAGCGGCATCTCGAGCATGCTCGCGAGATCGAGCGCGAGGAAGCCCGGCGGCAGCGCCCCCAACGGAATGCCGCGCAACTCGTAACGCGTCGAGGGCGAGGTCGTGCTGCGCTTCGAGATGGTGGAGGACCCGTGATCTGACGCGACGATCACGTCGGTCGTCTGTTCGAGGTTCAAATCGCGCAACGCCGTTCGCAATGCGCCCAGGTCGTCGTCCGCATTGCGGATTGCCGCCAGCGACGTCGGGCCGTTGATCCCGGGCGTCAGCCTGCCCGGCGAGTCGCCTTGATTGTGCTGAGTGCCGTCCGGATCGCGCGACCAGAACACCAGCACAAACGGCTTACCGCTCGCCTTGAACGCCGGCAGCACCGCCTTGGTGGCCGCGCGGAGGAACCAGTTCTGCTGCGCGACATTTGCGACGGTCGTGCCGGGCAGGGTGGCATCGCCCGCGCTGCCGTTGGCACCGCGGGCCGGCGCCTGCACCGATCCGGTGGCCTGGCGCAGCGCGCCGAGCAGGTCGGCCCGCACCGCGCGTCCGGCGGGGTCGCCGTCACGATCGGTGCGCCCGGTCGAGTCGTCGATCACGACCGTCCGCGCACCGGAAACGTCGGCGGCGTCGAAGATCGCTGCCGGACCCACCTTCCCGATCGATGCCGTATCGTATCCCGCGTCGTGCGCCGCGGCGAGAATCGTCTCTTCATCGAGATAGTTTCCGGCGAAGTGCTCGTCGGCGTCGGCGATCACCGGGTCGCTCTCGAGGAACGGCGTGACCGAGCGTCCCGCTGCCGCGACCTGGTAGCCGGCATAGATCGCATTCGCGAAATCGCCGGTGTCGCCCATCAGGTGTCCCGTCGCCATCGCCGATGCGTTCGCGGTCGTGAACGTCGGGAAGATCGCGTGGCTATTCGGAAAGGCGACGCCGGCCCGCCGCAGCCGGTCCATTTCCGGCGTCGCGCTGCGGCTGACGCTGACGGCGCGCAAACCGTCGGGGACGAACAGGATCACGTTGTGCCGGACCGGCGTCAGCGCGACCGTCGGAGCGGGCGCGATCACGACGGTACCCGCAACGGCAAATGCCGCCAGAACGGCGGCGAGTCTACGGCCGGCCAACGAGTCGCCGGTTAGGGCTTGCCGTACTGCACGGTCAGATAATCGACGATGGCCGGAACCTGGTCGTCGGCGATTTGCGCGCCGTAGATCGCGCGCATCTTCGCGACCTCGCCGGTCCACTGCGCGCGGCTGAGCACCGGCTGGGTGGAGACATAGGCGGAAGAGTGGCACGTCAGGCAGTTCGCCTGCGCGGCGGCGAGCCCAGTACCGGGTTTGAACGCCATCCCGGCATCGCCGGGGAGCGAGATCGACACGGGTCCTTTCGGTGGAACGATCGTGGCCGCACCGGCAGCGCCCGCGCCCAGCAGCGTGACGACGAGCAGCGCAATCGACGTGCGATTCATGCGACGGTCACCTTGTAGGTCTCGATCGCGTTGCGCAGGTAGCCCGAAGGATTCCATCCCTGCGTCACGGGCTGCGTCGCGCCGTCGCTCGCGGTGGCGCGCACGGCGATCGTGTACGTCTCGCCGGCGCGAACCTGTAACGGCGTTGCCCACCGCCGGAAGCTGTACTTGCCGGCGTCGGGGCCGAGCGCCGCGTCGCGCCACGACGTACCGCCGTCGAGGCTGACCTCGACGCGTTTGATCCCGCTGCCCCCGTCGAATGCGATCCCGCGCAGCTCGTTGAGGCGCGCGTCGATCTTGGCGCCGTCGGCGACGTTGGTCACGAACGAGCGGACGCGCATCCGGCTGATCGGAACGGTCGGATAGCCGGTCGCCCCGGGCACGACGCTGTTGTCCGGCGTGTCGGGGATGCGGTATGCGGTCTTCATCCAGAAGTTGTCGTCGACGTGGTCCAGCACCGTGATCGCCGAGAGCATCTTCATCCAGTAGGTCGAGTACCAGCCCGGTACGATGAGCCGGACCGGGAAACCGTTGAGCACGGGCAGCGGCGCGCCGTTCATCGCGTAGGCGATCAGAATGTCGTCGCCGCGCGCCCGATCGACGTCGAGCGACTTGCGAAAATCGGGCGTGGTCGGAAGCGCCGGAACCTCGAGCCCGTCGAACTGGACTTGCTTCGCCGTCGCCTTGAGACCGGCGCGATCGAGCACGTCGCGCAGCCGGACTCCGGTCCAAATCGCGTTGCCCATCGCGCCGTTATCCCATTGACCGCCCGCGACGCGCGGGGCGGACAGGCCGCGCCCGTTCCCCGAACATTGGTTCACCGCCGCCAACTCGTGCTGTGGCAGTGCCGCGAGGTCGTCGAGCGAGAGCGAGAGCGGGCGATTGACCTCGCCGGTGACCGCGATGCGGTGCGCGCTCGCGTCGATCCGTTGCGGAATGTTGCTCAAATGCCAACGGACGAAGAACGCGTCGTTCGGCGTGTAGACGCCCTGGTCGAACACGGCGAACGGCGTCTCGAGCTGCGGCGGCCGCGGCGTCAGCATCAGCATCGGGCGCTTCTGCGGAAACGCGACCAGCGGCCGGTCTCCGTTCGCGAAGGGCAGCTGCACCGAATCGGCCAGCGCGCGCGCCGGAAGCGCGGCGGCACCGAGCGCGGCGGCCGACCCGGCCAGAAAGCGACGACGACCGATCTCCCTCACGAAGACCTCCTCACGTGTCCGAACGTGGCCTTTCCGAACCCCGGGCACATTTCCTCGGGGCCGACGAGGTTGACAACGCTCGCCTTCCCGATAGTATCTTCGCCATGACGCCGACATCGCGCGCCCTCCTCGTGCGCGTGGCCACCGAGAGCGATTTGACGGCCATTCGAGCGATTTACAACGAGGGGATCGCCGACCGCGTGGCGACCCTCGACGAGGAACCCAAGAGCGCCGGCGACATCGCGGCGTGGTGGTCCGATCACGGCGGCCGTTACGCCGTGCTCGTGGCCGAGCGGGGCGGCGCCGTCGTCGGCTGGTCGTCGCTGAACCGCTACTCGCACCGCTGCGCGTACGACGGCGTCGCCGACTTGTCGGTCTATGTCGCGCGTGAGGCCCGTGGGAAGGGCGTGGGCTTCGAGCTGCTCGACGCCCTGGAGCGGGTTGCGCGCGGGAACGGCTTCGACAAGATCGTGCTGTTCACGCTCCCGTTCAACGCGAACGGCCAGGCGCTTTACCGCAAGGCCGGCTTCCGCGAGGTCGGGACCTTTCGGAATCAGGGCCGGCTCGACGGGCGCTTCGTCGACGTCATGGCGATGGAAAAGCTGCTGTCGTAGCGGGGCTTAACCGGCCCTTCAGCTTTGTGTGCGACGATGCGCCCGCATCGGGTCGGAGGGCGCACGTTGGAACAGAGGATACGGTGCCCGTGCGGGCACGGCATGACCAGCCACGAACGCGACGGCTGTCGTGGCGACCAGGCTCACCGGTGCCCGTGCCGCCGGGACCGGTTCGCTGCACTGGCCGCGTCCGTCGCAGCGGCGGAACTCCAGCAGTTGAGGCGCCCGGCGATCGAGTGAAGACCGGCCCCCGTGGCAAGGTCTCGACCGGCGCGCGCCGTTCGGGATCACATTCGTGATGCGGGGATCGTGCGTAGCGAGCGCCGCGGCTCGTGGGCGCACGGCGCCCTAGTTGCGGCCTTGCGCACGCAAGTGGTAGGTGTCTTGGATCGTTGCCGATATCCGCGACTACGACTACGTTGTGACGGTGCCGCCAACCCCCAAACGTCGAAAGAGGTGCGCGACCGGATTTCGGCGCGGTGCTACCCATCGAACGCGCGTTCGGCCATAACGCGTTCGCCCTTAATGAGGAACGTATGTCGTTCCTTTTCGATTTGACCGATACGGTCTGAAGAGGAGGTGACGCCCTATGATGTATCGCGCTCGCATAGGCGCGCCAATCGTGAACCTCTGGCGCCGGCTCGCGAATCGTCGCAACGTCGATGCGACGAAGGTCGTCCGCACTGATGACTTCCGGCGCGCCGACGACGAGCGGCGAGAAGCATCGCTCTGGGTACTTCACGCGCGAATCCCGCGCTGAGACTTCTGTCGGCCGATCAACACGATCCCGCCGAAGCTCCTTCGCCGTCCGGCTGTCTCATTACGACCGGGCGCCTTAAGGATCGGACAACCTTTCGTTAATCTTCCCACCGTAGCCTCAAAGGGTAGCGGGCGCGGACGAGTTTCGTTCGACCTCCGCCCGTCCGATTTCGAGAGGAAGCATCCTGATCATGTTCGGTACCCGATTCACCCGTAGCAGCGCGATCGCACTGACGGTGGGCGGCCTTCTTGCGGCCGGAACCCTGCTGCCGGCAATCGCAGCGACGCAGCTCACGGGCGCCGGTTCGACCTTCGTCTATCCGTTCTTCTCTAAAGCGTTCTACGAGTATTCGCAGAAGAACAAAGACGTCACGGTGAACTATCAGTCCATCGGCAGCGGCGGCGGAATCGAGCAATTCAGCGCAAAGACGGTCGATTTCGGCGCCTCGGACGTCCCCATGAATGCCGACGAGCTCAAACGCGCCGGCGGCGCGGTCGTTCAGGTCCCGATCGCGCTGGGTGGTGAGGCGATCACTTACAATCTCCCCGGCGCGGTCAGCGGCGGTCTGCATCTCACTCGCCAAAACGTCGCCGATATCTTCCTCGGCAAAATCACCAAGTGGAACGACCCCGCGCTCAAGAAGTCGAACTCCGGCGCAAATCTACCGGACACCCCGATCGTCGTCGTGCACCGGTCGGACGGCTCCGGCACCACGTACATTTTCACAGACTTCTTGAGTCACGTTTCGTCCGAATGGAAGGCGAAGGTCGGCACCGGAAAAAGCGTACAATGGCCTGCGGCTTCGAGCGTCGGGGGTAAGGGCAACGAGGGCGTCGCCGGCGTCATCCGCCAACAGCCCGGCGCAATCGGTTACGTCGAATTGGCGTACGTGCTCGAAAACAAGATGACATCCGCGTTCCTAGAAAATCAGGGTGGAAAGTGGCTCACGTGCACCGAGCGCACCGTGGCGGCTGCCGCCGCGACGAAGCCCGAAATCTCCGCGACGGATTTTTCCATCGTCGATCGTTCAGGAGCGGATTCGTGGCCGATCTCGGGATATACGTGGGCATTCGTTTACGAGAACCCGGCCGACAAGGCCCGGGCCAAGCTCGTTCGTGACGTCCTCTCTTGGACCGCCGGAGATGACGCGCAGAAGATTGCAGGCTCGCTGAACTACGTCCCGCTTCCCGCGAACATTCAGGCCGTCGCCAAGAAGGCGCTCGCACAGGTCAAGGTCTAGTTTCCGACTGGTAACCGAACACCGGGCTCGAGGATCCCCTTGAACGCCACTGAGGAACTGGTCCGACATGCGCGCAGGTCACACACGGAAGACCGCGTCTTTATGGCGGCCGTGCGCGGTGCGACGATTCTGTTCGCACTGGTAGTGATTGGGCTGCTCGTCGAGCTCGTGCGCGGTTCGTGGCCGGCGCTGACTGCATTCGGATTGAAGTTCCTGGTCACGAGCCAATGGAACCCGGTCACCAATCAGTTCGGCGCGCTACCTCTCATCTACGGTACGATCGTCTCCTCCGGAATCGCTATCCTACTCGCCGGCGTCGTCGGCGTCTTCGCGGCAGCGTATCTGGCGGATTTCGCGCCGCAGCGCCTTGCGCGACCGCTCAGCTTCCTCATCGAGCTGCTGGCCGCCGTGCCCAGCGTGGTCTACGGGCTGTGGGGACTCTTCGTGCTCGCGCCGATCATGCGCGCGTACATCGACCCGTTCTTGCAGACGCGACTCGGCTGGCTCCCGATCTTTTCGGGAACGATCTACGGTACCGGACTCCTGACGGCAGGCGTCCTGCTCGCGCTGATGATCGTCCCGACGGTGACCGCGATCTCGCGCGACGTCGTGCTGGCGGTGGGCAAGGAACAACGAGAGGCTTCGCTGGCGCTTGGCGGTACCCGCTGGGAGACGATGTGGCGGGTGGTGCTCCCTGCCGCACGCGGCGGCATCGTCGGCGCCTGCATCTTGGCGCTCGGGCGCGCGCTCGGCGAGACGATCGCCACGACCATGGTCATCGGCAACCGCCCGGCGATCGAAGCGTCGCTCTTCGCGCCCTCGTACACGCTCTCGAGCGTAATCGCGAACGAGTTTACCGAGGCAACGAGCGATCTGTACGTGAGCTCGCTCATCGAGTTAGGGCTTGTGTTGTTCGCCGTAAGCATCATCGTGAATGCGACGGCTCGCGGCCTCATTTGGTCCATGGTCCGCGGCAAGAAGCGCTGAGGCGGGGGCCGATACATGGCAATCGAAGCGGCCTCCCTGCGCGCCAAGCACGCGACTCCCATCGGAGTCCGTCGTATCCGCAGTCTGCTGGGCGAGATCTTTGCCGGCGCATGCGCCGCCGTCGCCGCGATACTGCTGTTGGCGATCTTCGCGTATGTCATGCGCGAGGGAATCGGCGCGCTCAACATCGACTTTATCACGCAGCTTCCGCGTCCGGTCGGCATCACCGGCGGCGGCGTCGCCAACGGCATCCTCGGCAGCCTTATCATTATCGGGATCGCCGTGCTGATCGCGACGCCGATCGGTGTGCTCACCGGAATCTATCTTGCGCTGTTCGGCTCGGGATTTGTCGCCGAGGGTGTTCGTTTCATGGCCGACGTCCTGTCGGGTGTCCCGAGCATCGCCATCGGCCTCTTCGCGTACACGCTCCTTGTCGCGCCGTTCCATCACTTCTCGGGGCTGTCGGCATCGTTCGCGTTCGCGATCTTGATGCTTCCACTCATCATCCGAACCTCCGAGGAAGCCGTTCGAACGGTCCCGCGACGAACGCGCGAAGGCGGCTTCGCCCTCGGGCTTTCGAAGTACGCCACGACGATGAAGGTCGTGCTTCCTGCCGCACGGCCTGCGATCCTGACGGGAATCTTGCTCGGGATTGCGCGCGTGACGGGCGAGACGGCCCCCCTACTCTTCACGGCGTTCGGCACGCAATTCATGGAGCTCAACCCGACCAACCCGATGGCGGAGCTCGCGCTCCAAGTTTTCACCTACGCGATCTCGCCGTACCAGGACTGGCACCGTCAGGCCTGGGCCGGCGCGGCCCTCCTCATCGTCGCGGTGTTCGTCCTCAACGTGGCCGCCCGCTTCTTGCTCAAGCCGCCCTCGACGAAGCGCATCTAATGCTAACCAACGACATCCCCCGACCCGAGGAGCAACCGGAGCGGCGCCAAATGCCGACCATCGTGTTCGGACTTCATCGACCTACGTTCGGCGGGCAATCGAAGGAGGGGCCGATGGGAAGGCCGGACCATGAGCCCGCGCCCGACGGATCGGCGCAGCTCGTGACGGACAAGGTCACGGCATTTTACGGTCCCAAGCGCGCGATCGAAGACGTTTCCATCCAGTTCCAGGCAAAAGCGGTCTCGGCGCTCATTGGACCGTCGGGATGCGGCAAGACGACGTTGCTGCGGTGCTTGAACCGGATCCACGAGACGGATCCGTCCGCCCGCGTTACCGGCAGCGTCCTGTTGGACGGTACAAACATCTACGAGCCCGACGTGGATCCCATCGTGGTGCGCCGTCGCATCGGGATGGTGTTCCAACAACCGAACCCGTTCCCGACGATGACCATTCTGCAAAATGTCGTCTCCGGACTGCGCTATGCCGGGTTGGCCAAGAATCGAAGCGAGCAGCTCGAGGTCGCGGAACGGACGCTTAAACAGGCCGCGCTCTGGAACGAAGTAAAGGACCTGCTCGACCGGCCGGCTACGGCGCTCTCTGGTGGCCAGCAGCAGCGTTTGTGCATCGCCCGAGCCCTGGCGATCGACCCCGAGGTGCTGCTGATGGACGAGCCCACTTCCGCGCTCGATCCCATCTCGACGGGCGTCATCGAAGAGTTGATGAGCGCGCTCGCCGACGACTATACGGTCATCGCGGTCACGCACAACATGCAGCAAGCTGCCCGAGTTTCCGACTACACCATCTTCATGCTCGCCGGCCAGGATCGAATTGGCCGCGTGGTAGAGATGGACAAGACGAACAACATCTTCACACACCCGAAGGAAAAGCGAACCGAGGACTACATCTCCGGAAGGTTTGGCTAGCCCGCTCCTGGGACGCGCATCGTGAAGGTCGCACCGCTGCCGTACACCGATTCGGCGACCAGCGTGCCGCCGTGCGCCTCGACCAGGTGCTTGGCGATCGCGAGCCCCAGGCCGGTGCCGGTGTGCTCGCGCGAGCGCGAACGGTCGACGACGTAGAAGCGCTCGAAGACGCGCGGCAGATCGGCGAACGGTATGCCGACGCCGGTATCACGCACGGCGAGCAGCGCGTCACCACCGCCGGCGCGCACCTCGACGACGACGCTGCCGCCGGACGGCGTGTGCCGCAGCGCGTTGTCGAGCAGGTTGACCACGACCTGGGTGAGCCGGCCACGGTCGGCGTCGACCTCGACCGCTTCGGGCGCCTCGAGCTCGAGCTCGACGCCGGATGCGTCGGCGCGCTGCGCGAACGTGTTCACCACCGACGCCGCGACGTCGCCCAGATCGAAGCGATCGCGGCGCAGGGCGACCGTTCCCGACTCTGAGCGCGCGAGCTCGAGCAAATCCTCGACCAGGCGAATCATGCGCTCGACCTCGTCGCCGATCTGCGGGAGGAACAGCGTTCGCGCTTCCGCGTCGTCGTCGGAGACCAGGACGGTCTCGAGCATCAGCTTCATCGCCGAGAGCGGCGTGCGCAGCTCGTGCGATACGTTGCCGATGAAGTCGCTGCGCATCCGTTCGGCGGCGCGGTAGGCGGTCCGGTCGGTGGCGATCGCGATCGCGCCGCTCTCGTACGGCTGCGCGGTGACGCCGACGTAGCGGTCGCGCGCACCGCTGCCGAGCTCGACGTCGCGCGAACGGGTCTCGCCGGCTAGCGCGAACTGCACCATGCGCTCCAGCTCGACTGACGGGACGATTTCGATCAGCGCGCGGCCCGGCGCGCGCCGCCGGTCGATCCCGAACAGCTCTCCGGCGGCGGCGTTAAAGACCCGCACCCGGCCGCGGCCGTCGACGGTAAACGCGGCGAACGGCAACGCCTCCACCAGCCGCTCCACCCGGTCTTGGTCGGCCGCAACCGGAGCCGGGACGTCGCGCTGCGTCGATGCGCGCTCGGCAGCTCGCCGCGCGCACGACGGCGTACGTGCCCGCGATGCCGGCTAGGGGGCCCAGCGAGGCCGCGACAGGTCAGCCGTCGCCCGCTCCGGCGTTCACTCGCGAAACAGGTAACCGCGGCTGCGCACGGTTATGATGTGTCGCGGATTGTTGGGGTCGACCTCGATCTTCTCGCGCAGCCAGCGAACGTGCACGCTGATCGTCTGGTGCTCGCCCTCGAAGTCGTACCCCCAGACCTTCTCGAGCAGCATCTGACGGGTGACGATCCGTCCGCGGTTCTCCATGAGCACGTGCAGGAGCCGGAACTCCTTGGGCGCGAGGGCGACGTCGCGACCGCGCACCACCAGCCGCTGGCGCGACGGATCGATGGTGATCTCGCCGGCGGTGATCGACTCGTCGCGTTCGTCGGCGTCGACCTCGGCGCGCCGCAAACGCGCTTTGATGCGCGCCATGATCTCGCCCAGCGAGAACGGCTTGGTGACGTAGTCGTCCGCGCCGAGCTCGAGGGCGAGCACCTTGTCGAACTCCTGGTCCTTCGCGGTGAGCATGATGATCGGGACGCTCGAAGACTTGCGGATCTCCTTGCAGGCCTCGATACCGTCGAGCAGCGGCAGCATGATGTCCAGCACGATCAGGTCCGGGTGCTCGCTCTGGGCGAGCTTCACCGCGGTACGCCCGTCGCCCGCCGTCGCCACCGCGTAGCCGTTCTTCTCAAGGTTGTAGCGCAGCGAATGGACGATCGCCGCCTCGTCGTCGACGAGCAGGATCTTCTTCTTCGTCGCGATCGCCGTGGTCATGCGCCGGCCACCTGGACCTCGAAGACGAGCCGCACGCCGAAGGTGCGCTCGAACAGGTCGGCTTTCTCCATCGCGGCATCGACTTCGCCCGATGCGTCGCCGTCGGCCTGCGCGGCGATCACGACCAGGCCGCCCTCCGGCATCGCCGAGACGTCGGCCGACCGTCCCCAGGTGCAAGATGTCGAAGCCGTCGGCGATCCGCAACAACGAGGCCAGCACGTCGACCCGGCGGCGGTCCGCCGACGCCAGTGCAACGTACTCGAGGTGGGACGGTTTGGGCATCGCCTTGCGGTAGTAGCGCGCGATCTGCGCGATCAGCTCGCGCTCGTCGTCGGTCCAGCCCTTCAGCGGCGTGTTGCGGATCAGGTAGGCCGCATGCTTGTGATGGCCGCTGTCGGCGACGAAGCGCCCGATCCCGTGCAGCACCGCGGCGGCCCACAGCAGGTCGCGGTCGCCCGGCGCCAAGCCGTGCAGCGGCGCGAGACGTTCGAACAGCACCAGCGCGAGCCGCGCGACGTGGCGCTGGTGGCCGCCCAGGTGCTCGTAGCGGCGAGCCACCGCTTCGACCGCCTCGATCCGTTCCGCGCGCTCGTCGCCCAACCGCTGTGCGAGCTCGCGGTCGCGTTGCGCGAGATCGACCACGACGCCGTCGCGCAACGCGCGCTCGCAGACCACCAACTCGTCGCGTCCGAGCAGCGCCAGCGCACCGATCAGCACCGCGTTCCCGGCGACGATGATGTCGGCACGGCGCGGATTCATCCCCGGCATGCGCCGCGCGCTCCGCCTCGCCCAGCACGAGCATCTGACGTTGCAGCGCCTCGAGCCGCGCGCGCGAGAGCGTGTAGCCGTGAACGCCCTTGATCGCCAGCCCGCGCTGCGCCGCGTCGAGCGCAGGCAAGCCCCATGATCGTCCCCGACGTTCCGATGCGCGAGGTCGAGCCGATAGCGCCGGATGCGCTCGATCAGCGGGCTCAGCACGCCGTTGATGTGCGCGTCGAGCTTGCGCGCGGCGCGCAGCGGGTCGGGTTTGTCGCGCAGGTACGCATCGTAGAGCCGCAAGCTGCCGAGCTTCACCGAGTCGACGAGATACGGTCGCTCGCCGTCGGCGACGATGAACTCGGTCGAGCCGCCGCCGATGTCGATGATGCAGCGCGACGCGGTCGTAGAGCGGATACCCGTTGGCGACGCCGAGGTGGATCAGCCGCGCCTCTTCGTAACCGTCGAGGATCTCCAGACGCAGCCCGGTGCGCTGCTCGACCAAGTCGGCGAAACTCGCCGCCGTTCTCCGTTTCGCGGACCGCCGACGTGGCGACGGCGCGAACGCGCGCGGCGCCGCGCTCCTGCGCCGCGGCGCTGAAGCGCACGATCGCCTCGACGCCGCGCTCCATCGCCTTGCGCGACAGCTTGCCGCGCTCGAGCGCATCGTCGCTGCCCAAGCGCACCATCTCGCGCGCCTTGTAAACGACGCGCGAGGTGTCGAACGCGGAGTCCAGCTCGACGACGATCAAGTGGATCGAGTTGGTTCCGACGTCGATCGCGCCGAACAGCACGCGCTCGGCTCCCGCTAGCCGGATCTTCTTGCGGACGGTCACCCCGGCGGCCCGCTCGTAGAACGTCGCGACCGAGGTGTAGTCGTCTTTGCCGTGACCTTCGCCGGAGCTCGCCGTGTAGAGCTGGTACGCGAGCGCGCTGGCCGGCATCGCGACGCCCATCGCGCGCCCCGAGTCGAGCGCTGCCGCCAGATCCTTGCGCAGCAGGTCGAGCGCGAAGCCGGGCTTGTGCGAACCGGCGAGCCAGCTCTGCTGCACCCAGTTCTGCAGCAGATAGTTCGCGCCGGTCGCGCCGGCGATGACCGCCAGCACCGCGTCGATGTCGGCGCCGGCCTTGGCGGCAAAGGTCAGCGCCTCGACGTTCGCCAGCATCACGTTCGAGATGATGATCTGGTTGACGAGCTTGACGACCTCGCCCATGCCGACGGCGCCGACGAGACTCGGCGTCCCCATCGCTTCGAGCACCGGCCGCGCCTGCGCGAAATCCTCGTCGGAGGCGCCGACCATGATGGTCAGCGTCCCGGTCTTCGCGCGCGCCGGGCCGCCGGAGACCGGCGCGTCGAGAAAGCGAAACCCGGCCGCCCGCAGCCGCGCGTCGAAAGCCCGCGTCGCGACCGGCGAGATGGTCGACATGTCGACGAACAGCGTCCCGGGTTGCGCGCCGGCCGCGGCGCCGCGCGTGCCGAACAGCGCCTCTTCCACCTGCGGCGCGTCGGGCACGCAGGTGACGACGAACTCGACGCTGCTTGCGACGCCGGCGGGATCGCCGCCGTCGTGCGCGCCCTGCGCGACGAGCCGTTCGACCGGCCCGCGGTCGGTGTGCGCGCAGGTCGTCACCGCGAAGCCGGCGCGCAGCAGCGATGCGGCCATCGGCTCGCCCATCGTGCCGACGCCGATCACTCCGACCTTGATTCCCATACGGTCGGCTCGCGTACGGCGCACGGGACGGGACGGCCTGCGGGTGAATGAGGCCGGGTGCCCACGCTGCTTGCGTTCGTCCGTCTCACGCGCCCGCTGTTCTTGTTCGGCGGGTTCGCGGGCGTCGCGCTCGGCGCCGCCGTCGCCGCGTGGTCCGGCCACCGGCTCGATCTCGGCGACATACCTCTGGGTTCAAGCGCTCGTCACCGCGTTTCAGCTGATGGTGCACTACGCGAACGACTATTTCGATCGCGCCGGCGACGTGCTCGCGCAGCGAACGGCCTGGTCGGGCGGGAGCGGCGTCCTGACCTCCGGCGCGCTGCACCCGCGCGTCGCGCTGGTCGCCGCCGTGGTCTGCGCCGCGATCGGGCTCGCCATCTGCCGCTGCGCTTCGCGCTGGCCGGAAACGCGCTGGTGGGCTGGACCGGGGTCGCGATCTTCGTGCTGGCCTGGTCGTATTCGGCGCCGCCGATGCGTTTGGCGGCCCGCGGGCTCGGCGAGGGCGACACGGCGCTGGTCGTCGCGGTCCTCGTTCCGACGGCCGGCTACGCGGCATTCACCGGCAGCGTCGACACGCTGATCGAGAACGCCGTCGTCGCGCCGGTCGCCGCCATGATCGCGATGATGCTCTGCGTCGAGCTCCCCGACGCCGGCGCCGATCTCGCCGCCGGAAAGCGAACGCTCGTCGTGCGCTGGGGACCGGCCCGCACCTGGCAGATCGCCGCGATCGCCGCGCTGGTCGCGGTGGCGACCGCGGTCGTCGGCGCGCTGCGGCTGCAATTCGGCATCGCCACCCTGGCGCTGCTGCCCGCCGCGCCTGGCGATGTTCTCGCTGGTGCGACTCGTCACGCGCGACCCGCGGCCGGCGTCGATGGCGTTCTGGGGCGTCGCGCTGTACGCCACGACCACCGGCGGGCTGGCCGCCGCCTACGGGCTCGTGGCGGCCGTCGGGCGCTGAGCGACCGGCGTCGTTGCGGCGGGCGCCCGCGGGGCGCACAATGGTCCCCAGCGGGGTCGCGCGAACCCGCAGCGACCGCACACACGACAAGGGGAACCGACAGGATGCTTGCTTCGATCCGCCGCCCGACGTTCGAAGACCTCAACCTCTCGACGGGGAAGCGCGCCCGGCTCTTCTCGATGATGTACCAGCACGGCCCGGCCAACGGCACCCTGATGATGCTGCCGATCGACCAGGGCCTCGAGCACGGGCCGATCGACTTCTTCGACAACCCCGACGCGCTCGACACCGACTGGGTGCTGCGGCTGGCGGTCGAGGGCAACTTCTCGGGGATCGCCTATCACATCGGGCTCGCCGAGAAGTACCACAAGCAATTCGCCGGGCGCGTCCCGCTGCTGCTCAAGATCAACGGCAAGACGAACGTGCCGTCGGACGACGAGTCGTTCAGCGCCGCTCACCTCGAGCGTCGAGGACGCCGTTCGGCTCGGCGCGAGCGCGGTCGGCTACACGCTCTACGTCGGTTCACCGGCGCAAGACATCGACATCGCGCAGGCCAACGACGTTCGCCGCGAGTGCGAACGCTACGGAATGCCGCTGGTCGTCTGGGCCTATCCGCGCGGCTCGGCGATCAAGGCCAAGGGCGGCCAGGATTCGCTCTACGCGGTCGATTACGCCGCGCGCGTCGCCTGCGAGATCGGCGCCGACGTCGTGAAGCTCAACGTTCCGCACTCCGAAGAGGCTGCGCCCGCGGCACCCAAGCCGTACAACACGCTCACGATGTCGGAGCTCGACGGCCTGCGCAAGGTCGTGAAGTCGGCCGGACGGACGCTGGTCCTGGTCTCGGGCGGTTCGAAGCTCAGCGACGACGACACCGTGCACAAGGCGCGGCTCGCCATGGAGGCCGGCTGCGTCGGGCTCATCTTCGGCCGCAACATGTGGCAGCGCAAATGGGACGACGCGACAGCGATGGCCGCGCCGCATGCACGACCTCATGAAGGAGTTCGGCCAATAGTCTCCCCGTTCGACGCCGTTCGAGGCACCCTCGAGAGCAGCACGCTCGACCGCACAAGCACTCCCTGATTCAAGCGCGACGCTGGAGAGCCGGATCGACGCTGCGCTGGAGCGCGTCCGTCCGGCGATCCGCCGCGACGGCGGCGATGTTTGGCTCGTGAAGGTCGAAGGCGGAACCGCGTACGTCCAGATGATCGGCGCCTGCGGCGGCTGCCCCGCTTCGAACGCGACCCTCAAAGGCGGCATCGAAGCCGTCGTCCGCCAAGACGTCCCCGAAATCCACACCGTCGAACAAGTCTGACAAAGCCCCCTTCGACAAGCTCAGAGTGACGGGGGCTACAACGACAAGCTCAGGGTCACAGGGGTGCCTATAACGAGATCGCGCCGGCGTAGCCGGTGAGCTCGACGTAACCTGCGCCCACGTGTTTGCCGGTCGCGGCGTCGCGGACGTCGACGGCGCCTTCCCAGTACGACGTTCCGCCGGTCGTGTTCGCGAGCTCTTGATCGACGAGCACCGGAGCGAGAACGAGATCGAGGTGCGCCCACGGAATGCGCACGTGCCAGCCGCTGGGATACGTGCCGCCGGTGTGCGGGCTCTTCCAGGTGCCCGTCGCGTCGACGACGACCGCGTCGCGCGCGAGGAACCGCACCGCGCCGCGCGGATCGATGAGCGAGCCGCTCGATTCCGGCGTCAGCGAGCCGTCCTTGCGGCGAAGCCGGTAATCCATGATCTCGCGGCGGTCGTCGAGCTGGATCGAAAACCAGTCCCAGCCCGACCTGATCCGGCTGCAGCTCGTCGGAGCCGAACTCGTGGTCCATCCACGACGTCCCCGTGACGCGCAGCCGCCGGCCGGCATACCGCAGCCAGCCCCACGTCCGCAACCGCGTCATCGAGTAGTAGTGCGACGCGCACGAAGCGCAGGCGGCCTTGAGCGAAACGCCGTCGTGCCCGTGCACGGCCGGCGGCTTCTCCGGCGACCTGCGTGAGATCGAGCCCGACCGCATTGCCGGCTGCGTGCATGCCGAAAGGGCGACGCCCCGTGCAGCGTCCAATCGTCGGCCGCGACGTCCAACGCCCGGTCCGAGGCGCGCCCCATGCCGAGCGCCTCGCGCGCAAAGCGTTCGTCGTACACGAACCGCCGGCCACGCTCGTCGGTCAACGCGAGGTGGGCCGGATACACCTGATTCCCCCGCCACTTCGACTGCCCCGGCCGGGGCCGTGGATCGCCGGGCCGCAACCCGTACCGAAAGAACGTCAGCTCGTACCCGAACCGCCGCCCGTCGGCCGCGACCAAATGGCCGGTGTAGTACCACCACTCGCTGGCGAAGCCAAAATGGGCTGCATGATCGCGCGGAAACACGAAACGCCAGGGCACGCGCGCATTCGCGAACCCAGAAGCCGTGCGTGACGAAATCGTGCGCAGGCGCGGCGGCGCGCACTCCGTTCGGCGGCACTACGACGGTGAGCGGAGCCAGGATGGCGAGAGCGAAACCGAGTGCAGCGACAGCGCGCGTCATTCGCTGCGCACCGCGTCGGCAGTTCGAATCCGCGCCGCGACGGCGGCCGGATACACACCTGCGAGCACCGCCGCGACGATCACCGCCACGATGGTCCCGAGCAGAAAGGTCCACGGCACGTGGAGCTCGATGAGCCAGCCGAAGGCCTGGCGGTTGATCACGAAGATCAGGTCCAGCGCGAGCAGCATTCCCACCGCGACGCCCAGCAGGCCGCCCAGCAGTCCGATCCCCGCCGCCTCGGTCAGCACGATGCTGCGCACGCCGCCGATCGTAACCCCGAGATAGCGCAGCAGGCCGAACTCCACGCGCCGCTCGAGCACCAGCGCGAACAGCGTCGATATGACGCCCATGACGGCGATCGCGATCGCGATGACGTCGAGCGCGTACGTGATCGCGAACGTGCGGTCGAAGACGTGCACGACCAGGTCGCGCAGCTCGCGGTTCGACGCCACGTCGACGCGCAGCGGCGCGAGCGCGCGCAAGATCGCACTGCGCAATCGCTCCGAATCCGTTCCCGGGCGTGCGTACACGGCGATCGAGTTGACCGCGTCGTCGTGAAACAGCCGCCGATACGTGCGCGTGTCGAGCAGCAGCACGCCGGCGTCCGACGAGTAGTCGTTGTAGACCGCAGCGACGGTGAGGGTCGTCGGACCCGACGGCGTCGGCAGCACGAGCCGGTCGCCGGTTCCGACGCCGAACTTGGTCGCGAACGGTTCCGAAACGAGCACGTTCGTCGTGCCGGGCAGCGAGCGCGCGAGCGCGCTTGCGTTCGCGCCGCCGAGCAGCCGCAACGGACGGTGTTGGGCGATCGACGACAGGTCGGTCGCACCCAGGTTCGTGAGCCGGCCGCGGAACGGCAACTCGACCTCGCGCAACGTCTCGACCTGCGCGACCCCGGGCACGGCCGCGACGCGCGCGGCGACCCCGCGCGAGAAGCAGCGCGTCGTTCGAAGCGTCGCCGAGGCCGACCGGTCGTACGAAGAGGTCGGCGCGCAACGTCTCGCCGGCCCAGGCGATGATGGTGACGCGGAACGACGCGACCAGGACGGCGACGGCGACCGTCATCCCGATGGCGATCATGACCGCGGCGACCGCGACGGCCGAGCGCAGCGGCGCGCCGGCCAAGTTCGCGGCGGCCAGCCCGAGCGCCGGCCGGCGTGCCGCCAGCGTCGTCCCGGCGCGCGCGAGCGCGGCGACGGCGAGCGGGGCGCAGAGCGAGCCGCCGAAGATGATGAGCAGGCCTGCGACGTAGCCGAACACCGGCACCCCGTCGAGCGCGGGAACACGGCAGCAAGGCACTGCCAGCACGAGCAGCGCGACTCCGGCCAGCGCGGCGCGAACCGCCAAACGCGGCCGCCGGCGTTCGAACCCGCGCGCGCGCAGAGTGATCGCGGGAAGCGTCGAAGCCGCGTCGAGCGCCGGGACCGCGGCGGCGGCGACCGAAGCCAGCACGCCGAGCACGAACGCCTTCGCGAACAGCACCGGATCGTACGCGACCCGATCCGCGTGCGAGGCGACGTACAGGATGTCGACGGTGCTCGACACGGCGGCGACCGACAGCGTCGCAAGCGCGGCGCCCAAACCCAGCCCGCACGCCGAACCGGCGATGCCGACCAGCGCGCCCTCGCCGACGAAGGTCCGGAACACCGCACCGCGGGTCGCGCCGAGCGCGCGCACGGTGCCGATCTCGGGCCGCCGCTGCACGACCGAGATCGCCACGGTGTTGTAGATCAGGTACATCCCGACCAGCAGCGCGACGTAGGCCAGCGCGGCGAGGTTGAGACGAAAGCTCTGCAGCATCCGCGCGATCTCGTCGGTGCGCGTCTTGGGCCGGATGACGCGCGCGCCCGGCGGAATCACCGCCGCGACGGCGCGCTCGACCCCGGCCACGCGAGCCGGATCGACGATCAGGTCGATCCGGTCGAGCGATCCGAGCTTGTCGAAGATCTCCTGCGCGGTCGCGATGTCGACGAAGAGGACGCTCGAGTCGATCCCGACCGTGCCGGCCGGGATGATACCCGCGACGCGCAGCGTCACGTCGCGGTCGCCGGCGATCGCGTGCACCGGTCTGACCGCGCCGCCAGCCGAGCCGCCGCGCGGTCGCGGCGCTGACGAACGCGCCGTGCCCGTTCACCAGCGTCCAAGGATCGGCGTCACCGTTTGCAAGGCCGCCGGGCGCCGCGCCGGATGACGCCGCCGCGCCGGGCAGCGGTCGCAGCATGTCGACGCCGAGCACGCGCAGGATATCGCCCGAGAACGGCCGGCCGGGTTTCGCGCCGACGGAAAGCTCGTCTTCGATGGTCGGGCCGGCATAGCTGACGCCGGCGAGCCGTTGCACGCGCAGGATCGTGCGCTCGTCGAATCCACGGCCCACGGCCAGCACTTGGAGGTTCACCTTGTTCGACACGACGTTGACGCTGGTCGCGAACGAGGCGATCGCCGTCGCGTTCGCGAGATCGATCGCCAGAGCGATCGCCACGCCCGAGCGCGACCGCGACCAGCGTCACCAGCGAGCGCAACGCGCCCGCGCGCAACGGTCCGAGCACCAACGCCGAGAAGAGCGGCGGCAGCCTCACACGACGCGACCGTCGCGCATGCGCACGACGCGGTCGCAGCGCGCCGCCGCGTCGGCGCTGTGGGTCGCCATGAGAATCGCCTGTCCGCCGTCGGCCAGCGCCCGCAGCAACGCCAGCACGACCGCACCGCTCTGCGAGTCGAGGTTGCCGGTCGGTTCGTCGGCCAGCACGATGGCCGGACGATGCACGATCGCCCGCGCGATCGCGACGCGCTGCAATTGGCCGCCGGAGAGCTGCGCCGGATAGGCGCGCGCCTTCTCCGCGATTCCGACGGCGTCGAGCACGTCACTCACGCGCGCGTCGATCTCGGCGCGACCGGCCCGCTGCAGCACCAGCGGAAGCGCGACGTTGTCGGCGACGCGCAGGGCGGGCAGCAGGTTGAAGAACTGAAACACCGTGCCGACCCGCTCGCGGCGCAGCCGGGTAAGCGCGTCGTCGCCGAGCCCGCCGGTCGCGCAGCCGTCGACGAGAACGGTGCCCGCGGTCGGCAGGTCGACGCAGCCGACGAGGTTGAGCAGCGTCGACTTACCGCAGCCGCTGGGCCCGGCCAGCGCGACCATCTCGCCACGCTCCACCTCGAGCGACACGCCGGTCAGCGCGCGCACCGCATCATCGCCTTCGCCGTAGATCTTGTCGACCGCACGGAGCACGACCGGACTCGAACCCGCCGTCCGGTCAGTCAACGGCGCGAAAGACGAGGGCGGCGTTGATCCCGCCGAAGCCGGCCGAATTCGACAGCATGGTGCGTATCGGCCGCTCCAAGCGCTCGCGGGTAACGGCGAGCGCGCAATCGGCATCGTCACTGTTGACGCTGCGCGGCACGACGCCGCGCTCGATGCTCAGCAGGCAGAGCGCCGCCTCCCATGCGCCCGTCGCGCCGAGCGCATGGCCGTGCTGTCCCTTCGTCGCGGTGACCGGAATCGCGGCCGCACGCGTCGCCGAAGACCCGCTGCATCGCGAGCGCCTCGGCGCGGTCGCCGAGCGGGGTACCGCTGCCGTGCGCGTTCACCGCGTCGACCTCGCTCGGCATCGCGTGCGCTTCGCCCAACGCCCGTTCCATCGCCGCGGCGTTCATCGTCGCATCGGGACGCGGCGCGGACATGTGATACGCGTCGTTGGTCAGCCCGTAGCCGGCGATCTCGCCGTAGATGCGGGCACCACGCGCGCGGGCGTCATCGAGCCGCTCGAGCAGCAGCACGCCCGCGCCCTCGGCCATCACGAAGCCGTCGCGCTCGCGGTCGAACGGACGGCTCGCGCGCTCCGGATCGTCGTTGCGCGTCGACATCGCCTTGATCACGGTAAACGCGCCGTAGACCAGCGGCGAGAGCGGCGCTTCGACGCCGCCTGCGAGCACGGCCCGCACGTCGCCGCGCGCGATCGCGCGATATGCCTCACCGATCGCGACCGCACCCGAAGCGCACGAGTTGGCGTTCGCGACCGTCGGCCCGCGCAGATCGAACTCGATCGCGACGTTGCACGTCGCCGCGCCGCCGAACACGGAGAGGGCCAGCAGCGGCTTCACCGCGTCGATCCCCTGTTCGCGGAACACGTCGTGCTGGTCGTCGGCAAAGGCCAGCCCGCCCAGCGCCGAACCCAAGTACACGCCGACGTCGCGCGACGTGCCGTTGGGATGATAGTTCGCGTCCTCCATGGCGAGGCGGGCCGCGGCGATCGAGAGCTGGGAAAAGCGGTCGGTCCAGTGCAGCCGCTTGCCGGCGACGAAGTCGCGCGGCTCGAAATCGTCGATCTGCGCCGCGATGCGCGAGCGGTAGCTCCCCGCGTCGAAGCGGGTGATCGGGCCGACGGCGACGCGTTCGGACAGCACGCCGTCCCAGAAGCTCGCGATCCCGGTCCCGAGCGGCGTCACCACGCCGATCCCGGTCACCGCGACGCGGTGGCGCGCCGCGACGCCGTTCACGCGCCGGCCTCGGCGATCGCCTTCACCCGCGCGAGCGTCTTGGCCGCGACACCGTGGATGAAGTAGGCCGAGACGACGTGCCGGCCCAGCCACTCCGCGGCCAGCGGAAAGGCGAACTCCAAGCGGTGCTCGATCGTCACGCGCGTCCCGCCGGCAAACGGCTCGAAGATCCACTCGACGTCCATCCCGCGCGTCCAGCCGCGCAGGTGGCGAAAGCGGATGTGCGGCGTCACGGGATCGCTCGTTTGTTCGGCTACCCAGCGGATCGGAAAGACGTCTTGCCACGCGCCCATCGCGACGACGCGCGTTCGATCGTGCTCTTGCAGCACGCGCACGTAGCGATAGTGCGGCAGGATCTCCGGCCAGCGTTCGGTCGCCGATCCGAGCGCGTACACCGCGCCGGCGGGCGCGGCAATGTCGACCGAGTTGCGCGTGACCGTCATACCAGCAGCCGCCCGAGCACGCCCGGCCGGAACGCCCGTTGCGGCGGGATCGCGCCGGCCAGCGCCTCCATCAATAGCGCCGCGGCCTCCGGGAAGCGCGTCAGACGCAGCGCCGCGCGCCGAGCGAGCGGCGGCACATCGATCAGCAGCGCGACCGTCGCGCACAGACGCCGCCGCCACGCGACGTCGCCGGCGCGCCAGCGCGCGTACGCGTCGAACGCCTCGGCCGCGTCGGTCGCGGTCGGCCAACGCGATCGAGATCGCGTCGGCGGCGCGTTCGGCGCCGGTCAGCGCGAGGAAGACGCCTTGTCCGGTGAACGGATCGACGAAGCCGGCTGCGTCGCCGATCAGGAGCGCGCCGGCCGCCGTTGCTCGCCGGACGTCGTGCGCGAGCGGACCGACCGAGACGCGCGGGCCGAGGCGCGACGCGCCGGCGAACGAGCGCACGCCTCGCGCCAGCGCCGCCGCGGCATCCCCCACGCCTGAGTCGACGTCGCGCGACCACTGGGCGAGCCGTTGCTTCGGTACCACCACCATCACGTTGGCATGGACTTGTGAGAGCGGGTTGAGCGCGAAATAGGCGCCCCCGCCGACATACATCTCGACGTGCGCGTCGAGCGTCCCGAACCCCGTATAATGTCCACCGACGGCGTAACGGCCTCTCCCTCGCGACGGTTTGGTCAGTCCCAGCTTGCGCGCGACGACCGAACCGATCCCGTCGGCGCCGGCCACCACGCGAGCGCGCACGCGTGTCGAGCGTTCCCTCGCTCGTTCGCACGCGCACCCCGGTACAGCGACCGCCTTCCAGCACCACGTCCTCGACGCGGCCGCGCTCGACGACCGCCCCGGCAGCGACGGCCGCTTCGAGCAGCAGCGCGTCGAGCACCTCGCGGGCGCACGCCAGCGCCGGCCGCGCAAAGGTCAGCGCGACCGGCGGCGCGCCCGCCGGGATGAGCCGCACGCCGCGCAGCGGCGCCGACGCGCGCGCGCACCGCGTCGAGCACGCCGAGCCGCGCGAGCGCGTCCACCGCGCCGCCGCTGAGGTACTCGCCGCAGACCTTGCGCCGCGGAAACGGCGAGCGTTCGATCACGCCGCACCGCGACGCCGGCGCGCGCCAGCCGCAGCGCCGTCGCGCTGCCGGCCGGACCGCCGCCGACGATCACGACGTCGGTCATGCGGGCCGCTCGTCGGTAAGCGTCATCCGAAAGAACGGCTCACGCCGCACCTGCGGTGCGTGCCAACCGGCGTCGCGCGCCAGCGCGAGCGCCTCGGCCGGCGTATACGCGCGGCGCACCGAGAGCGGCGCATCGTGCCGGGTGAGCCGGTTGCCGGACGTCCGCGACCACAGCCACGTCGCGGCGAACGCGAGCTCCGAGCGGCGCAGATCGCACACTACCGGGGCGACGCGCGCGACGCGGCGCAGCTCGCGCAGCAGCGCGCGCGCGTCGGCGGGGTCGAAATGATGCAGCGCCAGCGTGCAGATGACGACGTCGAAGGCACCGTCGGCGAACGGCAGCGCGCCGCCGTCGGCGCGCACGAACGACAGCGCCGGGTCGCCGCCGGCGGCCCGCCGCGCGAGCGCCAGCATCTGCTCGCTGCGATCCAGGCACGTCACGTGCAGCTCGACGCCGCGTCGCGCCGCGTCGCGCACGAGCGCGAGCGCGACGTCGCCGGCGCCGCTGCCGACGTCGAGCAGATCGAGACGGCGGCCGTCGAGCCGCCGCAGCGCGTGTACGACCGGAGCGGTCCCGCCGAGCCGCGCGTTCGCGAAGGCGATGTCGCGCAGGTTCGCCTCGAGCTCGTCGAAGTCGTCGACCGGCCCGTCCATCAGCTCGCGAGCGATCACGCGCCGCACGCCGGGCCCTCCGAGCGGGGTGCTAGCTTATTTCTTGTACCACTCCGCGTTGATCTCGATATAGTTCTTCCACTTTTCAGGGACGTCGGAATCCGCGTAGATCGCTTCAACCGGACAGGCCGAGACGCACGCACCGCAATCGATGCAGACTTCGGGGTCGATGAACAACATCGTGTCGTCGTCTTCCCCGTGGATGCAGTCGACCGGACACACGTCAACGCACGACTTGTCTTTCGTGCCGATGCATGGTTCGGTGATGATGTACGTCATGGCGAGGGAAGGGTTGCGCGGGCGGCCGGGCCGCTCCTACCGGCAAAAGCCGGAAACGCCCGCCGGCCGGACGGGCGTTTCCGCTTCGATTGCGAGCGAGCGTCAGTACGTGGCCCGACGACCCGTGACCGCGCGGAGGATGAACAGGAGGATCACCGCCCCGACGAAGGCGACGATGATGCTCCACAGGTTCAGCCCGGTCGTCCCGGTGTGCCCGAACGCGTTGAACACCCAACCGCCGATGAAGGCACCGATGATGCCGATGACAAGATCGCCCAGGATACCGCCGGGGCCCTCGCCCGGCACGACGTATTTCGCCAGGAAGCCTGCGATGAGGCCCACGATCAAGAAGCTTAGAAGTCCCATGTCTGCCTAGTCCCTTTCCCTCTGTCCCGTGGAGTAGGCGGCCGCCGCCGCCGTTTGCTCCCGATACCTTCCCCCGAAGGTTTTGGCCGAAACGGCGCAGTCCGGGCGGTGACGTACGTTGCACAGGTGCAATGAACAGGATCGTCCCAGCGCTCGCGGCCGTCGCGCTGCTCGCCGTTGCTTCCCCGGCCGGCGCCCGGACCACGAATCAGGCGCGGGCCCTTGCGCACATCGACGTCAGCGGTCAGGGCAGCGTCGACCGCATGCCCGATCAGGTCGTCGTCTCGTTCTCGATCATCTCCAACGACGCCAACGCGACGCGAGCCACCTCGGCCGCGAACACGACCTACAACGCGCTGCTGGCGAGCCTGCGTGCGCTTGGACTCGATCCGGCCGCGATCAAGACCACCTCATACGGCGTCAGCTACAACGCGCCGCCGCCGCCACCCAATCCGCAATACCCGCAGCGGTACGGGTTCATCGTCACCCGTAACGTTGCGGTGACCAGTGCCAAAACCGACGCGGTGGGGACGATCGTCGACGCAGGCATCGCCGCCGGCGTGACCGGCGTCAACGGCATCGCCTTCGGGCTGCATGACGATCGCGCGGCGTACCGCGCCGCGCTGGCCGCCGCCGTTGCCGACGCCGAATCGCAGGCCCGCGCGCTTGCCGCCGCGGCCCACGTGCGCATCGTTCGGGTCCTCACGATCGGCACCGGCGGCTCGGTCGAGCCGATCCGGCCGATCGGCACGTTCGCGGTAAGGGCCGCGGCGGCACCCGTCCCGACCGACGTGCAGCCGAGCAACCTCAGCGTGACGGCCAGCGTCGCCGTGAGCTACGAGATCGCTCAGAGTCAGCCCACCGGGGTCGAAACCGGCCCTGCCCGCGCCGGGTAGGTGAGTGGTGATGACCGCTACCTGCGAGGTCTGCCGGGCGAAGCCCGCCAGCGTGCGCGACTTCGCGCTTCGCTCGGGCCGCTGGGTCCAGGCCGAAGTCTGCGAGGAATGCGCCAGGAAACGGCGCCGCGCGCCGCTGGCAATCCTCGGCATCGCCGCCGGCGCGGCGGCGCTGTTCGGCGGTGCCGCTCTGGCGATTGACGCCGTCAACCGGCGCAACAATCCCGAGCGGGGAGTCCACCCCGGCGGCGCAGCCGCTGAGCGACTTGGGCCGCGTCTTCCGCGGCAGCTCGACGCTGGGGCAGTACTCGCGCGATCTCACCGAGGCGGCCAAACGCGGCGAGCTCGATCCGGTGATCGGTCGCGGCGACGAGGTCGAACGCGTCGTGTCGATTCTGGCCCGGCGCAGCAAGAACAACCCGGTGCTCATCGGCGAGCCCGGCGTCGGCAAGACCGCGATCGTCGAAGGGTTGGCGCAGCGGATCGCGGTCGGCGACGTCCCGCCGGCGCTGCGCGAGAAGCGCGTGCTGGCGCTCTCGCTCGGACCGCTGGTGGCGGGGACGAAGTATCGCGGTGAGTTCGAAGGTCGCGTCAAGCGGATCCTCGATGAGATCAAGCGCGCCGGGCGCGACATCATCCTGTTCATCGACGAGCTGCACACGCTCGTCGGCGCCGGCGCGGCCGAAGGCTCGCTCGACCTGAGCTCGATGATCAAACCCGAGCTTGCGCGCGGCGAGCTGCAGTGCATCGGCGCGACGACGTTCGACGAGTTTCGCAAGTACATCGAGTCCGATGCCGCGCTCGAACGGCGCTTTCAACCGGTTCAGGTCGACGAGCCGTCGATCGAGCAGACGGTCGCGATATTGCGCGGGCTGCGGCCCAAGTACGCGGCGCATCACGGCGTGCAGATCGACGACGAAGCGCTGGAAGCCGCCGCGGCGCTCGCGGCGCGCTACATCGCCGACCGGTATCTTCCCGACAAGGCGATCGACGTCATGGACGAGGCCGCGGCGACGGCGGCGATGCGCGGCGACGCGCGCGTCGACGTCGAATGCGTCGCCGCGATCGTCTCGCGCTGGACCGGGATCCCGCAAGGAACGATCACCGACGCGCAGCGGGCCGGGTTGCTCGCGCTCGAAGCGCGGCTCACCGAGCGCGTCGTCGGCCAGAGCGCCGCGGTGCGCGCCGTCGCCGAAGCGATCCGCCGCGCGCGGGCCGGCCTCAAGGATCCGCGCAAGCCCGTCGGCGGTTTCCTGTTCGTCGGCCCGAGCGGCGTCGGCAAGACGGAGCTGGCGCGAGCGCTCGCGTACGCCCTGTTCGGCACCGACGACGCGTTGGTGCGTCTCGACTTGTCCGAGTACACCGAGTCGCACACGATCTCGCGCCTGCTCGGCGCGCCGCCCGGGTATCAAGGTCACGACGAACCGGGCCAGCTCACCGAGCCCGTGCGCCGGCGCCCGTACTCCGTCGTGCTCTTCGACGAGATCGAGAAGGCGCACCCGGACGTCTCGGCGATCCTGCTGCAGATCCTCGACGACGGGCGCGTCACCGACGCGAAGGGCCGCACGATCGATTTCCGTCACGCGATCCTCGTGCTGACGTCCAACCTCGACCGTGAAGAGCTCGAAACGACGCTCCGGCCGGAGCTGCTCGATCGCGTCGACGAGATCGTCGTCTTCGCCGAGCTCGGTGAACGCGAGATCGAGCAGGTCGTGCAGCTGCAGGTCGCGCTGCTCGCCGAACGCCTCGGCGCGCACGCGATGCGGTTGGACCTGTCCGAACCCGCCCGCCGCTTTCTGGCCGCCGAATCGTCGGCCCAAGGCAGCGGCGCGCGCTACGTCGCGCGAGCGATCGCTCGCCATGTCACCACGCCCGTTGTCCGAGGCGATCTTGCGCGGGCGCCTCGCGATCGGCAACACCGCGCGCGTCGATTTCGACGGCAGCGCGATCACCGTGGAGGCCGCGGCATGAAACAGTTTGCGTTCGCGATCCTGCTGACCCTCGCCGCGACGAGCGGCGCGCTCGCTCAAGCAACGACCCCGATCGGCACGCCGCCGGTCGCGGGCCGGCCGACGGCGAACCTCGTGCTCGACGCGATGATGGCGACGGCGCGGGCCGCGGCGACCAATCCGTCGGCGGCGCAAGCGGCCTCGCTCAACACCTCGGCCGCGATCGAGCGCTACCGCATGGGCGATCTCAACGGCGCGCGTTCGGCGGCGATTCAGGCGATGATCGAGGCGAACCGCATCCCGCCGACGAGCATCCCCATCCTACGCGTCGACGATCCCGCAGACCAGCTACCTGCAAACCCAGCCGTTCCCGATCGCCGGCGGCAGCCTCGCCGCGATCGACGCGCACGCCTTCGTCGCGCAAGCACGCGGCGCCGTCGCATCCTGCGCGTCGCGCAACTCGGCGAACACCGCCGCCGCGACGCAGCAGCTCGCCGCCGCCCAAGCCGCCGAGAAGGCCGGCCGCTACCTCGCCGTCGTCACCGACGCCCGCGCCGCGGTCGACCTCTGCGCCGCCGCCCAGCGCCAAATCAACCAGCAACCGTAGCCCAGCCCGCCCTTCGACGAGCTCAGGATGACAAACGTTTACTTGAGCGCGCCTTGGATGGCGGTCTCGATCTCGGCGGGGCTCATCTCGCCGAGGCGGTAGGTCGTCACGTTACCGCGGCGGTCGATGAAGATGTGGACCGGCATCGCGATCGCGTTGTACGTCTTGCCGACGGTGCCGCTGTCGTCGATCGCGACGAGCCCGTACGGGTTGCCATACTTCTTCTCGAACGCCGCGGCTTGACCGGCCGCGTCGAGCTCATCGATCCCGACGACCTGGAGTCCGCGCTTCGCATACTGAGCGCGCAACTTTCCGATCGACGGCGCCTCGGCGTTGCACGGACCGCACCACGACGCGAAGAAGTTGACGTACACCGGCTTCCCGCGCAGCGCATCGAGCGAGACCGTCTTCCCGCTCGGCGACGGCAGCGAAAACGCCGGCGCCGGATGCCCCACCTGCGGAATGGCGAGCGCCGCGACGGGAGCGGACCCGAGGGCAACGACGGCGGCGATGACGGTCAGAATACGCACGCAGCTATGAACGCCCCACCACGCCCACGGGTTCCATCACGCAGCTACGCAGGCGGGCTAGGGTCGTGCAGTGCTGCGGCGGGGCGTTTCGGAGCGAGCGGAGCCTGGAGGGCGAGAGCGAGCGGAGAACCGAGTGACTGAGCCGCACGAAGCGGCGGAAGGAACGTCCCCGCCGCAGCACTGCACGACCCTGGCCCGCCCGCCACTACAGCAACCCCGTCGTCGCCGGCGCCATATTGCGCCATCTGCCATACGACGCCGGATGAGAGATCAGGAACTTCGTGATCCGCTCGATACGATCGCGCGTAGAAGGATGCTGCTGCGTGTACTGCTCGTAGCCGGCATCACCGACGAGCCGTTCGAGCTGATGGAAGAACCAGACCGTCCCCCACGGATTGTAGCGCGCCTTGGCGGCCAGCTGCGCGCCCAGCTCGTCGGCGGCGTACTCCTGTTGGCGGCTGAAGTTGAGGAACGAGTAGTTTCCGAGCTTGGTAGCGGTGTCGAACGTGTTCTGCGCGCCCGGCGACGCCTGCTTGGCGAACACTTTGCCGATGTTGAGGATGAAGTTCTTGCGCTTCTCCTGCCGGTTCTTGGCGTCGACGTGACCGAGGACGAGATGCGCCGTTTCATGGCCGAGGACGTTGGCGAGCTCGTCCTGATCGTTGAGCGCCCGCAACAAACCCTCGTCGACGAAGACGTAGCCGCCGGGCGCGGAGAACGCGTTGATCTCGTTGCCGCGCACGACGTAGAAACGCTCGACGAACCAGTGCGGCTGGGCCGCCGCCGAAACGCGCGCGCCGACGCTTGCGCAGCACCGGCAGATAGCGCGAATGGGGAACGAGCTGGTACTTGGCCTTGAGGTCGTCGTAGACTTTCTTGCCCAGCGCGGCGTCGTCGGCACTGCTGGTCGGCGAGCGCCGGCGCCGCCGCCGAACAGCGACGCAGGCGAGCGTCGCCAGCGCGGCGGCCGACCCGGCACGGAACCAGGACGCGGTGCTTTCACGACGGCTCCTTTTTCTTGAACCGGCGCTCGAGCTTGGCACCGTGCGCGAACAGCGCGCTCGCCGCCATGGTGGCGAACATCGAGATCTCGGCGATCTCGTCGGAGGCGAAGTGGTCGACCTCGTCGCGATCGGGCCGGCCGCACAGCAGGATTCCGAACGGCTTCCCGCCGACGGGCATCGTCACGGCCAGCTCGGCGTCCGGAATGTCCGCGTGGTTACAGCCCAGACACAGGTGCTTGCGGTGCGCGAGCAGCGGCAACGGCGGCTGCTGTCGCCGGCAGGTAGGGCGGCTGAGGATCGCGGCTCGACAGGTAGGCGCCGTAGCCCGATTTTCCGTCGTGCACGAAGATGTCCGCGAACGTCGCGGAGACGGCGTGGGCGAGCGCATGGTGCAGAATCTGCTCGAGCTCGACGAGGTTTTCGACGAACGGGATCCGCGCGATGACCGAGCGCAGCCGGTCGCGCCGCTTTTCGCGCTCCGGCAGGATGACGTGATCGACGCGCTCGCCGATCCGGTGCTCGAGCGGCCGCCACAACAGCAGGAACGGAATCCCGACCGCATATTGGAGCGGCGGGTCCTTGTCGATGTTGTAGAAGCGCCGCGAGCCGTTCGTGGACGAACAGCTCGACCGCGAAGAGGATGCCGGCGACGATCAGCGAGGCCAGCGTGTACGAGACGCTGCGCTTGACGAGATACTCCACGTCGAACAGGCGCTTGCGGGTCGCCGCGTAGAGCAGGCCGAGCGGGAAGAGCAGCGTCGTCACGGCGTCGGCGAGCTGCAGCGTGACGACCGCGTCGTACGGCAGATTCAGGCGCGCCAGGAAATGGACGATCGTCCCCAACGCGAAGATCACGCTCGCGAAGGCGACCAAGAGCGTTCGTTGGCGGTACTCCGGCGACGAGCGCAGGTAGCCGATCAGCGCCGCGGCGACGATCGCGATGCGCAGCAGAGCGTCGCCGACAGGTAGGCGTCGAGCGCGAACACGCCCGATCGCCGATGATGCACTGATCGGGCCGTGCACGAAGAAATAGCAACTCTGGATGTAGACGACCCCGTGCCATAACCCGATCAGCGCTGAGCGCAGCCGCCCAGCGGCGAGCGACCAATGCCCGCAGCGCGGCGCGCAGCACGGTCGCCGGCGCGTCGCCGAAGCTCGCGCAGAGCCGCAGCAGGAGGCCCAGACCCAAGCCGACCGAGACGTACTTCACGCCCATCTCGATCCACTCGAGCGGCTTGCCGCCGAAATGGCGGTACGTCGTTCTGCCAGTACGTGTCCAGCGAGATGCAGATCACGCCCCACAGCAGCAGCTTCACGTTGCCGATCGCCCTGCGTGCGCCGCAGCGCGAGCACGGCCAGCACCAGCATCAAAGCGCGCGCGACCAGCTCGATCGCGAGATCGGGCCGGTTGCGGCTCAGCCCCACCCCTGCCGCGTCGATGACGATGAATCCGGCCGACACCGCGATGCACGAATAGACGCCCAGCCGTCGTGGGACGGACATCGGCGATCGGCGCTGCGGCGGTCTCGACTTGCACGCGTGTGCGTCGTCCGGTCTACCCGGGCGTCGCTAGTAACGACGCGCGCTCTTGTACGCGTCGATCAGCGTGTCGGGATCGTCGAAGTTGCAGCCGCTCACCCGGACTTGCACGCCGTGCACTTGCGCCTTCGACGAATCGGCGATACCGCGCAGACACTCGCCCGCCGGCGTGAAGCGGATCGGTCCGATGAGCGCGGAGTCAGCCACGATCGCCGCCGTCGCCTTGGCCTTCGGCCTCGCTCGATGTCCCGGTCGAGTTGTGCTTGTTCCCGGATCCCGGCAGCTTGGGAATCTTCGCGCCGCCGAAAAGGCGCTGGAGAAAACCGTGCTTGGGCGCCGGCGTGGCCGCCGCCGCAACTCGCCTGCCGGCGAGCTGCCCGACCTCGAACGTGATCGACTCGCCCTTTTTGCTCGCGTAGACGATGCGATACGATCGGCCGCCGGGCAGCGCCTCGGCTTTCGCGACGGAGAATCCGGCCGGCACCGCGGAGAGGAGCGATGATCGGCAGATTCAGCCGATGCAGCGCTTGCAATTGTGCGCTCGCTGAGCCCGCTCCGGCGCGCCTGCGCCGCAGCGAGCACGTCGCGGCGCAGCGCTGCGGCGAAGACGGCAGAACGACGTCAAGAACAGGCGAGCGTAGATCACGGGCTGGCCTCCCAGTCGTCCCTCGGAATTACACGGGAAGGCGATCGGGCCTACAATCTTTGCGCGCGGCCGGATCCGGCCGTTCTCAGACGACCGACGGGAACTTCACGCCGGCGGCGTCCTCGCGCATCTGCGCGATCAACTCCTCGACCGAGTCGAAGCGGCGCTGAGCGCGCACGAAGCGGAAGCCGCGCAGCGCGAGCTCCTCACCGTACAGACGCGCCGTTGAAATCGAGCAGCCAAGCTTCGACGGTCCGCGGCGCCTCGCCGAAGGTCGGATTCGTCCCGACCGAGACCAGGCCGAGGTAGTCGCGCCCATCGTGCCGCCCGATCGCCCGGTAGACGCCGTCCGGCGGGAGCAGCTTGCCCGGCGCGACGGCGACGTTCGCGGTCGGATAGCCGAGATCGTGGCCGCGACCGGCGCCGAAGGTCACCGGACCGCGAATCGTGTACGGCGCGCCCAGCAGGCGGTCGGCCAGCTCGAGGTCGCCGGCTTGGATCGACCTTGCGGATGCGCGTGCTCGACACGCGCTCGCCGTCGAGCTGTTCGTTCGGCACCGCGACGACCTCGCGCCCGCGCTCCCCGAAGTGCGCGCGCGCGAACGCGACGTCGCCGGCCCGCTTGTGCCCGAACCGAAAGTTCTCGCCGACCACCATCGCGCGCGCGCCGATGCGCTCGACGAGCGTCTGGTCGAGGAAGGCCGCCGGCGAGAGCGACGCGATCGACGCGTCGAACGGCAAGCACGTACGCTTCGTCGATCCCCGCCCGCGCGAACGCGTTGACGCGCTCCTCGAGCGTCGCGATCATCGGCGGCTCTTGACCGGGGCGCAAGAACGCCGACGGGATGTTCGCGGAACGTCAGCACCGCGGTGCGTTCGCCGGGACGCCGCCGCCACAACGTCTCGCGCACGATCGCGCGGTGGCCGAGATGGAAGCCGTCGAAGAAGCCGATCGCGACGACGAACGAACGCTCGGGCGGCGCGTCGGGCAGCGCGTATGGATCTTCACAGGAACACCTTGCGCGGCGCGAGCAGCGTGCCGACCGTCTCGCCGACCCCGACCAGCGCGCGCGCGGAGTCACGCACGAAGACGTGCTTGTCGGGCGGCAGCCTGGGCCAGCGGAACGAGCCGCCCGGCGCGAAAGTCGGTCGCGAGACGTCCGTCGAGCACCACGGTCGGGATCGGGATCACGCGCTCGGGCGGCACCAGCGCGCCGTCCGGATCGCGTTCGACGTCCTCGATCGTGCGGCTCTCGGAGAGCACGAACGGCCCCGACGCGTCGCGCAGCAGCGCGCCCATGTGTCCGACCGTGCCGCAGGCGAGCGCGAGGTCCTCGCACAGCGTTCGCACGTAGGTCCCCTCGCTGCACGCCATGCGCAGCCGCACGACGGCGCCATCGCGGCCCAGCACGCGCAGCGCATACACCGTGATCGTGCGCGCGGCGCGCTCGACGGTCTTGCCCGCCCGCGCCAGATCGTACAGCCGCCGCCCGCCGCTCATCACCGCGCTGTACATCGGCGGCACCTGGGTCACGGGGCCGATGAACGCCGGAAGCGCGTGCGCCAGCCGCGCATCGATGTCGGCCGGAACGTCACGCTCCGCGACGTCGTCGCCGGTCCGTCCGCGGTAGCCGTCGCGCGCCCGAGCACGAGCGTGCACACGTAGCCCTTGCGGCGATCGGCGATGAGCGGCAGCAGCCGCGTCGCCTTTCCCAGCGCGATCGGGAGCACGCCGGCCGCCTGCGGGTCGAGCGTGCCGAGATGTCCGACCGCGAGCTTCCCGGGCGGATCGCGATAGATGCGGCGCAGGCGCGCACCGAACTGCGTCGACGATGGTCCCGCCGGTTTGAAAAGGTTGACGAAGCCGAGCATCGCGCTCAGGTCCGCGCGAAGCGCGAACCCGCACGCCATCAGAGACCTTGCGCGCGGAGCGCCGCGTGCACGCCCTCGATCGCGGCCGCCAACGGACCTTCGAAGGTCAGCCCCGAGGCCATGAAATGCCCGCCGCCGTTGAGCGTCGCCGCCGCCGCCTGCACGTTGATGCGCCCGCTCGAACGCAAGCTGACCCGCACCGCGCCTTCGTAGTCCTTGAACAGCGCCGCCGCCTCGACGCCCTCGACCGCGCGCAGATGCTGCACGATCTCTTCGGTGTCCTCACCGTCGGCGCCGGCGATCCGCAGCATCTCTTCGTCGACGTAGGTCCAGCAATACCGCCCGTCGTCCTCGAGCACCGCCCGCTCGAGCGCCATCCCCAGCAGCTTCGTCGCCGCGAACCGCTTGTTGGCGAAGATCTCTTCGGTGATCAGCGGCTTGTCCGCGCCGAGCTCGATCATCTCGGCCGACATCCGCAGCACCGGCGCGGTCGTGTTCGTGTGCATGAACGCGCCGGTGTCGGTCATGATCGTCGTCAGGATGCAGGTCGCGATCTCCGGCGTGATCGTCACGTCGAGCGCGTGCAGCAGCCGCAGCACGCACGTCCCGGTCGACGCCTCGGTCGGCGATCACGTAGTTGAGCCCGCCGAAATGCGAGTTCCCGAGATGATGGTCGACGTCGAGCATGTTCGCCCGCTCGATCTTCGGCAGAAACTCGCCGGCCCGCGAAAAGTCGCTCATGTCGCAGAACACCCACAGCGTGTCCGCCGGCAAGTCGGCCGGAACGTCACGCGCGACATGCTCCGCATCCGGCAAGAACCGCAGGTTCCGCGGCACCGGATCCTGCTGGAAGTACGCCGACCCGCTTGCCGAGCTGTTTGAGCGCCAGCCCCAGCGCCAGCCCCGCCCCGAGCGTGTCGCCGTCGGGCTTCACGTGCGAGACGAACATGAACGACGAGCGCCGCCGCAGCTCGGCGACGATCTCCTCGGTCGAATTCGATTGCGGCACGACGGCGCCCGCTCCGTTCGTGCCCTTCACGCCAACCGTACTACTCATCGATCACCTTCGCCCGCTCCAGCGTCTTGTGCAGCGCGATCGCCCGCTCCGTCGTCCGATCTTCCACGAACGTCAGCTCCGGCGTATACCGCAGATCGATCGCATGCCCCAGCTCCCCCGCAAGAACTTCGACGCGCTCTCGAGCGCATCCATCGACTGCCGCGCAACATGCCGATCCCCGATAATCGACACGAACACCTTGCAGAACTTCATATCCTGTGTGATCTCACAGCGCACCACGGTCACAAACCCCAACCGCGGATCCTTGAGGTCCTCCCCAATGATCTTGGCCAGCGCCTTCTGAATCTCATGATCGATCCGAGCCTGCCGCTGCTGCTTCACGCCGTCACCAAGTCGATCGTCTCGTGGCGCGGAACGTGGCGAATAGCCGCTCTTCCACCGTCGCGGAGAACTTGCCGAAGATCAGCACCGCGCCGAACATCAGCGGCGTAGTACACAATTTCGCTCGGCCAGTACCTGAAATGCAGCCGACTTCTGCGAGTTACGCGCGGTCGCAGGTCCAAGGCCGTACGCCGCGCTCGCGCCAGCGGCACGATCGAAGAACACGGCATCAACGATCCGTCCGCCCGATGCGCGGCGTCAGCCAACACGATCGTGCCAGGCGTTCGCGGGCGGGGATAGTGCCTCGACGGGGCGTTACAGAAATTCGCGGAGCCCGGAGGGCGAGAGCGCAATTTGATGACCGAGCAGCAATTTTCCAAGGATGGGAAAATGCGGGCGTCCCCGGCGAGGCACTGTCCCCGCCCCGAACGCCCGCCCCAATCGCAGCCATTACGCCGGCTGCAACTCCGGAGCAACGAGCTCCGAGGTGAACGCCTCGATGACGTCACCCTGCTTGAGATCCGCGAACCGGGCAACCTGGATGCCGCACTCGAAGTTCTCGGCGACTTCGCGAACGTCGTCCTTGAAGCGCCGCAGCGACTCGATCTCGCCGTCGAAGACGACCACCGAGTCGCGCAGCACGCGAACCTTCGAGTTGCGCGTGATCTTGCCGGACTGCACGTAGCAACCCGCGATCGAACCGACCTTCGAGACCTTGAAGATCTCGCGAACTTCGGCCCGACCCGAGGACGATCTCGCGGAACTTCGGCGCGAGCAGTCCGACCATGGCCTTCTTGAGGTCGTTCTCGACGTCGTAGATGACCTGGTAGAAGCGCAGATCGACCTGCTCCGACTCGGCGAGCCGTTTGACCGACTCGTCGGGACGGATGTTGAAGCCGATCAGCACCGCGTTGGAAGCCGAGGCGAGGTTGACGTCGTTCTCGGTGATCCCGCCGACGCCGGCCAGGACGACGCTGACGTTGACCTCGCCGGTCGAGAGCGATTCGACGCGGCTGCGCAGCGCTTCGACCGAGCCTTGGCCGTCGGCCTTGAGGATGAGATGGAGCGTCTTCTGCCCGCCGTCGGCCGGCATGAGCATGAACGTCTCGAGCGAGACCTTCGCGCCGCCGGTGGTCGCGGCCATGCGCACGTCGCGCCGTTTGGTCGACCGTTTGGCGGCGGCTTCGCGAGCGGACTTCTCGTCGGAGACGACCATCATCGTGTCGCCGGCGGAGGGAACGTCGTTGAGCCCCATGATCTCGACCGGAACGGAGGGTCCGGCCTTCTTCGTCTGCTTGCCCTTGTCGTCGATCAGCGCGCGGATCTTGCCGTAGGTCGGTCCGACCACGACGACGTCGCCGACGCGCAGCGTTCCGGACTGCACCAGGACCGTGGCGACCGGACCGCGCCCGCGGTCGAGCGCCGACTCGATGACGACGCCGCCCGCGCGACGGTGCGGGTTGGCCTTGAGCTCCTTGAGATCGGCCTCGAGCAGCACCGTCTCGAGCAGCTTGTCGATGTTGTCGCCGCGGCGCGCGGAGACCGGGACCATCTCGATGGTGCCGCCCCACTCGACGGGCTGCAGCCCTTCGTCGGTCAACTGTTGCTTGACCCGATCGGGCTGCGCGTCTTCCTTGTCCATCTTGTTGATCGCGACGACGATCGGGACGCCGGCGGCCTTGATGTGCGAGATCGCTTCGCGCGTCTGCGGCATCACGCCGTCGTCGGCGGCGACGACCAGGATCGCGACGTCGGTGACCTTGGCGCCGCGCGCGCGCATGGCGGTGAACGCTTCGTGACCGGGCGTGTCGATGAAGGTGATCGCGCGGCCGTTCTGCTCGACGGTGTACGCGCCGATCTTCTGCGTGATCCCGCCGGCTTCGCCGGAGGCCACGCTGGCCGAACGGATGCTGTCGAGCAGCGAGGTCTTGCCGTGATCGACGTGGCCGAGCACGGTGACGACCGGCGGCCGCGGCTGCAGCATCTCCGGCTTGTCCTCTTCTTGCTCGACGACGACTTCGTCGCCGGCCTCTTTGACGATCGCGTTGAAGCCGAACTTGCGCGCGACGGCGATCGCCTGATCGGACGAGATGTTCTGGTTGATCGTCGCCATCGTGCCCATGCGGAAGAGTTCCTTGATGACGTCCGCTGCCGGAACGATCATCGAGGTTGCCAGCTCCTGCACGGTCAGGACGTCCGGAATCTCGATCGACTCGAGCTTCTTGGTGGGATCCTCGACGCGGTCGACGTACGCGCCGCTGCGGCGCCGCTGCTTCTCGAGCCGCATCTCGGCATCGCGGGCCTTCTTGGCCTCGAGTTGCTCGCGCGTGGAGCGGCCGCGACCGCCGCCGCCCGGGCGGCCACCCGGTCCACCGGATGACGGCATCGGGCCGGAGCCGGGAGTCATCGGGCCGTTGCCGGCCGGACCACCCGGGCGCGGGCCGCCGAACGGACGCGGGCCGGCCGTGCCGCCCGGGATCGCGCGGAAAGCGCCGTTGCCGGCGGGGCGACGCCCGACCGGAGCGCCGGGCGCGCCCGGGGCACCGGTTGCGCCCGGCGGGACGCCGGGGCGCGGCGGTTGATACTGTCCGGGCGTGCCCTGGCCGGGGCGCGGGGCGACGCCCGGGCGGCCCGGGATCTGGCCGTTGCCTTGGCTGGGAGCGCCGAGCGGGCGCGCAGGCGGACGCGGCGGACGGACCGAGGCCTGGCCGGCCGGGACCGGTCGCAGGGTCGGGATCGGTTCGTTGGGCACGACCGGCCGGCGCGGCGAGGGCGGCGCTGGCTGACCCGGCGGCGGGGCCACGCCGGGCCGCGGCGCGGCCGCCTCGGGCGGCTGCGTCCGGCGGGGCGGCCGACGCGGCGGGCTGCTGCGGCTGGGCCGGACGCGAACGCGGGGCGGGCGAGCTGGCGGGTACCGGCCGGAGCTGAGGAACCGGCGGCGCGTCGGCCTTGGCCGGCACCGGCGGGGAGGCCGCTGCGGCGGCGGCCGTCTTCGCGGCGGCGGACGAGCCGGCGCCGCGGGCGGCGCAGGCTCCGTTGCGGCAGGCCCGGCTGCGGCGGCCGGCGCGGTCGCGGCCGGTGGGCCGCGGCGGCTCGACGGCGGTCGATGCGGTAGCCGCGGCTGGTGCTGCGGGGGCTCGCGCGGCGCGAGGCGGCGCCTCGGCCGCAGCAACAGGCGCGGGCGCGGTGGCGGCCGGTGCCTTGGGAGCGGCTTTTGCCCCCTTGAGCTGTGCGCGGAGGAGGTCGGCGACCTTCGGCTCGACGACGCTGAGTTGGTTCTTCGCCTCGAGTCCGAGCCGGCCGAACAGGCCGAGCAAGTCTTTCGACGACATACCGAGCTCTTTGGCGAGCTCGAAAATCCTGGGTTTACCGGTTGCCATGCAGTCCTTCAAAGATATGGCGCCCGGAGGCGCCACCGCCCGTTATGTCATTCTGATTGAGCTCCGAGATCCGGAGTGTTCCGGCGCCGTCGCCGGGGAGTCACCATTGTAGCAGAGCTTCGACACTGAACCCCGGATAACGTTTGTTCTTTGCGACGCGTTCCGCGCATCGCCTGGAACAAAGGTACGCTCCCCGTCCTTCGTTGCGCGACCCGAGATCGGCGATCCACCGGCCTTCGCGCCGGGTGAAGCGCCGAAGCGCCGGCTGCGGGAAAGCGGTCCGGCAGCCGACACAGGTCCGCTGCGGGATCATTCGTTCGTGAACATCTCCCGCTTGAACTCCTCGAGCCGGCGCAGCAGCTCGTCCTGGTCGATCGCCGTTTCCTCGGCCTCCTCGGCGACCGCCTCCTCGGTGGCGACCTCCGCCTCCTCGACCCCGCCCTGCGCGGCACGAGCCTCGCGCTCGGCCAGGTAGCGCTCCCGGGTCTCGGCGGCCTCGGAATCGCTGGTAATGTCCATCCGCCAACCCGTCAATCGGGCCGCGAGACGCACGTTTTGTCCCTCGCGGCCGATGGCGAGCGAGAGCTGGTGGTCCGGAACGGTCACCAGCGCGATACCCTCTTCCTCGAACAGCTCGACGCCCAGCACCTTGGCCGGGGCCAGCGCGTTGGCGATGAAGCTCGGGAGGTCGGCGGCCCAGCGGATCACGTCGATCTTCTCGCCGCGCAACTCGTCGGAGACGTTCGCGACCCGCGACGACTTGGGACCCAGGCAGGCGCCGACCGCGTCGATCTCGGCCCGCTTCGAGGTGACGGCGACCTTGGTGCGGGCGCCCGGCTCGCGGGCGATCGCCATGATCTCGACGATGTCGTCCTGGATCTCGGGCACCTGAAACTCGATCAGCCGCTGCACGAGCCCTTCGGCCGCGCGCGAGAGGACGACCAGCGGACCTTTGTTGGTCTTGCGCACGTCGAGCACGTAGGCCCGGATGCGGTCGTTGATGCGATAGTTCTCGCGCGGAACCTGTTCGCTGAACGGCAGCAGCGCCTCGGTCTTGCGGTCGTCGAGCAGCACGTACATGTTGCGCTGCTCGTAGCGCTGGACGTTGCCCAGCACGATATCGTGCAGCTTGGCGGAGTACGTGTTGTAGACGGTGTCGCGCTCGGCCTCGCGGATGCGCTGCACGATGACCTGCTTCGCGGTCTGGGCCGCGATGCGCCCGAAGTCGCGCGGCGTCACGATCTCGTCGTAGAAATCACCCGGTTCGTAGCGCGATCCGGCCTCGCGTTTGGCGATCTCGAGCTTGGAATCGGCAACCTCACCGTCGTTCACGACCGTGCGACGGTGATAGACCTGATAGTCGCCGCTCTGCCGGTCGATGGTGACGATCGCGTTCGCCTCGCCGCCGAAGTTGCGCTTGTAGGCGGAGATCAGCGCAGCCTCGAGCGCTTCGAGGAGCGACTCGAAGCTGATGTTGCGTTCGTTCTCGATCTCGCGGAGGGCCGCGATCATCTCTGCGTTCATCGGTTCTTCTCTCGTTGTTTCGCGCGCCGGAGGTCCGCCCGCACGTCGTACTCCAGGTTCGCCGACTTGATGACGGCGATCGGGATGGGGAGTTCGCCCTTGTCGCGGGTCAGGATGACGTTCGTACCGCGCACCCCGTCGAGCACGCCGCGGTGCGTCTTGGCGTTCTCGATCGCCAGCGTCGTGACGATCTTCACGTCGCGCCCGCTGAACCGATCGTAGTCGGACGGCTTGGTCAGCGGCCGGTTGAGCCCGGCCGACTCGACCTCGAGGGTGTAGGGATCGGGGAAGGCGTCGAGCGCGACGTTGATTCGCGAGGCGATGCGTTCGCAGGTCGCGATGTCGACGCCGCCCTCGCGATCGACGGTGACGTGCAGCGTCGTTTGCCGCCCGTGACGGCGAGCGCTCGTTCCAACGATCTCGACGTCGCGGAACTCGGGCTGGTGCGGCAGGGCGTGAACGACCCGCTCGAACGCATCCGCGAACAGCGTCTTCTCATCGAACGACTCCACCACCAACCTCCTCTCCCCCGTACAACACAGAAGCGCGGGCTTTGCCCACGCTCCCAGCGTCTACGTCCGCCCAACATCATACGACGGCGGCAACTTTCTCGCAAGCGCCGCCGCGCTGCGCCTGCTCGCTACGGAAGGGCGGTAGGAGCGGGCACCTTCAGCAAGGACCCGGGCTCGATCGCTTGGATCCCGCGCGCGTCGCACGAGACGTTGACGTACTCGACCTCCGGCTTGATGTTCGGCGGGTCGGGTCCGAAATGCAGCGGGTGGTTGGGGTCGAAGCGCGGCGGGGCGGGCGGCAGCGGGTGGGGCGTGAAGCGGAGCGCCCGGCAGGTTTCCCGGCCGAAGATGTCCTTGCGGCGCTCGAAGACGTACGTGGTCGAGTCGGCCCGGACCAGCGTCCGGGTGACCTGGAGCAGCCCGAACGTCGCGGCGAGCACGTCGACCGGAACGTACTGGCGGACGAGGTCGAGGTCGGGCGGGCCGAAGCCCGGCGTAAACCGGCCCATCGTGTTCGCGTCGCCGTGCGGCAACAAGGACCGCAGCCGGTCGTTGAGCGCGGCGAGGCTGCCCGACGGGGCCGCCGTCGGCCGCCCGCCGGCACCGGGCACGGCCGGACCGCCGGGCCGTGACGGGGTTACCGCTCCGGCAGGCGCCGCTCCGCCGGCGTGCGTCCCGGGTTTCTCGGCCGTCGCCGCCGCGGGCGCGCCGGAGGCTCGCGCGGCGGGTGAACCGGCGGCCGGTCCGGCTGCGACGGGACGTGGCGCGCCGCTGCCCGCCGGGCGCGCCGCCGCCGTTCCCGCCGGGTGCGGCGAGCCGGCGGCCGCGGTCGCGAGCGGATGCGGCGTGCCGGGCGCCGCGCTGGGCGCGGTCGTCGCGACCGCGACCGACGCCGCCCGGGTCGGGGCCGCCGTCGCCCGCGCCGTCGGCGCGCTGATCGCGGCTGCGGTCGGCGCGCTCGTCGGCCGGGCGGTCGGTGCGGTGGTCGGAGCGGTGGTGGGCGGCGAGGTCGCCGTCGTGGTCGGCACGGCCGTCGGCGGCGCGGTTCGGGGGCTGACGGTAGGCGGCGCCGTCTGCGGCACTACGGTGGGCGGAGCGGTCGGCCGGAGCGTCGGCGCCACGGTCGGCCGTACCGTCGGCGCCAACGTCGGATGCAGCGTCGGCGCCAGGGTCTCGACGGCAACCAACGCGGTTGGTGCCGCGCTCGGCGGAACGCTGGGCGGAATCGTCGGCGGCGCGGTCGGCGGGATCGACGGCGGTACCGTCGGTTGGGGCGGAGCGGACGGCCGGATACGGGCCAGCTCGCGGTGACGGGGCGGGGTCGGGGGAACCACGGCCTTCCGAGGCACGGGGCGCACGACGACCCGCGGCGGAGACGGCGGCCGGGTGCGCTCGGGGCGCGGCCGAGCCGCCGTGACGCGTGCGGGCGCGGCCGGGGCCGCGGGTGGCGGGGGCGGAGGCGCGGTCTCTTCGAGCACCACGTCGGCGGTGACGTCGCCCTCGCTCGGGGAGCCGCCGACGGCGTTGTTGGCCATCAACAGCACGACCAACAAGGCGAGCGCGTGCAGGACGCACGAGATGGCCAGGGCGATCGCGTCACGGCGCCGGGACGGGCGTTCGATGTGAGCTTCCCGGCCCGCGTCGCGCATCCGAGCGTCTCTTTCCTGCGCCCCGCGCGGCTCCATGCCGGGGGAGCAAAACGATTCCAGCGGGGAATGATGCGCTCGGTGCTTTCAACCAGTCGCAGGACCGCGGGTGACGTCGAGGAACGCCGCGCGCCGATGCAGCCGCCGCCGAAACGGACGAAGATCGTCGCGACCGTCGGGCCCGCGTCGCGCGATCCGGCGACGCTGCGCTCGTTCTTTCTGGCCGGCGTCAACGTCGTCCGGCTGAACTTCTCGCACGGCACGCACGACGAGCACGCAGCGACGATCGCCGACGTACGCCGCATCGCGGGCGAGCTCGGGCTGCACGTCGCGCTCCTTCAGGATCTGCCCGGGCCGAAGGTCCGCACCGGCACCTTCGGCGCCGCGGTAACCTCGGTGCGCCTGACCGAAGGCTCGGCGTTCGTCCTGACCACCGAGCCGGTCGCCGGTGATGCCGGTCAGGTAAGCGTTTCGTACGCCGGGCTGGCCCGCGACGTCGAGGTGGGCAAGCGCATCTACTTGGCCGACGGCTCGATCGCGCTGCGGGTGACCGCCGTCGAGGGTGCGCGCATCGAAACGGTCGTCGAGGTCGGCGGCGAGCTGCGCGAAAAACAAGGGATCAACTATCCCGACGGGACGCTCGATCTCGAAGCGGTCACCGAGCGCGACCTCGAGCACCTCGACTTCGGGATCGCGCAAGCGGTCGACTGGGTCGCGGTTTCGTTCGTGCGAACCGCCCAAGACGTCTGGCGGGTGAAGTCACACCTCGCCGCGGCCGGCGTCTCGATCCCCGTGATGGCGAAGATCGAGAAGCACGAAGCGCTCGAACACATCGACGACATCTTGCTCGTCGCCGACGGGATCATGGTCGCGCGCGGCGACCTCGGCATCGAGATCCCCCTCGAAGACGTCCCGCTCACGCAGAAAGATTTGATCGCGCGAGCCAACAACGCGTCCAAGCCGGTCGTCACGGCGACGCAGATGCTCGAGTCGATGATCTCTTCGGCGCGGCCGACCCGCGCCGAAACGACCGACGTCGCCAACGCGATCCTGGACGGCACCGACGCGGTGATGCTGTCGGGCGAGACCGCCCGCGGCCTGTATCCGCTCGAGGCGGTGCGAACGATGGCGCGCATCGCGATGCACGTCGAAGCGCAGTATCCCCACTTGGAGATGCGCGCGCGCCGGTTGACCTCCGAGAGCGCGGTCGCCGAGACCGACGCCGACATCGGCATGTCGATCTCCGAGGCCGCCGTGCGCAGTGCCGACACGCTGGGCCTGCGGCTCATCGTGAGCGGTACGACGACCGGCAACACGGCGCGCTACGTCTCGTCGTTTCGGCCGCGCGCGAAGATCGTCGCCCTCACGCCGATCCCCGAGGTGGCGCGTCGGATGGCCATCGTCTGGGGCGTCGAGTCGTCGGTCGTCCAGACCTACCGCTACATCGAGACGCTGATCGAGATCGCCGAAGCGCGCGTGGTCGCCGAGGGACACGCTTCTCCGGGTGAGACGATCGCGATCACCAGCGGGATGCCGGTCGGCGCCGGCGGCACGAACGTCCTCAAAGTCCACCGCCTCCCGAGCGAGTAAGCGCGGCCGCAGCAAATCGCTTGTCATCCTGAGCTTGTCGAAGGATGGCCGCGCCTGCGACAAAGTTGCTTCGACGAGTTCAGCGAGACAACGTTGGTTTGCTTAGGTTTCGGGCGGGATGCGTTCGTAGGCGGCGATGCGGCGGCGCCATTCGGCCGGGACTTCGATCGTCTCGTTGGCGGTGTAATCGAATGCGACCAGCGTCGAGATGCCGTGCCCGACCCGGCCGTCCTCACTCCAGAGCTCGTAGGTGAAATCGAGCGATTTGCGGCCGATGCGCGAGCAGCGGCATCCCATGACGAGCCGCTCGTCGTGCTGCACCTGTCGCTCGTAGGTGAACGACTGCGTAGCCATGATCACGTTCGTCTTCGCGCCCAGCGGACGGTCGAAGGCGACCTTGCAGTAGTCGATCCGAGCCGTCTCCATCCAGGTGATGTAGGCGACGTTGTTCGCGTGGCGATAGTAGTCGATGTCACCGAAGACGACGCGGACGTCGAGCCGGAAACTGAAATCGTCGAGCGCCATCAGACGCCGGTCGGCGCGACGGACTTCTGCGGCGCCGCGATCCGCCAGACCGCGTCGGCGAACGCGTGGACGTCTTCGGCGGTCGTGTCCCACGCGGTCATCCAACGCGCGATGTCGCGCTCGGCATCCCACATGTAGAAACGGCGCACGCGCTGCAGCGGCTCGATCGCGTGTCGCGGCAGCACCGGAAAGACCGCGTTCGCCTCGACCGGATAGGCCAACTGCACGACGTCGTCCAGATCGTGCAGCCGTGCCGCGAGCAGCCGCGCCATGGCATTGGCGTGCGCCGCGTTGTCGAGCCACAAGCCGTCGCGCAGCAGCGCCTCGAACTGCGCCCCGACGAAGCGCATCTTCGAGGCCAGCTGCATTCCTTGCTTGCGGGTGAACGTCAGCACGTCGACCGCCGGATGGTGCCGCGGAAAGACGATCGCCTCGCCGAACATCATCCCGTTCTTGGTACCGCCGAAGGTGCACACGTCGATGCCGGTATCGACCAGCATCGAGCGCAGGTCGGTGTCCAGCGAAGTCACCGCGTTGGCCAACCGTGCGCCGTCGACGTGGAAGAGCAGCCGGTGCTTGCGCGCGACCGCGCCGAGGGCGCTGAGCTCGTCGAGCGTGTAGACCGTCCCGACCTCGGTCGATTGCGAGACCGAGATCGCGCCGGGTTGGACGTGATGCTGATCGCCCACGCCGCGGACGTGGCGCTCGACGTCGTCCGGCGTGAGCTTGCCGCCCGCGACGGCGACCGTGACGAGCTTGCCGCCGGCGAACCGTTCGAACGCGGCGCATTCGTCGACGGCCAAGTGCGCCGCTTCGGGACAGATGACGGCTTGGAACGGCCGTAATGCCGCGGCCAGCGCCACGACGTTCGCGCCGGTGCCGTTGAAGGCGAAGAACACGCGCGCCTGGTCGCCGAGCAGGGCCTGGAACGCCGCCTCGGCGCGCTGCGTCCATTCGTCGTCGCCGTAGCTCGCTACGTGACCGCCGTTTGCCGCCGTAATGGCCTCGATGAGACGGGGATGGACGCCTGCATTGTTGTCGGAGGCGAAGTGGATGTCAGGCATCGCGGCGTGTAGTACGGCTCGCGAACCAGCAAGACCCGCCGCTAAGGTGCCGTGCCGACCGACGTTTCGATGGTGGTGAAGTCGGCGTAGTCGGCTTCGAGATCGGCCTTCATTCGCGGCAGGTTGATCGTCGCAACCTGCTTGGAGACGTACGCATGGCCGGCGACGGGCGAGTACGTCTGGACCAGGATGATCACGCCGCCGTCGGCGCGCGTCCACGTCGCCTTGAGGATCTTCCCGTGCGCCGGATCGATCGCGACGTCGAGCGACTTCACCATCACCGGACTTTTCGGGGTCAATCGCAGGACCGGTGCGTCGGGGGTCGACGCGGGGGCGAACGCGATATCGTACCGGTCGGGCCAGCGCGCCGGATCGCCCAGATCGTACTTCATGTCGGAGAAGGCGCGCGCGATCAGCGGGACGCCGCGGAAGACGAACCGGTACAACCCCGGCCGGCGGTACCAGGAGTCACCGTGGAGGGTGACCCGGATGAAGGGAAAGACCCGCAGCCGGACGTGCAGGGCGATCGAGGCTTTGTACTCCTCGGGCTGCTCCGGCGCAGCCGCCAGCGTCGCGAGCACGGTCGGGACGCTTGGCGCGTCGTCGGCCGCGGCCGCGCACGGCAGCAGCACCAACAGGGCTGCGAACAATGCCGTCCGCATGGGACATTCTAGCGCTACTCGGGCTGCTGTGCGAAGGGGGTACGGCGATTCTTCAGCCCGTCCAGCAACGAACGGGCGCCTGCTCGTCTGGCCTACAATCGAGTTCGCCTCAGCGCATTCTTGGACGCGCCGAGCTCATCAGCTCGGCGGCGTGCTCGAGCGCGACGCCGCTCTCTTCGCCGGACAGCATGCGAGCGATCTCGGCCGGACGCGACCGCAGATCCAGCGCGACGGCCGCGATCGTCGTCTGCTCGCCGGCGGTGTGCTTGCGCAGGGCGATGTGGGCATCGCCGTGCGAGGCGATTTGCGCGAGGTGGGTGACGCACAGTACCTGCGCGCTGTGCGCGAGCCGGGCGAGTCGCACCCCGACCGCCGAGGCGGTCGCCCCGCCCACGCCGGCGTCGATCTCGTCGAAGACGAGCGCCGTGCGCTCGCCCCGGTCGGCGACGACGAGCACGAGCGCGAGCAGCACGCGCGAGAGCTCGCCGCCCGACGCAACCCGAGCCAGCGCGCGTTCGGGCTCGCCCGGGTTCGCCGCGAAGCGCAGCTCGGCGCGTTCGGCACCGCCCGGCCCGATCGTCTCGAGCGGCTCGAGCGCGATGCGAAAGCGCGCCGCCGGCAGCGCGAGCTCGGCGAGCTCCGCATCGACGGCGACGCCGACCGCGGCGGCCGCGTCGCGCCGCTGCGCGCTCAGTTGCGCGGCACGATCGGACAACGCACTCGCGAGCTGCTCGGCTTCACGCTCGGCGGCGATGACGCGCGCATCGCGGTCGTCGACGTCGGCGACCTCGGCGCCGAACGCGTCGCGCTGCGCGCGTACGGCGGCGAGCGATCCGCCGTACTTTCTCTTGAGCGTGTCGAGCGCGTCGAGGCGCGCCCCGACCAGCTCGAGTTCGGCCGGGTCGAGCTCGACCGCGTCGCGCTCGCGCGCGATGCGCGCGGCGAGGTCGTTGGCGTCGGACTGCAGTGCGCCGGCGGCGCTCGCCAGTTCGGCGAAGCGTTCGGCGTAGCGAGCCAGGCCGAGCAAGGCGGTCTCGGCCGCACCGAGCGCGTCGACGGCGCCGGCGTCGTCTTCGAGCGCGGCCGAGGCGATCGCCAGCGCGGCGACGACGCGCTCCGCATTCGCCAACAGATCGCGCCGCTCGCGCAGACGTTCGTCCTCGGCGTCGTCTTCGATCGCGGCGGCGTCGATCTCGGTCAGGGCGAACCGGGCGAACTCGGCGCGGGCGAGCTTGCGGCCGTCGTCGTCGCGCAACGCGGCGACGCGCTCGCGCGCGGCGCGCAGCCGCTCGTGCAGGTCGCGCACGACGTCACGCAGCGCGAGGGTCGCCGCGCCGCCGAAGCGGTCGACGACGTCGAGCGCGTAGGCAGGCGCGAGGAGCCGCTGTGACTCGTGCTGTGACACGACATCGACCAGCGTGCCGGCCAGCTCGCGAAGCTGGCTCGCGCTCGCCGGCAAACCGTTGATGCGGCCGTGCGAGCGGCCCGAGGCCAGGACCTCACGCTGCACGATGAGGTCGTCATCGGCGGCTAGCGGGAAGCCGGCCTCCGCCAGCCGCGTGCGGAGTGCCGCGTCGGGCGCGACCTCGAGCACCGCACGAGCGCGGTCCGCGCTTCGGCGGACGGTATCGCCGTCGGCACGGCCGCCGAGCGCGAGGGCCAGGCCGCCGAGCAGCATCGTCTTTCCCGAACCGGTCTCGCCGGTGACGACCGTCAGCCCGCCGGCGAAGTCCAGCTCCGCGCGTTCGATCAGCCCGACGTTTTCGATCGACAGCCGCAGCAGCGTCGTCGGAGCGTTCATCGCTTGATCGGGACGCCCCATTGGAGCTTCTCTTCGAGCCGCTGGAAGAACGCCCGCCGGCGCACGCGGGCGAAGCGCACGGGTTCGCCGGCGCGCTGCACGACGACCCGGTCGCCTGCGCGCAGATCGGCCGCGATGATGCCGTCGGTCTCCAAGTTCGCCCGGCTGAGCTCGCCGTCGCACGTGATCTCGATCGTGGCGTCGGTCTTCACCAGCAGCGGCCGCGCGAAGAGCGTATGCGGCAAGAGCGCGGCAACGCCCAGCGCGTCGACCGCGGGGTGGATGATCGGGCCGCCGGCGCTCAGGAAGTAGCCGGTCGAGCCGGTCGGCGTCGCGACGATCACGCCGTCGGACGGCATGTGCGCGATCTCTTCTCCGTCGAGCACGAGCCCGAACGGCGCCATGCGCGCCTGCGCGCCGCGGCGCACGACGACGTCGTTGATCGCGAAGTGCAAGTCGCCGGAGCCGGCGACCTGCGCGTGAAGCGCGACGCGTTCCTCAACGCGCACGTCGCCGCCGAAGACCCGGTCGAGCGCGGCAAACCCGTCTTCGTCGGCTTCGACCTCGGTCAAGAAGCCGAGCCGCCCGGTGTTGACGCCCAGAATCGGAATGCCGTGAGGATGCGCGATGCGCGCGCCGCGCAGCAGCGTCCCGTCGCCGCCGACCGTGACCAGCATCTCCGCTTCCTCGACCGCGCACGACGGCACGATTCCCAGTTCCGACGCGGGCAGGGCCTCGCGCTCGCAGACGCCGACGCGAATGCCGTGCCTGCCGGCCATCTGCGCGATTCGCCGCGCGGTGCCGGCGGCGAGATCCCGCTCCGCGTTGACGTACAGTGCGATCGCTCTCACGGCGGGTCTCCGGCCGACGATTCGGCGTGCGCCTCGGCGACGAGCGCGTCGAGCCGCGCGTCGTCGACCTCGCTGCCGCTGCGCCGCAGCTCGTAGAAAAACTCGACGTTGCCCGCCGGACCGCGCAGCGGCGAGAGCGTCGCCGCGGTAACGCGCACACCGGCGCGCCGCACCGCATCGCGCACCTCGCGCAGGATCGCGCCGTGAACCGCTGCGTCGCGAACGACACCGCCGCCGCCGATCCGCTCGCGGCCGGCCTCGAACTGCGGCTTCACCAGCGCGACGATCGCGCCGCCTTCGCGCACGTAGGCGACCGCGCGATCGACGATCGTCCGCAGCGAGATGAACGATGCGTCGACGACGATAAGGTCGAACCCGCCTGGGAACGCGTCGTCGGGCAACGTGCGCGCGTTGGTGCGTTCGATCACGCGCACGCGCGGGTCGCCGCGCAGCTTCCAAGCCAGTTGTCCGTAACCGACGTCCAGGGCGGTGACGTGCCGGGCGCCGTGCTGCAGCAGCGCATCGGTGAAGCCGCCGGTCGAGGCGCCGACGTCGAGCACGTCGAGCCCGTTCACGTCGATGCCGAACGCGCGCAAGGCTGCCTCGAGCTTGTCGCCGCCGCGGCTGACGTAGCGCGGCGCCTCTTCGACCACGATGCGCGCGCCCTCACGCACGCCGCTGCCGGGCTTCGTCGCCGGCTCGTCGTCGATGCGAACCTTGCCGGCCAGGATCAGCGCCCGGGCCTGCGAGCGCGTCAGGCCGGTCGTCTCGGCCACGAGCGCATCGAGCCGGCGGGCATCATGGGATCGTTCACGCACGGCATTCACGCGAGCTCGGCCTGCGACTAGGGGGGCTTCCAACCGGCGCCGTGTCACGATCGACGCCACACTTCACGCGCCCGCCGTGCGACCACCTGCGGCTAGCGGGGTCGGGTCAGGATTGCTCAGCCGCGCGATGCGGTGGAAGCGCGAAGGACGGACTCGTGGGCGTCGCAGGGATCGACCGCATAGCGGCAGCGCACGCGCTCGCGCGCCGTGCAACCGCACGGATACCAGATTCGTACCTCATAGTGTTCGCTGCTGTCGATGACGTCCACGAGGCCGGCGCCGAGAACGTCGTCGAGCGTGCGGCGCCAGACGAGGCCGTCCACCCTACGGCGTGCGGTCTCCACGAGCGGCAGTGCGGCAACGGGCCCACCGCGAGCGCGTCGCTCTGGATCATACCGCCATTCGTTCCCACCCGGCCCAGCGGCGCTCGCTTGGTAGTCGCCCTCGGAGCACATGCAGCCGAGAGGGACGTGCACCGTCAACGGACGGCGGGCACCAATTCGCGGATTGCCTTTGCGACCGCGTCGGGGTCTTCGATCATCGGGGCGCCGGTCGCCGCGACGAAGACGGCCCCACGCGTCTGACGCGCCGTCTTGCGGTCGAAAAATCCGCTGCCGAGCAGTACCCGTCGATTCCGGACGGCTCGGTCGGTTGAGGGATTCAACGGTGTGACGGCGGATGCCATGAACTCCGGTGTTCGTTCGACTGCCTGCGCCGAGCGAGGATCCCGAAGGCGCTCCAGCGCCTCGTCGACGAGCGCTTCGCTCAACAGGTCGTTGCGCACGAAGAGCCCGAGCTGGCGGCGCAGGTAGTCACGATCGGTACACAGTTTGGCGCTGCCTCGAGCGAGCGTACGCAGTGAGCATCCTGACGGCGATCGGCCAGTGAATCGCCGAGCGGACAATGCGCAGCGGCATCGTGGTTCGCCCGACGATCATCGGTGAGAGCAAGACGACCGGCAGCTCCGGCCGCGTGCGCGCAACGGCGTCGAGGACGATGCGCGCGGCACCGCCATGAGCCACGACCGCGTCGGCGTCGTCCAGCGCCGCCTCCACCGCTTCTCGGACGTGGCGTTCCAAATCGCGATCGCCGGCGACGGCCAACGAGTCGATCTCGACGAAGTCGATATCCGGAGCGGCCGCGCGTAAAGGCTTCCAGGTCAGGGGCCCACCAAGATACGGCGCGGCGCCGGTAATCAGCACGACCTTCACGCCGCGGCGGATTCCAGGTGCGTGGTCGCGCGACCTGCGCACTTGACGGTAGGCCTCGGCCGTGCTATCGAAACTCGTGCTCGAAGCGACTCGCCGCCGCGCCCGATCATCGTCACGGCCGCCGCCGTCGAAGACGTCGACGCTCTGTCGGCGTTGTTCGACGCTTACCGCACGTTTTTACGAACGACCGCCGACGCCGAGGGTGCTCGGCGCTTCGTCAGATCGAGGATCGAAGAGGGGACGACGCGGTTCTTCGTTGCCCGGTCGGATGACGCCGCGGCCGGCTTCGTTCACCTTCTGCCTTCGTACGATACGCTCGCGATGCGGCCGATGTGGATCCTCGAGGACCTCTTCGTCGATCCGGCCTTTCGACGGCGCGGCGCAGGCTCGGCGCTGTTACGTCACGCGGAGGATTTTGCCCGCAGCACGCACGCGGCGCGTCTGAGCTTGACCACGGCGCACACGAACGCGGCCGCCCAGCGTCTGTATGAGGCCCACGGCTATGCGCCCGACGACGTCTTTCGAGCATTCCACCGAACGCTGCCTAGGCTACCTTGCGGGGCTGATCGCCCACACATAGGCGATTGCGCGGATCTCGGGCCCGAAGAGACCCTGCTCGAAAAGCGGCCGGAAGCGGCGCTCGAAGCGCGTTCGCTCCTCCGCGGTGTACCGCTCGGTAAGCGCCTCGCCGAGCGTCGGCGCACCCGGGAGCGGCGCGGTCGCGAGCGCGACGTCCCAGGCCATCGCAACGGCGTCGCACTGGTCGAGGTGCAAACGCACGTGCACATCGGTGAAACCGGCCGCTATCGCCGCGTGCATCAGGCTGCGCTCGTCGAAGTTCGTTAGCGGATGCGCCCGCATGCCGTCGACCGTGTCGGGAAGCGCGAGAGCGTGCCAGCGATGCAGCAATTCGAGATCGGGATCGGCCGCGGCAATCGAGCCGCGCATCGCGGTAAGCCTGAACGCCGCATCGCGAAAGATCGGTTCGGCGATCGAGAGCCGCCCGCCCGGGCGAAGCACGCGGCGCGCGGCTGCAAACGCCGGCGCCTTGTCGGGAAGGTATGCCAAGGAAGAGCGCGAGACCACCGCACTGACCGATGCGGTGGCGAGCGGGGCGAGCGTCGCCGCATCGGCGACCGCGAACGTGGCCTGGTCGAGCGCGCCGCGATCTCGAACGGCGGCCCGCGCGCGTTCGACCAAGACCGGCGACACATCGGTGAAGACGACGTGCACGCCTTCCCGCTCGAGCGCAGCCAGCCCGACCAGGCCTTCACCGCACCCGACGTCGGCCACGACGTCGCCGCGCCCGAGCGGCACACGCTTGAGCACGCGGTCGGCGAACGCGCGCGTATCCGCGGCGATTGCGGCCGCACGTGCCGGGTCGCCGCCGCTGCGCTCGCGCGCAAGCCAGGACGACCAACGATCTTCACCGGCCCACATCCCGAAAGCGCCTTACTTCAGCTGCGTGAGAACGTATTTGGCAACGGCGTCAAGATCGCTTTGCGACATGCGCCAGCGCGGCATGACCGCGTTCAACCGTTGACCCGTATTGTCGATGCCCTTCGAGATCGCGCGTTCGAGCAACGGGATCGTGTACGGGGGTTTCTGCTCGGTCACCAAGGCGTGGTGACGGAGGTCGGCGCTGACCGCTCCGCCGGGAAGGTGTACGCCGCCGCTCCCATTCACTCGATGGCAGGCCGCGCAATAGGTCATCAGCGGCGGCGGCTGCGCCACGATCGCCGTTCCTTGGAGATCGCGACCGGTCTGAAAGATCGATTTCCCGTTCGCGAGGATGTGGTCCGACTGGACCTGCCGGAGACGACGCCGCGGACGGTTGCGCGCTCGCGGTGCTCGCCGCTTGTTGCGAGGACGGACCACAACCGGCGATCAGTACGAGTCCGAGCGTGCCGACCGCCCATATCGTCACGGTAGGCATCGCGCGATTCCTCTTAGCCGGCGCCAAACGCGCCTTGACGTCTTCGCGCGTTCGTTCAAGTTTAAAATCCCGTTGTTCAAGACGCGACCACCGCCTTAGACGCTGTCGCGGCAAGGATCATCGGCTGTCGTGCGCCCTTCGAGGCGTCGAGGATCTCCCACTGCGGTGTAGAGAACGACGGCTCCATTGGTAGAGCGGGCCAGCGAAACTGCGATTCGGAAGACGCGGTATGCAGCGGACGAGCTAAGTGGAAACCGATCGAAGATCGCGCGCCAGCCGCGGAAGAGACTCGACCGTGTAGGCCTCCGGCGGCACTCCGAAGTCCCACGCGGCGCAGATCCGGTGGACGTAGTCTGCCCGGTCATAGTCGTCTTCAAAGTCTTCCCCATGCCCGAGGTCCGGGTAGACGCTATGATCGATCACGGAGATGCCTCTTCGGCACTCGGGGTTCTTCTCCGGGTTCAGCCGAGCGAGGGTTGGCGAGGAACGTGTCGCGGAACCAAGCCTTGCGCTAGGAGACTTCGCCGGAAGGGCGCCTTACTTCGGGCTGGTTTGGGGTGGGTCGACGCGGATGATCCCCATCATCCCGTGGTCCTCGTGGAACAGCATGTGACAATGGTAGACGAACGTTCCCGGGTCGACTTGCCCGAAGTCGATCAGGATATCCGTTTGCGTCGCTTGCAGAATCGGATAGCCGTCGGTCGTCACGCGGCCCGTCGCGGTTGCGGGCGGCAACAGCAGCGTATCGAGCCGGACGTTTGCGATGCGCGCGCGCTGGTCCGGAACGGAGCTGCTCACGCCCAAGAACGTCAGTTGGTGGATGTGAAACGCGTGGATCTCCGGCGCGGCGTTGACGAGGTGCCAGAGCTCGAGGTTTCCCTGGCGCGTCTCGATGTTGGGCTGGAGATAATAGCCCGGATTTGACGGCGTGCTCGAGCGGGTGAGCCAGAACGGATTCTCCACGATCCCGGCACCGCGCGGATTCCCCGCCGTGACGTAGAAGCCGAGGTCGTCGTACTGCGTGAACGTCAGCCAGCGTTCGGCCGCCACCCGGCGGTGATGCGCCCGCGCGACTTCGGCCCGCGTCGCGTGCGGCCGCGCGGTCGTTATGGCGACCGGCGCCTGTCGCGCGAGCGCGCGCAGCCCCGGCGTACCGGGACCGATCGTCACGAGCTTGTAACTCACCGAGCTCGGCCCGGCGAAACCCGTGCAGACCGGCGCGCTGATCAGCGTCTGATCGGTGCTGCCGCCGGTGACGATAATGTCCACCCGGCCGCCAGGTGGCAGTTGCACGTCGGTGGGGTTGCCCGGAAGCGCGACGTTCTCGACGTCCGAGGCCGGATTGATCGGCACGCCGTCGCGCCCGACGACGGTCAGCGGCTGGAGGTGTCCGGTGTGATCGGTGAGCGCGACGTCGATGTAGGAGTTCGCGGTCGCGTCGATGATCCGCAGCTTCTGCTGCTGCCCGCTCGCGAGCGCGTCGCGCGGCGGCGAGGACAACGACTTCCCGCCGATCGTGTAGCCGTTCACGGCGATGGACTGTCCCGGCAGGGTGCTCGGGCACGGCACGGCGCCCGCGGCCGGCCGCATCCCCGAGATGAATTGGTTCGGACCGAGCGAAGGAACGGCGCGCGGCGGAGCCGCGTTGAGCCCGGCGCGGCGAGGTGCGAAGCGAACCGCCGGTGCGGCGGTCGCTTGCGGGGCGTTCTTGATCAGGATGACGCGCGCCGGCGGCTCCGGCGGCGAACCCTTGGGCAGGACGATCAGCGCGCCGGCCAATCCGCCGCCGACCTGCGCGTTCGCGATGCCGTGGAGGTGGGCATGGTACCAGTACGTCCCGGCCGGCTGCGACACGCGAATCGTGAACGTCTGCGTGCACGTCATACCGGCCGTGGCTTGCGTCGAGCGGAACACGTTGTCGATGATCGGCGGCACGTGCAAGCCGTGCGTGTGAATGTTCGTGTCTCCCGGCGGATGCACCACGGAGACGTAGGCGCGCGGATCGGGGCTTCCCACCGGACCCAGCACGCCGGTCGTCGTCGGCGCCGGCGTGCCGTCTCCCGCCGCGAGTTGAGCGCAGCCGTCGGGCGTCGTCGGCGCCGGCTGCGGCGAGCCGCCGGTCATACCTTTCATCGCCTGCATGCCGCCGCTCGCCGCAGGCTGCGCGAGCTGGTTCTTCAGCACCAGCGTGAACTCGTTCGCCCTGCGTCACTTGGATCGTCGGAGCGTCGACGTACCGGTCCCACCGGGACGGGTCCGTGGTGTAGCAATACGCCGCTCCATTTTGGACGGCGTACAAGGTGACGGTCTCGTGCGACCTGGCGGGCACGACGGTCGGCGGATCGGGTAACACGCCGTTGGTGATTTGCGGCACGCACGGCGCCGCGCCCGCCGGCGCCGCGGCGACCGAAGCCGCCGGGCCGCCCCCGCACAAGATCAGCGCAGCGGCCGTGACGAGGAGTGAACCTCCCCAGACCGACCCGTGGAATCTCATCACCCGTACACCCTTTCGCACCCCGGCAATGGGATGCGAGTGGCGCTTCGTCTCTGCTAGAAACCGATCCTTGACCCGGAATTGCTGTTCTCGATGAGGGTGACGATCATATGCTTTCCGGTGCCGGTCCGCGCGAGCCGGAAACGCGCGATCACGATCAGCATCAGGTGGCGCACAACGAGACCGCCAGTTCAGGTGAACCGTCGGCCTCGTCTTCGGCAAAGAACCGCACGACGTGGCTCGAAGCGCTCATTTCCATCTCTCATCCTTCCCCCCCCCCCGCCAGAAGGTTCGTCTGCTCCGCGATGTTGCCGATCGTCGACGCGATCTCGCCGACCGCCGCGCGAACGTTCCTCGAGCGAAAGCATGGCGCTCAGCGCGCTCGACACTTGCCCCCCAAGCGCGCCATTGCCGTTGCGGTCTCTGTAACCGACGCGCTGCTGCGGCGCGAGTCCTCGCTCGTCTGTCTGATCGCGGCGATCGGATCCGAGCCGAGCTCCGATACTTCGCCGATTCCGCCGCTCAACGCACTCACGTCACCGGCTGCAGCCTGCACCGATTGCGCTTGATCGACGGCGCCCTTCGCGATCAAGTTTGCCGAGCGGCTCAACTGCTCCGCCGCAATGTCCGCTTCGAGCGCGGCCAAATCGGCCTCTACGACGGAAGCGAGCGACGTGACGATCTGTTCGAGGGGACGGTTTTTGCGCGACCGGCGCCGGACGACGTATACGATGGCGACGAACGCAGCAATGCCGAACGATATGAAAACTGCCGCATACATTAGCGGGTACTCCGAGCCAGATTTCCCCCCCCATTTATGGCCCGGTTGCTCCAAGGGACAACAGAGACTTTACACTCTTGGGCGCCCCCTGCCGTACTTTACATGGAGAAACCTGCGTTGACCCGCCGTTCTTTCTGGCGCTGTTCGTTTGTTCTCGTTACCTCTCGAGCGATCACAGCCCTCCCCCCGCCACCCCCTTCCGCCCCCCCTCCTCCCTCCCCCGCCCCCCAGCAATGTAGCGAATACGCACTCGTACCATCGGAGTCGCAACTCCGTATCGAGGCGCACAGCACGCTGCCCAATCCGATTCGCGGCACCGCCAGGGACTTAGACGGCATCTTCATGGCGAACGTCGAGGGCGGCCGCCTGTCGCTGACCCCGACGCCGTCGCTTCGCGTCGTCGTCCCGGTCGCGAAGCTATCGTCCGGTAACGAGTTCCAGGACCGCGAGATCCGCAAGCTCATCAGCAGCCCGCGCCACCCGAACCTGGTCGGCGAGCTTCGCCGCGTCGAGCCCGGGCCGCTGCCCGACGTCTATCGCGTGCACGGCGCGATCACCGTCCTGGGGATCGTCCAGGAGTACGAGGGCGAGGTCACGATCCGCGTCGACGGCCGGCGCGTCTCGATCGTGGGTTCGCAAAAAATGGACATCAGGCGATTCGGCATCACACCGCCGCGCATCCTGACGATTCAGATCTACCCCGACTTCGACGTGACCCTACAGCTGGTCGCGACGCTCATCGCTTCGTAGCGCGGCGACCCGCGAGCGGGGTAGAATCGGCGCCGAGCTAACGTCCGTCCCTCGACGCGGCGTCTCTCGCTTCCATCTCGGCGATGTGGCGCGCCAAGCGGGCACGGTCCACAACGCGTCGCTCGTGCAAACCATCCCCGATGTCGTGCTCAAAGTCCGTCGCGCGCACCGAAAACGAGATGCGCGTTCCGTCGACCGCCGTTACTTCTGCCTCGGCGAGGACTTTGCGGCCAACCGGCGTTGCCGCAAGATGCCGTACGCTGACCTCCGTGCCGACGGCAGTTTCGCCGGCATCCAGGTACGGCAGGATAGCGCGCAGCGCCGCGTTTTCCATGAGCTTAATCATGACCGGGGTCGAAAGGACCGGCGGGAGGCTCGCGTCCTTGAATGTGCTCGCAAGATCCTCGCGGTGGACGACCGCCTCGAATGAACCTCTTGCACCGACCGGAATTGATCGCATGAGATCCCCTTCTTCGTCGTCTCCAGCCGGGCCGCTCCGCGCTCCAGAAGGTTACGCTATAATTCGCAGCTGCGTCGACCGAGATGACGTCGCGGAACTTCAGGACCATGGAGCTTCAAGGCGCTAGAACGGTCGAACCATTCAAACCACTCAAAACGTCAAAACGGGATCTCGTCATTATCTGACGCGGTTGCCGAGACGCCCGGCGCGGCGGTGTCGGCGGCGGCGCGCAAGGTTTCCTCGGCGGTCTTGAGCAGCGCTTCGCAGCGCGCGACGAGATCGCGGCCTCTGCGATAGAGATCAACGGCGCGTTCGAGCTCGATGTTCTCGCGTTCGAGCTCGGCAACGATCTCGGTGAGGCTTGCGAGCGACGCCTCAAAAGAGGCCGATTTGTTCTCCGCCATGCTTTCCGTCCGATTCGACGCGTGCGGTGAGGTCTCCGCGAGCCAGCTCGACGCGCAGGCGCGTGCCGGGCGGCGCGTCGGCCGGGTCGACCAGCGGCTTGCCGTCCGGGGCGTGGACGATCGCGAAGCCGCGCCGCAGCGGCGCCCGCGGGTCCAGGGTGCCGAGCCCCGCCTTGAGCACGTCGAGCCGCTGCCGGCCGTGCGCGACTACCCGCGCAAACGCCGGGCCGAGCCGCTCGGCGAGGTCGTCGCGGCGGCCCTGCTTCTCGACCAGGAATCCTAAGTCGAGCCGCCCGCGCACCGCCTCGAAACGAGAGCGCCGCGCGGCGACCAGACTGATCGGTGAACGGTGGAGCAGCGCGCGCTCCACGACGCGGATACGTTCCCGTGACCGGACGACGCGCGTCTGCGCCGCGCGTGCGAGCGCGGCGGTCAGCCCGTCGAGGCGCTGCCGCCGGCTCGCGAGGAGCAACGTCGGATCGGCCAGCGGCGACCGGTGCTCGATGCGCTCGAGCTGCGCGCGCCAGCGATGCAGCCGTCCGTCGAGGGCGCGCATCAGACGGTCGCGGTCGCGCGCGAGCGTGCGCAGCAACTCGTCGCGCGGCGGCAGAAGCGTCTGAGCGGCGGTCGACGGCGTCGGCGCTTGTCGGCTGGCGGCATAATCGGCGAGTGACGTGTTCGACTTCGTGGCCGATGGCGGTGACGACGGGTACCGGCGCGGTGGCGATGGCGCGCACGACGCCTTCGTTGTTGAAGACGAACAGGTCCTCGAACGATCCGCCGCCGCGGGCCAGCACGACCAGGTCCGGCGCGTAGGCGTACGCCGCGCGCAGCGCGCCGACGATCTGCGTCGCCACATCGCCTTGCACCGGCGTCTCGAAGAGCCGCACATCAACTTGCGGCGCACGAGCGCGCGCCTGCGTCAGAAAGTCGCGCGTTCCGTCACCACTCGGCGAACCCACCAACGCGACGCGAAACGGATACAGCGGAATCGCCCGCTTGCGCTCCGCGCGGAACAGGCCTTCGGCGTCAAGCTTGCGGCGCAGCGCCTCGAACTTCGCGTACAACTCGCCGACGCCGCCGACGAGATCGAGATGCCGCACAACGAGTTGATACTTACTGCTCTTCTCGAAGATTGAGACCTTGCCGAAGACGCGCGCGGCTTCACCGTCCTTCGCGGCTGGGAAGGTGGCCGCGTCGCTCGGATACGCGAAGCACGCCAGCACCGAGTCGCGATCCTTGACGTCGAAGTTCCAGCTCCCGCTGGACTGGACGCGCAGGTTCGAGACCTCGCCCTCGACGCCGAGCATCTCCAGCTTGGGGTCTTTCTCGAGCTTCCGTTTGATGTAGCCGGCCAGCCGCGAGACGCCGACGACCGGAATGCGCGACCAGTCGCGCTCGATCACGGCGGCGCGGTCGGATCGGCGTCGAGCCGCTGGTAGGTCTGTCCGTCGCCGACGGCGTCGGGCGGCGGCGTGAGCGGCGCGACGGACGGCGGCGTTCGCGGCAGCGCATGCGCGGGCGGAGCGGGGACGAAGGGCGCGGCCGGAGCGACCGGGCGCGTTGCGCCGCGCGAACCGGAGACGTCGATGCCCGAGCCGCAGGTGTGCTCCTCGGTGCCGACCAGGAACACGTCGTCGCGACCCGAGCCGCACAGACGTCCCTTGACGACCTCGCCGACCGGCATCACGAAATCGTGCGGCTTCGTCTTGGCCAGCGCGCGCTTCATGAAGCGGGCCCAGATGCGCGCCGGGATGTTGCCGCCGTACGATTCGTTCATCCGCGTGTAGTCGTCGTTGCCGATCCACACCGCCGCCACGAGGTCCGGCGTGTAGCCGACGAACCACGCGTCGCGGAAGCTCGACGTCGTGCCCGTCTTTCCGGCTGCCGGGCGGCCGATCATCGCGTTGGGATAGCCGGTTCCCGTCGTGATCACCGACTCGAGCATCGAGTCCATGATGTAGGCGACGCCGGCGCTCACGACCTCGGTTTGCTGCGGATACGTGTTGTCCAGCACCGGCGTGCCGAGCGCATCGCGCACGATGCGGATCGCCGACGGCGCGATGTGAACGCCTTGATTGGCGAGCGTCGCGTAGCCGGCGGCGTTGTCGAGCGGCGAGATCCCCGACGACCCGAGTGCCAGCGAGAGCGTCGGATCGAGCGGCGCGGTGACGCCCATGCGATGCGCGTACTCGATGACCCGATCGACCCCGACTTCCTGGGCGAGCTTCACGGCGACGACGTTGCGCGACTGCGCCAGCGCGTACCGCAGCGTCATCGCGCCCAGGTACCGGTAGTCGTCGTCCATCGGCGCCCAGCGCGTGCCGTCGCCCATCGGATAGCTGACCGGGGTGTCTTCGACGATCGTCGTCGGCGGGTGACCGGCATCGACCTCGGCGGTGTAGACGTACGCTTTGAACGACGAGCCCGGTTGACGGTGCGACTGCCACGCGCGATTGAATTGATTGGTCAGCGAGAACGGCGTCGCTCCGCCGACCATGGCCAGGATCTCGCCCGTCGAAGGCCGGATCGCAACGAGCGCACCCTGGTGCGCCCCGATCCCCTCGGCCTTGGCGCGCCCGATCCCCCACGTCACGGCATCCTGCGCGATGTCCTGCATCGCGGGATCGAGCGTCGTGTAAACCTGCAGGCCGCCTTCGAAGGTCGCCTGCGTCCCGAACTGCTGCTCGATCAGATGGGTGACGTACGTCGTGAAGTACGGATAGCGATACGATTGCAGCCCGGTCGGACGCTCGCCGATCAGGCGCAGCGGCGCGACCGCCGCGGCGCTCGCCTGCGACTGCGTGATGAAGCCGGCCTCGACCATGCGATCGAGTACGTGCTGCTGGCGCTCTTTGGCGCGATCGAGGCTGACGTACGGCGAGTAATCCGACGGCGCCGCCGGCAAGCCGGCCAGCATCGCCGACTGCGCGAGGGTCAGCCGTCCGACGTCGGTGCCGAAATAGGTGTGCGCCGCCGCTTCGATCCCGTACGCGCCCGATCCGAAGTAGATCAGGTTCAGATACCGCTCGAGGATCTCGTCCTTCGTGTAGTAGCGCTCGATCTCCATTGCCAGCAGCGCTTCCTGGATCTTGCGCGAGTACGAGACCTCGTTGGAGAGGAACAGTCCGCGCGCCAACTGCTGGGTGATCGTCGAGGCGCCCTGGAGCTGCTGGTGCCGGTAGTCGGCCAGCGCGGCGCGCGCGATGCCGCCGAAGTCGACGCCGTGATGCTGATAGAAGTGCGCGTCTTCGGTCGCGATGAACGCGTTGCGCACGCGGATGGGAACCTGCCCGATCGCGACCCAGGTGCGGTTTTCGCGATAGAGGTTGGCGAGCTGCAAACCGTTGCGCGCGTAGACGCGCGTCGAGCGCGACGGCTGATAGTCCGCCATGCGGTTGATGTCGGGAAGGTTGCGCGAGTACGATGCGACGATGCCGGCGACGATCCCGACGAACAGCAGGATCGCGAACACCACCAGCACCGCGAGCGTCTTGAAGATCCTTCCGATGATGCGCCCGGCGCCGCCGCCGCGCTGATTGCGCGAACGGCGGCGCGGCGCCGTTCGCGACGACGCCAGCGCGCGGCTCATCGCTCGCCCCCGGCGCGCAGCTCCGGCACGCGGACGCTCCGCTGCGCGAGCGCGCGGGCCAGCACGCCGTTCACGTAGCGGCCCGAGTCTTCGGTCGAGAACTTCTTGGCCAGCTCGACCGCTTCGTTGATGACGACCGCGGCGTCGGTCTCGCGGCGATGGTTCAACTCGAACGTGCTCATGCGCAGGATGATCCGGTCGATCGTCGGCAGCCGGTCGAGCGTCCAGCCTTCCAGCAAGGGCGCGATCACCGCATCGGACTCACCGCTATTCTCCAGCGTGCCCAGCACCAGATCGCGCACGAAGGCGCGGCCTTCGGCCGGCGCGCCCGCGGACATGAGCTCGGTGAGGATCTCGTCGACCGGGCGCTTCCCGACCTCGGTACCGTAGAGTGCCTGCAGCGCGATCTCGCGCGCGCGCCGCCGGGACGTGGCCGGCATTAGACGAGCTGCGCTCGCCGTGCCAGAAACGACGGCAGCCAGCCGACCCCGACGCCACCGGCCCGAAACCGCGCGTCGGCCAGCAGCTCGGCGCAGAACTCGACGGTCGTCTTCACGCCTTCGATACGCGTCTCGCTCGAGCGCACGTTCCATGCGCAGGATGGCGGACTCACGCGTCCGGCCGACGGCGATAATTTTCGCGAGCATCGAGTCGTAGAACGGCGGTACGATCGAGCCTCCGTAGACGTGCGTGTCGACGCGAATTCCCGGGCCGCCGGGGAAGACGACCGTGGTGAGCGTCCCGGCCGCGGGGGCGAAGTTGTTCTCGGGATCCTCGGCGTTGACGCGCACTTCGATCGCGTGACCGTGCGGGTTCAGATCCTCCTGCGCGAAACCGAGCGGCTCGCCGGCGGCGACGCGAATCTGCTCTTTCACCAGATCGACGCCGTAGATGAGTTCGGTTACCGGGTGCTCGACCTGGATGCGCGTGTTCATCTCCATGAAGAACACGTCGCTGCCCGACACGAGGAACTCGAGCGTCCCCGCATTGGTGTACCGCACGGCGCGGGTCGCCGTGGTCGCGATCTCGTGCAGCCGCGCGCGCAGCCCGGGATCGAGCTCTGCTGCGGGTGCCTCTTCGATCAGCTTTTGGTGCGACGGCTTTTGCACCGAGCAATCGCGTTCGCCCAAGTGCACGACACCGCCGTGCTCGTCGGCGAGCACCTGCACCTCGATGTGGCGCGGGTCGACGATCAGCTTCTCGACGTACAAGCGGCCGTCTTTGAACGACGCCTCCGCCTCGGCTTGCGCGGTCGCGTACGCGGTCGCCAGATCCTCCGGGAGGTTGACCTCGCGCATGCCTTTGCCGCCGCCGCCGGCCGTCGCTTTGAGCAGCACCGGGTAACCGATCTTCTCGGCGACCGCACGCGCTTCGGCGACCGACGCGACGATGTCGCTGCCGGGCGTCGTCGGCACTCCCGCCTCGTGCATCAGTCGCTTCGCCGTCGCCTTGTCGCCCATCGCGTTGATGACCGCCGGAGCCGGCCCGATGAAGGTGAGCCCGTGATCGGAGGCGATCTCGGCGAAGCGCGCGTTCTCGGCCAGAAAGCCGTAACCGGGATGGATGGCGTCGCAGCCGCTGATCAGCGCGGCGGAGATGATGTTCGGAATGTTGAGATACGAGCGCGCCACGGGTCCCGGGCCGACGCAGAACGCTTCGTCGGCGTGACGGACGTGGAGCGACATCCGATCGGCTTCGGAGAAGATCGCGACCGTCGCGACGCCCAGCTCGTGGCAGGCGCGGTTGATGCGCAACGCGATCTCGCCGCGATTGGCGATCAGCACTTTCTTGAACATCAGCGTTCGATCGCGAACAGCGCCTGACCGTACTCGACCGGCTGGCCTTCGGTGACGAAGACCGCGATGACGCGACCGGTGCCGCGCGAGCGGACCGGGTTGCGGATCCCCAGCGTCTCGACGTACGCCAGCTCGCGGTCTTCGTCGAGGTCCTGCCCCTCGACGACGGCCGGCCGGGCCAGCCGGACGATCCCCACCACGTCGCTGGCGACCACGTCGGCACGGCGTTCGACCGGAGGCCGGCTCACCGGCTCGGGCGGCGCGAGCGGCGACGGACCGGGCGGGCGCGGCATGATTCGCACGCCGCACCTCGATCTCGGTTTCCCCCGTGCGGACGCGAAGCCGGGCGAAGCCGGCCTCGGCCAGCGCGCCGGCCAGTGCCCGGGCTCGCACCGCGATCGCGTCTTCGGTCATCCGGCCTTCGATTCGACGCCCGAGCGGGGCACCCCCGGCTTGGCCTATACGTCCCGGCCAAAGTAGGGTAGAATGGCCCTGAGGGAGCTTCTTTGATCGCTCGCAGCTTGGCCATGGACTCGGCCTTCGTCCTCGTCTATCCACGAGGTCTCTTGCTGCATGCCGCCACCCGCGAGGCTCTCGACGCCGCCGGCATCCCGCACCACGCCGGCGGCTTCCCGTCCGCGACGCAGCCGGCGCACCTCCCGGTGGTGTACCTCATCGGGGAGGAGCAACTGCTCTCGCTCGGGCCGCGCTCGACCGTGGAGCACGCACTCGAGCTGATCGCCTCCGCCCAACCGGCGACGACCGTCGTGCTCGCCGAACGCGACTCATCGGCCGTCTGGCTGTCCGCGAACCCCCACGTCGGCGGCTGGGTGGTATCGCCGCCCGATCCGGCGGCACTGGTCGCCACCGTACGGACCGCCGCCGCGGCGCTCGCGGCCCGCGAGGATCGCCGCGCGGCGCGCGCCGAGAGCGAGCAGCTCCTGCAGATCGGCCTGGCGCTCTCGTCCGAGCGCGACGTCACCAAATTGCAGCAAACGGTCGTGCGCAGCGCGCGCGAGCTCACCCGCGCCGACTCCGGCTCGCTCTACCTGCTCGAGGACGGCCCCGACGGCGAGGGCCGCGTGCTGCGCTTCGCGGTCGCCCAGACCGGCCCGGAGGACGAGGGCACGTACCTCGGCGCGGTCCTGCCGCTGTCACGCTCGTCGATCTCGGGCTACGTCGCGCTCAGCGGCGAGACCGTGCGCATCGCCGACGCCTACGCCGTCCCGCCCGACGCCGAGTACCGCGTCAACCGCAGCTTCGACGAGGCGAACGGCTATCGCACGATGTCGGTTCTGGCGGTCCCGATGCGCGATCACGAGGACGCGATCGTCGGCGTCATCATGCTCATCAACCGCAAGCCCGAGTTCGCGCTGCGGCTCACCTCGCTCGCTCACACCGAAGAAGTCGTCGAACCGTTCTCAGAACGCGACGAGCACGTGCTGTCCTCGCTCGCATCGCAGGCGGCCGTCGCACTGGAGAACAAGGCGCTGCTCGAATCGATCGAAAACCTCTTCGAGCAGTTCGTCCGCGCCTCGGTCAAAGCGATTGAAGTACGCGACAAGTCGACGCAAGGTCACTCCTCACGCGTAGCCGACCTCACGGTGCTGCAAGCCGAAGCGGTGAACGCGATCGGATCGGGTATCTTCGCCGACCTGCACTTCGACGGCGATCAGCTGCGCGAGATGCGCTACGCGTCGCTGCTCCACGACTTCGGCAAGGTCGCCGTTCCCGAGTACATCTTCGGCAAAGCCAAGAAGCTCCCCGACGGCCGCATGGACGCCATCCGCCTGCGCTTCCTGCTCGCCAGCGAGCAAACGTCCGATCTGCAGCTGCGCGCGCAGCTCCGCGCGCTCCTGGCGCGGGTGGAGCACGCCAACGAGCCGCACGTGATCTCGATGGAGCTCGGCGACGCGCTCGACGCGCTCGGCCCGCTGACGTACCGCGACTTCGACGGCGAGCGGCCCCTGCTCGACGAGACGGAGCTCGAGTTCCTGCGCATCCCGCGCGGCTCGCTCTCGGGTGAGGAGCGCCGCAAGATGGAGCAGCACGTCACTCAGTCGTTCTACTTCCTGCGGGAGATCCCGTGGAAGAAGACGCCCTGGAGCCATGTCCCGGAGCTCGCCTACGGGCATCACGAACAGCTCGACGGAACGGGGTATCCGCGCGGGCTCAAGGGTATCGAGATCGTCCCTCAGGTGCGCATGCTCACCATCAGCGACATCTTCGACGCGCTGACCGCGAACGACCGGCCGTACAAGCCGGCGATGCCGGTCGATCGGGCGCTCGACATTCTCGTGCGGGAGTTCGCGGATCGCGGCAAGATCGATCGCGACTTGCTCGACGTGTTCATCGAGAAGCGTGTGTTCGAGCCGGTACTTGGCGGCGTCGCTGAACGGAGTGGTGGCTGCGGTGCGAGCGGGGCGTTGCTGCGCCGGGGACGCTCCGTACGCCGCATCCTGCGGCTCCCGTCGCTCGGTGCTTCGCTCGCTCTCGCCTTCCAGGCTCCGCTCGCTGCGCAACGCCCCTGCGCAGCAACGTCCCGCTCGCACCTTTAGGCACGATCGTTAAGTGCCGTGCAAAAAAGAAAAAAGCAGGACGGTGAGTTGCCCCTACGCGGAGGTTTGGTGGGCTTGCGATTTGCGAAAGCGGAGTGCCGATAGAGTTGGTCGCTTGAGATAATGGTGATATTGCCGTGAGGGCTTGGGGGCGTGGGTGGGAGGGCGTGCATGTGCGCGGCGGGGCGTTTCGTAGCGAGCGGAGCCCGGAGGGCGGGAGCGAGCGGAGAACCGAGTGACCGGAGGCGCAGGATGCGCCGTAGGGAACGTCCCCGGCCGCACACATGCACGCCCTCCCGCCCACACCGCCACCAACCCCGAGCTAAGGCCGGTAGACGAGGCCGATGCTGACGACCGGAACGACGATGTTGGTGCGGAGTTCGCCTTGGAGGCGGGCGAGGTCGGCGCGGAACGCGGGATTGGTGTTCAGCGGGCCGGCCGCCGATGCGCTCGAGGTGCCGTTGCGCAACAGGACGCCGCCGTCGATGTCGAGGGCGAGACCTCGGACGATCCCGGTTCCGGTGCCGACGCCGGCGTAGATCGACGGACGGTTGAAGCTGACGCGCGCCAGCACCTGGCCGGTTTCGGCGGTAGGGTAGAGGCCGTGGCCGACTTCAATGAGCGGCGATTCGCGTGCGCGCGATGTTGTCGATACGGTCGCTGCCGAAGACGAGGCCCGCGCTGATGCGGTAGCGTCCGCCGTACGGCCGGAAGTCGCCGATCACGCCGAAGTTGTTGTAGCGCGTCGTCGTCACGTACGGCGTGCCGTCGTACGACGACTGGTTCGATACGCTCAGCGCTCCGGTCGTCACGCGAACGCTGAAATCGTACAGCAGCGGTTTTTCGAGCGTGATGCCGTCGCCGATCGTGCTGGCGTGAACCCCGTACGAGAGCGACGAGAAGAGATCGGCCCTGGCGACGGTCGGGAGCGCGGCGATGCCGACGGCGAGAGCGACCCCGAGCGGGCCTGCGACGCGTCTCATTGCGGATCGAGTTCGACGACGGCGGCCCGCTCTCCGGGCGGCAGCGCGTCGCGCAGGGCCGCGAAGCGCGGATCGATCTCGGCGAGCGGTACGAGCGCGAAGGCGCGCTCGTTCAGCCGTGCGTGCGGGATCGTGAGGCCGGGCTCGTCGATCTGCTCGTCACCGTAGGCCAAGATGTCGAGGTCGAGCACCCGCGGTCCCCAGCGATAGGTCGGGACGCGGCCCGCGTCACGCTCGATCTGCTTGAGCGCCCGGAGCAGCGCGCGAGGTGCGAGCGCCGTCTCGACCAGTGCGGCGGCATTCACGAACGCGGCCTGTTCGGCGACGCCCCACGGCTCGCTACGGTAGAGGGCCGAGCGGGCGAGGACCGTGCCGAGCTCGGCGAGCCGTTCGAGACCGTCGCGCACGTGGGCCCCGGCATCACCTTCGTTCGAGCCGAGCCCGATCGCCGCGCGCGTCACCTGGGCGTCGTCGACTCGAACGCGCCGTCGTTCACGGGAGGCGTTCGGTCCAGCCGTCAGGGCGCCAACCGCGGACGACGGCGTCCGCGACGTGCACGACGTCGCGCTGTTCGGCGACGTCGTGAACGCGGACGATATCGATCCCCGCGGCGACGGCGAGCGCCACGCTGGCGGCCGTCCCGAAAGCGCGCTCGTCGACGCTGCGGCCGGTGAGCTTGCCGATGGTCGACTTGCGCGAGGTTCCGATCAGCGTCGGAAACCCGAGCGCGACGAGCCGGTCGAGCGCGCGCAGCAGCGCCAGATTGTGTTCGGGCAGCTTCCCGAACCCGATGCCCGGGTCGAGCACGACGTGCTCGGCCGGGATGCCGGCGCGCACGCAACGCTGCGCGGCGTCGTGCAGAAACGCCAGCACTTCGTCGACGACGTCGCGCTCGTAGACCGCGACCGCTTTGTTGTGCATGACGACGATCGGCGAGGCGGTTTCGACGCACGCGGCGATCAGCTCGGGGGGCGCACCCCAGATCGAGTTGAGCACGTCGCCGCCGGCCGCGTGCGCAGCGCGAAAGACCTCCGGCTTGAACGTATCGACCGAGACGATCGCCTGCGGCGCCGCGGCGCGCAATGCGGCGACCACCGGGAGCAAACGCGCGCGCTCGGTCGCGGCGTCGATCGGCTGGTAACCGGGCCGCGTCGACTCGGCGCCGACGTCGACGAGGTCGGCGCCTTGGGCGAGTTGGGCGAGCGCGTGGCCGACGGCGGCGCCGGGATCGGGCAGCCCGTCGCCCGAGAACGAGTCCGGCGAAACGTTGACGATCCCCATCACGTACGTGCGCGCGCCCCATGGCAACGCACGCCCCGGCAGCCGCAGCGCTCCGCGGCCGTGGGACGTGACACGATCGTTCACCGTCACACGCTCGACGAGGACTGCACGTTCGCCATCCACCATTCGCGCAGCTCGGCGACGACGAACGTCGAACCGGTCACGACGATGATCGTGTCGGCGTCCGCGTTGCGGCGCGCGATCGCGAACGCTTCGACGGGATCGGTGATCGCCCGGCCCCAACCGCCCAGCTCGTCGGCGATCGAGCGAGCCGCTGCGGCCGCGACGACGTGCGGCCCGCGGCGGAGAACGACGTGAACGTGAACGAACCCTGCAGCGCGAGAAACGGTTCGATCACCTGCGCGGCGTCCTTCGACTCGCCGATCGCCATCACGAACGCGAAGCGGCGGCCCGGGAACGTCTCCCGCAGCGCGGCGGCCAGGTGCGCCGCCTTGTCCGGGTTGTGCGCGATGTCGAATACGACGCCCGGATGCGACGGGAAGAACTCCATGCGGCCGGGGATCACGGTGCGCGCCAACCCGGCTTCGATCTGCGCTCGGGTCGGGCGCAGGTCGTCCCCGAGCTGCTCGAGCGCGCGGATCGCCGTTGCCGCGTTCTCTTGCTGGAAACTCCCGAGGACGGGGAGCGAGACGTCGTAGCGGTCGACCGGCGTCACGATCGCGAACGACTGGCCGTACCGCTCGCCGTGACGCGGCTCGATCGTGACCGTGTCGGCGACCGAGATGAACGGCGCGCCGGCATCCGCGCAGCCGAGCTCGATCGCGCGGCGCGCGCCGGGGTCGCGCACGAAGCTGACCAGCGGGACGCCGGGTTTGGCGATCCCGGCCTTGTCGCGCGCGATCTCCTCGACCGTCTCGCCCAAGATGTCGGTATGGTCGAGCGCGACGTTGGTGATGACCGAGACCCGCGGCCGCAGGACGTTCGTGCCGTCGAGCGTCCCGCCGATTCCGGCTTCGATCACCGCGACGTCGACCTCGGAGCGCGCGAACCACAGAAACGCCAGCGCCAGCAGCGTCTCGTAGTACGTCGGCCGGCCGTGCTCGTACGAGACGCGCTCGACCGCCGATTGCATCTCGCCGACGAGCTCACCGAAATCGTCTTCGGGGATCGCCGACGCCGTCGACACGCGCCCGTTCGGTCACGCTGGTGAGGTGCGGCTTGGTGTGCAGTCCCGTCCGCCGGCCCGACGCTTCCAGGGCGGCGGCGATCATCGTCGCGGTCGAACCCTTTCCGCTGGTGCCCGCGACGTGGATCGTCGGATAGCGCTCTTGCGGGTTGCCGAGCACCTCGAGGAACGCGGCGATCCGATCGAGGCGGTTGGGCATCCGCCGCGACGCGGCTTCGTTGATCAGCCCCAGCAGGTAGGACTGCGCCGACTGGAAGGTCACGCTTCGTGATACCCGGGCGGATGCGCATCTGTTGCGACGCCCGCGAGCTGCTCGAGGGCATGCGGCAGCGCGCCGACGATGGCGTCGAGCGTCTCGCGCACGGCCTTCGGACTGCCGGGCAGGTTCACGATCAGCGACCGGTTGCGCACGCCGGCGACCGCCCGCGAGAGCATCGCGGCGCGGGTCGCGCGCAGCGACGCCGCACGCATCGCCTCGGCGATCCCCGGCACCTCGAAGTCGAGCACGGCGGCGGTGGCTTGCGGCGTGCGGTCGCGTTGCGTCAGGCCGGTTCCCCCGGCCGTGAGAACGAGCCGCGTCGCACCTTCGCACAACTCGATCAACGCCGCCTGCAGCGCCGCCGGATCGTCGGGCAGGATCCGTTCGTCGTCCACCTCGAGCCGGTTGCCCGCCAGCGCGTCCTTGACCGCGGCGATGCACCCGTCCGGACGCTCGCCCGAATGGGCGCGATCGGACAGCACGATCACCGCGACGCGATGCGGCGTCATGCTCGCGCGTTTCACGGCGCCGCGTGCCAGTCGCCGGATTTTCCGCCGGTCTTCTCGATCAGCCGCACGCTCTCGACGACGATCCCTTTGTCGAGCGCCTTGCACATGTCATAGATGGTCAGTGCAGCGACGCTCGCCGCGACCATCGCTTCCATCTCGACGCCGGTCGGTCCGAAGGTGGTCGCGCGGCTGGCGATCCGCAGCGTCGTCGCGCCGTCCCATGCGAAGCGAGACGTCGACCGCACCGAGCGCGATCGGATGCGCCAGCGGGATCAGCTCGTCGGTACGCTTGGCCGCCATGATCCCCGCCAGTTGCGCGGCCGCGAACGCATCACCCTTCGCCAGCGTCGCGGCGCGCAGCGCTTCGGCAGCCGCCGGGTTCAGCCGCACCCGCGCCTCGGCGCGCGCGGTGCGCGCGGTCGGGGCTTTCGCACCGACGTCGACCATGGCGAGCGAACCGTCCTCGCGGACGTGCGAGAGCTTCGTCTCGCTCATAGGAACGCGAGGTCCCGCGCGGCCGGCACGACGTCGTTCTCGCGCAGCCAATCCGCATCGTACAGTCGCGAGCGATAGCGTTCGCCGCCGTCGCACAGCACCGTGACGACGACGCTGCCGGCGGGCAGCGTTCGCGCGTACCGCGCCGCGGCGGCGACGTTGAGCGCGGCGGATCCGCCGACGAACAATCCTTCGGAGCGCAGCAGCCAGTGCGCCATCTCGACCATCGTGCGATCGTCGACGCGCAGCGCGTCGTCGACCGGCGCGCCGTCGAAGTTCGCGGTGATACGCTTGATCCCGATTCCCTCGGCGTTCGAGTCGCCCTCGGTCGGCGAGCTCACCCGTCTTCACGTAGCTGAACAGTCCCGAACCGTACGGATCGGCGAGCACGACGCGAATGTGCGGGTCGTGCGCTTTGAGCGCGCGGCCGACCCCGGCGATCGTCCCGCCGGTTCCCGCCGCGGCGACGAACGCGCTGAGCTCGCCGCCGGTCTGCGCGAGGATCTCCGGCCCGGTCGTCGCTTCGTGCGCCGCGCGGTTGGCCGTGTTCTCGAACTGGTTGGCCCACACCGCACCGGGGATCGATTCCGCCACGCGGCGCGCCTCGTGGTAGTAGTTGGCGCTGTTGGTGAACGGCGCCGCCGGGACCACGCGCAGATCCGCGCCGAACGTGCGCAGCAGCCCGTACTTCTCGGCCGCCTGGTCGTCCGGCATCACGATCACCGTGCGGTATTCGCGCGCGTTGCCGACCAGCGCCAGCCCGATCCCGGTGTTCCCGGCGGTTCCTTCGACGACCGTGCCGCCGGGCGCAAGCAGCCCGCGGCGCTCGAAGTCTTCGATGATCCCGCGCGCCGCGCGGTCCTTCACCGAGCCGCCGGGGTTGAGGAACTCCGCTTTGCCCAGGATCGTGCGGCCGAGCACCGCCGAAAGCTTCGGCAGCGCGATCAAGGGCGTGTTGCCGATCGCGTCGACGAGCCCGTCGCGCGCAAGCTCGGCACGGGTGGGTGAGGGTTTCGGCACGGTGCGGTGAACGTCGTCCGGCGAGGATGACGGTTCCTGTTGATCTCGCCGACGGCGCTCTGGGATTGTATAGCGCGGTCGGCGACGCATTCGCCGGCCGGAGGCTGGGGTTCGGCCGGCGGCGCGCCACGATTGCCGCACGCTTCGCGCGCCGGCGCGGCCGCGACGAAGCCGCGATCGCGGCGAGCTGGTTCGCCGGTGCCTTGGCCGAGATCGGCTTGATCGGGATCGCGCTGCCGCCCGACACCGGCCCCCAACGACGCACGCTCGCCTACGCCGACGCACCGCTGCATGGCGCGCACATCGTCGCGACCCTGCCGAGCGCGCCGCGGCGCGCAGCCGACATCGTTCGTTGGCACCGCGAGCACGACGACGGCACCGGGATCCCAGACCGCTTGCGTTGGGACGGAATACCGGCCGACGCTGCCGCGCTGGGCATCGTGCAAGCCTTCCTCGAGGCCGTCGAAGACCCCGACGAGCCGCGTGACGGCGTCGAGGCGGTCTTCTTCCTGGCGGCCGAGAGCGGCCGCCGCTTCGGCGTCGACCTCGTCCGGTCGTTCCGCGAGTTCGTGCTGGCCGGCGACTGGGACGAACCGCTCCCCCTCGCGCTGCCGCCGATCGACGACGACGACGCGGTCCGCCTGCTCGCCCAGCGCATCGACGCGCGCGACGCCAGAACCGAGGGTCGCAGCGAGCGCCTCGCCGGGCTCGGCAGCACGCTCGCCGAGCGCCTCGAACTCGACGGGAAGCGCACCGCGCGCCTCGCCCGCCTGCTCGCTCTGGGCCGCGCGACGGAACCCGTCCCGCAAGACGACTTCGACCCGTTCTCGCGCTTCGCGCGCGCGAGCCGTGCCGCGCTCGCGCAACGCGCGGGGGCGATCGCCGCCTCGGTCGCCGCCTATGCCGCCGACGCGCCGGTCTTGGCGGCATCGGCCGGTTGGTACGAAGACGGCGACCAGCAACCGCTGGCGGGTGCGCTCGCGCTCCTGCTCGCCGTCGACGCGCTCAACCCGGTCGACGCGCCGCGCCGCATGGCCGCCGCGGCGGGAACACAGTTCGACCCCGAGACCACCCGCGCGTACCTTGCGATCCTGAGCGAAACGACGTGATCGATCTCCCGAGCAACACCCGACGCATCTCCGGAACCCGGTTGCTCGACCTCTGCCAAGCGCGCGGGATCGGCAGCGTCGTCGACCCGTTCATGGGCATGCCGACGCATCTGAACGTCCTCAAGCGCCACGGAATCGCCGTCCACGGCGGCGACCTGCTCGAATGGTTCGTACGCGCCGGCGAAGGCCTGGTGGTGAACGACTTCACGATCTTGCGCGACAGCGAGGTCGCGTCCGTCGTCGAAATGCTGCCGGGCCGAATCTATCCGACCGATCTCTTCCGCGGTTGGGAAGGCGTCTTCTTCAGCGAAGACCAGTGCCGTTATCTGGGCGTCTGGCACGCGAACGTGCATGCGCTGCGCAGCGACGGCCAAACCGGGATCGCCGTGACCGGTCTGTGGCACGTCCTGTGTCACTGGCTGCTCAAAGCCCATCACCCCGACGAGATGACCGACATCCCGCCGAGCGAGCTGGCCTGGCACCACATCCGCGAGGCGCAGCGCTGGGTCGCCGACAACGGCAAACGCAACACCGTGCGCCGCGGCGATTTCGCCGCTACGCTGGGCGCGGTCCGCGCCGACGCCGTCTACCTCGCACTTCCCGGCCGCAGCGCCGCCAAACGCGTCGACGCCCGCATCTGGATGTGGGAAGCCTGGTGGCAAGGCGATCCGTACCTCAACGTCGAGCGCCTCTACCGCGAAACCGTTTTCGGCGGCACGACCAACGACGACGCCAGCTACGACCGCGCAACCGCCGCCGTCCTTAACGCCGCCGAATCGATCCCGTACATCATCATTCAGTCCAACGCGCGCGACGCCGAACGCTTCGAGCGCCTGCTGCGCGAACGCCGCCCGCTCACCGAGCGCGTCGACCTGGATCTCGACGAGATCTACATCATCGGTAAGAAATAGCGCGACTGGTAGCGGGTCGTGCAGACGATCGTGGCGTGAGGCGGGGGTGCGACGTTACTGCGCCGGGGACGCTCCTTCCGCCGCATCCTGCGGCTCCGGTCGCTCGGTTCTCCGCTCGCTCTCGCCTTCCAGGCTCCGCTCGCTACGAAACGCCCCTGCGCAGTAACGTCGCACCCCCGCCTCTTGGCAGAGTTTTTTTGCTGACCCCAAAAAACAGTCCGAGCGATTTTTTCTCACCGTGATTCCGCATAAGGGCACCATGCTGCCCGCGCGCGATTCCACTCATCGTGAGTGGCGGGGGGTCGTGCAGTGCTGCGGCGGGGCGTTTTGGAGCGAGCGGCACCCGGAGGGTGAGGAGCGAGCGGAAAACCGAGCGACTGGAGCCGCAGGATGCGGCGGAAGGAGCGTCCCCGCCGCAGCACTGCACGACCCCCCGCCCGCCCCATCAACAGAAGTCAGCGCGCAGAGGCCGTGCTCTGAAAGCGATACCACACCAGGCAGAGCAGAGCGAGGATGATGCTCACGATTCCATGTTTCGTGTGCACCCCCGCCGGATAGCCGTGACCGGTGAAATAGAGGCAGGCGATGATGATGAAGACGACGGCGAGGGCTAGCGCGAGCTGCTTCATGCGATTGCTTTCGTGGCGAAGAGGAGAAACGAGATGCCGCCCGCCGCGATGCAGTACCAGGCGAACGGCGAGAGGTCGTTGTGCTTGAACCAGCGTGTGAGGAAGGCGACGGATGCATAGGCCGTGAGGCCGGCGAGCACGCCTCCCACGACTGCTTGGACGAGCACGACGTGCGCACCCGGCGCGAAGAGCTTGGGGAACTCGAGCAAGCTCGCGGCGAGAATCACCGGCGTCGCGAGCAGGAACGAGTAGCGTGCGGCGTCTTCGTGGTGGAGCTCGCACAGCAGGCCGGCGACGATCGCCGAGCCCGAGCGCGAGATGCCCGGCAGCAGCGCGAGGGATTGGGCGAAGCCGATCAGGACGCCGCTGCGCGGCGCGAGCTGGTCGAGCCGGCGGTAGCGGTTCGCGTCGGGCGCCTGCTGGTGCTGGCGCCGCCGAAGCCACTCGCCGAAGAGCATCAGGAACCCGTTCGCGAGCAGGAAGAGCGACACGGGGATCGGCGACGCGAACAGCTTCTTCACGCTCGACTCGAGCAGCACGCCGAGTATGCCGACCGGGATCGTTCCGGCGACGAGCAGCCAGCCGGTGCGCTCGTCGGCGTCGTCGCTGAACCGGCCTCGGACGACGCTCGTGACGAGCGCGCGGACGATGCTGATCCACTCCGCACGGTAGAAAACGATGAGCGCGAGCGCCGTTCCGAGATGCAACACGACGACGAACGCGAGGAACGAGTCGGATCCCTCGTCGACGCCCCAGCGTAACAACGCCGGGACGAGCACGGTGTGGCCGAGACTGCTGATCGGGAACAATTCGCTGACGCCCTGCAGCACCGCGAGCAACATCGCTTGCACGAACGTCACGAGGCGTCGGTTCGCATGCGGGGGAGGCTTTCCCGCCGCCGCGAAGATCGCTGCGTGGGTGATTCACGCTCGCACCGTCGCCTCGCGGACGCCGCAATGCTCGTCGCTTTTACGATCGGCGACGAGTTCGCCGCGGCGCGGACCGAGGCGTACGACGTCGGTTTGGGCGGTCTCGCGATGCTTTGCACGACCGAGTTGCCCGCGGCGCAGGCCCTGAACCTCGAGCTGGAACTGCGCGGTGATCCGCGTCCGGCGTTGCGCCTTACCGGCGAGGTTCGCTGGTGCCGCCACGATGCGGCCCTGGGCAAGTATCGCATCGGCGTCGAGTTCACCGACCGCACGCCCGAGCAGGAAGCCCAATTGGTCGCCTACATCGAGATGATGTACAAGCTCCGCGACCTAGGCGTCCTCTAGCAGCCGCTGCCGTCGCGCCGGCGGGCAAGATGATCAGGAAGCGAAAACGTCCCCGCACCGGGACGCTTTGCTTTCGCGGCGGCTTGCGGGCGCAGCCCGCAAACGCGATGGATTGGGCGCTCGTTCAGAGCGCCCAATCCTCTATTGTGCTGAGAACTCGACGCTGAAGATGTAGTCGGCGGCGATCGGTTTGCAGTCGCGCACTTCGGTCTGGAACGTCGAGCTTCGGGCGGCGCTCAGCGCGGCTTGGTTGAGGATCACGCTGGGCGAGCTCTGGACGCGGGTGCCGGTCACGTGGCTGCCGGCGTCGAGCGACACGACGACCTGGACGGTGCCGGAGATCCCCTGCTGCGACGCCATCGGCGGCGTGTCGGGTTCGGTGGCGCGAATCGTCGTCGCCGGGACGTTCGGGCGGGCGCACGAGAGCGGCGTCGGCGTCGGCTTGGGCGTCGCCGTCGGCGGCGCCGGCGCGGGCGTGGCCGGCGGCGCGGTGGACGGCGCGGCCGTACCTTGCCCCTGCGGTATCCCTTGGGTGTTGCCGGTGGTGTACTTGTTGGTCTCCTCGGTCGGACCGCTGTTCGTCTTCGTCGTCGACTTGATCGTGTTGATCTTGATCTTCGGCTGCTGCGGTGCGGGCGTGTTCGGAGGCGGCGTCGACTTGGGCGGCGGCGTCGGCGGCTGCGTCGGCGGCGGCGTCGGGGTGGGCTTGGGCGTCGGCGGCGGCGTGGGAACGCGAACCACGGTGACCTTTTGCGGCTTGTCTTCCTGTACTTGCGTCCGTTCGAACTTCACGAACGGGCCGAGGATGAGGTGCAGCGCGATCGAGATTGCGAAGCCGTAGAGCAGAAAGTACTTGGCCCGCTCGAGGTTGCTCACCGGCGGCTGCGGATCGATGTGGCGCGCCATTAGCCCCCCGTCTGTCCTTCAGGCAGGCCCTCGATGTGGTTCGCCAAGCCGAACGTCGTGAGGTTCGCCGATTTCGCAGCGTCCATGACGCGCAGGATCGTGCCGAAGCTGGCCTTCGGATTCGCCTTGATGATAACGGTCTTCAGCCCGCTGCCCGTCGATTTGACCAGTTCGGCGAACTGTGCTTTCGCCTGCATCTCGTTGACGGTGGTCGAACCGATCTGCACCTGGTTCTTCTCGTCGATGAGGACGACGATCTGCGACGGGTGGACCTTCTGCCGGTTCTTGGCGTCGGGGAGCTTGGGCTCTTTGGTGATGGACGCGAGAATGATGAAGATGATGAGCAGGACCAACAGCACGTCCGTGAACGGCGTGATGTTGATCGTCGACATCACTTCTTCTTCGCCTTGTCCGGTGGAGACGGCCACGAAATGGGTTCCTTCTGCCTATCCGCCGGTAACGAAACCGACGTCTTCGAGGCCGGCGATCTTCGAGGCGTCCAAGATGCGGATGATCGTGCCGTAGGGAGCCTTGACGTCGGCGGTGAGCGAGACGTGCTTATGGCCCTTGCGTTGCACGACTTCTTGCATGTCCGCGTAGATGTGCGCGACGTCGGAGCGCTTGCCGTCCACGAAAATCGTTCCGGTCTCGTTGACGAGAACTTCGATGTTGTCGGCTTTCTTCTGCTGCTGAGGCGGTGGGTTGGCGTTCGAGTCGGGCAACTGCTTCTCGAATCCCGGCGGCGCGACGAGCGCGGCGAGGATCATGAAGATGATGAGCAGGACCAGCAGCACGTCGGTGAAGGGCGTGATGTTGATCTCGGCCATCACCGCATCGTCCTGCTGGGCGGACACCATGCTCATGAGTCGAGGCCTCGGGTCGAGAGGTTCAGGTTACTTCGCCCCCGTCGCCGACGGCTGGTACACGTCGGTCGGAATCGCGGCGCCCGTGTTGTGGAAGTGGAGCATCTCGGCAAGCTGGTTGGCCGCCACGATCATCTCCTGGTTGTACGCCTTGATCCGGGTCTTGAAGTAGTTGAAGAAGATAACCGCGATGACGGCCACGAACAGGCCGGCCGCCGTCGTGATCAGCGCTTCCGAGACGCCCGCCGCGACCACGGCCGGGGTCGAGTTCCCCTTGAGGGCGATGTCCTGGAAGGCGCGGATGATGCCGAGCACCGTACCGAACAGCCCGACGAACGGCGCGATGACCGCGATGGTACCGATGATCCCCAGGTTGCGCTCGAGCGAGTTGAGGTTCTCCATCAGCGCGATCGAGAGCGCATCGGTGATGTCGGCGCGGTTCTTCTCGCCGCGCTGCAAGCCGAACTCGAGAATCTTTGGAAGCATACCCTTGTTCTGCTGGCAAATCTTGATCGCACCGGGGAGATCATCCGCGGCGATCCGCTGCCCGATCGAACGGAGCAGGCCCTTCGAGTCGGAGTGCTGGCTCGCAAAGAAAAGCAGCCGCTCGATGACGATGGCGACCGCGATGACCGACAATGCGAGCAACGCCCACATGGCGGGGCCGCCCGAGACGATCGTTCCGAAAAATCCGCTGAAATCCACGAGTCCTGGTGTAGCCTCCGAGTCTTCGAGGGAGTTGGGAGTCCACCGGCCGGAGCCGGACAATACGAAAGACGGCGGTACCCGCCCGGCGCGGGCCTAGGTGTTGGCGGTCCCGGCCGGCATTCCTACTGCTTGGGTTGGAGCTTCTTGAGCGCCGTGTCGATGTTGGCATTGAGCTCCGCGTCGGAGCCCGCCGTCGCCTTGGCCTTCTGGAGATAGACGGTCGCGTTCTTCCCGTCGCCTTGGTTCGCCAGCGCGATCCCGGCGACGTAGTTCGCGCGGGCGTCGTTGGGGTCGATGGCGAGCGCCTTGTCGGCTTCGGCTTTGACCGCCTTCCAATCGGGCTTGTCGCCCTGCGAGAGCACGTTCGATGCTTGCGACGTACAAGACGACCGCACGCGTCGGGACGGCCTTGGCGGCGTTCTCCAAATCGGTCACGGCCTGGGTGCGGTTGCCGGACTTCATCGCGTCGACTGCCTGGCGGTTGTAGTACGCCGCCATCGTGTCGTCGACTCGCGTATTCGACGGATCGCGCCGCTTGAGCTCCTGCGCGAGCGCGAGTCCCTTGTCGGGTTGTCCTCCCAGGAGATACGAGGTCGCAAGTGAGGCGTCGATCGCGTTGAGCGTCGCGGCGTCCGCATGGCCCGCCGTCGCTTGCGCCTTCGCCCGCTCGAGATCGCCGATCGCCGCCGGGTACTGCTGCGCGTTACCGTACGCGGTGCCGCGGATGAAGAGCGTGTTGACGTTCACTTGCAGCGCCAGCGCCTTGCCGGCCAGCGCGATCGCCTGATCGTTGTTCTTGGCCTTGAGCGCATCGACCGCGGCGTCGGAGTACGCCTTCGCCGCGACGACCTTGAATTGCTCGGGGACGGTGCCCGCCGCGTCGAACGCGGCGGCGGCGCCCGCAGGGTCGCTCAGATAGGCGTCGGCGACGCCGAGCAGCGCCTCCGCGTCTTTGTCGTTCGGATGCGCGCCGAGGTAGCCGTCGATCTGGGTCTTCGCATCGGCGAACTTGTTCGCGCGGATGAGCGCGTTCGCCGCCAGCAACTGGTTCGCGGTCGTGCCCGTGTCGTTGACGACGGACGAGCCGTTGAACTTGAGCGCCATCGTGTAGAACGCGTCGATCGGCTTCGCGTCGCGCACGCCGGGCTTGTAGGTCGAGTTCTTCGCGATCTCCATCGCCGCCGCATCGTCGCCGTGGTTCGTCGACTTCTCGAGCTTGATGTTACCGATCGAGCCGTCTTTCTTGACGAAGACTTGGATCGTCACGGCGCCGGTGCCCGCGATCGGGGAGCTCGCGGTGCCCTGCTTGACGATCTTGGGCGGCGTGTAGTAGGTCGACGTTTGGGCCGACGCCGGCGGGGCGAAAAACGCCAGCGCCAGCGCACCGAGCAGCGGTGCGACGAGCAAGCGGATGGTGCGTTCGGCCATGATACCTCGTGAACGGAGACGAATGTGCGGGCGGCTCGGCGGTCCCGCTCGCCAACCGTGCGGCCCGAGCAGCGGGCAGCGCTCGGGGTAGCAGCCCGGTGACGGGCTGGTCGGGCTTCGACCGAACGCGATTGGGCCGGTCTCGGTCGTTTACCTGCCGGCCCCGCCGGCGGCCGGCTGCCGCTTACTGCCGGCCCGACAGATCGGGTCTGAGGGTGGTCGCGCCTTCCAGGTACACGTGCTGGATTTGGTCCGGGCGCAGATCGGTGTTGAGGTGGATCAGCACGCGAATGCACCGTTCCAGACGTCCCGGTACCCCGATCTCGGTGAAATTCAACAGGGGGACGAGGGTCCAGCCCATCCGGCGAGCGGCGGCGGCGGGGAACTCCGAGACCAGATCGGGCGTGACGGTGAAGAGCGCCGACGCGACGTCGTCGGGAACGAAGCGGTTGCGCTCCACGATCGTGCGCAACAGGCGTTCGGTCGCGTCGAGGATCGCCGACGGTTCGTCGCGCGCGACGGTGATCGCGCCGCGAATCCCGCGGACCAGCATCACTCGCCGGCCACGCCGGCGCGCCTGCGCTTCGGCGGCGATGCGATGCAGCGCGGCTCGCTCGCGCTCGGTCGCGGAACGAACCGCTCCGGGCGCCAGCGCGCCCAGCGCGATCGGTCCGAATCGCAGGCGCACCAGCGCCACCACCGGGTGATCGACGACGTCGAACATCCGGCGCACCTGCCGGTTGCGGCCTTCGTGGATCGTGATGTCGACCAGCGAGATGTCGCGCCGCACCGCAATGACGCGCAGCTGCGCCGGCGCGGCACGACCTTCGTCGAGGCCGACGCCGCGCATGATTCGCTCGACGGCTCCCGGCTCGAGCCGCCCGCGCACCGTCGCGCGGTACGTTTTCTCGACGCCGAACCGCGGGTGGCTCAGGACGTTGGCCGTCTCGCCGTCGTCGGTGAGCAACAGCACGCCGCTCGTGTCGTAGTCGAGCCGTCCGACCGGGACGACGCGCGCGGTGAGGCCGGCCCGGCGCACCAGATCGGCGACGGTGCGGCGACCTTGCGGGTCGCGCATCGTGGTCACCACGCCGACCGGTTTGTGCAGCACGGCGTAGGTGTGCGTCCGAACCGGACGCACGATGCGCCCGTCGACCTCGACGCGCGCGTCGTCGTCGACGCTCGATCCGAGCTCGCGCACGACCTGTCCGCCGACGCGCACGCGACCGGCGACGATCAGATCTTCCGCGCGGCGGCGCGACGCGACGCCGGCCGCCGCCAGGAATTTCTGGAGCCGCTGCGCGTCGAGCCCTATACCTTCTTCAGGTCGAACGAGGTGAGGAAGGCGTCGTTGGAATCGGTCCGCGCCAGCGCGGCATAGATGCGCTCCGACGCTTCGACGGTCGCGACGCCGACCAGCGCCCGGCGCAGGTCGGTCACCTTGTGCAGCGCGATCTCGCTGAGCAACTGCTCCTCGTACCAGTTCCCGCTGCGCACGAGGTCGATCGGAGGAAAGGCGCGCGCCTCGGCGAGCTCGCGGGCGAGGACGATCTCCGCGTTCGCGGCCGGCGAAAGCTCCTCGATCACCAGCGCATCGAGCGCCGACGTCCCCGCGTCGACGCGTCGCGAGCACGGTCAGCGAACCGCCGCCCTCGGCCGCCCGCGCCGCGCCGAACAGGCGCTTGGGGCGCTGCAGCGTCGCGGCGTCGATCTGCGCCGGGTTCGCCTTGTGGTGCGTCGTCGCCGCGTACGCGCGGACGAGCCGGGTGAACGACGAGACGAGGACGACCGCGTCGCGTCCCAGCTCGGCCAGCCGCTTCGCGCGCTCGAAGACGAGCTCGGCGGTCGTGACGTGATTGTCGGGATGCTCTTCGAACGTCGTCGCGACGACTTCGACGTCGAGCGTCCGCTGCAGGTGGGTGACCGCCTCGGGCCGCTCGTCGACGAGCAGCACGATCACGTGGGCGTCGGGATGGTTGGCCTCGATGCGCGCGCGCGATGCGAACCAGCAGCGCCGCGTCGTTGGTGCGCGGCGGCGAGAAGAGCAGCGCGCGCTGGCCCTTGCCGAGCGGCGCGAAGAGGTCGAGCGCGCGCGTCGTGATGTCGCCGCGCGTCTCGAGCGTGAAGCGCTGCGTCGGCGGCTCGGCACCGAGCTCTTCGAAGACGCGCCGGTTGACGATGCGACTCGGGTGGATACCCGTTGACCGTCTCGACCTTGACGATCCCGTAGTACTTCTCGTTCTCTTTGGGCCGGCGAACCTGGCCGGCGACGAGGTCGCCGCGGCGCAGCTCGAAGCGCCGGATCTGCGACTGCGAGATGTAGATGTCGTCGTTGCCGACGAGATAGCCCTCGCGCCGCAGGAAGCCGTAGCCCTCGGGCAAGATGTCCAACACGCCGTTGGCCTTCTCGAGGCCGCTGCGCTGGGCTTGAACCTCGAGGATCTGCGCGACCAGCTCGTCCTTCTTGATCTTGGTCGGATTCTCGATCTCGAAGGTCTTGGCGAACTCGTTGAGCTCGGCTTTGCTCATCTCCGCGAGCTGGTCGGCGGAGAGCAGCGGCGGCCCGACCGGCTGCGGGAACTCGGGCTGGGTGAACACGTCGTTCGCCTGCTGCGGCGTACCGTTGTCGTTGAAGCGCTGGCGGTTCCGCCGCGAGCGGCGGCGACGGCCGCCCTCGGGCTTACCGTTGTTCTGGGGTCGATTGTCGAACTGCAGCGGAATGCTCCCTCGGGGAGACGGGCGCTTCGCGCGACGGGGCCTGACCGGCGAGGCTGCCGGGGCCGCTCGTCGGCGCGCTGCGCCGAGGAACGAGAAGATCGCACGGTACGGGACCGCGCGACGCAACGAAGTCTACCACAGCGGCGTCACGGCGACAAGGCGCGCCGTCCGCTGACGCTTGGATTGCCGCGCGCGTAGAAGCGCAGCGGCTCGGCCGCGGCCTTGGTGATCCCGATGCGCGGGCTGACCCCGACCGGCAGCCGCCGACCGTCGTCGGCGAGCCACAGCCGCGGGCCGGCGGCCAGATCGGCGCCGTCGAACTCGGGTCCGATCGCGAACGCCCGGCAGAGGTTGCCCGGGCCGCGCGCGAGCTCGCGGTCCTTGAGGCCGGGCCGGCCGCGCAGCGCGCGCATCGCGTCGAGACCCGCGAGCGGCTCGCACGCGCGCACCAGCGCCGCCGCGCCGACGCCCTCGCCTTCGCTGGTGACGTTGAGGCACCAGTTCGCGCCGTAGATGAAGTAGACGTAGGCGTGCAGGGGCGGACCGAACATCGCGCGGTTGCGCCGCGTCGGCCCGCGGAACGCGTGCGACGCCGGATCGGTCGGGAAGTAGGCTTCGGTCTCGACGATACGGCCGGCGAGCAACTCGCCGTCGCGCTCGCGCACCAGCAGCTTGCCGATCAGCGCGCGCGAGAGCGCGATCGTGTCGCCGGGCAGATCGCCGGCGGTCAGCCGCCGCTGCGACGAGCTCGGGATCGCCGGTTCAGGCGGCCGCGGGGGCGCGCAGCGCGATCTCGGCTTGGGCGCGGGTCTCGAGATCGTGGGTTTCAATCGGTTCGCCGCGTTCGACGCGGGCGGCCGCGAAGCCATGCAGCGACGCAGCGCGTCTTTGACGTAGGCCATCGCCAGCGGCGAGCGGGACCGAGCGGCGGCCGTTGAGCTCGTCGACGACGGCCTCGTCGGCGATCCGCAGCCGCAACCGGCTGAAGCCGCGGCCGCGCAGGTAGGCGCCGACCGCGCGACGGCGGCGTAGCCGAACTCGCGGCCGTCGAGCGCGGGGAGCGGCTGCGGCGCTGAACGGTCAATCGTGACGGCGGCCCGATCGGTCCCGGTCGCGATCGCGGCGTAGGCGATGCCGTTGCCGGCGCGGTCGGCGGCATAGCCGACGGCGACGTCGGCGGAGCGGTGGCGGCTGGTGGTCTGCATGGCTCTTGCGATCATCCTATATCGAACGTGTGTTCGAGTCAAGTCAAGCTGCTCGCGCGGCCAGCACCTCCCGGTAGAGTTCGAGGATTCGCCGCGTCTGCATCTCCACGGTAAACCGCGAGAATGCCAAATGTACGGCACTCTGGTCGCGCCCGCCGGCCAGCGCGTCGCGAATTGCGGCGGCCAGCGCTTCGGGATCGGCCTCGACCAGCCGTCCGGCCGCGCCGAGCACGTCGCGCGACGCCTCGCTGTCGGCGGCGACCACCGGCAGGCCGGCGGCGAGCGCCTCGGCCAGGACCAGCCCTTGGGTGTCGGTGGTCGAGGGAAAGACGAAGGCGTCGACCGAGGCGTAGACGTCGGGCAGCCGCTCGCGCGCCAGCTCGCCGACGAAGCGGACCCGTCCCTCGACGCCGAGCCGGCGCGCGCGTTCCTGCGAGCGCGTCGCGATGCGGTCCCTCACCGACGACCGCCAGCCGCAACTCGGCGAAACGCGCCAGCGCGTCGAGCGCGAGCTCGACGTTCTTCTCGACGCCCAGCCGCGAGACGACGAGCGCCAGCGGGGCGTCGTCGTCGACGCCCAACCGCGCGCGCACCAGCGCGCTGCGATGCCCGCCGGCGAAGCGCTCGACGTCGATCGCGCTGGGGACGACCGCGATCGGTGCGTTCACGCCCAGCTCGCGCAGACGGTTCTCCATCGCGCGCGTCGGCACGATCACCGCGTCGGCGGCGTTCGCGTAACGCCGCGTGAGCTCGACCATCGCGCGCTCGGTCGTGCCGCGGTCGAACGGCGCATAATGCGCGTACGCATCGAGCCGCGTGTGATACGTGAAGACGAGCGGGATGCGATGACGGCGCGCGTACGATGCGCCCATCCAACCGGTGACGAACGGCGAGTGCGCGTGCACGAGATCGATGCCGCGCATGCGCCGCCGATCGTCGGCGTTCAAGTACGGCACGCACAAACGGTATGACGTTTGCGTGGGCAGCGGCAGCGACGGAACGCGCACGACGCCGTTCTCGACGTCGACGAAATGCGGAAAGTGCGGCGCGATCGTCGTGACGTCGACGCCGTGCGCGCACAAGCCGTCGCGCAGCGCGTCGATGCTGGCGACGACGCCGTTGACGATCGGTTTGTAGCACTCGGTGAAGAATCCGACGCGCACGACAAAGGCCTCATTCGCCACTCGCGTGCTGCACCATCGTGCCGTCGCGCCGGGGCGCGCGTAGCAGACGGGCGCCCCTCGGTCCACGACCCTGGTATTTGACGCATGCTTGACAATCGTGTTAGCGTACTCGTGATTCACCAAGATCCTGTAGGGTCTTGGGGCCACTCGACCGAGCCTCTGGACCCGTTGCCGGGTCAGACCACGGCTCGCCGGCCACCGCTACGACGTCGAGTGCGCGCCGTCACGCACGGATTGCATGATCCGAGCTTGCTGGAACGCACCCTCCGCACGAGAAAGGAGTCGGACGATCCGCAACGATCTTCCACCATTGCCGCTTGCGGCAACTGGCATGCTCTCCCTAGGGCTGCTCATTCCGTTCGGCGCCGGTACGGCCGCCGACCGGGTCGCCAAATCGGTCGCCGCGTTCGCCGATGCCGGGACCTGCCAAGCACGTCACCCTCGTCCACGACGGGCTCTCCGAGACCGTCGAGACCAAAGCCGACAACGCCGACGAGCTGCTGGCCGAGCGGAACCTCTCGCGGGCCCCCGAGGACGCGTTGAGCGTCGACCCGGCCAGCCCGCTCTACGACGGGGAGACCATCGTCTACCGCGCCGCGGTGCCGGTCACCATCCTCGTCGACGGGGACCTGCGCGTCGTGCGCACGGCGGCTACCGACGTTTCCGCGCTGCTCCGCCAGCAGCGCATCGCTTTCGACCGCCACGACGCGGTGTGGCCCGCGCCGGCGAGCGCCGTCGAGGACGACGCCGTCATCACCGTGCAGCACGTCGAACTCATGGACGCAGGTCGTCCACCGCAAGCTCGCCAGCCGGGTCGTCAAGCGCTGGGCCTTCAGCCTGCCGCCGGGCGCGACCAAGGTGGTCGACCTCCGGAGAGCCCGGGATCTACGAGACCGCCTACGCTTTCACGCGCAGCCCCGATCGCAGCGCCGTGCGCCGCACGACGCTCGTCTCGCACGTTCTGCGCGCGCCGCGCGCGCGCATCGTCGCCGAGGGGATCGGCGAGTACACCGCGTTCTCTCAGCTCGCCGGGCGCGGCGTCGAAGGCACGCTCAAGTTCGCGTCGGCGGCTCTTTCGATGGTCGCCACCGCGTACACCGCCGGCTGCGCCGGCTGCAGCGGCATGACGGCCAGCGGCCGGCCCGCCGGCCACGGGGTCGTCGCGGTCGATCCGCGGGTGATCCCGCTGGGCACGCGCATGTTCATCCCCGGCTACGGTCCGGCGATCGCCGGCGACACCGGCGGAGCGATTCGCGGCCGCCGGATCGACCTGGGCTTCAACTCCAACCGCCAAGCCTTCCAGTTCGGCCGCCGCTCCGTCACCGTCTACCTAATCAAATAGACCCCCCAGACGGAAAACCAGAGCGAGGCGGACCGCAGCGAAGCGAGAACCGCGAAGGCTTCGGCGATAGCCGAAGCCACCACCATCCTCGCGCTCTGCTGCGCGCGCTGGGGATCCGCCCGAAAAAGCGCTTGGGCCAGCATTTTCTCATGGCCGGTGCGACGGCGCTCCGCATCGCTCGGCTGGCGGCCGAAGCGCCCTTGCTCCCGCGTCCTCGAGATCGGCGCCGGCACCGGCGCGCTGACCGCGGCGCTGGTGCAGGCCGGCGCCGAGGTGACCGCCTTCGATCTGGATCCCGACATGGTCGCGGTGCTGCGCTCGCGCGACGACTTGTCCGGGGTCGACCTGCGGCAAGGCGACGCGCTCGCGTTCGACTACGCGGCATGGGCCGCCGGACGCGAATGGGTCGCGGCCGGAAACCTGCCGTACAACGTCGGCACGCCGCTGCTCGTGAAGTTGGCGGCGCTCCCTCAACCGCCGCGGCGGATCGTCGCGATGATCCAGAAGGACGTGGCGGACCGGTTATTGGCCAAGCCAGGCACGTCGCAATACGGCAGCCTCACGCTCGCGATCGGCCTGACGATGCGAGTCACTCGCGCGCTCACCGTTCCGCCCAGCGCGTTCTTTCCGCGTCCGGGCGTCGTGTCGACGGTCGTCGTGCTGGACCGGCTCGATGCGCCCGAGGTCGTCGTTCGCGACCGCGCGCGGCTTCGAACAGGTCGTGCGCGCCGCGTTCGCGTACCGGCGCAAGACGCTGGCGAACTCCCTTACGCTCGCGCTCGATCTGCCGCGCGAGCGCATCGTCGCGGCGATCGCCTCACTCGCTTTGAATCCGGACGTCCGTGGTGAAGACCTCGATCTCCGAACGTTCGCCGCTCTCGCCGAAAGACTGGCCGGCTGACGCTTTCGTCTGGTGGCGGTCGCTCGTCGTCGCCGCCGCTGGTCTGTCTCGCCGTTTTCGTGCCGGCGACCGCGATCGTGCTCGTGCTCTTCGGCAGCGGCGCCGTCAGCCGGCACGACCTCGAAGCGCTCTCGTGGCCGGTCATCATCGTCCAGCTCGCCTCGTACGTGGTCGCGTTCGTCGTCTTGGCCGCGGCCCTTCCGCGCCTCGCGCACCGTTCGCTCGCGAGCTTGGGGCTGCGCGCGCCGAGCGCCGGCGATCTGGTCTGGGGCGTCGCCGGCGCCGTCGCGATGATCGCGGTCGCCGCGCTGGTGAGCGTCGGGCAAGACGCGGTGTTCCACCTCAAATCCGACGAGGTTCAGGTGCATTGGCTGCGCGCTGCGCGCGGCTCGCTGGTCGTCGGATTCGTCTTCTTGGCCTGCGTCGCGGCGCCGTTCTTCGAAGAGTTCGTCTTCCGCGGCTTTCTCTTCAACGCGCTGCTGCGTTATCTCCCGGTCTGGGGCGCCGTCGTGTCCTCCGCGATCGTCTTCGGCCTGGTGCATTGGCAGCCGGGCAACGCCGGCGCGCTCGCTCCATTGGCCGCCGGCGGCATCGTGCTCGCCGCTCGTCTACTATTTCAGCCGCTCGCTGAGCGCTTCGATGATCACGCACGCCACCTTCAACCTCTGCACCGTCGTGCCGTCCTCGCGTTTCACCAAGCCTGTATGTCCGCGCAAAGTGACGTCAGCGCCGCGGCTGATCGGGACGCCGCCGCAGAGCCGGGCGTTCACGGGCCACGTGCCGATGCCGAGCGAGGCGAAGAAAGGCGCGCGGATCCTTGTCGTAGGCGGGACAATACCCGGTTTCGTGCGGATCGTACTTCGCCAGCACGACGTGCGGATTCGACGCCGCGGCGACGTACGCGCCTTCGTCCGGCCGCCGGACGACGACCGTGCGTTGGCTGCGGCGCAACGCGATCGCGTTCGCGTAGGCGACCCGATCGACCACGTAGGGATAACGTCCGAGCTTGAGCGCGGTATCGTTGAAGAACAGCGCGCACAGCGCGGCGCAGACGAGCATCGGCGTCGCAAAGCCCGGCCGCCGGGCGACGACATAGGCGGCGGCGAGTGCGGTTGCGGCGAGAATCGGTGCGGTCCAGTGCGTGCCGATGCGGGCGATCGGATACGCCCACGGCCGGTTGAACGCAAGCTCGGCGACGAGCGGTGCCGCAGCAGCAGCCGCCAGCGCAGCAGCAGCGGCGCGAACGCGAACGGCGCGAGCAGCGCCGCGAAGAACGCCAGCTTCACCAACGGATCGTCGACGTGCAGCGCGTATCCCGGCAGCGAAGGATGGGCGTTGGTGATCCGCTCGGCGACGACGAAGCCGGCGCCGTTGACGACCGCGAGCGCGACGAGCGCGATGCCGATGCGGCGATCCCACCACAGCGCGCACGCCGCGCCGAACCACGCCACGAACAACGCCTCGTCTTCCTTGAGGCCGAGCAACAATTGCGCAACGACGAGCGCGGCGATCAGCGCGCGGCGGTGCACGGCAATCGCGCCCAGCCGGCGAGCAGCGGGACGAACACGTTCTCGAGGAAGTTGCCGTACGCGATCCCTTGCGCCGACGGCGAAAGGAGATAGGCGATCCCGACAGCGCTCGCGGCGCGCGCCGGCGCACCGCAGGCGCGCGCGAACGCGCAGATCGCGAGCGCCGCGCCGGCGACGGCCAGAACTTGGACGATCAGCAGCGTCTGCGCGTACGGGAGGATCGCCATCAGCGGAACCAAGCCGAGCAGCGTCCAGGAGTCGTGAACCTGTAAGTGCGGACGATACTCCGCGCCGTTCCAGGAGCCGCGACCGTGCGCTTCGCCGACGAGCCATTGGACGAACGTGCCCGTATCGGCTCCGTAGCGCAGCGCGTACAACTTGTTCAGATCGAGCGCGACGTACACGATGAGGAACACCGCCGCGGCGATGACGACGGCGCGCGTCGGCCGCAGGCGCGCCGCGTCGACGATCTCGCTCGTGGTCACGCGCGCGTCGCCTCGACGATCGCGCGCAAGCGCGCGATGAACCGTTCGGGCCGAAACGTTTCGGCGTGGGCGCGCAGCCGCGCCGGGTCGTACGCGTCGGGATCGAAACGGCGGATCGCGGCGGCCAGCGCGACGGGGTCCGGCCGCCGGAAGAATGCGCCGGTCTCGCCTTCGATCACGGTCTCGAGCGCGCCGCCGGCCGCGAAGGCGATCGTCGCGCGCCCCGCCGCGGCGGCCTCGAGCGGCACCAAGCCGAAGTCTTCCTCGCCCGGCAGCAGCGCCGCCCGCGCGTCGCCGACGAGGGCGTTGCGCGTCGCATCGTCGACCTCACCGTGAAACGTCGTGCGCGTTCCCACCGCCAGACGCTTGAGCCGCCGCTCGTCGGGCCCGCGACCGACGACGTGCAGCGCAGCGCCGGCCAGCGCGCAGCCCGCGATCGCCAGATCTACGCGCTTGTACGGCAGCAGCCGCGACACGACGACGTAGTAGTCGCCTCGCCCGGCGCCCGCGGTGAAGCGGTCGACGTCGACCGGGCAGGGCAGAACGTCGGCCTCACGGCCGTACCAGCGCCGCACGCGGGCGGCGACGTTGCGCGAGTTCGCGACGAAACGCGTCGGCCGCTGCGCCGCGCGCACGTCCCAGGCCGCGAGCCGATCGATCAGCGGACGCGCGATGCGCGCCGGTCCCAGCCCTCCGACGTATCGATCGGCGTCGAAGACGAAACGCGAGACCGTGTTGATGTAGCACACGTGTACCGCGCCGGGCCGCAAGAGCACGCCCTTCGCCCAGGCGGTCGTCGACGAGACGACCAGATCGAACGCCGACAGGTCGAACGACTCGAACGCGCGCGGATAGAGCGGCGCATACAACCGGAATGCGCTGCGGCGCATCGGGAAGCGCTGCAGGAACGAGGTCCGCACCCGGTCGCGCGGCACGAGATCGCCCACGGCCCGCTCGTCGTACAGCGCGGTGTACACCGGGGCTTGCGGCCACGCGTCGACGAAGTGCGCGAAGACGCGTTCGGCGCCGCCGCGTTGGTTCAGATAATCGTGAACCAGGGCGGTGTTCAGCCGCCGTCGCCTCCGCGCGGCATGACCAGCGCGACGTCGAACTTCTGGAAGTACTTCTTCGCGACGCGCTGGAGATCGGCGGCGGTCACCCCGGCGATCGCCGCCGGAACGGTGTCGGCTGCGTCGACGTCGAGCCCGCGCGCAACCGCGTTGCCGAGCGCCGTGGCCCGATCGTCGAGCGAGAGGGTCTCGAGCGACCACGCACCGCGCGCCGTCTCCTTGTAGCGCTTGAGCACGGTGTCCGACACGGGCTTGGTCGCGGTGCCCTTCACCATCGCGATGACCGCGCCCAAACCGACCGACGGATCGATCCGCGCGCCGTTGATCCACAGCACGAACTGCCCGGGAGCGGTCTCGTATCCGTACAGCGAACCGACCGACCGCAGAAAAGGCGGCGGCGTCGTCGCGCCGTCGCGCTCGAACACGCCGCCCAACAGCGACCGCATCACCCAGGTCGCCGCGAAGTCCGGATCGCCGAGCGGCGGCGCGGCGAATCCGACCACGACGTACGGCGCGCTGACGTCGCGGTGGGTCACGATGCGCTTGGGCTCGGCGCCGAACGGCCGGGTCGCGACCGCGGGCGCGGCCGCGCTGCCGGGCGCCAAGGCGGCAACCAACGCACGGCTCGCCGCCTCGGTGGCCGGACCGCTATGCCCGACGACGGCCAGGAAGGCGTTTCCGCGCAGATACCAGGCCGAGAAGAAACCCGCGGCGTCGGCGGTCGCGAACGCGGTGAGCGAGCCGGCGTTCCCAAACGCCGGGAAGCCCGCGCCGTCTCGGTAGTACGATCCGCGCAGCATCTGCAACCCGACGAGCCGGGGATCGCCCTCCTCGTCGGAGGCCCGGTCGGCGATCGCGGCGCGCGCCGCGGCGAGCGTTGCCGGCGCGAACGACGGGGCGGCGAGCGCGCGCGCCAGCAGCGGCGCGGCGACGGCGATCGCCTCGGGCGTGCCTTGCAGCGAGAACCGGATGGTTTCCGGCGCGATCGCGTACGTGATCGAGGCGCCGCACGCGTCGATCGCCTCTGTCAACGGCAGGGCCGGGCCCGCATCGGTTCGGTTCTGACCCTGGCGCACGGGAGTCGCAGCACCGACTGCGCGACCAGCGCGGCCAGGCCGTTCTGCTGCGGGGTCTCGCGGTCGAGTCCGGCCCGGACGAACAACTCGACCACCGCCAGCGAAGACGCGGCATCGTCGCGCACGTACTCGCGCGGCCCACCGAGGTCGACCACCGCGGTCGGGCCGGCCAGCGCGGGCGCGATCGATGACGCCGCCAGCGCGGCGAATGCGGCGAGCGGCCCAGCGATACCGTCTCACGAGTGCCCCTTCGCGTTCGCCGGCGCCCGGCTCAGGGTGACCACGCCGGGAACCGTGCCGAGGTATTTCGCTGCCGTGCGCGCGACGGCGGCCGGCGTCAAGGCCGTCACCAAGCCGAAATAGCGGCCTTGCGTGCCGCCCTCGGCCGGCGCGTACGCCGCGTTGCCCTCGACCGCGTACCAGCCGTAGGTGCCGGCGATCCCCGACGGCGTGTCCATGTCGTCGAGGAGATGGTACACGAACGAGGCCCGCGCGGCGGCGAACGCACGCGGCGACAGCGGCTTGGCGGCATCCGCGATCGTTCGCTCGACGATGGGCCGTGCCGCGGCGGCATCGTCGCCGGAGATCGTCACCAGGAAGACGCCGGGGTTGCGGTAGGTGACGAACTTTCCGGTAACCGACGCCTTGCGGCTGCCGAGCGCCCGGGCGACCGCGCCGGTCTTCGGCGCGAAGAGCTCGTCGGCCAGGAAGTCCATTGCGGTCGCGGCGGCCTCGTCGGCGATCGGGGGCCCGATCCAGGCCAGCCCGGTGCCGGCGACATTCGCGTCGAGCCGGCGCGCCGCCGGGGCCGCCAGCGGCGACTCCACCGCGCCGGGTTCCGGCGCCGCGTCGCCGGCGGGGCCGGCACGGTTCGCGACGTTGGCGAGCGCGCTCGCATCGACGTTGCCGGTCAGGACCAAGATCGCGTTGCTGGGGCGGAAGGCGCGCTCCGCGAACGCGCGCACCTGCTCGAGCTTCGCCGCGACGAGGTCGTCGTGCTTTCCGATGGTCCCGTCGTGGAGCGGCCCCCCGGCGAAGAGCGCCGCCCCCAGCGCGTCCTCGATCGCGTCGGGCTCGTACGAACGCAGCAACGCATCGCCCGCGGTGTCGGCCACCCCGGCCGCAAGACCGTCGGCGGTCACCACCGGCGCGAAGTAGTCGCCGGTCATCGCGCGCAGCGTGGCGGCCACGTGGTCGGGCGCGACCAGCGCCGTGATCGCGACGCTGTCCGGATACGCTTCGACGACCAGCCGGCCGCCGAAGCGCTCGACCAGCCCGCTCAGCGGCGTTCCGGTGATCGGCGTCGAGGCGGCGACGGTGGCCGCCGCCAAGCGCGACAGCCCGGGCATCGGGGCCGCGTCGAAGCCGCCCGCCGGCGCGCGGTACCACAGCGCGATCGCGGCGGTCGGACTGGCCCGCATCGGGCCGGAGCTCGTAGGCGACGCCGCCGGGCAGCGTCCCGGTCGGCGGCAGCGGCGGTCTGCGCGCGCGCCGCTCCGGAAGCGGCGCAGACGAAAAGGGCCGCGACGATCGCGGCCCTGGCTGGTTGCGGAAACGCCCGCAGGTGCGCCGGCATCCGCGCCGGGCTCACGCGGGTTCCGGCGAGATCGTCGGCGGCAGCCGCTTGGGCCGTTCCGGGCGGACGTCGGGCTCGGACGGCGACGCGGCGGCTATCGGCCGATCCGGCGGCGGCTCGACGGCCTTGTTGGGCGGCCACGGTTTGCCGGCCAAGATCGCCAGCACTTCCTCGGTCTCGACCGTCTCGTGCTCGAGCAGCGAGCCGGCCATGCGCTCGACCTTGTCCCAGTTCACTTCGAGGATCTTGCGCGCGTCGCCGTAGCACGTGTCGATGATCTTGCGGACCTCGGTGTCGATCTTGCCCGCGATCTCCTCGGAGTAGTTGCGGTCCTCGCCGAAGTCGCGGCCCAGGAAGACCTGGTGGTTTCCGCGGCCGTACTGGATCGGGCCGAGCGTGTCCGACATCCCGTACTGCGTCACCATGCGGCGCGCCAGCTCGGTCGCCTTCTCGAAGTCGTTCGACGCGCCGGTCGTCACGTCGCCGAACTTGATCTCCTCGGCGATGCGTCCGGCGACCAGCCGCTTGATCAGCGCGAGCAGCTCGTTCTTGGTCTGCGAGTGCCGGTCTTCGTCGGGCAGCGACCAGGTGATCCCCAGCGCCATCCCGCGCGGGATGATCGTGACCTTGTGGACCGGGTCCGAGTTGGGCGTGAGGCCGCCGACGATCGCATGGCCGGACTCGTGGTACGCCGTATTCTCTTTCTCGCGCTGCGACATCACCACCGACTTGCGCTCGGGGCCGACCATCACGCGGTCGATCGCCTCGTCGCAGTCGATCATCTCGATCACCGACTTGTTGCGGCGGGCGGCGAGCAGCGCCGCTTCGTTGAGCAGATTCTCCAGATCGGCGCCGGAGAAGCCCGGCGTGCGCCGGGCCAGCGTCTCGAGCGAGACTTCCTTCGAGAGCGGCTTGTTCTTCGAGTGCACGCTCAGGATCGCTTGGCGGCCGCGCACGTCGGCCCGGTCGACGACGATCTGGCGATCGAAGCGGCCCGGGCGCAGCAGCGCGGGGTCGAGCACGTCGGGGCGGTTGGTCGCGGCGATCAGGATGACGCCGGTGTTCTGGTCGAAGCCGTCCATCTCGACGAGCAACTGGTTGAGCGTCTGCTCGCGCTCGTCGTGCCCGCCGCCCAAACCGGCGCCGCGCTGACGGCCGACCGCGTCGATCTCGTCGATGAACACGATGCAGGGCGCCGACTTCTTGGCCTGCTCGAACAGGTCGCGGACGCGCGAGGCGCCGACGCCGACGAACATCTCGACGAAATCCGAGCCCGAGATCGAGAAGAACGGAACGCCGGCCTCGCCCGCGATGGCGCGCGCGAGCAGCGTCTTGCCCGAGCCCGGCGGCCCCAGCAGCAGCACGCCCTTGGGGATGCGCGCGCCCAGCGCCTGGAACTTCTTCGGATACTTGAGGAACTCGACGACCTCGCCGAGCTCCTCCTTGGCTTCATCGACGCCCGGCGACGTCGGCGAAGGTCACCTTCGGCCGGTTCTCGTTGAGCAGCTTGGCGCGCGATCGCCCGAACGAGAGCGCTTGGCTTCCTCCGCTCTGCGCTTGGCGCAGGATGAAGATCAGCAGCAGCGCCATGATGATGAACGGGACGAACTGGAAGATGTACCCGATCAGCGGCGTCGACGAGTTGTTCAGGACCGTGATCTCGACGTTCGCGGCGCGCAGCGTCGGAATACAGGTCCCGGTCGTCGGGCACGACGGTCGAGAACTTCTGCTGGTCGGCGAGCTCGCCGGTGAGGTCGCGGCCGTTGACCGTGACCTTCTTCGACTTTGTGCTGCTGGACGTCGGAATAGAACGTCGAATACGGCAGCTGCGTCGTTGCCGGCGGGCTCAGCACCAACTTCTCCACGATGAAAATCACCAGGATGAAGATGCCGAGGACGACCAGGATGCTCTTGAGGTGCTTACCCATACGTTGCGAGACCCTTTTACCGTTCTTCCCTGAGAACGTTACTCGGTAGGACACGTCTCGCGCCAAAACGGTTGGGCCCGGTCATGCCGGAAGGACCTCGGGCCGGAGCTTCGCGAGATAGGGGAGGGTCCGATATCGTTCCTGGTAGTCCAGACCGTACCCTACGACGAACTCGTCGGGGCAGGTCAAGCCCACGTAATCGATCGGCACGTCGAGCGCCCGGTGGTACGGCTTGTCCGAGCAGAACGGCCGCTCGAAGCGAGGCCGGGTTGCGGTTCCCGAGCATCGCCCGCAGATAGTGCAGCGTGTGCCCGTTGTCGACGATGTCCTCGACGACGACCACGTGCCGCCCCTCGATGTGATGCGTCGTGTCCTGGATCAGCCGGACCTCGCCGCTCGAACGGTGCGCGTTGCCGTACGACGAGACGGCGATGAAATCGAGCTGCACGTCGGCCGGTCCGTCCGGGACCTCGGCCAGCGCCCGTGCCAGGTCGGCGGTCACGAAGACGGCGCCCTTGAGCACGCCGACCAGCACGATCGACATCCCCGCGTAATCGCGCGCGATCCCGGCGGCCATTCGGGCGTTCGCGGCGGCGATCTCGCCGGCGCCGATCAGAACGCATTCGATGCCGGGGGGAAGCGTCTGCTGCATTGCCGGCGCCTTCGCGCGCGCGAGCGCGAAGCCCCGCACTCAACGCTCGGGCGGCGAGTCCAGCGCCGCTTCGATAGCGGCGAACGAAACGTCGCGCAGGGCGCCGTGCTCGCTCAGCTGCGCCGCGCAGGGCGCGTCGCGCCGCGGCGCGCGGCGTCGCGTCGAGCTCCCCGCGCACGATCTCGCCGCACCGCGCGACCGCGCGGTCGAGCTGCGGAAAGTCCGCGCGCAGCGCCGCGAGGTGCACGCGCAGCGCGTTGCGCCGGTAGCGCGTGTCCTCGTTGCTCGGATCGAGCGCGTACGGCAGACCGCTGTGGCGCAGCTCGGTCGCGAGCTCAGCGCGCGTCACGCGCAGCAGCGGTCGAACCAGCTCGATGCCGGCGGCGAGCGGGCGTCGCGGCGCCATCCCGGCCAGCCCGTCGAGGCCGGTGCCGCGGAACAGCGCGAGCAGCACCGTCTCGGTCTGATCCTCCGCGGTGTGCGCCGTCACGACGACGTTCGCGCCCGCCTCGAGCGCGAGCCGCGCGAGCGCGCGCGTAGCGCGCATCGCGCAACGCGGCCTCGTCGGTCGCGCGCGAGCGCCGGGTACGCGACGAGGACCGGGCACGCCGAGCCGCGCCCCGACCGACAGCACGACGCACTCGTCCTGGGCGGCGCTCGGGCGCACGCCGTGGTTCACGTGCGCGAGCACGACGCCGGCGCCGGCTTCGCGCGCCAGCCGGTCGAGCAGCGAAGCGAGCGCGACGGAGTCGGGACCGCCCGAGCACGCGACGCAGACGCGCGAGCCCGGCGCGGACGCGCACCGCGTCGCGCACCACGGCGTCGAGCGCGCGTTCCGGGCGAGCGCCGCGCACGACCGTCAGCTACCGGCTGACGGAACGCGCGATCTCGCGTTCGACGTCGCGCGCCTGAATGTCGCGCCGGCGGTCCCACAGCTTCTTGCCGCTTGACCAGCGCCAGCTCGAGCTTGACGCGGCCGTTCTTGAAGTACAGCCGCCACGGCACGAGCGTGAGGCCCTTCTCGGCGGCGCGGCCCGCGAGGCGCTGGATCTGCTCGCGATGGAGCAGCAGCTTGCGCGGCCGGTTCGGCTCGTGGTTGAAGTGCGACGCTTCCTTGTACGGCGGGATGGTGAAGTTGACCAGCCACAGCTCGCCGTCGCGCAATCGCGCGAAGGCTTCGTTGATCGAGACGTTGCCGCGGCGGATCGACTTGATCTCGCTGCCCTGTCAGCGCGACGCCCGCCTCGAGCGATTCGAGCTTCTCGTACTCGAACCGCGCGCGCCGGTTGTCGAGCGACGGCTCGGGCGCCTTCGCGTCGCGGTCGGCCTTGGCCGCGACGCGCGCCTGCTTCATCTTCGCCACGCGGGTCCCGTCATGAAGCGACGCTCACGTCGGGCGCACCCAGGTGCTCTTCCTGCCGAGCGGGCCGCGCGAGACGAACGAGCCTTCGGCGGTGGCGAGCACCGTGCCGTCGGCATGCGCGACGCGCGCTTCGAGCGCCATGACCGCGCGGCGCTTCCACTTCACCTTGCCGGTGATCGACCAGCGGCTCGCCCAGCGACACGGGCGCGCGGAAGCGCAGCTGCATCGCGGCCGTCATCGCCGCGCTCGCCCGCGACGCCGCAGGCGTGCGCCATCGCCTCGTCCAGCAGCATCATCACGATGCCGCCGTGAGCGGTTCCGCGCCAGCCCTGAAAGCGCGGCGGCAGCGTGATCTCGGCGCGCGCCGCGCCTTCGCCGTCGGGGACGAAGCGCAAGTGCAGACCGATCCGCGCTGTACGGGCCGCACGCGAAGCAGTGCCCGTCGTCGACGGGTACCGCGTCGCTCACGACTTCTTCTTCTTGGCCGGGGACGACGACGGTGCGGGCTGGGCGATGCGCTCGCCTTGCCGTACGCGCCGTCGTCGATCTTCTTGAGCAGCGTGCTCGCGAACGCGGTGTCGGTGCCGGCGGTGATCGACGCGTTGAGCGACGCGGCGCGCGTCGTCGGGCTTGTTCTCGTCGAGGTAGATGCGCGCGAGCAGCGTGTAGCCGTGCTGGCCGGCTTCGCCGACGTGGCCGATGTCGGCTTGCAGGCCGCGCGTCGCGTACGCGATCGCGGCCTCGTATTGCCTAGGTCGTGCATCAGCGAGGCGATGTGGAAGTAGATGTCGGCGTAGTCCGGCACGAGGTTCGGGACGTCGATGATCGTGGCTGAGCGCGCGCTGCGGGTCCTTGCAGATCGGTCTGGTAGATGCTGCGCCAGGTACTCCCGCGCCAGCACGTTCTGCGGATCGAGTCTTGAGCGCCTCGACGAACTCGGTCTTCGCGCGGTTCGCGCTGCGCTCCGACTCGCGCATGATCCCCAGCGCCGGTGTGCGCCGACTGCGACGTCGGATCGAGATGCACGGCGGCGTTGAGCTCTTCGCGCGCGTCGAGCGTTGCGGTCGCGCCCGGCGAGCGACGCGAACATGTACGAGAAGCCAGCCGCACGTGCGTGAGCGGGTTCTTGGGAGTCTTCGCCAGCGCGTCTTCCTCGGCATCGACGAGCGCGTCGAGATCGCCGGGCGTTTGCGCCGCGGCCGCGTTGAGGAACGACAGCGCGAGCGTGTTGTCGGGGATGACGGCGAGCGCCGACTCGAAGTCCTTGCGCGCGGCGGGGAAATCGCGCGTGTAGAACGCGCGCAAGCCTTCGCTCAGCGGCGCCGGTGAACGCGGCGTTCGCGTAGTCGTCGCGGACCGGCGCCGCTTTCGGCGCGGGAGTTGCCGGCGCTCAGCGGCAGCCGAGCACAGAGACGCGAGGACGAGCACGGCGAGGGAGCGGCGCAGCACAGCCTCTTCGACGTTCCCGCCCCGCGCGCCGACCTCCGCTTGGCCCGCTCAGCGTCCGACGAGCAGCCGGCGGGCGAGCGCGTCGGGCAGGTGTGCCGAGGCGATCTTCTCCTGGACGCGTGGCGATCGGATAGTCGAAGCGCGTAACGGTCACCGTTCGCGCCGTCGAGTCGTACAACCCGAACGAGGCGCGCGGGTTGAGGTCGCGCGGCTGGCCGACGCTGCCGACGTTGACCAGGTACCGCGCGTCCTCCTCGAGCTGCACCTCGCCGCCTTGCTGCAGGTGCGCGTGCGCGATCGCGCCGTCCGGGTGCAGCGTGTAGTACCTCGGCGATGTGCGTGTGCCCGATGAAGATGATCGGGGCGTCGGTCGCGGCGAACGCGCGCGCCGCCGCCGCCTTGTCGAGGATGTACTCGAAGTAGTTGACCGGCGCGCCGTGCACGAGCAAGAAGTCCGGCATGCGGAACTCGTAGCCCAAGCTGTCGAGCCAGGCGAGGTTCTCGGCGGTCAGCACGCTCTGCGTCCACTTCATCGCCTCGCGCGCCGCCGGGTTGAAGTACGCGAGTCCGAAGTTGTCGATCGCGGCGACGTCGTGGTTTCCGAGCACGGTCGCGGTCGCCCGCGCGCGAATCTTCTCGACGCACTCGTTCGGATTCGGGCCGTAGCCGACGATGTCGCCCAGGCACAGCAGCGCGTCGTCCTCGCGCAGCATGCCGAACACGACGTCGAGCGAGTCGATGTTCGAATGGACGTCCGAGACCACCGCGTATCTCACGTCGGCGCTTTCTCCCGCACGCGGTCGAGCGCCTCGGCGAAGCGTTCGGCGAACGCGCGCGCTCGTCGGCCGTTCCGACGGTGACGCGAACGTAGCCGTCGATCGGCGGCGCCCACGGCTTGCGCACGAACACGCCCTCCTTCGAGCAGCGCCGCGACCATCGCTTCGGCCTGCGCTCTTGCGACCCGATGCCGAAGCAGACGAAGTTCGTCGCCGACGGCAGCGACGCGCAGGCCGTGGCGCGCCGCGAGCGCGTGATAGTCGTCGCGGCCGCGCACGACCTCGGCGATCACGCCGCGCAGGAACGCGTCGTCGTCGAGCGCGGCGAGCGCGCCGATCTGCGCCGTGCGGTTGACGCCGAAGTGCAGCCGCAGCTTCTGGAAGACCGCGACGATCTCGGCCGGCGCGAGCGCGTAGCCGATCCGCGCGCCGGCCAAGCCGTACGCCTTCGAAAACGTGCGCGTGCGGATCGTGCGCGGGTCGATCGCGTCGGGCGGCAGCCGGTCGGGCGGAACGAAGTCGGCGTAGGCCTCGTCCAAGAACAGCAGCGACGTCGTCGGGGAGAGCGTCGCGCAGCGCTGCGATCGTCGCGCGGCCGGCGAAGCCGCCCGACGGGTTGTCGGGGTTCGCCACGTAGACCAGCTTCGCGCCCGAACGCGCGACCGCATCGACGATCGATGCCGGAACGATCCCGCCGTCGTCGTCGGGCTCGGCGAACTCGGCGCGCGCGCCGAACGCGTTCAGATGGTAGAACAGCGTCGGGTACGTGCCGCGCGTCGCGACGCAGGCGTCGCCGGGCCGCGCAGAAGGCGCGCACGATCAACCCCATCAAGTCGTCGATACCGCTGGCGACGACGATCTGGCCGGCGTCGCAGCGGTGGCGCGCCGCGAGCGCCGCGCGCAGCTCGAGCGACTCGGGATCGCCGTACCATGACGTCAGCGCGGCGGCGTCGCGCATCGCCGCGATCGCGCGCGGCGACGGGCCGAACGCGCTCTCGTTCGCGCCGAGCCGCAACAGCTCGGATCGTCCGACGCGGCGCGCGAGCTCCTCGGGCGCGACGAACGGCGTCATCGGCGGGACGGCGGCGACCTGCGCGGTGGGTTGCGGGAGGCGAGGCGGCGCGCTCACGGACCTGCGACCCGGATGCGATCGACGACGTTGCGAACCCCCGACGTCCCGCGCGCGGTCGTCACGACGGTCGCCCTCGTCTTCGCATCGGGGACGGTTCCCGCCAGCGTCGCCACGCCGTGCTCGACGCGGACGCGAGACGTGCTGCAAGCCGACCTGCGCCGTGCAGCGCCGCCTCGATGCGCGCTGCCAGCGCGACGTCGGCGACCTGTTGTTTGATCTGCGGCTGGTGCGGGTCGAGGCGCAGGTCGTCGACGACCGACCGCACGCCGGCGACGGTGCGGGCGGCGTCATCAGCCGGCTGCGCGTCGCGGCGTCGCGGACGGTCCCGCGCAGCGTCACCACGCCGTGCTGCGACGCTGACCCCGAGCGTGGTGGTCGAGTCCGGATCGTCGGCGATGAGCGTCGCCTTGACGCCGCTCAGGATGAGCGCGTCCTTGAGCGCCGCGGCCGGCGGCAGCGTCCCGAACGGCTCGGGGACCTTCTGCTGCGACGATCCGGTGCACCCCGCGGCCAGCAGCGCGGCGACGAGCGCCAGCCCGGCAACGCGCTCGCCTCACGTCGCGCCCAGGTAACGAACGACGTCGACGGGCTGACCCGGCTCGATCGAGGCGACGCCGGGCCCGACGACGACGTACCCGTCGGCCCGCGCCAGCAGGCTGGTGTGCGACGAGCGAAGGACGAGCGGTCGCGCGGCGACGCCGTCGAGCGTCGCCGGCACGTACCACGTCCAGCCCAATCGGCCGCGGAACGCGCTCGGCCGCGACCGCGCCGGCCGTCGCGCGGCGGCCGTCCGTCTCGCCGGTGAGCGCGCGGATCAGACGACGAGGCGATCGCGTCGAGAATCGTCAGCGCGCTGGTCGGGTTTCCGGGCAGACCGATCACGGGCTGCGTCCCGACCGCCGCCAGCACGGTCGGCTTACCGGGCTTCACCCGAAGCCCGTGCACGACGACACCGGGCGCGCCGAGCCCCTCGATCGCCGCGGGGACGTGGTCGCGCGCGCCGACCGACGAGCCGCCGGTAAGGACGACCGCGTCGGCCACCTGCAACCCGTCGGCGATCCGCGCGCGGATCTCGTCGACCTCGTCGACGGGCGCGCGGCAGATGGACCACCTCGCAGCCCAGCGCGAGCAGCCCGCCGGCGACCGCCCAGCGGTTCGAGTCGCGCACTTGGCCGGCGCCCGGACGTCGTGCGCGGATCGACCAGCTCGTCGCCGGTCGAGACGATGGCGACTCGCGGGCGGAGGTAGACTTCGACCGCGACGATCCCCAGCGTGGCGAGCACCGAGAGCGCGGCGCGCGCCGATGCGCCGGCCGGCCTCAAGCACGCGGTCGCCCGCGAGCATGTCGTCGCCGCGCGGCGTCAGGCAGTCGCGCGCCGACGGCGCCGTCAGGGCCAGCACCTCGCCGGCGGTTTCGGTCGCGTCCTCGACCGGCAGCACCGCATCGGCACCGTCGGGGAGCACGCCGCCGGTCGGGATGCGCATCGCCTCGCCGCGGCCGAGCGGGGCCGGCGGCGCCGCGCCCATGCGAATCGTCCCAACGATGCGCCGCGCCGCCGTCGCCGTCGGCGGAACGCACGGCGAAGCCGTCCATCGTCGAGCGGTCGTCGGCCGGGTATGCGACGGTCGGCGACGGCGGCCTGGGCGAGAATCCGCCCGAACGCGTCGGCGAGCGGAACGAGCTCGGTGCCGCGCGGCCTCGGGCCGACCGCGGCGAGGTATGCGGCCACGGCATCGTCCGGCGCGCGGAGTCGTTCGGCATCGAAGGTCGTCTCCTGGAACCAGCGCTCGCATCTCCGCCAGCTTCGACATCGACGCAGTAGGACACCGTCCGGCCCCCGCGTAACGGCGGGCGCCTGTGCTCAATCTCGATCTGCTCCGGCGCGAACCCGATCACGTCCGCATCGCCGCGCGCCGGCGCGGGATCGGTGCGGAGTTCGTCGACCGCGTCCTCGACCTGGATCGCGAACGCCGCGCCGCGCTCACCGGCGTCGAGGCGCTCAAGGCCGAGAAGAACGTGCTCACGGCGCGGATCGCGCGCGCCGCCGGACAAGCGTGCCGCCGCCGGCGGAGTTGCGGCCGAAGATCGCCGAGCTCGACGCGCACATCGCCGCCGCCGGCGAACGGTTACCCGGCGATCGAGCGAGCGATCGACGCCGAGCTCGCCGAGATCCCGAACGTGCTGGACGGTTCGGTTCCCGACGGCAGCGACGAGCAGGCCAACGTGCTGGTGCGCGCGCTGGGGCGAGCCGCCGGCCTTCGATTTCGAGCCGCGAGCCGCACTGGGAGATCGGCGAGCGGTTCGGGATGCTCGACTTCGAACGCGCCGCGCGTCTCTCGGGCGCGCGCTTTACCGTGCTTCGCGGCCCGGGCGCTCGGCTCTCGCGCGCGCTCGCGGCGTTCTTCCTCGACCGCGCCGCGCGCAACGGCTACGTCGAGGTCGACCCGCCGGTCTTGGTCACGCGCTCGACGATGTGGTCGACGGGACAGCTCACGAAGTTCGCCGATCAGATGTACGTCGTCGAAGGCGACGGCCCGGACGACGCGCTGTATCTCGATCCCGACCGCCGAAGTGCCGCTGACGGCCCTGCACCGCGACGAGATCCTCGCCGGCAACGCGCTGCCGCTGCGCTACACCGCGCACACGCCGTGCTTTCGCAAAGAGGCGGGCGCCGCCGGCAAGGACACCCGCGGCCTGATTCGCCAGCATCAGTTCGAAAAGGTCGAGCTCGTCTGGCTGACGACGCCCGAGCGCTCGTTCGACGACCTCGAGACCCTCGTGCGCAACGCCGCCGGCTTGTACGAAGAGCTCGGCATCGCGCACCGCGTGATGCTGCTCTGCGCCGGCGACACCGGCTTCAACAGCGCCAAGACGTACGACATCGAAGTCTGGCTGCCGGGCGCGAACACGTACCGCGAGATCAGCTCGTGCTCCAACTGCACCGATTTCCAGGCGCGCCGCAGCGTCGATCCGGCTTGCGTCGCGAACGCGTCGGCGAAGCCGGAGTTCGTCCACACGCTCAACGGCTCGGGCGGCGCGATGGGGCGCACGCTCGCGGCGATCATCGAGAACTATCAGCGTGCTGACGGCGGCCTGACGATACCCGAAGCGCTGCGCCCGTTCGCCGGCTTCGGTTCGATCGAGCCGGACGGCTCGACGCGTTGACCGTTTCGCGCACGTGAACCACGACGACGTCGGGCGAGCCGTCGACGTGCTGCGCGCCGGCGGCGTCGTCGCGATCCCGACCGAGACCGTGTACGGCTTGGCCGCCGACGTCGAGAACCCGCAAGCGATCGCCCGCGTGTACGCGATCAAAGGACGCCCGATCGACCATCCCCTCATCGTCCACGTGCACGAGCTCGACGCTTCGGACGGCTACGTGGCGGAGATCACGCCGGCACTGCGCGCGCTGGCGGCCCGCTTCTGGCCCGGTCCGCTGACCGCAATCGTCGCGCGCGGCCCGCGCACGCCGCGTTCGGTCACCGGCGGCCAAGACACCGTCGCCGTGCGGGTTCCCGCGCACCCGCTCGCCCAGGCGATCCTCGCGGCGTTCGGCGGCGCGCTGGCGGCACCGTCGGCGAACCGGTTCGGCCGTGTTTCGCCGACGCAAGTGGAACACGTGCGCGCGGACTTGGGCGCCGACGTCGACCTGATCGTCGACGGCGGCCCGGCCCGGATCGGCGTCGAGTCGACGATCGTCGACCTCACCGGCACGGTCCCGGCGATCGTGCGCGCGGGCGCGATCACGCCGTCGCAGCTCGGCGCCGCGCTCGGCACGCCGGTCGTCACCCGCGTCGGCGGAGACGTGCGCGCGCCGGGGACGCTGCGCTCGCACTATGCGACGCGCGCTCGGCTCGTGCTCGTGCCCGGCGAGGAGCGCGAGGCCGAGGCGCGCCGCCGCGCGCAAGGCGGTGCGCGCGTCGCCGTCGTGACGCTCCCCGACGATCCCCAAGCAGCGGCGCGCACGCTGTACGCGACGCTGCGCGCGCTCGACGCCGACGGCTACGACACGATCGTTGCGACGCTGCCGCCGGACACCGAGGCCTACGCCGCAGTGCGCGACCGGCTCACGCGCGCTGCTGCGCCGCGCTAGCCGGCAACGGAACGAGCCGGAACAGCAGCGCGAAGATCGCGATCAGCAGCACCACGTCCAGCGCCGCTGAGACCGGTGCTCGCCGGGCGAGCCCGACGAACGCCGCGCTCGCGAACACGAGGCCCGACTCGCCGGCTTTCCCGCCGAACGGCGCGACGGCGCCCAAAGCCGCAATCGCGACCGAGCTCGCGATCGCCAACCGGACCACGACGACGGCGCCCACGCCGCGAACCGCTGCCAGCGCCGGGCCCAATCCGATGCCGAGCAAGAAGAACAGATCGACGTACCGGCGCTCGCCGAAGTTCCGCGCCCCGGCATCGTTCTGCAGGAACACGATCAGCGCGAAGTAGACGCCGGCCGTCGCCAGCACGGCGACGGCGACGCGCCGGGCGGTTCCGGGCGTCCGCAACATCACGACGAAACCGTACGCGGCCACCAGCATCAAGGGCGTAAAGACGAACAAGCCTTTCGTTCCGACCAGCAGGTCGAAGGCGAAGCGAGCATAGTCGGCCGGCGAGTAGACGACGAATATTCCGGCCACCCACGCCGGGTTGCTCCAAACATTCGCGTTGTAGGCCGTCGGGAGCAGGCTGCCCGAGATGCGAAGGTTGTACGCGAACTGCAGCGCGACGAACGGTGCGCCGGCTGCGGCGCACACGAGCCAGTTCCGCAGCGGCGCGCCCCACAGCAGGACCGCGGCGGTGACGCCGAACACGACGCCGGCCGCATCGAACGCGTAGGCCAAACCGAAGAGCGCCCCAGCCAGCGCCGCATGCGCCGCGGCTCCCTCGCGCGCGCGCACGAGATGATATGCGCCGGCCATCCCCGCCGCGCCGCACGGGACGTGGTTGGCCAGCACCGTCGCGTACGGCAGCGCCAGCGTCCCCGCGCCGGTCAGCGCGGCCACCGCCGCGGCGAGCCGGCGGTCATAGCCCAACAGTCGTCCAAACGCGTACGCGTAGACGCACCCGATCGCGAACGCCAGGCCGACGGTCAAGAGCGTAGCGAGGTAGATCGTCGTTCCGGGCGCGTGGCGCAACGTGATGCCGAACGGAACGACCATTGTCGCGACACCAGCCGCGAGAAGAGGCAGCAGCGGCGGTTTATCCGAGTACGTCGTCCCGCGAAACCGGATCTCGTCCCCCAGCCCGGCGGCAAACGGCGAGCCGTCGATGGCGAACGTGTGATTAGCGGTCAGCGCGTCGATCGTCGCGATGCGCGAGCCGTCGTTCCAACCGGTGGCGTGCGCTTTGGTGAGCAGCGCGCACAAGGCGAACGCCACGAGGAAGACCACCAGACCGGTCCGGCGCCCCACCCGACGCGCATCCTCGCCGCAACCCGCTACTCCCTGCCGAAGGCTTTGCGCAACTCGACCTTGGCGCGCTCGAGCTTCTTCTTCCGGGTGGGCGACAGCCCGCTTCCGGCGCGGTTGATGAAAAACGTCAACATCGACATCGCGGAACGATACGGCGACGATTTTCGGCGATGCGACTGCTCGGCGTCTCGCTTCAGCTCTCGAGCGATCTCCGCGGGATCGTCTTTGGCGAACGTTCCCCCTTTGATGTCGAGCGCGTTGCTCGTCTCGGTCACCTTCTTTGACCAGCGCTTCTTTTTCGGCATGACTTCATCGTACCCATAGGAGATGGTGGCTTGGTGGGCGGCGGGAGATGGGCTGCGGCGGGGCGCATGTATGCGGTGCTGAGCTTGGCGAAGGACGACCGCCTGGTGTTCTCCGCAATCTCGCGTTGGTCGATGCCGTACCGTTTGCTCGCGCTTGTCGCGACGCTCGTCGTGTTGCCGTTTCCGGGCGCGGCTGCGCCCGCTCGCGCGACGGCCCGAGCATCGCTCGGGGCGCTCGACGTGATCGCGCTGGAGATTTGCTATACGACCGTGATGGCGCGGTACTACAAGCCGGTCGACCCCGTGGTGCTGCTCGGCGGCGCGCGCACCGGCATCGTCGCGTACCTCGTGCGGCAGGGTGTCGCGAATCCCGCCATCCCGCTCGCTTCGGCGCATGCGGACCGCTACCGGGCGGAGAGCGAGATCGATCGTGACGTCGCGCTCGCGGTCGCACGTTACGGTACGCGCGTGCGCACGCCGGATCTCGTCGCGAGCACGATCGCGGGCGAGCTCGCGACGCTGCACGATCCGTACACGCTGGTCTTTCCGCCGGCCGCGTACAAGAAGTTCGTCACGTTTCTCGACGGCAGGCCCACAGCCGGGATCGGCGCGGAGCTCGACGTCGATCCGCAGACGCATGCCGTGCGGGTGGTCGACGTGTTTCCCGGCGGCCCGGCCGAGGCCGCCGGGCTCGCGGCGGGCGACGTGCTCGCTACGATCGACGGTCGCGCGCCGCCCGCGACGACGCCGGGCGACGTCGCCGCCGCGTTGCGCGGAAAGCCCGGCACGACGCTGCGGATCGGGTACGCGCGGGACGGTGAGGCGCACGAGGTGACGATCGTGCGCCGGTTGGTCACCGCGCCCGAGGTCACCGGTCGGGTGCTCGACGGCGGGATCGGATATATTCGGCTGCGCGCGTTCGGCGTGCAGTCCGCCGCCCAGCTCGACGCCGTGCTGGTCACGTTGCGCGGAACCGGGACGCGCGCTTACGTGCTCGATCTGCGCGCGAACGGCGGCGGCTATCGCGATGCCGCGATCGCGATCGCTTCGCACTTCGTCCGCGGGACGGTCGTCACCACGCAGGAGCGGGTTGGGAAGCCCGCGGTTTTCGCTGCGAACAGCGCGACGGCGCCGATCGACGCTCCGCTGGCGGTACTGGTCGACGGCGATACGGCGTCGGCCGCGGAGATCGTCGCGGGGGCCATTCAGGACGACAAGACGGGAACGCTCGTCGGCACGCGCACGTTCGGCAAAGGCCTGGTGCAAGAGACCTTCGCGCTACCCGACGGCGGCGCGATCAAGATGACGACGGCGCGCTACCTCACGCCGGCCGGTCGCGACATCGACGGCGTGGGGATCACGCCGGACGTCGTGGTGGACGAACCGGCCGGTGCGCATCCGGGCGAGCCCGGGCACGACCCGCAGCTCGACCGAGCGCTGGCGATCCTCGCGCCGGCTACGTAGGCGGCGCGCGTCAGCGGTTCGATCAGCGTTGCCGATAGCGTCGATGCATCGGGCAGCGGAAGGTCTTCATCGAGCGGGCGCTGCAGCGCGAGCAGAACGCTGCCGTCGCGGAGCGTCGTGAGGGCGCGCAGCTCCCAGCCTTGTGCGCCCAGCAATGCGAGGGTCGAGTCGACTTCGCCGGTCGCGGCGGCATCGGCGGCGATCGGGTGGAGCGTGAATTCGAAGCGGCCGCGCATGGGCGCGCCTTACCCCGCGAGAGACGATGTCTTACGGGCCAACCGCAACACGGATTCGTCGGCGCCGTACTGCGCCAACGCGCCGATCGGCAGCCAGGCCAGCTCCTTCGATTCCGTGCTGAGCACGAGCGGCTCAGCGGGATCGGCTTCGAGCGCGAAGCGCACGTCGTAGTGATCGTGCGCCGGCTCGCCCGGGCGCGCCGGGATCGGGTGCACGTCCAGATCGTAAATCGCCTCGCGGATGAAGCGCAGCGACGCGAGACCGGACTCTTCGCGCGCTTCGCGCAGCGCCGCGCCGCGCACGTCGGGATCGCCGTCGACGTGCCCGCCGAGCTGCAGCCACCGGCCGAGCTTGCGGTGATGCGTGAGGAGCGCATGCTCGCGCGCGGAATCGACGATCCAGGCCGAGGCCGTGACGTGGCCGATCGGGAGCGCGCGGTCGCACGCGTCGTCATGCGCGGCGACGAAGGCGACGAGGCGCTCGCGCATCGCCGTCTCGCGCGCATCCAACGGCACGTAATCGCACAGTTCGGCGAGCAGGCTCGCATGGGACAAAACGGACACGCGGCGACCCTTCGCGCGACGTTCGCCGGCTCCGCTGCGTTGGTCGACCATGCGTGTTCGTTCGACCATCCTCGGCCTCAGCGCTGCGATGACGCTGGCGCTGGCCGCTTCGTCCAGCCTCGTCGCGACCGCCGCACCCGCGCCGGGCGCGCTCACCACGCGGGTCACCTGCCTGTCATCGCAGCTTCGCGCAGCGGTCGTTTCCGACCAGGGAGGCATGATGCATCGCGAGCTGCACATCACCCTGACGAACAAGGGAAAGACCCCCTGCGCGATCGACGGTTTCGCCTCAATCCGCCTGCTCGACGCCGGAAAGCAGGCGCAGCTGACCGCCGAGAGCTTCTCGGGCACGCCTCACCCGTTCACCCTCGCGGCCGGCGGCCGCGCGTCGTTCGGCCTGCGGATCGCGACCAGCAACGGCGTCGCCGTCTATCCGAGCGTGCCGCTGCTGGCGATCATTCCGCCCGGCGACGTCGTGCCGCTCGTTTTGACCCACCCCTTGCCGACCGGGCCGACCATCGACATCCAGGCTCTCGTTCCAGGCCCGTAGCGGCCGCTCGGCCGGTCAGGAAACGGTAAAGCGGCGCCGTTTCTCAGGCGGCGGGCGGCGGTCCCATGGTACAAAAGTCCCGATGAGCGTTGCCCCGATCAGCGGCCCCGATCCGGCTGCCTATTCGTATCCGTCGAGCCTCCCTCGGCCCTCGCGTCGCCGGGCTCGGTCGCCGGATCGCCGACCGCGGCTGCCGGGTCGAGTTCGAGCGCGCCGCCGCTTTCCGCCTACCAGACGGAATACGACACGCTCCAGCAAGACGACGCGGAAGAGCTCATGCAAGTCAGCCTCGGCTCCGCCGCGAACGCGCAGTCGAACGTCGCGAGCGTGCTCGCTCAGGCCGCAGCGCTGCAAAGCCAACAGCTGGCCGCCCAGCAGCAGCAGAATCTGGCGAGCGCGGACGCAGCGGTTCAGAGCTCGCCGCCGAGCACGACCGGCTCAACCGCCGCGAGCGATCCGTTGAACTTGCCCACCCTGCAGAGCCTGTTCGATCAGAGCGACAGCACCGCGAGCACCAATCTGAACACCTACTCGAGTTCGGGTTCGAGCATCGACCTGCTGGCGTAGACCGCGGCCACCGGCTATTGCTGGTTCCAGAAGACGAACATGCCGATCGCCGCGGCGCCCATCAAGACGAACGTCAGCCAACCCCAGCAGCGCGCGAGCACCGAGCTCGTCCAGCGGCCCATCACCTTACGATTGCTCGCGATGGTGACGATCGCGAAGACCAGCGGCACGGCGGCGACGCCGTTGAAGACGGCCGACCAGAACAGCGCCTTGATCGGATCCATCCCGAACAAGTTGAGCAACATGCCCAGCAGGATGCCCACGCCCAGAATGGCGTAGAAGCGCGGCGCCCGCCGCGGCGTCTCGTTCAAACCGCTTCGAAACGACAGCATCTCCGCAGCGACATAGGCGGATGATCCGGCGAGCACGGGTATCGCCAGGAGGCCCGTTCCGACCATTCCGAGCGTGAACAGCAGATAGGCGAAGTTGCCGGCCAGCGGGCGCAGCGCTTCGGCCGCATCTTGCGCGGTCGCGATATCGTGCTTGCCGTGCGCGCCCAGCGTGACCGCGGTCGTGGCGATGATGAAGAACATCACCATGTTCGAGTAGAACATCCCGGTGTTCACGTCGGCGTGGGCGTCGGAGATCTCCGCCTGGGTCGCGCCCTTGCGCTTCGCGACGGTGGTCCGGCCGCGCTCCTTCTCTTCTTCGACCATCAGCGACGACTGCCAGAAGAACAGATACGGGGAGATCGTGGTCCCGAGCACGCCGACGACGGTCGTGATCCAGTGCCCGTCGGTATGAAACTCCGGCACGACCGCGTGCCGCAGAATCAGCCACCAGTCGGGATGGACGAGAAAAGCCGTGACGATGTAGGCGAACAACGCCGTCGTGAGCCACTTGAAGATGTCGCACAGCAGCCGGTACGAGCAATAGAACTCGGTGATTATCAGCAGCACGGCGAACGCAACCACCCAGAGCAAGACCGGAAGGCCGGCGACCATGTGCGCCGAGGCCGCCATTCCGGCCAGATCGGCGCCGATGTTGAACGTATTGGCGAGAATGACGAGGGCGGCGAGCCCGAACGCGAGCCAACGGGGAAAGTGGGTGCGCATCACCGACGCGAGGCCGACCCCGCTGACCATCGCGATGCGCGCGCACATCCCCTGGACCACGGCCATCATCGGCGTCGTGATCAACGCCAGCCACAGCGTCGAAAGACCGGTCGTCGCACCGGCGACCGAGTAGGTCGAGATCCCGGAGGGATCGTCGTCGGCGGCGCCGGTGATCAACCCCGGACCGAGATTCCGCAGAAAGTGCAGCACGCCGCTCTTCGACCGTTCCTCCGCTTTGGGGCGGTCGCCGGAGGGTTGGCTGCTGCTCACATCCGGCGAGATACCCGGCGAACCGCACGCGTAACCTCGCGAGCTTCGCAGAAGTCGCGCGGGATTGCCTTGCAGGGCGCACCGGAGCGCGTGGCGACCGCCTAGGAAGATGGATGCCTCTTTGCCGTTGAGCGGGACGCTTGCGATCGAGTTCGGCCACACCGTGATGGGTCCGACGTGTGGGCTCGTGCTCGCCGATCTGGGTGCCGAGGTCATCAAGATCGAGCCGGCCGGCGACGGCGACCGCACGCGGCGACTGACCGGGTTCGGCGCCGGATTTTTCGCGACGTACAACCGGAACAAGCAAAGCCTCGCCGTCGACGCCAAGGCCCGCGAGGGGTTCGAGATCTTGCGCCGGCTGATCGCGCGCGCCGACGTCGTGTTCGAGAACTTCGGCCCCGGAACGATGCAGCGTCTGGGATTGGGCGCCGCGGAGTCTCGCGCGTTGAATCCGCGCCTCGTCTACTGCGAGCTCAAGGGCTTCCTGAGCGGTCCGTATCAGGACCGGCCCGCGCTCGACGAAGTCGTGCAGATGATGGGCGGATTGGCCTACATGACCGGGCCGCCGGGCCGCCCGCTGCGTGCCGGCGCCTCGGTGGTCGACATGCTGGGCGGGACGTTCGGCGCGGTCGCGATCTTGGCCGCGCTGCACGAACGTGAGCGGACCGGCGCCGGCCAGATCGTCCGCAGCGCGCTGTTCGAGTCCGTCGCGTTCTTGATGGCGCAGCACATCGCGTACGGAGCGTTGTCGCGGCAACCGGTGCCGCCGATGCCGGAGCGCGTTAGCCCGTGGGCGATCTACGACGTGTTCGACTGCGCCGGCGGCGACCAATTATTCGTCGCGATCACGAGCAACGCGCAGTGGTCGGCATTCTGCCGCGCCTTCGACGCGATCGATTTGGAGGCTGATCCGCGATTGATCAGCAACGAGGGCCGCGCCGCGGAGCGGGCGTGGTTGTTACCGCGGGTCGCGGAGGTGATCGCTCGTTGCGATCCGGCAATCGTCGCCGCACGGTGTGCCGCCGCCGGAATCTCATACGCGCCGATTCGCCGCCCGGAAGAGCTCGTTGACGACGCGCACCTGGTCGAAGGCGGTCATCTTCTCTCGACGGCGCTCGGCAACGGCGAGTACGTCTCGTTGCCGGGTCTGCCGGTCGAGATGTCGGGCCATGACCTGCCGCTGCGATGCCAGCCCCCCGCGGTCGGAGCGCACACCGCCGAAATCCTCGCCCGCATCGGGTACGCGCCGGACGACATCGCACGCCTGGCGGCGCAAGGCGTCGTCACCCTCGCGCCCGACGCGCAGTGACGCGCCGGCGGGTCAGCCGATCTGAAGTTCGTATCCGGCGCGAATCGCGGCCAGCGACGATGGTGGCGTGATCACGACGGCCTCACCCCGCGCCGGGCGCTCGCGCTCGCTGCCGTACCCCGTTTGGGGCAACCAAACCCGCAAGCGGTCGCGCAGCACCACGTGCGGTGCGCCGTCGACGTCGACGAATGCTCCGGCCGGAAGGCTGCTCCACGGCGCGACGTGCAGCCGCTTCCGGCGTCCGTCGAGCCGTTCGCCGTGCAGCCGCGCGTCGATGTCGTCGGCGCCGGCGGCGCCCACCGCGTCGCGGTAGCGCTCGTAGGCCGGCCGCCGGCACAACGCGCAGGGGCGATGTCCCGCCGCGAACGCTAATGCCTCGTCCCCGAAGAACAGCGCGGTCCAGCGGCGCGGCGCCCATTTCGGCGCGACCCAGCCTTTGAACGCGAGCGCGCAGATGATCCAGCGTTTGCCGTTCCACGGCCGCACGATCTCGCGCCCGACGTGCAGGCAACCGCGATTGCCCATCCACTTTCCGCGGAGCCCCGACACGATGATCTCGCCGTACGGCGTGACGCGATTGCACGAGGCCATGGCCGCAGATTTCGCCGTCCGGGTTCCGTCGCCCGGACGCTCCATGTATTGACAGATACCAATATAGAGACTAATATCGACCTATGTCGATGCAGCGCTGCTGTCCGCCGGCAAGGGTCGATCGGACGGACCGGACCACCGCGGCGACGCTCTTCAAGGCGTTGGGGGATCCGCATCGGCTCACGATGATCGCCACCCTGGCACGCGCCGACGACGAGGTCTGCGTCTGCGACTTCACCGGCGCACTGCCGCTCGAGCAGCCGACGGTCTCGCACCATCTCCGGATCCTGCGCGAGGCGGGCTTGGTGACCTGCGCGCGGCGCGGCACCTGGGTCTACTACCGTCTCGCCGCCGGCGCTCGCGATCGCTTGGAAACGGCCCTCCATTCCCTCGTCCCCGCAAAGGCTCTCGCATGAAGCTGCACTTGAACCTCGCGACGCGCGACCTCGACGCCGGCGTCGCGTTCTACTCCACGCTGTTGGGCGCACAACCCACCAAGAAACTCGCCGACTACGCCTTGTTCGTCACCGAGGAGCCCGCGTTGGAGTTGGCGCTCGACCTCGACCGCGACGCGTGCGCGGGTGCCGGTCAGCACTTCGGGATCGTCGTCGACTCCGCCGGCGCCGTGGACGCGCAGATCGCGCGGCTGACGGCGGCCGGGTACGCGACCAAAGTCGAGCGCGAAGAAACGTGCTGCTATGCGAACCAGACGAAGGTGTGGGCAAGCGATCCGGAGGGCCGGCGCTGGGAGACGTACGTCGTCCATGCCGAGACCGGTCTCCGCGACGACGAAAACACGACGTGCTGCGCCTAGGACAGCTCGTCCGGCGGATCCGAACGGCGTTCGGCTACATCCCGAACACGGAATGGCTGGGCGCGCACTTGAGCCGCGCGATCGTGCTCGACCGTGCGCGAGCGCAAGCGGCAATCGGCGAGACGGAACGCTGCCTGCGACTTCGCGATACGGGCGACCTCTGCGCCCGCTTTCCATCGCACTTCCGATGAAGTCGGTGCTGTTCGTCTGCATCCACAACAGCGCGCGGAGTCAGATGGCCGAGGCGTTCGTGAACGCGGAGTGCCGCGGTGCGCTGCGCGCCTACAGCGCGGGACTCGAACCCGGGACGCTCAACCCGCACGTCGTCACGGTGATGCGCGAGCTGGGACACGAGCTTTCTCGCAATGCCGTGAAAACCGTTGATGACGAGCGGGTGCGCGCGCGGGCCTACGACTACGTGGTCACGGTCTGCGACGAAGCGAGCGCACAGGCGTGTCCGATCTATCCGACGCGCGGAGAGCGCCTGCACTGGTCTTTTGCGGACCCCTCGTCGTTTCGAGAAGCGGACGACGCCCTGACGCGAACCCGCGAGGTGCGCGACGCGATCGCGGTGCGCGTGCGCGAATGGTGCGACACGGCGTGCGCGTGAACGCACGCCGTGTCGTCGCGGAATTCGTGGGGACCGGGATGCTCCTCGTCGCGGTAGTCGGATCGGGGATCATGGCGCAACGCCTGTGCGGCGGCAACGTGGGGCTCGAGCTGCTGGCGAATGCCCTCGCGACCGGCGGTGCGCTCATCGCGTTGATCCTGGCGTTCGGGCCGGTCTCGGGCGCGCACTTCAACCCCGTGGTGACGCTCGCCGATGCGAGCCGCGGCGGGATACCGTGGCGCGACGTGCCGGGCTACGTCGTCGCGCAATTCGCCGGCGCGGTCGCGGGGGTCGCGATCGCCAACCTCACCTTCGGGTTCTCGGCGCTGGGTGCATCGCGGCACGTGCGCGCGGGCGCGGGCCTCGTCGCCGGCGAGGTGCTGGCGACGTTCGGGCTGCTGGCGGTCATCTGGGGCGTCGGGAAGTCGCGGCCCGGCGCGGCGCCATACGCCGTCGCGGCGTACATCGTGGGCGCCTATTGGTTCACGCCGTCAACGTCGTTCGCCAACCCCGCCGTCACCCTGGCGCGCTCGCTGACCGATACCTTCGCCGGAATCCGTCCGGGCGACGTCGGCCCGTTCATCGTTGCCCAGCTCGCCGGCGCCGCGATGGCGACCACGCTGTTCGCTTGGCTTTCGCCGAGCGCGCACGTGTCGACGGACCTTCTCGTGGAAACGCCAAGCGACTGACCGTCCCGACTGACTCGTGTCCCGCCTGGGAAGAAAGGAGCGGCGTTATGCCCGGGAGGACCTCATGGGACGGTGGCCTCGACTCTTGATCCTGGCGTTCATCACCTACAGCTTGGCCTACCTCGACCGGGTGAACTACGGCTTCGGCGCGGCCGCCGGGCTCGCGGACTCGTTGCACATCACGCCCAACGTCGCGTCGCTGCTCGGCGCGACGTTCTTCCTCGGATACTTCTGCTTTCAAATCCCCGGCGGCTACTACGCCTCGACGCACAGCGCGAAGCGGCTCGTCTTCTGGGGCTTGCTGCTGTGGGGCGTCTGCGCTTCGGCGACGGGCCTCATCACCAACATCCCGCTGCTGTTCGCCGACCGCTTCGTGCTGGGGGTCGTCGAGAGCATGGTGCTCCCGGCGATGATCGTCTTCTTGAGCAACTGGTTCACGCGCGGCGAGCGCTCGCGCGCGAACACCGTGCTCATCTTGGGGAACCCGGTGACCGTGTTGTGGGCGTCGATCGTCTCGGGCTATCTCATCGCGGCGGTCAGCTGGCGGGGAATGTTCGTCGCCGAAGGGATCCCGTCGATCGTCTGGGCCTTCGTGTGGCTCGCGCTGGCTCAGGAGACGCCCGCCCGCGCGCCCTGGCTGCCGGAGGCCGAGCGCACGCAGTTGCTCGCGCGGCTCGCCGACGAGCAGCGCAGTCTGACGCCCGTCCCGAGCTTGGGCGCAGCCCTGCGGCTCCCCAGCGTCGTGATGCTCAGCGCGCAGTATTTCTTCTGGAGCCTAGGCGTCTACGGTTTCGTGCTCTGGCTGCCTTCCATGGTCAAGGCGGGATCGCAGCAGGGCATCGTCGCGACCGGCTGGCTGAGCGCGGTTCCCTATGCCGCTGCTGTCATCGCGATGCTCGTCGTGTCGGCGTATGCGGATCGCAGCGGCCACCGGCGGCTGGTGGTGGCCGCGTCGATGTTCGTCGCCTCCGGCGCGTTCTACGTCTCGTATCTCGCCGGGCCGGACCGCTTCGGCGTCGCCTTCGCCGCGCTCATCGTCGCGGGCGCTGCGATGTACGCGCCGTACGGACCGTTCTTTGCGATGATCACCGACCTGGTGCCGCGCGGCGTCGCCGGCGCGGCGACCGCGATGATCAACAGCTTCGGAGCCTTGGGCGGCTTCGTCGGCGCATATCTGGTGGGCTACCTCAACGCATTGACCGGCGGATCGTCGGCATCGTTCTCACTGATGGCGGCATCGCTGTTGATCGCCGGGATTCTCACGATCGTCGTTCGCGTGAGCCGCGAAGCCGCGGTCGCCGCCAGGCCCATCTAAGCGCCGTCAGACGAGCCGCACTTCACCGTTTTGGACGTGGTGATACCTCGGTACGGTCAAGCGGAAGACCGTGCGCTGCGGCGCCGACGACTCCAGCGCGACCTCACCGCCGAGGCGTGTCGCAGCGCGCGCGACGATCGCCAGACCGAGCCCTGAGCCGGCTTTGCCGATCGCCTGTTCGCCGCGGAAGAAGTGGCGAAAGAGTTGCGCGCGGTCCGCGTCGTTAACGCCGGGGCCGCGGTCGGTCACCCGCACGACGATGGCCTCGCCTTCTTGCGCGATCGAGACGTCGACCGTGCTGCCGGCGCCGTAGCGCACCGCATTGTCGACCAGGTTCCCGATCGCGTCTTGGAGCGCCCAGGGCTCCGCGAGCACGACGACGTCGGCGGCCGTGCTCGTGAGTCGCACCTCGCCGCCCTGGGCCGTCGTCACGTGCGCGATCGCGTCTTGGGCAACTTCGGTCACGTCGAGCAGCTCGGAGCGGCTGCGATCGCTGCCTTCCATGCGCGCCAAGGACATCACGCGTTCGACCAGCGCCCGCAGCCGCCGCGTCTCGGCGCGCAGGGTCTGCAACATCTCCGGCGACATCGCGGCCCCGTCCGGCTTGCCGTTGTCGAGAACTTCCAGGTACGCGCTGATCACCGTCAGCGGCGTGCGCATCTCGTGACCCGCCTCACCCAGGAACAGTCGCAGGTGCTGCTCGGTGCGTTCGCGCTCGGAGAACGCGGCGACGACTTTGGCCGCAGCGCCGTTGTAGGCGTCGACGAGCTCGCCGAGCTCGCTTTCGTCCCGCATTTCGAGGGTGCTCGGAACGAAATCTCCGTCGGCGAAGCGGCGCAACTCTTTGGTCACCGCGGTCAGCGGAAGGATCGCCTGTTGCGTGATCCAGTGGCCGATCGCCCAAGCGACGGCAACGGTGATCGCCAGCGAGATCCCGAGCGCCGTCGCCGCGATACCGAGCAGCGCCTCGATGCGAATCGCCGGTCCGATGATGATCTCGCCTTGATGCAACCGGATGAATCGCGTATGCAGCCCGAAGAGCGAACTGAGCGACCGTTCCGGCGGACCGCCCGGCGGTCGGGGCCGAGGTGATTGTCCGACGATTCCCGGCGAGCGAGGGCGGCAGGCCGAACAGCCGCTGACGGTGGGCGACCAGCCGCACGCCGGCCGATCGCGGCTGCTGCTCGACGCGCAGGATCAGCCGCGCGTCGGGTTCGCCCCAGTGATTGGCAAGGATCTGCCGCGTCGACGTCGCGACTTCGTCGATCGAGAGCATGGTCGAGCGGATGTACCGCTGCAGTCCGAGCGCGACCAGACCGCAAAAAACGACGATCAGCAGCGCGGCCGTCATCGTCGCATAGGAAAGGGTCAGCCGCGCGCGCAGCGAGCCGGGAACGAACCGGTTGGTGCGGCGGCGCGCGGTGGTCGTCAACTATCGCGCAGCGCGTAGCCCACGCCGCGGATCGTCCGCAGGAGCTTCTTGTCGGACGACGGTCGATCTTCGCGCGCAGGTACGAGATGTACGTTTCCACCGTCGCCGCGGCCACGTCGCGATCGGTCCCCCACACGAGATCCAGCAACTCGTCGCGGGTGAAGACCCGGCGAGGACGGCGCATCAGTGTCGCCAGCAGATCGAACTCGCGCGTCGACAGATCGATCTCGGTATCGCCCCGCAGCACGACCCGCTCGTCGAGGTCGAGCTGGAGGTCGGCGAACCGCAGGTTGTTCACCTTGCGGAGCATCGGGCGGCGCAACACGGTATTGATGCGCGCGATGAGCTCGGCGACGTCGAACGGCTTCGCAAGGTAGTCGTCGGCGCCGGCTTCCAGTCCGGCAACCCGGTCGCGGACGTCGCCTCGCGCCGTGAGCATGATGATCGGCACCTCGGTGAGCCGCCGCAGGAGCGGGATGAGCGCCAAACCGTCAATCTTGGGCATCATGATGTCGAGCAGCACGCACTCGGGCGCCCAGTCGCGGACCATCGTGAGTGCATCGGCGCCATCCATCGCGGTTCGCACGACGAACCCCGCCTGCGTGAGAGCGAGCTCGATGACGTCGCGAATCGCGCGCTCGTCGTCCACGACGAGCACGCGGTGTTTGCCCTGATTGCTCACGCCGGGATTGTACCCGCGCGTTCCTGGGAGAAATCTCCGATTTCACCGTGGCCGCTTGATGCGGTAGAGGACGTGGCTCTGCAGCCGATGTCCCGGCGGAACGCGGGGATGATCGAAATCGTCGCGCTCCTCGCGCGTCATTCCCAGCCGCTCCATCACTTTTTGGGAGCGCAGGTTGAGCGCGGCCGTGATCGCCACGACCTCGTCGCGTCCCAACTCGTCAAACGCGAACGCCAGCGCCGCCCGCGCCCCTTCCGTCGCGTATCCCCGGCCCCAGTGCTCGTGCGCGAGCCGCCAACCGATCTCGAGCGCCGGCGTGAACGGCGCGTCGAAGGGCACGTCTTGCAGCACGATGACGCCGGCAAACGGTGCCCCATCCTTCACCTCGAGGGCCCACCAGCCGTAGCCGTCCCGCTCGAGCCGCTCGCGCATCACCGCAACGCGCTTCTCGGCGTCCGCACGCTCGGACAGCGCGGGAAAGAACTCCATGACGCGCGGATCAAGGCCCGTCGCAATCCACGGCTCGACGTCCGCATCCTTCCAGGTACGCAGGATCAAGCGCGCCGTTTCGATGACCGGGGCCATCGCGTGGGGTACGCCACTACGCCAGCGGTCGACCTCCCGATCCCACATCGCCCTGGGCTTCGCCGCGAGAGGCACGAAGCTCGATGTCGCGTTTACTTGACATCTGGGGCGGCGTCCCGACTGAGCCGGGATGGTTGCCGGGGGCGGAAAGCGCGCAATACGATCCGGACGCATGTGCGGCGATGATGCGCTCCGGAAACGGTACTGTCGACCTCGCGCCGCTCCGGGCACGCGCGCTTATTCCTCACGCCACTGGTCCGGATGGCCGTTCTCGTGTGCCTGACGCGCTCGATGTCCGGCCGTACGCCATGGAATCTCCTTGGCGGCGTCGCTTCGGTTTAGGCGGCTTACTTCAGTTTCTCCCGCGCGTCGCCCATTCGACCATCTGCGCCGACGCTGCGAGTGCCTTGGACGGCGAACGTGCCGCGACGCGGACGACGCCCGAATGAGAGGGCGGCGATCGCAGCGTTCTCCGGCGGCAAGCGTGACGTCGAGCCGGGGCGGAGGAGCCTCACGGGGCGGCGCGCGAATTCTACAGCGTGACTCGTTTGTCGTTCGCGGGTTTGCTGTCACTCGCGGTCGCATGGACGACGGGATCAATTTCTGCTGCTGCGTCCGCCGGCGATACGTGTGGCGTTTCGGTGACGACCCGCGCTCCTGCGACAGCCGTGGAAGTTGCTTCGCTACGCGCGTCGCCGGCTGCCGACTCGCAGTACCGGCTTGCCCTGGCGTACGCGGTTGGGACGGTGGTTCCGCAGGACTGCCGCGAGGCCGCTGACTTGATGACCAAGGCCGCCGAAGCCCGCGTCGGAGCCGCGGACACGGCGCTAGGGGAAATGTATGCGGCGGGCCGCGGCGTACCGTCGAGCGATACCGATGCGACGCGGTGGTTCTCCGCGGCGAACGACGCGCGCGACGCGCACGGTACGTACGAGCTCGGAGTGTTCATCGCGCAGGGTCGAGCCAAAGGTGACATCGTTCAGTCGTCGCATCAGGCGCGCAATCAGAGCTTCGGCAGCTCCGACGTGCTGCACTCGCGATCGGGCGCCTGCCTCAACTGGTCCGTCGTGGCGTCACTTTGGCATGCAGCGCGGACCTCGGTGACCCGCATGCCGCGTACGACCTCGGCCAGCTCTACGAATCCGGTCTGGGCGTTCCGGTTGACGTCGAACGTGCCGTCACCCTCTATCGCATCGCGGCTGCGGGTGGAATCAGTGCGGCGCAGAAGCGCCTGACCGAGCTCGGGCGCCAATAGCATGCGGGACGCCGCGCTGCGAACGCTGGTGCTGCTGATCGCGATGCTCGCGTGCGCGCAGGCCCGTGCGGTCGCGCTCTCCCCGGACGACGGCGCGGCAAGCGTGCGATCGGCGCTTGCGTCATCGTCTGCGGCAACGCGGCGGCGCCCGCATACGCGACCGGTGTGATCGTGGGCTCGGACGGAGTCCGCAGCACCGTCGTGGCGAACCTCTCCGTCGCGGCCGCGTCCTGTTACCCGTGCGAGTCGTCCTCGCGGACGATCCGAAGCACGGCTATCCCGCGAAGCGGGCGCGCGTCGATTTGCAGCAGCATGGCGCGCTCGCGCTCAAGGCCGACACCTTCGTCGCCTTCTCAATCGAGCACGCTACGGCGCACGTCGCGCAACTCGCCACGACGCCACCCGCTGCAGGAACCGCGCTGACAGTGATCGCGTACGCGACCAACGACGAGGGCAGCACAACCGCGGGGCGGGAAGCCGCGCCGATCGCCGGTCGCGGCACGAGCGTTTCGAACGATAGCCTCTTCATGCATGCAGATTGCCGCGCGGTTCGGGACGGGTGCCGTGGTCGTCGATGCCGCGAGCGGCGCCGTCGTCGGCATCGTCGCCGCGACGGGCGTTGAACCGTTGTGGGGACCGCACGACATCCCGCCGCCGACGCGGCAGGATGACGTGACGCAAGGCGCCGTAATCGCGGAGGTCGCCGCCGCGATGAATCTTCCGCTCGGGGCGGCTGCGCCGGCGACGATGCGCGCGAACGTAGAACGCACACGAACGATCGGCGCAATCCGGCGGTATGCGTTCATCGTGATGCGGCGCGACACGCAGTTCTTTCGCGGCGCGTACGTGTCCGACGGCTTTGCCGTCGCGCTCGGGTCGACCCGCGCCGGCACGGTGCTCGCGACATTCATTGACCCGAAGGCGATCGCAAACGATCTGATTGCAGTCCCCGACGAGAGCGGCGATCTGCGCAAGGCGCAGCCTGTGCTCTTGGGTCATGATGATGCGACGGGCGTGACTTTCGTCTCGGTGCCGGCGATGAGCGCGGTGGCGCCGTTCGAGCGTCCGCCGGCGATTGGCGTGGCGATCGTCGTGCCGGAGCTGCACGTCTGCGTGTGGAATCAAACGATCGGCGCCCTCGATGACTGCGAGGTTTCTTCGGCGCTTCGATTTCGCTGAGCCCGGTCCTCGGGATCCGATCAATCAACTTGCATTCACCCTCGGCCTGCATTTCACGGGCGCACCGATCGTCGACGCGTCCGCCAGGCGCGTCATCGGCGTCTTCAACGGCGCCGATGTCACGGCAACCGATCTCCGGCACGCGCTCGATCCGTCGCGCCCGGCGTCGCGCTCGACCTCCGGTCGTAGTCCCTCAGCGGTGCGCCTCGCGCAGCGCCGTTGCGATGGTCGCGGGGCCGGTCGCGTGCAGCACGTTGTACGGGTCCGTGTACATCCCGACGAGCCGGCCCGTCGAAACGTCGAAAATCCCCGACCCGATCAGGAACTCCGGCCGCATCGCGATGTCGATCACGCGCCGGTCGGCGCTGACACCGGTGACGATGCCCCACGCCGGGGTACCGAGCGACCAGCTGCCGTCGGCGCCGACGCGGCTCGTGTTGCTGAAGTATCCGGCGCTCATCACGTTGCGCGGCGGCGTGTCGGCCAGCGTCGCCGCGATTGCGTTCGGTGCGTCGACCGCGAGCAGCACGACGCCGTTCTCGACACTGGTATCGGCGTAGCGAACGATTTGGACTCCGCGATACTTCGTCGGGTTCGCACCGATCTCGACGCTGGCCGGAACGGCGCACTTGCCGCCGAACGAATCGCAGCTCAGGTTGAACGCGGACGTTGCGACGATGGCGCGGCGTCCGTCGCTCCAGACCACTACGCCATGCTCGATCCACGTCGTCGGGAGCAGGCCCGATGATGAAACCTCGATCCGCGCAGACGAGACTGCCGCGGCGCGGTACCCGTTCGACGCGGTGAGCGAGGCGCCGATCTGGGCGCCGTTCGGCACGAGCACCGTGAGATGACGGGCGAAGTTTCCGGAGCGTGCGTATGCGGCGATTGCTTTGTCGACGTCGGCCGTCGTGCCGTAGCCGTGCTCATACATTTCACCCAGGTGCTCCGCCACGGCGCCGCCGCTACCGGCCGCGACGTCGGCTTTTAGCCGATTGAACTCTTCCGCCAACAACGTCGGCGGATCGAAATTCAGCACATTCCAATCCGCCATCGCCTCGTGCGCGCCGAGATCGTCGGCCAGCCGCAGATAGTCGAGCAACTGCCCGCGGTGCTGCAGTGTCGCGCCGCCTTCGAAGTATTCGTAGTTCTTCGCGCGCGCAAGCATCGCCGCGCCGTCGCTGCTTTCGCGTGCGCGCTGCTCGAAGGCCACGTCCGCGCGGTTCCGCCATCCCGCCGCGGCGCCGGCGTCCTTCTGTACGCCGTAAAGCCCCAATGCGTACGCGTTGGCAAGATCGTTCATTGCATAGCCGTTGCCGTGACCGGCGGCCATCTGCAGATAATGGAGCGCGTCCTTTTCCGGCCGCGCTGACCGGGGCAGCACTGAATTGGTGGATGACGTGTTCGTCTGGCGCGCGAAGTAGCGCCCGAGCGCGAGCGCCGCGTCGCTGTCACCACGTGACGCGGCGGCGTCCAGCATGTCCGGTACACCGTTGCGCGCGATCATGATCGTGTCCTGAAGGGGCGATGTGACGACGTACTCAGCAGCCTCGATGCTGCCGGCGTCGATCGCCTCGACGAATAGCTGGCGTTGCGTCCGTCCAAGCGCTTGCATCGGCTCACTCAAGAAGCCGACGGAATTCAAGAACAGGAAGTTGTAGCGTGCCGCGGTCGCCGCCGCGTTGAGGTACAGCAGGTGCGCGGCGACACCGGCGTCGCCGTGCGCGGTCGCGATGGCGCGGCGGACCATGCTGCTCGTCGGGCGCAGCTTTACGGGGCCGACGGCATACCGGTCAGCGTCCGGGGCGTCCCCCGAGGCACCGTGCACCAGACCGACGACGGCTCCCGACGAGGTATCGAAGATCGGCGCGCCGCTATCGCCGTGGGTCGTTGCGATTCGCATGATCAACCGTTGGCCGCCGTCCACGACGCTCGTTACACTTCCCGTGCGCGGGACCGGTGAAAGCGATACTGGTCCTGAAGCCCCTTCGCCGCGCAACCGTGCGATGAGCGCATCCGGGAAGCCCAGCGCGCCGACCGATTCCGCGACCGCCGCGTCACCAACCGCAACGGGCACGAGCGACGCCCGCGGCACGCGAACGATCGCGATGTCCTCGGTCGGACTCGAGGCGCCTGCATAGACGGGCCTGCTCTCGATCGGGGGTGTGCCGTTCTGCAAGCGAACGTCGATCGACGTGACACAGCCCACGCCGTACGTGTCACATTCGAGAACGTGAGCCGCCGTCATCACGTAGGAGGCTTCGTTGTCGGATGCGACGATGAAACCAGTGCCGCTCGGTCCCGTGCCGATCGGAGTCCCCGCGATTGGGGAGTGCGCCTCGAGATATACGACGCTGGGCGCGACGCGCGTGTAGCCGTCGCTACCCGACCCCGCGAGACAGACCGCGAGCAGCAGCAGCGACGGTAAGGCAACGGGCTTCACCATCCGCACGTCTGGATAGTACCACCGAGTCGCGCGCCGGTCCTCGCGCCCGCGGCGTCTTGCTTTCGCTCGACGTAGGCTGCCTATTCGCCGTTATCAGGCTTGCGAGACGAAGCGGTGTTGCTCGTCGTAGCATTCGCAGGTGACCGGCAACAGCTTGTATTCCGATCGAGCACGGCGTAACACCGTAATGCCGAGCCGCCTTGAAGCGCGGTCTTGATAGCGCACTGAGGCAGCGAAGACCCGCCACGGACCTCTGATCGTCTTCGCTTTCGAGACGGGGCTGCGGCGCGGCGAGCTGGCCGGGCTGAAGTGGTCAGACGTGCACTTCGACCAGCGAGCGGCGACGATCCGCGGCGCGATCGACCAAGTCCCGCAGCAAACGTGGTACAAGGCGACCAAGACCGAACGGGTCGCGCGAATCGTGCCCTCGGACCATGCCGCTCGAGGCGTTGCGCGCGCAGCGCGTCCAGCAGGCCAAGGACAAGCTGCTCGCTGGTCCGCTGTACTACGACCAGGAATTCGTCTTCACGCCCCCGCAGGGTGGGATGCCGTCACCGCAAGCGATCACGCACGCGATCCGCAGGAGCGCGAAGAGAGCCGGGCACCCTAAGCCTCGGCGTGCACGCGATGCGTCCCTCGACGGGAACCTGGCTAATTCGAGCGGGCATCGACGTGCGGACGGTCGCCGCGTTGCTGCGGCACTCCAGTCCATCGACAACGATGAACGTCTACGTCGCACGAGATGGGGACGCGCAAGCCGACGCCGTCCGTCATTTGCTCGAAGCCAACGGCAACCGAATGGCAACCGCGGGACGCTCGACGCCCAAAAAGCCTTCGTAAAACTTCAGGAGGTGTCAGGTCAGAGGGATAGTAGATAGCGCGGGGCAAAATGACGCCCCCCTTTCCGAACCATGAGCATCGCTTATTGGATGGAATTCGCCCGTCGGCGACGGCGCTAGGACCGAATGGACTTCTCGCCTTGGTCCGCGACGAGGCTCGCCAATGAGGTGGCCACATCGCTGAACTCAGCCAGCGCTGCTTCGAGGTTTTCGACGATTTCGGCGGCGAGAAGTGACGGCGCGGGAAGATTCGCAGCGTCTTCAAGTGACTCGTCGCGCAACCAGAAGAAGTCGAGACTAACCTTGTCGCGCGCGATTATCTCATCGTAGCTAAGACGGTGAAACCGCTCGTTTTCAGCGCGTTGGCCTCTATCACCGGCAGAAACAACTGACAAAGTCGTCAAGGTGCTCGCGGCGAAGCGGGTTTTCCTTGAGCGTGAAATGCATGTTGGTGCGTAGGTCATAGACCCATAGTTCGCGTGTCGACGGGGCTCGGATGCCGGTTTCCGATCGAAGAATAGCACGTTTGCTTTCACCCCTGCGCGTAGAAAATACCGGTCGGCAACCGTAAGAGAGTGTGAACCTCACATTCCTTCAACAGACGACGACGCACCGTTTCTCCGGCGCCGCCCTCGAACAAGCACATTGTCGGGCACGACGATCGCGGCGCGGCCGTTAATCCTCAGCAGAGTTTTGACATGTTGCACAAAGTTGAGCTGTTTATTTGACGTGGTAGCCCAAAAATCGTCACGGATAACGGTCAAATCATCGCGCCGTGCTTCGCCGTCTTCGCCGACGATCGTAACGGAGGACTTCTACCAAACGGCGGATTGGTCAACACCATGTCGAAGCGATGGCCCGGGTCCGCCTTCAGTGCGTCGTCGACCTGGACCGGGCTGTGCGCATCGGCCGCAACAATGCCATGAAGCAGCAGGTTCATCGCGCAGAGCCGCGCCGTATTGTCGACGATCTCCCAGCCGTGCAACGCCTCTTAGCGGAGTTGCCGCTTCTGGTCGGGATCGAGCAGCCCGCCGTGCGAGATGTGCTCGTACGCAGCTAACATGAAACCGCCGGTGCCGCAGGCAGGGTCGCAAATCGTCATGTCCCAGAACAGGCCGCATCACGTCGACAATCGCACGGATCAGTGGACGCGGCGTAAAGTACTGACCGGCGCCGGATTTCGTGTCCTCGGCGTTCTTCTGCAACAGGCCCTCGTAGGCGTCGCCTTTCACGTCCGCATCAAGGGTCATCCAGGCTCGGGTCGATCAGATCGACGATGAGTCACGAGTTTAGCCGGGTCTTGAACGCGGTTCTGCGCCTTACGAAAGATGACGCCCAGCATGCCGGATGTCTACCGAGTTCCGACAGAAGTGCCGGTAATGGACCTCAAATTCGTCGCCATCGAGCCGCAACAGCGACGACCAATCAAGTCCAGGGGCACGATCGAAGGCCGATTAAACGGCTCTCGCGGCTGTTCGTCGGCCATCTTGAGGAAAAACAGGTAGGTAAGCTGCTCCAAATAGTCGCCATACGAGAGCCCGTCGTCCCGCAGGACGTTGCAATAATTCCAGAGCTTCGCAACCAGCGCAGACGAATCGCTCAAGGGAGGCTGCTCATCAATCGCCCGCGTCCCTCTCGACTGTTCGTATTTTGCTGAGCAAGTTGTCCGCTAAATGCTGCCTGAAGTATCCCTCGTCGAAGCTTGATGGACCGCGCTTTCGCATTCTCCGTTTCTAGCGCTAGCTTCTCGCAAATGGAGAAGGCCCGGTCCAGTTCATCGGAAAGCCTGCGCTGCCACGATTCGGGCGCGACAGGAACCGGGAGGCGCGATAACTGCTCCTTATTGACCTTTGGCAGCACGGATCGGCCCTGTTTACCCGCGGCGAGTTCAGTGAACATCGGCGAGAGCATCCAATAGAGCAAATACGGCGCGTGCAGAGTCGTGTCAATTGGATACATATCTGCGCTACATAGGCCAGCGAACTTTGCGATCGTGGCCTTTGCTAGATATGGGCGGATTTTCGAATACAGCAATTGACCAGCACTAAATAGGTGCTTCGAGCTCGTGACCCTATCATCAGCAACGGTCGTATACGGGAGTAATCGTCCGCTACCAGACACGATGTGATTGGGCGCGATGTGAGGAACGTTCTGATAGGCCCGCGGATCAACAAGATTACTCGCAACGTTTGCAACGTGGCTAAATGGCATCCATTCCCATCCCTCGGGTAATTCCCATGGCTCTGCCTCGCGGGCCCTGTGGAGTCTTGGTTCGTTTTGCGGTCTAAAGTGAAAGGCGGCAGCAAATAGCGACGCGCGTAGTATGGCCAAACTCGCTGAACCGCGGGCGAGCGACGCTTCTGCGGCGTCTAGGCGTGAGAGTTGCTCCTCAATAGCGTCGACGATCCGCCTCTGCTCAGCCAGAGAAGGGACCGTGATCGGCCACGTCTTGAGTAGCGCTTGACTGATGTTCTTTTGCGCGGCGCCCTTTCCAGCGGCGATCAGTTGCTCCCGCTGCGAGCGCAGATACCAGAACAGGAAACGCGATTCTATTATCTCGGGTAGCGGTTGAGCAAATGCCACAGCTTGGTTCGTAGCCATCGGCTTCATAGCGATGCCGAGCCTGCCAATAGTAGCGCCGTACATTGCGATCAACACGCTACCGGGTTCAACGATCCTAGCGCTGGAATTTGCGAGACCGGCTTCAGTGATTGATGAAGATGGTTCGGCAGACGGCAGGTCGATAAGGTCGCCGCTGAGTGCCCATGGTATTTCGCCCCCGTAATACGCGGGTTCCGTTGATTTCGGCGTCCCGCCACTGCCCCATATCGCGACGTCTCCCAGCGCCGCGCTCACCCAATGCGATGGAGTATTGCTCAAGCTGCCAATACCTTGTTAAGTTCGTCCAACAGAGGATTGAGCTGATCCCCAAAGACTTCGTGCGCCTTACCGAGACCACCGTGCTGAGAAAAGGGTGAATACTGAAAGTCATCAGGCGCAATGGCGAGACTTGCGGCGATATGATCCCGGATGCGTTCAAGCCACTGTATCTGCTCGGCCGTAAAGGTCCGGCCCGCTTGCTGTTGCTGTAGGAGCCATCCCGAAAAAAGTTTATTCACCCGTTCCGGAAACGGTACAAGCTCATTTTCTAGGTGCAGTGCGAAGCGCACGGTTGCACAATGTCGGTGAGCACCCGCGGGCCAGAACCCCGAACCTTTGATCGATCGAGAGTTTCGTACGCCGCCCAGAGCCTCTCAGGCGTCCAACTGTGCGGCGGGCGGCCAATGGCGTTCGCAAGTTCTTTGATCTCTTTGAACGTCAGGCGATACTTATACGGTGGGCTGTAAAGAATCTGCAGGGCCGCGATTTCATCTTTATGCTTCTCGATATAGGCATGAAAAGACTCGACGGTGCGTCTTGCCCTATCTGCTGCGTCGATCGAGTACCCCGCAACAGTAACAACATCGGCAGATGTCTCGTCTATGACCTGATCGTAGCTACGGCGTAGTTCTGCGAGTTTCGAGCGAAAGTCAGGATATCCGCAAGTGGTCGTACAGCTTCCTCGATCATTCTTTCAGCGACAGCGCGGACGTCGGCAGGTGTGGGCTCGGCTACACCGGTCGTCTCCCGCGCAACTGCATATTGACGATCGGGGTCCGTGGCATCGACGATGCCGTCCGTTAAGGCCGTCAGCGAAAGCCCGGCCGTCGCTTCCAACTGCTCGCGGTCGCCTTTCGTGAGCCGAAGATTTAGTCGGGCAATTCGTGAGACGATGGACGAGATAAGCTCCGGCTCACGGTTACCCAGGGCGAGGTTGTGCAAGAGCTTCTCGAAGGAGACGTTGGGCTTGCACTCCATCGGAACCGTATCGTGAAGGTCCGCCTCCGTCACCCCGATCGCATCGACGATGACAAATCTATCCTTGACCTTAGCGTCAGGCGTTACTCCCTGCAAATCGGTTGGGTCGATCACGCGAACGCCGCGGCCTTTCATTTGCTCAAAGTACTGCCGCGAACGAACCATCCGCATGAAGAACACACACTCGATGGGCTTGACGTCGGTCCCGGTAGCGATCATATCAACCGTTACGGCGATGCGCGGATTATAGGTGTTGCGGAAGTCCTGAAGGAGCTGTTCAGGCTTCTGGCCTTGTGATCCCGATTTGTACGTGATCTTTGCCGCGAAGTCGTTGCCCTTGCCGAACTCCTCACGGACGATCTGGACGATATCGTCGGCATGGATCGTCCTTCGCAAAGATTAAGGTCTTTGGACGTGCGTACGGCCTTCGAACAATCGCGGCAGATTGTCGCGAAATGCGCGGATGATCGTCCGTATCTGATCCTTCGCGACGACCTTTCGATCTAGCTCCTCGGAAGGGTACGTGATATCGTCGTCCAGCTTCTCAAGGCGTACTGCCCGCGTCTGACGATCGCGGAACTGTGTCACGAGTCCGGCGTCAACCGTGGAGCCGCTTTCAGTGATCTTGGTCGAGATTCGGAAAACATCAAAGTCGACATTCACCTTGTCTGCGACGGCCCGCTCATGGCTGTACTCCATCACAAGGTTGCGACTGAAGAAGCCAAAGGTCTGCTTCCCGGGCGTCGCAGTTAGACCAATCATAAAGGCATCGAAGTATTCAAGGACTTGCCGCCAGACGCCATAGATCGAACGATGGCATTCGTCGACGATGATGACGTCGAAGGTTTCGATCGGAACTCTCGGATTGTAGGCGACATCGACGGGCTTTGCGGGTTGCAGATCGTAAGCGGACTCCTCGTCCAATTCCTCTGCGAATTCTGGCTCGCCCTTAAGGATTGAATACAGGCGCTGAATGGTCGAGATAACGACTCGCGAGACCATGTCGACGCGGTTCGATGCAAGATGCTGAACGTTGTAGAGTTCGGTGAACTTTCGGCCGTCGTCTGGCGTTGAAAATGCTTGAAATTCTTTGCGCGTTGTCGACCGAGATTTGCTCGGTCGACCAGAAAAAGGACCGACGAGCGCCGCCGTACTTGATTAGACGATAAGCGACGTTTGCCGCCGTGAATGTCTTCCCCGAGCCCGTCGCCATTTGAATGAGTGCGCGAGGCCGCCCGTGCTTAAGTGATTCCTCCAGATTCCGAATCGCCTCAGCCTGAGCGGGCCAGAGCACTTCGGGCTTGAGCGTCGGCAGATCGCGAACTCCTGCGCGCAAGGTCTTACGCTCTTGAGCGATTTCAGCAAAAGTCTCAGGGCGATAAAACGTAAAGACGGGACGGCTAGCTGGATCGATATCGAAACCATTTGTAAAACGCGTCTCGATGCCGGTGGACTCGAAAGCGAACGGAAGAGGTTTAACAAAGGCAAGACGCCGTCGGGTAGCCGGGACGTGTACTTGGCAGACTGCCACTCCACGCCCGTCAGTGTGGCCCCCGCCTTCTTGGCCTCAATCACACCGACGGCTTTGCGATCGACGAACAGCAGATAGTCGGTGGACTCGTAGCCGTCGGCCATCTTGAATTCCCGCACAGCGACGCCACGGCCGGCGCCGAGGTTCAGCTTCTTGTAATCCTGGACAATCCAGCCGCAACATCAAGCTGGCGATCGATGTTTAGCCGAGCCCGTGCTTCCGGTTCGAGATAGTCCTCTACCGACATGATTGTACCGCCGTAGCTTTTGCGGGGTTCTCGGTCAGCTATACGCTGGCTGGCACCCTCTGGCCTCGACCTGCAGCGCCTTCCCAGTCGGGTGGGGCCGCCTGGGTACTGGGGAGGTCGCTACAGGCCCAGTAGTCCGATTGAGGCTTGGAGACGCTCGGCGTAGGCCGCGCGGACGTCTTCGCGGGCACGTGCGGTAAGTTCGTCAACGAGCACCCCATGGGCGAGACCGGAGGCGAGGCTTTTCGCGCCGGCACGAATCTCGGCCGCTATGCCTTCCGGGTCGAGTCGCTCAATCGCCGCGAACGTCGGTAGGGGATGATCCGAAAAATGGATGATGACCGCCTGCAGAAGACGCGCTTGGTTGCGCGGATGAGGCGCTCCGTTACCGCGCCGGGCTCGTTCGATGCATCGCTCGGATAAACCAGTAAGCATCATCAAGTCACGCTTCGGGATCGCGCGGAGCAAAACACGGGATCTGATCGAACGACGCGCGGCGAGGATCGCGATACCGCGTGACGATCTCATCCTCGTCGTGCACGACGCCACCCAAGACACCGTCGAGTTCGTTCATCTCCTTGCTGACGTATTCGATGGCGCCAGGGGAACGAACGCCGCGCGACGTTGCAAGAGCCCTGCGCAGTCCTTGTGCAGTTCATCGCAGGGTAGACCGTCCGGTCGAAGGCTCTTGGGTTCGGGGTGAAGGCGGAAGAGCGCGAGAGCTTCGCGGTATGTTTGCACAAGCGCTTTTTAGGGAGGATGTCGTTTCTGCCTGCGATCCTCCTATATCGGCTGAAAAAGCCGCCAAGGCAACAACTGAGAAAGCAAGGGACGACGCGCGGGCTGCATTGGACTCTTACCGCCGAACCGTGTTTCCCGCCTACGAAACGGCGATCAATCTTTATTTGCAGCACTTCAATGCAGGCTTTCGTGTCGGCAGCGTCGCGTCCACCAACACCAGAAGCGGGTCATCGTGCACGTACAACGTCGTCATTAACAGCGAGCCAGTGCCAGTCGGCGGGCCTGAGCAAGCCGGCAACCCATCATTTCGGAATACGTTAAGCGCTGGCGATCGGAGTACACTCGCGCTGGCTTTCTTTTCGCGTCGCTCGATCAAGATCCGAATCTCAGCGAACGGCTCGTTATTATGGATGATCCGATTACAAGCCTCGATGAACACCGACAGTTGGCAACGGTGCAAGAGGTGCGTCGGATCGCCGGAAGAGCGAAGCAAGTGGTTGTTTTATCGCACGACAAGTCGTTCGCCTGTGGGGTTTGGGAAGGGGCAGATCGCAACGACCGCGGCGCACTCGAAGTAGTGCGTAGCGGCGACGCTTCGACCATCCAACAGTGGGACGTGACGCGCAAAGTCGACCACCGTGCACGATCGGCGCTACGCGCTCTTCTCTGAAGTTATGGAGGCCGCAAGCTCCGTGGACGGACGCGACGTCGTCATAGCGCTACGGCCGCATATTGAGGCGTTTCTGCGAGTGGCATACCCTGCACAGTTCCCTCCGGGGCGGCACCTCGGAACCTTTTTGAATCTTTGCGAGCAACGAGTTGGAACGCCTGAGCAACTCTTGGACGCCGCGGACACGAGTGAGCTCGGTGACCTAATCGAGTACGCGAACAAATTTCATCATGATACCAATCCGGCGTGGGCCAGCGAGAGCATCAATGACACAGAACTGCTGGGGTTTGTGCAGCGCATGCTGCGCTTACGAGTCACGGTAACTGGCGCAAAACGATGAATCCCATTAAGAATGATGACCCTCACCGCACCGAAATCCAGGAAGCCTTGGCTACGCTTTTACCTTCGCCTGAACGGATATTTCTGCCTAGGCAACTACCTCCATCACATGGCACGGGTTCAAGATTCCGGACTGATTTCGGAGTCCGACGTGCTTGCAATTCGCATGCCTGAACAAGAGGAAGTCCTGTTAGACGGACGACCACTACCGAACGATTCGAATCTTGTTCTCTCAGAACCAGGCCTAACCGATTGTATTATCGCCGAGGTGAAGACGTCGAAGGTTAAATTCAATAAGCCAATCACCAGAGAAAACGGGATGAATGTCATCAAGGGAGCCATGAAGAATGTTCGGGTGCTTCCACGAGATGAGTTTCAAGTTAACGGGGTGGCACATAGTCTGGCGGCGGACCTCCATAAACAGGTCCGCGCAGAACGTTGGCCAGACGTGCCGAGGAGCGTCGACGAGAAATATAGGTTGTCCGTTTCGGATGCTCGTCTTTGCAGCCGACTTGCCGGAAATAATCAGAGGAAATGCTTACCGCTCCGACTCGCATTAGATTTTGAGTGAACGATTTCATTCTATACGGCGCTAAGTATTCGCGGGCTGGCGACGAACTGGCCGTTTCTCCGTGGCGCGGATGCACCAAGCTGATCGTAGACGTGGTAGATGAGGTAAGAGTGGTCGATGAGAACGACAAACTTGAACTATAGGACTTCATGGAACAAGTGCTTTCTCGCTGGGAAAGCCGGGTGCCAATTCACGCAGCAAGACCATCGCATCACCGAGTGACTGGCCGTGCGGGACGCGTCAAAGCGCGAAAGGCTATGGGGCGGCCGGAGTTTGGCGGCGCAAAGCGGAGGGCGTGATTTCGCCCCGCCATATCGACTATCCCGTAAAACTTCAGGGAGAGAGTGGGGATTCGAACCCACGAGCCCCGCGAAGGGCCAGCGGTTTTCAAGACGGGTGCGGCTCGGAATTCCCCGGTGGAAGCGCGACTGCTTCAGCTACCGGCCTTTTTGCCGTCTTCTTGCTCCCCGCTGTATACCGCTCTGAGCACCTTCGCCCTATGTCTTTGCACAGGAGCGGGGGAGGGATCCTTGATGCGACGCGGACCCACGCCCCCGAGCCGCTCCCTGTCTCGCTACCAGGGAGCCTAGACGGCGGCAAAGTATGAGCACCTAACGGGAGCGGTGGCTGAGTCCGGTTGAAGGCGCGCGACTTGAAATCGTGAGAACCTGAGAGGGTTCCGTGGGTTCAAATCCCACCCGCTCCTCTGATCAAGCCCCCGACCCTACGCCGCGGGAAATTGTGAAGTGATGGACTCGGGGTCTTCTCCCGATCTTACTCCGCGAGGACTCCAGAAAAGACGGCGTTTTGAGTGATATTCTTTGCGCGCCGGGCGAACTCTTCGGGGGCGAGATTGCCCAGCGAGCTGTGAGGATGATTAGCGTTGTAGTCGCGCCGCCAAGCCGCGGCTTGAACGCGAACGTCGGCGAGCGAGGTGAACCAATTCGGATTGAGTAGCTCCTGGCGCACACGGTTATTGAATGACTCGCAAAAAGCATTGTCTGACGGGCGTCCAGGCCGTGAGAAGTCGAGCTTCACATGCGTCCAGTAGGCCCACTGATCGAGTTGCAGAGATACGAACTCAGGGCCGTTATCGCAGTGGATGCGATCGGGCGTGCCACGCTCGCCGGCAAGCCGCCGCAACACCTCGACGACCTGCCCCGACTTGAAGTGGAAATCGACCTCGAGTGCCAGGCTCTCGCGGCTAAAGGTATCGACTATGGTCAACAACCGGATCTTTGTGCCGTCGGTAAGCACGTCGTGCATGAAGTCCATCGCCCAACTCTGGTTCGGCGCGGTCGGCACGACCCGGTCTTCGCGTACACTGGCTGCTCGGCGTCGCTTGGGCGGTCGCGTCCGAATCGTCAGGTTTTCCTCACGATAGATTCGCCGCACGCGCTTGACGTTGACGAGCCAGCCCTCGCGACGCAAGAGGACCGCGATGCGGTTGTATCCATATCGGATCCGGTTCGCCGCGATCTCTTTGATGCGCCTGCGAAGCACCGGATCGTCCGTCTTGACGGACCGGTAGTGCAGCATCTTCCGGTTCACGTCCAAGATCGCGCATGCGCGACGTTCGCTGAGCTGCCAGGCTTTGAGCACTTGCGGCAGCACGGCGAGCCGGCGAATGCGCCTCACCACTTTTTTTTGAGGACGTCCTGCAAGACTGCCCGATCCAGGGTCAGATCGGCGACGACCTGCTTGAGCTTGGTGTTCTCGTCGCGCAGCTGACGTAACTCGCGTATCTCCGGCGTACCGAGCTTGCCAAAGCGCTTCTTCCAGACGTAGAACGTTGCTTCCGAGATGCCGAGCTTGCGAGTGAGCTCGGCGATCGGCGTGCCGAGTTCGGCCTGCCGTAGGACCTGGGCGATCTGTTCATCCGAATAGCGGGACTTGCGCACGGGGCGAACCTCCGATGGGTGGGAGTTCGCCGTACTTTTTCTAGTTTTCCGCGGTGTAAGAACTTGGGAGAAGACCCACTCGGCGAACGTGCCGGCGTACTCGGTCGGGGTCCGGTAGCGCAGGGTCTGGTGAGGTCGGACGTCGTTGAAATCGATGAGCCAATTGTTGGACGCGGACTGCGCTTGGGCGAGGTTCGTGAAGACGTGCTCATTGAAGAACTCATCGCGAGCGCGTGCGTTGAAGCTCTCGACGCTTCCATTCTGCATCGGTTTGCCGGGGTCGATGAAGTGCAGCTCGATGCCGCGCTGGGCGGCCCAGCGCAACATCGCGTGGCTCGTAAACTCCGGCCGGTTGTCAAACTTCAGAATCCGAGGAAGGCTCCACGCTCGATCGCGACGGCCTCGAGCACACGAATCACGGCCAGACTCGGGAACGAGAACGCCGGCTCGACCGCCAAGCCCTCGTGCGTGCAGTCGTCAACCATCGTCATAACTCGCATCGCTCGTCCGTTGGCGAAGGTATCTGAAATGAAATCGACCGACCACCGCTCGTTCGGGAGTGTAACCGGTGGCGGCGTATTGCCGCGTGCGACACGGACGTGCCGTTTGCGACGCCTCAGCACCGCCAAGCCTTCTTCTCGGTACACGCGGTAGATGCGCTTGTGATTGACAAGCAGGCCCTCGCGTCGCAGCAAGATCCCGATCTTTCGATAGCCGAATCGTCGCCGCTCCGAAGCGATCGCGTTCATTCGTTCCCGCAAATATGCATCGTCCGCTCGCCGCACGCGATACCGCACCGTCGCACGAGGACATCCCGCGAGTTCGCAGGCGCGTCGCTCGCTGCGCCCTTCGGCCTGCAAGGCCCTCACCGCGTCTTTCCGTAGCGAGGGCCTGGGTAGTTTTTTGCGAGGACGTTCTTGACGGCGTCGAGGTCGAGCGTGAGATCGGTGACGATCCGCCGCAGCCGTAAGTTGTCTTCCTCGAGCTGCTTGAGCCGCGCGATGTCGCTGGACTCCATCCCGCCGTACTTCGCTCGCCATGTGCGCAGCGTGTTCGGATGGACGCCGTGGCGCCTCGCGAGCTCGGCCGTCGGTACGCCGGCGTCCTGGTCTTTGAGGATCGCGACGATCTGGGTTTCGGTGAAGCGGGATTTCCGCATGTGGGCTCCTTCGGCGTCAAAGGCCGGGATTCCACAATTCTCCATGGAGCAGATTATAGGGGCTCGATCAACGCGACCTTCGTGTACAAAATCGCGCGAGACGACCTGAATGCGACCTTTGATGTCCGCTGATGGCATCATCGCGCATGGGTACAATGGCCCGGGTTGACCGATGCTCAGCGTCGAAGAGTTGCGCTCTTGCGCGCGAAAGATCGGGTCTACTCATTTGCACTAGACGCTCCTCGCGGACGTACAGCGCGCAGTTTCGGCAGCCCTCGTCACGCCGACTTTTCGCGGCGCCGCACGAGGCGCAGGTCAGCGACTCGCGCTCTTGGCTCTACGAAGGGCACAAAGTTTACCCGACCACGACCTTATGTTGGATTAACGCTAAAATGAACTAGCGGACGGCAATTCCGGCGGGATTACTGAGGTGGCTGAGAGGACCTGATATTACCTGAACAGGCGCTATGTTGCCGTTAGCGCCCGGGCAAACACCACTGACTGGCCCTACGGTTCCCGCACCTTTAGATTTTCCGACGCGGCACACCCGCCCCGTTAATTGCGATACCCGTAATCTGTCCGCTCGTATTAGAGTAGTCAATGATCCACTAATTGTGTAACTGCGCGACATTTCCCGTTGATCCGCTCGCGAATACTGTTATGGCGCTAGTGCCGATGTTCGTAACATACATATTACCCTGGACATCGAGAGCGATGCCGTACGGGAAGCTCAATTTTGTCGCTGAGCCCGCGATTAGTCGCGACGGCGCAACATTGCCGTTGGTGCCAGCAGCGAATATTGCGACTTCGTCAGGCGAGTCATTTACGACATACAGCGCCCCTGGTAGAGTCTACCGCAAGACCATATCCACTCGTCAGCGTTGTCGCCCCTCCCGCAATAGTCCGTACCGGATTATTGCTCGCGGCTTGCGCGAACGTATAAACCGTCGCGCCGTAAGCTGAACACGTCAATGTCTTGATTAAGGTCGACGATAATCTCAAAGTCGGCGGACAGGGAATTCACGAAAATCGAAAGGGTCGGGCTTGCGTTTCCGTTCGATCCAGGTGCGAAACGATAAATAACAGGTCGGGATTGTGCAGTAGTATCGGTCACGAACAAGTTGCCCATAGTATCGAGGGCTACAAACGCGGGCGATTTCAAAC
>CAVRQP010000002.1:5000-92676 GCA_963723445.1 Vulcanimicrobiota bacterium
CGGGGCTCAAGCATCGAACCGAAGCTATGGGATGTGCAAACATCGGTAGGGGAGCGTTGTCGCGTAGGCTGAAGCCAGACCGTGAGGACTGGTGGACGAACGACAAGTGCGAATGCAGGTATAAGTAGCGAGAAATGCGGGTGAGAACCCCGCACGCCGGAAGTCTAAGGTTTCCTGAGCTACGTCAATCGTCTCAGGGTGAGTCGGGTCCTAAGCCGAGGCTGAGAAGCGTAGGCGATGGCCAAGCCGTTCATATTCGGCTACCACCGACGTCAGTTTAGACTCTCGCGAACTCATGTCACGATCCAAGGATCCACCTCGGAGCCGCAAAGCTCGAGCTCACGCTCGTGCCGAGCGTCTCGCGAGGGATTTTCGTCGAGCGCTAGGCGCCGGCGCGCGAAGTGTACTTCGGTACACGAGCGCGGCGGCAACGACGCGATCGGCGAAAAGACCCGCGACCGTGCCATCAGTCACGAGAGTCTATGAAGTGAAGGGATGACGCAGGAGGATAGGTCAGCGCACCATCGGATGTGTGCGTCGAAGCAGGTAGGGGGTCAGATAGGAAAATCCGTCTGGCAACTCCGAGATGCGAGTGCGAGACCCTTTACGGGTCGAAGTGATTGACTCCACGCTGCCAAGAAAAGTCTCTAGCGATGGCATAGGTGCCCGTACCGTACACCGACACAGGTAGACTGGCAGAGCATGCTAAGGCGACGGGAGAACCCCTGTTAAGGAACTCGGCAAATTAACCCCGTAACTTTGGGAGAAGGGGTGCCCCTGTTGGTCTAGTCTTTACGACGAAAGCCGGTGGGGGTCGCAGTGAATAGGCCCAAGCGACTGTTTAACAAAAACACAGGTCTCTGCGAACGCGAAAGCGGACGTATAGGGGCTGACTCCTGCCCGGTGCTGGAAGGTTAAAAGGAGAGGTTAGCGCAAGCGAAGCTTTGAATTGAAGCCCCAGTAAACGGCGGCGGTAACTATAACCGTCCTAAGGTGACAACACGTTGCCTCCCCGTGCGGTAACGCACGGGTTCATACCTGGCTATATGCGGGAACGTCCTTAGAGCCCGGCCTACTCGGATCGCGTGCGATCCAGTAACAATGGTCCGGGATTGGATAATCCGCAGGAAACCCGAGCGATCGGGGATCCTCAGAGACGATACGCCAGGCATCCGGTTCGAATAAGGAGCTGGCAGTCGCAATGGAACTCAGTCCGGATTGGGTGGTCGGATTCGTCGACGGAGAAGGATGCTTCTTCGTCGGAATCCAGCGAAACCCGACGGTCACAATCGGGATGCAGGTCATTCCGGAATTTCGCGTCGTTCAACATGGTCGCGATCTCGACGTCTTACATGCCCTGAAGCGGTTTTTCGGCTTCGGACGCGTGTGTCGAAATCACGGCGAACGATGGGAGTACCGGGTGCGCCGCATCGAGCATCTCCGCGAGATCGCGCGATTCTTCGAGCAACACCAGTTGCGAACGAAGAAGCGCGTCGATGCGCTGAAATTCTCCGACGTCCTTCGTTTGATGGACGAGCGCCGGCATTTGACCGCCGACGGACTGCGCGACATAGCGAAGCTGGCAGCTTCGATGAATACCGGCAATCGTCCGCGATTGTCGGAGTTACTAGATTCGGATGAAGATAGAGTCCAGTCCGACGTGAAAGCGCCGGAGTAAACTGAGCGAAATTCCTTGTCGGGTAAGTTCCGACCTGCACGAATGGAGTAACGACTTGGGCACTGTCTCGATGGGGGTCCCGGCGAAATTGCAGTACCAGTGAAGATGCTGGTTACCCGCGGCAGGACGGAAAGACCCCATGAAGCTTTACTGTATCCTGATGTTGGGTCTTGAGATTTTCTGTACAGGATAGGTGGGAGCCGATGATCCGTGGGCGCTAGCTTACGGGGAGGCAACCTTGGGATACCACCCTGAAAATCTTGGGATTCTAACCTACAGCCGTGATCCGGCTGGGAGACAGCGTCAGGTGGGCAGTTTGACTGGGGCGGTCGCCTCCTAAAGAGTAACGGAGGCGCCCAAAGGTTCCCTCAGAACGGTCAGAACCCGTTCGTTGAGTGCATAGGCAAAAGGGAGCTTGACTGCGAGGCGGACAGGCCGAGCAGGTGCGAAAGCAGGGCTAAGTGATCCGGCGGTACCGAATGGAAGGGCCGTCGCTTATCGGATAAAAGCTACTCTGGGGATAACAGGCTTATCTCCCCCAAGAGTCAATTTGGGCTCTCCGCGCAAGTGATTGCGCGGCAAACTCATTGCTCATATCGGTGGAACCCGCGAACGTCGCGGGCAATACCGAGGGAAGAACAATCACCGTCGAGCGATCGACGGGCTAAACCCGTAACGGGCACGCCTCGTGGTTGTTCCCTGTAACGACTTCACACGAAAGTGTGGGATGGACGTGCTGCGCCGGCAACGGCGTAAATCTATCGCGTTCATAATACGCAATGCTCTCGAAAGAGATGAAGGTATAGTCTGCGCTGCAAGTGATTGCAGATCGCCACATCGACGGGGAGGTTTGGCACCTCGATGTCGGATCGTCGCATCCTGGGGCTGTAGTAGGTCCCAAGGGTTGGGCTGTTCGCCCATTAAAGCGGTACGCGATCTGGGTTCAGAACGTCGTGAGACAGTTCGGTCCCTATCCGCCGTGGGCGTAGGAGATTTGAGGAGTGTCGACCCTAGTACGAGAGGACCGGGTTGAACGAACCTCTGGTGAACCGGTTGTTCCGCCAGGAGCATAGCCGGGTAGCTACGTTCGGATCAGATAAACGCTGAAAGCATATAAGCGTGAAACTGACTTCAAGATGAGATCTCAATCTCGGAAGAGTGAAGGGTCGTGGGAGACTACCACGTTGATAGGCCGGGGGTGGAAGGCGAGCAATCGCTGGAGCTGACCGGTACTAATCGCCCGGACACTTAATAAGAACGCTACAAATACGAACGCAATCGTTTGGTCCATGGAAGTTCTTCTCTGTGCAGCTTTCGCCCGCGACTTGCCTCGAGCTCCGGCTCGGCGTCGCGGTGCGGATCAAGTTTCTGGCGGTCATGGCGGCGGGGTCCCACCCGTTCCCATCCCGAACACGGCAGTTAAGCCCGCCAGCGCCGATGGTAGTCGGACCGCAGGGTCCCTCGAGAGTAGGACGCCGCCAGATAATCCGTAGCAACGAGCCCGCCGATCGAACGATCGAGCGGGCTCGTTGTTTTTGTGAGCCGGCTTTAGGGCGGAGCTTCCGACGTCCATGTCGCGGAGTCGCCGATTTGCTCGTTCAGCCAGGTCGTGAGCGTGACGCCTTGGCTCAAGCTTCCGGGCGCGAAGAGCATGACGTGGCTACTCCCCGCGAGGAAGAACGAACGCGCGTTGGCCGCCGGGACGATCGCGCCGGTCGCGGTCGCATTGAGATCGGTCTGGAACTGCGCCGCGCTCAGCCCGTAGGACGTCGCGATCACGCTGTCCTGTTCGTACGAGAGCAGCGAGAGGCGGTCGCTCGGGTAGCGCTGCGTCAGCGCTTGGAGCGCCGGCTCGAAGCCGTTGCGACAGGAGCATTGCGGATCCAGTAACGCCCCGAGGTTCCAGTTGGAAAACATCAGCGCGAGCTGGCCCGACGGGATCACGCCGTTCGGCAACGGCGGTCCGGAATCATCGATGAGGTAGGTCTCGCCGGCATGGAATCCGGCGCGAATCGTCGCGTAGTTGAAAAGCGCACCGTACCCGCCGGCATCGGAGCCGGCGATCGTGAGCTTGCGCGGTGCCGGCCACGTCGCCGCGATACGCGGCAGGAACGCCGCGACGTTGGCGTGTCCGACGTGATCGTACGCTTGCGCGGCACCGGAAGAGGTCGTGTACGACGCGACGTTGTCGCCGCCGTGCAGATCGCCGGTGCAATACGGAACGAACACCAGTGAAGCCGTCGCGAACGGATTGCCCGCGAGACTGCGATCGAGGATCGAACCGCTCAATTGCGGGACGAGCGCGGCGAATTCAGATTGCCCGAACGGGCCGGTCGTTGCGGTGTGCAGCGTCAGGCACGTCAACGGGTTCCAGCAGAGCCCGCCGCCTTCGAAGTAGACCACGACGTCCGGCCCGGTGCCGGGGTTGACCCCGATCCCCGTAGTCGACCCGTCGTTGCAGTGCATGGTCAGGATGCTGATCCAGCTCCACGTGTTCGTCGGGGCAACGATCGGGCTCCCAGCCGGTGAAGGTGACGGCGTCGGGGTGGGGGTCGGTCTTGGCGTCGGAGTCGGGGTCGCGCTGGGGTGCGCGGTCGGGGTCGGGCTCGGGGTCGGGCTGGCAGTGGGGCTCGGGCTCACACCGGGGCTGGTCGACCCGCGCGGGCTCGGCGTCGGACTCGGTCCGGCCGAGGGCGTGGCAGTCGGCGTGGCGACGGGGACGGCGATCGAGGCGGCCGTGCCGCCGCTTCCGCTGCAGCCGGCTGCAGCCGTGCGCGCCCACGAACAGCACCATCAGGACGGCGAACCGACCACGCATGCCTCATCCCTTCGAAAGAGCGAGCTGGCCCGTGCTTCATGGATATCGCGTTCCGCCGGTCGGGTCAATGGGGGATTTCCCTAACCACGCGCGGGGCAGTGCCAGGCGACCGGCTACGACGGGTGGAGCGGCACGGCTTCGACCGGCCGCTACTGCGGCAATTCGTTGATCCAGAGGGGGTCGTTGATGACTTGCTGGTTGAGCCACGTGACGAGCGGAACGTTTTCGGTATACGATGCCGGATTGCTCAGCATGTCGTGCGTCTTGCCGGGGACCAAGAAGTAACGGCCGTTCGCCGACGGTTTGAGGATCTCGACGGTTATCTGGTCGAGCGCTAACTGGAACTGCGTCGCGGAGATTTCGAAGTACGCCGCGATCACCGCGTCCTGCTCGCTCGAGAGCAGCGACATGCGATCGTTGGGATACCGCTGAACGAGCGTCGACATCAGCGGTTCGAAACCGTCGCGGCAATTGCACAGCGGATCGAGCAGCGCGCCGAGATTCCAGTTCGCGTACAAGTCCGACAAGATGGGCGCAGCCAGCGATCCGTTGGGGAGCGGCGGTCCGGAGTCGTCGATCAAATACGCGGCGCCGGCCTGGAGACGCGAGCGGAACGTGTCGTAGTTCATGAGGGCGCCGTATCCGCCCGCGCTGGAGCCGACCACGATGAGCTTACGGGGGGACGGCCACGTCGCCGCGATGCGAGCCAGAAAGGCGAGGGCGTTCGCGTGGCCGGTGTGGTGATAGCGGTACGTGGTGCCGTTCGCTTCGACGTACGACGCGATGTTGTTGCCGGCGTGGAGATCGCCGGTGCAGTACGGTATGTCGACGAGCGTCGCCGTCGCGAAGGGATTGCTGCCGAGCGAGCGATCGAGGATCGAACCCTTCAAGCTCGGCAGCGATGCGACGAATTGAGTCTTTCCGTACGGGCCGTGCGCCGCAAAATGTTCGACCAGGCAGGTCGTCGCGTCCCAGCATGCGCCGCCGCCGTTGAAGTAGACGACGAGGTCGGGCCCGGTTCCCGGATTGACGCCGAAGCCCGTCGCGGAGCCGTCGTCGCAAGTCGACTCGGGGACGTCGATCCACGTCCACGCGCCGGTCGATGCCGCGATCGGGGAGGAGGGCACCGGTGCGGCGACCGCGCCGAGCGCCGAGCCGCCGCCGCCGCCGCACCCGCCGGCTGCGATGGCGCAACAGGCGAGAAGCCGCGCGGCGAAACGCCGCGCAGCACGCGCGACAACGCGAACGTTGCTCAAAGACGTTGTGATGGCCGACCCCCCGGTCCGTGTGCGCCCGTCCCTACGATCCGCGGCCTGCGGCCGCTGCTCGTAGGTCAGTATTCGGCGGGCGGACTGGCGCCTTCGTCAGCTTGGTGTGAAAACTCCGCTTTGTCGCCGCGGGCGGCGTCGGCGGCAGGGCTGCCGGCGGACGGCGGCGCGCTCGGAGGATTCGGTGCGGCAACGTCGACCGTGGCGTCGGAGTTGATGCGCGCGGTGAGCCACTGGTATGCGCCGATCGCGCCCAGAACGAAGCCGATCAAGAGGACGGGGCTCAGCGCGCCGGACTTGCGCCGCGAGGGTTGTTCGAGGCCGCCGTCGTCGTCGAGCTCGTCGGCCGGGTTGCCGGCGAGCGCGAACGAGTGCGGGTCGTATTGGTTGAGCTTCACGTTGACGTGCCAGCGTTCGCTGTCGGGGATCGCCAGCGCCTCGACGAGCACGTCGGTCAGCCGGTTGCGCAACGCGTGCCAGCTCTTCTCGTCGACGCCCGGCGCGCTGATCTCCAAGTGCGTGTCGACGATTCCACCGTCGACGACCAACCGGCCGGCGATCGCAAAATCACTCGGCTCGAACGGCGTGAAGTGAACGCTCGTCCATTCCGGCTTCTCCCCGGTGAGGACGTCGAGCACCGTCGCCGTGAGCTCGTCGGCGAGGTGACGTTTGGTCGCTTCGTCGAGCGGGAGCGAGGACAGGCGCAGATACGGCATGATTGGGTCATCGTACCCGGTCGGTCGCTGCGCGTACAGCCCGGCCCCGGCAGTTCAGGCGGCGACCCGTCCCGGCCGCGGCGCGATGAGTTGGGAGGCCAGGAAACCCGCCACGATGAGGATCGCGGACAACAGCGCGCGCGCCGCCAGCGACACGGCGTCGGTCGAATCGGGCTGAAAGACCGCGAGCAGGCTCTCGTAGGAAATCGAACCCGGGACCAGCACGAGCAGCGCGGGGACGAGCACGACGGTCTGCGGGATCCGCATGTAGCGCGCGGCGAGGTTCGTCGCCAAGCCCATCGTGAACGCCGTCGCGAACGGGCTGGCCTCGGTGATCCCCAGCGTCGGGAAAAAGCGCGCGAGCGCGATCGTGAGGACACACGACGCGACGATCCACCCCAGGTCGCGATAGCGCGCGTGCAGGATCAGCGCGATCCCAAGCGCCATGAGGACCGACGCGATCGACGTCGAGAGCGGCGTCGTGAAGCCGCCCGCGCTAAGCTTGGGCCCGTGCAAGATCGCGTTTCCGCTCAGGCCGGCGCCGAGCGCGAAACCGCATCCCAGCGAGAGCAGCGTGACCAACACGCCGCCCAGCCGTGCCGTTCCCGACACGAGATTCCGGTTCGCCAGCTCGTTGAGCGCGGTGGTGAGCGAGTATCCGGGCAACAGCTGCACCACCCCGGCGACGATCGCGACGTACAGCGCGATCGGGCCGACGAAATGCTCCCATAGGCCGACGATCACCGTCGCGATGAAGGCGGCGGAGATCTCGAAGACGCGGTCGACCCGCCGCGACCGCTGCGCGACGGCGGCGATCGCCCCGATCGCGATGCCGTCCAAGCCGGCGACGACGACTTCGTGCACGGCGCCTCCCAGCAGCACGGCGGCGCCGCAGGACAGCAGCGTGTAGGCGGCAATCGACAACGCCGGCGGATCGGGCTGGACGACGGTGTCGATTCGAGCAACGTCGGCCAAGGCGAGGCCCGGTTCGCGTCCGCGTCGCAGCGCGGCGACGACCCCTTCGAGCAGCGCGAGCTTGCGCAGGTGCAGCTTCCCGGGCTCGAGCCGCAGGATGATGAGCCGCTGTTCGAACGGAGGGCCGATGGCCAAGGTCAGGCTGGTCGGCAGCGCGTTGACCTCGAGCGCGACGCCGCAAGAGGCCGCGACGCCGCGCAGCGTCAGCTCGAGCGAGTCGGTGGCCAGTCCGGCCTGATGCAACCCACGTCCGAGCGCGAGCAGGAGCTCCGTGCGGTCGTCGTGCGGCGCGTCCACACGCGGGCGTTCGCCGACCGAGGTTCCCCGCTCCGCTCGGGGAAAACTTTGGCATGGCCTTTTACGCCCGTCAGGGCCGGCTGCCGGAGAAGCGGCACACGCAGTTTCGCTCGCCCGACGGCGGCCTCTACGCCGAAGAGCTGATGTCGACCAAGGGGTTCGAGAGCGTGTACTCGCTCGCGTATCACTTGCGACCGCCGACCGCGACCCTCGACGTGCGGCCGTGGGACCGCCCGATGGTTCGCTTCCTGCCCAACGATCCGGTGCGCAACCGGCACTGGTTCACCGGGCGAATCGCCAAAGCGGGCGACGCCGTCGATGCGCGCGTGCCGCTCGTCGGCAACGACGACATCGTGCTGTCGACGGCCGTCGTGACCGAGCCGATGGAGTATTTCTTCCGCAACGCCAGCGGCGACGAGATGCTGTTCGTGCAGGCCGGCGACGGCGTGCTCGAATCGTCGTTCGGCGTGCTCGAGTACCGCGCGCACGACTATCTCTACGTGCCGATGGGGACGACGTATCGCCTTCAGCCGCGCGCGCCGACCGCCTTGTTCGTCGCGGAGTCGTCGGGACAGATCACGATTCCGCGCAAGTTTCGCAACGACTTCGGGCAGCTGGCCGAGCACGCGCCGTACTACGAACGTGACTTCCGCGCGCCGGTGCTGCAGGATCCGGTCGACGCGGTCGGCGAGTTCGACGTCCGCATCACCGCCAAGGGCCGGCACGCGAAGTACGTCGTCGCGAACCATCCGTTCGATGTCGTCGGCTGGGACGGGTACTGCTATCCGTTCGCCTTCAACGCCGGCGAGTACGCGCCGATCACCGGCAAGCTGCACCAGCCCCCTTCGTCGCACCAGATCTGGGACGCGCCGGGCGCGGCGTTCATCCTGTTCGCGCCGCGCATGTTCGACTATCATCCGCTCGCCGTTCCGGCGCCGTACAATCACTCGTCGGTCGACTGCGACGAGATCATCTACTACGCGTCGGGGAATTTCATGTCGCGGCGCGGCATCGAGGAGCAGTCGGTCACGCTGCATGCCGCCGGCGCGCCGCACGGTCCGCAGCCGGGTGCGGTTGAAGCGTCGTTGGGAAAAGCGTCAACCGATGAGCTGGCGGTCGCGATCGACGCATACGGTCCGCTCCGCGTCGCGGAAACCGTGAGCGGCGTCGAGGACGCGCGCGTATTTCCGAAGCTGGGTCGCCCAGCCCGCCGGCGCGTAGCCGCACTCGATCGGCGCGAAGGGAGCAACGGCGAGTTGACGGCGTCGCGTTCGGCTCGTTTGAACGGGTGCGCCTGCCTCATCTTCGCCATCGGATTGACCGCGCTCGGCCTGGGATTCATTTGGGCGGGAAGGGGTCTCGCGCCGCAGGCCGGCGAGGCACTGCGGGCGTTTCGCACCGATCGAAGCTGCGCGGCTCCGCCGGCTGCCGCCGTACCGGGTGGTGACTGCCGCGTCGTCGCCGCGACCGTCCTGGTTGCCGCGCTGCGCCGAGGCGGCGGCCTTGCACGCACGCCGAGCTACACGCCATACGTGTCGTTGCGGTACGGCGACGGCACCATTCACGAGGACGACCTCGACGGGTCCGACGGCAAGTTCTTTGCGACGACCGTTCGCCCGGGCACGCCGGCGCGCGCGCAACTCTTTCGCGGGACCCTCGTGCGCGTCGTTGCGGGCGGCGTTTCGGCCGAAACGTCTCGGCGCCGGACGTCTCCGCCGCAAGCGACTCGGAGATGCCATGGGTGGGTGGATTCCTGATCGCCGTTGCGGCGCTGTTCTTCGTCGGGGCGTGGCGATCGCGGCGGAGCGCTAACCCTCGAACGTGAGGAAGGCGGCAATGTCGCGCGCCGCATCGTGCGCGCTCGTCTCGCCACGCAGGTAGAGCCGCAATCGGGACCGCTTCCTGGTCGGAATACGCTTCGTCGCCGTCGTCGCGCGGCACGAAGACGGCGCGCAGCGACGCGTCGTCTTCAGCGACGCGCACCGCGACGGTCCGTCCATCGTACCGCCAGACCGGATCCTGCGGCGTGAAGTTGGCCACGCCGAGCGTGCCCAGCAGCGCGGCGACCGTGTCACCGGTCTCGTGCTTGGGCAGCGCCCCGTCCGCCGCGGCGAGCAACTCGTCGACGGATTGCGCCCATTCGTCCAGCGTCATCGTTTCCCACGTCCCCCGTGCGTGGCGCTTCACACCTGAGGTCCATCATTTTCGCGCAGCGGCAACCATTCGATCACGTCGTAGCGTGCGCCGCCGGGCCCGAGCACCGATTCGTACAGGGTCACGGCGGCGACCCTCAGCGAAGGTGTCTGCGGCGGTTCGACTTGCGGTAACGTGGCCGGCAAGCCGACGGCGCGGGCCAGCGTCACGTGCGGCTCCGCGTGTTGATCGAGGCGGAGACCGAGGGCGGCGAGCGGGTCGCGAACCAACCGGCAGAGCGTGCCGAAAGCCGGGACCGGCGCGGCCGGTCCGGCCCATGCCACCCGCGCGCGCTGCGCATTGGGGAACGCGCCGACCGCATCGATGGGGACCTCGAGTGCGTCGAGCTGCGGTGCGATCGAGCGCAGCGCCGCAGCGATCTCGTCCACGAGCAGCTCGTCGACGCTGCCCAAGAACGCTACGGTGACATGATAGTTCGCCGGCGCAACCCAGCGGCCGGTCCAGCCGGCCGCGCGCAGCCGTGCCGCCGTACTCGCGCAGGCAGCGCGCGTGCGCTCGTCGACATCGGCGGCCACGAATAGCGTGCGCGTGGTCCGGCCGAGCCGTCGTTCGCCGGGGAGGTCGGGTCGCGGACGGTTGCGTGACGGCGCATTCATCGCTGCGGCGGGCGTTACGCGGTGCGGCGGCCGTTGCCTACCGGCCATGCGAGCATCGGCGAGCGACGGATGCTGATGCGGCCGCCAAACGGGAAGCATGGCAGGGTGCGCCGTCGTGCGAGCGAAGCGATAAATGAAAAGGAGACCCGGTGCCCGACTATTATCTGATCCCGATTCTGCTGGTGCTCATGTCGCTCGGCCTCGTCGCCCTGCTCTACTGGGGTGGTTTGATCGAAGAGCGCCGCAACGGTCGCGGCTCGAACGAGGCGGTTTCGCGCAACGTGCGCGAGCATTCGCCGTTCGCGTCGGCCGGCTCGGTACAGGCCGGCGTACGGCCGGTCCGCCCGCCGAACCCATAGAAAAAAGACGTCGCCGGATGCGACGTCTTTTTTATGGGACGACGAAAGGTTACGCGACGTGGGCCGGGCGCGAGATCGTGCGATTGCAGCACGAGGCCGGGCGTAATGATGTGCTTGTTCATCCCGAGCGTCGACGGGTCGATGCCGAGCGCGAGGCCCACGAGTTGCGGCAGGTGGAAGATCGGGAGATCGGTACGGCCCCAGCGCGCGGCTGAATCGGCCTGGTAACCGTCGAGCGCGAGGTGACACAGCGGGCAGGGCGTGATGACGGCCTCGGCGCCGGCGTCCTTGGCCATGCGCATGTTCTGGCCGACCATGTTCGGCGCGATGCCGTCCTTCTCGAGCTGCACGTGGAAGCCGCAGCAGCGCGTCCGACCGGCGTAGTCGACCGCCTCGCCGCCAAGGGCGACGATGAGGTCCTCGAGCGAATGCGGGTTGCGCGCCGACTCCCAGCCGTTGACCGACTCGGGCCGGATGATGTGACAGCCGTAAAACGCGCGCCACCTTGAGGCCGTTGAGCGGGTTCACGACCATTTTCGAAAGCGCGTCCAAGCCGATGTCGTCGATCAGCAGCCACAGCAGATGGCGCACCATCACCGTGCCGTCGTACTTCGCGCCGAACTTCGAGAGGATCGCGTTGGCCTGGCCCATGTGGCCTTCGTCTTCGAGCAGCTCTTTGTTCGCCGCGCGCATGTGGCCGGTGCAGGTCGAGCAGATCGTGATCACGTCGTCGAGTCCGAGCGCTTCGGCCTGGGCATACGTGCGCGCATTGAGCACGCGCGCGACGTCGCGGTTGGTGTCGTTGAGCACCGAGGCGCCGCAGCACGAGGCCGCGGTCAGCTCGACCAGCTCGATTCCCAGCCGGTCGGCCAGGAGCATCGTCGAGTTGAACAGCTCCTTGCACGACTCTTTGGCGACGCAGCCCGGGAAGAACCCGTACTTGCGCATCTGCGCCGACTTCGACTTGCCCTTGATGACGGGCTTGTCCATTGTCGCGGTCATCAGAGTGTCGGTGCCTCCAGCGTATCGAAGATGGTGCGGATTTCGTCGACCTTCGGCACGGGCTTGAGGAACATGGGCGGCATCTTGCCGGCCAACGCGATCCGGATCCCGAGCGGGGCGACCTTGATGAGACCGCGGATGTTGAAGCGGCCGACGGTGCCTTGGATGACCTCGGTCTCGTGCAGCATCCCGGTCGCCTTGACGGTTTTCGCGACGACCAGCGCGTGGCGGGGGCCGGGCGCGTCGGTCAGACCTTCCTCGATCGTCGCGCGCTTGACGGCGATGATGTCGTCGTGCGGGTCGACGTGCTTGGGGCAGTACGAGCACGCATAGCAGTGCGCGCACAGCCAGAGGTAGTCGTCGCTGATCTGCGCGGCTCGCTCCTTGCGCTTGCTGTCGCGCACGTCTTCGATGAAGCGGTACGCGTACGCAATGGCGGCCGGCCCGGCAAAGGCCGGATCGACCGAGACGACCGGGCACAGCGCGTAGCATGTCGCGCACATGACGCAGTTCGCGACGGCGACCAGCTTCTTCATGTCCTCGGGCGAGACGCGGCGTTCGGTCGCGTGGTCCTCGTCGCGGTCCTTGGGCTGCAAGTACGGCTTGAGCCGGGTGTACTTGTCCCAGAACGGGTCCATGTGGACCACGAGATCTTTCATCGGCTGAAAGTTCGGCATCGGGTCGATCGCGATCGTGCGGTCCGACTTGAGCACGGTGCGGACCGGCGTCTTGCACGCCAAACCGGTCGTGCCGTTGATGTTCATCGAGCACGAACCGCAGATCGCCGAGCGGCAGGAGCGGCGGAACGTGATCGAGCCGTCGATCTCCGCCTTCGCATGCTCGAGCGCGTCGAGCACGGTCACCGTGTCGGGCAGGTCGGTGATCTCGACGCGGTCGCGGTGCGGCACGTCGTCGGTTCCCTGGTCGAAGCGGAAGATGTCGAGCGTATACGCCATCGCTAATAGCTCCGAACCGTGGGTTGCCACTTGGTGGCGACGACCTTGCGCGAGTAGTCCGGCTCGGGATCGGTCGTCGGACCCTTGTACCGCATCAGCGTGTGAACCATCCACTTCTCGTCGTCGCGGTCGGGGAAGTCGGTTCGCGCTTGGGCGCCGCGCGACTCCTGGCGGTTGATCGCGCCGAGCACGATCGGCTGCGCGACGTCGGTGAGGCACTCCGTCTCGAGCAGCCCGATCAAATCGGTATTGAACGTCTTGGACTTGTCCTGCACCGTCATCGTCTGCGCCATCTCGCGCGCCGCGCGCAGCTTGTCCATCCCCAGCTTGAGGTCGGCCTCGTCGCGGAAGATGAAGGCGTGGTCGCTCATCGCGTCGTTGACGGCTTTGCGCACGTGGCTGTGGCGCTCGCCGCCGGTGCGCGCGAGGATACCGTCGATGCGCTCGCGTTCGGACTGCAGCGTCTTCGTGCTCGGCTTGGCCTCGACGTTCTTGATATAGTCGCTGGCGTGGCGCGCCGAACGGGCGCCGAACACGATCGTCTCGAGCAGCGAGTTGCCGCCCAACCGGTTCGCGCCGTGGACCGAGACGCAGGCGCATTCGCCGGCCGCGTACACGCCGGGGATGCGGGTCGCGCCGAACTTGTCGGTCTCGATCCCACCCATCGCGTAGTGCATCCCGGGCAGGATCGGGATCGGCGTGTCGACCGCGTCCTTGCCGGTAGCGTCGAGCGCGAGCTCGCGGATCTGCGGGAGGCGCTCGAGGATCTTCTCGCGGCCCAGGTGGCGCAGGTCGAGAAAGACGCAACCGTCGACGCCGCGGCCCTCGATGATCTCGGTCCACTCCGCCCGGCTCACGACGTCGCGCGAGGCCAGCTCGCCCTTGTTGGGCGCGTACTTGAACATGAACCGCTCGCCGTCTTTGTTGAGCAGATAGGCCCCCTCGCCCCGGGCGGCCTCCGAGAGCAGCACGCCGTTCTCTTTGAGCGAGGTCGGGTGGAACTGCACGAACTCCATGTCCATGAGCGGGATCCCGGCGCGGTAGGCGATCGCCGTCCCGTCGGCGGTCGACGCATAGCCGTTGGTCGTCTTGCGGTAGACGCGCCCGAGGCCGCCGGTGGCGAAGATCGTCGCCTTCGCCGTGACCAGCTCGAGCTCGCCGTTGCGCATGTTGTAGGCGACGAGGCCGCTGCCGACGCCGTCCTCGACACAGAGCGCGGTCGCGAAGTACTCCTCGTACACCTTGACGCCGAAGCGCTCGAGTTGCTCCCACAGCGTGTGCAGGATGACCAGCCCGGTGACGTCGGCGGAGTAACAGGTGCGCGCCGACCCGGCGCCGCCGAACGGGCGCTGGGCGATGCGGCCGTCGGGCATGCGGGAGAAGATGCAGCCGCGGTGCTCGAGCCAGATGATCTGTCGCGGCGCGTCCTCGGCCATCGCCTCGATGGCGTCCTGGTCGCCCAGGTAGTCCGAGCCCTTGACGCAATCGAACGCGTGGTTCTCCGGCGAGTCGTCCTCGCGGTTGCCCAGCGCGGCGTTGATGCCGCCCTGCGCCGCGCCGGAGTGGCTCCGGACCGGGTGCATCTTGGAGACGATCGCGACGTCCGCGCCGCGTTCGGCCGCCTCGACGGCCGCCCGCATCCCTGCGAGACCCCCACCGACGACGACGATGTCGTGCTTGATCACCTTGTCTGTTCGCGCCCCTTGGAAGAAGGGTTGTATCACCCACGAGTTTATACGGAAGGCGTTTCCGCGACGCACCACCTTCGTCGCACGAACCGGTCGATAACCCTCGCGGCGAGGGGTACCGGCCCGAGCGGGTCGAACCAGGCGAGCGGGCGCCGGGTGCCCCGGCGGGAACTGCCCGGTCCGTGGACGGGTTGTTCGTCGCAGGGCGCCGCGCGGGCTCCCCGGTATCATGTGAGCTTCCCGCGCCCGTTCTTCGTCGTAGGTTGACTTTTCGTTGAGCTCCTTCGTCCATCTGCACGTACACAGCGAGTACTCGCTGCTCGACGGCGCCTGTCGCGTCGAGTCGCTGTGTGAAAAGACGGCCAACGAAGGCTCACCCGGGATCGCGCTGACCGACCACGGCGTGATGTTCGGCGCGGTCGAGTTCTACGACGCCGCGAAGGACAAGGGGCTGACGCCGATCATCGGCTGCGAGGCCTACATCGCGCCGCGCGGCCGGTTCGACCGCGACGGTGCGCGACGAGAGCCACGTCACGCTGCTCGCCGCCAGCGACGTCGGCTACAAGAACCTGACCACGCTGATCTCCAAGGGCTTCCTCGAGGGCTACTACTACAAGCCGCGCATCGACCTCGATCTGCTCGCCGCGCACAACGAGGGGCTGATCGTCCTGTCGGGCTGCATGTCGTCGCTGGTCTCGGCGCCGCTGCTCAAGAACGACTACGAGACGGCGAAGAAGAACGCCAAGGTGTTCGGCGAGATCTTCGGTGACCGGTTCTACATCGAGATCATGCGCCACGGGATGCCCGAGGAAGACGCGATCAACGCCGGGCTCATCAAGCTCGCCCGCGAGCTGAGCTTTCCGCTCGTCGCGACCAACGACTCGCACTATCTCACCCAGGGCGACGCGCAGGCGCACGACGTGCTGCTCTGCATCGGCACCGGCAAAACCGTGCAGGACACGAGCCGGATGAAGTTCTTCTCGGATCAGTTCTACGTGAAATCGGCCGACGAGATGCGCGAGCTGTTCGCCGACATTCCCGAAGCCTGCGACAACACGCTCGAGATCGTCAAGCGCATCGACATCAAGATCCCCAAGAAGATCTTCTACCTGCCCGACTATCCCGTTCCCAAGACGCCGGCCGAGGACGTCGCCGGCGTGTTGGGCGCATCCAGCGCGCCGGACGCGGCGCCGGGATCGATGTTCGGGCTCGACCCGCACCGTGAGATCCCGATGTCGGCCGAGGACTACCTGCGGCTGGTCTGCGAGCAGGGCTTCGTCGCGCGCTACGGCACTCGAGCGGGCGACGACCGACGCGGCGCTGCGCGAGCGCCTGGAGTACGAGCTGGGCGTCATCAACACGATGGGGTTCGCCTCGTACTTTCTCATCGTGTGGGATTTCATCAAGTACGCGCGCGACCGCGACATTCCGGTCGGTCCGGGCCGCGGCTCGGCGGTCGGCTCGGTCGTCTCGTACTGCCTGCGGATCACCGACCTCGACCCGATCAAGTTCGGGCTGATCTTCGAGCGGTTCCTGAACCCCGAGCGCATCTCGATGCCGGATATCGACACCGACTTTTGCGTCGAGCGGCGCGACGAAGTGATCCGCTACGTCATCGACAAGTACGGCAAGGACCGCGTCGCGCAGATCGTCACCTTCGGTACGATGGCGGCGCGGGCGGCGATTCGCGACGCCGGCCGCGCGCTGGGCGTCCCGCTGCCCGGACGTCGACCGCATCGCCAAGCTCGTCCCGTCGGGGCCGACCGGGCTGACGATCCCGCAGGCGCTCAAGCAGATCCCCGAGCTCGGCGTGCTCTACAACCACGACCCGCAGATGCGCAAGCTGCTCGACACCGCGGCCTCGATCGAAGGGCTCGCGCGCAACGCGTCTACCCACGCCGCCGGGGTGGTGATCTCGAAGAACCCGCTGACCGACCACGTACCGCTGGTGAAGATCGGCGACAACACGGTCAACACGCAGTACGACATGAACATGGTCGAGCGGGTCGGGCTGCTCAAGATGGACTTCCTCGGCCTGCGCAATCTCACCGTGATGAAAGCTGCGATGGACGAGATTCGTCGCACGGTGAACTCCGACTTCGACATCGCGACGATTCCCGACGACGATGCGAAGACGTACGAGATGATCAGCCGCGGCGAAACGCTCGGCATGTTCCAGCTCGAGTCCGAGGGGATGAAACGCGTCTGCGTCGAGCTTAAGCCGTCGGGGCTCATGCGACGTCGTCGCTCTCGTCGCATTGTACCGCCCCGGGCCGATGGAGTGGATTCCGGACTTCATCGCCGGCAAACACGGGCGCAAGGCTCCATCATACATCCACCCCAAGCTCGAACCGATTCTGGCGGAAACATACGGAATCGCACTGTACCAAGAGCAAATTCTGCGGATCGCGCGCGACGTCGCCGGATTCTCCATGGGACAGGCGGACGAGTTGCGCAAGGTCGTCGGAAAGAAGCAAAAAGAGAAGATCCCGATCTACAAGCAAAAGTTTGTCGACGGCTGCGTCGCCAATGAGATTCCTGCCGACATCTCGGAGCGGGTATTCTCGTTCATCGAGCCATTTGCGGGATATGGGTTCAACAAGGCGCACGCGGTCGCGTACGGATGGATCGCATATCAGACCGCATATCTGAAGGCAAGCTATCCGCTGCAGTATTTCGCGGCCTTGATGTCGTCGGTGCGGGATAAGACCGATAAACTTGTCGAGTACATCGACGAGGCGAAGAAGATGGGAATCGCTGTGCTGCCGCCCGACGTCAACACATCGCTGGTCGACTTCGCGGTGGTCGGTCAGGAGATTCGGTTCGGGCTTGCAGCGGTCAAGGGCGTCGGCGAGAGCGCCGTGCAGTCGATCTTGGATGCGCGCGAGGCGGGTGGGCCGTTCAGCGACCTGTATGACATGGTAAACCGGGTCGACGTCAAGGCGGTGAACCGCAAGGTCTACGAAGCGATGATCAAGTGCGGGGCGCTCGACCCGCTGCCGGGGAACCGCGCGCAGCAACTCGACGCGCTCGACGGCGCGCTCGAGGTCGCGGCACGGGAACTGCGCGACCGCGAGATGGGTCAGAGCTCGCTATTCGGGATGATCGAGGAGCCGCACCCGTCGCTCAAGCCGTCGCTGCGGCCGCTGCCGGCGCCCTCGACGATGGAGCAGCTGGGCTGGGAGAAGGAGACGCTCGGGATCTTCGTCTCGGGTCATCCGATCGCGGACGTCACTGAAGCGCTCGGGCGCACCGGCGCCGTTCCGATTCGCGATCTGCGCAACCTCGAAGACGACAGCATGGTGAAAATCGCCGGTCTGGTGACGACGGTGCGGCGGACGCTGACCAAGGCGCAGGCGCAGATGCTGCTCGCGACCGTCGAAGACACGACCGGCGCGATCGAGTGCGTCGTGTTTCCCAAGCAATACGCCGACCTCCAAGCCCGGTTCGTCGAGGACGCGATCGTCGTGATCACCGGCCGTTTGCGGCTGCGCGAACGCCGCGGCTCGACGCCGGGAGAAGAGGCGCCGCTCGAGCTCAACGTTTCGGTGAGCGAGGTGCAGCCGTTCGACCGCGCCGCGGTCCGGCCGGCGGCGCCGCCGCCCGACGGCTGGCACGTCACCGTGACGCAGCGCGAGCAGATCGACGGGCTCGCGGTGCTGATCTCGGAATGGTCGGGAACGACCCCGCTCGTGCTGCACATCAACGGTTCGACGGTGCAGCGCGGCGTCGCATCCGACCGCCGCGTGCGCGAGCGCCTCGTCGCGATCGTCGGCGAGATCAACGTGCGCGAAGGCTCGCCGTGAGCGCGCGGCCGCCACGATGAGACTCCCGGCCGGCGTTCGCGATTGGCTGCCGCACGAGTTGGCGCGCAAGCGCGAGATCGAGCAGCAGATGCGCGCCGTGTTCGGACGCTGGGCGTACGACGAGGTGCAGACGCCGATCATCGAGCGTCTCGACGTGATGGAGCGCGGCCTGGGAGAAGAAGCCGCCGAGCTGCTCTTCCAGTTCAACGACCGCCGGTCGACCGCGCTGGCGCTGCGTCCTGAGATGACCACGCCGGTCGCGCGGCTCGTCTCGACCCGCATGCGCGAGACGCCGCTGCCGCTGCGCCTGGCCTACGTCGCCTCGGTTTTCCGCTACTACGAGCAGCCCCAAGAGGGGCGAATGCGCGAGCTCACCCAAGCCGGCGCCGAGCTGATCGGCGCGCCTGGGATCGACGCCGACGCCGAGACGCTGTTCATGGCGATCGAGGCGCTCGACGAGATCGGGTTGCGCGACGCGCGGTTCGACGTGAACGACGCGCGCGTCGTCGACGGGATCTTGGCCGGCGTCGAGCTCGACGGCGACGCGGCGCGCGAGGCGAAGGAGCACATGAAGACGCGCAACCTCGTGGCGTTGCGCAAGTTCGATCGCCCCGCGCTGGTGCAGTTCGCGCAGCGCCGCGGCGGACACGAGGCGATTCACGCCGCCCGCGGGGTCTGCCGCACGCCCGGCTCGCTGATCGCGCTCGACGCACTCGACGAGCTGTTGCGCCGCGCAGGGACGCTCGGCTACGCGTCGCGCGTCACGGTGGACTTCGCATTGTTGCGGGATCTGGACTATTACACCGGCTTCTTGTTCGAAGGGTACGTCGAGGAAATCGGCTTTTCGTTGTGCGGCGGCGGCCGTTACGACTCGTTGCTGCCGCGCTTCGGCTTCGACGTCCCGGCGGTCGGCTGGACGGCCGGCGTCGAGCGCCTCTTGATCGCGCTCGAGCGCCGCGGCAAGCACGTGCGCCGCCGTCGCCACCGCATCGATGTTCTCGTTGCGGGTTCCGATGTCGTGGCGGCGCGCGAGCGCGCCGCGGGAAACGTCGTACGCTACGCGGGCTCGGACCTGAGCGACGAAGCGCTGCTCGAGGAAGCCCGCGCCTACGAGATCCCGCGCGTCGTTATCGCGCTCAACGGCACGGTCCGCGAGCTGCGCGTCGGACCGCGCGTCGGCGGACTGCCGGCGCCGCGCACGCCGTCGAATTGGGACGCGCGGTGAGTCGCCCGCACGCTCCGCCCGAGGCGGGGCTCACCATTGCCCTTCCGAAGGGCGCGTTGTTCGCCGAGTCGGCGGCGCGGTTGCGCGCAGCCGGCATCATGGTTCCCAACGACGTGGGCCGCCGGCTCACCGTGACGACGACCGACGGCACGACGTTGCTGTTTCTGCGTCCGACCGACGTGCCGGCCTACGTCGAGTTCGGCTCGGCCGACTGCGGGATCGTCGGCAAGGACGTGCTCTGGGAGACGGACCGCGCCGTCGCGGAGCTGGCCGATCTGCAATTCGGTTACTGCCGGCTGGTCGTGGCCGGCCGTCGCATCGACCGCTATCACGAAGGCGCGCCGCTGCCGACGTTTCTGCGCGTCGCGACGAAATTCACCCGCTCGGCGGAGACGTGGTTCGCCGAACGCGATCTGCCGGTCGAGCTGATCCCGCTGCACGGCTCGGTCGAGCTGAGTCCGCTGGTCGGTTTGGCCGACCTCATCGTCGACCTCGTCGCGACCGGCACGACGCTGCGCGAGCACGACTTGGTCGTGGTCGAGGAAATCGGCGAGAGCACCGCGCGGTTCGTCGTCAACCCGGTCCGTTTTCGCGCGAAGTACGACGCGCTCGTCGCGCTGCTGGAGCGACTCAGTGCTGTCCCCGCCTGATCGCCCTTCGACGAGCTCAGGGTGACATCTCGATGAAGATCGTCGAGGCGACGGATGAGGGCGCGCTGCGGGGCTTGTACGCGGGCGGGTGGGATCCGCCGCGGGCGATCGTCCAGAGCGTGCGGGCGATCGTCGACGACGTGCGCGCGCGCGGCGACGAGGCGCTGGTCGACTACACGCGCCGCTGGGACTTCGCGGTCGCGTCGTCCAGCGAACTGCGGGTCGAGATACCGTCGCGCAAGAACGCGCGGCCGCTCGTCCCGGAGCGGATTGCGGCGGGGCTCGAGCTCGCGCGCGAGCGCATTGCCGACTTTCATCAGCGTCAGCTGCCGGCGCAGATCGACTACCATGCGCCCGATCTCACCCACTATGCCTTTCTCTCGCGTCCGCTGGCGGCGATCGGCGCGTACGTTCCCGGCGGCAGCGCGCCGCTGCCGTCCACGGTACTCATGACGGTGGTGCCCGCGAAGGTGGCCGGCGTCGGACGCGTCGTCGTCGTCACCCCGCCGCAACGTGACGGACGCGTGAATCCCGCGGTCTTGTACGCCTGCGCGCTGACCGAGGTCGACGAGCTGTATTCGGTCGGCGGTGCGCAGGCGATCGCCGCGCTGGCCTTCGGGACGGCGTCGATCGCGGCCGTCGACAAGATCGTCGGCCCCGGCAACGTGTACGTCACCGAGGCCAAGCGCCAGGTCTTCGGGGCCTGCGGGATCGACGGCTTGGCCGGCCCGTCCGAGGTGCTCGTCGTCGCTGGTTCGCGCGCCGACGCCCGGCTCGTCGCGGGCGAGCTCGCCGCGCAGGCCGAGCACGATCCGCTCGCGCGCGTCGCCGCGGTCTCGCAGGACCGCGGCCTGCTCGAGCGGGTCGCGGCATTGCTCGACGGGCCGTTCGGCCGGGCCGGTGGGCGCGACGCGATCGTGGGCCAGGTGCTCGACACGCGCGCGTGGCTCGTCCACGCCGGCAGCGACGACGCGATGCTCGACGTCGTCGAAAGGTTCGCGCCCGAGCACCTCTCGCTCATGATCGAAGATCCGTATGCCTGGGTGGCCAAGATCCGGCGGGCAGGCGCGATCTTCGTCGGCGATCAAACGCCGGTCGCCGCCGGCGACTATCTCGCCGGTACGAACCATACTCTGCCCACCTCTGGCGCGGCGCGCTTCTCGTCGGGATTGCGTACGGCGGACTATCTGCGCACGATGACGCTGGTCGAAAACACGCGCGCGCGCATGGCCGCCGACGCGGAACTCCTCGCCGCGCTGGCCGACTTCGAAGGGTTGCCCGCACACGCGCGGACCGCGCGAATGCGGTCCGCCGACGACTCAGCTAGCGGCTGAGCGCGCGAACGGCCACTCGCGGCGGTTCGCCGCTCGCACGAAGAAGACGGCGGCGCCGGCGGCCAGCGTGATGATGCCGTACGCGATGGCATTGCGACCGGCGCTGACGTACACGTAGACCCAGCCCAGCAGCGCGATCGACGCGGGCAACGGGAAGAGCCACATCCGGTACGGTGCGCGCTCGCCGCGTGCACGCATCACGAACAGCGCGATCGTCTGCGCGATCGACTGGATCAGCACGATCCCGGTCGTGAGGGCGTTGATGACCTGATCGAGCGGGAAGAGGCAAGCCGGGAGCGCGAGCAGCCCGATCGCGATCAGCGAAACGTCCGGAAAGCGGTGCTCGGGGTGAACGTGCGCGAACGGCCGCAAGAACACGCCGTCGACCGCGGCGGCGAACGGGATGCGCGAGAACGCGAGCAGGTTGCCGTACACCGAGGCGAAGGCGGTGACGAGCACGAGCACTGTCACGGCGATTGCCGCGCCCACGCCGAAGCGCTGTTCGACGATCGCCGACGCGATATGCTGGCCGAGCGGGGGCAGCGTACCGTCGGCGGCCGGCACGACGTGCTGCCACGGCATTGCACCTAGCACGCCGACCTGCATCACGATGTAGAGCGTAGCCACCAGCAGGATCGAGACGACGATCGAGCGCGGCAGGGTGCGCGGCGGGTCGACGATTTCGTCGCCGATGCTGCTCGACGCGCTGTAACCGATGTAGTCGTACATCGTGATGATGAGCGCTTGGCCGAAACCCGCGCCCAGTCCCGACCAGAACGAATCGTGGCCCGGGAGCGCGAACGCCTGCGCCGGCGAGAAGTGGGCGTATGACGCCACGATCACGCATAGGAGCGTCGCGATCGACGCGACGGCGAGCGCGATCCCGGTACGTGAGATCGCCGTGATGCGACGATAGAGCGCGAGCAGCGTGACGACGCCGACGGTCGCCGCGACGCCGGAGAGGAGCAACGGCGAGGCGGCGATCTTCGGCACGAGGTAGCCGGCATAGTTCGCGAACCCGATGTAGCCCGACGCCTGGATCAGCGGCGCATAGAAGATCGTCTGCCACACGAACAGGAACGCCAAGCAGCGACCCAAGCCGTGCCGTCCGAAGACCTCGCGCAGATACCCGTACGTTCCGCCCGAACCGGGATATCGCGAGCCGAGCTCGGCCCACACCAGTCCATCGCATAGCGCGAGCACCGCGCCGGCGATCCAGCCCGTCAGCGAGAGCGGTCCGTGCAACGCGCCGAGGACCAGCGGGATCGTCACCAGCGGACCGATCCCGATCATGGTGATCACGTTGATCGCGACCGCGCCGCGAGGTCCGACGCCGCGGATCAGCATCACGCGCGTTTCGTCGGCGTTCGCCAACTTGCTTCCCGGCCTCCCGGAGTTCGGCGTTCAGCCGTCGAACGGGTCGGCCACGATGCTATCGACCCGCATCCGTCTCGTTGCGCTCGACCTCGACGGGACGCTGGTCGGCGAGGACTTGATCGTGCGCCCGCGCGTGCGCGAGGCGATCGGCGCCGCACAGGCGCAGGGCGTTGCGGTCACGATCGTCACCGGCCGGATGTTCGCCGCCACCAAACCGTTTGTGCGTTCGCTCGCCATCGGCGGCCCGATCGTCTGCTATCAGGGCGCAGCGATCTTCGACGCCGCGACCGGCAGCGTGTTGCGTGAGACGCCGGTCCGCCAAGAGGTCACGCGCGACACGCTCCAGTGGGCGCACGATCACGGCGTGCACGCGCAGTGCTACGCCGACGACACGCTCTACGTCGAGCAGATCAATCGCTTCTCGCGCCGCTACACGACCTTGGCGCGCGTCGAGCCCGTCGTCGTGCCGTCGCTGCGCGGCGCGTTCGCGGAGCGGCCGACGATCAAGATCGTGCTGGTCGACGATCCCGACCGCTCCGAGCAACACCTCGTCGCGATGCAAGCGCTGCTGGGGAACCGGGCGTACATCACGCGCAGCCACGTCGACTTCGTCGAGGTCCTCGATCCCGGGGTGAACAAGGGCGAAGCGCTGGCTTTTGTGGCGGCGCGCCACGGCGTCGCGCTCGAGCAGACGTTGGCGATCGGCGACGCGTGGAACGACGTGCCGCTGCTCGAAGCCGCGGCGGTCGGCGTCGCGATGGGGTCGGGGCCGCCCGAGCTGCTGAACCGCGCCGACCACGTCGTCGCCGACGTCGCGCACGACGGCGTCGCCGAGGCGATCGAACGGTACGTGCTCGGGTGAAGGCCGGAGCCCGCTCGGGTGCCCGCGGCTTGCCGCGCCGGCGCAAGCCGTCGCTCGTCGCGCGGGTGCGGCCGTTCTGGATCCTGTTTCTGGTCGTCGCCGCGCTGCTGGTGTGGGCCGGCGCCTGGCTGGCCCACGCATCCTGGTTTCGTGTCGCGCGCGTCGCGATCGACGTGCCGGCCGCCTCGCCCGTCTCGCGCGAGCAGGTCAGCGCCGCGGCGGCGATCGCGGCCGACGCGAACCTGTGGCTGCTCGATCCCGGCGGCATCGCACGCCGCATCGAGGCGATCCCGTACGTCGACCGCGCGACGATCCGGCGATCGCAGTTTCCGCGGCCGGCGATCGAGATCGCGATCGCCGTGCGCCGGCCGTCAGCCTGCGTGCGGGCCGGCGGTCACGACGTGACGATCGACGACACCGCGCGCGTTCTCCAAGCCGGCTGCGCCGCGCCGATGCTCCCCTGGATCGATGCCGGGGAGGCGCCGGTCCCGGTGCCGGGCGGCACGATCCGTGACGCCGCGATCGCCGGACTGCTCGCCGATGCGAAGGTGCTCGCCGACGCCAACCTCGACGTGCGCCGTCTCGGGCGCGATCGCTTCGGCGGACTCGAGGCGGTCGACGTGACGGGGGTTACGCTCGAGTTCGGCGACGACGCCGACCTCGCCCGAGAGGCGGCCCTCGTCCGTCCCGTTCGCAACGGCATCGGGACGAAACGACCGATCCGCGCCATCGACCTCCGGGCCCCCGGTACGCCGACGGTCGTGTTTCGCTGAGCCCTGTCACCTGCTTCGCTGACCGCTGTCACCTGTTTCACTGACCCCTGTCACCTGTTTCACTGACCCCTGTCACCCTGAGCTTGTCGAAGGGCGATTCCATCCCCGGGTGTGGATACGAATTGTGGACGCCTGTGGATGATCTTGTAGGTAATCGGTACCTCGGCCACAATATACTGTGGTGGAAGTGATGGCGCGGACGGATGGCTAGAGGCGAGACAATCGCCGGCCTGGACATCGGCACGACGAAGACGTGTGCCGTCATCGCAGCATCGGGCCCCGACGGTTTGGAGATCATCGGCGTGGGCGAAGCACCCTCGACCGGGATGCGCAAGGGCGTCGTCACGGACCTCGAGGCGACCGTGCACGCCATTGAAGCGGCGACCGAGAAGGCCGAGCGCATGGCCGGTGTTCACGTGTCGCACGTCTACGTCGGCGTTACCGGCGAGCACATGCAGTCGACCAACAACCGCGGCGTGGTCGCGGTCACCGGCGAGGACCGCGAGGTCATCGCCAACGACGTGAAGCGCGTCGTCGACGCCTCCAAGATCATCAACCTCGCCGCCGACCGCCAGATCATCCACTCGCTGCCGCGCCACTACACGATCGACGGTCAGGACGGCGTGACCGACCCGGTCGGAATGAGCGGCGGCCGCCTCGAGGTCGATACCCACATCGTCACCGGCGGCTCGTCGTTCATCTCCAACGTGCTCAAGTGCGTCCACCGCGCCGGCCTCGAGCCGGCCGGCATCGTGTTCGAGCCGCTCGCGTCGTCGGCGGCGACGCTGTTGCCCGAGGAGAAGCAGGTCGGCGTCGTGCTGCTCGACATCGGCGGCGGGACGACCGACATCGCGGTGTTCGCCGAAGGCGGCGTGCTGCACTCGGCGACCATTCCGGTCGGCGGGAACATCCTGAGCAACGACATCGCGCTGGGCCTCAAGACGACCTTCGCCGAGGCGGAGAACGTGAAGCGCACCTACGGCTCGGGTCTGATGCGCAACGACGAAACCGACCAGACCTTTCAGGTGAAGTCACTCGACGGTCGCAGTACGCGCGAGGTCACCTCGTCGCAGTTGCGCGCGATCGTGGTGCCGCGCGTGCTCGAGATTTTCCGGCTCGCGAAGGCGAACATCGTCGACCGGATCCCGCGCGACCAGGTGCTCAGCGAGGTCGTGCTCACCGGCGGAGCGGCCCATCTGCGCGGGATCGAGACCACCGCCGCGGAGGTGTTCGGTCTGCCGGTGCGGATCGGCGTCCCTTCCACGGTAGCCGGCCTGACCGACGCCGTCAAACAACCCGAGTACGCGACCGCCATCGGTCTCGTGCTGTTCGGTCCGCGCGGCGATCACGCGCCGCACCTCAACGGTCACAGCACCGGCCCCGTCGCCAAGCTGTGGACCTGGTTCGTCTCCATCTGGAATTAGCCTCATGACCCGAGGCTGGTGATCGTTGCTCCCGCTCTTCCCACACGAGGAACAAGCAGACATGGCTGATGCAAAACGGTACGTGCCCGAACATGCGGCGACGATCAAGGTGATCGGTCTGGGCGGTGGCGGCTGCAATGCCGTCAACCGCATGATCGAGGCCGGCTTGACGGGCGTCGAGTTCTTCGCGATGAACACCGACGTCCAAGCGCTGCGAAACGCGAAGACCAACAACACCGTGCAGATCGGCAGCGGGCTGACCCGCGGCCTCGGCGCCGGCGCGAACCCGGACATCGGTCGCGAGGCGGCCGACGAATCGCGCGAGGACCTGGCGAAGATCCTCGACGGCGCGGACATGGTGTTCATCACCGCCGGCATGGGCGGCGGCACGGGAACCGGCGCGGCGCCCGTTATCGCCGAGATCGCCCGTGAGTCCGGCGCATTGACCGTCGCCGTCGTCACCAAGCCGTTCGGCTTCGAGGGCCGCAAGCGCATGCAGGCCGCCGAGCGCGGGATCGCCGACCTCGAATCGAAGGTCGACACGCTCATCACGATTCCGAACGAGCGCATGCTGCAGATCATCGAGAAGCGCACGCCGCTCAACGAAGCCTTCGCGGATGCCGACGACGTGCTGCGTCAGGGGATCCAAGGAATCAGCGACCTGATCACGCAGCCGGGCCTGATCAACCTGGACTTCGCCGACGTCAAGACGATCATGACCGACGCTGGATCGGCGATGATGGGCATCGGCGAGGGCACCGGCGAGCACCGCGCCGTCGACGCCGCGCAAAAGGCGATCGCCTCGCCGCTGCTCGAGACGACCATCGAAGGCGCGCGCGGCGTGATCTTCAACATCACCGGCGGCCCGGATCTCTCGATGTACGAGGTCAACGAAGCGGCCGAAATGATCTCCCGCGCCGTCGACAGCGAGGCGCAGATCATTTTCGGCGCCTCGATCGACCCGTCGCTCCAAGGGAAGGTGCGCGTCACCGTGCTCGCCGCCGGCTTCGGCTCGCGCCCGCATCGCCCGAGCGCGTCGACGATCGGCGGAACGATCGAGTTCGACAAGGTCTCCCCCGTCAACATGGACGACATCGAAGTCCCGGCGTTCCTGCGCTACCGCAGCTAGACTCGAGTCCGCTCTGCGGTGTACCACCGCGAAGGCCCGCTGCGAAGCGGGCCTTTGTCGTGCTAGCGCAGCGTCCGGGCTGCGCAGAGGCAAAGGTTTGGAGGCAGGGTCTTATGTTTCGACGAGGGTCTCCGCGTTCGGGTTGAAAAGCAATACGGTATGTCTGCCACCTTACCGACCGAGGCCGCCGAACGTGCCGTAGCCATACGCCGCGAGATCCATCGCCATCCGGAGCTGGGGTTCGAGGAGCACAACACGCAGGCGATCGTCGAGCGCGAGCTCGATGCGATCGGCGTCGAGCACCGGCGGATTGCCGGAACCGGCGTCGTCGGGATCGTGCGCGGCGCGTTACCTGGGCGCGTCACGGGTTTGCGCGCCGACATGGATGCGCTGCCGATCACCGAGGACTCCGGCGAGGACTGCACGTCTGAGGTCGCCGGAAAGATGCACGCCTGTGGACACGATTCGCACACGGCGATGCTGCTGGGCGCGGCGCGCGTGCTGCAGGAGTCGCGCGAGACGTTCCACGGCACCGCCGTACTGCTCTTTCAGCCGGCAGAGGAAGGACCGGGCGGAGCGCAGCCCATGATCGACCAGGGCGCGCTCGACGATCCGCGCATCGAGGCGGTGACGATGCTGCACATCGACCCGCGCTTGCCGACCGGCAGCATCGGCGTCACGCCTGGGCCGGTGAACGCCGCCGCCGACGAGTTCCACCTGACGATCCGCGGAAAGGGCGGACACGGCGCATATCCGCACAAGGCGGTCGACGTGATCCCGTGCGCGGCCGCCACGATTCTCGCGCTGCAGAACATCGCCGCGCGCGAGACCGATCCGCTGGCGTCGATCGTCGTGACGATCGGCACGATCGAAGGCGGCTACCGCAACAACGTGATCGCCGACCGCGTAAAGATGACGGGAACGCTGCGCACGCACGATCAGACGATCCGCGCGAACGCCGAAGACAAGCTGCGCCGCATCGTCGACGGTGTCGCGGCTGCGTACGGCGCCCACACGCAACTCGACATGATCTTCGGATATCCGCCGGTCGTGAACGACCCAGAGCTCTCCGAAGCGTTCGCGAGCTATGCGCGCGATCGCGGTTTCGTTGTCGAGCGGCCGGCGCCGACGATGGGCGGTGAGGATTTCGCCTACTTCGCCCAGCGCGTGCCGGGCGTGATGGTGCGGCTGGGGATCTACAACGAAGCCGTGGGCAGCATCCACTCCGGCCACAGCCCGCAGTTCCGTCTCGACGAAGGGGCGATTCCGACCGGAATCGAGACGCTCGTCGCGTTCGCCCGCGGCGTCGGCGACGGCTCGGTCCCGATCCCGTCGAGCTAGCTCTCCGCTTCAGCGGACTCCACCAGCGCGTCGCCGGCGCGATCGATTCGGATGTTCAAGACGATCGGCCGGCAGCAGACGGGGCAATCCTCGACGAGCCGCTGGCGCGTTCCGGCGCTCGGATCGATCCCGGTGTAGCTCTGTTCGCCACAGTACGGACAGCTATAGGCCGCGTCGGTCTCAAGCGGCATCGAACGGCTCCATCCACAGCATCCCCAGCCTCAGTCCACAAGGTGTAGTAGTAAATGTGGAGCGAGTGCACAATATCTTGTGGTCAGAGGTAGGGCTTTGCCCCCGCCCAAGTCGAACACGTGGGTCCATGGCAATGCCGTCCGTGTCCCTGGACCGGCCGTCACCGCGGGCCCTGTACCGGTGCCAGGACGTCTCCTCGCCGGCGCGGACCGCCTTCGATCTCGTCTGCGAGGTCGAGAAATGGCCGGTCTGGCTATCGTTTCTCCGTAGTGCTCGCCGAGTGGAACCGACCGAGGTGCTCGGCCTGGGCAGCGAGGTCGCAATCCGCTCGAATATTCCGGGCGAGGACGAGGAGCTTTTCGAGGTCGACCGGTTCATCCCGGGCCACCAGTTGTCGCTGGTGGGCGCCTATTCCGTCCGCCGCCGCATCGACATTCGGATCGAGCAGAAGTCCGAGCGGTCCAAGCTGGTGATCCGGGTCGACTACCCCACCTACGGCGGCTTGCTCGGCGCGCTCGTCGATCGGCTTACACGCCGGCGCAAGCTCGACGTGGCGCTGAACGATTCGCTGATCCATTTCAAGGGTCTCTGCGAGTTCGAAAATCATCCGGGCAGCATCCTCGATGACTTCTAGGGCTTGCACCTCAGCGCGAGGTTAGCGTCCGGTCGGCCGCAGGTCAGCCTGCCCCTGAGCTTGTCGAAACGCGAGTGTGGCTCGGTCAGAAGGTCCGAACACGCACCACTAGCACTCGTTGACGTCGTCTGCTAGAGCCGATACACTAGAGGGCACGTCCCTTCCGCCGGAGATCCTTTTGCCGCTCTACGACTACCAGTGCCGCGCTTGCTCGAAGGTTACCGAGGTCCGCCACGGCTTCCGCGAAGCGTACGCCGGGACGTGCCCAGACTGCGGCGGCTCGCTGGCGCGGGTCTTCAATCCGGCCGGTATCGTGTTCAAGGGCTCGGGGTTCTACATCACCGATTCGCGCAAGGGGTCGGGTTCGGACTCGTCGTCGAGCGAGACGGCAGCCAAGTCCGGCGACTCGTCTTCCAAGTCGGGCGATTCCCCCGCGAAGCCGAGCGAGTCCGCCGCAAAATCGACCGAGACGGCCTCAAAGCCCAGCGACGCCGGGCCCAAGAAGAGCGAGTCGAGCGCGGCCTAGGACATGTCCGTTACCGCTGCGGTCTGGTGGGCGAGCCTCGCCTGCCTTATCGTCGTCCTCGTGCTGATTGGCGTACAGGTCGCGCGCATCATGCGTGAGCTCGGCCGGATCGAGCGGCGGATTGCCGGTTATGCGGGTCTCCCCGTCGTCGCGGCGCTGGCTCGCGCCGAAATCGCCGCAGCTCGCATCGAGGCCGCGATCGCCCAAGTCGAGCCGCTTTCGGCGCGAGCTCGGGCGGCGGCCGACGTGATCAAGCGCGGCCCCCTGCCGCGCGAGCTGGTTGCCGCGTACGTGCGCGTGCGCGCCGAGATCGCCGCCTTTCGCGCGGTCGCTCCGCCCCGGCGCCGCGGTTAACTGGGTTTTTCGTCCTCTTCGGGCGGCTCCCAACTCCAGCCGAAACCGTCCTTGGGGTCGGGCGGTTCGCCGAACGGCACCTCGTCGCCGGGCAGCGCGAACGGTGCTCCGAACGGGCTTCCCGCCGGAGCGGGCGGCGGCGGCGCAGGCGGCTTGCCGGCCGGCGGAGAGACCTTTGGCGTGGGTCCCGGCCGGGGGCCGGGCGCGTCCCAGGCAGCCCCGGGAACCCCTGGCGGGTCGGGCGCGAAGCCGAAGCTGTTCGGCGGTGCGGGGGCAGGCGCCAGGGCTTGCGGGATCGCCGGTGCCACGCCGGCCGGCAGCGGCTTCGCGGGCGCCGGCTCCGGTCCAAGGACGACGTTGGGGCGGAATGCGCTCCCGCTGCCCTGCGGCAGCGGTTGGCCGGCGCCGATCCCGACCAGGACGATGCGTGAAAGCGGCAGCAACTGGGCGTCGCGGCGCGCGGCTAGCGCCCGCAGTTCGTCGAGGTACTTCTTGGGCAGTGCCTCGATCGCCATTGCCCCCAAGACCAGCGAGAACGTTTCGGCGACCGCCTCGCGCGACGGGACCCGGGTGAAGGTGAACAGGTTTTGCCAGACGTCGGCCTTCACCGCCGCGAGAAGCTTACGCCAATACTCGATGGGCTGGTAGCCTTCGAACTGTCCGCTCTCGCGCTTGGCGCGGGCATACAGCGCGGCGATGCGCTTGCCCAGCGGATCGGCCGGCGGCGACGGCTCGACGATCGCAGCGCGGCGGCCGACGCGCGCCAGCTCGGAGACCACCTGGGAGTGGAATCCCGGATCGATCTCGTGCAGGTAGTGCATCGCGATGGTCACGTCGTACGCATTTTCCGTCGCGGCGATCATCGTGGCGCTGCCCCGCATCGGCTTCGCGCCGAGCTTCTCGATCAGCGCGATCGCCGCGTCGTCGGCGGCCACGACGGTGACGTCGAGCCCGATCTCCAGCGCCCGCGCGATCCAGGCTCCCTCGTTCGCAACGCCCACAAAAAGGGCACGCTCGCCCGTGCGCAACGCGAGGGCGTTCCAAATCTGCTCGTCGATGCGATACGACTCGCGTTGGAACTCCCCGGTGTCCGTCATTGGGGAAGGTGGGACTCGAACCCACATGAGCTCTCACTCGGTCGCTTTTGAGGCGACTGCGTATACCGTTTCGCCACTTCCCCGTCTTCGCTGGAAGGAGCCGGGTTCGCGGCGACCCAGGCGCGCTCCGCTTCGACAAACGCCCGACCCTCCGCCGGCGTGTCGACGCGCGATAGCGCGTAGGTGACCCGCCGCCAGCCCGGTGCGAGCACCAGACGAAGCGTCCCGTTCGACCGTTGCGGAACCCATGAAGCGGATTCGACGTCGCCGGGCCGCCACGAGACGGCGAGCGCGAAACGCGCCTTTCCGGCGTTTTCGATCACGGCGACACCGTGGGGCGCGTCCAAGGTGCTCGCGCCGGTCACTGCTGCCCTGTCGACAAAGAGTGCTCGACGTTGAACGCCGCGCGAGTCGGGTTCGAGCGCGAGCGCCGACAGCACGACGCCGCGCTGGGCGTCGCAACCGGGTCCGGCGCCGAACGCGACGCGCTCGTCGACGACGAGCCGCGCCGAGTCGGGATCCAGCGAGACCACGCGTTCGAAGCGCGCGCCGGACGGCACGACATCGGGGACGTCCGCCGTCAGCCGCACGCTGCCGTCGTGCGCGTCGGAGACCGTGTAGGTGCGATTGAACGTGCCGGCCGGATAGCTATGCGTGTACCGCGCGATGCGATCGGTCGTGGACGGCGGCGGCTGGATCAGGGCATCGTCGCGCAATGCGCCGGTTGCGTCGAACGCGTTGGGGGGAAGCCAGGGATCCATGCTCTTCGGATCGCCGGTGGGAAGCAGGCTGAAGATCGGGATCCGCGCGCCGCCGCCGGCGGCGATGACGGCCCGCGCGAAGCGGTTCTGCAGCACGACCTCGCTCGCGCCGTCGCCGAAGGTGTCAGCGCGGTACGTCTCGCTGCCGGCAGAGGGCGGTCTGTGGACCCCCGCCAGCGGGACGCGCGCAGCGGGCGATAGCGCCTCGCCGACGCCGTGCGTTACCATGGCGTAAGAACAACACGGCTCTTCAAGCTGCAACGCTCCGTCGAAACCCAGCCGCCCGATTGGGTCAAGTCGCGACACCGCGACGTCGTCGTACGCACCCCGGCGGTCACCCTGAGGCTACACACAGCCCAACGAGGGATCTTCGGCGAAGATACCGTGCGCGTCGCTATCGAGATCACAACTCGTAGAGATACGCAGGCGACGTGCATATCGCGTGTCGACGCGAGCGAGGTCGGAGATCGAGCACGATGAGACGCGCCGAACGAGCGGGCGTCGTGAACGGCGGGATCGTGAACGTTCGCCCACTCGCGCGCACGCGGTGAGTGATCTCGCTGCGATCCGCCTTCGTCCAGTTCACGGCGACCAAGAACGTACCGTCGGTGCCGCGCAAGATCGTACCCGGTAGATGTTCGGCCGGGACCTTTGCGCTGACTTGGCCGCCGCCGCGCACGAAGGCGGCGAGCAGTGACGCGTGCTCGCGCCGGGTTCGGGCGTCGCCGACGATCAGCATTCGAAAGGGCCGCAGCGAGCGCGCGTTCGCAGAGGCGAGATCGACGGCCTCGCACGGCGTGCCTCCGTTCGCGCAGGCGCGCAACTCGTCGCGAAATCCGCTCATGGCGGCTTCGCCGAGGGCGGGATCACCGGGATACGACGACGCGGGATATGCCAGCGCGACGTCGGCGACCCGGTGCGCTTCGGCCAGCAACGGTCCGTAACGGCGTATCATCCGGCCGAACGACGACGTTGGAGCGTAGCGTGGCGCTTCTAGCGGGACGTACCTTGGAGTGGTCGCCGCAGAAGTTGTGCGCAAAATTTCGGCCGGGTAGCGCCAACTGCCGGTCGGGTAGCGCAAGGCGGCGTCCCAGGCGTAGAGCGCGTTCGAGAACGGCGCCTCCCACCCGAACGGTGCCAGCGTATCCTGCATCGGGAAGTCAATCACGCCGTGGACGCCCCAACCGAGCAGCTCGTAGAGCGCGAGCGTCGTGTTCGTCGGATCGGCTGGGCGCGGTTGCGGATCTTCCGGCTGGGCGAGCCAACCGGCTTGGAACTCGCTCATCGCGAGCGGCCCTCGGCGGTTCGTGCGTAGCATCGCGGTAGCGAGGTCGAGCGCGACGCGGTCGTGCTCGCCGATCGCGTACGCGTCGCTCTGGTACCAGTTGCCCATCGTCCAGACCGGCGCCGACGCCGGAACGCGCATCTCGTAGGTGTTGATGAACGTGGGCATGACCGGACCGACGACGTCGCGCACCTGCGCGTCGAGCCAATGCAGGTAGCGCTGCAAGTGCGGTGCCGGATAGGTCTGGTTGTCGATATACGCACCCTGGTCGTCGTCGAGCTGCACGGCCAGCACGCGATCGGCGACCGGCCGGAACTCGGCCAGCGCATGGTGCAGCCAACGCGATGCATACCGTAGATGAGTCGCGTTGCGCATCCACTCCGCAGCCGCGTCGTCGGAACGCGCGTTTTGCAACGTCGCCGTTGCGGGATAGCGCCCTTCGAGGACGTCGTGCAACGGCATCCCATATTCCGGCCGCTCCAGCAGCCAGGCCGGGTAGCCGCCGTTGCGCCACTCGTTGCGGATCACCGGACCCGGCCGCACGATGAAGGTGAAGCCGAGCTCGCGACCCAACCGCAGCACCTCGCGCAAGTTGCGCCGCGGATTCGTGTGCCCGTCGAAATCAAACTGTCCGTCGGCGACCTCGTGCCAGTTCCAGGGCACGTACAGGTCCAGCGTGGTAGCGCCGAGCGCGCGCAACTCGATCATGGAGTTGCGCCATGCGGCGGGCGGTAATCGCTCGTAGAAAAAGGCGGCGCCCCAGAAGAAGACGGGCTTGCCGTCGAGCACCAGCGTCGGCTCGCCGTCGCGCTGCACGATCGCCGCATGGCCGAACGCCGGCATCGCGCGCTGTCCGCGCGGCGGCCGGGCGCGCAAGCAGCCCGAGCCAGCAGACGAGTGCGGCGGCCACGCGCAGGCCCGCGCTACGATGCATACGAACGCCGTTCGCCGTCGTGATGAACGAACTCTCGCGTCTTTTGGGGCTGAGCGGAACGCTGCAGCTCGATTTCGTCGACAGCCCCGCGCTGCGCGACAACCCGCTCGGGGATCCGTCGACCCGTCCGGTCGCGGTGTACACGCCGCCCGGCTACGATCCTCAGGGATCGCGCCGCTACCCGGTGCTGTACTGCCTCCACGGGTACACCGGCGACGTCGGTGCGCTCATCGCGACGCGCGCGTGGGAGACCAACGTCGTCCAGTGGATCGACCGGCTCCTCGCCGCGAACCGCATGCCGCCGGCGGTTCTGGCGATCGTCGACGGGTACACGCGGCTGGGCGGCTCGCAGTACGTCGACTCGATCCACAACGGTGACTATGCGACCTACACCGTGCGCGACGTCATCGGTTTCGTCGACGGGCATTACCGCACGATCGCGGACAGAAGGCGGGCGTGCCGTCTTCGGCAAGTCATCGGGCGGCTTCGGTGCGCTCCACCTGTGTCTCGCGCATCCCGGCACGTTCGCCGCGTTCGCGTCGCATAGCGGAGACACGTACTTCCGGTACGCGCAGATGCCGTCGTTCGCGACGTGCCAGCGGACGCTCGAAGGGTTCGACTCGATCGGCGCGTTCGTCGAGGAGTTCGAGCGCCGGTCGAAGCGGCCGCAGCACTTCTACACCACGATCGAGCAGCTTGGCTATGCCGCCGCGTACTCGCCGCGCGAGGCCCAGCCGTTCGCGCTCGACCTGCCGTGGGACGACCAGACCGGCGAACTGCGGGATGACGTCTTCATCCGCTGGCTGGCGTTCGATCCGTGCGAGCGCGTCGCGGCCGGACGAGCGGCGCTCGAGCGCCTACGGCTGCGCTATCTCGACTGCGGGCGCAAGGACGAGTACGCCCTCGACGTCGGCGCGCGCGTGTTCACCAAGCGCGTACGCGAGTTGGGTCTGGACGTGCGGCACGAAGAGTTCGACGACGATCACCGCAACGTCGGCTATCGTTACGAGGTCTCGCTGCCGGCGCTCGCCGAGGTGCTGGATCGCGCGTAGCGGCCCGGCGTCGCCGGCGAGCGCCGGAGTTCTTACTGCGGCTTGGCTTGCGCTTGGCGCAGCGCGCGGAACTTCTCGCGGCTGATCGACAGCTGGAGCAGGAAGCCGCCGGCGTCGTTCATGCGGTGACCGCCCATCGCGCCTGCGGTGACCGCCCGGCCGCGCCGGGAGCAGCGCCGTCGGGACGGGCCGGCATGTTGGCGCGAATCGCCGCCATCATCTTGTCGCGCTCGCCGAGGACCGCTTTGGATTCGTCGGGCGTCAGAACGGCATCGATCTGCTGCGCCGCAGCGCGAAGATCGGTGAGCTGACCGTTGCCGACTTGGTCGACGATCGTTTGGACTTTGGCGCGGTCCGGCGCGCTGAGATCGTTGAGCGCTGCGGTCTTCGCGTTGTCGCGCGCTTGTTGCATTTGAGCGCGCATCTCGGGCGAGGGGCCGTTACCGTTCTCGGCCGCGTTGCTCTGCTGCGCGCAGGCGGCGAGGGAAAGTCCGGTCGCCAACGCGAGGGCGAGCATCGGGAGAGATGATTTCATGCCGCTAGCGTAGGTGCCCGTGCCAAGGCGTAGCTGGGAATGCGATGAGCGAAGGATGAGAAGTTTGAAAAGCTATCAGGAGGTCGGTGCGCCGGCGCTTTGCGTGGTCGGGATGCGGTTCGGGTTCGCGGAGTCGCCGGCGAGCGCTGCTCCGGCGTCGGCACGCGTCGCATCCAGCGCTTGACGCAGGTCGGCGATCAAGTCGCGCGCGCTTTCGATCCCGACCGATAGTCGCAGCAGCCCGTCGGTGATCCCGCGACGTTCGCGTTCCTCTTGGGGGATCGAACCGTGCGTCATGCGGGCGGGGTGGTTGATCAGCGATTCGACGCCGCCTAAACTCTCGGCGAGCGAGAAGAGCCGCGTGCGCTTGGCGAACTCGAGCGCGCGGGACTCGGGGCCCCGCAGCCGTACCGAGACGATCCCGCCGGCGCCGCGCATCTGCGCGCGCACGAGCTCGTGCTGCGGATGCGCGGCCAGCCCCGGGTAGATCGCCTGCGCGACGTCGTCGCGCTCGCTCAGAAACGTCGCGATCGCGTGCGCGTTGCGCTCGTGCTCTTGCATCCGCAGCGCCAGCGTTTTCGCGCCGCGTGAGATCAAGAACGCCTCGAACGGGCTCAGCACCGCGCCCAGCGTCTTGGCCAGAAATCGCAGGTTCTCGGCAACCGAACCATCGTTCGTCATCGCCGCGCCGCCGATCGCGTCGCTGTGGCCGCCGATATATTTGGTCGTCGAGTGGATCACGATGTCGGCGCCGAGTGCCAGCGGCGATTGAAAGTACGGCGTGCAGAACGTGTTGTCGACGACGACCAGCCGGCCAGCCGCGACGGAGACCATGGCCGCGATATCGACGATCCGCAGCATCGGGTTGGTCGGCGTCTCGATCCACAGCATCTTGGTCGCCGGCGTCATCGCCGTCGCGCACCGCTTGGACGTCGGTCATGTCGACGAACGTCGACCCGATCCCGAACCGCTCGAGCACTCGAGTGAACAGCCGGTAGGTGCCGCCGTACGTATCGTCGCTGACCACGACGTGGTCGCCCGCGGAAAGGAGCCCGGCGATCGCGGTCTCGGCACCGAGCCCGGAGGCGAACGCGATGCAGTGTTCGGCCTCTTCCAGCGCGGCGAGCTGCGTCTCGAGCGCGGATCGGGTCGGGTTCGCGACGCGCGAGTAGTCGAAGCCCTTGTGTTCGCCGACGCCCGCTTGCGTGTAGGTCGAGGTTGCATAGATCGGGACGATGGTGGCCCCAGTCGCCGGATCGGCGTCCTGTCCCGCGTGGATGGCGCGCGTCGCGAAGTCCATGATCCCCGGTAATACGGGCCGTGACCGATTGGTTCCCGGCCGCGAACTGCTGCTAGAGCAAGTCCTCGCGGCGGATGCGGCTGTAACCGGGCCGGACGGCGGGCAGCTCGACGACGCGAGCGATCGCCGCGTCGAAGTTTCGTTCCGCGTGCGGTGGGTGAGGATCACGATGTCGGTCTCGTTCTCGTCGTCGCCCGCTCCTTGCTGGAGCATCGCGTCGATCGAGATCCCCGCGTCGGCCAAGGCGCGTGCCAAGTCGGCGAGTACGCCGACCTGGTCTTTCACCCGCACGCGCAGATAGTACGACGTCTCGACGTCGGCCATCGGCAGGATCGGGATGTCGCTGAGCGCGTCGGCTTGGAAGGCGAGGTGCGGGACGCGCTCCTCGGGTTCGGCGCGCATCAGCCGCGTCACGTCGACGATGTCGGCGATGACGGCCGACGCCGTCGGTTCCGCGCCGGCGCCCGCGCCTTGGTACAGCGTGACGCCTGCGGCATCGCCCTTGATCAGGATCGCGTTCGTCGCGCCGTCGACGTTCGCGATGAGTTGCTTGGCGGGGATCAACGTCGGGTGGACGCGCAGCTCGATGCCGGCCGCCGTCCGGCGGGCGATCCCTAGCAGCTTGATGCGATAGCCGAGCTCCTCGGCGTACGTCACGTCCTTGTCGGTGAGCGCGGTGATGCCTTCGACGTAGGCGCGCGTGAACTGCACCGGGATCCCGAAGCCGATCGACGCCAGCAGGCTCATCTTGTGCGCCGCGTCGATCCCCTCGACGTCGAAGGTCGGATCGGTCTCCGCGTAGCCCAGCCGTTGCGCCTCGGCGAGCACCGTAGCGAACGGCAGTCCCTTCGAGCGCATCTCGGAAAGGATGAAATTGCTGGTGCCGTTGACGATGCCGGCGATCCACTCGATGCGGTTCGCGACCAGCCCTTCGCGCAGCACCTTGATGGTCGGGATGCAGCCGGCGACGGCTGCTTCGAAGGCGACCATCACGCCGCGCGCGCTCGCTGCGGCGAAGATCTCGTTGCCGTGAAGTGCGAGCAGCGCCTTGTTGGCGGTGACGACGTGCTTGCCGTGCGCGATCGCCGCGAGGACCGCGTCCTTGGCGACGCCGGTGCCGCCGATCGCCTCGACGACGATATCGACGGCCGGATCGGCCGCCGCCGCGACGGCATCGCCGGCGACCGCGACGCCCGGTCCGGCGACGCGACGCGCGCGTTCGAGGTCGCGGGCGCACACCCAGGCGACCTCGATGCGCCGTCCGGCGCGTCGGGCGATCTCTTCGCGATTGCGCTCGAGAACGCGGTACGTTCCGCCGCCGACCGTGCCGAGCCCGAGCAGGCCCAGCTTGACGGCCGGCTGCGCGCTCAGGCCTGGCTCGACAGGAACGAGATGATGTCTTGGCGCGTGACGACACCGGCGGGGCTGCCGTCGTCGGTCACCACGATCGCCGAGTTCGCCATGGTGAGCAGCTTGTAGGCGACGGTCACCTCGACGTCGTGCTCGAGCGTCGGAAACGCGCGGCCCATGACCTCGGCGACCGGCTTGTGCATGATGTCGGCGTGGTCGAACACCGCTTGCATCACCGCGACGTCGTTGATCGAGCCGACCACCTCGGCGCCGCGGGTGACCGGGAGCTGCGAGATCTCGAACCGCCGCAGCAGATCGAGCGCTTCTTTGACGGTCTGCACCTCGGTGACCGTGATCATCGGCGGCAGCGGCTGCTTCGTGCGTAGGACGTCGCCGACGGTATCCTTGCGGCGCTCGTCCTCGAGGAAGCCGTTGGCATGCATCCACTCGTCGTTGAAGATCTTCGACATGTAGCCGCGGCCGGAGTCCGGCATCACCACGACCATGATCGCTTCGGCCGGCAGGTCTTTGGCGACCCGCACGGCCGCCGCCGCCGCCGTGCCCGACGAGCCGCCGACGAGCAGTCCTTCCTCGCGCGTGATGCGGCGCGCCATCAGAAAGCTTTCCTTGTCGGTGATGCGCAGGATCTTGTCGATCACGCGCATGTCGACGGTCTGCGGGAGATAGCTCATCCCGATCCCTTCGACTTTGTACGACTTGGGCGTGTCGCCGCTGTAGATCGAGCCCTCGGGATCGGCGCCGACGACGACGATGCTCGGGTTCTTTTCCTTGAGAAAGCGCGCCGTGCCGGAGATCGTACCGCCGGTGCCCATGCCGCTGACGAGATGCGTGATCTTGCCGGCGTCTGTTCCCAGATCTCGGGTCCCGTCGTCTTGTAGTGCGCGCCGGGGTTTTGCGCGTTGTGCCACTGGTCGGGTTGAATGGCGCCGGGGATCTCGGCCGTCAAGCGGTTCGCCACACCGTAGTATGATTCGGGCGAATCATTGGGCACGTTGGTCGGCGTCACGACGACTTCGGCGCCGTACGCCTTGAGCAGGTCGATTTTCTCTTTGGACATCTTGTCCGGCATCACCAAGATGCAGCGGTAACCGCGGATCGCGGCCGCCATCGCCAAGCCGGTCCCCGTATTGCCCGACGTCGCCTCGATGATGGTCGCGCCCGGCCCGAGGATGCCGCGTGCCTCGGCGTCCTCGATCATCGCTACAGCCGGGCGGTCCTTCACCGACCCGCCGGGGTTGACGTACTCGACTTTGGCCAGTACGAGACACGTCGCGCCGTCGACGATGCGATTAAGCTTGATCAGCGGGGTATGACCAACGGCATCGAGGGCGTTTTGGTAGTACGTCATTCCGGTCGTGGTACGGGGTTCGGTGAGCGCCATCAACCCGTCGCGTTCCGCAACTCCGGAGGGGCAGCCTGCGTCTGAGGCAGTGGTACGGATCCGTAGGAGAGGGACACATGGCCACCGATTTCCGCAACGGTGATTTTCCGCGCCGCGGCCGCGAGCCGCTCGACGGCTACCTCTGGCTGGCCCGCGCGTTCGACAAGGCGCGCGCGGCGCGCGACGGCACGATCTTCGACTACATCTATCCGTGTCCGATGGACCGCGGCGTGTTCGACCGCTGGGGCATCACCGCGCGGATGTTCGACGCCGCGCTCGACACGTGCCAGACCGACGACGAGATCCTCACCTGGCTCAAGGCGCGCGTTCCGCCGGCGCGCCGCGACGACGCGAATCGCTGGCTCGTCGACGAGAAGTCCGTCAACCTCGACCGCCAGGACGCCGAAGAGGGCGCCGTCGCGGTCTAACCGGGAGCTCGAATGATCCCAGCGGGTTCGGGTCTGCGCCAGCGCGAACGCGGCGGCGTGACCCGTCTGCGCTTCGCCCTGCTCATGCTTCCGCTGGCGCTGCTTGCCGGGTGTGGCGGCCCGGCGGTTCCACCGGCAGCCAACTACGGTTCCATCAGCGGCCGTGTCTACGACAGCACGACGAATCAGCCGGTCGCGGGCGTCGTCGTGAGCGTCGACACAATTTTGACCGCGACGACGGCTGCCGACGGGACCTACCGCATCGGGACGATTCCGAGCGGACAGTACACGATGGCGATTCAGGCGCCGGCCGGGTATGCGCCGCCGAACTTCAACGCGCCCCCGTATAACGGCAGCATCGATCCCGGGCAGACGATCACCGTCGACATCCCCCTCACCAAGTCGTAGGCCGTTGCGCGTCGTCATCGCGCCGGACAAGTTCAAGGGCAGCCTCGACGCCGCCGGCGTCGCCGCCGCGCTCGCGGCGGGCTTGCGCGACGCGATCTCCGATTGCGAGTGCACGCTCCTGCCGATGGCCGACGGCGGCGACGGAACGGTCGCAGCCTTTATAGCGAGCGGCGCGGCGGCGCGCACGGTCCGCGTCACCGGTCCGCTGGGCGAGCCGGTCGAAGCGACCTACGCGCGCGACGGCGACACCGCGATCGCCGAAATGGCAGCGTCCTCCGGTCTGGCGCTGCTGGGCGATCGTCGCGGCCCGCGGCGCGCGACGACCCGGGGCACCGGCGAGATGCTTCGCGACGCGCTCGACGCGGGGGCGACCCGGATCGTGCTCGGAATCGGCGGAAGCGCGACCACCGATGGCGGGGCCGGAGCGCTCGCCGCGTTGGGTGCGCGCTTCCTCGACGGCTCGGGCGCCGAGCTCGCGCCGTACCCGAGGCGTTGGCGACCGTCGCGAGCGTCGATCTGGCGGGCCTGGACCCGCGGCTAGCTCGGGCGGACCTGGCCATCGCCTGCGACGTGGACAACCCGCTGCTGGGGCCGCAGGGCGCCGCGGCGGTCTACGGACCGCAGAAGGGTGCCACGGCCACCGACGTCGCCTTCCTCGACGCGTTTCTCGCCCGCTTGGCCGATGCGCTGAGCGCCGCGACGCGACACGACCTGCGCGCCCTGCCCGGCGCCGGCGCCGCCGGCGGACTGGGCTGGGCGCTCGCGAGCGCCTGCGGAGCGCGGCTGGAACGCGGCGTCACCTTGGTGGCGCAAGTGCGCGGTCTCGCCGCAGCGCTCGCGGGCGCGGACTGGTGCTTCACCGGCGAAGGCCGCATCGACGCGCAGACGCTGCATGGCAAGGTCGTCGATGGGGTCGGAGCGTTGGCCCGCGACGCGCACGTCGCCACGATCGCGTTCGGCGGCAGCGTCGATCCGATGCTGAAGCGGCGTTGCGTGCGCGCGGAATCCGTTGCGTCGCCGTTACTCCCGCTGCGGTTTCGCTCGAGGACGCGATGCGCGATGCGGCCAAGAACCTGCGAGCCGCGGCGGCGCGCATCGCGCCTTCGTTGCGGGCGTTAGGTGGCGGGTTCCGGGCCCGCCGAACGGAAGCGCACGTACGATGCGCGCTCGGCGACGGCTTCGTCGACGATGCCGATGACGACCGCGGCGAGCCGGTCGCTGTCATGTCGAACCGTCTGCGTCTCGCTGATGACGTTCGCTCGAACCACCCGTACGCCCAGCGTGCGGAGCTGTTCCTCGTCGACCGGGACGGGCAACTGGCCTTCCTCGGCGTAGGCCTCGCGCAGCTTGCGCGGCAGCTCGTCGTTGACGACCACGACCTCGCAGACGTTTGCGCCGGCGCCGCGCAACAGAGCGCGCACGTGTGCCGCGGCGGTGTAGCCGTCGGTCTCACCGGGTTGCGTCATCACGTTGCAGACGTAGATCTTCACCGCGCTCGCCGCTTCGATCTCCCGCCCGACCCGTTCGACCAGCAGGTTCGGCATGATCGACGTATAGAGCGAGCCCGGTCCGAGCACGATCGCATCGGCGCCGCGGATCGCCGTGACGACCTCTTCGAGCGGCGCGGCCTGCGGTGGATCGAGGAAGACGTGGTCGATCTGACCGCGTGCCTCGGGGATGTTCGACTCGCCCTCGATCTCGCGACCGTCGACGAGCTTCGCGCACAAACGCACGACGGCGAGGGTCGACGGCAGGACGCGACCCTTCACGTTGAGGACGCGGCTCGATTCCTTGACGGCCTTGTCGAAGTTGCCGGTGATGCCGGTCATTGCCGCCAAGAACAGGTTGCCGAACGAGTGACCGCTGAGCCCTTCGCCCTCGACGAAGCGGTACTGGAACAGCTCGGTCACCAATGCTTCGTCGTCGGCGAGCGCGACCAGACAGTTTCGGATGTCGCCGGGCGGCAGCACGCCGAGCTCCTTTTGCAGGCGGCCTGACGAACCGCCGTCATCGCTGACGGTGACGACCGCCGTGACGTTGGTGGTGATCTTCTTGAGGCCGCGCAGGATCGTCGAGAGTCCGGTACCGCCGCCGACCACGACGATCTTGTAGCCGCGATCGAGCCGGCGCTCGCGGATCGCGTCGATGACGTTGCTGGTGCGCGACGGCGCGACCGCGCTCACGATCGCGTTGAGCCAGCGCCAGATCCCCAGCCCGACGAACAGCGCGCCGAGCGATCATGAACGTCCACGACAAGTAGCCCGGCGGGAAGAAGTCCGCCACCAGCCAGTCGACGAACTCGTTGACGCGCAGCGTCGTGCCTTCGTCGGTAAGGTAGCGCGAGACGCCGTTGACGAACAGCGTCGCACCGACGACGGCAAGCAGCAGCCAACGCTTGACGCCCAAGCCCGGCATGAGCCAGCGCGCGATGTTGAGCGAACGGCGCATGCGGCTGCTCATCGGTTGACGTCCCGCGCCTCGAACGTAGCCACCGCGGCCGTCGTCTGGCTCAGATGGCGTTGCAACCGGCGCCCGACGTAGACGCTGCGATGACGTCCGCCCGTGCAGCCGACCGCGATCGTCACCTGCGACTTGCCTTCACGCTCGTAACGCGGCACCAGGAAGTCCAGCAGCGGCAGGGTCCGCTCGAGGAAGCCCTCGGTGTCGGGTAGCGCCTCGAGGTACGCCACCACCGGCGCGTCGGCGCCGGTCAGCTCGCGCAAGCCGGCGACGTAGTTGGGGTTGGGCAAGAAGCGGACGTCGAAGACCAGGTCGGCGTCGAGCGGAACGCCGTACTTGAACCCGAACGCGACGACGCTCACTCGGAGCCGGCGCTCGTCGACGCCGGCGAACGTCGTGCCGATGCGATCCTTGAGCTGTCCGAGCGTCAGGCGCGTCGTGTCCCAGACGACGTCGGCGCGCGCGCGCAGCGCTGCCAAGGAGGAGCGTTCCGCGGCGATCGCTTCGGCCAGGCCGACGCCGGTCTCACCGAACGGGTGGCGGCGGCGCGTCTCGCTGTAGCGGCGAATCAGCGTCTCGTCCTCGGCGTCCAGAAAAACGACGTCGGTGCGCAGCCCGGCGGCGTCGAGTTCGTCGACTGCCACGAGGGGGTCGCCGAACGGACCCATCGTTCGCACGTCGAGCGCGAGCGCCGCGTTGAGGTAGCCGGCCTCTTCGGCAAGCGCGATGAACGGCCGTGCAAGCACGGGCGGAGCGTTGTCGAGACACGCGAAGCCGAAGTCCTCGAGCGATTTCATCGCCTGGCTCTTGCCCGCGCCCGACAGCCCCGTTACGATGACGAGACGGCGCATATGAAGCTCTTTTCTGCCGAGAAGGCCAACGCCCTCATCCCCGTGCTCGAGCCCCTGCTTCGGGAGCTTTGGGAGAAGCGTCGCGACCTCGCGATCCGGCTGCTCGAGACGGATCCGGCGCTCCGCGCCGGGCGCCTCGACGTGATGCGGGATCGGCGCCGTTCGCGCGGCTTCACCGAGCTCAAGGCCGAGATCGTGCGTCTGATCAACCGGATCGAGGCGCACGGCTGCGTGGTCAAGGACCTCGACCTCGGGCTGCTGGACTTCCCGTCGATGCGCGACGGCCGGCCGGTGTACCTCTGCTGGAAAGCCGGCGAGGCCGAGCTCGACGCACTGGCACGGCACCGACGAAAGCTACGCCGACCGCAAGCTCCTGTGATCGCCGCCGGCGGCCGTGCGGTGCACGGGCCGGCGAGGGCTCGCTAGACCGGGACGGCCGTCGGATCGACCTTGATGAAGTCCTCGGCCAAGCCTTGCAGCCGGACCTCGCCGAAGACGACCGTGTACGCTCCGGCGGCCAGGTCGGTGACCTTGCCCAGTTCGGGAACACTGGCGAGCTGCGGGATCTTCGCCCGGATCTCGTCGGGGAGCTTGACGGTGTCGCCCACCTCGAGCGCCGGCTGCTCGAACAGCTTCTCGAGATCGGCCATCAAAAGGTTGAGTGGGATCCCGTAGCCTTCGCTCACCTGCTCGATCGTCTCGGTCTCGCTGATCGAACAATGCGAGCAGCCGCCGAGATGAAAGCGCGCGAACACGCGCTTTGCGCCCGCGTGCGTCTTGAACGCCTGCTCGACGGTTTGGTCCTTGGTAAAGTGCGCCACGGTGTCCATTATTCACCCTGACCGAGCGGCGACCCCGCCGGTTGCGGGACGACGCCGACGAGCCACGCCGCCGTATCGACCGTGCGGCGCAGCGACTCGACCGGCGCCCCGTCGCTGCAGGACGCGCGACACCTCTTCTCGCAGCGCCGCCGTCTGCAACGCATCGAGCGCGTTGCCCAGCGGCGAGAGCGACGGTTTCGATCGTCGCGATCTCGTCGGGCGCGTACGCTTCGCCGTTGGACTTGGCGCCCATCACGACCGCGCCCGAGATCGTGTCGCGCACGGTCATCGGGAAGGCACGCGTCGCCGGCGAACGCGCTGTCGACGCCGGCTAGCGCAACCGGTGCCCGCGTCGCGCGCATCCGCACGAGCGCCGGGTCGTCGACGTCGATCCTAGCCGCCGATGCCGGCCCGGCGGCATCGACGCGCAATCGCCAGCCTTCCCGCGACGACGTAGACCGCAACGCTCGGCGCGCCGCTGTGCGCGAGCAGCGCCTGGCGCGCGCGCGCAATGGCTACCCGCGGATCGGTGACGTAGCCGACCTCGCGGGCGACGGTCCGCAGGGCGCGCTCGGCCTGATGACGATCGCGGAAGAAGAGGTCGTCGACCAGCGCGTCGACCTTGGCGTGAATCGATCGCAGCGAGAAGCCCAGCACGAGCGCGAGCCCGAGCTCGAGCGACGCAGACGTGATGTGCGAGACCGCGACGAGCACGTTGCCGAGCAGCCACTCGAGGGCGCCGAAAGCGAGCAGCACGATCCCCGACACGATCGCGAACACGAGCGCTCGATTGACGACGAAGCCGATGTCGACGACGCGATGGCGCAGGATCGCATAGCCCAAGCCGAACGGCAGCGCCAACGAGCGTGAGCTGAAGGACGGCGACTTGATCGGGCGGGGCGCGCGCGATCACGATCAGCGCGAGTTCCAGGACGATACCCGAGAACGCCACCGCGAGCGTGAACGAGACCCACCGCGCGCGCATGCGGTCGGCTCCGGTCGCGTTGCGGTTCGCGATGGTGAACGCGACGGTGATCGCCACCACGTAGTAGACCCACGGATACGAACCCACCGCCAACGCCCAGTCCGGCAGCGTGCGATCGTCCACGAGCTTGGCCCAGCCTGCCCACGCACCGAGCAGCGCGAACAGCGGCGACGCCACGTAGTTCGAGCGGCGGATGAACCGTCGCCACCCGCCGGCGGCGGGGTCGGGAAACGTGGTCGCGAGTTCGACTGCCATCGCGCACGCGACCATCTGCATCGGGAACGCCACCAGCGTTGCCAAGACGACGAGCCACAGCGGCATCCAGGGTTCGGGCCCCGTCAAGAAGTCCGCTCCGAAGACGAGCAGGAACGCGGCGAGGGCGCGCACTTCACCCACCATCGGCCGCCGCAGGGCGAGCAGAGTACCCATCGAGATGAATGCGAGGTCGAGAACCAGCAGGACCCAGCCGACCGGCGGCGTCGTCTCCCTCACGATGCGAACCGTTACCGGTGCTCCGCGCGCGCGATCGAACGCGAACGTGTCGCCCGGCCGTTCGCGGGCGTAGCGCGCCCGTTCGGCCAGCGAGTCATCGTGCAGTCGAATGACGTCACCGACGCGCAGGTCGGGTCGAACGGAGCGCTCCGGATCCAATGCGGTAACGCGCTGCCACTCGAGCGACGGCCGCGACGCGGGCACGGAACGGTACCCTGGTGTCGTGAACGGCGAAGCGGCGGTCGCGACCAAGAGCCCGAGGCTCAACACGGCCAAGGCGACCGCCGCGATGCGCCAAACCTGCCACCGCATGGCGGCCTACCTTCGCGTCAGGATGCGGAGGACGCCTGTACGCCGGATTCTGTCAAAGCCTCCGAAGAGGCCGTGGTCGTCATCTCTCTGGGGCCGCCGTCACCGGCGACCTCGTTGCGACGTTGGCTCGTTCGCCGGGCCGGCGTCCCTGGACCGGCTCAGACGAACTGAACCGGCTTCGGGTGATGAGCCGTCTTGCTCCAGGTGGGGTTTACCCGCGCCCGCGTCACCGCGGAGCGCCGTGCGCTCTTACCGCACGATTTCACCCTTGCCGCCCTTCGACTCAACACTTGTGATGCTGAGCTCGTCGAAGCGCGGCGGTATGTTTCTGTGGCACTTTCCTTCGAGTCGCCCCGACAGGACGTTATCCTGCACCTTGCCCGATGGAGCCCGGACGTTCCTCGACGCTTGCGCGCCGCGACGACCCGGCGCCCTCCGCGCATCGGATGCTAGCCGAAAATTCGTCACGCGGCAAGCCGACAGCGAGTGTCGCGGCGCCAGGAACCCAAGTCTTCATCGAAGCCCTCAGCGTTGCGCCCGACGACGAGATGCGGGTGTCGTCGCCGTCGGCGGCGACACGGGAGCACCGATCGTGCCGCTCATCGAGGCCGTCGAAGGACGGCCTTGGCCGCCGAAGTGTCCACCGCTGAACGTCCCCGGCACCGACGTGACGGAGATCGCGTAGGTGGTCGGATTCATCGTAAGGACGAGCAGCCCGCCTTCGCTCTTGCCGGGGTAGCTGAAGTTGACCTTTGGCGAACCAAATGCCGAGAGCGACTGCGACGGACACAACGTCCCGTCCGTGTCCGTGCACGACCCGGCGTTGAGCGAGACGAAACCGATACCCGGGCAAAAGACGTTGGTCGGACCTTCCTGCGGTCCCGGGGAAGCGTTGTTGCACGAGGCCGGTTGTCCGGTGACGGCACCGATGTCGAAGGTCGAGGGAGGCAGCGGCGGGACGCCGGCGGTCAGCGGTGGAGCGCCGGCATTCGTGGAGAAGGTCGCCGAATTCGTGCCGTCGTCGGTCGTGAACGTGCCGGTGAAGGCGGTCACGTGACCGATCGAGATGCCCTGCGGTCCGTTGAAGTAGAGGTTCTGCGGTTGCGCGGGCGTGTCGATCGCGCTGACCGTCGGGATGCACGTCGGCCCTGAACACGACGTTGAAGACCGCCTCGATCGTCCCGCTGCCGCTGCCGGACTGTCCCGACAGGTTTGGAATCGAGTCGTTTTCGGTGTAGGTCAGCTGTCCGCTCCACTGCGTGAGCGGCACTGCGTTGCCGGCCTGACCGGTGCTGGTGAGGACTTCGACCGCGCCGGCAGATCCGCTGCCGCCTGGAGGCAGGGTCGCGACGATGTTATTCGTCGCCCACGTCGTGACCGGGAGCGCGTGCGCTCCGTTCGCGTCGGTAATTTGCACGGTCCCTTGGGTCGCCGGAAACGAGCCCAGGATCGTGAGCGTTCCGGCCGGCCGGCGATTCGGCGACCTGCATTTGCTCGATCGAGGGCAAGCCATACTCGACTCGGTGCGTTGGCGAGATTTTCACCGCCGAAGTCGGTGATGATCATCTTCGCCGCCGTCTTGTCGCCGATCGGCGGTGCGGTGAGGTTGATGGAGAATCCCTTGTCGGAGACGAAGTACGATTCGTTTTGTGGCAGACTGGATCTTGCTGCTGCGCGTCTCCGACGCCAGCACGCCCTCAACCTGATCGAGCGGAAACGGCCGCTGCGGCGGCGTGAATTGGGACACGAACGTATCGAGGCCCGTGATGCCGGGTGACTGCTCGCCGAGCAGCCGGTCGAACATGAACGCGTCCGTCTCGTCGGCGTCGTCTCCGTCGACCTCCTTCGTCCAGCCGAAATAGCGCCCGACGCCCGCTGCTTGCAGGATGCCTCGCACGTTGACCGCGATCAACGGGCTTTGACCGAAACAGGACTCGTTGTCGACGATGGCCCCGGGGTTGAACGTTACGTGTGCCGTCAAGAAGTTCGGCGTAAATGCCAGCGAAGGCAGCGCCAGAGCTTGGCCTTGACTCAGCGTGAGGGCGATCGCCGACACGACGCGACCCGCGGCGACGTCGGTCGCGTACGTCTTCTCCGAGGCGGCAGTGTCCGACGTCGTGGAGAGCCAGTAGTAGGTGATGTCGGGCGATGTGCCGCCGATGATGCCGTGCGTGGCGATGTCGAGAAAGTCGAGCGGATGGCCCGTACCCAGCGCGACGATGTTGTCCAAGCTGACGTCGATATCGTCGGCAGCGATATCCCGGCGCCGATCCGATCGCGGCGGAAAAAGCATCCGCAAACGCTTGTTGGCGGGCCGGCTTGAACGCCGGTTGCGGGATCGTGTTGATCAGGAACGCGGCCTCGTGCGAGTTCGCCGGACCGAGCGCGCGGACTTGCCGGCGTATGCCTGACGGGACGGTCCGGCGGAAGGATGCGGTCGCGCCGCCCAGGTTCTCGACGCGATCGGCGAAGACGAGCGTCGGCGTTCCATCGGGCAGCGTCGCCGAGATGCCGCCCGGTACGATCGTCGCGGTCTTGAAGGTTCCCGACGCGACCATCTTGGCCGCCAGTGCGGTGAGGTCGCTCGTCACGCTCGTGTGCGGCAAACTCTGATAGATCGTTTGCACGCCCTGGAGCGCCGGCACGGCCTCCGGCGTTGGGCCGGTCCCCGGCAACGGCGTCGGGCTCGGCGCCGCGCCCGGCACGTGCGGAACGGCGGACGAGCGAGCGCCGCCGCAGCCGGCGAGCGCGCCGGCGAGACCAAGCACGAGAAACAGGCGCATCAGCGGAGTCATGGGAGGCCCCCTTTGTCGACGAGCGGCGTGACTCTCCGACGATCATGGCCGGGCCGTGCGCGGCGCGGTATGGGGGGCCACCCTCGCTTTGTTTGCCGAGGCCGCCGGCCACGCAACGGAAAAAGCCCGCCGAAGCGGGCTTCGAATGGTGGAGGATAGGAGACTCGAACTCCTGACCCCTTGCATGCCATGCAAGTGCTCTACCAACTGAGCTAATCCCCCGGGTCGACCGACGACGATTCAGGGCGCCGCCCGCTGCCTCCTTGCGACGCCCGTCGCGCCCGCGTCGAAACTCCGTAGTGCACGAACCGGTAGCATGCGCTATGCAGAGCAGCGATCCCGATCGCAAGGGCGTCGTCTTCGAGCCGTTACATATCAGAGCGCTACGGCTTCTCTTCCTGGCCCTTTCGAAATCGTTCGAGAGCCTCGCTTCACTGGTGAGCCGCGGTAGCCGCCCCTAGCCGTTCTATGCCCGGGCAAACGCGGGCAGCGGACGAAGCTGCGATTCGGCTGAGCATGGGCTGAGCCCGATCCTGCGCGACACCATCCCGCGAGCGCGCACGTTATGTGGAGTACCATGACATTCTCGGTGAAAGCTGCGGCCGCGGCAGCCGCTCTCGCGACCCTGGCGCTCGCGGTCCCGCCCGCCGCGTCGGCAGAGACGACCAGGTCGAGCGGATCGATTCCGTCGTACGCCGCGGCCGGCAAGGATCAATCAGTGCGCGGCGTCGTCGCGAACTATGACGGCAAGTACGTTCTGCAGGTGCGCGATCGAGCCGGCTATCTCGACAACGTCCGCCTGCATCAGGGCACGATCATCAATCCGACCGGCTTGCCGCTCCAAAACGGGATGCGGGTGATCGTCTATGGCTACAACGCCGGCCGAACGTTCGCCGCCAACGAGATCGACGTCGACGTCCCGCCGGTCGTTTTTGTGCCGGGGCCGCCCGTGCACGTCGGTGTGCGTCTCGGCTTCTGGGGTCGCTGGTAGAGAAGCACGAGCGCGCTCGGCGGCGATGCGTCGAGCATCCGCGCCATCGTCGGAAAATGGCGACGAGCGGACTCGAACCCCTGACATCTGCTTGCAAAGCAGTACAGACCTCGCGCTAGCTGACCTTCGCCTCAGCGAGAGAGGTCAGCATGAACTTCACGGAAGCCTGCGAGATCATGGCGCTCGACGCCGCGGCTCGCCGGCTAAACCCGCGTACCATCGTCTGTTATCGCGAGCGGATCCGCACCATCATCAAGATCGCCGGCGATAAGCGGATCGACTTCGTCACCTCGACGGAATTGCGCCTGGTGCACAACGCAGGCACGGCACGATGCTGCAGCAGCGTGAGCTTCAGGGTCCGAGCGCTGAGGTCGCGTCGCTACTCAGACGTGAAACGCGGCTCCCGGGAACGCGCCAGGAAGAACGGGTACGTCCGCGGCTGAGGTCACGCGCGCAGCGCGAGCCGCGCTTGCAGCGCTAAATTCTCTTCGCGGAGCCGGTGCGCGTCGGCTGCATCCATCGCGACGAGCGTGGCGCCGGCTTCGCGCGTCAGGTATGCGATAGCGTCGAACTCTTCCGGGGACAACGGCTCGGCTCGCGCGGGGAGGGTGCACAACAGCACCCCGATGAGACGGCCGCGCACGATCATCGGGAACGCCAGATCGGCCTGCTTCAACAGCGCGAACGTCGCGCGCTCGAGCCACGTTCGCGAGGATTTCAGCCGAACCGCGACCGGATCGTCGGCCGCGACGCGGCCCACCGAGAGATTGCGCGAATCGGCCCTGATGAGATCGTCACCGGGGTCCGCGAGAAGCACCTCGCAACCATTGACCCGCGTGAACGTGGTGAGCGTGTCGAGGAGTGCCGAAACCAAGGCGCCGGGTTCGCGAAACAACGCGACTTCGTCCGCGAAGCGCTTGACGGCGTTCGCCGCGCGATGGCGCGCTGCGAAGAGGAGCTCGTCCACGGCTCGATCGACCCATGCATGCAGCCGGCGGATGGACAACGCGATCGCGATCATCAAGGCGAGGGAGAAAAGTGCGCCCTCGACGCGACCACTCGATTCGACGAGCTTTTGGGTCGCCCACTCGATGCCCACGAACGCCGGCAACAGCAGCGCGGTAACGGCGCCGGCCACCACCGCCCGGTTCAGCACGAAGCCGATGTCGAAGAGACGGTCGACGAACACGGCGTAGGCCAAGCCGGCGGCCTCCAGCAGCAAGCAGACGTTGTCGACGATTTGTTCGGCACCGGAAATGAAGTGCGAATAGACGGCTCCGGCGAGGACCGGAAAGTTACCCAGAACGAGCGAGATCGCGATGATGACCGCTCTTCGACGCTCCAAACCATGGGTCTGTAGCGCGATGGCGATAACGCTGACGAACCCCAGTAGGACGGTGAGTGCTAGCCCCTGATTGACGAACTTCTGCGACAAGTTCAATCCGGTCGGCGTACCGATCATGATGAACTGAATTCTGCGCTCGACGATCACCACGGCGACCAGCGCGCCGAGGGCGATCGGAGCGTAGGCGAGGATTCGCCGCTTCGAACCGATGGACGTCGACAATCCGAGCGCGACGAAACCAAACGATGCGATCCCGGCTACCAAAGAGAAGCGTTGGAAAACAGGCGTGACAATCGCGACCGCTTCGTTCCCCGTCCAGTGCGGCAGATTGCTGATGCCCCCGACGTTCGGCAGAATGACGGCAGCAGCGAGCGCTCGCGCGACCAGAAGATTCGGCCGCAGCAGCAGGATCACGAGCCCCGCGAGCTCGAGCACGATCACCGCGGCGAACGTAAAATGCTTCGCAGTGTTCCAGCCGCTCGGATCTGGTCGAAGGGGAAGCGTCAGCGTGCGGGCGGTCCGCACGTCGAACACGCGGCGAACGTCACCGACATTTGCGAGCGTGCGCTGTCCGGGCGAGAGATTTTCGTAGCGAACGAGGTCGCCCACGCGGATGCCCGCGCGTTCCGCGGCGGATCCCGGGACAACCGACACCACCCGCGTGGAGTCCGGCAAGTCCGCGGCCACGTTGTCCGTCGTGAAGCCTTCGGGCGCGAGCAACCGGCTGCGATCGAAGGCCGCGCCAATCGTCAGGACGACGAAAAACGATAAGACCAGCGGGACGACGACGCGCCACACGAACCGCTCCACGAGTGGAGCGTTCGCCGCGGCAGCGCCGGCGACCCGGCGCCACCTGATCGATCCCGCGCAACCCTCGAATCCAGCGAGTTCCTCGCCGGCCGTCCGTGCCTAGGGTGGAACCGTCAGCCTAGTCGTGAGCTCGACGACATTGTCCGTCGTGTCCGCTGGCTCCAACGTGCCGTAGGCCGCAAGATAGTAGCTGTCGCGCAGGCGACCGAGCTTCACGTCGCTCTTGATCGGCATCTCGCCGCCCAGGCGCGCGAACGAGACGTGAAAGCCCTCACGGTCGAAGATCTGCTGCTGCAGCTCTGTGCAAGACAAAAGCGCCCGCAGCTGCTAGCGTCGGGCGCTCGGGTTCTGGAGCTGTACTTTGACCGCGAGAAGCAACTAAGCTCAGGGTCATTTCGAGGGGCGGGTACCCGACTCAACCCGACACTATCGCTCCGGCCGCGACAGCTCCGCGGTCGAAGAAGCCGGCCAACGACTTCGCGACGATGCCCGCGGTGAAGGCGTCATGGCGGTCGATCGATAGCCCTGAGCCGAGGCCGAACGTCACCGAGCGCGTCGCGCCCTCATCCTTGATCGTCGCTTCCCGGCGGCCGTAGCGTAGCACGACCGATCGGCGGAGTTGCGCCGCCGTGACTGCGGGCAGCAGCTCGCGAAGCCCTCCGACGAGGAGGGCAGTCCAGGCGATGAAGTCGAGCTCTGGGCCCGGCGGCGGGACGGGGCGCGCATCGGCGCCCGATTCTGCGTCCAACGGTCAGCCCCGACCTTGTCAGCGTCCGTGCAGTGACGATACCTCGGTGCTCAGGTGATCGAGCTCGCGCTGCATCGAGGCGTCGCGCCGTGCCTGTTGCTGCGCGCTCAGGGACTGCGACGTCTTCACGGCGGCGAGCCGCGCCCGCAGTTGGACGTTCTCCGCGCCCAAGGACCGAACGCGCGCATGAAGCGCCTTGATCGCGGCAAGAGCGACGCCATCTTCGTCGATCGAGGTGATGTGCTTGTCGTCTTCGCCGACGCCGAAGGCGGCGTAGAAGTCCTGCGCCATCGGGCCGACGTGCCGCACGCCGTGCTCGGTCTTGTAGCTCCAGCGGCTGATCGGCAGCGCCGCGACTTTCGCGAGCACCGACGGCGTCGTCGAGAGGCGCGATGTTCGTCTTCGCGTTGCGGTCGCTGAGCGATGCCCACGTTCCCGAACCGGCGCGCGAGCTGCGCGCCAACCGTGCTCGTCGGCGTTCGTGTAGAGCGTGAAGCCGCCCGAAGCGCGCGCGAGGAACTGGTAGGTGCGCGACGAGGTGAGGATCGGGCTCGCCGTCCGAGCCGTCGCTCCACACGAACGCTCCCTCGTTCGCGGCGCTGCCGAACGCGCCGGCCGCAAAGCTGTACGTGCCGCGCTGGCCGAGTTGAGGTAGCCGCCCGGTATCGTTGCGAACGTTCCCGCCGCCGTGCTTTCGAAGCCGCCGTCGACCACCGCGCCTTCGCCCGACGCGGTATTGTAGCCGCCGGCCGCGATGTATGCGCCCTCGCCCGAGACGGTGTTGTTGAGCCCACCCACGAGGACGCCGTATTCCGCCGAGAGCGTGTTGATCGATCCTCCGACGACCACACCGTATTCCGCGGAGAGGGTGTTGGTCGATCCTCCACCGATGAACCCGTACTCGCCCGTGAGCGCGTTTTGATAGCCGGCGACGATGGCGGAATCCTCATCTGCACCGGTGAGGACATTGGCTTCACCTCCACCGATGAAACCTGTGTAAACGTTGCCGCCGCCGGTTCCCGAAACCGCGTTCCCGTAGCCGCCCGCGATCGTCGACCAGCCGTCACACGCTTGGTTGTACTGACCGCCGCCAACGACCGAGTAACTCCCTCCGGCTACGTTCGTGTTGTTGACCCCAAGAAACGCCCCGACGCCGGTGCCGGAGCACGTCGGCACCGAAAGCGTTCGCCGAACAGCGGAATGCGCTGTGCGGCGGACCGATGCTTGCCGCCAGGCGCGGTGCCTCGCTGCAGGGCTGAAGGAATGATGCTCGCCGATTCGCGTAGCGCTCGAGCACCTCCAGCGCAGCCGGTGAGCAACGCGCCGCACCCCTGCGCCGCCGCCTCCGCCGGAGCCATTATATCGGACGAACGGGCGCCTGTATAGGCTGTATTATTGGCCGTATTTTTGGGGGCGGCTTCCGCTAGTCATGGCTCGCTTGATGGAATAAGAAAAGTCCGTGGCAAGCTTTGTATCTCTGGAGACGAGGGGACTCGAACCCCTGACATCCTGCTTGCAAAGCAGGCGCTCTACCAGCTGAGCTACGTCCCCGTTCGGTCGTCAGAGTTCGCCGGGCAGGTGGCGTTCGGCCTTGCGGCGAGCATACAGCGGCGATGCCATCGGCCGCCGCCAAACCGCTTCCCTATCCTCAGACGCCGCGAGTCGACCAGAGCGACGAGTATTTCGGGACGCTGGTTGCCGATCCATACCGCTGGCTCGAAGACGTCGACTCGCCGCAGACCCGGCGCTGGATCGACGAGCAAAACGCGCTGACCGAGTCGGTCTTGGAGACGGTCCCGCAGCGGGATGCGATCCGCGCGCGCTTGACCGAGGTCTGGAACTACGAGCGGCGCGGCGTGCCCGAGCGGGCCGGCGAGATGTACGCCTACTTCCGCAACACCGGCCTGCAGAACCAGGCCGTGCTGTACGTTACGCGCGACCTCGCCGAACCCGGTCGCGTGTTGCTCGATCCCAACGCCCTCTCGCCCGACGGGACGGTCGCGCTTTCCAACTCGGCCTTCTGCGATGACGGCACGCGGCTCGCATACAGCATCTCGGCGTCGGGATCGGACTGGCAAGAGTGGCGCGTGAGAGACGTCGCGTCGGGCTCGGACTTGGCGGACGTCGTTCGCTGGTCGAAGTTTTCCACGGCGTCTTGGAAGTGCGACGGCAGCGGCTTCTACTACAGCCGCTACGACGAGCCCGCGTCGGACACCAAGTTCAAGGACACGAACTACTACCACAAGGTGTACTTTCACCGGATCGGCACGCCGCAGTCGACCGACGTGCTGGTGTACGAGCGCAGCGATCGCAAGGACTGGAACTTCGCGGCGACCACGACCGAGGACGGCCGGTACCTGATCATCGACGCCAGCCGCGGCAGCGCGCCCGAGAACGCGATCTTCGTCAAGGACCTTTCCGTCGACGGGCCGGTGCTCGAGTTGATCCCGGACGGCGACGCGCGATACGTCTACCTGGGCAACGACGCGACGACGTTCTATTTCCTCACGACAAAAGATGCGGCGCGGTCGCGCGTCGTCGCGCTCGACCTGAACGAGCGCGCGTTGCGGGAGATCATCCCCGAAACCGGTGACCGGCTCGACTCGGCCTCGCTCTTCGGCGATCGTATCATCGCATCGTACCTGCGCGACGCGCGGGCGGAAGTTATGGTCTACTCGCTCTCCGGCAGCGTGCTTTCGTCGATCGCGCTGCCGGGACTCGGCAGCGTCGTCGGCTTCGGTGGGAAGCGAATTGCGCGCGAGACGTTCTACGCGTACACGAGCTACACCGAGCCCGCCGCCATCTATCGATACGACATCCCGACGGGTCAGTCGACGCGCGTGTTCTCGCCCCAAATCCGGATGGACTCCGGCGCCTTCCAGAGCGAGCAGCGTGTTCTATCGCTCCAAGGACGGGACGCGCATCCCGATGATCGTGACGAGCAAGAAGGGAACCGCGCGCGACGGTAGCTGCCCCGGCGATCCTGTACGGCTACGGCGGCTTCGACATCTCCCTGACGCCGGCGTTCTCGTCGGCGGTCCTGGTGTGGCTCGAGATGGGCGGCATCTTCGCGGTCGCCAACGTGCGCGGCGGCGGGGAGTACGGCGAAGAGTGGCACCAGGCCGGGAGCAAGGAACGCAAGCAGAACGTCTTCGACGACTTCATCGCCGCCGCCGAACACCTCATCGCCGAGAAGTGGACGTCTTCGTCGAAGCTCGCGATCCACGGCGGCTCGAACGGCGGCCTGCTCGTCGGTGCGTGCATGACGCAGCGACCCGAGCTGTTCGCCGCCGCGCTGCCGGCCGTCTCGGTGATGGACATGCTGCGGTTCCAGCGCTTCACCATCGGCTGGGCGTGGACGTCGGACTACGGTTCCTCCGACGATCCCGACGAGTTTCGCACGCTGCTGGCGTACTCTCCGTACCACAACATTCGCGCAGGCGTGAGCTACCCGGCGACGCTGATCACCACCGGCGATCACGACGATCGCGTCTTTCCCGCGCACTCGTTCAAGTTCGCGGCGGCGCTGCAGCACGCGCAAGGCGGCACCGCTCCGATTCTGCTCGAGGTCGAAACGAAGGCTGGGCACGGCGCCGGCAAACCCACCGCCAAGCTGATCGACGAAGTTGTCGACCGCTACGCCTTCCTGGCGAAGGTCCTCGATATCCCGGATCCGGCGTCGGCGTAAGCGAAGAACGCGGAAAACCCCGCAATGCGAGGTTTTCTCCGGGAGACTGGTGGGCCATCATGGATTCGAACCATGGACCTCATGCTTATCAAGCATGCGCTCTAACCAACTGAGCTAATGGCCCGGGGCGTCGGCGCAGCTTAGTTTAGGGGACCGCCGGGGCCTTGTCAACGCGCCGGATCAGGCCGGTTCAGATCAGCTTGATCCACTCGTTCATCGTCTGGTCGTCGCGCTTGATCTGCTGCATGGCGAGGTCGCGCAGGGCATTGGCTTCGCGCTCCTGCTCGGCCTGGAGGATCATGATCTGGTCGAACTCGCGCTGTTTGGCGAGCACCGCCGGATCGACCGGGACGGCCGGATGCGCCGCCGCGGCCGACGGGCGCGCCGCGGCGGCCGTCGGGCGGTGGACCGTGCCTTTGGCGGGGCTGCGGTGGACGGGGCGGTGCGGCGCCTCCGGCCGGATCGGCAGAGCCTCCATGCGCTAGACGATCGACTTGATGAACTCTTTGGTGATCGCGTTGTCGGCCTTGCGCTGTTCCATCGCGACGTCGCGCAACGCGTTCTGTTCGCGCAACAGCTCCGACCGCTCGGACGTCATCTCGTCGAACTGTTGCGACTGCGCTTGCACCTGAAGCTGAAACAGCATCTGCTGCGCGTTGAGCGCCTCGGTCGCGTTGAGATAGCCGCTGTTGATGAAGTCTTGCGCGTTGTTGCCCAGTCCGCCGGCCGTCGTGGTGGTGTTTCCGCCGAACCCGCCGGCCAGGGCGCCGGCTCCGATGGTGAGCGGGTTGCCGCCCATCACGGCGCCCTGCGCGGCGCCGGCGACGGCGCTCAGAAGGTTGAAGCCCATGGTTTGCGAGTGTCCTTTCTCGTGCTGATCGCTAGTCCGAATCGTCGCCGACGACCGATGGCGCGATGTCGCGATCGCGGGAGTCGACCTGCGCCAGCGGCTTGTACGGCGGCAGGTTGAGCGGCATCATCATCGGCGGATAGGCGCCGGCCGCGCCCGTCGAGCTCGTGCCGCCGGTCGAGAGCTGGCCGCGCTGCGCCGCGCAACGAGTCGACGCTTTCGGCGGCGTCGCGTGCGTCGGCCGGCGCCGGCGCGGGCGGCGCTGCCGCGCCGCCGATACGCGCGTAATGGCGCAGGACCGAGTCGGCGTAGCCGATCGGCTTGCCGTCGCCCCAATCGGTCCGCGTGCCGGTCGCGGTCGGCGAGCCGGTGTTGTACGCCGACAGGGCCTTGTGGACGTCGCCGCCGTACCGCTCGAGGCTCGACGCGAGCATGCCGGCTGCATAGTCGGCGTTCTTGGCGGGATCCATTGCCGCCGGGGTGCGAGCGAACGCATGCCAGCGGTCGTCGATTTGGAAAAGGCCGTGGCCGTGGCCCTGGTCGCCGACGATGTTCCGGCCGGAGTCGGCGCCCGGCCCGCCGGTCTCTTGGGCGGCGACGGCAGCAAGCAAGCGAGGCTGGAGGTTGTGGCGGGTCGCGGCGGCGGTGATCTGGGGGCCGTACGCGACGTTGAGCGAGGTGTCCATGCGCCCCTCGTTCACGCCGACACTCGCGCGTTGACAAGGGCCCGGGGGTGGTCTACCATGAGTCGGTTGCATGGGGTTCTCCTCGCGGGGAACCCCGTTCTATGGTATGGGTTCTTCACTGGTCATCGACATCGGCTCGGTCCTGTTCGCGGGGCGGCCGGTGTCCCTCGATGAGCGACTCGAGGTTCCGCCGTTCTCCACGTTCACGTTCCCGCAGCCGGCGCACGTTCGCCTCGAAGTGCGGCGCGTCGACCGGGGTCTGGACATCGGGGGGACGATCGACGCGTTGGTCGAGGGGCCGTGCGACCGGTGTCTGGACGACGTGGTCGTCCCGATGACGGTCGAAGTCGAGGAACGTTTCGATCCGCCAAGCGGAACGAGCGACCCCTTCGGCGAGAACAACGTACTGAACGGCACGGCCCTGGACGTGGGCGATCTGGTGAGACAACTCGTGACCAGCGCGCTCCCCTACGTCCTGACGTGCGGCGAAACGTGCCCTGGGCTCTGCCAACAATGCGGGCGGAAAGTGAACGAGGAGGACGGGTGCAGCTGTCCCTCCACGGTGAAAACGGAAGGCCCCTTCGGCAAGCTCGGGACCAATAAGGAAAGTAACAGTAATGGCGAACCCCAAATGGAAGACTCCCCGGTCCAAGACGCGTAGCCGGCGGGCGGCGAACTGGAAACTCAATCCCGTGACGACGGTTGAGTGCCCGCAATGCCACCAGCCGAAGAAGCCGCATTTCGTGTGCGATTTCTGCGGCACGTACGACGGCCGGCAAGTCGTGGCCAAGGACGAGCACGCCGCTCACAGCCACGGTTAGCACGGGGCACTAGTTGCACCAGACCGGGGTTCGCATCGCGGGCGTCGGGCACCACGTGCCCAAAGGTGTTCTCACCAACGCCGACCTCGAGCGAATGCTCGACACGTCGGACGAGTGGATCACCACGCGCACCGGGATGAAGGAACGGCACGTCGCCGCACCCGACGAGCCGACCAGCGAGATCGCGCTGTTCGCCGCGCGCAACGCGCTGGCCAACGCCGGCCGCGAGCCGGCCGACATCGACTGCCTGATCGTCGCGACGGTCACCCCCGACTACGCGTTTCCCGCCACCGCCTGCATCCTGGGTGCGAAGCTCGGCATCACCGGCAAGCCGGCGTTCGACATGGAGATCGCCTGCAGCGGCTTCATCTACGGCTTGACGGTCGGCGGCGAGCCTGATTCGGACCGGCGTCTTCCGGCGCGTCCTGCTGGTCGGTGCCGAAGAGCTCACCCGCCTGGTCAACTACAAGGATCGCTCGACCGCGATCCTGTTCGGTGACGGCGCCGGTGCCGCCGTGCTCGAAGCGAGCGAGTCGGATTGCTTCCTGGCCGCCGAACTGGGCGCCGACGGCTCGAATCCGGAGAACTTGTATCTTCCGCTGAGCGGCACCGCCGGCCCGGCACTCACGGCCGACGACGTCGAGCAGCGCCGCAACACGATCGTGATGAACGGCCGGGAAGTCTTCCGCTTCGCCGTCACCAAGATGATCGCCGCGACGAACGTCGCGCTCGATCGCGCCGGCATCACCGCCGGCGACGTCACGTGGTTGATCCCGCACCAAGCGAATCGCCGCATCATCGACGCCGCCGCCAAGTACTTGGAGATGCCCAGCGAGCGCGTCATCGTCAACATCGACCGGTACGGCAACACGAGCGCTGCGTCGATCCCGATCGCGCTCTCCGAAGCCGCGGCGGCAGGCAAGCTCAAGGACGGCGACGTGATCCTGTTCGTCGGTTTCGGCGCCGGCTTGAGCTGGGGCGCGGTGGCGTGGCGCTGGCACGCGAGCAGCAACGGGAGAGTCGCGTGAGCGCGGGATTCGCCGCGTGATGCGCGTCGGGGTCGTTTTCCCGGGCCAGGGTTCGCAAGTCGTGGCGATGGGCGTCGAGGTGGCGCGCGCGTACCCGCCGCGAACGCGTGCTTCGCCGCCGCCAAGACCTTGCTCGGCTACGAACTCATCACGCTGTGCGAGCACGGGCCGGAGGAGCGGCTGCGCGAGACGCGCTACGCGCAGCCGGCGATCTTCGTGGCGAACGTCGCGCTTGCGCACGCGGTCGGTGAAGCGCTCGAACCGACGGTCAGCGCCGGACACTCGTTCGGTGAATACTGTTCGCTCACGCTGGCCGGCGCGCTCTCCTACGAGACGGCGCTCAGCTTGGTGAACGAACGCGGCCTGGCGATGCAGCGCGCGGCGACGCAGGCGCAGGGCGCGATGGCCGCGGTCCTCGGGCTCGCGCCCGACGCGTTGCGCGCCGTGGTGGCGCAAACCGTCGCGGAGGGCGCGGGCCGCGTGCAGCTGGCCAACTTCAACGCGCCCGGCCAGATCGTCATCAGCGGCGACGCCGCCGCGGTGCGCGTCGCCGGCGAGCTCGCGATCGAAGCCGGTGCGAAGCGCGTCGTCCCGCTCAACGTGAGCGGTGCCTGGCACAGCGCCTTGATGGATCCCGCGCGCGACGAGTTTGCGCCGCACGTCGCCGCGGCGACCGTGTTGCTGCCGCGTTTCACGGTGATCTCCAACGTCGATGCGCGACCGTATACCGACGTCGAGCAGATCAAGACGAACCTCGTGCGATCGGTCACCGACGAGGTGCTGTGGCACGATACGGCCTCGCGATGGTCGCCATGGGCTTGGATCTGATCGTCGAGTTCGGCGCGTCGCCGGTGCTCGCGCCGATGTTCAAACGCATCACCGGCGCGCCCAAGGCGATCACCGTCTCCGACGCCGCCGGCGTCGAGCAGCTGCGCGCGCAGCTCTCCGACGCCGGCTCGGGCGACAAGCTGCGCACGGGATGACCGGCAAGGTCGCCGTCGTGACCGGCGCCAGCCGCGGGATCGGCCGCGCGATCGCGATCGACCTTGCCGCCAACGGCGCCGGCGTGGCGCTGTTCGGCCGCGACGAGCTCGCGCTCGCCGAGACGCAGGCCGCGTGCCGCGCCGCGGCCCGGGCGTTGCGGTCAGCACGCACGTCGCCGACGTCTCGCTCGAGTCCGAGGTGGAGGGCGCGATCGCCGAGGTGCTATCCCGCCACGGGCGCATCGACGTTGCGGTCGCGAACGCCGGACAGGCGAAGGATGGCCTCATCCTGCGCTTCCGCAGCGCCGATCTCGACCGGCTCATCGACGTCAACCTCAAGTCGGCGTTCTACCTGTGCGCGTCGGTCGCCAAGCCGATGATGAAGGCGCGCTCGGGATCGATCGTCCTGGTCTCGTCGATCGTGGGCCTGGCCGGCAACCCCGGCCAGAGCGTCTACGCGGCGACCAAGGCCGGCCTGCTTGGTCTGTCCAAGTCGCTCGCGAAAGAGCTCGGGTCGCGGAACATCCGGGTAAACGCGGTTGCGCCGGGACTCATCGAAACCGCGATGACCTCGGAGATGCCGGGCCCCGCGCGCGAGCACTATCTGAACACCATCGCCCTCGGCCGTGCCGGCACGCCCGAGGACGTCGCCCCCGTCGTCACCTTTCTCGCTTCCGATGCCGCCCGCTACGTCACCGGCCAAACGCTGGTCGTGGACGGCGGCTTCCTGATGTAGCTTCGCTCTCGACCACAGGAGACTCACCAACACCATGGCCGCTGACACTTTCGATCGCGTCAAGAAGATCATCGTCGAACAGCTCGGTGTCGAAGAGAACGAGGTCACGCCCGAGGCGTCGATCACGGACGACCTCGGCGCGGACTCCCTCGATCAGGTCGAGCTCGTCATGGCGTTCGAGACCGAGTTCGGCATCGACATCCCCGACGAAGAGGCCGAGAAGATCAAGACCGTCGGCGACGCGGTCCAGAAGATCGAAGCCGTCGACGCCGCCAAGGGATAAATGCTCGAAGCTCTTTCCGAGCGCTTAGGCGCGATCTTCGACCGGCTGGCGAATCGCGGCCGACTCTCCGAGTCGGACGTCGCTGAGGTATTGCGCGAGGTCCGCATCGCGCTGCTCGAGGCCGATGTCGCCCTCCCGGTCGCGAAAGAGTTCGTCAACCGCATCAAAGAAAAAGCCGTCGGTTCGGACGTCTTCACCTCGCTGACGCCGGCCCAGACCGTCGTCAAGCTCGTCTACGACGAACTCGTCGAGCTGATGGGCGGCGCCGCGGCCCGCTTGACCTACAGCGACGCGCCGCCGACCGTTTACGTCCTCGTCGGGTTGCAGGGCTCGGGAAAGACGACGCACGCCGGGAAGCTCGCGCTTCGTCTCAAGGAGCAGGGACGCCGCACGCTGCTCGTCGCGGCCGACGTCTATCGTCCGGCCGCCATCGAGCAGCTCAAGACGCTGGGCAAGCAGATCGATCTCCCCGTCTTCGATGCGGGTCAAGGCGACCCGGTGAAGATCGCCCGCGACGGCGTCGCCGAAGCGCGGCGCCTCGGGATCCCGACGGTCATCATCGACACCGCGGGGCGGCTGCAAATCGACGAGCGGCTCATGGAAGAGCTCGAACAGATCAAGGCCGCGGTCAAGCCGGCCGAGATCCTGTTCGTCGCCGATGCGATGTCCGGGACAAGAAGCCGTCAACGTCGCGAAAGCGTTCAACGACCGGCTCGGCATCACGGGCGTGATCCTGACCAAGATGGACGGCGACGCGCGCGGGGGCGCCGCGCTCTCGATCCACCGCGTCACCGGCGCGCCGATCAAGTTCGTCGGCGTCGGCGAGAAGATCACCGCGCTCGAGCCGTTCCATCCCGATCGCCTCGCGTCGCGGATCCTCGGGATGGGCGACGTCCTCACCCTCATCGAGAAGACGCAGAGCGTCTACTCCGAGCAGCAGGCCGAGGATCTCGCCAAGAAGCTGCGCAAGTCGCAGTTCACGCTCGACGACTTTCTCGACCAGTTGCGTCAGGTTCGCAAGATGGGTTCGATGACGGACATCATGAAGATGATCCCCGGGCTCTCCAAGGCGCTGCCCAAAGACATCAACATCGACGAGAAAGACATCTCGAAGGTCGAGGCGATCATCTGCTCGATGACGCGGCGCGAACGGGATCGGCCCGAAGTCCTCAACGGGTCGCGGCGCAAACGCATCGCGCTTGGGAGCGGGACGCAGGTGGCCGACGTCAACCGGCTCGTCAAGCAGTTCGAATCTTCGCGGCAGATGATGAAGTCGCTTGGTGGAATGAAGAAGGGGCGCTTTCCGAAGCTGCCTGTGGGGTTGGGGCGATGACTATTGTGGCGGTGACGGCGGCGCGGCATAGTGCGTTGCCGGGGACGTGTGGTTCTGCTTGTCCTAAGCAGAACCACACTCGGTTGCTTCGTCGCTCTCGCCATCCTGGCTTCGCTCCTTCGCAAACGCCCCTGCAACGCACTATGCCGCGCCGCCGTCACGGCGCGATCTCCTTCGCCCTATTCAAAGACGTGTTCTTACTCCAATCGCCCGCAGAAGTAGTGCGGGATTTTCTAGAAAGTCGACATGGTTAAGATCAGATTGCGGCGCATGGGCGCCAAGAAACAGCCGACGTATCGTTTTGTGGTGGCGGATGCAAAGTCGCCGCGCGACGGGCGGTTCCTCGAGATTCTCGGTCACTACAATCCGCGCACGGAGCCCAAGACGCTCGTGGTGGATCAGGACAAGGCGAAGCAGTGGCTTGCTAAGGGCGCGCAGCCTTCGGATCCGGTTCGGCGGTTGTTCGCCGAGCTCGGGCTGGTGGAGCGCGGGTTCATTCCCGGAGAACAAGCGGCAGCCCAAGGGCAAGAAGGAGTAGCGCCGTGCGCGCGTGGGGCGGACGCTGCTCATGAGCGCGTTCGACGACGAGTTCGGCCTCTTCGGCGACGAAGACAAGACGCCGGAGGAAGAGCGGACTTCGACGCTGGGTGCGCGGCGCATCGCTTCGGATGAGGCGGCGCACGACGACATCGAGCCGGAGGATGAGCGGCCGCGGCGAGGTCCGCGTAACGATCGGCGCGATCGCAGCGGCGGCGGTGCGGCGACCGGAGACGGTGAGCGGCGGCCGCGGCGCGAGTATGGGGGCGATCGCGGAGCGCGCAAGACGGCGGATCCGGCGGTCGCGCAGCAGCGCGCGATGGACCTGCTCAAGTTTCTGGCGCGCAAGCTCGTTTCGCGTCCCGACAACGTGCTGGTCGAGGAGGTCGAGACGGAGAAGGGGCCGGTCGTCGAGCTCGTCGTCGAGCACGAGGATCTCGGCAAGGTCATCGGACGGAACGGGCGCGTCGCGCAGGCGCTGCGCACGCTCGTGCGCGCAAGTGCCGAGGGCCGCATCAGCATCGACATCATCTCGTTCGAGGATGAGGAGCCTTCGTCGAGCTCGGGCGAAGCGGAGGCCGAGCATGCCGGTGCGGCCGCCGATTCCGAGGACGCGGAACAAACTGCCGAATGAGGCGAACGCCGGCCGGGTGGCCGGCGTGTTCGGGCTCAAGGGTGAGCTGAAGGTCGCGCCCAGCCGCATCGGCGAGGATGCGTTGGCGGCCGGGATGGATATCCGCGCGTTGCTTGCCGACGGTACTTCGCGCATGTTGCGCGTGCGGACGTTGCGGTGCCATCAGGGACGGCCGCTGCTTGCGTTCGTCGGGATCGATGATGCGAACGCCGCGCAGAGGCTTGGTCGGCGCGACGTTGTTCGTCGATCGCGGCGCCGTCGCGTTGGGTGAGGGCGAGTATTTCGATGACGATTTGGTCGGGTGCGCATTGGTCGACGTGGCAGGGGCCGTGCTGGGCGATGTCGTCGCCATCGAGCACTATCCGGCGCAAGATGTGCTCTTGATCGGGCCGTCGAGGGCGATGGTGCCGCTGGTGCGCGCGTTCGTGCGCGGCATCGACGTCGATGCGCGGCGGATTACCGTTGACTTGCCGGCCGGGTTGCTCGATCCGCGCGAGGCCGACGAGGCGTAGCAGTCCGGAGCGTTAGGGCGCGGTTTTCGGGCGACTCTTGGCTGGGTTGAGGTAGGCTGCGATCGCGGCGTCGACGGCGCCGTCGACGGCGGCCTGCCGGCCTTGGGCGCCGCCTCCGACGCTCAGGTGGGTTTGGTGCCACAGCGTCGTGCCGCGGCAACTGCTTGCGATGAGGTTGAACGTCGCGCTGCCGCCGCCGCCGGACGGCGTGGGGCGCACGGTGAGCGCGCCCGAGAAGATCGCGCGCACGGCGTGCGCGGCACAGATGGCGCGGATGCTCCCGGCGCGCGCGGCGTGTGCGCGATCGACGAGGCGTTGCGTCGCGCGCTCGCGCAGCGCCGGATCGGCGCTGCCGCCGATCGGGACGACGACGTAGTCGGCCGAGGTCACCGGGGCGGCCGCGACGGTCTTGGCGGGGGGCGCGGTCGCGGCGGCGGCGGCAGGTGCCGGGGACGCGGTGACGGTTGTGGGCGGGGCGGTCGGCGGGCGCGCGACGTTGGTCAGCGCCGCGGCGGGAGCGCTGGCGACCGGGGCCGGCTTGGGTGCCGGCGTCGCCGCGTTCTTCTTGCCCTTGCGGCGGTTGAGCAGATTGGTCAGATTCGCTTGCGGGCCCGAACTGGGCGCCGGCGTCGGGCTGGCTTGGGGCGGCGCGGTGCCGATCGCTGCCAGGCCACGATTGGCGTGGTTGGCGATGAACTGCCCGAGGTCGGCGCCTTGGCCCGCCGCATCGCTGTAGGTCTTGATCTGGGCCGTCTGGCTGAAGACGACGATCCCGGTACTGGTGCTCACCACCTGCTCGACGACCGCCACCGCGTCGCCCAGCGGCGTGATGTAGCCGGTCACGTAGTAGTCGGCGTCGTTGGCGAGCGCGACCTTGAGGTAGTCGGCCCGTTCGGTCCCCGGCGGCGGCGGCAGCACCTTTACCCTGCCGGTCTCCGACATCTGCTGGGCGAGAATCGTGGCCAAGCGCGAGCCGGCCTCGCGGTCGACGCTGGCGCCGGTCGCGCACGAACGGGTAGACGATCACGTTCGGCTTGGTCAGCAACGGAGACAACGGCGTCGCGGCGAGGAGCGGGAGGCCGAAAAACGTGACGAGGGCGAGCACGAGGAAGCGACGCACGAGCGGCGTTCGTGCGCCGCCGGAGCGATCCCTTACGAGGCGAGCGGCAGGGACCCGGTCTCGACGTCGTGCTCCCAAGCGGCGCTGACGTGCGCGCCGAACAGAAAGACGACGCCGATCAGATCCAGCCACAGCAGGAGCACCCAGAGCGCCGACAGCGCGCCGTAGATCTGGAACGCATAGGCCGCGTATGTCGTGTAGACGGCGAACGCGATCTGCGCGAGCGAGTAACCGAGCGCGCAGGTCAGTGCTCCCGGGATCACCGAGCCCCAGCGGGGCCGGCGGTTCGGGAGGTAGGCATACAGGAACGCCGAGACGCAGAAGACCAGCAGCGCGGAGCCGGCGTACGACGCGATCTGCGGTGCCCAACGCAGGTAATCGAGCCTGGCGAACTGCACGATCAAGGTGATGATGATCGGCAGCACGGTGGCGACGATCAGGACGACGCCCGCGAACGGGACCAGCACGAGCGCGATCGCAACGTCCCATACGATGTGCCGAAAGCGCGTGATGCCCAGCGAACGGTTCAACGCGTACGTAAGCGCTTGAAAGAGGTTCTTGCCCGACCAGATCAGCCCGATCAGGCCGACCGCACCGCTGAAGCCGCGGTAACGCACGATCGCCGCGAGGTTGTTCGAGACAAGGTCTCCGAGCGCCGGGACGTACTGTTCGATGGCCTCGTTGGCGCGCGCCACGCCTTCGTCGGTTCCGTAGACGAACGCCAGCATCGCCACCGCGACGATCGACAGCGGGACGAGCGCGAACATTGCGGTGAAGGCGATCGACTGCGCCATGAACGGCGCGCCTTCGGCGGAGAAGCGCACCCCGGCGGCGCGAAAGACGCGCAGCAGCCGTGACATTCGCCTACCTGCCCGTCGCGCTCGCCGCGCTGGTGATCGTGGTGGTCGACGGCAGCGTCGTGCCGAGCGCGCCGCCCGCGGAGTTGTTGGCCGGGCACGTGGTGGGCCCGCCGGCGCTGGTCGCGCGCTTCGCCGAGCGCATCGAGGTGGCAGGCGACGGCGCGCTGACCGCGACGCGCGGCGGCCGCAGCTGCGCCGCGCGCACGGTTGACGCGGCGCGCGGACTGGTCGCGCTGGCGCCGCTGGCGCGCTGCCTCGGCGCCGCGCACGTTGATTGGGACGCGCGCACGAAAACGCTCGCGCTCGCGTTCGACGGACCGATCCTGCTCCGCACGATGCCGCCCTTCGATCCGGCCGCGCCGCAAGTCGCGCCGACGACGGTCTTCACGCCGGAGCCTGCCTCGCCGACCCCGCGCAGCGTCGACACCGGCGCCCCGCGCCCGCGCCGCACCGCGATCCCCGTGACCCCTTCATCGCTCGATCCGGCGCCGAGTCCCGCGTTTACAGGCCCGAGTCCGTGATCGCCTTGACCCAGCGTTGCGTGTCGGGATCGTCCCACCAGTTCGCGATCCGCGCTTCGAGCACGGGGATGCCGCGCAGCAAGCCGGCCTGATGCTCGACGGCGGCGGCATCGGGATTGTCCGCGCTCATCTGCGCCCGCAGCGCTTCGACCGACTGTGCCGCCTGCGGATCGTCCGTCACAGCCGCGTGAAGCTCGTCGTACGGCGGATGGGGCACCCCGGACGGGGCGGAATCGCTCATGCGCTGATCGTTCACGCCTTCGGTCCGGCGGCCTGCCGCTGCACGCGCAACGGCACGGGATCGCGGACATGACCGTGACCGACGATGGTACGACCGTCACGGTCACCGTGCCGTTGAACCGCCTCTCGACTGGAATCGCACTTCGCGACCAGAACGTCGACAAAGCGCTGGCCGTCGCGACCTATCCGACCGCGACGCTGGCGGTCCCGGGAGCGTCGCTCACGTTTCTGAACCAGAAGTCGCCGGCGGGGTTCGCGAAGGATCGTTCGCCCTTCACGGGCGCACGAAGACGGTCCAGTTTCACTATCGAACCACGAAAACCGGCGCGACCTATGCCGTGGCCGGAACGCTCTCGATCAACATGAACGACTACGGGGTAACGTCGCCCGCCTATCTCGGGGTGACCGTGCGGCCGGCGCAAATCCAGACGGTCTTCGATGCGATCGACGAGTAGCTCGCCGCCTCACCTCGGCGTGCCGTCGAGTCTCGCGCCCATGCGAATCGCCGTCAGCGTCGCTGCCTGCCGGTGGAACGCCGCCAACTGCGTCGCCGTGGGCGCACCGTCACCGGACTCGACGGCGATCATGAGCCGGGCGAGCGCGCCGTTGGCGCGCGCGAGCGCGCGCGCTCGCGCCTTGTCGCGCGGGCGAACGCGCTCGGCGCTGTCGTAGGCGGCGTCGGCCAGCCGCGCGATCGCGCTCGCGAGCTCGTACTGCGCGCGCAGCGCGGACGCCGCGACGTGCACGCGCGGATCTTCGCGCACGACGAGCGCGCGCGTCTGACGGCTTCCGCCGGCGTCGAGCGTTACCGTGTAGCTTCCCGGCGGAACGAGCGCGCCTTCGGGCTCGAGCGGCGTATCGTGCGGGATCGCCGCGATCGTCGGCCCGCGACGAGAACGTGCGCGGCTTGGCCGAGCGCAGGTTCCAGACGAAGCGATGCGCTCCGGCGCTCGCGTCGGGTCGCACCGGCGTCGCGATCCACCAGGCCGGCACCTCGAGCGAGGCGGGGTCGACCGCTTCGAGCGCGTCGTCGCTGGCGACCCGGCGCACGACGCGACCGTGCGCGTCGGCGATGGTCAGCGTCACGCGCGCCACCGCGTTCGGCAGCACGTAGTCGAGCAGCGCTCCGCTCGGCGGGTTGGCCGAGAAGGGCTCGTCGGGCGGCAGCGGCGTGTCGGTCCAGGTGTCGCGCGGCACGCGCCACGCGGGCGCCGGTTGCGAGCAGCTCGGGCGACGTCGCCGCGAGCGCGCCGGCCTGGCGCAGCGGCGCGATGTCGTCGAGGATGTAGAACCCGCGTCCGTGGGTTGCGATCACCAGGTCGTCGCCGTGGATCACCAAATCGCGCACTGAGGTTGCGGGCAGGTTCAGGCGCAGCGACGACCAGCGGTTCCCGTCGTCGAACGAAACCCACACGCCGCGCTCGGTCCCCGCGTACAGCAGCCCGCGGCGCCGCGGATCGGCGCGCACGACGTTGGTCGGCGTCGCGTCGATCCCGCGATCGATCTCCGTCCAGTGCGCGCCGCCGTCGTGCGTGCGGTAAAGTTGCGGGCGCTGGTCGTCCAAGCCGGAATGCGGTTGACCGCGACGTAGGCGCTCGCGGCGTCGAACGGCGAGGCGTCGACGATCGAGATCTTCGCCCACGGTCCGACGCCGGGCGGCGTCACGTTGCGCCAATGCTTGCCGCCGTCGGACGTGCGCCATACGAACCCGTCGTCGCGTCCCGGCCCAGATGACGTTGCGATCGCGCGGCGACAGGCCGAGCGCGTAGATCACGCCGCGATGCGGCCGCTGCGCGTCGTTGGTCCGGGCGAAGGTGCCGAGGTTGGGTGGCGTTTTGGTTTGCGGGCGCGAGAGGTCCGGGCTGACGATCGTCCAGTGCGCGCCGTAGTCGGTCGTCCGGAACAGCACGTTCGAGCCGAGATAGAGCGCGTGCGGATCGGCCGGCGAGAACGCCAGCGGCGCGGTGCGCTTGAACCGGTACTGCGGGTTGCCGCGCCACGACACGACCGGACCGACCTCGCGCGTCTGACCGGTCGACTCGTCGAAGCGCGTCACCTTGCCGCCGTAGACGATTCCGGGGTGCAGCGGGTCGGGCGCGACGTAGCCGTACTCTTCGGTGCCGACCGGATGCCAGTCGCGCAACGTGATCGCGCCGTCGTTGCCGCGCGAGAGCACTTCCGCACTGCCGCTCTCTTGCTGGCCGCCGTAGACGCGGTAGGGAAAGCGGTTGTCGGTGATCACGTGGTAGAACTGCGCCGTCGGCTGGTTGTACCAGGAGCTCCACGAGGCACCGCCGTTGAGCGTGACGATCGCGCCTTGATCGCTGCCCAGCAGGATCGTGTTCGGATCGGTCGGATCGATCCAGACGCTGTGGTAGTCGTCGCCGCCCGGCGCGCCGCGCCATGCTTCGACGGTCTTGCCGCCGTCGGTGGACTTGTACGTCGACGTGTTGGTGACGTACACGACGTCCTTGTCGCGCGGGTCGACGCCGACCGTGGCGAGATCGTCGCCGCGCTCCGCGATGCGTTCGGTGCCGTTCATCAGCGTCCAGGTCAGGCCGGCGTCGTCGGAGCGGTAGAGGCCGTCGCCTTCGTTCGCGTCGACGATCGCGTACACGCGCTGCGGATCGCTCGGCGCAACGGCGACCGCGATGCGCCCGACGCCCTTGGCCGCGGTCGGCAGACCGCCCTCAAGGCGCTTCCAGGTCGTCCCGCCGTCGGTCGATTTGTAGAGACCGTCCCCGACTGCGGCCGTTCGAACGACCCGCCGTCGATCGTTTCCCACGGCGACTGCCGCGCCGCCCACAGCGTCGCATACAACGTGCGCGGCGTCGGACGGGTCGAACGTCACGTCGAACGCGCCGGTGTCGTCGTCGGTGTAGAGGACGCGCTCGAAGGTTGTGCCGCCGTCGGTCGAGCGGAACACGCCGCGCTGCGGATTGGGGCCGTACGGGTGACCGAGCACGGCGACGAAGAGCCGGTTGGGATCGTGCGGATCGACGACGATCTTGCCGATCTGCTGCCCGTCGCGCAAACCGAGATGCGTCCAGTGCGCGCCCGCCGTCGATCGACTTGTAGACGCCGTCGCCGACCGAGAGATCGGGCCGCTGCAAGCCTTCGCCGCTGCCGGCGTAGATCGTGTCGGGAGCCGAAGGCGCCACGGCGAGCGCCCCGATCGAGGCGGTCGGCTGATCGTCGAAGATCGGATGCCAGGTTCGCCCGGCATCGGTGCTCTTGAAGATCCCGCCGTTCACCGCCCCGATGTAGAACACGTGCGGCCGTCCCGGGACGCCGGTGGCCGCCTTCGTGCGGCCGCCGCGAAACGGCCCGATCGAACGCCACTGCAGCATGCCCGCCCACGGGCTCGGGCTCGCAGCGGCATTTCGCGCCGCCTGAGCGCTCGGCGCGGCAAGCGGCGCGAGCAGGAGAACCAGCAGCATGACGGTGCGGCGCGCGAACATGCCGCTGGCTTCCGCTCCGGTAGTGCCGCTGTCCCGCTAGTTGCGCTAGCGGTTCTGCGCGAGAAAGGCGTCGACGATCGTGAAGAACTGCTGCGGCTGGTCGAACATCGCGAAGTGGCGCGCCGGCGCGATCGAGACGACTTGCAGCTTCGGCGCGCCGGCCAGCAGCGTGCCGTAGTATTGAGCCTTCTGCTCGGCGGTGTACTGGACGGGCGATCCGGCAAGATCGGGCGCGTTGTACGGGGCGATCTCCAGCAGCGGGACGGTGATCTTCGCCAGGTCCGGACGCAGATCGCTGCTCAGATCTTCGCGCAGCCACTCGCCGACCGAGGCGGGATCGCTGCGCGCTTCGAGCTCGGCCAACTGATCGGCGAGCGCGGGATCGAGGACGCCGCCGGCGGTGTGCATGTAGTTCTTCTCGAAGTCGAGCAGTTGGCTGTGCGTCTCACCGGCGATCTGCGTGGCGGCCTGCTGCGCGCCGCCCGCGCGCTGCTCGGCCGTCACGCGCTCCATCCCCGGGAAGATCGGCATCCCGTCGAGCGCGACGATGCCGCGCAGCCGTTCGGGGTGCTGCTCGCCGAGCAGGATCGCCAGCGTGCCGCCCAGGCTATGCCCGATCAGCACCGGCCGCGCGACGTGCTGGGTCGCGATGAACGACCAGAAGTCGGACGCGACGCGGTCGAACAGCGGCGCCGTCGCCGCCGGCCGGCCGTCGAAGCCCGGCAGCTCGACGGCGTAGACCGTATGGTTGCGGCGCGAGGTGGCGGATCGTGTCGTACCACTCCCACGTCCCGGTGGTCAGCCCGGGTAGCAGCACGACCGCGTCCCCTTTGCCGTAGCGATCGACGCGCAGCGACCCCGCGTCGAAGGACGCGTCGACGTTCGGCGCGGTCGAGCGAGCGAGGCGGCCGACGCGCCCAGCGGCACAGCCAGCAGCAGGCCGAGCCGCAAACGGCGAACGTAGCGGGACGACAGCGAGTCGTATCATCTGAGCTGGTCGTATCCTCGCTAACAGCCCCGGGTTTCTTGCCGGACGCTGGTGCGGTCAGTGCACGAGGTCGCGCGCGTAGACGAAGGTGATGCCGTCGCGCTGGAGCTCGGAGCAGCGCGCGCACGGCGGTCAGCGTCGTCGGTCGCGGATGGCCGATCGCGATCGCGCTGCCGTTGGTTTTCGCCACCTGGGCCGCGTCGGCGGAGCTGCGCCTCGGTCGCATCGACGTCGGCGACGTTGTCGAGGAAGACGTCGCGGCGTCGCGGTCGGCGATCCCCGCGGCATGCGGCGTCGCGTTCGCGCGACCGACGAGCCGATGGTGAGCGAGTCGATGAAGAAGAGGTGGTCGGCGGCGAGCACCGCAGCCACGTCGCGCATGACGCGGTCGTCGGAGGTCGCGCGGCTGCCCTCGTGGTTGTTGACGCCGGCGGCGAGCGGAACCGAGGCGATGTCGTCGCGGACCTGCGCGGCGATCGCGGCATCGTCCATCTTGGTGGTGATGCGGCCCGGCCCGGGATCGATCCCCGACATGCGGCTCCATCGGCAGGTGCAGCATGATGCCCTTGCCGGCCGCCTGCGCGTCGCGCGCGATCTCCGTTCCGTAGCGCACGTGCGGAAGGACGGACAGCGTGAGCGGCGACCGGCAGCGCGATGAAACCGTGCTCGGTGTCGGGCCACTGACCGCAGTCGTCGATGATGAGCGCGAGCTTCGGGCCTCCCGACGGCGCTGCGGGCGTCGAGGTCGCTTCGGTCGGCGGCGTCGGCCAGCCGCGGCGGACGACGGCTGCGACCGGCGACGGTGCGGCAGTTGCGGTGCGCACGCCGGCGGTGATCGTCGCCTGCGGTGCTGCCGGAGCGAACGTCGGCGCAACGTGGCGCGCGACACGCACCGGACGCGGCGTCGTATCGCCGCGCACGATCAGCGCGACGGCTCCGGCGACGATGCCGCCGGCGATCAGCAGCGCAACGATCGGGAGGAGCGGACGCCGCGGGCCGCGGCGTCCACGACGACGCTTCATCTCGCCAGCCTTCGACGCCGAACGAGCTTTTACGTCTTGTTCGCCTCGGCGCCCAGAACGTGCGGCGTCAGGAAGAAGACGACCTCGTCTTTGCTGTGCGTCGTCTGGCGGTTGCGGAAGAAGGCGCCCAGCACGGGAAGATCGCCCAGGATCGGGAAACTTCGTGACGGTCTCTGAGTCGATGTCCCCGAACAAGCCGCCCAGCACGATCGTCTCGCCGTCGTGCACGCGCAGCGTCGCGTCGATCTTGCGGTTCGCGATGATCGGGAACGAGTCGTTGAAGCCGATAATCTGAGAGTATTCCGGGTGGAGCTCGGCGGTGATCGTCCCGTCGTCGCCGATCGTCGGCGTCAGTCGCAGGCGCACTCCGACGTCGATCGTCTGCACGCTCGGGAAACCGGTCTGCTGGTTGACCGTGACGACCGGATACTGTTCGCCGATGAGCAGGGATGCTTCGCGGTTGTTGAGCGTCGCGATGCGGGGCTGGGCCAAGATCGACGCGCGGCCGTGCTGGATCAGCGTGTCGATCTGGGCGTTCACCGCGACGGAGCTTTTCGTGAGCGTGTACGGGAATTGCGCGAGCGCGCCGGCACCGAAACCCGTTCCGCCGAACTGGAACCCGACGTCGGTCGTATCGTTGATCGGTTGAACGTCGGCGACGCGGACCTCGACCATAACCTGACGGCCCGGTGCGTCCATGCTGGTCAAGAGCGCGCGCACGGTGGCAAGCAACTCGCCGTTCCCGGTCACGACGACGGCGTTCTGGCGGTCGTCGGCGAGCACGGCGCCGTCGGGTGCGAACCCCTTCAACGCACGCACCGCCTCGCTGGCCCGGAGGTTGCGCAAGGGCATCACCTGCAGCGCAAGCGTGCCGCCCGCGCCGTAGGCCGGAGCGTCGAGCGCCTCGACGAGCCGGCGGGCGCGGCGACGGTCGTCGAGCTGCCGGTGACGACGAGGGTCCCGGTGCGCTTGTCGCCGATCACGACCGTGCCCGGTGGCAAGGCGCTCTGCAATGAGGTGACGACGTCGTCGGGTCGCGCATGGTGCATCGGTATGGTCACCGTTTGCGTTCCCGCGCCGGTCAGCTCGTCGGGATAACGCCGGTTCATCGACGAGGCGTCGCCGACGATCGTGATCCGGCCGTCGCGGTGCGTCTGCAGGCCGAACGCGGTGACCAGCGTCGTGAGCACCTCGTCGAAGGTGACGCCGGTTAAGCGCAGCGTGACGCGCTGCGTTTTCACCGACCCGTCGGCGACGACGTTACGACCCGACTGCGCGCCGAGCAGGCGAATGACGTCGGCGAGCTCGACGTCGTGCGCGTCGATGCTGAGGCGTTCGTCCCCGGCGGCAGCCGGTAGAGCGAGTGCGATCAAGGCGAAGACTACGATGAACAAGGGTCTCACGGCTGTCGACCTCCGGCGGCGGATCGCATGGGTGGCGAATGCATGGTCACCGCTAGCGTCGCTCCGTTCTCCAAATGCACTCCGTCGGCGTCGATGGCGACGACGCGCTGGCCGTCGTAGCGGTCGCCGACGCTCACGAGGTGCGTCGTCGCACCATCGTCGATCAGCGCGACGGGATGCGCGCCGGTGACGACCGCGCTGACGCGTTCGGCCGGTGTAAACGGAAGCAAGCCGCCCGGTGCGCCGGGATTCGGCGGCAACGGACTCAGCATCGCAGGGATCTGCGGGGGCGGAAGGGCCACGCTCGCCGTCGGTGTCGTACGCTGGTCCGCGCCCGGCAGCCCGCCGGCAAACGGATCGCGGCGTGGTTCGACGGTGGCGAAGCGCCGTCGCGCCTGCCCGGGAATGGTCGCGACGGCGATCGGGGTGGGGACGGCCCAACGTTGCGCCGTGGACGGCATGGTAAAGAACGCGCCGCCGAATGCGAGCAGCGCTACGCACGCGACGGCAGCGCGGCTACCCCCGTCGAGCGACAACATTGCCGGTTGCACCGGGTGCGACGCGTTGGAGGACGACGCGCAACGCGGCCGCCACCGCAGTCGTTCCGGGGCGGTCGCTGCGAACGATTGACACGATGTCGATTTGGGCGGGCACTTGCCGGTTGGATAACGTGCGGATCAACGCGAGGACGTCAGCGTAACGGCCCTCGACCGTCACGGCGAGAGGAATCGTTTCGAGCGGCTCGGCGCGAGAAGACGGTGTGGCGGGCGAACCGGACGCGGCGATCGAAGCGATCGTCGCGTGGTGTTCTTGCGCGGCGCGGGCCGCATCGTGCACGAAACGCGCCACGATCGGTACCGGCGCTTCATCGTTTCCAAGCCGCCGCAGCTCGGCGCGCAACCGGCCGAGCTCGGCGAGCAGCGCGCCGCGCGAGCGCACCGCGATGCTGTCCGCTTCCAGCTGTGCGACGAGCCGCTCGTTCGTTGCGGCTTGCGCGGCGATTCGCCGTTCCGCGAGGTCGAAGACGGCGGCTGTTCCGCCGGCGAGCAAGAGTACGGCGGCCCACCATACGCGCTGAGTGTTCATCCGCTTCATCGGGGGCGTTCCAGGACGATCGAATAGGTCACGCCCGCTCGAGCGGGCTCACCATGGATGGCCACCAATCGAGCACCGCCGTATTGCGGCAGCCGAGCCAGCGCTGTGATCGCCGCACCGACGGTACCAAGACGCCGGCCGCCGCCCTCGAGATCGAGCGCGTCGCCGTCCTTTCGTAGCGCGGTCAACCAGGCGTCGCTCGGAAGGTCGTTTCCGAGCGCGGCGATTTCGTTGGCGCGAATGTCCCCGGAACGCCGGATCGACGCGACCTCGTCGTTGAGCGCGCGCAATCTGAGCACGTCCGCGGCTAAGCGGTGCACGCGCTGGACTTCGAGTGCCGTCGCCGTCAGTTGGGCCTCGTAAGCAGCCGCCGCGCGCTCGAAATGATGTAAGCGCGTCGCCTCGATTCCGTACAGCAGCCCGAGCGACGCTATCAAGGCTCCCAGCGCGACGAGCGGAGGGCGCAGCGCGGGCGAGAGAGCGTGACGCGCAACGTTGCCGAAGATTCGATCGCTCGGAACGATGAGGTAGTTGATTCGCCTCACGCAGCGTGCTCCCAAAGCGCGAGACCGTAGGCCAACGCCCAATCCGGTGCAGCCGAGCGAACGACGTCGGACGGCAAGCTGGGCGCGATATCGGCCGGAAGCGTGCCGAGCCGGACGGGCAGTGCGACCGCCCGCTCGAGCGCCTCAGCGAAACCGCACAGTCGCGCGCCGTTGCCGACCAGGACGATCCCGTTGAGCTCGCTGCGCGCGCGCAAACGGTGCTCGACCAAGGCGGACGCGAGCTGCTCGACGATCAGGTCTCGCGCATATTCGCCCGCGCCGGCGAGACCGACGCTGCGTTTGCGCAGCTCGGCGGTCGATTCATCGAGGCCCAGTGACGCGATCACCGCGGCGGTCAGTGCCGCGCCGCCGCCCGCGAACGGGCGCGACGTGGGCACCGGCTCCGCCGGAAAGATCAGCACGGTGGCGTGGCGTCCGAGGTCGACGATTGCGCCGGCGAGCGGGAACACGCGGGCAAGCGCCAGTGCAGCGTCGTCGATCGCGACCGGCCGCAGGCCGGCGCCCCGAGCAAAGCCGACGCGCTTCACCAGCGCCGCGCGCCGGGCCACGCCGATGACGCAGCGGTCGCCCTCGAGCGGCACGACGCGGACCGCCGCCTCTTCGATCGGAAACGCGAGAGACCGCGCGGCTTCGAAGCGAGCAGCGCGCATGCGTTCGCCGCCGCGCATCCCCGGGAAAGCACTTGTGCGCAGCAACGCGTCCGAGCCGCCGACCGCGAGCACGCAGCGGCGTTCGCGCGTCGCGAGCTCGGCGCGAGCCGCGGCGATCGCCGCGGTCGCGTCGGCGCCGGTCGGCCTTGTCGCGACCGCGACGAGGTGAGGAGCTCCCGAGCGATCGCATTCGACCAATGCAACTCGCGTCCGCGCGGCACCCACGTCGATGCCGAGCGGGAGCGTCCGGTTGCGGCTCATCCGAAGACGTCCGCGGAGAAGAGCACGGCGAAAATGCTGCCGGCGGCGAGAAACGGCCCGAAACGCACGGCGTCGCTCCGGCGCGCGCGGCGGGTCATCAACAGCCACGACGCATAGGCACCGCCCAAGACGAACGCGCCGCCGAGAGCCACGAGCCCGGTCGCGGGACCAAGCCCCACGCCGATCGCCGTGCCTAGCTTCACGTCCCCCAAACCTAAGCCTCGGCCGCGCGTGACGACGTAGAGGAACACCAAGGCTCCGCCGACCGCAAGCGCTCCCCAAAACGCGGTCGTTACGATCCCGCTCGCTAGGGCTAGGCTCAGCGCTACCGCCGATGTCGGGCGCGTAACGCGATCAGGGATTCGCCCGGTACGGGCATCGATCTGCGCCGCGATCAGCGCGCCGACGACCGACGCTGCAACCGACGGCGCGATCATTTGCTCAACCTTTGCAGCGCGACGCGCGCGGGAAGATAGCCGGGGTTGAGCGCGAGCGCATAGCGAAGATAGCGCCGTTCCGATCCTCGGTCGTGCAGACGTTGCGCCATGCGCGCCGCGAGGTGCGCGTAGCGCGGGTCGCGCGCGGCGGCGGCCGCCGCAGCGAAATCTCGCTCGGCCGCGCGCCACCGAGCGAGCCGATCGGCGGCGAATGCGCGATCGGCAAGGAGTCCCGGGTCGTTCGGCCAGGCGCGCAGCGCGCCGTCGGCGACGCGCAGCGCGGTCGCCGCGTCGCCCGGCCGGCGACGCATCAGCACGAAGAACGCGAGCCGATCCGCGGCGACGGCTGAGCGAACGTCGAGATGCACGGCGCGCGCGTAGCTGCGCACGGCGGCATCCACGTCGCCGGCACCGAGCTGGTCGTCGCCACGCGTGATCAACGCCGACGCGACGTGGCCGCGAAACAGGAGCGCCGCGACGGCGAGGCTGACAACGGCGACGGCGATGCGGCGTGGGCGCGAAAGCTGCGTCATGCGAGCGTGCCGAAGTAGCCCGCAAGCGCCAGCATCAGCGTTCCCGCCACCACCGCCGGCGCGGGCGACATCGCGAGGCGCCGCAGCACGGCCGAGATCTCGCCGGCCGACGAATGCTGCCCCGATGAGCGGTACGGCATGTCCGACTCCGAACGAGGCGAGGAGGGCGACGCCGTCCGTCGCGCGCCCGCTCACGATCGTCAAGCCGGCGATTCCGGCGATGACCGGGGTGCAGCAGGGCGAAACGACGAGCGCGCTCGATGCTCCGAGCAGAAACGCTCCGCCGGCGCTCGATGCCGCGCGCCTTCGGTTCGGCGTGCACGTGCCCGTCACGCTGAAGCAGGGTCACGACCCCGCCGATGCCGAGCGCCACGGCCAGCGCGGCGTACACGTACGTCGACCAGGCCTGCGCGATCCCCGAGAGCGCTCGCTGCGGAGCCCAGGCAGATATACGCTCCGACCAAGCCGGCGATGAAGAGCGCCACCGTGCGCCGCGGTCTCGGCGTGGCATGTACGAGCGCGGCGACCGCGACGTACCGCGGCGCGACGCATGGGCCGAGGCTCGTCAACGAGACCGGCGGCGAAGACCAAGCGGACAGGCCAGCGGCGATCGCGTCGCGACGGCGCGAAATCCCGCGTCCAGCACGTCGATCACGGTGCGGCCTCGAGCCCTTGTCCGGCCACGTACAGGATCTTCGTCGCCGTGCAGGTCGCGCCGCATTCGGTGCCGCTCGCCAGCGGCAGCTTGGCGAGGGTCGACCCGGCATGGACACCCGGGCACTTGATCGTATAGCCGGCCGGCTCGCCGCCGGTCGCTTGCGTCGTCGTCAGCGAGTACGTCGCGGCCGCGCTTTGAGCGGCCGGGTCTTTCGGCGTGTTGTTGAGATAAGCGACGCCGTTGGCCGTGAACAATGCCGGGTCCACCGCGGCGGCCGTTGCCGTCGGATAGACCTGATTGTCGGCATAGTACAGTTCGAGCGCCGTCGCGATCGATCGCATGTTGGACTCGCAAGCGGCAGTTTGCGCCTGCGAGCGCGCATTGACGAAGTTCGGTATCAGGATTCCCGCGAGAATCGCGATGATCGCCACGACGATCATGAGCTCGATCAGCGTGAAGCCGCGTTCGTGCTCGGGCGCTCCGGTGTGATGCAAGGTCGTCCTCCGGTCGTGCTGTGATGCGTGCGGTGCCCGCCGCGACAAACGCCTATGCTACCCGCCGGCCAATCCGCGCGAGCGCCCGGGAGTGAAGCTTGGAAACGTGGCTTTGAGAAAGCCCCAGCCGATGCGCGATCTCGGTTTGGGTTAACCCGGCGCCGTACGTGCCGAGGATGATCGCTCGTTCGCGGGCGCCGAGCTCGTCGACGGCGACGGCGAGCGTGATGCGTTCGTCGAGCGCGACCGCGGACTCCGCGACCGGTAAGAGGTCGATGCCATCGGGTCGCTCGGCGCCGTCGGCTTCGACCAGTACGGCGTGCCCCGTGCGCCGCAGGCGCCGCATCTCGAGCACGCTTTCGACGGTGACGCCCAGCGCGCCGGCGATCTCGATGGTCGCCGGCTCCCGATGGTGCGTCGCGCAGAAGTGATCCCACGCCTGCGCGTAACGCTTCTCCAAGGCGATCAAGGCTCGCGGAGGGCGCACCATGCATTCGTGATCGCGCACGTAGTGCATCAGCTCGCCCACGATCATGATCCACGCGTAGGCTTGAAACGGCGTCTGCATCTCGGCGCGATAGTTGGTGGCGGCTTTGATCAGGCCGAGCGCCGCCACCTGTTCGAGGTCGGCACGATCGTTATGGGACCGTTTGAACTTGCGCGCGCCGCGCGAGCACAGGTACCGATAGGCGTCGACGACGGCGTTGCGAAGGTCGAGCGTGCGCTCGGCACAATAACGTGCGACGAGCTCGTCTGAATGCATCATTGCGATACGCTTCCGATCAGGGCGTAGAGAGGGATGAAGACGGAAAAGACGATGAACCCGACGATGGCACCGAGAGCGATGATGAGGCTCGGCTCGATCACCGCGCCGAGCGTCGCGATCGTCGCCTCGACGTCGGTTTCGAAGTAGCTCGCGACCTTGAAAAGCATCTCGTCGAGAAGGCCCGTCTCGTCGCCGACGCGCACGAGCGCCACCGCCAGCGGGTCGAATAGGCGCGGCGGCTTCGAGCGGCGCGGTCAGCGGCTCGCCGGCGCGTAACGCGACGTCGACCGCACGCAGAGCTTTGGCGTACGCCGGGCTGCCCGCGACGGGCCGGACAACGTCGAGCGCGGCGACCAGTTCGACTCCCGAGCGTAGCAGCGTGGCGAGCATGCGGGCAATCCGGGCGGTGATCGCCTTGTGCAACATCGGACCGACGATCGGCACGCGCAACCGCAGGTGATCGGCCGCCAGCGCGCCGCGGTCCGTCCGCGACCAGCGCGGTCGTCGCAACGGCGAAGGCGAGGACGAGCGCCGCGGCCGTGAGCCAGCTAGCGGGACGGGCGAGCAGTTCGCCGCCGGCAAGCAGAAGTTTGGTCGTGGCCGGCAGCTCGACGTGAAACGCGTCGAACATTTGCGCGAACATCGGCACGATGCGCGCCATGAGAAAGAGCACGAGCGCCAGGGCGGCGCTCACGACCACCGCCGGGTACGCGAGGGCGGCGCGAACCTTCTTGCGCAGGTCGGCCTCGCGCTCGAGCAGGCCTGCGAGCCGGTCAAGCACGTCGTCGAGGATGCCGCCCGCCTCACCAGCGCGGACCATGGCGACGTACACGGCCGAAAACACGCGCGGCCGGCGGGACATGGCGACGCTCAGCGCGACGCCGTGCTCGACGTCGGCGGCGATCGACTGCAGCGACTCGCGCAGGACACGGTCGTTCGCCCGTTCGATCGTTACGTCCAGCGCGCGCCGCATCGAGACTCCGGCCCGAATCAAGGTTGAAAAAGAGCGGAAGAAGGCTAACAGGGCGCGGCGCGACGGGGCACCGAGGTTGAACGTTCGGCCGACGGTGCGGCCCAGAGCGGACTCCGGCTCGACCGCGGTGACGAAGAGCGCTCGTGCCCGCAGGGTCGTCAGGACGTGCTCGGCGGAAGGAGCCTGCATCGAGCCGCGAACGCGTTCGCCGCCGGCGGTGCGGGCCGCGTAGCGATAGTGCGCGGCGCTCATGCGCCACCTCGATCGAACGCCCGCACCTCGTTGGGCCGAGTCGTGACGGCGTGAGCGTCGGCCAGCGTAATCTCGCCGCGCAAGACGAGCTCGGAAAGGTGCGTCTCGAGGGTCTGCATCCCGCAGGCGCGGCCGGTGACGATCGTGTTGCGAAGCTGGTGCGTCTTCCCTTCGCGAACCAGCGCGCGGACGGCGTCGGTGCCGGTGAGGATCTCGGCCGCGGCGCGCCGGCCGGGACGGCCGGCGCGCGGGACGAGGCGAAGCGCTACGATGCCGGTCAGCACGGAACTGAGCTGCGAACGTGCTTGGGCGTGCGCGTCGGGCGGAAAGGCGTCCACGATGCGGTCGACGGTTTGCGCCGCGTCGTTCGTGTGGAGCGTCGAGAACACCAGGTGCCCGGTTTCTGCGGCGGTGAGCGCAGCCGATATCGTGACCCGATCGCGCATCTCGCCGATCAAAATCACGTCGGGGTCGGCGCGCAGAAAGCCGCGCAATGCCTCACCATAGTCGCTCACGTCGCGGCCGATCTCGCAGTGAGTCACGAGCGAGCGAGCGGGGCTGTGAACGTACTCTACCGGATCTTCGACGGTAACGATGTTGCGCTCGCGGTCGCGGTTGATGCGGTCCACCAACGCCGCCAGCGCGGTCGTCTTGCCGCTGCCGGTCGGGCCGGTGAACAGCACCAGCCCGGCCGGATGATGAGCGAACGCCGCTACGGCGTCGGGAAGCTCCAGCGTCTCGAGCGACGGGACGCGTTCCGCGAGCAGCCTGATCGCGACGCGCACTCCGCCGGCATGGCGGTATGCATGCACGCGGTACGGGCTGCCCTCGGCCGTGCGAGACGCGCCCGCGTCGGCCGTTCCGTGCGTATCGAGGCGCGCAAGCTGCACGTTCGTGAACGCTCCGGCGAGAAAATCCCGGACGGCCTGTGCATCGAAGGCGGGAGCATCGACGAGCACGAGCCGGCCGTCGATGCGCATCGCGGGCCGTTCATCGCAGCCGAAGTGGAGGTCGGTCGCCGCGCGGGCCCGGGCACCGCGAACGAGCTCCTGGACGCGAATCGATCCGAGGCTCATGGGGCGGCAGCCCACGAGACGACGCGCGCAACTTCGTCGTAGGTGGTAAGTCCCGGCGAGCATTTTCGCGCGCGCGTCGTCGCGCATCGGCCGATAGCCGGCTCGGTCGGCGAGCGTTGCGACGTGCACGCTCGACGCGCCGGTCGCGATCGCGTCTCGGGTGGCATCGTCCACCGAAAAGCAACTCGTACACGCCCGTGCGTCCGAGGTAGCCGGTACCGTTACACGCGCGACAGCCTGCGGCGACGTACCATGCTTCCTGCGAACACTTCAAGACATCGCGCAGCGGGTCCGGAATGACGGCGCGAACGCGGCACCGCTCGCAAAGTTTGCGCACCAGCCGCTGCGCGACGACGGCGGTCAACGCCGAGGCAAGGGAGTGCCGCGCCACGCCGAGCTCGACCAGCCGGTCGATCGTGCGTGGGGCGTCGGTCGCGTGCAGGGTCGTGAAGACGATCTGGCCGGCGAGGGCTGCGGAGACGGAAACCGCGGCGGTGTCGGGGTCGCGCATTTCGCCGACCATGACGACGTTTGGGTCGCAACGCATGAAGGCGCGCAGCGCGGCGGGGAAGGTGATTCCGGCGCGAACGTTGACCTGAACCTGCGACACGCCGCGCAGCCGCATTTCTACCGGATCCTCGACGGAGCAGACGTTGCGCGACGCGGTGTCGAGCTCGGACAGGGAGGCATAGAGCGTCGTCGTCTTGCCGCTGCCCGTCGGGCCCGTTACGAGCACGAAACCCCACGGCGCGTGCACTGCGGCGCGGTAGCGCTCGAGGATCGCCGGCGGCATCCCCAGCGCGCCGAGTTCCGGCGCAGACGCATAGCCGTCGAGCAGGCGGACGACGAGCTTCTCACCGCCGATCGTCGGAACCGAAGCGACGCGCGCATCGATTTCTCGTCCCTCGAATGGGATGCCGCAGCGACCGTCCTGGGGTTGACGCCGATCCGCGACGTCCATGCCGGCCAGCACCTTCACGCGCGAAGCAAGAGCGGGAAAGAGTTCGGCCGGGATCGACTCGATCTCGTGCAGCAAGCCGTCCACCCGCAACCGGACGCAGCCTCCGCGTTGAGTCGGGCTCGATGTGAATGTCGCTGGCATGCGCGGCGATCGCTTGTGCGAAGACCCGGTCCACCGCCTGTACCGCCGGCGCGTCCGCGCCGGCTGCCGCGTGCCGAACGGCAGCCGAGGAGACGGCGTACGCGGTGCGCAGGTGTTCCCGGATCGCGTCGCGTGCCATCGGGAGCGGGCGAACCCGCAGCCGGGTGGCGGCGCGGAGCGCATCGACGACTTGGACGTCATCCGGGTCGGGAAGCGCGACGGCCAACACGCCGTCGATGAGGTTCAGCGCAAGGGCATCATGACGAAAGGCCAGCGCGCGCGGGACGCGTGCGACGGCTTCCGGATTGGGAGCGAAGTTCGCCATGCGTCACGAATCGGAAACACAGCGGTAAAAAAGAGGCAACATTTGCGGCCTCCCTTAAATCTTCTTAACGTTCGAGGCGGCCGATGAGCGACACGACGGCGTACACCGATTACCTGACCATCACGACCAAGACGCGCTACGAAATCCGCGACATTACGGAGAACGTCGAGCGCGTGCGCAGCGCGGCGAACCTGTGGGACGGCACGGTGCTCGTGAGCACGATGCACATCACGTCGAGCGTCTTCGTGAACGATCACGAGACGGGGCTGTGGAGCGACATTCTCGCCTGGGTCGAGAAGCTCGCGCCGGCCGGTTTAGACTACGCGCACCATCGGACCGGCGAGGACAACGGCGACGCGCACCTCAAGCGCATGCTCCTGGGTCACCAGGTGATCGTGCCGGTCACGGCCGGGAAGCTCGACCTGGGCCCGTGGGAACGCATCCATTACGGCGAGTTCGACGGGATGCGCCCCAAGCGCGTCCTGTTCAAAGCCTTCGGAATCAGCCCACCCGGACGTGAGCATCGAGATCGAGCCGCCGTCGCCGCCTTCGACAGGGTAGGTCACGTTGTCGCCTTCGGCTTGCGTGGCGATGACGTAGAGGAGCGGCAGATAGTGGTCCGGTGTGGGCACCGACAACATTGCGTCGTCTCCGAGCTCTTCGTAGTCGATCAACGGGCCGTGCTCGTGGGCGTCGAGCAGCCGGCGGGCCTGTTGCTCGAAGCGCACCGCCCAATCGAATTGGTTCACCGAGTGCCGTCCCCATGCGAAGGCGTGCAGGTTGTGCACGACGTTGCCGCTGCCCAGGATCAGCACGCCTTCGTCGCGCAGCGGCGCGAGGCGGCGGCCCACGTCGTAGTGGAACGACGGCGGTTGCGTCTCGTCGATCGCGAGCTGCACCACCGGGACGTCGGCGCCTGGATAGACGTGCACGAGCACCGACCACGTGCCGTGGTCGAGCCCCCAGTGGTCGTCGCGGCCGACCCGCAGCGGCGCGAGCAGCTCCTGGACGCGCGAGGCCAGTGCCGGATCGCCCGGCGCGGGATACTCCACCTCGTAGAGCTCTCGCGGGAATCCGCCGAAATCGTGGATCGTGCGCGGCGCCGGCGACGCGGTCACGTGCGTCCCCGGGACGTACCAGTGCGCCGAGATCGACAAGATCGCGCGCGGCCGCGGCAGCTGCGCGCCCAGCGCCGCCCAGGCGCGGGTGTAGTCGTTGTGGGCGAGCGCGTTCATCGGATTGCCGTGGCCGAAGAAGATCGCCGGCAGACGTTGCGCCATCGTCAGGCCTCGGCCAACGTCGGGGCGAGCGCGAAGGCGCCGGCGAGCAGCGCGTACGAGCGCGTGCGCGACGCGTAGTCGGGGTGATGGTGATGATCATTGCTTCGTCCGCCTCGTGCAGGCCGCCGAGCGTCTCGATCCGCTCGCGCACGGCGGCGGGAGCGCCCAGCGTCAGGCGGTGCCGGTTGTAGGCGATCTCGTCGCGGTCGGAGAGCGTGTAGGGATAGGCGCGCGCCTCCTCGCGCGACGGGACCGGCAGGTCGACGCCGTGCCGGATGCGCAGGCGCCACAGGTCGATCGTCGTCGCGAGCTCCCCGGCCTCGTCAGGCGTTCCCGCCGCGATCGCCGCGACGCACAGGATCACCCGTGGTTCGGCCAGGCGGCGCGAGGGCTGAAAATGCCGGCGGTACATCCGTGTCACCGGCTCCGCGTCGCCGCTGATGAAGTGCGCGAAGGCGAACGGCAGGCCGAGCTGCGCCGCGAGCGCGGCGCTGTAGTCCGACGAGCCCAGCAGCCACACCTCGGGCGACGTTTCGCCGGCCGGCATCGCGGTGAGCTTCGCGAACGGGTGCTCCTCGGGCATCGTGCGGTCGAGGTAGTCGCACACGTCGCGCACTTGGCTCGGGAAGTCGCGCACGTCACGCGACTCGAGCGCCATCGAGACGCGCTGCGTGCCGCCCGGCGCGCGCCCGATCCCCAGATCGATGCGCCCGGCGCGAGCGCGTCGAGCATGCGAAACTGTTCGGCGACCTTGAGCGCACTGTAGTGCGGCAGCAGCACGCCGCCCGTCCCCACCCGCATCCGCGACGTCTCCGCCGCGACGCGCGCGAGCAGAATCTCGGGCGCCGGATCGGCGAGCCCGCGCATCGCGTGGTGTTCCGCCAGCCAGTAGCGCGCAAAACCCAACCGCTCCGCCTCGCGCGCGAGCGCGATGGTTTCGAGCACGGCCTCGCGCGGGGTGGCACCGGCCAAGACCGGCGACTGATCGAGGATGCCGAGCATGAGAGCCATTCCGCTACGTCAGAAGGCTCCCGTGGCCAATTTGTATGCGGTCCACCCTACGGGCGAATCGCGACCGTTAGGACTTCCTTGGATGCGTGCGACTCGAAGCGTTTGAAGTTCTCGGCGAACAGCCCGGCGAGGTGCTTGGCCTGCGCGTCGTAGGCGGCTTTGTCCTTCCAGGCGTTGCGCGGGTTGAGCACGTCGGCCGGAAAGCCCGACGACCGTGCGGGACGGCGAAACCGAAGAACGGTTCGGTTTCGTACGGCACGTCGGCGAGGCGGCCTTCGATCGCCGCGTTGAGCATCGCACGCGTGTAACGGATCTTCATGCGCTTGCCGACGCCGTAGCCGCCGCCCGTCCAGCCGGTGTTGACCAGCCAGCAGCTCGACTTCGTGCTCGGCGATGCGTTCGCCGAGCAGCTTGGCGTAGACCGTCGGGTGGTGCAGCATGAACGGCGCGCCGAAGCAGGTCGAGAACGTCGGCTGCGGCTCCGTCGACGCCGCGCTCGGTGCCGGCGACCTTCGCGGTGTAGCCGGACAGGAAGTGGTACATCGCCTGCGCCGCGGAGAGCTGGCGATCGGCGGCAGCACGCCGAACGCGTCGGCGGTCAGGATCACGATCGTCGTCGGATGACCGCCCATCCCGCTCTGCACGATGTTCGGCATGAACTCGAGCGGGTAGGCGGCGCGCGTGTTCTCGGTCAGCGACGCGTCGTCGAAGTCGAGCGCGCGCGTCGCCGGATCGCATCACGACGTTCTCGAGCACCGTGCCGAAGCGGTGCGACGCCGCGTAGATCTCCGGCTCGGCCTCCTGGCGAGAGCTTGATCATCTTCGCGTAGCAGCCGCCCTCGAAGTTGAAGACGCCGTCGGCCGCCAGCCATGCTCGTCGTCGCCGATCAGCGGGCGCTCCGGGTCGGCCGACAGCGTCGTCTTGCCGGTGCCGGAGAGGCCGAAGAAGAGCGCGACGTCGCCGCCTTCGCCCGACGTTCGCCGAGCAGTGCATCGGAAGCACGTCGCGCAGCGGCAGGAGGTAGTTCATCACCGTGAAGACCGACTTCTTGATCTCGCCCGCGTAGCGGTGCCGCCGATCAGGATGATGCGCTGGCGAAGTTCAGGAAGATGAACGTCGGCGAAGCGGTCCCGT
>CAVRQP010000003.1:0-623139 GCA_963723445.1 Vulcanimicrobiota bacterium
GCGGCCCTCACGCCCGAGCGGGACGCATCACGCACGACCACTCGGTGCCGGCGACCGCATCGTGGGCGAACTTCTACGTCATCATCGGCTCGGCCGCGGCGGGACTGACCGGGCTGACGCTCGTCGTGATCACGCTGGTCGCGGGTAACCGGTCGCGGACGACCGGTAACGGCATCGCCACGTACACGACGCCGACGGTCGTCCATTTTCCCGCGGCATTGTTGGTCGCCGCGATACTGAGCGCGCCGTGGGGATCGCTGATTCCCGCGGCGGTGATTCTCCGGCTTCTCGGGCTGTTCGGCGGCGTCTACGAGTGCGTCATCATGGTCCGGTAGAGCCGGCAAACCGCGTACCGGCCTGGGATCGACGACTGGTTCTGGTTCGGTATGGCGTTCCGATGCCGGCGACATTCGCTCCGTCGACGCGCGCGACGAAGTACTCGCCGCCGCCGGGCATCGGCCCGGGCAATGGTAGCCGGACCCCTACCGCACGCTATTATTACTGCTTTTAGCGGCTGATTGTGCTAGAATAATGGCATGGCAAAGCGCATCGCCCCGTTGCTCCCGCCCATTGGACGCCGGCTTTCGCGGCTCGGTGAACGGCTCCGCACGGCTCGATTGCGCCGAGGGTTCGCGGCAAAACTCGTCGCGGAGCGGGCCGGTATGTCCGTGATGACGCTGCGAAACGTGGAGCACGGCGGCATGGGCGTCACGATCGGCGCGTACGCCGCGGTTTTGCATGTTCTTGGACTCGACGGTGACCTTGATCGGTCGCGGCGGTCGATACCCTGGGCGGGAACTTCAGGATGCGGCCCTCCCTCGCAGTGCACGCACGAGGAGCGAATCGCGATGGAAGGCATGATCCAGGTCTACCGAGATTGGAGTGCCGACGAGCTGCCCAAAAAGCTCGGGACCCTGCGCGTGCGCTCGGGGCGCAGCCACGAGCTATTCGATTTTAGTTTCGACTCAGCCGCGCTCTCCGACAAGACCCTGTCGAAACAGATGCTCGATCCGGACTTGGGGCTTTTCTCGGGGCCGCAGTTTCCCAAAGATGGGCGTTCGATCTTTGGAGTTTTCAAGGCTCGAGCCCCGATCGGTGGGGAGAAACGCTCATCCGGCGCCGGTTCGATCGCGACAAGCGTGCCGGCTCGGTTCCCCAGAACGCACGCCTCGGAGAGTCGGACTATCTGCTCGGCGTCCATGACTCGTTTCGATCCGGCGCGTTGCGGTACAAGCTGGCACCAGAAGGCCCGTTCCTGGACGACCGCGACCATAACGCTGCGCCGCCGTTCGTCCGTCTGCGCGAGCTCGAGGCGGCGAGCCGCGCGCTCGAAGAAGATGTCAGTGACGACGATCCGGCAGTCGACGAGTGGCTTCGCGTCCTGCTCGCTCCCGGTGCGTCACTTGGCGGTGCGCGGCCCAAGGCAACCGTCGCCGACCTCCACGGAAATCTGTGGATCGCAAAATTTCCGAGCATGAAGGACCGTTATGACGTCGGCGCGTGGGAGTTCGTCGTAGCGAAGCTCGCCGAGCGTTCCGGTCTACGGGTGCCGGCCAGCGATGCACGAACGTTCGCCGGCACCGCGCATACGTTTTTGGTGCAGCGCTTCGATCGGCGCGCGTCGGGCGCGCGCATCCATTTCGCTTCGGCGATGACGCTTACCGGAAACGCCGACGGCGCCGACGCATCCACCGGCGCAAGCTATCTCGAACTTGCCGAAATCATCATGTCGCACGGGGCTGCTCCGCGCGAAGACCTCGTCGAGCTCTGGTCGCGGATCGTCTTCAACGTCATGGTGTCCAACACGGACGACCACTTTCGGAATCATGGATTTCTGCTGGCGCCGAACGCCGGCTGGCGACTCTCCGGCGCATATGACATGAATCCCGTTGCGGGGTCATCCGGCCTCTCTTTAAACGTCAATGAAAGCGACAATGCGCTCGACCTCGATCTCGTGCGGTCCGTCGCGCCGTACTTTCGAATTCGCGATGCCATGGCGATGTCGATCATCGATCGCATCGCACACGTCGTCCGCGACTGGAGAGAACTTGCCCGTTCCCTGGGGATCAAGCGAGGCGAGCAAGACGAAATGGCTGATGCATTCACGATCCGGCAGTTCACGTAGAGAAGGGCGCGGGTCAGCCGCGGTCCCGCGGGTCCGGCGACACGGGAACGCCGCACAGCTCGCAGTTCGTCTCGCGGCGCGCCGGCGGATCGGCGATGACCGGCGGCGCGATCTTCGCCGGCGCCGTATGCGCGGGCGCGGTCTCCGCGAGCGCGTTCTCCGCCTCGAGCTCCGCGACGAGGCGACCGGCGTCCTCGTCGGAGAGCCGGCCGCGGATGCGTCCGTACGACGCCGGATAGTACCAGCCGTCGACCAGCCGCGCCAGCCGATCTTCGCCGCGCCGTTCAACTTCGGCGGCAAGCTCGCCCGGAGTGAGCGCGGTCCTGTTCGCGGGGAGCAAACCGCGGGCGCGCACGACCTGCAGCGCGCGCATCCACAGTCCCTCCACGATCGCGGTCATATCCGTGCTCCACGACGGCGACGCATCTTGTAGCGTACAATCAGGATTGCTGCGAGCCCGGCGACCGCGATCGCATCGACGGCGAACGCCCATGGCAGCAGCAGCGCCGACAGCGACGGCGCAGCGCCGGCGCGATGCGGGTTCTCGGCGTCGCGCGGAACGATCGAGGCGGCAGGCGGCGTCGCCGGTACCGCGATCGGCGCCGCCGCGGTCGTGACGCGGACGCCGTCGCGGCTCGCATGCGGACGCGTCGCCCGCGTGGATACGAAGGCCAGTAAGAGCGACGCGGCCAGCGCCGCCAGCGCCACGGCGGCGAGCAAGAGCCGCGGCCGGAACGGCGGACTATGCGAGCCAGCAGATGATTGCATGGTGTTGCGAACGATCGAGCAGCGGGACGATGCTCTGGGGAATCGACAGGGCCCCGATCGGGCTCGCCATGCGCTCGGCTCGCCGGATTCGTCCGGCCATGATGCAGACGCCAAGATACGCGACGCCGATCGCCGCGATCGCGGCGGGGATGCGCGGCGCGACGGCCGCCACGTCGAAGACAAATGCATACGCGCACGCGACGAGCAGCGTGGCGAACGCCGCCCACATAAGGACCTGCGGGCGAAGGCGCCACACCGGCGCGATCGCCGTAACGCCCAGGACGCCGGCACCGGCGGCGAAGACACCGGTGAGCGCGGCGGCGACATACGATCGCGCGAGCATGGGTGCGCCGAACAGCACGCCGGCGGCTGCGACGAGCAGCGCGACGCGGCCGCGCCCACGGGCCGCGTAGAGCGTCGCGCCGGTCAACAGCGCAATCACGAGGTCGGCGGCGTCGTGGGTCCACATTGCCGGAATCGCGACCAGCGCGCTCCCGATGAGCGCCTGACGAAAATACGCCCAGCCGGCGGGGCGCCGCCAAAACGGCAGCGCACGCGGCGCCGCGACGGCGAGAACGGCGAGTGCCCATATCGCCGGCCAGTCCCGGCGGGGGTCGAGCGCACCGGCACCGGTCGCCGCGGCGTATGCACACAGCGCGACGAGCGCCGCGGCGGCATGCATCACCGGATCGGCGGTCAGCACGCTCAACCGCACCTCCGCTTTGGCGTCATCGCCGTAGGTGACGATCTGCGCCTGCGTTCGCAGCAGGTACGGCTCTTTGTGGTAGAACGCGGGGTCGGCGCGCCTGAGCCAGTTCACTGCCAAACGACCTCGCGCGTGAATACCGGAACATGATCGGGCGTGAGCGTCACCATGGGCAGGCGCTGCTGCTCGACCATCTCGCGCGGGCGCAAACTGACGAAGATGACGGCCGAACCGTGACGGCGCACCTCGTCGACGAGGACGCGCCCCAGCGTGGCGCGGTCGCCCGCGAGGTCGAGCCGCGCGAGCTCCACCTCGAGGCGATCGAGGTCTGCATTGAGCGGGCGCAAACGCAGCGTCATGACGTCGCGCGCTGCGCGCTGGCAGACGAATCGCACGCTCAGCCGCCGCGCCGCGAACGTCCGGCACAACGCGGAGACGAAGCAGATCGCCTTCTCCAGGCGATAGCGGTGAAGCGCTTCGTCGCCGTCGAGCGGCGGCGCCGTGTCCAGCACGACGCTGAGATCGTCGCGGCTGGGATCTTGGAACTCCCGCACGTAGAACTGGTTCGGGTCGCGCGCGCGCAGCGACAGGACGCGATGGATGAGCTTCGGTGAGTCGCCGGGGCGATATTCGCGCGCGCCGACATACTCTTCGGTCGCGACGGGAAGGGTCTGGAACCGTCCCACGGCGACGTGCCGCCCGGCGAGCAGCGTGTCGACGAAGGGCTGCAGGTGATAGATCGCCGGCAGCACGGTGACGGCATAGATCCGGTCGAACAGCGCGGTCGCGCGGATCGCGCTACCCGGCAGCTCGACGGCGGCACGAAAGGGCCCGACCAGCAGCGTCCCGCGTTGTTTCGCCAGGACGTCCCAGCGCGACGTCGCGGCGCGACCTGACTCGACGATCGGGATCTCTGCCCAAGGGCCGGATTCCAGGACGACGCCGGCCGCCGAGAACCCGGCGTTGGTCAACACCCCGATGGCGGGAAATCCCCGCCCACCGTGCACGAGCGTCAGCACCAACCGAAAGCTGCCCATGGCGCGCGTTCGCGAAGGGATCTCGACGGCGCCCGTTCGCAGCGCACGGGCCGTCGTATACGAGAGCGTCGTCGCGAGGGCGATCCACAGCAGCGGAAACGCGACGGCGAACACGACGAGCGCGCGAAGCTCCGGATGCCGCATGCCGGCGACCGCGGCGGCAACCAGCGACACGCCGAGCACGGCGATGCCGATCGGCGGTGCGAGCGTCAGCGTGATCCGGGAAGGCCGCTCCACTGCGCGCCCCGTTCAGCCCGGAAATCCAATGACGTCGACCAGCCGCTTCACGATGCGCGTCTTCCATTCGGTCATGCTCATCAGCGATTCAGGCATGACTTTGGGGATCAGCCGGTGGGGCAGGGCGTGGATGAACAGCGCCTTGACGTCGTCGGGAGTTACGTAGGTGCGCCCCTGGACGAGAGCGTACGCTCGGGCGAGCTGCATCAACTGCAGCGCGGCGCGGGGGCTCGCGCCCAGAGCGAGCTCGTCGGACAGGCGGCTTTGCCGTACCATCGCGATGATGTAACGCAGCAGCCGCTCGTCGACGACGACCGAAGTCACGAGCGCCATCAATTCGCGCACGCGCTCGATCGTGAGCACCGCGTTCACGCCGGACAGCGGATCCTCGACCATCCGGTCACGAAGAATCTCAACCTCTTCGTCTTCGCTGGCATAGCCCGGCGACAGCAGCAGTTGGAAGCGGTCGAGCTGTGCTTCGGGCAGATCGTTCACGCCGGAGTGCTCGATCGGGTTTTGCGTCGCGATCACCATGAACGGATTCGGCAGCGGATAGCTGCGGCCGTCGACGGTGACCTGTGCCTCACCCATCGCTTCGAGCAACGCGCTCTGCGTCCGCGGCATCGCCCGGTTGAGCTCGTCCGCGAGCACGATGTTTGCGAACACCGGGCCGGGCACGAACGCTTCCTTGCGCGGGTCGACGTAGCCGGTGATGTCGACCGGAAGGAGATCCGGCGTGCATTGGACGCGCTTGAACTCGCAGGAGATCGAGCGCGACAGCGTCCTTGCGAGCACCGTCTTGCCGACGCCCGGACGATCCTCGAGCAGCACGTGCCCGCGCGAGAGCAGCGCCGCGACCACCAGGCGCACGACGTCGTGCATGCCGACCACGACGTTCTCGACGTTCGCGACGAGACGTTCGACATCGGCGTGCGCCGCGGCGAATGCGGTGTCGCGATTCACGCCGAGATTCCGCGCGGCGCGTGGCGAGCGGCGAGCGCGGTCGGGAGGCTGTGGAACGCCAGCGGTACGAGCCATCGGCCCGCCAGCGCGACGATCGCCGTGAACACGAGAATCGCGGCCGCGGCCCAGATCGTCCACGTCGAGGCGAGGTCGACGACAAGCCGCTGGCCGACGCCTCCGAAGATCACGGCGAGTCGAGCATCCGGTTGGAATAGATACAGCGCGAAGATTGCGCCCAGCCACCGCGCTCCGCCGCCGATGACGCGCGCCGGTTCAGCCCTCCAGGTGAACTGCGGCCACAGGCGGCCGGCAGCGGAGCGGACGAGAAAGTCGGCTTCGGCAGCCACGCCAATGACCGCCGCTACGGCCGAAGCACCCAGCAAGGCGCTCGAGAACGTGAACCCGCTCTCGTAACCCGCCGTGACGAACGGCAACGCGACCAGGAACGCCAGCGCGCCGACGGCGACGGCGTCGGCTGCGCGTGCAAACACTTCGGTCCGCCGGTTCAACTGCGCGCAACGCGAGCACACAATCAACGCGCCAAGAGGATCCGTTCGCCGATGGACGACGAGGACCCAGACGAGGACGGCAACTCCTTCGAACGCGAGCAGCAGAGCGAACGGCACGTAGCCGGGTACGACCGGAGGACCCGGCGCCAACACCTCAGGCATCGTCGATCATTCACCGATGTTCCGGGCGCTCCGTAGGACCATCCTCTAGGCGCCTCTTCACGTCGCGGCCCGGGTGCGCCCGATCTCCGATCGCGTTCGGGCACGACCCATCAAGGGAGCCGCAGGCTCCTACGGCAAAGCGGACGAGCAACCACCTGCACCTTCCGTCCCGAGGTGATCGATCATGCGCTTTTCCGTATCGGCGGCGTCGCTTGTCCTCGTCATGGTCGCAATCGTCCCGGTCGCGCCGGCTGCCGCCGCGGGACCGACCATCACGGTCCAGAACGTCGAGTCGCGCAACTCCGTCAATGGCTGCGGTCTGTTCCGCTTCGACGCGGACATTGTCACGGCGAACTGGCCGGCCGGGATGCCGCACGTCGTGAAGTATCACTGGGCACGCTCGAACAACCATTCCTGGCGCATGCGCACGATCACGATCGGCCCCAGCGGCAAGATGCACGTCCGCGCCGAGCTCGACCCGAGGAAAGCCCGGACCGGCTTCGCTTGGGTGCACGTCTACTCGCCGGTGAACTTCAGATCGGCCCGGGTCGGCTTCTCGAACGGTGAGTGCTAAGGGGCGACGTTGCGAATCTCGACATTGCGGATGGTCGGATAGCCCTGGTCGGGCGCCGTCTTGTCGGCCGCGAGACGAGGGCTGTACGCGAGCTGTTTTCGGAGCGGCTTTTCCGCCGCGGTCGAGCCCGGCGCCAAGAACTCGTCAGGAACCAAATCGTCCCCGAGATCGTCGGCCCCGTAATTCGAGTTGATGCTCGAGAACACCGCGCTTTGCCCAGAGCAATATCCGTCGTCTTCGTTCGTCGCGGGTTTACACATTGCCGCGCTGTAGCCGCCGGGCGACGGAACCGCGTTCGTTATCGACACGAACGCCGAGCGTGCGGTCGAGGCGAGCATGGCGAAGACGCGTCCGCGCGCCGGCGGCGGAATGGCAGATGCGACCTCGGGCATGATCAGCACGTCGACGTGCTCTTGGGCCCGGCAGCGGCGCGAACTGCAGGCCTTGGCCTGGACCCGCGTCCTTCGTCTACGCCGGCGCCGGAGCAGCCAGCGCGACGATGACGAGCAAACTTACGGACGCAAAGCGGAGTAACGGCAGGGCAAGAGCCGGCGGATACGACGCGAGTTCGGACATGCTTCTCCCTTGCGGCTCAGTTGCTGCGCTGCGCGCTCGCTCGGCGGGGAAGCTTCCAATTCGGCCGGATGAAGTGGCAGGTGTAGCCGTTGGGGATGCGCTCCAAGTAATCCTGATGCTCGGGCTCCGCTTCCCAAAAGGGGCCTGCCGCGGCGACTTCGGTGACGACCTTGCCGGGCCAGAGCCCGGAGGCGTTCACGTCGGCGATCGTTTCCTCGGCGATCCGGCGTTGTTCGTCGGTCGTATAAAAGATGGCGGAGCGGTAGCTCAGCCCGCGATCGTTTCCTTGACGGTTCACGGTGGTCGGGTCGTGAATTTGGAAAAAGAATTCGAGCAGATCCCGATAGCCGATGCGGCTCGGATCGAAGACGATCTCGATGGCCTCCGCGTGGGTGCCATGATGGCGATAGGTCGCGTCGGCGACGTCGCCGCCGGTGTACCCCACCCGGGTCGCGAGGACGCCCGGCAGCTTGCGGATCAGCTCCTGGACGCCCCAGAAGCAGCCGCCGGCCAGGACCGCCCGTTCAGATTGCTGGTTCACGTTAGGTGTAAAACACCGGATCCCGTCGGGGTGTCACCTCTCACCGAGGCCTCGACACCCGTCCGGAACATATCAAAGAGTGCCTCCCGAGCATCTCCAGCAGAGAGTCGGGCGCTAAGCAATCGCGGCGGACGTCAAGCTTCGCGACTTTCGATCCGGCGCAGCAAACACTTCGGGGCTTTGGGCGGCTCTATAGGGGTAGGCGCAAGCCCCCCGCCGTCGAGGACGCGAAATGCCGAGCCCCGTGCTCAAGGACCTTGTCGACGCCGCCCGAGCAGGCGCTCCGGATGACGTCGAATCGCTCTTGCGAGCTGTCTGGCCGGACGCCTACCGGCTGGCGCGCGCGATTGTCGGCGAAGACGGACCCGCCGAAGACGTCGCGCAAGAGGCGTGCATCATCGTGTACCGGACGCTCGCCTCGCTGCGCGACAGCGCCGCATTCCGCACCTGGTTCTATCGCATTGTCGTGCGTGAGGCGGCCGCGATCCAGCGGCGCCGCTCGCGCGCCGAAGCGGCGACCGAGATCCCGGCCGGACTCGTGGATCCGGCAGCCTCGGTCGACGTTTGGCGCGCGCTCTCGCGCCTGCCGCACAAGCTGCGCGAAGTGGTGGTGCTGCGATTCTTCGAGGACCTCTCGAGCCGCGAGATCGCCGCGGTCTTGGGAATCCCCGACGGCACGGTGCGCTTTCGCCTCATGATCGCCAGGCGGCGCTTGCGGCCGTTGTTGGACGAGTCGCCCGAGCGCATCTCGCAACCCGCCGAGGAGGCACGGACCCATGCAGTCTGATTTCGAGCTATCATGCAAGATCGCACGTGCAGCGCTCGGCGTTCCGTCGATCCCGCTCGAGGCGATCCGCCACGCGCCGAATCACCCGCGCAAGCCGCCGCTGCGGAAGCGCGGCCTGATCGCGGCGATCGTTGCGAGCATCTCCATCGTCACGGCTGCGGCGGCCGCGGAGATTTTCGGCCACGTCCAAGTGTCGCTCGAGCCGTCCGGAATCGTGAGGATGTATTCCGATGGCCTCGGCGGAGCCGGAGCGCCTGTTCGCAACCCGAACGAAGAAGATCTGCGCAAAGCAGCGCGGGCAATGAACTTCCCGGTCATCTTGCCGGCCGGTTTGCCGAACGGTACGACGGCCGAAGGGCTGATGGTCTATGGGCCGGGCGCGATGCACATCGCTTACAATCTTCCGGGCGCGTGGCGACGTTCCAACCACCTCCTCTTCGTCATCTTGGCGAATCCCGCGTCGGTGGCACCCGCAAACCCGGCCCCGGCGGACAGCAAGTACACGGCGGAATTCGGCCAGAAGACCGGACTCGGCGCCGTGACGTGGAGGGTCGGCCACGAAGACGTCATCGTTCTCAAGAGCACGATCACGCGCGCCGAGCTCGCGCACTTCAAGGCGGCGATGATGGCGCAAGCGCGCTGACCGACGAGCGCTCGTTGCGTTGCGGCGAAGTCGTCCGGCCGAAACGCCGCGGGAGCCGCCGGCAATGCAGCGAAGGCCGCGCCGCATGCAGATTGATCTTGCCACGAACGACGGAACCTGCCGCACCTTCGTGTATCGGCCCGCCGGAGAGGGGCCTTGGCCCGCCGTGCTCGTGTACATGGACGGCCTGGGCATTCGTCCGGCGATGCTCGAGCTCGGCGAGCGGCTCGCCACGTATGGCTATTTCGTCCTGCTGCCGGATCTGTTCTACCGCTCCGGGCCGTACGAGCCGATGGATCCGCACACCGTGTTCAGCGATCCCGACAAACGCAAGGTCCTCATGGAGAAGTACTTCGCCCTCGCGACGCCGGCGAACATCATGTCCGACACGCGCGCGTTTCTCGATTACCTCGAGGCGCAGCCCGACGTGAAACCCGGTCCCATCGCGACGACGGGCTACTGCATGGGCGGCTTGATGTCGCTGACGGCGGCCGGCACGTATCCGGATGAGATCGTGGCGACCGCGTCGTATCACGGCGGCCGGCTCGCGACGGACGATCCACAAAGCCCCCATCTCCTCGCGCCCAACATGAAGGCCCGCGTCTATGTCGCCGGCGCCGAAGAGGATCAGTCGTTCCCCAACGACATGAAAGCCCGACTCGAGGAAGCGCTGGCGGAGGCCGGAGTCGATCACACGATCGAAACGTACGACGCCAAGCACGGCTGGGTATTCCGCGACACGCCGGTGTACGATGCCGCCGCGGCAGAACGTCACTGGCAGTCGCTGACCGCGCTCCTCCATGCAAAGCTCGGCGGAGCAATGATCTAAGACCATGACGACGCTCGCGAATCGGCCGAATGCCGCACTCCTCGTCGTCGACGTGCAGAGCGGGGTCGTCGAGAACGCTCACGCGCGCGACGCCGTCGTCGCGAACGTCGGCAGACTGGTCGAGAAGGCCCGGCAGGCAGGTGTCTCTCTGGGTCCACCTCAGCCCCCGGGCCGGGCGGCCGGCACGGTCGACACCGAGGACGTCGACTTTAGCGGAACTCGAAGCTGATAGGCGCAGAGCGCCTGCAAGGATGTCGCGGCGTCCTACGTTAAGCGCTGAGGCCATGAAACGACTGTTGAGCCTGCTTGTTGTAGCGGTCGGCGTTACCGTTTGTACGGGCACTGCCGCTCCAGCCGTTCTCACTCCGGGCGAGATTGCGCCATATCTGCACCCGCAGCGCTTAGTCGACGTCGGCGGACACACGCTCAATCTCTATTGCGCCGGTCATGGATCGCCGTCCGTCATCCTCGATGCCGGCGAGGGTGAAACGATGTTCACCTGGCGCAAAGTCCAACCGGCGATCGCCAAGTTCACGCGCGTGTGCTCGTTCGATCGCGCGGGCATGGGATTCAGCGGCAGCGGGCCGCTGCCCCGGGACGCAAACGCCATGGTTGCCGATCTGCACACCCTTCTGCAACGTGCGCCCGTCGCGCCCCCGTACGTTCTCGTGGGACACTCGATCGCGGGCTTATACGCGCCCCTCTACGCTGACCGCTATCCGCAACAGGTGGCCGGCATGGTGCTCGTCGATCCGTCGTTTCCAAATCAGACGCCGGCGTTGCATGCCGTGTCGCCGGCCATGAAGCGAATGGAGGAGTCCGCGGGGGGCGCATACACGTTCTGCTATCAAGCCGCCTTGCACGGCAAGCTCGACGTCAGCCACGGCTCCAAAGCGTACGCGATCTGCGGCTTTCCCCCAAACGTGGGCGCCGGCTTACAAGCGCAATGCGCCAAGAACGGCGCGGCATGGTGCGAGATGGCGCATCTGAGCCGTGCGCCGTTGGTTCGGCCGGCGTTCTGGTCGGCACTTGGATCCGAGGACAAGGCATCTGTTGCTACCGACTCTGCCGAGGATCTCAAAGAGCAGCGCAGCTACGGCGCGATGCCGCTCATCGTATTGACCGCGGCAAATGACATCGGTGACTCGCCGCTTCCACCGGCGGAAATGCGTGCGATCGACCGCGTTTGGACCGCCGGACACGACCGTCTCGCTCGTTTGTCGTCGGTCGGCGTCAACTTCGTGATCCACCACTCAGAGCACTTCATCCAGCTGGACCGGCCGGCCGTGGTTACCGCCGCCGTGGCGGAAGTGGTGAGCCAAGCCCGCCGGCCGGTGCGGGCCGTCACTTCGCATTGAGACGAGCCAGGATGCGATAGGCGGCTGCGACCCGAGCCGCGGCCGGGTACGACTTGTTCGCGAGCAGAACGATCCCGGTCTTTCGCCGCGGAATGAACGCGACGTACGCCGCGAACCCGCTCGTCGAGCCGGTCTTGTTTATCACGACATCGGTTTCGGGGCGCGACGGCGGATCAATCTTCACCACCTTGTTCTCTTCGAGCACTACGCGGTCGGAGCTGCCTTGCAGCAAGCCCGACAGCGGGATCGGATAGCGGTACTGCTCCCAGACCAGGTCCTGCGTCATCATTCCGACGCGGTAGTATCCGGTATGCGTGTTCACGATCGCCCGGCGCAGCGTGTCGTCGACGCGCGCCAGGTTCATGTTGGCGTCGACGAAGCGCAGCAGGTCGGGCGCCGTCGTCCGGATGCCGTACGCTTCTGCCGCGAGCGGGCCCGGAGCCATCCGCCTCGGCCGGCCGGCACTCGTGTAGCCCTGCGCGTACCGCAACAACCGATCTTCGGGGACGGTCAGGAACGTGTTGCGTAAACCGAGAGGTGCGAAAAGATCACGCTGCATCAACGTGGCGAAATCCGTGTCCATCTTTTTCGCGACGACGAGACCAAGCAGCATGATGCTGGGATTGGAGTAGAGTCTGTACGTGCCGGCGGAATGCACCGGCTTCCATCGCTGGTAGTACTTGATCGCGTCGTCGCTGGTCTGGACGTCGTTCGGAAACTGCAGCGGCAGACCGCCGGCCGTGTGCGTTCCCAAATTGACGAGACTGACGTGATCGAAGCTCGTGCCGCGCAGGGACGGGAAGTCCGCGCTTACCGCCTCGGACAGGGCGAGTTTCCCGGTGAGCTGCGCGTAGGACGCCAGGCTCGCCGTGAACGTCTTCGTGATCGATCCGATCTCGAACAGGGTGGAAGCATCGACGTGCTTTCCCGTCGCTTTTGAGGCGACGCCGTAGCCGAAGACGTAGTGGCGTCCGTCAATCGTGACTCCGACGGCCACTCCGGGGATGCCGTACTGCGTCATCACCGGCCGAACGGCTTGCGTCACGACGGCCCGAACGTCGTCGGCCGGAAATTCCTCTGCGGCAGCGCGGCTTTGCGAGAAGAGAAATACCACCGGCAACGCAGCGAAAATCGTCAGGATAGTCGCGCGCATCACTTCGTCCGAACCACCGGAGGGTTGTCGCTGAATGTCAAGCCGAAGGGCTCGCCATAATATTCACGGCGCTTAGCCGGATTGGTGCCTACGATCTCGAAATGCACAACTGGCTGACCCATGATTGAGGCTCCCATAAAGGCTCGTAGGTGACGCAACCCCTCCTCGTTGCCACCGTGGCTACGGTCGGAGTGCTGCACACTCTAGTACCCGACCATTGGGCGCCGATCGTTGTTCTCGGTCGCCAGCAAGGATGGTCCCTGTCGCGCACCGCGCGTGCCGCGGCGCTGGCCGGCGTCGGGCACGTGACGACCACGCTGCTGCTGGGTCTGTTCTTGTGGGTCGTCGGCGCAGCCCTGGCCGCCCGGTACGCGCATCTCGTCAGCGTCGCTGCTGCCGTTGCGCTGCTCGTCTTCGGCGCATGGATCGCCTATGGTGGGTGGCGGGAGCTCCGTCGAGGCGTGGATCATGATGTGGACGTCGGCCACGCACATCTCCACCGCCATGCCGACGCGACGGAACACGCCCATTGGCACGATCACGATGGCCACTTGCACGCGACCGACGGCGGTGCGGCGGTCATCCACGAGCACGATCATGCCGTCACCGGCCGGACAGCATTGCTCTTGATCCTCGGCTCGTCGCCAATGATCGAGGGCCTGCCGGCATTCTTTGCGGCTTCGCCTTACGGAATGTCGCTGCTGTGCGTGATGGCCGTGGTCTTTGCGCTCGCCACAATTGGAACGTATGTCGGTGTTTCCGCCGCCGGTGTCTCGGGCTTACAGAGAATTTCGCTCGGGCCGCTCGAACGGTACGGTGAAGTGGCTAGTGGTGTCTTTGTGGCTCTGGTCGGTGCGTACGCGTTGGTGACGGCTTGACGGGCCTCAGTGGCTGTTGCCCAGCACGATCATCGGCGCCATCACGATCGGCGTGGCAGGCAGCGGTCGCGGGAAGCGCGCCGACACCATCCGCGTGGTGGCCTTTTCGTTCAGGCCGTTGGGCAGGCTCGTCGACGGCCAACAGCCGACGAAGAATGCGGCCGAGGCTACCGGTACGGTAAGCTCGATCATCTGCAGCGGCGCGGTCGGCGCGGTCGATACGTGCGTCAGCGGCCGCTCTCCGATGTGCGGCGGTGCTCCGGCGCCGAAGCTGCCGCAGCTAATCGTCACGTCGTTGAGCGGAATGTTCGTCACGCGAACGTGTACGTGAATCTTGATGCGGCCCGGTGCGGCGGAGGCCGCGACGGTGGTTGCGACGGCGCAAGCGGCCACGACGGCTAGGAGACGGAATCGGTTCATATACGACCCTCCTCGTTCGGCCAGTATGCCCGCCCGGGCGGCCGCTCGCCTGCAGCGGATCGAAGACCGGGCCGTTTTCCCCGGGGTCCTACCGGCGAGGTAACGCTCAAGTCTGGCATTTGTAGACTAAGTCTGATAAACTAAGTCCGATGAAGAGCGTCAATATGCATGATGCCAAGAGCACCTTGTCCAGCCTGGTCCGGCAAGTGCGCGAGGGCAGCGAACGGGAGATTATCATCTGCCTTTCCGGTCAGCCCGTGGCGAAGCTCGTGCCGTTCACCGATGCTGCACGCCGCCAGCTCGGCGTCGACCGAGGGCGGATTACTATCGCACCGGACTTTGATGCGGTCAATCGGGAGATAACCGCGCTGTTCGATGGGCCATAGCCGTGCGGTTGTTGCTCGACACGCACGCGTTTCTGTGGGCCGCCGCCGATCCCGACCGATTGCAGCCCGCTGCGCGCGAGGCGATCGAGGACAGCGCCAACGAGGTGTTGGTGTCTGCCGCAGTCGCGTGGGAAATCAGCATCAAGGTCGCGCTCGGCAAGCTCACCGTGCCGGCGGATCCTCCGGTGTGGTTTCCGGCACGCGTGCGTTCTCTGGGCTTTCAAACCTTAGGTATTTCATCGGCGCATGCGCTCGCCGTCGGCGGTTTGCCCGATCTCCACCGAGATCCGTTCGACCGAATCATGATCGCGCAGGCACAGAACGAAGGGCTGACGTTTGTGACCCGCGACCCGGAAAATCAGAAGTATCCTATCAACTTTCTCGAGGCGTAAGTCACACGAAACCCCTCGCCGTCCGGTCGAGGGGACGCGCGGGCACGAAAGAACGCCGCTATGACATCATTCGGAAAAGCTGCCGTTGCCGCGGGCATCGCTGCGGCGCTCCTCGCAGGCTCTTCCCGTTCTCCGACGCCCAGTCGGCGAACAAAATGCCCTGGCCCTCGATCCTCGTTTCCGTGTCCTCGTCCGCGGGGGCGGGAAACGCCCCCCCCCCCTTCCCGGAAATGGCTCACAAGACCTGACGCTCCTCTTTAAAAAACGCGGCGCGCCCCATACAAAACGCCGGTAAACCCCCCCCCCCCCCCCGCTCTCGAAAACCCAAACTCTCTCTCAAAACGTACACCCCCCCCCCCCCAGGCCACGGTCTCCCTATAAACCGGGAACATCTTCACCTGCTAGCGGCGCACACCGCGCGCGACGTGCGGATCGCCGCGCGCGGTGCATTGCTTCAACCGGTCAGATGAGGTCGAAGCGGTCGAGGTTCATCACCTTGTCCCAAGCGGCGACGAAATCCCGAACCAATTTTGGCTTAGCGTCGTCGGCGCCGTAAACCTCGGCGATTGCACGAAGCTGAGAGTTCGCGCCGAAGATGAGGTCGGCGCGCGTGGCGGTCCACTTCTTCGCGCCGCTCGCGCGATCGGTCCCTTCGTACAGGTCCTCGGACTCCGAGGTCTTCTTCCACGACGTGCCCATGTCGAGCAAGTTGACGAAGAAGTCGTTGCTGAGCGTCCCAGGGCGATCGGTGAACACGCCGTGCTTCGTTCCGCCGGCATTCGCGCCCAGCGCGCGCAAGCCGCCGACCAGAACCGTCATCTCGGGAGCCGTCAACGTCAGGAGCTGCGCGCGGTCAATCAGCAGCTCTTCGGTCGAAATGCCGTAGGGCGACGCTTTGAGGTAGTTGCGGAATCCGTCGGCGAGCGGTTCGAGAACTGCGAACGATTTGACGTCGGTCTGCTCCTGCGACGCGTCCGCGCGCCCCGGCGTGAAGGGAACCTTCACGTCTTGGCCCGCATTCTTCGCCGCCTGCTCGACGGCGGCGCAGCCGCCGAGCACGATCAGGTCGGCGAGTGAGACGCGCTTTCCGGCGGTCTGCGTGCCGTTGAACTCGTTTTGGATCACCTCGAGCGCCGCAAGGACCTTGCCGAGTTGCGCGGGCTGGTTGACCTCCCAGTCTTTCTGCGGCGCAAGGCGCAGGCGACCACCATTCGCGCCTCCGCGCTTGTCGGAGCCGCGGAACGTCGACGCTGCCGCCCACGCCGTCTCCACGAGCTGCGAGATCTCGATTCCGGAGGCGAGGATCTTGGCTTTGAGCGCCGCAACGTCAGCATCGTCGACGAGCGGATTTTTCAACTCCGGGATCGGGTCTTGCCACAGCAGTTCTTGCTGGGGGACTTCCGGCCCGAGGTACCGCTCGCGCGGGCCCATGTCGCGATGGGTCAGCTTGAACCACGCGCGGGCGAACGCGTCCGCGAACTGGTCTGGATTCTCGTGGAACCGCTTGGAGATCGGCGCATAGGCGGGGTCCAAACGCAGCGCAAGGTCAGACGTCAACATCATCGGCGGATGCTTCTTCGCCGGATCGTGCGCGTCGGGAACCTTTTCGTCTTCGTCGATTTGCTTGGGCGTCCACTGGTTCGCGCCGGCGGGACTCTTCGTAAGCACCCACTCGTGCTTGAAAAGGGTGTCGAAGAAGCTGTTATCCCACTTCGTCGGGGTCGGCGTCCACGCGCCTTCGAGGCCGCTGGTGATCGTCGCGGCGCCGTTGCCGCTGCCGAACGAGTTCTTCCAGCCCAATCCCTGCTGCTCGATCGGGGCGCCTTCGGGCTCGGGGCCGACGTACTGCTTGGGATCGGCGGCGCCGTGCACTTTGCCGAACGTGTGTCCGCCGGCGATCAGCGCGACGGTTTCTTCGTCATCCATCGCCATGCGCGCGAAGGTCTCGCGGATGTCGCGCGCGGAGGCCAGTGGATCCGGGTTGCCGTTCGGTCCTTCCGGGTTGACGTAGATCAAGCCCATCTGCACCGCGCCGAACGGGCCGCCGAGCTCGCGGTCGCCGGAGTAGCGCTCGTCACCCAGCCACTCGCGCTCGTAGCCCCAGTTGACGTCATCTTCCGGTTCGTAGATGTCGACGCGTCCGCCGCCGAAACCGAACGTCTTGAACCCCATCGACTCCAGCGCGCAGTTGCCGGCGAACACCATCAAGTCGGCCCACGACAGCTTGCTGCCGTATTTTTGTTTGATCGGCCACAGCAGCCGGCGCGCCTTGTCGAGACTCGCGTTGTCGGGCCAACTATTGAGCGGAGCGAAGCGCTGCGAGCCCGAGCCTGCGCCGCCGCGACCGTCGGCGATGCGATACGTGCCCGCACTGTGCCACGCCATGCGGATGAAGAGCGGGCCGTAGTGCCCGAAATCGGCCGGCCACCAGTCCTGCGAGCGCGTCATCAGCGCGAACAGGTCTTTGCGCACCGCGGCCAAGTCGAGTTGCCTGAATTCTTCCGCGTAGCGGAACGTCGCGCCCATCGGATCGGACGGCGCCGAGTTCTGGTGGAGAACCTTGAGGTTCAGCATGTTCGGCCACCAGTTTTGATTCGTCATCATCCCGGCGTCCAAGTGCGTCCCGCGCGGCGTGCCCTGCGGCACCACCGGGCATCCACCGTTCTTCTCGATTTCCGCGTCGAGCATGTTCGTCTCCGATCGTCGTTGAATTTGACCTATATTCGAGACGATAGCACGTCGCCGTCCGCAAGTAAAATCGATTTTTCCGCAGGTTTTATAAGGGCCGGCCTATCAGTACTCATGCATGCGCCCGGTCCACGTCTCGTCACTCTCATTGCGGGATCTCGAATACTTTGTGGCCGTCGCCCGCGAGCGTCACTTCGGCCGCGCAGCCGGGTCGTGCGGGGTCAGCCAAGCAACGCTGAGCGAGCAAGTTCGCAAGCTCGAGTCGATTTTGGGCTTCCCCCTGTTCGAACGCACCAAGCGGAAGGTCGAACCGACGGTGCGCGGCGAGGCCATCCTCCAACGAGCCGAGGCCTTGCTCGGCGACGCGCGGCGCCTGCTCGAAGAGGCCCGCCGCAGCGCGGAGCCCCTCTCCGGCGAGCTGCGCATCGGCGTGATCGCGACGCTCGGGCCCTACTATATGCCCTCGGTCATTGCCCTCGGCCGCCGGCGCTTTCCGCAAGTCGCGCTCCGGTTGCGCGAGTCGACGACGGACGAGCTGCTCGTCGCGCTGCGTCACAACGAGCTCGACGTGATCGTCGTCGCCCTGCCGGTACCGATGGAAGGCCTCGTCGCGGAGCCGATCTTCTTCGAACCGTTCCGGCTCGCGTGTCCGAGCGACCACGAGCTCGCGCAACGTCAACACGTGCGCGTGCGCGATCTCAAGCGCGCGCCGCTTCTCTTGATGGAAGATGGCCATTGTTTGCGCGATCAGGCGCTGGAACTGTGCGATCTCCGCCCGCTGCCGAACCAGAGCCGCTACGCCAGCTCGCTCGAGATGCTCCGGCACATGATCGCGGCTGGGGAAGGGATCTCCGTCATCCCGCTGCTCGCCGCCGCCGAGCACACGACGATGCAGGGGATGATCACCTATCGCCAGCTCGACGAAACCCGCGCGGGGCGCACGATCGCGCTCGTGTGGCGCGCGACCGAGACGCGAGCCAACGATCTCCTCGAGATCGCGGGCTTCATGCGAGACGACCTGCCCGCCGGCGTTCGCCCGCTCGAAACCGCCGTCGCCCCGCCCGACATCGCGACACCGATCGCCGCAAACGCTTGAGCCGCGAAGGTTTGACAAGGCTGCCTAGAACTTTACCGCTGGAAGCCGACGGCCGGCTCACATGAGGCCGCGACACGATTGCCCTTGCCGGGATGGAGGGACTCGAATGCCTCAATCGACGATGCCGCAGATCAACAACATCGTGATGCTCATGCTGGAGAACCGTTCGCTCGACAATCTCTTCGGCTATCTCTACCCGGCAGGCGGGCCACCGCTGACGTTCTACCCCAAAGGTTCGCCACAGCGGTACAACGGTATCCCTCCTTCTGCGAGCAATCCGGCTTTCGACTGGTGGGGTGATCTCCAGAACTATCCGGTCCTTCCAATCCCCGTTGCGGATCTGCTCAAGAAGGGTGATGACCCGTCGATCATCCCGTGGTGGGATCCGACCGAGGAGTATCTTTCGCGGTTCGGAACCGGGCGCGGCGTCCTCAATCAAATCTTCGGCAACCAGAACATGGTCTCGACCGAGCCGCCGTACGGCACGCAGCCGACGATGCTGGGATTTCTTCAAGACTACTGGACGACCGAGACGACGGAGGCGTACGGCGGCATGGACATCCTCTGGATGTTCCAGCCGTCGCAGCTTCCGAACCTCTCGTCGGGCGCCCGGCTCGGCGCGATCAGCGATGCGTGGTTCTCTTCGGTGCCGACGCAGACGAATCCGAATCGTGCGTATTCGATCATCGGCACGTCGCGCGGGCGCGACGCCAACCTGTCGGTCAGCGCGGTCGAGCAGTTCAACTTCCCGACGATCTTCAACGCACTCGCCGCGGCGGGAAAAGCGTGTGGCCTTTACTTCACCGACATCTGGCAGCAGAACCAGTGCTTCACGCAGTATACGTTTCCCCAGCTCACCGACGGCTGCGACGAGATTGCGAACATCAAGCAATTCTACACGCGCGCGCTCAACGGTACGCTGCTTCCATTCACGTATCTCGAGCCGAAGTGGGGATACGGCGTCTCCGGTTCGATCGAGATGACCCAGGGCACCGACCTGCATCCGCCGACGAGCGTCACGCCCGGCGATCAGTTCGTCGGAAACGTCATTCAATTTCTCGTGCGGAGCCCGCAGTGGAAGAACACGCTGCTTATCATCACGTTCGACGAGCACGGCGGCACATACGATCACGTGCCGCCGCAGTGGGGTGCCATCAACCCCGACGGCTTGGTGAGCGATAACGGATTCGGGTTCAATCTCTTCGGCGTGCGGGTTCCGACGATCCTCATGTCTCCGTACATCGCGCCCTTCACCGTCTTTCGCGCGCCGGCCGGAAGTGCGTATCCGTTCGATCACACGTCGCTCATCAAGACGCTGCTGGGCTGGGCGGGGGCCGACATCAACACCGCCGGCTTCTTCAATCGAATGCCGCAGGCTCCGACCTTCGAAGGCGTCCTGAGCAGCGATGACGCCGCCGCTGCCGCCAACGACGCGGCGATTCGGGAGACGTTCGGCGAAGGTCCGCTCGCCGCGCCGGCGGAGACGAAACCGCCGCGCACGAACGACGCGCTCTTCGAAGGCGTGGGCCGCGCGAGCGTGCGCTACATTACCGCGACGTCTCGCACGCCCGAGCAGATGCTGCAGAAGATTGCGGAGTACAAGCGCGATCCCGAAGCGTTCGAAGCCACGCTCGTGGCACAATCGCGCACGTAATGTCGCGTCCGCGCGGAAGCCTCAGTCTTTTTTCAACGCGGCGCGCTCTACGTACGTTTCCGCTACGAAACCGGCGAACGTGACAGCCGCGCCAACCGCGAGACCAGCATGACGGGGCGAAAGACCCTTCCATTTTCCGTCGCGCTTATGGCCCGAGCCGTAGACGTGCCGCAATTCATCGAGTCCACCAACGACGGCTCCTAGCGACTGGAGACAGCCACGAAGGAGGGCAGCGCCCCTTTTCGCACCGGCGATGCTCGCCGGAACGAGCTCGAGCACATCGAGCGTCAATTCGACGATATCGGTAAGGTGAGCTGTTTTCGCAGGCGCCGGCTCGCCAAGAGCTCGCAGGACGGTCCGGCACACAGATTCGACCAGATCCTTTGCTCCATGGATGGCGTCGGCGGGACGATCGCTTGCCAGCAGATGCAGGCGATTGCCGCAATCGATGATCGATGCCATGTCCTCAATTTGCGTCACGGCAAAAGAATCCCGGGCCGTTTCGGCCGGCCGAAACCGCCGTTCGCGAAGCGGAAGCCGTCTCGCTCCGCGGCCTTGACGAGAATTCTTTCTTCGAGTCGGCGACTTCCTCGATCAGCGCGCCAAGGGCATCGCAAGCCGATCGAACTGCTGCGGATCGCGCTGATCCACGCCGGCGATGTAACGACGAAATTGGGCTCGTCGCGTTCCTGCGGGCCCGCCGGGATCGGAGCCCCGGGCGAATAGCGACCGATTCGAACACGCGCACGAGCGGAAGCAGCGGGATGGACGCTGAAGCAGCTTCGAACATCTCAAGCGTCTGCCGGCTGAAAACTCTCGGCATGCTGCAGATTTCGACCGGACCAAGCGGTTACCGGGCCTACGGGCCGCCAGAGGCATTTGGGAGGACGGGAGACGCCTGCTGGAACCCCTATGCTGAACGTCCCTGGTCGCGGCCTCATAACTCCATCATGACCGCAGGCCGGCTCGGCACCTATACTGAGTTCGGTTCCGGCACATTCCCGGACCTCACCGGCGAAGGAGTCCTTTCATGCCTTTGATTCAGGTAAGCGTCATCAAGAACGTGTTCACTTCCGAGCAGAAAAATCAGATGATCTCCCGGCTGACCGATGCCATGGTCTCGATCGAAGGTGAGAACATGCGCGGCGTGACCTGGGTCAAGATCGACGAGATCGAGAGCGGCGATTGGGGAATCGGCGGCCAGGCGCTGACGACCGACGCCGTGAAGGCGCTCGCCGCCGGGAAGACGCCCGCCGCCGTCGGGTGACCGTGAACGCGACCGAAACGCGTCGCGAGCCAGCTGCCATTCGTCGGGCGTGACGAGGAGCTTGCGTTCCTCGATCGCCTGACGAGTGCGCCGCTTCCTTCGATCACGTTCGTCAACGGTATCGGCGGTATCGGAAAGTCGCGCGATACTCGACGCGTTTTCGCAGTTGCGGCGAACCGCCGGAGCGACCGTCGTTCGGATCGACTGCCGTCTGGTCGAACCGACGGAGGCGGGCTTCTTCCGCGAGCTCGGCAATGCCTCAGGTGACGACATTGCGTCGTGCGCCGAAGCGGCGGACCGCCTCGGCGAACTCGGAAGCGTGGTCCTCATCTTCGACGACGTCGACGCGCTGCGCTTACTGGATTCGTGGCTGCGGCGCGTTTTCGTTCCTGCATTGCCGGCGAACGTCCACGTCGTATTCAGCGGTCGCGATCCGCCGCTGTCTGCGTGGCTGCAAATGCCGTGGCACGGGACGTTTCGAGTCCTCGAGCTCGGGCCGCTCGAGGATGCGGACGCGGTCAGGTTGTTGGCGTCGAGCGGAATCGATGCACGGCAGGCTGTGCGCGTCAATCGGATCGCGTGCGGCCACCCACTGGCCTTGACTCTCGCGGCAATAACGCTGCAGGGCGTCAACGATCCCTCGCTCGAGGATCTGGCATTTCACCGCATGATCGACGAGCTCGCGCGCCGGCATCTCGCCGAGATCACCGATCCTGTTACGCGTCGAGCCGTCGAAGCGGCTTCCGATCGTCCGGAGCATCACGGTGCCGCTGCTGGGCGCAATGCTGCCCGATGTCGCGCCCAGCGATGCCTACGAGCGGCTGCGCTCTCTTCCGCTCATGCGGCTCGCTCGCGACGGTTTGCAGTTGCACGATACCGTGCGCGACGCGATCGCGCGCGAGCTGCGCAGCTCGGATCCTCAGCGTTACCTCGCCCTGCGTCGCGCTTGTTGGAGCCGGCTGTCGCGCGACCTGCGAACCGCGCCTCCGGTCCGAACTGTGGCGACACACGGCGGACCTGCTATACTTGCTCGAAAATCCCGTTGTCCGCGAAGCGTTCTTCCCTTCCGGCGCGTTGCGGTACGCCGTCGAGCCGGCGCGGGAAACCGATCGGGATCACATCCTGGCCATCGCCGAGCAGCACGACGGTCCCGTCGGCGCGCGCTTGACCGCGGCATGGTGGAAGAACGGTGCGGAAAGCTTCGGCGTCGCCCGAGATCGCGACGGCAATGTCGCGGGGTACTACGTCCTGTTCGAAGCCGACCGCCTTGAGACGCGCTTCACCGCTCGACGATCCGGTGCTCGCGCAATGGTCGGCACACCTCGCCGCCAATCCGGTGGCGCTCGGGCGAACGCGTCTTCTTCTTACGCCGCTGGCTGTCGCAAACCGAGGGCGAGGCGCCGTGCGCCGTCCAAGCGGCGTGCTGGATCGACATCAAGCGCGCCTATATGGCGCTGCGTCCACGCTTGCGGCGCGTGTACTTGGCCGTCCGTGACGTCGCGACTGTACGCCGAAGCGGCGACGCAGTTGGGCTTCGTCGTTCTCGACACGTGCGCGACTACGATCGACGGTCAGCCCTACGTCACGGCTATGCTCGACTTCGGTCCCGCCTCCGTGGACGGCTGGTTCGCCAAACTCGTCGCTGCCGAACTCGGCATCGCAACGAGCGGGCTGCTCGACGTCGGCGCACGCGAGCTCGTCGTAGGATCGCGCCGCTCAGCGTTGACGCGGCGGGAGTTCGATACGCTCCATTACCTCGTGCAGCGGGCGGGCAAGGCCGTCCATCGCGAGGAGATCCTCAGCGATGTCTGGGGTGACGCGGCCGATGTTTCGAGTAACGTCGTGGACGTCGTCGTGCGCTCGCTGCGAAAGAAGCTCGCCGAGCGCGCCGACGTCATCGAAACGATCTCCGGCTTCGGCTATCGTCTGTGCGACGTCGAGTGACGAACCGGTAGACGGATCGTGTAGCACTGATCGCACGAGCGTTAAGGAGAAGATCAGTCACATGCGCGGCGCGGCGGTTCCATCCGACCAACGAGCGACGGGGACCATGAAGATCGTCTCCGGTTCGGGGACGATGCGGTGCGACGTGTCGAAAACCACCGGTGACGCCGGCAAGTTTGCACCCCAACTTGCGCCGCCGTTCGCGGCGTCTGCTTGCGGGGCGTAAAACATCAGGTGCGGCATCCAAGCCCCCGCGCCGTCGCCCAGGTAACCATGCTTCGAAAGCATGTACGACATCGAGCCCACTTCCGGCGCCGGTAGCTGCTTTGCGGCAACGGCCGCTCGGATACGATCGAGCATTGCGGTTTTGCTCTGCCCTGAGAGCGCACGCGTCGTCCGGCGAAGCGTGTAGACGAGAATGCTGCGCGACGCGGCGGGGTTGTAGCAGATCGGCCCGCGCATCTTCCAATTCCAGAACTCGGTGGAACTGAACGGCGACATCCACGATCGTTCGACGAGACACGTGAATCCGTTACTGCCCTTTTCCGTGGTTTCGTAGCCGCGGGAACCGAGCACCAGAACGGTCGCGTGAAGCGCTATCGCCGGCGGCGCCGCGCTTTGCGCGAGACGGATCTCCGCCTGACGATCGGTCATCAGGTATTTGCTGAGCGGAGCCATCTGCGGGTAAGGGACGTCAGCCGCCTTGCCGGTTACGGACGTCAGGAGCACGAGCACAAGAGCGAGGCCGGTCGCAAATATGGAGTGACGCCGAAATGGGTTCACGGCAAACGACCTCCGGGAGTGCTCACGTAGGTGCCCAACAACGCTTGCTAAGGGCTTGGGCCGGCTTTTCTGCCCAGCGCCCAAGCACCCCCGCCGCATCGTAGCCGGCAGTTCATTGTTCGGTTGGCTGCAAGAAAGCTTCGCAGCAAGTCTAGCGGGTCACGACCCGCTCAGTGGGGGTAGAGCGCGAGACCCCAGTTCGCCGGACCGCTCACGCCGCTCGAAATCGTCGCGACCGGGGAGCCGGTATACGGCGGCGCGTACTCGGTGACCGTACTGTTGCCGGCATTCGCCACGAACAGATCGCCCGCGTAGTCGATCGCCAGCGCGACCGGATCGTCGATCCCGGTCGAAGCGGTCACGATCGGAGCGCCCGTGTACGGCTTGGCGTAGACCGACACCGTGTTGCTGTCTCCGTACCCAATGAACAGGTCGGCATCAGCATCCATGGCCAAAACGGTCGGAAACCCGCCGATCCTGCCGATGCCCGTCGGCGCACCCGTGTAGGGCGGCGCGAACTCGGTGACCAGGGCGTCGTTGTTCAGGACGAACAGATTACCCGTCGGATCGACGAGTGTCTGCTGAGGCTCGGCGACACCGCTCGAAATCGTCGTGACGGGGCCTGCATTGTACGGCGGTGCGTATTCCACGACGGTATTGTTGTTCTGGTTCGGGATGAAGAGATTGCCGCTCGCATCGAGCGACGGTTGCTTCTGCCCCGATCCTGAATCCGTGATCGTCGTCGGCGCCTGCGTGTACGGCGGTCCGACGGCGAACGCATGCACGCCGCCGTCGGCAAAAAGGGCGTTGCCGGGCCCGATCAGCACCGATTGGGTCGCGTAGACACCATTTGGACCGGCAAAGGACGGGCTACCGGTGTACGGCGACGCGTAGATCGCGACGTACGCGATCGAGTTCTCTGCGACGAAGAGGTCGCCCGAGGCGTCCGTGGCGATCGCCTGCGGCGCATTGACGGTGTTCGTCACCGTCGCAGTCGGCGTGCCGTAAGGCCCGGCATAGACGGTGATCGAGTTGCCGGTGCTGTTGGAAACGAAGAGCGTCTGCACGAGGTTCGTTACCGAGAACGTCGTGCCGCAGACCGCGCCGCCGGCGGAGCAGGTGCCGTCGGAATATGCGGCCGTCGCCGTGAAAGACTCGGTTTGACCGGAATTCCCCGATCCGGTGAGCGAGAAGCTGTTCGGCGACGTCGTGGTCGGATTCGTGATGGTGAACACGCTGCCGGAACTCGCCGCGATCGTGAACGTCGGTGCCCCTGGCCCGACGATGAGGTTCTGATCCGCGTCGAGCGCTGCCACGCTGAACCGCTGCGCGAGGGTCGCGTACTCGGTGAAGCCGCTCGTCTGCGTGCCGCGCACCCCCTTCGCGTTGCTCCACACCGAGATCGCTACCGGGATGCCGGATAGCGTCACCGAGATGGAGTTCGCCTGTCCCGCGACGACCGTGAAGCCGAACGTCTGCCCGCTCGATAGCTCACTTCCCGCCGCTGTGCCGTGCGTGGCATCGTATCCGTCGTACGTGCTGAGCGTCAGGTCGTACGTACCGGGGGCGAGCGGAAGCTCCAGCGTGCAGTTCGTCGACGCGAGCGTCGACGCGCAACCGGCCGACGTGGGCGTCAGGCCAACCGTCTCATCGACAACCGTCGCGCCGCCGGTGTGCTGCGTAACGAGCACGGTCATGCTCTGCGTCGCGGGCGAGAGGTAGCGCGGCGCGCGGCGCGTCGCCGACGTCGCTTTCCCTTTCGGGATCACGATCTTCAATGACGCCGTGGTCTTGCCCGACACCGCCGATCGGGCACTCGCCGGGATCTGTGACTGCGCGTGCCCTGCGCAGGCGCTCAGCACGGCCGAGAGCAACGCGAACGCAAGGCCTTTGCAAGCGCGGCGAACGGCGAAGGGCATGGCCGGAACTTCGAGCCGATCGCGTTGCGTCCCTGGCATATGCGTACACCTCGGGGTACGATCGGTGGGACAACGTGATGTAACGCGTCGCCCAAGTCGTGACCGACGTCTTAAGACCGAAGGCGCACGTTCACGATGTTGATGGCCTGCCGATTGCTCGCCGGAAAGGAGGCGTAAGCGAGCACCGCGCTCGGCGATCGAACACGCTTGCATGCGTGACGTTCGGCCGCCGTGGGTACGGTTGCGGCGTACGGCTCCGAATGCCGTTCACTGCGAGGTATGAGCATGAGTACGACGAGAGAACACGGCGCCCGGACGGTCATTGCGGTCTTCTCGGATCGCTCCGGCGCTCACGACGCCGCGCGAAAGTTGCACGACGCCGGATATAAGGATACCTGGATCGCGACGACCAGGCCGCACGGCCCAACCGATGACGCCAGAGGCACGGAACCAGGGACGCTTACAGGCACGATGGATGGGACGGACGTCGTGAAGGGAGCGAGTGGTAACATCTTCGGAAAGATCGGCCGGTTTTTCGCGGGGACCGATTACACGCTCGGTGAGGCGCTGCGCGAACACGGTGTCTGCGATCCGGATGCCGGCCAGCTCGAAGAGAGCATCCCGCCCGGAAGCTCGGTGCTCACGGTGAAGGTCAGCGATGATGCGCGCGCCGGTTCGCAGGATCCCGCGAGCATCCTCGAAGATTGCGGCGGCCGGCTGGTGACTCCCAGCTCCGGCGTGACCACCGGCGACCAGCAACTCGAACGGCGTGAAGGGGCAGGCCAAATAATTCCTGAGAGCCTGGAACGCGACGACGTTCCGACACTTCACGAGGAGTTCTTCACGGAGCGCCGCAGCGTCCCGAAATAGGACGCGCGACCCTACTCGTCGTCGCGCATCGGACGCGCAATAAGTTTCCAGATATGCGCGTCCTCGTGCCAGGTGAAGGTGTTCACGGTACCGTCGACAAGTTTGTACGACACCGTCTGCGTGCCGTTGTTAAATCGGATGTAGTGCGACGTCGGGCAGTCGTCGTAGCCTTGCTTTCGCTGCGGATTGATCATGATCGTCGTCCAACTGCCTCGTGGGCCGCATTTGATCTCATATTTCACTTGCGACGTCGAGTCGCTATTGACGACATAGACTTGCGTGCGGCGAGCGCGACGCCGACCGTCGCGACGCCGAACACGAGAAGTGCCGCCAGCGAAGCCAGGCGTTGCCGCACGGTGATGCTCCTATTTGCGCGGACGCGGAAGCGCCCGTCGTTCGGGTTAGCAAGCAAGCGTTCCCTGCGCCAACTCGCCCGAGTCCCTGCCCTCGGATAGGCGCCACCTGGGACGGTTGGGAATGAGGGGCAGTAAGATGAAAGACAAACGGGAGACTCTTCAGTCCCAGCGCATCATTCTCGATGAAAAGGAGTATAAAGACAAGCACTTCGAGGACTGCGAGCTCGTCATCACGGGAAGAGGTCCATTACGCCTCGTCAATTGCTCGTTTGGATCGAATCATCTCGGCTTCGACGGACCGGCAGCACGAGCGATCGACGCTCTTACAGGGATGTACGCCGAACCGACGTTCAGACCGTTCGTCGAGTCAGTTTTCGAACAGATCAAAACCGGTTACAGCGGCGTCATGAAGTGGAAGCAGTGACTTCGTAGCCTTATCGAATTTCGGACGATCATTTCACAATGAATCCGCGAAAAAGGGCCTTCGCACCCTTAGGCGGCCGCGACCGCGGCGCGTCGTCCGGCGCGGATCGGACTGGCCGTGCGTGGCGCCACGTCAGGCCAGGAGAGGGAGTTGTTAGGCAGCCTCGCTCATAACGCGTATTCGCCGTTGTAGGAGAGCGTTCCGCCGCAACGGAGTCCCGCGTGCACGCCGTTTGCGCGGAGAATGTCTCGAACGTCAAACGCACCGTCTCGCGCGCGCCTCGGGACAAGCGCGGTCGCGGTTAGATTGTCCTGCCGCTGATAGCAATACCCGTAGGTGATCCGCAGCGTCTCATACGTACGACGCTCGATCACGAGCGGCCGTTCAAACGTCAACTCCTGAGCAATGGGCAGCCGCAATATCTGACGCGCCACACCAAGAGGCTGCCACTGTGACAGGTGGCTGTACAGAAGCACCGGAGCGGCACTCCTCAGGCCGCGGTTGATGATCGTGATCCCGCGAGAGGGATGGAACTCTCGGGATTCGCGCGTGCCATCGTTCGCATAGCGCATCCCGTACGCATTGACGAGCAAAGCACCCATCGAGATATCGGTCGAACCGGTATTCTTTAGCGTCACGTTGATCGTGACGAGTTCTTTGCCCCCTTCGAGCACGTCGTGCCTAACGCGCGTGTCAACCTGCAGTCGGGGCGTTTCGCCCGCCGGTTTTATCCGTTCTTGGTAAATGAAAACATAGAATGCCCAGATCGCCGCCGCAATCAAGGCAACGATCTCCAGCACATGGCGCCAATGCTCGACGCGCGATAATGTCGTGTGGACCCGATACTCGGGTACGTCGGCGGGCAGCATCTGCCCGGTACTTACGATACGATCGGGCGGCTTTCATTCAGCGCAGCGCGGCATGGGAAAATGCCGGCGGTGTTCGCCGGGATCTTCCCTGCTGCGAAACGTTCTTAAAACCATGGCTCCTGCAACTACGCCCCGCGAGCCCGTCAGGCCCAGAGCGACTCATCGTATACGCGCACGATGTTCCGTAAATTTTACTACGGCGCTTTGCATCACCGCGACATGCTCGTCCGCGGGTCGAGGAGCCATTTGAAACGCCGTACGAAAAGAACGAGTACCGCGCGGTACGCAGCCCTCGTCTGCTTGGGTTCCCAGTCTTGGCTTAAGTTTCTCGTCTCGTCAGCGTCTATCTTAATTTTGAATCGAGTTTTTCATCGATTCCACATTGAATCTGCGGCGTGGTCTGAATTTCACATTGAATCTCTTTTCGGAGGCCCGCCTTCGACCGAGCAAAGCCCGCTCGCGGCAAAGGAAGCCGACGTTTGCTCTGGCGACGCTTGGTATCATAGCAAGACGAGCTAGCGATTGCGTACCGCGGTGCCCAGGGCCTTGTAATATATCGAGCGGAATCGTATGGTATTCCTTTAGGAGTACTCAAGTATGCCGCTCGGTGCACCATTACATGGTCAAGAACACTGGGACCTCCCAGCTCCCGCGCTCTTTGGGACGAAGATGCGCACGGCGCTCCTCATGCTGGTCGCCGTCCTTGAGGAGACCTACCCAGCCGAGCTCGGCCGGTATCTCGGATCAAGTATCTCGTCGGTGCAGCGCACCCTCGACAAGATTGAGGAAGATGGGCTAGTTGCTACACGCCCGCTTGTCGTGCGGGCCGTGACCCTCAATCCTCTCTTTCCAGCAGTTAAAGAGCTTCGCGCGCTCCTTTTGCGCCTTGCCGAAGGATATCCCGAGTATCTGCGGCTTAAAGAGTCGCGCCGATTGCGGCCGCGGCGACGGAACAAGCGGCTATGATGATAACGGGAGAATCGACGCTCGCCGATATCTGCTTTGCCGTCTCGGCTGCGCTCGAGGCGCACGGCATGTCGGCCGTACTCACCGGCGGGAGCGCCGCTGCGCTCTATGCACCTCATGCATACATGTCCGACGATGCAGATTTCATCCTCGACGCTGACGATCCGGTCACAGTAATCGCAACTGCATTGGATCCGATAGGCTTTCAGCGACACGGTAAGTCTCGCATCTTCTTCCATCCAGATTCAAACTTCACCGTTGGTTTTCCCAAGGGCCCGCTATCTGTCGGCGGCGATTACATTCACGAAACACACGTGATCGAGCATGGAGACTTACGCCTTCGAATTCTCACGCCCACGGACTGCATCCGCGATCGTTTAGCGCACTTCTACTATTGGAACGACTATACCGCGCTGAACGCCGCGGTCGGTGTTGCAGCGCAGAATATCGACGACGTTGAAATGACCCTCTTGCGTACATGGACCGAACGTAAGTCGCCAGCACTACTTGAGCAATTTCTCGAGTTCGAACAACGACTGCACAATGCATTGAAGCGCTAGGACCGAAGGGAACCGAGTACTGAAAGAAAAGAAAAGGCAAATCTGTCCAACGCCCTGCGTACGGGTCATCTTCACCTGATTTCCTCGAACAAATATCAACTTCACCGGCGGAATTGCGCGCCGGACCCGTCCGGTAAACTTCAATGTGAAGAAAAAGCCACGAAAAAGAACGAGGGCCGGCAGCGCGCGGCCCTCGTCTTGCGTCGTATTCGAGTCCTGGCTTGAGTTTCTCGTCTCAGGGCCTATCTTAACTTAACGAGTCTACTGCCTTTCAGAACGTTAGAAAGGGCGGATTCAATGGGTCGGCGCAACACTAAGCAAACGAAGCGTTGTGAGGTGTTACGAGTTGGCTCACCTTGGCAGGCCTGGGCTGTCATCGACTGAGAAGGCCGAGCTATGGAACCGGTGGCGCCGAGGCGAATCGATCAGTGACATTGCTCGTGCTCTCGAAAAAGCTCCCGGCTCGATTTTACGGTGTTCTTTCGGGTCGAGGCAGTATCGCTCCGGCCGCGCGGAAACGCGCCGGCGTCGCCCTAACATCGACTGAACGAGAGGAGATCTCGCGCGGTCTAGTCGCACAACTATCACTTCGCGCGATTGCGGCCAAGCTCGGCCGCGCGCCGTCTACGATTAGCCGAGAGGTCGGTCGAAACGGTGACGCGACGCGCTACCGTGCGACTCTCGCTGACGAAGCGACATGGGATCGCGGTCGGCGTCCGAAGAAATGCCGACTTGCTCAGAAGCCCAAGCTTCGCGCTCTGGTGTCGAGCAAACTGCAAACGGACTGGCCGCCACAGCAGATCGCGGGGTGGCTTAAGACGGAATGTCCTAACGATGCAGAGCTGCACATATCACACGAGACAATCTACCGAACGCTTTTCGTTCAAGCTCGCGGAGCGCTAAAGAAGAGCTCATGCCGCGTTTGCGCTCAAGGCGCTTGATGCGGCGTGCGAAAAACGCAACGACGAAGGGACAGCCGCCGCGGTAGAATCATCGACGCTGTTTCAATCCATGAACGCCCTGACAACGTCGAAGATCGCGCGATTCCCGGACATTGGGAGGGTGACTTACTTTCGGGCTCACGTAATTCCCATATTGCGACGCTCGTGGAACGGAGCTCGCGCTATACTATACTCGTAAGGATTGACCTGACCCCGGACTTAGGTCCAGGAATTATGGCAAGATCTCAAGCCACGTGGCCGAGTTGTCCCGCATGGAATCGATCGAGGAACGCCTGGGGCGGGATGTTCCCAAGCGCACTGTGGGGCGGGTCGTGTTGTAGTCGTTGCGCCACGCCTCGATAGTCGATGAGGCGTCGTCGAGGTCGACGAACCAGGTCTGACTCAGGCACTCGTCGCGGAACTTCCCGTTGAAGCTCTCGACGTGGCCATTCTGCATCGGCCGACCGGGTCGATGAAGTCGAGGTGGTACCGCGCTTGCGCCACCAGCGGATCATCGCTCGGCTCGTGAACTCGGGCCCATTGTCCACCGTGATCGACGACGGCTTGCCGAACCGGAGCACGAGTTGTTCGAGGAAACGAATGACGCGCTGCGCCGGCAGCGATCGAGCGACTTCGATCCCAGGCGAAAGGCGAGAGAACGCATCGACAATCGTCAGAGCCCGGAACCGGCGGCCATCGGAGAACGAGTCGGAGACGAAGTCCATGTGCCAGCGCTCATGAGGCCGCACGGCTCTGAGTAGCTCGCGAACCCGGCCGATCCCGCGCTTGCGCCCGCGCCGACGTGGCAACTGCAGCCGCTCTTCACGGTAGAGTCGTTGGACGCGCTTGTGGTTGATCCGGTGGCCGTCGGCAAGCAGAACCGCGTGAACGCGACGATAGCCGAACCGCGGGCGAGCGGCGGCGATCGCGCAGACCTGAGCTCGGAGAACGTCCTGCCGATCGCGGCGGCACCGATACCGCACCATCGAGCGATGGGCGCCCAGAAGCCCGCAGGCTCGGCGTTGGCTGAGCTCGTGCGTCATGACGAGATCCTCGACGGCCTGACGCATGGCTATCGAGGTTCGTATTTTTTTGAGACAACGGTCTTGAGCGCTGCGATGTCGAGCTGCGCTTCGGCCAAGAGCCGCTTGAGGGCCGAGTTCTCGTCCTCGAGCGTCTTGAGCTTGCGGACCTCCGTGGCTTGCATGCCGCCGTACTTCGCTCGCCAGCCGTGCAGCGTGTTTGTGGAGATGCCGTACTTGCGGCACAGATCGGCCGTCTTTAGCCCGGCCTCAGACTCTCGGAGAATCGCGACGATCTGCTCGTCGCTGAAGCGACTCTTGCGCATGGTGCCTTTCCTGACGAAGGCCATGGGCTGCGAGATTCGCCATTTCCGCTGGACCACTTTCCCGGGGTCAGGTCACCGGATGGACTTAGCGGCATGCGAATCTTCGGCTCGTTCAGGCGCCGCGCGGCAACAGCAGCGGAACGGACTAGTGGCGAACGCGCCCTACTTGCGGCTTCCGCAAGAGCGACGTCGTCGATGCTGCGCGCGGGACACGGTCGTTCGCGGGATGTGTCGGACGCGATAACGTGTCCAGGCGCAGGGTCCGGAACGCGCGGAACATTCGCGTCAGGGAACGTAAGGATGCTTGCCCGTGCATGGTCGAATGCGGACGGACTCGTGTTCGTTGGCCTGTCATGGTATGAGGGCGACGCTGAGCCGGCACGCGGAGTTAGGCAAGACGTCGCGTGCGGACTCCTTGCGTCGATGGTCTGAACCGACATGAATACCGCATCTACGGATATCGATCCGCCCTGAGGATCCGCGCCGAGATCGTTTCAAATCCTCACTCTCATCGCGGCGCGCGCGCTTGACGACGAAGAGCGTCGTGACGTCAGCGGCTTCGCCGCTTGCGTCATCGTCGAACGCAACGTTGTAAGCCCCTCCCTGATCGGCAAGGAGTCGTTCGATCACCGCGTGCTTGTATCGAGTCAGCGCGAAAAACCGCTGCCGTACGTTGCGACTCTTTGCTAGGATCCCCGCAAGTCCAATCCCATTCCAGGACGGTCAACACTGATCCTGACTTGACGGACGGGTCGTCGAAGTCCCAGCATAGATGTGGTCTTCTTGTCGGAAGCATATTGGCGCGCTGGGGTGGTTGGGGAAAGGTCGAATCGGCATTCACTGCTGCTTCGGGATTCTTAGGTGCTCCGGCTGCTGCCACAGAAAGTCATTTACATTGATTGTGTGAGTGCGATAAATAGTCACATACTCATTCCCGAACATGTCGGCATACTCAATACGAACTCGCATTAGAGAGACTGTTGCGTACTCCGTCCTCTCCTGGGGAAATGATAGTCCCGCGCGGCCACCGGTCGGCACCACGCCGATATGATGAATTGTGCTGTTCCGGAATCGGCAGATCCGGCATCGGCAGCAACGCCATCGTAGGCGGCGTATTGACGAGATGCGTTGTTGAGAATTTGCCATTCAAGAGAACGAGCACTTTGATTGCGAGACCCTGTCCGGCATTGTACACTTCGGCGCTGAAATGCCCGGCGACAAGCTGAGTTGGTGTCAGCAGAAGCAACGGGGCATAGCCCTGCTGATAGCGGCGGTCTTCGGCAGCGATCACGGTGCGGGTCTGGCTTACCGACACCCACGTTATCAGAGCCAAACCGAGTGTGCCAGCCGCGACCCATATATTAGCCTTTGTGCCAGCATCAAGGGATGGTATCAAACCTACCGCCACTATTGCAGCTACGAGCAGGGCCACAAAAACAACGGTCGCCCACGGACGTTTTCTTAGCGATTCAAATCTTGGATGCCTTATAACGTTTCCCACGCAAGTCGCACCCACCGTCGAAGACTGGTTACCAAATTGGACACCTAACGGCCTCTACCACGGAGCAGCGCACGGGCTTCGACCGGGTGGTCCTCGGCGAACGCTGCGTCCTCCGCGGTGGGATCCTTGAGATGGATGTACTTGCGCGGCATCGCCCATTTCATGCGAATGAACCACGCGCGCCCATAGGCGATATCGCGGAACGCGATCAACCATCGTCTGACCGATAAGGCACCCGCAAAACTTATCCCCAGGGCGGACACGCCGATTGCCGGGAGACCGTGTTGCGATGCGGCGGCTGCTTCGATGGCGGCAGCAGCCGCAAGGTACGTGGCAATTGATTGCATGGCCGCGGCGTCTATCCCGGAGACATCTCGGCGCGACCGGTCGTCGATCTCCTCATCGATGTCGATTCCGGTGTGAAACACGTCGTCGCCTCGCCATCGTTCCGGCGGTTGGGCGGCGGTCGCCATGCGAAACGAGCGTTCTGCGGCCGCGGCTGCTCCAATTGCGAGCGCGGCCGAAAACCACGGTGCTGCAAGCACCACGGCGTCCGCAATCAGGCCCATCGTAGGCATGGTCACGCTGTCCCCAACGACTCAGCGACGAACGTGATCGGGAAGTCCCACACCTCGCGGCCGTTCGCGCGAGCGATGCGCCCGAGCCGAACACATTCGTCCACTTCTTCGCGAGGACAGACTCGATTTGGAGCGCTCCGCGGTACAGTCCCAGAAGTCCCCGCCGTTCGCAGTGTCTTCTTGATCTCAGGTACTTTTTGATGAGTATTCATAGCCTACGTCTCGTCCTCTGGGTCTGGCATTCTGAATACACGATGCCACATTGCGCGCAACCCCGGCCTAGCGTCGTCGACGAGTGACCGCCAATCGATTTTCCACTGTTGTGGGACAATGCCCTCGCGCATTACACGCAACCACACGGAAGCCGTGATGTACCGCCAATCGAGTGCAGCGCACGGTCATACGCTTGCCGAGGTCGTGTGCTGTTCGTTCTCACGGACCCAATTTGCGACCGATCGAGCAGCGCTGAAGACTGGGTCGTCCTTTGTGTATGTCCAATTTTCGGATCAGCGCGCGGCTGTCGATGGCGGGACTCTGAAAGGCATGGACGTAGATCGGCACGACGTCGGACTGCGTTCGTCGAAAAGGTAGACGATGCTGAATCCGTGATGCTGACGTGGCGTCAAGGGATTCCCTTGGCCGGTCCAATCGAAGTCGCGGGTACCAAACTCTTCCGCCAGCGCTTCCCAAAACACGCGCATCCAACCGTCGCGTGAGTTGGCCCTCCGCGCCTGCTGGAGATGGCGAATCTCGCGCTCCTGTTCAACGGACGACAGATCGGCGAAGTGCAGCAGCGCTGCCTCTAGGACAATCGATGGATGGCGTCATGGGTTTTCACGACGGCCCCGAGCCTGGCTCCGGCCGGCTCCGAGAGGAGATCGAGAGTTTCATACCGCCATAATAATTAATTCCTACCAGATATGCAATATATTCCTTACTAGAATGCCTAGGGAGTAGGAATCCCTGGCCGAACCGACAGAACACAGTCATGAGCAGCGGTTAAAGGTCTCTGCCTTCCGCCCAGTGTCGCAGGCCTCAGCCACTTCGGGCTCCGGTGCCGGAAATATGTATCGAATATGCGGATTGTTATGTATCGTCGGTGCCCGCTACGGTTGGTCGAGGAGGTACACCGCATGGTGAATTTTGGAGACCGCGTGAAAGCGGTCCGTAAGGGACTCGGGCTCAGTCAAGGGTCTGGTCAGTCGCTTGGGCGCCGGCTTCGACCAGCCTCGCGTTTCAAAAATCGAAAAAGGCACCTTTGCAGCGTCGGCCGAGGTGATCGACAAGATGGCGGCTGTCTTCGGACGCACCGGCCGCGAACTCGCACAAGGGACGGACCGCGAGGTCTACTACTTCGCCCAGGGGATGTCATCCGATGAACGCCGGTCGAACGTGCTGTACAGGCTCGGACCGCCGAAATCGTGGAAGGCGTCAAAGCCATGAGCGTGATGATGCTGAAGACGTGCTACGGCATGGTCTTCGATCTCTTCGAGGCCGTCTACGGCGGCGACTACATCGCGCCGCAGGTCTCGGCTGAAGAAGGTTACGTCCACCTACGCAGCCACTGCACGAAGTTGGCGAAGACCGTCGATGAGTTCGCACCCGGCACGAGCGAGCGGCTCTACTTCCCCGACCACATCGAGGGCCGCGACGAAATGGATATGATAATGGACGAGTGGAAAATCGGCGAACGCGGCATGGTGAAGGAGTCCTTCGCTTTTTGTCGAGCTAAGCAAAGGCTACCGCAACCGTGTCGATCCCGCCGACCTCGATGAAGTAAAGAGACGCTTTAAGATCGACGAGGGCGAGAACGCGATTGCGGCTCTCCACGCCCAGCGCGAAAAGATCGAAGCCTCGTTTCGCAAGAGATACGTTGACAAGGTCTAGTTGATGGAAGGCCGTTGAAGAGGCCGCCGCTCGGTCTCATTCTCAAACGGGCACTAATTGTGAGACAGCTTCAGAACGTCAGAACGGCTCAGAACGGCGCTGTCTCACAATGAATCGCCATTTCACACTGAATCGACCTAAGGGCTGTCATTTCACATTGAATCCGTCTGTAGGGCGCTAGCGCCTCGACCAGCGCCCACCCGGTTGCGCCGGCCGAGGCGAGGCCGGGAAGCATTACGGTGGCGCCCTCAAGCTCCACAGCTGCGGGGCGTTTCGTCTCAATTCAGCAGCCCTGTGCGGGGCATGGATGAGCGTCCATTACCAGTGTAACCCTCGGATGGTTGTCGGTCGACTGGGGTGAGGATGCGGCAAGTGGTGGACGTCGCACGCATACAGAAGATCTGGGTCGTAAGAGCGACCGCCGCCTGCGTGATGTCAGCAAGCCTATGACGAGCCTCGAATAGTGCAACGCAGATCAACTCCGGCCCAAAGCGTGAGCGATAGAGAATGCCGTCAAAACCCGCTTGGTAAGCGTAACGGGGCATCGCCTGTGTGAATGCGCGCGAAGTCGCGCTCAGAAGTGTCGCGGCATCGTAATCGGCCAGCGGTGTGCTCGTTGAACGGACGGCCGCCGCGACTGCTGCATGCGCGGCCGCGATACCTGCGGCGGTAGCAAGGTCGGCAAGCCCAGAGCCCAAACATTCGATTGTCGCCGTGCCCGCGCTGTTGTTCCGAAACCAATCATCCGGAAGTCCCGCGATCGGAACGGATGTGGCTCCTGAGGTGCTCGCCAATGTTGCAAGGGTGGCAAGATCGGGTCGATACCTAATTATCCGTTCGACGAAGGCGCCTCTTCGTTCGAAGGCTACGTAGCGAACGCGATACGATTCAGCGGGATCATCCCAGCGTCCGGTAAACGGCCCATATTTCCAATCGGGCAGAACCCAGACCGAGCCAGAATACCCGACACGGAACAATGCCTCGGGCAGCGGATCGGGATGAACGCGCACTCAGACGGCGAGGTATTGCCGAGCCACGCTTAGCACAGCCCGCGCTCGACGTTCCGCATCTTCAAAGTCGCTTACGCCGCGCAAATACGCTGCTGGGGAGACGTCATCCAGTGGTTCCGCTAGCCAGGTAAACCAAGCCGCTATATGCCGTGGGTCGGAATAGCGTTGCATAAGGGTTAGCGCCGCCGCATACGCAGCCTGAGCGCGTCGGCCAGGCAGCGGCGGCACCTCGCCGGTCTCCTCATAGCGATCTAGCGTTCGTGTGTCCTTGACGTCTAACAAAAACAACGTTAGCTGATCGCCAAGAGCTTCTCGAAGGCGGTCGATCACCAGTCCGGGCGGTGTCGTCGCCGCCCTTTGCATGGCGAAAACGTCCGGCTTCGCCGTCCCTGTATCTGTGCCGTCCATTTCTGCCTCCACGCTGTCGCTTGGGTATCGTAACATCCATGCGCCAAAAACGCAAGTCAAATGCAGCCAAAACGCGGTCGCAGACCCAAGGAAGCAGAAAGGAGGGCTCGGGCTCGCCTTTTTTACAGGCAAGCCAACCATGCGCCTCACCTGAACGGGGCGAAGTACGACAGGCGGCTAGAGGTGAGAGGCCGCACGCTTTCGACCGCCCGTCCCGGGCTAAGTCGCCAAAAAGGCCCCCGCGCCGGGCGTTTTCATGTCCTCTATCCATGATCGAAGCGTCTCGCGGTTCGCTTCGCCAACCGGGTAGGCTCGGGCCGTTATGACAGCGCGGGAGCCAGGTGATAGTTCACTGGTCGTTACGATTAGTCCGGACTTCGCCTTCTCGTCCAAGACATCGGCGTAGAGGGCCTTCACGACTGCCTTTTCGATCTTCTTTCGCTGCCGTTTACATTGAACCAAGATCGCAGGCGCTACCGACGAAGAACTGCGCCGAGGCCACACGCGCACGTCAACTCCACCGTCGTCGCGTCCGGGACCCATCTGGACGTCATATCCCTCACGGGCAAAGAACTCGCCGGCTAATGCTTCAAATTTTCGCCAATTGATATCGTCGACTTCCGGGAAGTTTCTGGAAAGGTAGTCTACGAAACGCTGGTCAAGAAAATGCCCGTACTGTGTCTCTAGAGATTCGCTCTTGAATAGCTCCTCTAGCGCAACCTGGTCGGTCCACTCTACGCGACGAACCCCGCCCCACGGACTGCGATATAGATCCTCGTTGCTGCCCGTCAGAAGATCGAGCGCCATTCGCAAACCAACTAAACCATGTTCGCGCTTAACCTGATTCATGAAAGGCCGCGGATCTAGCGCCTTCTTTCCACTACGCTCAGCGTCGTCCAGCATTGCCTGCAGCGCCGGTACAAACGCTTCTAAGACCGCCATCGATATGGGGGCGAGTTCAGGGTCGCTCTTATATCGATGGTAAAACCTTATTGTTGATGGGGCGGTCGACGGCGACGACACAGCGCCGATCGCATACAGAAGCTGTGCAACTATGGCCTCGTAAACCTCTGACCGAATGTGCAACCCCGCCTCGTCTTCACCGGTCCAATACTCGCTGAAGTCGCGCCCGAGCAATTTTTCCGAGCGCTCTCTGCTCAATGCTAGGCCGGCTTTATACCCGACATGCTCTGTCGCGCCGCCGATCGCGCTGCCCGCGGGACAACCAGATTGCACCCATGACCGAGTATTACGGCCGTGGGAGCGCGGGTGCCTCGTTGCCTGGGTTTCCCGGGTTGCCGATGTTTCCGAAATCCCCGAGGTGCTGGTCTACGACCATGTCTTTATACCACTCACCGACGTACGAATCTGAAATCTTGTAAACATGGGTCCCGAACATTTGCCCGACCGCGCGGCCAGACATGTCGTGCATGTATCCGCCGAGCCGATAGCCGACGGCGTGGCCGCGCGCGTCGTAGATGTATTCAGTTGCCATTCGCCTGGTCTCCGTGTGGGTGATTCCTATTTGAGATTGAGTTCCTGGAGCCGGTAGCCCAGGGCTTCTTTCGAAACGGCGAGGGCCGCTGCGACGCGACCCGCGTTTCCGCTTTCCACTCGCCAGACTTCGTGGACAAGTCCCTCCGGCATCAGAAGGTGAGTCGCAAACTTGTTCGCGCGAATCTCTTTCTTGCGCCGCAGGCCGGCCATGAGTTCGTCCATCGATCCGAGACTTTGGTCTTCGTCGGTGCACCCGAATAATTCGGGTTCTTCGAGTTCGAAAAGCGGCGCCGAGTCGCCGTGGTGGTACCTCGAGCTGGGCATGGCCGATCTCGTGCGCGATGCTGAACCGTTTTCGCGGCTCGTAGCATTTGTTGGTGACCATCAGGGCGTTGATGGCGTGCACGTAAAGACCAAGCGCGGGTTTGCCGCTGACTTCAAGATCGTCGATATGCATGACTTCGAAGCGGCAGTAATCGCGAGCGATGCCTTCGACGTCGATGGCGTAGCCGTTTGAGAGCCGCGGCGAATTGCTCTTCCTGAGCATTTCCTCCGCGAAAAGCTTCGGATTCTTATAGGCCTTCGGGACCATGAACCGGGTCATTTTCTTCGTTTGCCAATCTGCTTGAGCACATCGTTCATCGTCGCCGATTTCTGACCACTGTTGTCCTCGTCCCGAGCGGCGATGAGCAACCTCTTGTCGCCGTTGACGGACGCCAACTTGATGGTCGTGAAGTTGCTGAGCGCGGAGATGGCGCGACGCAGCTCGATTTCGTTCGTCCCGCATTTTGCGATGAGGTACGACTGGAATTCCGACACGTTCAGGTCTTCGAGCCGGCCTTGGTTCGTCTCGGCGATTTTCTTGAGGATCGGAGCCATGTCTATATTGGGTGAGAACGCGAGGAAATCGTCGATGAGCTTCGCCAGCGGCGCGTGCGGAATGTTCGCGAACGCGTCTCCGACTTGCTCGGCGATGGCTTCGCGATTCTTTAGGTATTCGGCCGCTAGGGCGGTCATTTCGTCGCGAGGCTTCATGACGACGAGTCCTTTCGGATTTGCTCCAAGCCGGTGTTGAGTTTGAGTCTGCCGCGCTCGCGCAATTTGCGAGCGTTAGCGGGTGTAATGTCTTCCCCGAACTTCTCTTCGAAATGCTCGGGGATCGGAACTTCCTGAGCGTCGGCGACGAACGCCTCGAAGTAGCGCGGGTTCGACTCGCGTAACTTAATCAACCGAGCGATTTTTTCGTCCATCTCTTCGAGTCGAGCGAGCAGCACGGCAGGATCGTCGCTCCGCGGAGCCACGACGTCGAGGACCTCGTCTCCCGTGTCGCCGAGGCGTGAGTCGAAGTGTTTCTTTTCGGCATAGAGACGCCGAGCGCAGGTATTCAAGAAGCCCCGCAGTTTCGGCGCGAGTAGATAGCTCGGCTCGCCGGCGTCGATTTTCTTGGAAATTTCGATGAGCGCTTCCTGAACGATCTCGTGCTTGTTGTCGATGTCGCTGCGCAAGAACACATACAGCAAGCGCTGCAGGCGGTCATAATCGCGCGTGGTTCTGGCCTCATCGAGAATCTCAACGACCGTCGTCGTGCTCGTCACGCCGCGGCGACCCGCGGCGGGAGCACGATGCGCCAGCCCGCCGCGTCGAGCGGGTATTGCGGGCACGGACCTTGGACGTAGCGGTCGGGCTTCATGGTGTGCGTGAGGCCATCATACCGGATGACGGCGGCCACCGGGAAAGCGGGCGCGTAGCCGGTCATGAGGTTGAGCATCCCGCTTACGGCCTGCGAGGCGAGGATGCCGTTGAGCGACACGACCTGCTGCTCGGGACGGCCGGCGACGTATTCCTGACGGTCGAGCAGCAGCGCTTCCTCCGTGACGACCTCCGCGCACCGGAGGCACGGGCCGCCCGGAACCGACGTCACGATCTGCCCGCCGATAGCCAGAACCGTCGTCTCGTCCTCGGCCACGTCGATCTTCAACCCGATGTCGATGTACGGCACCTCGGCGGCTCGGCAGATGCTCTCGATGGTGTTTCGAGCGCGGGCCCCGTCGACGGCGCCGAACACGACGTCGCTCTGCTCGATCCAGCGTCGCCCCTCGCGCGACTCGGCCTTGTGGGGCACCGGGATGACGCGGGTTCCGAGGTCGCCGAAGCGCTTCGCGAGCAGCTCGGCCTTCAGGTTGCCGACGTCGCCGTAGCCGGCGCCGACGACGCGGTTGACGTTGTGGTCCTCGAGCGGATCGAAGTCGACCAGGGGGAGGCGTCCGACGCCGAGGTGAGCGATCTGCTGGGCGAGGTGCGAACCCCCGCCCCCTGCCCCGAGAACGGTGATGGTGGCTTCCCGAAGCCATGTGAGGCCCTCGCCGAGGAAGCTCATGCGGCTCATGGTGTTCATGCGCTCACCCGCAGTTCTCCGAAACGGTGGGGCACCGCGATGACCTTCGTCTCGGTCAGCCCGCCTTTGACCGCGAGAACGCAACGGGCGTCGGTGTCGCTTAGGACGACCGCGCCGAAAGGCGCCGTCTCGACTCCGACGGCGAGCATCGCCATGATGGACCGGTTCGTGCGCGCGTCGACCCCGCTGAACATCGGCATGCCGACGCCGCCGTGCGAGTGGACGAGCATCAAGCCGACGTTGCCCGGGATGCCGGCGTTGGCGACGTCGATGGCCCATTCGGTGCTGAAGTTGGCGCCGGCCGGCCCTTCGACGTAGGCTTCGTCCGGGAACGGCAGGACGCCGACGGCGACGACCACCGTTCGGCTATCCTCCGACGCGAAGCGGACCCGCAGAAACGCGAGCGGCTCGGGCCGGTGATTCGGACGGGTGACCTCGCGCAGCTCGTGGATGACGGACCGCGGGATGTGCAGCCGGTATCGGTCGGGTTCCGCCGCGGCGCGTGGCGGCGCCGTCTGTCGCGGCGGCCCGAAAAGCCACGCGATGAATCGCAGCACGAGTTCCGTCATGGCGCTGCCTCATAGAGCCGCAGATGAGCGAGAACGCCTTGATGGAGCGGCAGGTCGGCCGGAACGCCGTTGTAGCTCGCGGCGTGCATCGTGCGCCCGCAAAGCGAGTCCGCGACCGTCGACGGCGTGACGCCGTTGGCGCCGCGAATCGGCACCTCGAAGAACAGCCGCGTGGAGTAGCTGCCGTGCATCGAAGCGTGGTAGATCGCGAACGCCTCGGCGGGCGCTGAGCCCACGGGCAGCTTCACTTTCGGCAGGATGATGAGGCGCCGACCGCCTTCGACGACCTCGCGGACGCCGGGGCCAGCGATGGCGTCCAGCGCCCGCTGCTCCTCGGGGCTCAACTCGCGTGGCCCACCGGCGGCACGGTGATAAAGCACTCGCCTTCTTTGAGGTGCACCGGCTCTTCGTCGCCAATCTTGACGCGCTGCCCGTCGTGGAGCACGCGGTAGAGCAGGTTGCCAGGCGGGCGGTGCGCGAGCGCCTTGATTTCGGCGCCGGTGCGGACCTTGTGGTGCGAGACGTACGGTTCGCCGTCGACCTCGATGCGGATCGCGACGCCGTGGTGCGCTTCGTGGACGATGACGAAGTGCTCGCCCTCGTGCAGGTGCACCGTTTCGTCATCGCCGACGCGGCGGCGCTCGTCGCCCTCGAGGCGGTACAATTCCCCGTTCGATGCGTGGGCGAGGGCTTTGATTTCGGCCCCGGTGCGGGTGGCGTGGTGGAGGTCGTGGAGCTGGCCGTTGACTTCGATCTGGATGGTCGCGTGCATTTTTGCTCTACCTCTGAGCCTTCGGGTGGTCCGGGACCGAGCCGGAAGCTTGGCTTTCATGAAGAGGTCAGCGCGAAGTCCTCAAACGTGACACCTCGGGCCCGAAGTATTTTTCGCGAGGCCGGTCTCGGGCGGGTCGCTCGCCCTTCCGCAACTTTTGCGCACGGGCGCCCGCGGTGCGCTGGGCGGCCATCTTCGCGGGGCGGTGTGCCATATGTCTGGCCTATTGAAATGGGTCGATGACTTCGGCCGGCCGGGCACAGAAGAGGAGGGCCGAGGAGCGGGGTGCTCGCGAACTCGGTCGTGATGGGCGCCGAAAGGTGGCTGGACGAGGTCCAGCGGCGGGTCTTGGATCGGGCGGCTGGAGTCGACGCATCGCGCCTCGACCTTGAGACGCTGACGCTTAACGCCGGCCTGCGGGCGGTCGTGCTGCACGACGCCGGCGCTGTCGCTCTGTTCTCGCACTCGTTTGCGGCCGGGGCAGCATCGGAAGCCGACTTCAGGACCGGGTCCAGCATCTCGATATCACGACGTACGGTATCAACGAGGCGACGATTGACGTCGCGGTTGACGCAGTTCTCGGGCATCTCCAATCAATGACCATTGGCAAGCCGCAAGATTTAACCGAAAAATAGAGGCCCGGAAGCGAATTTCACATTTGTTCGGGAATTTCACATTTAGAGCCCGAAATTGGCCTCTATTCGTGAGTCAAAATCAGAACGTTAGAACGCTAGAACGGCGCTGTCTCACAATGAATCGCGATTTCACATTGAATCGGCCGCTGGGTAATTTCACATTGAATCCTTCGCGAGCGGTCTAGACCGCCTGTTGCTAATCAAGGCAGTTGCGCCGGCGCGCACCATCGGGGCGCCGGCGGAACGGCCCCTTGCCCAGCGAACTCGGAGGCCCCCGGAAGACCTCAAACTCACGATCAGTCGCCGCCTGATATCTGGGGCGGCCTCAGCAGAACGACGCGGTGCGTTTCAAACCACCGCGGCTCGTACACAGCTGAAGTCGACGTCTTCCGCGACCCAAGTCACTACTCTATAACACCTGGAACTCGCACAATACCTAGCTCCTAGGCGAGACACAGCAACTATCCGTTTGCCTCTCATGGATTGGCGAGCCGCGCCACAATATTGCGAGCCCAACATAATCGCGCGAGCCCGCTCAACCGACTAAAAGCGATCGCGTGATGGCCGTGGGCGGCAAGCCTGGTAGAGATGGCAACGGCCGGCCGCAGCGTTCTTCTCTACCCGGCAAGCTGGCAAGGTGGCAATTGCTTAGCGTCTTTCACGCAACAGTCTTTAACCGAGTAAAAAGGCGCGGAGCAAACGGACGCAAAAGTGCTTTACCGATGCTAAGAAATGTCGCCGATCGGGTAACGCATGGCTAGCGACGGCAAGACAGTCGATGTTCTGCTTGCAAATCGGCTGTTCCCAAATGCTGTCGCTCTCGTTGCGCAGCACATCCCGACACTCGAAAGCGTTCACGACAGATGTGACGTCGTCCTTGATACGAACGTTCTTTTGCTTCCGTACACGACTGGCGGCGATAGCCTTAAAGAAATCGCTACCGTATATCAGCGTCTCCGAAAGGCGAAGCGACTGTTCGTCCCGGCACAAGTTTGCCGGGAGTTTGCTAGGAATCGGGCGACAAAGCTTGCTGAGATGTATAAAGCGCTTGGCGAAAAGCGCGGAAAGGTTGAAAAGCCCGCACCGACCTCATATCCGCTGCTCGCCGACTTAGCGCAATACAAGATGCTGCTTGTAAAGGAAAAGGCTCTGTCCGACGAGGTTGTAGCCTACCGCAAAGCAGTCGATGACGTTCTGGCCGAGGTTCGGAAATGGGGATGGAACGATCCGGTCGCTGAAATGTATCGCGGCGTGTTTGATGACACTGTCGTTGTTGAAAGTCAGCGAACCCCCGCTGAAATCTTGGCGGATACTCCGAGATCGCATCGACAACAAGATCCCTCCGGGTTATAAGGACGCAGGAAAAGACGACGGCGGAATCGGCGATGTGCTAATTTGGCTAACGATCCTTGAGATCGGAACGAAGCGAAAGAAGCCGTTGCTATTTGTCTCACTTGACGAAAAGGCAGATTGGCAACACCGCGTCGATAATCGAGGCTTTTTGCCGGCGCTTCGAACTAGTCGACGAGTATCGACGCGCTTCATCCGGCCAACCATTTTACATCGCACCGTTCTCAACTCTGCTCCAATTGTTCGGTGCTCCAACGTCGGTTGTCACGGAAGTCCTCCACCGCGAGGGCGTAACGCTTGAGCATGTTGCTTGCCCATACTGTGGCGTTGATGTCTCCTGCAACCTAGGCGAACAATCCGGATCAACTTCGCAACCTCGTTGTGGCGAGTGCCAGCGCTTCTTCAACGTCCATCGTAATGCCGACGGCTTTGTCATTCTTCGCAAGCAACCACAGTATGGGACTTCAGCAAGCGACGTGCAGGCTATTACCCTTGAACGCCGCGCTCGCATAGACGAGGCCGTGGCGTGCCCATACTGCGACTCGTCGGTGACGCTCTTACTGGGCGAGTCGGTCGGCTCGACCGCAAACCCACAGTGCGAGACCTGCGGCAAATGGTTCCACGTGCATCGGTCGTCGCGCGAGACAATGTCTACACGCAAGCCTGGCGCAGTTTCGCCGAGCTGACTCGGCACCGCGAATCATGCCGCTGACGCGTCCGGGGTCTCCCGCGACCGGCGGACAAGGCTCGAACCGTCACGCGGATCGATCTAACCCACGACCGCCGCGCGCGAATGCTGTCGCGGCGGCGAGCCGCGGTAGACTCGGGCAATGCAGGGTCCTGCAGGACATGCCCTGGATCCGGCATTCCGTCATGCTTTTACGCTGGTTACGCGCAGTCGCTATTGCGCTGGAGGAATTCCGCCGCGACGCACCCTCAAGTCACAAAAAAGCTCGCGACGATCGCCGGGAGTCTTTTTTCCGATTTACCGCTCGAGCGGGGCGATGCGTCGCTCGAATTCCCCGCGAAATGATCGAAGTTCTGGTCTCGATGGTCTCCACGCGTACTTCGAGATGGCCCAATCGGCTCTCTACCCGCCCGAATCCCGCATCTCGGAGCGAAGTTCGGAGCATAACGACGGCGGCCCGGTTCCGACGGCTCCGCGAGGGCGGCGGCAGCACTCGCGTAGGCCGCAGCCGCTAGGAGCCGCCCACAACGGGGCCGATGCTAAGGTCCGATAGGGGCCGGCCGTGCTATCGAACGCTTGACTTACTAACACGAGCAAGCACATGTTTTCACCGACGCCCGCCACCATAATGTACGAGGCACGGTGACGCCGGGACGAAATCGGAGGTCGCAGAGCCATCGTTCCTTCCGTTCACGAAACTCATGATTTACACCTGACCAGGATCAACAATGCCGAGAAATCCCGACCTCGATAATCTCGAATCGTCTACATACGACGACTTGTTCGGTTATTTTGGAGGGCTCAATCAAGAAACCCAGCGCCTGGAATTCAAGGCGCAGCTCGACGTGAAGCAAGTTGCTAAGGAAGCGGTCGCGATGGCAAACGCGACGGGCGGACTGATAGTCGTCGGCATAAATGATCCAGTCGACGGCGTGCCTTTGAGCGCTTCCCACGCTACGCTCGCCGATCGAAGAACCAGCTAGACGGCGACTGCGGAGTCAGGTACTCGCACGGGCTTACCCAACTTTGCCTGTCGACGTCTTCGGCTATCAAAGCGCTGATGGGCAGAGCAGTATGCTGGTCGTCCGCGTTGACGAAAGCGATGTTGCCCCCCACGAGTACACTGAAGAACGAGGGCGCTTTCCGGTGCGTCGTGGAACACAAATCGACGGGCTGACCCTGCGTGAACTCGAAGCGCTCCTCGACCGACGGTCGAACACAGAGCCGCAAGAACGCGTCGACATGATGGGCCAGATACGCTTTGACGCCGCGTCCCCGCAACCGGATTTTATCGCCATCCGCCTCTCTCCTGAGCGTTCGCGTCCGCGTGTGCTACGTCGTGCTGAACAATTGGACATTGAAGAGATTGTCCGGACGCTCCCCGGCCTTAACCAAGGAAATGTAACGGCCGAAACGCTGCCAGATGGCGTCCTCTTTCGGCACGACGTCACGATCGAAGGACTTGACCCCGATCGCGAAACCAGAACGCGCCGCTGCTACGTCGGCTCGACCGGCGAGATCCAGATGCGCCTCCCCATTGAAGAACAACATAACATCCTCTATCCACTGCTTCGCCTCATCGCGAATGGTTTCGCGCTCTCGTCCTGGCTTCTGCGGGAACTCGGCCAGGGGCCCGTCGCGAGCGGTATGATGGCCTTTCGATACAATGCTCGGAGCGTTCATCACGGCACCTTTCCGCTTCCGACGAACGGCGTGACGCTGCCGCTTGTGCACATCGACTTTTCGCGAACTTCGTTCGAAGACACATTCGTCGATCCGCTCCTGTATCTAATGCGTTGCGGAGGCGCTGCGGAGAACGATGACGAGATTCGGCCCGCGCTGCGAAATGCTTGGGCGCAATACGCAGCGCGTTCGGCGTTCAGTCCCTGGCTACCATAGCGAATCAGATCTTCGGAGTCCTCGGATACGGCTAGTGACAGGTCGTTGCCGCCTCAGATGAGGGCAGTAAAACGCTATAATGACGGGTAGATCGAGGCAATGGGCGGGCGGCGGTGGCTCCCGCGGGTCACAATGCCTATTATCCCGAACTTCTGCCTCATAGATTACCCGGCACAGCATCTTAAGGATTAGTTTTCGGCGCGTCGGGTCTCACAGTCCGCGCAGCGTTTCGGCGACGGCGGCTTCGAGAGCGTCGTAACGCTCATACGCCCATGATCTCAAAAACATCGAGGGCAACGACTCGGTTCCACGGCGGTCGAACGCCGATGCGTTGCAGCGTGTCGATGTTTGCAGCGGCGAGATCGCCCGGCGGCGTGGCCGCCCAGTCCGCCTCCCATGTAATGACGGAAGTTTTTCACTGTGGCACGCAGGACTCCACCAAGAGGCGAGCCCACGATTAGCATACCAGCGGCGTCGCGCTTCTGATGCTTCTTATCTCGCGGGTTCTCGTTCTCAGCGACCAGCGTATCTACAATCGCAAATAGGGCAGCGGTCGACACCGCCGCGATCGCCTCACCAGGCTCGATGTACTTCATGGCGCCGTTCAAAGGTAGAGTTTGCGCGCGGTGAAAAGTCTTCGAAGGCACTGCCTCGCAGGGTTGCACCGAGTTGCCTCTGTCGGACGGCACTCTTTGCAGCCTCAAACAACTGCTCGAGCGCTGGACGAACCAGCGCAAGCCCTTCCTCAGCCGTCATAGACTTACGGCGATACTCACGTCCAAATGGCATCTTCCGGATCCGATCAGACCGTCTCTAAACAGGGCTCGTGATCGGGGGAGCTGCCATCCACGCAGGCTTATGCTCTATTCCGTCGGTTACGGTTGCTTTGAAGCCAGCGCGAACATCAATAGCCTTGGCCGGATCGAGAAATGCCACCGGTATAGACATAGCTTTACTTCACGAGGTGTATCGAGCGACCGCCGGCGGCATCTTTGGGTGCGGTCTGTCCTCGGGGCGTTCCGCCGCCAGGGAGGGCCGTAACCACGAGTCCAAAGATTGTCTTGTCGATATCTTCAAGATTGCAGCTAAGGTCGCGTGCGACGTCGGCTTTAGAAATGCCCTCTACGCGGAGAGCATGAAAGACCTTTCTCAGAACGAGCGACATTTCTGGAGGAGCTCCAGCAGGCTCATTCTTGCGATATCCGCGCTTAGCAATCTCAATGCACAAATTGCGATAGTGCCAATCCTTAATAAGGCCTAACGCGTGAAGACGATATGCAAGCGCCGCGACCGATACGATCCGTTGTTTTTTTAACGCAATCAAGGAACGCACCGTCGGAAGCATAGGCGCTCGGGCTAATACACCACCACGCGGCATTAAGAATGCGGAGGCGAATCTATTTGCCTCCTGCTCCGACTCTTTTCTGTGTAGGCCGGCTTGACGATGAAGCACGAGGTGCCCGAGTTCGTGTGCTGCATCGAAGCGACTATGCTCGGACGACTTCATCGTGTTTAGAAACATAAATGGAGTTCGATCGCGCCATAGAGAGAACGCGTCTACGTCAACCGAATCCTCTACCACCGAAAATACGCGGACGCCCTTTGACTCAACCAAGTGAATCATGTTGCGTATCAGGTGCTCTCGCCGAGACCCCATTCATGGCGCAGCGCTATTGCTGCCGTTTCTGGATCTTCTTCGCGTAGATCCGGCAGTTCAGGATCGGGAAGCGCGAAGCGCCGCTCCACCCAATCATGCAGCAGAACAGCCAAAGCGCCGGACGCGAGCGCGGCGTCGCGCGTACTCGCACTCACCGGGCCTATGAGTGAAAGCTCTGCTGCTCTCGAGCGACGGCTCGTGGAAGCTCGTCGCCATAGAAGAAGCTTGACTGGGAAATCCAACGCCGAGGCGAGACACGCGGCGGCATCAGTGGCGGCTGCGACCCAAGACTCACCGCTTTCGTACGCCGAAATTGCACGTAGGCCGAGACCCGTGGACTTCGGCGAGACGCGTCTTACATAAGGCGTCGCTTCTTGCGAGCAACGCGAAGCCGGGAGGGATTGAACATAGGCTGCTAAGCCCGACGTCGAATTTCGATGTCTACATCCGGGCCGAAATCGGGCTCAGGGAATGCTTCTGGAACCGTCATCACCGTCCAGCGGAATAGCGGGGAGGATGACTCCGCTCGTGCCATCCGTTAATCTGGCCGCTGCCATCGATCAAGATCGGGAGCGACAGCTCCGACCGGACCTCATTTTCGGCCGTGAAGAAGAGCACCATCCAGCTAAGGGGTTACGCCTTCAGCTTTTCGGGCCGGAACCAGCGGGCGCGACCTCGACGAAATCAACATCTAGCTCCGCGTTCGAACGTGACGAGCCTCCACGGTACCCGGGCCTTTGTGGTACTTCGTGCTGGGCGTCTTGCTCGCTATTCCGGTAGCATCATTGGCCTCCAGATCGCTGCTCAGGAGCCTTACCTAGCAACTGAGCGCCCGTTTGCAGCGGGCCGGCACGTCGCCGCTTCACCGGCGTTTTGCGCCGCCGTCCGCAAGGAGCGTCGCCGCCAAGCCGGCGCACTCGCCAAGTCGGTCCAGAATGCCGGGAGGGTCTTTGACTGGATGCGAATCCTATGGTGACACGCGCAAACGTGGATCCGTCGCGGCGCCCAGGTTTGCCTTCGGCCCGGTTTGCAGTGCGCAGTTGGCCTTTAGTGGCCTCACTTCGGAGGGCCCCCGGCCCAGCTCCCCACGGGAGCAAAGATGCTCCGCAACGTTGGTCGCTGACGGTCACGTTCTCAAGCGTTCGATGATCAAGATCTGCGATCTCGGTGGGGCTTCTTCGGCGTGCGTCCTGGTAGGCAATCGTGCCGCGCAGACCGGGAATAGGGGTGTCGTCGAAGCGGACGGGCAGAATATAGGCCGACTTCTGCGCGATGGCGCGCTCGATTGCGGCGCGTCTTTCGACGGTCGGCCACATCTTGCGTTCGTAGTCTTGGGAGACGAACATCACCACGAATTTTGCGAGCCGTGAAGAAAGACCGCCTCGAACGCCTCGACGAGTATCTTCGCCGCACAGGATCGCCTCTTTGAACGGCGAGCAAGAACACGGCGATGCCGGCATCGCGCAGTATCGTTGCGGACCAGTTCCACGTATCTCTGTTGCTCGCTGGCAAAATGAAAGCGCGACATCGTAATGCTCTGCTCGACGAACGAGTTCCGAGCCTATCTTCGTCATCGTGTAGAGCGGTTCACCCGACATCTGACCGGATTGCACGATCACGAAGCCGTCGGCATGCAGCGGTCGATTGTAGAGTGCTGAGCAGATTGGCAACTCTGCTCCTGGTTGGGCTGAACCACGGGGTGAAGCGTTTCCGTCAAGGACCTTCCGAACGCTTCGTCCGGAACATGAACGATATCCCAGTTTCCCCGTAGACAGTTAAGCGTCGTCGTAACCGTCAAACTCCCGACGGAATGTGCTGACGCATGTCGCGATCAAGGTCGTGGTAGCGGTTGTCTGTGGATGGCATCTCCCGCAAGTTCCAGACGCGACCGAAGAACGTCACGACATCCACCGGCCTTGGGCAAGTCGAAGTCCCTAAGAAGCACTGCATCGACGATGGCTCGGCGCGTAGACTTCGGTGATTTCGAGGGGTGCCGGAGCCCGGAGAAAGTCCAGGACGCACTCACCTTCTCCCCGATGTCAGCCAAACTTGCGGCAGGGGCTGGAACCCGAGGAACCCAATAAGGCCATCGCTTCCAGCACTCGACCTCTAGGCGCCCCGAAAGGGCGCTCCGCAAGCGGACCGCCGCAAGCCCACGCGCGGCGGGGCGTCCATCCGCCCGCTGCATCTCCCAGAAACACAAGACTTATTGGGAGCGGCAGCGCGCTAGGCAGCCTCAGCCGATCGTTGCAAAGAGTTCCCGGTGTGCTGGAACAAACGCGCGACCGGTTTCGACGGCTCGCCGGGCCTTGAGCTCGATCAGCTTCCGCAGCCCGATGTCGCCGCTGAGAACGTGCCAGAGGTCTTTGCCGTCCATGCAGATGATGTCGGTGGGCCGGCCTCGCTTAACCACTGCGAGGCCATCTTCGCTGTAGCCGGCGTAGCTAATCAGCACGCCGCGCGACCAGCGCGCTTTGCCCTGAACCTTGCCGCCGAAGACCATCAACTCGGCGAAGCCGATCTGCTGGTCCGGTCCACTTGGCCTCGACGAGATACGTCGTATTGTTGAGGTCTAAGCTCACCGTCGATCTCGTTCGCCCAAAAGCCGAAATGACTACCGCGGTGCCAACGCAAAGGCGTGGAAAAGCTCCTTAAGCGTGTGTTCGAACGCGAAGCCCCCGCAGTTGCGGTTCGAGCTTCTCCAGCCCGACGAACTCTGCGTTCAACGCCGGCAGAGCGGCCGCCGTGGGCGTCTCAGCCGGCGGCGTGACGGTCGGCGCAGATGGGGTGACTTGCCAGTGAGGGACTGTAGAGATGCGGCGTCCCAATGTTCGGGGAATCTTAAAACCCGATGGACGCGGATGATCTCGTTAACACGGTCCATTTCCTGACGCGTCAAGAGGTTCTTCTTTCGCCGGTAGATCAGTGCGTTGTTGACGATCGCTACCATCAGCTGGTAGAACGCGCTGCGTCGCTGCTCAAGCGTGAATCGCAACAAGTCTGCGCAATCGCCGGAGCCTTGGACCCGCCGCTCCAGAACGCTCCCACGCCGGCTGCCACCTGCGCTGACCGAAAGGATAACCCCTGACCGCACTGTGGGTATGGCTTCCCGGGCAATAAATTGTACAGTGCGTCCGCCAGGTCCGTTACGGCGTGACTTTGTGCGCTGTGAGAGTGCTCATGCTCAAGGCCTCCGGAGTCGCCGACTTGTTTGTTATGCATTACCCGGCCCTATGATTTCGCGACCGCCGAGATGCTCGCGGTACAACGTCGCGCGCCCGACGCGCAGTTGCCGGGCGACGTGCGCGATCGACGCGTCCGTAGTGGTCAGCGCCATGGGGGGGATCTTCCACCTGCGATGCAGTGCAAGAGAGGACGTCGCCCACAATGCACGCCGCGCCGGCGCGCGGCATCTCATGCCCGCGACGGTGCGCTCGCGGATAAGCTCGCGCTCGAACTCTGCGATCGAGCCGAGGATGGCGTAGACCAGCTTGCCCGTTGGCGTCAACGTGTCGACCGCCTCGGTCAGCGATGCAGGACCACGGCGCGATCGCGCAACGCCTCGACGATTTCGAGCAGATGGCGCAAGGAACGGCCGAGACGGTCAAGGCGCCACACAACTGGAGCGTCGCCGGCACCCACGGCGGCGATCGCGCTGGCCAGCCCGGGGCGAACGCGACCAGTTCCACCGGCGAAGTCCTCGAAGATCCTCCGTGCAGCCGGCGGCGCGCAGCGCGTCGAGTTGCAGCGCTGCGGTCTGGTCACCGGTACGAATGTGCGCGCGTAACCGATAGTCTTCATCCTAGCGATCATCGTGGCAAGGTGTGCCACCAGGGTGGCCTTGCCGCTCCGGATGCCCCTTTTGAGACGCGGGAGTCCGCGGTACTTCGTCGGCCTAACAGTGTCCGTAAGGGACCCTTTTCGTACGGGGTGCGGGAACTGGAAAGCCGCGCCGAGCTCGCCCATCGACGAACCGAGGCATCCGAGGTGAATGTGGCGGCGTTCGAAGAACCTCGGCCCATGCCCGACAGAAAACCCGGGCCAAGCCCTCAGTCCGGGCACGGCCTCTCCACCTGAGCAGAAAGAGTGGGGAGGTGACATCTCCCACATGGCAAGATGCTCACCACAGACAGATTCCTGTTAATTACCACCTCACCCGCCAATCCAGACGTTTACAATTGTGGAACGGGGTTTCTTTTCCGTCCCGGCGACCGAACGTTTCTCGTGACGAATGCCCATGTTTTGGGCGACGGCTACAACACCATCATGGAGCAATACGGTTCAGCAACGTTTTCGGTTTGGAATATGCAACTTCGAACCACGCGTAATCGCCATCGATCCCGACCCCGCCGTGGACCTTGCGGTGATTGATGTCGATGACGTTGAGTTCGAGAAGCGCGAGCCGGGTTATTGGGGTTCCGCGGCGGGCTCGCTGATCGCATATGCGCCGCCAACCTGGCCGCTAGCATTCTCCAAAAACGGGCGAGGCTACGCTTTCGCGATTGGCTGGCCTGGGAAATTTCGCAAGCAGGAGGCAGACGGGGACCGGGGCAGCTCCGCCGCCTTTCCCATGCTGGGGGCTACGAATTGATGATGTCAACGACCGTGGTTTAGTCGTTCCGTTGGAGCGAGCCGCGACTGATCTCCAGCGATTTAAAACCGCGACCAGGATCGTCAACGAGACCATGCTGGTGGGAATGAGGGCGGGAGCCCCGTGTTCGCAATGACACCGAGATGGCGTGCTGCCTTCGCACTTGTCGGAGTAGTGCGGAGATACGGCGACGCCTTTGACCTCCTGCTTCGTGCCTGTGCTCACCTTATCCGGGCGGACGGGTCCATCACGACTGTCAGCTAGTAAACCGTATGCCCTCGCGTGGGCGCAAGAATCGCCAGCATCGCCGGATTAGTCGATGACGTCGTTACCGTGAAATGTCTGTGCCCAACTCCGCTCACAAATATATCGCGTAGCTCTTGTAGATACTTCGTCGTGCATGCCACGACCGAGAACGTCGCTCCCCCTCTATCGCCTCCAAGTGCTTGTACGCCTTCAGAACCGGCTTGTCTTGCGACGCCACATCGACCGAGAAGAACAGGGGAGACATATGCGGGGTTCGAGGACTTCTTGCTGCGGATGACTGCTAGGTCAATTTGCGTCTTACCGCCTATCCACTTCATGCGATACGACATGCCTGCAGAAATGACACGACGATGTGTATTGATTTCGGCGCAGTTTACCGAAGAAGTGGCAACAGCCGAGATGTCCCCTGGCCGTCTCCGAGCCACGCCTTCTTTCCGTCGTCACCGGCGGTCGCCCGGGCGAAAGTTCGCGCACATTGTACGCTGCTCCCACAAAGGCGCTGAAGTAGTAAGTAAAAATCGCACGTAAGTCGTTCATCTTCTGCGGCTTCCCTTGCTCTTGCGCACGGCGTGCTTTGCCCTGTACGCCTCTTCACGAAAGGCGCGGAAGCTAGGCCAGTTCGATTTTATGCGCCGACCGAGACTTGGATCGACTTGGCGTATTTCTAAGCTTGTCAGAACTCGGCCAGATTTACGAACAAGCTCGTAGTAGCGGCGGAGGCAGAGTCTGCGACGGTCTCCTTGAGGCATCCCATGCATCGTTCTCTTGCTGGCGGATCGATCGTCGGGTGAGAGCTTGAGGTTGCGGCGACGGAGATGTTCTCTTGTTCGGGGAGGAAGATTTATTTATCGCCGACCAGACCTTATCGGCGACGTCGGGCCAAGCGTCAACATAGGCACGCAATAGGCTCGTCAATTCGTCGTGCGCTTCAAACGCGCGTGCAACGGTAATACGGCGAACATTGAAGCCCGGTCGCCGCGGTCTGTCGCTTTCAAGTATGCCCTGTTCCTCGAGCGTCCTGAGTGCCTTCTTGACGACAACACGATCATAGCCGGTGGCAAGTGCGACGCAAAGTGCCTCGAACGTCCAGCCGAGACCGCCGATACTGGTGAGGATGCTCGTCGCAATCGGTCCGCCGAAGAGTGCGTAACGGTCCCCGGGTCCACTCTCGCGGCCCGGGCTGAGTTGGCGCAGGGTAAGTGCGCACAAAACGCGGGAGACGATACGTTTCTTCGAGTTTTCGAAGGAGGCGGCCCAGTGGCAGGACGACCGGAAATGCGGGATCCAAGGCTACGGCGATCCCGTGCCGATCGCGCCACTGCCGTACAAGATTTCCTCGTCCGAACGGCGCGGCGTAGGGGCTCTCAGGGGTCTGGCCACTGACGCCGGTAAGGCCCCTCAACTCCGTTACGTAAGCGGCCCGTGCTTTGCAAGCGCCAGTAGGTTGCGCAGGCGCACGTCGGTTCCGAACAGCAACGGGGCACCGTCCTCATTTTGGCGGAACGATCTCGTGGTTGCACGGGCGAGGGGCGCAGACGCATCGATGCGTGGATCACGGGAAGCCAGGATTTTGCCGAGCGTAAGAGCGAGCTCGCAAAATAGCACCGGTACGCCCGGAGCAATGGAAATTGCCTCGTGGTCGGCCTTGACGACCTGAGCCCGTACGAGCCGCTCTATCGCCTGTTTTAGGGTCTGCATGTGTGCATCGGGTATACGGCGCCGCAGTTGCCCACGCGAGAGCGTGTTGCTGGCGCGTACAAGGAGGAGGAGCAGGCGGAACGCGAGTTCACAACGATGCCCTAACGGGCGCGTTGGATCTACTGCGTGCTCCGCTGCCGGGGGCGGAGTCAGCCGCGGCGCGAGGCCCGGGCCGCCGTTTAGGACGCCGAGAAGTTCGCGTATCTCGTGGATCGCCGGATGTCGGCTATGGAGAATCAGGACCTTCCCCGTTTCCGGATGGCACCTCTGCGATGAGGCCTGATCGCCGCAGCCCGCTGGAGACGTAGGGGCGGCGGCCCTCGCATTGTCCATCGCGGAAGATCCGTAGGAGTAGCTCTTGATCATTCCGGTCACCGAACAGCACTGGGCCGGTGGAAGCGCGCATCGTACCGCCGACTCCTAAGTCGCGCCAGGAGCGGGCGCGCTAGCGGTCATCACCTCGGTTCCCAGCGTAGCGGTTCCTGGCGTCCGCCTGATCGGTCAACGGCGTCTTCGTCCGGCATGACCGACGAAATGCGATGATCCTGTGACAGACGGGTGGCACTCGTCGCCCAAGAAGCAAATGTTTACGCCGCGATGCGAAGTTCGCCCCGTACCCATTTTGCGAGCGCACAGAGGATCGTCGCACGCTTGTGATGGAGGCTGACCTGCGGTGCCTCTGCTACCGCTAACGCAACGGACAATACCTCGTCAGTCCAAAGGTCGCGGACCCCTGCGGAGTCCGTATTCACGATGTTCCAGGCGTCGTCGAGCTCGGAGTCGAGAGTCGCTTCGAGCGTCCAGATTTGACGAGCGTGGCGTCTGCGATGGTACTCTCGCTTGGCAGACGCGAAGTCCTGAATATCGCCGTCGGCTTCGTACGCCTGAATTGCGTCAAGTGCAACGCGATCGGTCGCGACGTCGTTCTGCTCGAAAAGCGGGATCAGCTCCGGCTCGAGGTCGCTAGGCAAATATGTCGCCGCGCTGTGCAGGGCGCGAATGAGCGCAGACGGATCGCTTCGGCTTCTGCGGGTCCAAATCGCGAAGACGGCGACGAGCTCCGAAAAGCGCGAACACGCATAGAGGGCTACCGGACCGGCGCACCACGTATGTTTGGTCCCTTTCCGGACGGCGGCCGCGAACCGCCACAGGGACTTCGCGCGGGGGCAGCCCCGACCGTGGAGATAGTCGCGGAACGTGTCCGCCCAGGTTAGCGCCGTCCCACGGCCGCCGTAGAGGTCGAAGTACGCCGCACCGGCCGCCGCCGCCGCGCCGCGTTCAGCAAGGATCTGGTGAAAAAAAGCCGCCGCCGCCGGTTGGCGGCGACGTCCGAGACGAAGACGGAAAGCGGTAGTTTTTCGATAAAGTACCGTTTTACGGTATTTTCCCAAGCACCTGCCGCTTGGCTGAAACGGCCAGCCACGGTAGACTCGGGCAATGCAGGGTCCTGGAGGACACACTGACACGGCCCCGGGGGCGACGATTTCGCTGCGCGATGCGGCACGGCAGATGGGCGTGAGCCTCAAAGCAGCCCGCCGCGCCGTCCGAAGCGGCGATATCCCCGCGATCCCTTGGGGGCGGACATATCGTGTCCTGCGCGTGCCGTTCGAGGCACTCATCGGGGCCCGCGGTGAGGCCAACGACCGAAAGGAACCAGCCACGAAAACTTGAGGCTCTGCCGGCGGGAACGTCGGCGGAGCCTCCGTCCTTTAACCCCTAGACACCAGGCCCCCCGCGACTAACAGATTGGATCCCTGACGTCGCGAGGGGCACCGGCACGAGTATCTTACCACGCTTCCGCAGATTTGCGATGGTATGCGCCTTGTGCCGGGCGCCCGAAAGGAGCCCCTTCATGGCACAGGAGCATTTGCCGAACGAGCCCGGACGCGCGGAGCCGTCGGCCCCAACTGAATCCCCGCGCGTGACGCTTCAGGCTGCCGAACTCGACGAACGACAGCTGCGCGGAATCGAACTCCACCGAGCGGCCGAACGGGCCAACGGCCTTATGGTGCTGCTCAATGACAGTACGACGCTGTGGTACTCGCAAACCGACAGCACCCGTGTCTACCAGGTCTCGCGAGAGCAGCGAAACCGACGCGGAGCACCGCAAATCGAGTACCGCTGCCAGTGTGGCGATTTTCTGAAGAACGGCCGCGTCGATTGCCTGCACATCTTCGCCGAAAAGCTGCGCCGCAGCGAAGTCGCGATCGCCGGCGCGCACCGGAATCGGCGAAAATACGCCGCGAGGTCGAATCGGCGACCGGCGCGCAACGTGAAAGCCGCCGACGGACGATCAGGCCGCTCTGCCCGGCGAGCGGCACGCGTGAAGATGTTCGATGAAGCGCACCGCCTGATCGACTCACTCGTTCGTGCCACCCTGATCGAGGAGGAACGCGGACAGAGGGCTCGTCCGTGCCGCGGCGGACAGCAAACGCCAACTGTACATCGAGCCGCGGCGCTGTTGCACAAGATCGTGGAGGGACGCTCCGCCGATGACATGATCCCGCGCTATGCCCGACTGATCAAAAGCGAAATGCTTCGACTTAAACGACCACCGCATCAGAATACCCAGTCGGTTTGGATGAACGATCCGGACATCACGCAGACTCTGATGCCGTGGTTGACGCGTACATCGGCGCCATTCCGTCGCTGCGAACGCGGGGCAATCGTTGACTCGACAAAGGAGTGTCAGCTTGCGAGTGCCCACGCACGCTTTGTTGAATATGGCGGAGATTTGCCGAGACGGTGCCGATTGGATGAAGGTCCATACACTGGCTGGCGTCGAGACGCTGGTTGTGATGGCCGCTCGGTTTTCAGGCAGCCGCGGAGCCGGGACCCACGACATCAACTTTCTGATTCCACTCGTGGACGAAGCCCTAAAAACGTTTCGACTCGAGTTCCTTCTCGGCGACAAGGCCTATCTGTCAGAAAACGTGCTCGGCTGGCTGTGGCAGAGATCGATCAAGGCCGTGATTCCGGTGAAGATGCGCTGGGATCCGAACACGAAAACGGCGTACCATGAGGCGGCCGTGCAACTCGTCGAGTGGTTCGATAAACGTCAGCGCGACTTTCACGAGAAATACCGCCTCCGAGCCAAGATCGAGGCACTTTTCTCGGCGCTGAATAGAGTCACTAACGGTTTCGTATGGTCGCGGGGCAGGAAACGTTCCAACGCAGAAAATGCCGATAGTCCCTGCACGGCATGGGTCAACGAAACGCTGTGCAAGCTCCTGTATATGAACATCCGCACCACCGTCACGTATCAGGAGCTCACGGGTTGCTCGATCGACTACACCGTACCGAGTCGCTGCTTTCCTGAGCTTGGGGGACGATTTGCTGGCGGCATAGTCGTTCCGGTTGTTGAAGCGCTGCTCGACGCCGCTCGGAGTCGAGTGGCGCTTCCGTGTCCGATCATCGACTGATTCGTTGTGAAATTCGCTGACAGGAGAAAATGCTCGGTACATCCGGTCGTGCACGAATAGTAAGAGAAAAAGCCCCGCAGCGCGGGGCTTTTTCGTTATCCATTTCACAGTGAATTGGGCATTTCACAATGAATCGGGAATTTCACAGTGAATCGGCGTTTTTACCGATTCATTGTGAGACAGCCTCAGAAAGGAATCTCTTCCTCTTCGAGCGGCGCATTGTCGTCGAACGTCGTGCTGCCGCCGTTGGTCGTGCCGGGGCGCGGGGCGCGTTCGTAGGTGCCGCCGTCGGCGCCGCGGTTGGCGCGGTCGAGCATCTGCATCGTGTTCACGACGACTTCCGTCGCTTTGCGCTTGTTGCCGTCTTTGTCGTCGTAGCTGCGGATCGAGAGCCGTCCGTCGACCAGACACGACATCCCCTTTTTGAGGTACGTGTTGCAGGTCTCGGCGAGCTTGTCCCAAGCGACGCAGTCGATGTAGTCGGTCTCTTCTTGCTGCTTGGACCGGCGGTTGACCGCCAGGGTGAACTTCGTCACCGCGGCGCCCGATCCGACGTAGCGGATCTCGGGATCGCGGGTGAGGTTCCCCACCAGCGTGATTCGATTAAAACTCCCAGCCATGTCGTCTTCCTTCTGCTGTTTTGCTGCTCTGCTTGCGTGGCCGACTTCAGGCTACGCGCTGGGCGTGCCATATGTACGGCACTCTATGGTCTGGGGGGTCAGTCGTCCTTGCGAATAACTAGCTGGCGCAGCACGGCGTCGTTGAGCCGGAGACGGCGCTCCGTCTCCTTGGCCTGGTCGGCGTCGGCCTTGAAGTGCATCACGACGTAGTAGCCTTCACGGACATCGTCGATCTCGTACGCCAGGCGCCGCTTGCCGAGCTTCTCGAGCTCGCCGACGACCTCGCCTCCGCGGCCCTTGAGCTCCTCGGCGATCGCGTTGGACCGCTCGTCGACCTCGGTCTCCTCGAGGCTGGGGCGCAGAATGTAGGTGACTTCGTAATTGATGACTGGCATGAGCCCTCTCTGGACGCCGGACCAAGCCGGCGGCCCGGCGCAAGGCCGGGCAGCGGGAAGCTCCTGGCCGCCGGAGGCGCCGGGAGAACCCCCGGATGCTATCACGCCCAAAGCTCCGGAAACAAGGCCAAGCGGGCCGTCCGGCCCTCAGCCCAGGTAGAGTCCCTCGAACATCGCGTCGATCGCGAAGGAGAAACCAGGCATCGCCGGATGTTGCACCGTCTCTCCCGGACCGAAACGAGTCACGCCATCGGCCGCGTGCGTGACGACGGTCCGTCGCGGCGGGTCGACGACGAACACGACCTTCGTTCCGGCGGCGAGATAGGCGCCGATCTTCCAGTTCAACCGTCGCTCCGACTCGCCGGCCGAGAGGATCTCGACGGCGATCTCCGGCGCTTGCGGCGGCGCTTCGGATGCCTGCGGGCCGAGAGCTTCGATCGTCAACGCGCTCGCGAACGCGACGTCGGGAACGAGTGACGCAAACGTATGCCCGGGCGCATGAAACTCGTGACGCCATTCCGTCAGCGCTTCACCTCGGCCCGCCGCCCACGTGTCGAACGCGGCCATCCAGCGCTTCTCGAGCGCCTGATGCCGCCGTTTCGGGCTCAACTTCTGGACCAGGCGTCCGTCGATGAGCTCGGTCGCGGGCTTCGTCTCCGGGATCCTGATCGGCGCGAGCATGGTACTCCTCTCACGCCAGTCTATCACTCGTTGCGTGGCGAGCGTCAATACTCCAGCCGATCGCGAGCTAGGCAGCGCAATAGGATGTCAGCCCAGGTAGAGTCCCTCGAACATCGCGTCGACCGCGAACGAGAAAGCCGGGCATCGCCGGATGACGCACCGTCTCGCCCGGTCCGAATCGCGTCACCCCGCCGGCAGCGTGCGCGACGACGGTTTGCCGCGGCGGATCGACGACGAACACGACTTTCGTACCGCCGGCGAGGTACGCGCCGACCTTCCATTTCAGACGCGACTCCGACTCACCGGTAGACAGGATCTCGACCGCGATGTCCGGCGCGCGTTCCGGCGATTCCGACCCGGCCGGCCCGAGCGTTTCAACCGCCTCCGGGTTCAGATAGGCAACATCCGGGACGAGCGATGCGAACCGATGTCCCGGCGCCGTGAACTCGTGACGCCATTCGAACGTCGCGCGACCACGACCATTCGCCCATGCTCGCAATGCGAGGGTCCACCGAAGCTCCAATTCCTGGTGCCGGAACTTCGGGCTCATCTTCTGGACCAGACGTCCGTCGATGAGCTCGGTCGCGGGCTTCGTCTCCGGGATCCTGATCGGCGCGAGCATGGTACTCCTCTCACGCCAGTCTATCACTCGCTGCATCGCGAGCGTCAATACTCCAGCCGGTCCCGTCCCGACGCGCCAGGCGGCGGAACGTAAACGGACGGCAGCCGTGGAAGCAGTGCTCGTGGACGATTTCATCGTCGCCCGAAACCCCGATGCGAGTCGGTTGCCGTACCTCGTTCGCTTACCGATCGACGGCGGGCTCTGGCTCAAAGCCAAGGAACCGTGGCCGCGGACCGCCCGGGTCTATTGTCAGCCGGCGGACGCGCCGAACACCGAGAACCTCGCCGTCGTCGAACGCGTCGCGGTGCATTCGTGCGTGAGGCGTGGCGCGGCCATCGACCTCATCCTGGAACGAGCGCACAACCGGCGCTCGCAGTTCGTCACGACAACGGCTCGCGGGCGGTCGATGATTTTCTGGCAAACGCCGAAGGTCGCCACGACCGCCCGGCCGGGTCTGCGCATTCCATATGGCACGGTGTCGCCGCTCGAGACGATCTACGTCGATACGCGCGAACGCTACGGGTACACGTTCCGAAATCACGATGCGCGGCTCGAACGCCGCGCGCTACGGGCCGGGGACTACGCCGTCGCGCTGCGCGACTCGTTCGCGGTCGTCGAACGCAAGACGCTCGACGGCTTCGCGAACTCGCTGACCGACGCGACCCTCAACTACGCGATGGCGGAGCTGGCTCTCTTTCCGGCTGCCGCGGTCGTCGTCGAAGGCACGTATTCCGCCCTGCTGCGGAACGCTCACGCTCCGGCGGGCTATTTCGCCGATTTGACCGCGCGCCTACAGGTCCGCTACCCGAACGTGCCGATCGTCTTCGTCGAATCGCGCAAGCTCGGCGAAGAGTGGACGTTCCGGTTCTTCAAAGCCGCGGCCGAGCACGATGCAAAGCCCGAGCTCGATCTGACGCCGCCCGTCGTCCCGCTCCTCGAGCCGAAACGCAAGCGCACCCGTCGCACGCGCACCGCGACTCCGGCCGACGGTGGCGCCTGAGCGGTTCGCACGGGCCGTCACTTCATGCGTAGCCAGATGACCGAGCTGCCGTCGCTCCCGGTAGCGGTGAACGCGTTTGCGTTTTGGAACCGAATGCCGCTCGTGTAGGTTACGCCGAGCGGATACGGGGAACGCATCGGCGTGCAATTGCCGCCGATGCACATCTGTTTGGGTGAATACGACGTCCAGGAGAAGCGCATCGTCTTGCCGGCCGCATCCATCTTGTACGTGCCGAACATGTCGAACGCCATGCCTTTGTGGTTCATCACGCGCACGTGGATCTGGCCGTTCGCGCCGAGCGCCATCACCTGGTAGAGCCCGGCCGCCTGATTGGTCCAATCGATCGTGCTCGACCAGTTCCCCACCAGCGGGCTGCCGGCCGACACCGGCGCCACGAGAAGGAGCGCCAGAACCACACCGCGTGCGGCAGTGACGAATGCTCGCATCGTTCATCCTCCGTTCCGGAAATGCCGGGTGGCCGCTGCAGGGTTTCCGCGCGACCGCCCCTCCCCCCTAGACCGTCCACGATGCGTACGCCTCAGGATTCCTTCATGTCGGTCGGCGAGCATGCGGGCACCCCAACCGATCGCTTCTCTCGAGTAGCGTGCGGTTTCGCCGGCGGTCGCGCACGCGCCGGCGGTGCCGGACGGGAGGGCGGCTGCGCGGAATGTTACGGTTCCGCGCGGCTGCCCTTCGGACCCAGATACAGCTCGTACGCCGCGTAGGCGGTGAACGTGTTCGGCCCGGAGATGTCGCGGCCGAACGATGCCAGCAACGCGTGGTGCTCGCCGCGCTCCGCGGTGAAGCCGATGCCGATCGCAGTCGAGTCGCGGCCGCCGATCGTGTCGGCGGTCTGATGATACAGCTCGCGCGCCGATCGACACGCCGTCGCGAACCTGGTGCGTCGCCGCGATGCCGGTAAACGCGTAGTCACGATTGCCCGCACCGGGATTGTGCCACACGCCGCCGCCGCCGAAGTACGTCCACGAGCCGTTCGTCTTCTGCGCCCACAGCGGGAAGAAGAATTTCGGCAACCCGCCGCTACCGAGCCCCGGCGAAACCGCCGACGTCGGCAGCTCGACGGCCGGATAGAACGACACCTGCGGCCGGCCCGCGCCCTCTTGCAGGAAGCGAACCTTCAACGCGACCTCGGTATCGCCGTAGCCGGTCCTCAGCGGCGACGCCGGCTCCTGCCCGGCGGCGAACGGCGCGGTTACCGAGAACTGCACGTTCGGCATCAGCCCGTAGTTGATCTCGATCGACGGCAAGTTCCCCGACACGCCCTCGCCGGCCGCGTTGCCGTACGTGCCGAACACGTAGATCTCGAAATGCCGGTACGCGGTCGGCTCGGGATCGTCGGTCTGATACGGCGGCCCGGCCGCCGCCGGCGCGCAAACGGCGCTCCAAAAGCAAAACGCCGCGAGCGCGATGAACCGCATCTGCGTGCAATAGCGTTGGCTAGTTCGAAGCGTCGGGGGCGTTCGCGCCGGCGCGGGTGCTCCGCATCGTCCACATGTGCCGGTCGTCGTTCCAGGCCAGCGTGAAAATGTTGCCGGTCGGCAGCGCCGTGGTGGCCAGCGTCGCCGTCTCTCGGCCCTCCTCGCGCACGGAGCCAAGATACGGTGAGCACGCCGAGCGGTTGCCGACGAAGAGCCAGCTTTGGTTGTGCGGTCCGATCACCATCGTCTTCGAGCCGACGTTCGCGCAGAAGTAGTTCAGGTCCAACTCGCGCCCCGAGGCATTGACCACGATGATCATGTCGTTGACATCGTGTGCGGCGTAACCGACGCTCTGCGTCTTGACGAATACGTATGTGTGCTGGTCGAGCATGCGGGCGGTCTGGGTGGTCACAGCACCGTTGCTTTGGTTCGTTCCGATCGAAGCCTCGTAGTTGTCGCAGTCCGCATGCCACAGATCACCGAAGTAGAGCTTGTATTCTCCCGGTCCGATTGTGAAGAGGTGCCACGCTCCGCCGCTATCGCACCGCAGATTGAATTTCAGCGGCTTCGTATCGAGGTTGCCGATCGTGATGGCCGTGTCGGCCTTGGCGGGAGTCGGAAGCAAGGCGCTCGCCGCGGCGACCGCACCTGCAACGAGAACAGCAATCGCGCGAACGTTCATGGCCGCATCTGTCGTGCCCCGCGTCGGATTCCCTCCATCGGAACGAGCCGGCTCGCTGTCGGCGCGCGCGGCGGCGATGCGAGTGGGTCAGCCGCTGACCCGGGCTTCGCGCTTGGTGACGCGCCAGACGTTGCGCACGTCCTTGATGTTCTGCAGCTTGCGCAGCAGGCGCTGCAGGTGATCGAGGTCGCTGATCATCGCGGTGATCGAGATCAGCGCGCTCTTGTCGCGCTTGGCGCGCGCGTTGACCGAGCTGATCGGGGTCTTGAGCTCGGCCGCGACGCCGAGCACGTCTTGCAGCAGCCCGGAGCGGTCGTTGGCCTCGATCTCGATGTCGACGGCGTGGGTGAGCTGCGAGCGGTCGAGCCATTCGGCCTCGAGGATGCGTTCGGGCGCGGCGTTCATCGACGCGGTGTTCGGGCAGTCGGCGCGGTGAACGCTCACGCCCTTGCCGATCGTGACGTAGCCCATGATCGGGTCGCCGGGGACCGGGCTGCAGCACTTCGAGAGCCGCACCAGCACGTCGTCGACGCCGGCGATGCGGATGCCGCTGGAGTTGCGCGCGACGCGGCGGGTCGTGGTCGGGCGCGGCAGCGCGGCGATGTCGACGACGTTGTCGACCTTGGATTCCTCGCGCAGCCGCTGGATGACGTTGCCGGCCGTCACGTCGCCGAAGCCGATCGCCGCGAACAAGTCGGTCGCGCTGGTGTAATTGAGCCGATGCGCGACGTTGTCGATCAGGTCGCCGCGGGCGACGTCGACCCGCAGCCCGGCCCGCGCCAGCTCGGCCTCGACGGCCTCCTGACCGCGCAGCGTGTTCTCTTCCTTTTGGTCCTTGCGGAACCACTGCTTGATCTTGTGCTTGGCGCCGCTGGTCTTGACGATCGAGAGCCAGTCGAGCGACGGCCGCGACGACTTGTTGGTGAGTACCTCGACGATGTCGCCGTTCTTGATGTGCGAGTCCAGCGGGACGATCTTGCCGTTGACCTTCGCGCCCACGCAGTGGTGGCCGACGTCGGTGTGCACCTGGTACGCGAAGTCGAGCGGCGTCGCGGTGGCGGGCATCGAGAACACGTCGCCCTTGGGCGAGAAGATGAACACCTGCGTGTCGAACAGGTCGAGCTTGAGGTTCTCCATGAACATGCGCGAATCGCGCATGTCGTTCTGCCACTCCAGCAGCGAGCGCAGCCAGGTCAGCTTCTGACCGGCGTCGTCCTTCTTGGCGCCTTCCTTGTAGCGCCAGTGCGCGGCGATGCCGTACTCGCTGGTGCGGTGCATCTCCCAGGTGCGGATCTGCACTTCGAGCGGATCTCCGCCCGGACCGACGACGGTCGTGTGCAGCGACTGGTACATGTTGGGCTTGGGCATCGCGATGTAGTCTTTGAACCGCCCGGGCAGGGGCTTCCACATCGCGTGCACGACGCCCAGCGCGCCGTAACAGTCTTTCACCGTGTCGACGATGACGCGCACCGCGGTGAGATCGTAGATGGTCGAGAACTCGCGGCCCTTGAGCATCTTCTTGTGGATCGAGTAGAAGTGCTTGGGGCGGCCCGTCGTATCGGCTTTCACGCCGACCTTCTCGAACTCGGTCTTGAGGTCGGCGATCACGCGCGCGACCGCCTCTTCGCGCTCGGCGCGCTTCTTCGCGACGCGCTCGGCGATCACGCGGTAGGCATCGGGATCGAGATAGCGCAGCGCGAGATCTTCGAGATCCCACTTCACGCGCCAGATGCCCAGCCGGTGCGCGATCGGCGCGTAGATCTCGATCGTCTCGCGCGCGATCGCCTGTTGCTTGGCGGCCGGCAGGCTCGCCAGCGTGCGCATGTTGTGCAGGCGGTCGGCCAGCTTGATGATGATGACCCGAATGTCCTTGGCCATCGCCAGGAACATCTTGCGCAGGTTCTCGACCTGCGCGTCCTCCTTGGACTGATAGGGGATGCGGGTCAGCTTGGTCACGCCGTCGACCAGGGCGGCGATCTCGGCGCCGAACTCCGCGGCGACCTGCTCGTTGGTGAGGACGGTGTCCTCGACGACGTCGTGCAGCAACGCCGCGGCGATGGTGGCCCGGTCCATCTCGAGGTCGGCCAGGATGTCGCCGACCGACAGCGGGTGCGCGATGTAGGACTCGCCCGAGGCGCGCATCTGGCCCTCGTGGGCACGGTCGGCGACCTCGTAGACGCGCTCCAGCCAGCCCCCGTCCAGCGAGGGATCGTACTGCTGGACCTTGGTCACGAGATCGGCGATGGTCATCCTGATGTAGGCCTTATCCTACGTGAGACCCCGCCGTTGACGCAAAGGCTTCGGTCGCCGACTCGCTCTCGGCCCTAGTATCGGATGAAGCTGGTGACGTCGACCCCGTCGAGGGCGGCGCGGCCGCCCAGCGCCTCGAGCTCGATGAGGACGGCGGTCCCGACCACGTCGGCGCCCAGCTTCTTGAGCAGCCGCAAGGTTGCCGCGATCGTCCCGCCGGTCGCCAGAAGATCGTCGACCACCAAGACCCGGTGGCCGTGGCCGACCGCGTCGGCGTGGATCTCCAGGGTGTTGGTCCCGTACTCGAGCGCGTATTCTTCGCTGTACTTTTCGCCCGGCAGCTTGCCGGGCTTGCGGACCGGCACGAAGCCCGCGCCCAGCGCGTGCGCCACCGGTGCGCCGAGCATGTAACCGCGCGCTTCGATCCCGACGACCGCCTCGACGCGCGCGTCGCGGAAACGGTCCACGAACAGGTCGATGGTCGCTTTGAACCCGGCCTTGTCGGCGAGCAGCGGAGTGATGTCGCGAAACAGGATCCCGGGAATCGGGAAGTCCGGGATCGCCCGAATCAGCGTTTCGATCTGCAACGTCACGGCTCGCTCGCTTCGCCTTCGGCTCGACGAGGCCTGCGAATGTGTGATGCGCGCACAAAAGGCGCTCCGGCGGAAACGAACGAGCGCTCACAGCGCGTTGCCCATGTGGAAAAATTCCTCAATCGGGGAACACAGGAGAGACTATGAACGGGAAATTTCTGACCGCGAGCGCGCTCGCAGCGACGATGACCTTCGGTGCGATCGCGCCGGCGCTGGCTGACGGAGCAGCGAGCACCCGGAACATCCTGATCGGCGGAGCCGCCGCTGCGGTGCTGATCACGAACTACAACCACAAGAAGCGGGCCAAGCAGGAAGAGAACCGCGAGCAGGCCCGCCGCCAGGCCAGCTACCGCTCCTCCTTCTACAATCGCTACGGTCACTACCCGAGCGAAGGCCAGTACCGCAACTGGTACTATCGCAACTACGGCATGTGGCCGTCGAACTGATCGTAACCGACGGAGACTGACGAGAGCGAGCCGCCCCTGCCGGGGTGGCTTTTTTCGTCGTGCCGAAAACCTTGGAAAGAGTGATCGATTTTCGGCGATACCGCGATCGGCTGGTTGTCGCGGTCGCCATCGCAATCGCGTTCCATGAGGTCCTGCTGGGGCTCGTGCACGATCCGGCGCGCCCGTCCGACAGCGACAGCGGCGCCGTCGCGACGACGATCGTGATCGAGACGCCGTCGCCGCCGCCCGACGCCCAAGCCGACGCCGCGGCCGACGCCGCAACCCACGCTCGAGCCGCGCCGCACGCCGCCGCCGCGGGTCACGCCCGCACCGGTCAGGCAGACCGCGGCCCGCGCGAAGGGCACGCCGGCGAAACATCACGGCGGCGGCGCGCGCAAAGCCGTCCCCAAGATCGCGACCACCGGCACGTATGCCGCTCCCAACGCCGCGGGCGTGGGCACCAGCCCCTCGGCGGGCAACGGAAGCGGACCGCGGCCTGGGACCGGCGGCGGGCAGGGCGGCAACGGCAACGGGAATCAAGGGAACGGCAACGGTGCGGTCAACGCGGATACGCCGTGCGGTTTCGTCGATTTCAAGCCGATCGCGGCGCCGAAATACAGCAACGGAACGGCCTCAGAACCGGTGCGAGGCGACGGTGACCTTTCCCGACGGTCACACCGAGTCGGCGCGCTTTCCGTACCCCTGGGTGTACCCGAACGCCGAACAGACCGATCCGTGGTCGAATACGAACCTCAAGGATCCCGACTTCGTGACGACGCTTCGCTTCCCACCGCCCGGCACCGATCCGTCGACGTTTCCGCCGTTGATCCAGTACATCCTCAAGCACACCGATACCGGGGGCTACACGAACCTGCAGCCGTGTCCGCGGAATCACGGATGACGCGCGTCCACGTCGCGGTCGACGCGCACAACCTCGCGCGCGACGATCGCGGGATCGGTCGCTACGCGCGCGCCGTTCTCTCGCGGGCGCAGCACGACGCGCGCTTTCGCTGGACGTTCGTGGTGCGCGATCTTTTTCCGCGCCGAACGGCGGTCGCGCGGGCGATCGGCGAATCGGACGCGCGTGTCGCGCGCCGCGTGCCGCTCGACGCCGACGTCGTCTGGTTTCCCTGGAACGGAACCTTTTTGCGCACCGCGGTCCCGTCGGTGGCGACGATCCACGACGCCGCGCCGTTCGCGTTCCCGGCCGCCGGCGCGCGCCGGCGCGCGACCGAGCAGAACCCGTTCCTGACGACCGCGGCGACCGCCCGTCGCATCCTCGTGCAGTCGCGCTTCACCGCCGGCGAGGTCGAGCGGCGCTTGGGGGTCGATGCGGCGCGCGTCGTCGTAACGCCGCTGGCGGCCGATCCCGCCTTTTGCCCGGGCCCGATCGACGCGTTGCCGTCCGACCTGCGCGGCAAACGTTACGTGCTGCACGTCGGCGCGCACGACGAGCGCAAGAACTCCGCCACGCTGATCGCGGCGTTCGCGCGCGCGTTCCCCGGCGGTGACGTGACCCTCGTGTTCACCCGCCGTCCGCCGGAACTGCCGCCGGACGCGCGCGTCGTCGACGCGCCGGACGACGTCACCCTCGTCGCGCTGTATCGCGGGGCCGCGCTCGTCGCGGTGCCGTCGACGTACGAAGGCTTCGGTCTTCCGCTGCTCGAGGCGATGGCGTGCGGCACGGCGGCGCGTCGCCGCGCGCGCCGGCGCGCTGCCCGAGGTCGGCGGCGACGCGGCGGCATGGGTCGACGACGCGCACGACGACGGCGCCTGGAGCGACACGCTGCGCCGGCTGCTGGGCGACGACGCCGCGCGGGCGTCGCTGGCCGCACGCGGCCTGACGCGCGCCGCGACGTTCTCGTGGGATCGCTGCACCGCGCAGACGCTGGCGGTGCTCGAAGCGGCGGCGGCCGGTCCGTGAAGGCTCTGCTCGTCGTGCGGCCCGACGCGCCGGCGAAGCCGGGCGGCGATCTCGTCCACGCCGAGCGCACGGCGACCGCGCTGCGCGCGCTCGGCGCGGAGGTCGACCTCGTCCCGACCGACGCGCCCGACCCGCGCGGGTACGACGTCGCGCACGTGTTCGGCGTCTTCGAACCCGCGCTTGCCCGCAAACAGATCGATGCGGTGCGCGCGCACGGAACGCCGCTGGCGCTCTCGCCGATCTGGCTCGACCTGCGCGCCTTCTTCGCGACCGCGCCGCGTCGTCGAGCGCGCGCTGGCGGCCCGCGGCGTCGCCGAGGTCGAGCGGCGACTGGCGCGGCTGCACCGCATCGAAGCGCGCCTGCCGTGGCAGGGCAGCATCGCGCGCAACGCCGACCGGCGTCTCGCGGCGCAGCGCGCGCTGATCGCGGCCGCCGACGTCGTGCTGCCGGCCAGCGAGGTCGAGGCGTACCTCTACGGCGAGCGGCTGCGCCTGTCGAGCGTGCCGTTCGTCGTCGCGCCGCTGGGCGTCGACGACGAGGCATTCACCGTCGAGCGCCCGCGCGTGCGGGCGGGCGTGCTGTGCGCCGGCCGCATCGAGCCCAAGAAAAACCAGGCGGCGTTGCTGTACGCCCTGCGCGACGTCGACGTCGAGGTCACGCTGGTCGGCGGAGCCTACGACCAGCGCTACCTGTCGCTGTGCCGGCGCTGGGCGACGAAACGAACGCGGTTCGTCGAGCGCGTCGAGCATCCGGAGCTCGTGCGCATGATGTCCGGCGCGGCGGCGCACGCGCACCCCTCGTGGCTGGAAAGTCCCGGGTCTCTCGTCGCTCGAAGCGGCGGCGACCGGCGCGCGGCTCGTCGCCGGCGACCGCGGCTGCGAGCGCGAGTACTTCGGCTCGGACGTCGACTACGCCGATCCCGCCGACCCCGCCACGATCCGCGCCGCCGTGGTGCGCGCGCTCGAACGCGGGCCCGCGCGAACGCGGCGACGCGCTCGAGCGGCGCCTCGGCGCGTATACGTGGCAGCGCACCGGCAAAGCGACGCTGGACGCATACGCGCGCGCGACGGCCGCCCGCGGCTGATGCGCATTCTGGTGGCCGCCGAACGGCTCGGCCACGCCGGCGGGATGGAGCGCTATCTCGAGGTGCTGTTACCGGCGCTCGCGGCACGCGGGGCGACCGTGCACGTGTTGGCGCGCCACGTCGACGCGGTACCGCCGGGTATCTCGTTCGAGCCCATCGACTGGGCCGAAGAGCATGGCCCGCCCAGCGCGACGGCGCGCGCGGCGGCCGAACGCGCGGTCGCCGCGTTCCGGCCGGACGTCGCCGTCGCGCATAACGTGATGGACGCGGGCGTCGTGGAAGCGATGCGCCGGGCCGAACGGCTGGTCTACCACGTGCACGACCACCGGCCGTTCTGTCCGAACGGCGATCGCGTGTTCCCGCGCAGCGGTCGCAACTGCGCGCGAAGCGCTGGGCCGCGCGTGCGCGGTCCACTCGCTGACCGACGGGTGCGCCTACGGACCGCGGCGCCGCACCGCACGACTCATTCGCAGCCGGGAACGGCTTCGTGACGCGATCGTCGCCGCCGACGCGGTGATCGTCGCCTCGCGGTACGTTCGCGAGCGGGCCGCCGAGAACGGCATCGCCGAAGGCCGCATCGTCGAGGTCACGCCGCCGCTGCCCGACGACGCCTATGCGGATCCCGCCGTTCCCGCGTCGCGCTCGCGCGACGTCGTGTTCGCCGGCCGCGTCGTGCCGCAGAAAGGGCTCGATTCGCTGATCCGCGCGGTGGCGAGCATCGCGCCCGCGCGGCGTCCGGGCGTGCGCGCGTTCGGCGAGGGACCGGCGCTCGACGGCGTACGCGACGAAGCGCGGCGGCTGGGCGTCGCCTTGGATGCGCCGGGCGCCGTCTCGCCGGAGACGCTGCGCGCGTCGATCGACGGCGCCGCGCTGCTCGCGCTGCCGTCCCGCTGGGCCGAGCCGTTCGGTTACGTCGGGATCGAGGCGTTCGCGCGCGGGCGCGCGGTGGTGGCCTATGACGTCGGCGGCGTGCGGACGTGGTTGCAACACGACCGCAACGGGATGGCGGTGAGCGCCGGCGACGAGGCGGCGCTCGGCGCGGCGATCGGCATGCTGCTCGACGACGACGCGCGACGCGCGCGCCTCGCCCGCAACGCCCGCACCGACGCGGAACGCTACCGGGCCGGGAAGATCGTCGAAGCGCTCTTCACGGCGTATCGGCCGGGCTGAGCGCGCGGCGCCGGATGCCGGCGATCTTCCAGTCCGCGCCGTCCCAGTTCAACCGCACGGTTTCTTCGGCGTGCTGCGGGCGCGCGTCGCGATCGACCGCCTCGATCCGGGCCGTCACCAGCGTATCGGAGCGCTGGCGCAGCGTGACGTCGAACGAGGCATAGATGCTGTAGCGCTGCGTGAGCTGGGATTCGCTCAACCGGGCGCGATACGCCGGCGCCAGCATCGCGTACGCGAACCCCCAGTGCCCGCCTTCGAGCTGCTGGTAGAAACGCTCCATCACGGTTCCGAGGTCCGGATTCTTGGGCGCCGGTAAGGCGGGCGGCGACCTGAGTGCCCTCGCGACGTCGCGCGGCTCGGCGCAGCCGCTCGCCAGCACGACCGCCGCGAGCGCCGAGATGAAGTTCCGTCGACACCCCCGCATCGCTGGAGAAGCTTATCGCGCCGGCGGCATGAGCCCTTGCGGCGGCCTGTCGAACCGCGCGGGATGCGCTCGAAGTTGGCCGTTCTGCTCGCCGCCTCGACCGTCGCGCTCGCGGCCTGCTCGAACGCGCGCGACGTCGCGGTCCCGGCAAGCTGCACCGGCGCGACCAACGCGAAGATCGCCGGCCTGATCGCGCAAGGCTACGACGGTGCGGTCGACAACGTGATGGTCTGCGGCACGACCTTCGCCTCGTCGCGCTCCCAGGGTTCGGGACCGCGCGGCGGCCACCAACTCGTTCCGCTGCGGATTCCGTTGCCGAACGGCGCCTCCGCGCTCGTCGAAGTGGTGACCAACGACAACCTCGACGGCATCGTCACCGCGCCTCGCGGCGCGCACGTCGCCGCCTACGGCCAGTACTACCTCACGACCGATCGCCAGCGCCCGTTCGTCGCCGGCATCCATGAAACGCACTGCGCGACCCACCGCGGAGCCGACAACGGGTGGATCGTCGTCAACACCCTGCGCTACCCGGCCCGCGGCTGCGGCATCTAATCTCGTCGCCGGTCAGTTGCCCGAGAAGTCTTCCACGTAGAACGTTTGACCTCGGCCGACGGTAACGACGGCCACGCCGATGTTTTGGACGCGTGGGTCGATTTGGCTCGAGTAGTGCTCCGGGCTGTTCACGAAGGCCGTCTGCGCACTCGCTTCGCTGGTATCGAAAGCAATATTTTCCGAGGCGTAGACGTTCAAGTGCCGCGCGTGCATCCGGTCCGAGAAGGTGACGCCGTTCGGATCGGTATGCCCGAAGTAACCGCGCGCGGCCATGTCGACGGCCTTCGCGTACGCGACCTGGTCGAGCACGGCGGTGCGGCGCAGCGCGGGCAGTCCGTGCTTCGCGCGTTCGTGGTTGACGCCGTCGGCCAACGCCTGCGCGTCGTTCGCGAGGCTGTGCGGATGCGGGTTGACGAAGGCGATCGAGATCGCCACGTCGCCGGGCACGATCCCCGATGCGGCACTGACCATCGGCGCCTGCACGGTCGGCGGCGAGGCCGCGAGCAGCACGGCAGCAAACCCGAAGCTCCGAACAATTTTTTTCATGGGACGATTGTCGCAGGCTGTGGTAACGTCGCCGGGTTGGTCGCGATGGCGAGACCCGGTTACCGTCGCGTTACGAACAATTGAAAAGGGTCCCGCTCGTGAGAGTGGGACCCTTGGGGGTTTCCGCGGCGCCGTATGCCGCCGTTCTTCGACAAGCTCAGAATGACACTGGTGCCGGCGGGCTCGCGATGGTGTTAGTTGCCGGAGAAGTCTTCGACGTAGAAGGTTTCATCGCGGCCGACGGTGATGACGGCGACGCCGATGCTCTTCTCGCGCGGGTCGATCTGATTCGAGTAGTGCGGCGGACTGTTGACGAACGCCAGTTGCGCGCGCGGCTCGTTGGCGTCGAAGGCGATGTTTTCCGCGACGTACTGGGTCGGCCAATGCCACGCTTGCATGCGCTCCGCGAAGGTGATGCCGTTCGGGTCCGTGTGGCCGAAGTAGCCGCGCGCCGCCATGTCGACGGCCTTGGCGTAGGCGACTCGGTCGAGCGCGGGATCGCGCTGAAGCGCCGGCAGCCCGTGCTTCGCGCGTTCGGCGTTGACGCCGTCGGCGAGCGCCTGCGCGTCTACCGCGAGGCTCTGCGGATGCGGGTTGACCAAGGCGATCGCGATCGGAGCTTCCGTCCCTTGCGAAGCGCTGACCATCGGCGCGTGCACCGTCAGGGGCGACAATGCGACAACACGGCGGCCAGGCCGGCGACCGGCGCTACTCCAGCGATGCGGCTCGACGCAGACCCGAAACCTCGACCGAACGTTTTCATGGGCCGATTGTCGCAGGGCGCCGTAACGCCGCCGTGTTGAGCAAAACCGCTCGTCTCCGGTTACCACCGCGTTACCGTCACCGCCGCGTTGCGGCGACGTTAGAGACCGGCCGCCGCTCATCGCGCCCGTATTGCGGCTCGGTGTAACGGCCGAACATACATCATATGGGCGTGTTGGTTGACCGGCGACGCGTGTTGCAGCGAATCCGCCGCTCGGCGGTGGCGCTCATCGCGCTCGTCGCACCCGCCGGCTACGGCAAGAGCTACATCGCGCACCGCATCGCGCGCGAGGACCCGCACTGGGCGACGCTCGACATTGCCTCGGCGCCCGATGCCGAGGCATTCGCGCAACTTCTCAGCGGCGTGCCCAAGCTTGCTGAGCACGGCGCGGACGGGCTCGATGCGCTGGTCGGAGCCTGGGGGGCCTGCACCGAGCCGATCACGCTCATCCTTGAAAACATCGAGCATGCCGGCCACGATCTGCTCGAGGCGGTCGCCATGCTGGTGCGTGCCCGGCCGCCGAGCGGGAAGCTCATCATGTGCGCGCGACGCTCGCTCCCAGCGGGTTGACCGAGGTCGAGGCACCGCACTTGACGGCGACCCTGCGCGCCGAGGACCTCCGCTTCGACCGCACCGAGATGGCGCAGCTGTTCGCCGAGACCGGGATCGACGATACGTCGCTGTTCCGCGTCTCGCGCCTCACCGAAGGCTGGCCGGTCGTCGCGCTGTTCGTTCAGCGTCTCGTTCAAGAGGAAGCGCTCGATCTGCGCGAGCGACGCGCTTCCGGACCATCTCCTCGACGAGATGTTCAACTACGTCGACACGCAGGCGATCGGCAAGCTGCCGCCCTCGCTGTTTCGCGCGCTCGCGGCCGCCTCGGCGTTAGGCGACCTCACCGAAACCGAGATCGAGCGCGGATTCGGCGCGCCCGGGAGCGGTCGCCGAACTGATCCGCATCCACCAGCTCGCGCGCGCGGGCGCGCAGGAGCGCGTCGAGGTCCACCCGCTGATTCGCCGGACGATCCAGCGACGTCACCGGCACGCAGATGGTCGACGCGATGCGGGCATTGGGCGATCGGTTCGTCGTCGAGGGCCGGTTCGCGCGCGCGGCCGAATGCTATCTCATCGTCGGCGACGTCGCCTCGGCCGCCGAGTGCGCGACGCAGGTCGAAGACGGCTTCCTGACGCTGGTCGGCACGGAACACGCCGGCGCCGTCGCTGAAGCCGACGTCGCCGCGGTCGCGACCAGCCCGGAGATCCGGCTCGCGCTCGCCGCGGCGCGGCGCTTGATCGAGACGTCGCGCAACCTGCCGCGCGAGGCGCTCGCGCGTGCTCGAGACCGCTCGCGGCGAGACGCCGGCGCTCGAAAAGGCGGCGCGCGGGATCGCCGTCGCTGAGCCTGATCGATGCCGGCCGCTCGGACGACGCTGCGACGCGTTGCTCGACGCCGGCTTGATCGAGGACGTGCGGCTCGAAGGCGACGTTCAGCCGAGCGGGCCCGACCTCGTGCTGCTGACGGCGCGCCTGGCGTCGCTCGCCCAGCTCGGGCGCTACGACGCGGCGATGGCGCTGTGGCGACCGCTCCGCGCCGAGTCAACGGCAACGCGGTTTGGCTGGCTCAGCTGACCCGGATCGAGGTGCAAGCGGCGCGCGTGCGCGCGCGCTGGGAAGTCGAGCACGAAGCGCTCGAACGGATGATCTCGCTGGCGCGCAGCGGCCGGGCGGTGCCGGTGATCGGGCTCGCGCTCGCTGAGGCGGTCTTCGGCTCATGGCTGGCCGGCGAGGACGAGCTCTTCGAGACGTACCGCAAGGAGCTGATGCTGCTGGTCGAGCGCAACGAGATCCCGGCGCTGCTGCGTTTCGCGCTGGCCAGCGACGGGCGCGAACCGCGCATCGGGCGCAGCGACGCGCCGCTGTGGGACGCGCGCGCGTTCTTGCTCGCCGCCGCCGGCGCGCACGACGGCGCGGCGCCGCGCGCTTCGCGCAAGCCGCGCTCGACGCCGGCCGACGTCGCCGGCGAGCCGCTGACCCGCATCCTCGTTCGCGTCTGCGCGGCGGAGAAGCTCGGGTTCGTCGCGCGCGCGACTGCGCGAAGCGCGCGAGCTGAGCGAGTCGATCGACGTCTCGCCGCTGCGCGACGCGGTCGCCGCGCTCGCCGACCGCGGCGAGGCGCGCGGGATGTTCGCGCCGCTGGTCAACCGCCTGCGCCACCGCAAGTCGATCGTCGCACCGAAGGACGACGCGCCGCTGGTCGTTTCGCTCGCCGACGGCACGCTCTCGCGCGGCGAGGAGCGGATCGACGTCTCGGAAGGCGTGCTGGCGCTGATCGTCGCGCTCGCCGATCGAAGTCGCAAGCCGGTCGGCCGCGAGCGGCTCGTCGACCGCGTCGTGGCCCGATCTGCACGACGAGTCCGCCTACAACGCGCTCAAGATGTGCGTGCATCGCACGCGCCAGCAGCTCGCCGATCCCGGCGCGTCGTCGTCACGCGCGGCGGCTACACGCTCGCGCCGGAGATCGAGGTCGACCTGCGCGCGCTCGAAGCGCGCGCTCGAGCGCATCCGGCGCAATGCCGACGCCGACGAACCGCGGCTCGAGGAGATGTTCGAGCGGCTGGCGCGCGGGCGGCCGTCGTTCTTCGCCAACTGGGAGTGGTTCGAGCCGATCGAACGCATCCTCGAAGTCGGCCACGCACGAGGTCGGCGCGTTCATCGCCGCGCAGGCGCTGCGCCACGGCGACCACGTGCGCGCGCTCGCGATCGCCCAGATGCTCACCAAGCTCGATCCGCTCGACGAAGGCGCGCGGCGGGTCGCGATCCGCGCCCACCTGGCCGCCAACGACCGCGGCGCCGCGATCCTCGAGTATCGCAGCTACCGCGCGCTGCTGCACGACGAGCTCGACGTCGAGCCGTCTTCCGACCTGAAACAGCTGCTCGAAGCAAGCTGAAGCTCGCGGTCGTTACCGCGGCGTTACTCGCCGCCGGTACGCTGGCGGCAATGACCGATCTCGGCGCTCCTCGACGGCTTCACGCGCTTCTTGCGCACCGCGCGCCCCAAGCAAGCGTCGCGCCGTGCACCGGAACCGGCAGCGCTCTTCAAGCGGCTCTACATCGCCAACGGCTACTTCGCGCCTCATGTTCGCGGCGATCATCGCCACGGGCGTGTGCGGCGCTTTTGCACTGTCTCGAAGCCAAGCAACGTCGGCGCTGCTGGGGCGCACGTTCGAGCAGGCGACCGGCGCGTCGCTGTTGTCGGATGCCGTCGATCGCGAGTACGCCGAACTCCTTGCGCCGGCACCGCTCGACGGCGACCGGCCGTCCGCTGCTTTTGTCGGCGCGAGTAACGCCTTCGCGACCGGACTCGACCGGCTGCGACGCGAGGGTGGAGTGCAAGACGCGCCGGCGCTGCGCTCGGTGGCATCGGCCCATCGGGCATTCTTGGCCGCCGCGCGCACGTTCCGGTCGGCGATCGCGCACGGCGACGGTATGCGCGCGACCCGGATCGCCGCGCGCAACGTCCTGCCGAACGTCGCTCGGATCCGCGTGGGGCTGCACCTCATCTCGGCCGAGACCGCTCGAGCCGCGCGCCGGTGATTTGACGCTCAATCGAACGATCGCGCTGCGCTCCGAGCGGCTGATCCTCTCGGTAACGGCAATCGCGTCGCCCTGATGGCCGGCTTGGTCGTGATGCTCCGGCTTTACCGCTTCGCGGCGACGGCGTCTGCTAGAGCGACGGTCGATGCGCTTTCGGCAGCGGCGCTGACAGACAATCTCACCAAACTCGGCAACCAGCGAGCGTTCCACGAAGACTTCGCACGAGAACGAGCGCGCGCCGCACGCCACAACCATCCGCTCGCGTTGGCGCTCATCGACGTCGACGACTTCAAGAAAGTCAACGACGAGGGCGGCCACTCGCACGGCAACGCGGTTCTCGCCTAGGTCGCCGAGCGGCTGCGCAAGCTGCGCACCGAGGATCGCGGTTATCGCATCGGCGGCGACGAGTTCGCGCTGATCCTGGCGGAAAGCCGACCCCAAAGCGGCCGCCACCGCGTTGGCGCGACTGCAAAAAGAGTTTCGCGACGTCGCTTGAGGGGAGCGACGGTCAGCATCGGTTACGTCAACCTCGCCGGTGCCGAGCTGGTCGCGGGCTCGTACGATCTCGCCGACGCGGCGCTCTACGAAGCCAAACGCACCGGCCGAAACCGAACGGTCTGCTTCCGCGACAGCGGCACCGTGCTCAACGTGTTCTAGCCGGCCAAGGGCGACGTCGTGCGCAAGATGATCGCCGAGCAGCTGATGACCACCGTGTTCCAGCCGATTTGGGACATGGAGACGCACGCGTCCGCTCGGCTTCGAAGCGCTGATGCGCCCGCAGCCCGGTCTGGGCTTGACGGGGCCGAAGGACGCGTTCGACGTCGCCGAGCGGATCCACGCAGCTGCCCGAGCTCGACCGCCTGTGCACGCGCAACGCGATCAGCCTCGAGCGCCAACCTTCCGGCCGATTCGGTCATCTTCATGAACTACGCCCCGAGTCGCTCACCCACCCAGCTTCGATCCGGCCGAGTTCGTCGCGACCGTGCGCGCCGCCGGCCTGCGACCCGACCAGATCGTCATCGAGATCAGCGAGCGCTGATCGAGGATACCGTCGGCCGTCGTCGAACGCGCGACCGAGCTGCGCGCGCTGGGCGTGCGCATCGCGCTCGACAACATCGGCAGCGGGCACATGGGCTTGGAAATCATGAGCAAGCTCCACCTCGACTTCGTCAAGCTCGACAGCGAGCTGGTGCCCGCGCGATCGAGAACACCGAGGCGCGCGGCGTTCTCGCCGGCCTCATCGCGATCGCGCGCGAGACGGGCAGCTATCTGATCGCCGAAGGAATCGAGACCCAGGACATGCTGGACTTCGTCTCCAAAGCGCACATGCCGCAGACGTCGGCGTTTGCCGGGGTGCGCGGCGTTCAAGGCTACGAGCTCGGCAAACCCGAAGCCGGCCGCATCGACCTGCGACTGCTCGAGAAACGCCACGACTACCTCCAGGAGCGCCTCGCCGGCGTCAGCGCAGCAGCGGAACGTTGCTCGGATAGATCGGACGATCGATCAACGCCTCCAGCACCTGCGGCGACGCCGTGAGCGCGATGTCGCAGAAGCGCGCGAACGCGTCGCGCTCCGCCTCGCCCTCGACGTAACGTTCGGTCGTCGTAAGGTCGACCTTGCCGCGCGGCGGGCAGAAACCGCACGAACCGGCCGTCGTCGTCCTCGCCGAGCATCGACCAGGCCGGCGTCGGCGAAGATCCGCACCGCGACGCCGATGGTGCTGCCGTCGACCCGGTCGAAGGCGAGCGTATCGGCCACGTCCGCGAACGTCGTGCGCAGCATCCCGTCCGACGCGAACCGCTTCATCGCCGCGTAGAGCCGCCGCAGCGTCTCGAGCGTCGGTGCCGCGCGCTCGATGATGAAGTCGTTGATGTTGCGGTCCTTCTCGCCGAAGAGCAGGTGGATCGACGCGTCGGCGCCGTCGCGCCCGGCCCGCCCCGCCTGCTGGTTGAATTCGGTGAAGTCGAAGTTCAGGTGGTACAGAAAGACGTGGCGCACGTCGGGCAGGTCGATCCCCTCGCCGAACGCCGATGTCGCGACGACCGCGCGGATCGCGCCCTCGCGGAACCAGCGCTCGACCTGCGCCCGCTCGGCGTTTCCCACGCCCGCATGGTAGAAGGCGATCGCCGAGCCTGCCCTGAGCTCAGCCTGTCCTGAGCATGTCGAAGGGTCGAAGGGAGGGGCGGCCGACGCGCGCAGCTTCTCGGCGACCTTGGTCGACTCGGCGCGCGAATTGCAGTACACGATCGCCTTCTCGCCGGCGCGCACGATGCGCTCGATGTAGGCGACCTTGTTCGTCGTCCCGCGCGCGTCGACGACGTGCAGGTTGTCGCGCACGGTGGGGTCGATCACCCAGGCGTCGATGCGCAGCGCGGCGCGAATCTTGGCGAACGCTTCGTCGCCGGCGGTCGCCGTGAGCGCGAGCACTTGCGCGCCGCCGAGCGCGGCGATCGACTCGCCGATCCGGCGATAGGCCGGGCGGTGCGTCGACTCGAACAGATGGTGCGCCTCGTCGACGACGACGAGCGACGGACGCGACGCCGCGGCGCGGAAGCGTTCGAGGTGGAACTGCACGAACTCGGGCGTGGCGCAGATCAGGTCCCACTCGCCGCTCTCCAGCGCCGCGTCGAGCGCGGCGCGCTCGCCGGCATCGATCGCGCCGTTCGCGCGGTGAATGCGCAGCCCGAGCGGCCCGAGCCGCCGCTCGAGCGCGTCGAACTGGTCGTTCGCCAACGCGCGCAGGGGATAGAGCACCAGGGTCTTCGCGCCGCTCTCCAGCGCGCGCACCGCGGCCGGGTACTGGAAGCACAGCGACTTGCCGCGGCCGGTGCCGAACACCGCGAGCACGTTGCGCCCGGCGTCGAGCCGCTCCAGCACCGCGCGCTGCGCGTCGCGCAGCTGTTGCGTCGCCGATCAGCGCGCGCAGCACGTCGTCGCGCGCGGCCGAGCCGCGGACCGGCTCGCTGCGCGACGCCGCGGCGCGCACGCGCGTGACGTAGATGTTGATCCCGTGGCTGCGCGTTCCGCCGCCGGTGACGACCGTTACCTCCGCCGTGTAGCGCTCGCCGGCATCGACGTTGGGCGCGATGCGCGCCGCGATCTCGCGCCGCACGAAGCCGAGCTGCAAGGCCCCGTACCACACCCCGATCGCGTTGGGATCGTGGGCGTTGGCGGGATCGCGCCGCAGCTCGAGCGCGTCGCCCGGCGCGCAGCGACGTGACGACGTCCTGACGGCCCTCGAAGGTGACCCCCACGACCTTGGTGTTGAAGCCGGTCGCGTCGCCGATCGTCGCGAACGCATCACGCGCCAGAAACGACCGCGCCTTCGCATACAGCTCATCCAGAAACGCGCCGACCTCGGCGTCATCCTGAGCCTGTCCCGTGTCATCCTGAGCTTGTCGAAGGGCGCGCGTCGGCACTGAGCGCGTCCGGTCGTCCTGAGCCTGTCGAAGGACGACCGTCTCGCCGTCACCATGCGAATGTCAGGCGACGGAAACGCCGCCAGGAGCCGCTCGAACGCGGCCTCCGACGGCGTCGGCGGCGGCAGTTTTTTCTTGGCCGCGGCGGTCGCGCGGAGCGCGAACGCGGCGGATTCGGCGGCGAAGCCGAATCCACTACGGAATGGTCTTGTGTTCGGGCGCGGCCGGGGCTCGCCGGATCGTCGCCCAGGTCGAGCCGGATCTCCTCGTGACCGAGCTCCGCCGCCTCGTCGTGCAGACCCAACGACTGCGCGTCGAGCGGATCGACCATCTCGGGTTCGCGGCCGTCGGCTCGGGTTCGGGCTTGCGCGGCAGCTCCGCGCCGAAGTTGCGGTTCTCGAGCTTCTCGAAGTCGATCTCTTGCTGGCTGCGCCGATAGCGCGGCGGCTGCGTGGTGCGGCGCGAGGCGCCTTGCCGTTCCAGATCGCGCCGTGCGCGCCGGGCCGCGGCGATCTGCTCGCGGTCGCGCTGCGCGGCCGCCGAGTTGGCGGCGCCGCGCGCGGCGGCGACGGTCTTCGGCTGCGCCGAGAGCGACGAGCGGCGGAAGATGCTGCTGCGCTTGGCGCGCTTCTGCAGCACCGCGACCAGCGGCGCCGAGAAGAAGATCGAATGGTAACCGCCCGAGCAGATGCCGACCAGCAGCGCGAAAGCGAAGTTCTGCAGCGAGGCCCCGCCGAAGGCCAGCAGCGCGACGAGCGTGATGACCACCGTCGCGAGCGTGTTGACCGAGCGGGTCATCGTCTGCAGGATCGACGTGTTGACGATCTCGTCGAACGGCTTGCCGTCCATCAGCTTGACGTTCTCGCGGATCCGGTCGAGGATGACGATCGTATCCATGACCGAGTACCCGATGACGGTCAAGACCGCGGCCAAGAAGGCGTCGTCCACCCGCTTTCCGGCGAGCGCGTAGATCCCGATCATCATCAGCGAGTCGCGCACCAGCGCGACCACGCAGACCCAACCGAAGATCAGGTTCCAGCCGAAGCGGAACGCGATGTACAGGAACTGGATCGAGATCGCGATCACCAGCGCCTTGATCGCGTTGAGCAGGTACTCGTGCGAGAGCGAAGGACCGACCGTCGAGATCTGCGATGACTGTGCGTCGACCGGCGCAAGGTTGCCGAGCGCGGCCTCCAAGCGCGGTCGAGTTGTTGCCGAAATCGGTCTGCGTCTCGATCGTCCAGCGCTCGTTCGGCGGTTCACCGGGCTTGGAGAGCGTGTTGACCTGCGCGTCGGTGACCTTGATCCCGGCCAGCGCCGCGACGAGGGCGTCTTTGGTGACCGGCTGGGTGAACTTGACCGTGACGTCGGTGCCGCCGGTGAACGAGAGGCCCAGCCGCAGCGGCTCGCCGGTTTTCACCACGTTGTAGATCATCATCGCGACGCCCAGGCCGATGACGACGTACGAGATCGCCGAGACGATGCGGAACCAGCCGACGACGTTCCAGTTGAGACGACGGAAGAACATCTAGTGCGACCTCCGCCGTGACGACGGGGACGGCGGTCGTGCCGCCGGCGCCGTAGGCCGCCTTCGAGGTGACCAGGTTGTTGTCGACCACCACGTCCACGAAGAAGCGGGTGATGACGACGGCGGTCAGCAGCGAGAACACGGTTCCCCAGAACAGCGTGTAGGCGAAGCCCTTGACCGTGCCGGTGCCGAGCATGTAGAGCACGCCCGCGCCCACGATCGTGGTGAAGTGCGAGTCGAAGACCGAGCTGAACGCGCGCTGGAACCCGATGCGCACGGCGGCGCGCAGCGACTTGCCGGCCCACAGCTCTTCCTTGATGCGCTCGAAGATCAGGACGTTGGCGTCGACCGCCATGCCGATCGAGAGCACGAAGCCGGCGATCCCGGGCAGGGTGAGGACGGCATGCGCGACCGAGAGCAGCGCGAGCAGCATGAGCACGTAGACGAACAGCGCGACGTCGGCCAGCACGCCCGGCAGGCGGTACATCACGATCATGAACACGAGCACGAGCGCGAGGCCGATGATCGAGGCGACGAGCGACTTCTGCAAGTCTTCCTGACCCAGCGTCGCGCCGACGTCGTCCTTCTCGATGATCGTGAGCGGCACGGGCAGCGCGCCCGCGTTGAGCTCGTTGGAGAGCTCGGCGACCTGATCTTCCGTGAACGAGCCGTGGATCATCCCGTCGGTCGAGATGACGCCCTCGATGCTCGCATAGCTGACGTACTTGTGATCGAGGAAGATCGTGAGCAGCTGACCCATGTGGTCGCGGGTGAGGTTGGCGAACTTGGTCGGGTTCTTGGTGGTGAAGTCGACCTGAGGCTCGCCGCCTTGGCCGAAGCCCGGCGACGCGCTCTTGAGCTCGGCGCCGGTGTAGACGACCGGGCCGCAATCCTTGTACGCGCCGTTGACGTCGTTGGCGTACTTCTTGTCGGTCGCGGCGCGCTGGGCGACCGCCGGCGGACAGATCTTGAAGTCGAGGACGGCGGCTTCTTTGAGCAAGCGCTCGAGCTCGTCGGCGTTCTTGACGGCCGGCACCTCGACGAGCAAGCGGTTCGAGCCCGACCTTCGAGATGACGGGCTCGGAGACGCCCATCCCGTTGACGCGCCGCTGGATGACCAGCTCGACTTGGTTCTGCGCGTCCGCCGTGATCTGCGGGACGTCTTTGGTCGTCTCGAGCTGAAGCAGCACGCGCGCGCCGCCCTGCAGGTCGAGGCCCAGGTGGATCTTCTTCTGGATGGGCGTGACCGCCCACGCGCAGAGGCCGACCAAGGCCAACAGGAGGACCGCTTGAAGCGGCCTCTTGAGCTTATTCCACATTACCGTTTCAGCGCTGACAGCCCCGACGCTCGGATGTGATCGTGAGCCACGGCTCTCTGATCGTGAGCCACAACTCGGTCATCCTGAGCTTGTCGAAGGGCAGGGAAGGGGAGAACCCCCGGATCGTAGCATGGGGGGCGGACAGCGTCAAACGGCGCTGCGGTCGTCCGACCGAAGGCGGGTGCGGTCGGGATCACGGGGGTCGTCAAGTGACCGACGGCAAGGGAGTCGATGCAGGACTCCTTCAGACGCGCTACCGCCTGACCAAGCAACGGGCCGCAATCCTGCGCGCCCTCGAGGACGGCGCGCACCTCACGGCGGAGACGATTCACGAGCGCGTGCGCGCCGAGCTTCCCGCAGTGAGCTTGGGCACGATCTACCGCACGCTCGACATCTTGCGCGCGATCGGGCTGGTTCAGGTGTTCGCGCACGGCGGCGCGGCGCGCTACGAAGCCGCGCTCGACAAGCACCACCACCTCGTCTGCCTGGCGTGCGGCGAGATCATCAACATCCCCGCGCCGCAAGTCGCCGCGCTCGCCATGGCGGTCGCGCAGGACTACCGCTACAGCGGCGTCGACGCGGCGCTCGTCGTGTCGGGCCGCTGCGCGCGCTGCGCGGGCTTGGCCCGCAACGGCATCGGCTAGCTCGAGGACGGCGGTAACACTCCCGCTGACGGCGGCGGCGGGATCTCGTTCACCTCGCGGCGCGTCTGGAGATAGCTCTTGGCCTTGCCGACCTCTTCGCCGAGCGTGTCGACGGTGCGCTCCATCGACGAGAGCGCCTTGATGCGATAGTCGGCCATCCCGTCGATCGTCGCGCGCACGTTGGCGAACGCCTCTTTGAGCTTGTCGATGTCGACGGTCGGGTTGGTCGCGCCCTCCTGGATGCGGCCGGCGTTCTGGCGCAGCATCTGCGACGTCGAGAGGATCAAATTCGAGGTCGTCGTGCGCAGCGCGCCGATCTGATCGAGCACGAGCTTTTGGTTGGCGAGCGCTTGCGCGGTGACGATCGCGGTCTCCAGCGCCGCGACCGTGGTCGTCGTCGCGCGGTCGACGCCTTTGACCAGCTCGGCGTTGTTGCGTTTGATCAAGTCCAGCGCCATGTAGCCTTGGACGTTCACGGCCAACTGGGTGGCGATGTCTTGCTGCTTCTGGCGCGCGGCGAACAGAGCGTCCTCGGCGAGCACGCGGGCGCGGTCGGGGTTGTTCGCGCGCAGCGTCTCGACCTCGCGGTCGAGCGCATCGCCGAGCGCGCGCGCGAGGTAGCCGTGCTTCTCGAGCTCGCCCATCAGCGTCCACATCGTCGCCTTCTCTTGCTCGATCGACGCGTTGTCGCGCAGCAGCTCGTCCTTGCCGCGCCGCAGGCTCTCGATGATCGCGTTCAAATGCGTTTGCGACGATTCGTAGCCGCGAAAATAGTCCCGTAGCTTGTTGCCGAACGGCAGCACGCCAAGCAGCTTCTTAGGCGAGAACAGGTCGCCCTGATGCGAGGGATCGAGCTTCTCGATCGTTCCGCGCAAGTCGAGCAGCGACTTCGCGACCGGCGATCCTTCGCTCAGCGTCGCCATGGCGCGGGTCGGCCGCTCGAGCATCCGGTTCGACACGCCGGCCGAGCGCGTGATGTCGGCGTTCGCCAGGGCTTCGAGCGTCCGCACGCGCTGCTTGTACGCGTCGCTGTCGGGCGAGAGCTCGGCCAGCTCGCGCGCCAGCTGCGTCGCGTCCGCGTCGAGGCGCGCGCGTTCGTCGACCGGAACCGGTACTTTACCGATGGCGTCGGACACCGCCACCGCCGCGACGGGTTCGGGCGGCGTGAGCATCGGCGGCTGGAGTTCTTGTGACAAAGGATCACCTTTCACGGCGGCTCGGCCGTACGGCCGAACGCGACGGGTTCGCCCGCGGCGAACCCACTAGATGTCGTTGACGTTCAGCGCGCGCGGCGCACCGGCCAGCCGGCGGTCAACCGTCGCGGTCTGGTCGTAACTCGCGCGTCCGGAGTCTCCGCCGAATGCCCCGACGCCCGCTTCGATGACCGCCTCGGAGGCGCGCTCGCCGACGACGTCACCCAGACCGCCCAACAGGTCGCCCAAGCTCCCGAACAGGTCGCCGAATCCACCCATCGCGTCAGTCGTTGAGCCCAACCTGGAAGGTCAACGCGACGCCCTTGGGCTCGCCGCGCTTCTCGACCGAGGTGCCGATCGCCATGAACTCGATCACGTGCGGGCTCCAGATGTGGGTCTTCTCGACGATCTGCATTCCGACGATCCCGTCGGCGCCGTGCGTCTCCGCTTCGGCCTGCATGCGCGACATCGCCAGCTCGCGCGCGTCGTAGATCGCTTCGGTATAATTGCCGAGCTCGATGTTGTTGCCGATCGTGCGCATCTGCTGCATGAAACCTTGATGCGCGATGTGATAGACGCAGTTGCCGAGCACGAGCTCGCGCGGAACGTATCCCGTCGAGGTGACGAGCTTGTAGAAGTCTTGCACCGAGAAGTCCGACGTGAACGGCTTGTTGTCGCGCGTGCGCCAGACCGCGTCGCCGGGCGGCGCCTTCACGGCGGTCCCGATCGCGGTGAACTCCAGCGCGTTCTCGGCCCATGCGTAACCGCCGACCTCGAGCCGGACGCCGACGATGCCGTCGGCACCGAGCACGTCGGCCTCTTCTTCCATCCGGCTCATCGCCAGCTCGCGCGCCTCGTACATCGCGGCGCTCAAATACGGCAGTTCCTGGTTCTGATAGAAGTTGCCGTATTGGATGCCGACGTGGTAGATCGAGCTGCCCAGCACGAGTCCCAGCGGCCGCCAGCCCATCTGTTCGAGCAGGACGAACTCCGAGACCGACAGATCGCTGGTGAACAGCGGCGCGCCGCCCTCACCGCGCATCCGGCGCAGCCGCGAGACCGCGTCGAGCGGGACGCCGCCTTGCGTGACGCGCACTTCCGACGCCTGCCCTTGCTGCTGCTGCCCGGGTTTGTTTCCGATACCGAAAAAGCTCATCGTCTCTCCCTGAAAAGCCGGCTGAGGGTGTCGTGCGCGCCGCGCTCGCGCTCGACGTAGGCGCCCAGGTCTTCGATCAAGCCCCGGGTCCAGTCGGCGACGTCGACGGCCAGCGTCTTGTTCTTGATGCCGCGCAGAAAACGCGTCACGGTCGCTTCGACGCCGCCTTGGCGCGTACGTGCCAGCGCGTAGCGCAGCAGGTCGTCGCGGCGCGGGACGTCGAGCGCGACCTCCTCGACCGGACCCCGTCCCAGGAAACCGGCGCGCCGCACCGAGGCGATGGCGGGAAAGGCGGCGACCAGCTGTTCGCCGGCGCGTTCGAGGATCGCGCCCGGCTCGGGACCCGTCTGCGCTTCGAGGCGTTCGAACAGGCGCCGCACGAGGGTCGCGGGCGGCGCGGTCGAGGGATCGAGCGCCTCCGTCGCCGGCGCTTCGGGCAGGGTCTCGAGCGGGCCGAAGCGTTCGGTGAGGAACGCGCCGTTGGCGGCCAAGGCGATCTGCGCGCTCTCGGCGAGCACGCCGAGCCGCTGCGCCGTCGCCCGTTCGAGCAGCCGGAGCTGTTCGACGAGCATCACGGCCGCCGTCTCGTCACGCCGGGCCGGCGGCACGTCCAGATACGCCTTGAGCGTGTCGGGCAGATACCGACGCTCGGTCTCCCGCAGCGCGTAGGCGGCTTCGTCGCTCCCGCCTGAGGCGAGAAGCTGCTCGGCTTGCGCCAACATCCCCTCGATCCGCGAAACGAGCGCCTCAGCCTCCGTCGGCAACGCGTTCACGCCGCCTCCTACCGGATCATCTGCGCGATGTTACGGCGCCGCAGTCGCGGCCTGCGCCTGCTGCGCGTAGTCCTTGCCGACGATCACGTGGACGGCGCCGTCAGCGGCGGCCGCCTTGGTCGTCTGCGGTGCGACCGACGCGCCCGCGATCCCGATGTCGGCGCGCAGCCGTGCTCCCGCGTCGAGCGCGGCCGCCGACGTCCGGATCAGCGTCGTGTCGTAGCTGAACGAATCGGCGTTGGCGATTCCGTCGATGATGTAGCCGCGCGTCTTGAGCGCCGCCGCCACCACGGTCGCGGCGCCGCGAATCCCGCTGCCGTTCTCGACCACGACGTGAACGGCCGACGGAACCACCGCCGCGACCGCGCGCGCCGGCGAGGGCACCGCCTGCGGCGCCTGATACGGTCCGAGAAGGTCGGCCACGAGCTGCGTCTTCTGCCGTTCGTTCGGGATGACGGTCTCGCCGTCGAGGGTTTGCTTGAGGTCGACGTATCCGATCGTGTCGGCATGCGCGAGGTCCGCGACCTTCGCATCCTTGAACGACCAGGCCAGCGCCTTGAGCTCGTCGGTGGTCAAGTTTGTGGTGACGTCGCGCCGGAACACCCCGATCAACTGCCCGATATGGGCGAGATCGTTGAACTTGTCGTGGGTGAGCTTGTTGGCCAGAATGCGCATGACTTGCTGCTGGCGCTTGGTGCGGCACGGATCGCTGCACTCGTCGTGCCGGAAGCGCGAGTACCCCTGAACCTGCTCGCCGTTCATGTGATACATGCCGGGCTTGAAGTGGATGTGCAGATGGCCCCAGGTGTCGTCGTAGTTCATCGTCTCGGTGACGGGTACGTCGATCCCGCCGATCGCGTCGACGAAGTCCTTGACCGCGTTCACGCGCACCACGACATAGCGGTCGAAATGCTTGCCGTTCGTCTCGACCGGCATGCCCAGAAAATCGCCGACGACCGAATCCGCGAGCACCACGCCGCCCTCCGAGAACGCGGAGTTGATCTTGGTCTCACGGCCGTGGATCGTCACGTCGGTATCGCGCAGCACCGAGACCAGGCGCGTGCTCTTGGACGGGAAGTCGATGCCGGCCGCCATGATCGTGTCACTGCGCGCGTGCGACGAGAACGGCTGATCCTTGTCGTCGTAGTCGTAGTCGATCCCGAGCAGCATCACGTAGATGCGGTCGCGGTGAAAGACTTCTTGCGGCGTCGGCACGTGCACGATCTGACGCACCACAGCGTCAGCGAAAGTCTCCTGGTGCGTCACCATCCGCTGGGCGACCGAACCGAAGAACAGGCCGACTCCGACCAGCACGCACGACAGCACGTACGGGACGGCGCGTCGCCACAGCGAGCGACGCGGCGGGCTCTGGCTCTGGGGCTCAGCGTCTGCCATTGTCCGCTGACTATACCCCCGGCGCTTCGATTCCTTGACTTACAATTCGCTGGGAAAAGCGGTCGCTCGCGACCCCCGACGGTGCCGACGGCGCGCCGCCGTCGGTGCGAAAGCGCCGCACATCGCTCAGCCGCCAGGTGCGGTGCCGGGTATCCGCGACGGCGGAGAGCTCCATCCCGGGCTGAATGTAGCGCAACCGGCCGGGCGGGACGGTGCACGTGACGTCGCCCGCGTCGACGGTTTCGAGCATGCCGTGGCGCAGAACGATGCGACCGCTCGCTCGGTCGACGGAGATGACCCGGCCGACCACCGGCATGAGATAGCCGCGCTGCGCCTGCGCGAACCCCGGCGAGAAACCTGACCCGAGGGCGCCCAAAACGAGCACGAGCACCCCGACCGCGAACCGCACTTCAGCCTCCTGGCGATGACCCGTCCCTTTGGAGTTCGGCCGCCGAGCGCGCCGCCCTACCGGCGTTACGGAGAGTCGACCGAAGCGACGCGCAGCCATCGCCGGTCGTCTACGTTAGCCCGAGTCCCGTTTTCGCACCGTGACGGAGACGAAGGGCGATGTATTCGATTCGATCAGCATTGTTCCAGATGGCAGTACGTTCGCATCGCGGCGTCCCATCATGACGTCGGCGACGAGCGAGGCGATATGCTCGGTTTCGTACCACGCAGACATTTCGGAGCCGTCCTGTCTTCGACCGTAGACGGCCCAGGGCCACCGGCGCTCTTCCGCTGCGAATGCTTCCTCATCACCCATGCTACAGTATACCGATCCCGGTCGCTCCCCACGTGTTCGTTGTTCCAATCTGCTTGAGAATGCAGTGTGTTTGAGAGAACGCGGATTGCGGTCCACGGAAGCTTACGCTGAAAACGGGTGCAGACTCATTGCCGCCACCGGCACCGCTTTCGCCAGGCGCGACGCTTTGGTATCCGCAGACGAAGGAAATCGCGCCAGTGCCCGACGGGTTCGTTATGACGAGCGTGTAGCGACCATTCCCATAGGAATACGACGTTCCGTAGCCGAGGGTGAAGTAAAGGCCATTCCGGGGAACCCATGCTACGAAGACCGTTCCTGCGTAGCCCTGGCATTCCCCAGATACAAAGGCATAGCTCAAATCCGTGGGGCATGGATTGGGTTTATCGTTCCAGGCCGGGTTTGGCGTTGTCGAATAGGACTGTGGCTGGGGAGGCGTTCTGACTCCGCCGCCACCAGTGCCGCCTCCGCCGATGCCACCGCCGATCGACAGGCCTTCACCGGGAGGTATGCAGTACTCTTGGTTTGCGGGGCAGGACGGAGTAGACGTGCAGATGCCCGAGAATGCGCACTCGATGGTCACGTCGTTTGTCTTCCTCTGGTTCGCCAGGCTGGATTTCCAAAAGACGTAATCGGGAGCGACTTGCCATGGGTCTTTTCCGGCGGCCCACGATGCAGGCACCCCACCCGTTCCGCTATGCCTTGCCTTGACGCTCGTAGGGTGCTCCCGCGATGCAACGTTTCGACGCGACGTCCGCAACCACGTTCGTCACGTGATCATCGTCGTGCAAGAGAATCGCAGCTTCGACAATCTCTTCCACGGATACCCTGGAGCGGACACCGCGAGCTACGGATGGTCTCATGATGGCGAGCATGTTCGGCTGGAGCCAGTCTCGTTGACCGCAGACTACGATATCAGTAACGGCTATCGAGACTTCGAGCGGTCATACGACCATGGTAAGATGGATGGCTTCGACATGCGCAGAATCGGCCCGCGCGGTGCGTATCACGTCCCGCTGGCCGCGGTACAATACCCTGTGTACGCATTTGTGCCGCCATCCGAATCTGCTGAATACTTCGAGCTTGCGCGCCAGTACGTTTTGGCCGACCGTATGTTTCAAAGCAATATCGACCAAAGCTTCGCGGCCCATTTATATCTCATCTCGGCACAGGCCGGGCACGCCGCGAACGTCCCGAACGGTCGTCCGTGGGGCTGCGACGCGGCTTCACCGACACGCGTGTTGACGTTGAGCGCGCACAGAAAGCCTGATGGTGCGGTGTTTCCCTGTTTCGACTTCGCTACGATCGGCGACGAACTGGACGCAAAATCACTCAGTTGGGCATACTACGCACCAAAGGTTGACTCGCTCGCCACTTGGCAGCGCTTTCTCAAGTCGCGACGCGGTCCTCGTCGCTCGCCGATGGAGACCCCGGAGTTCGGGCAATTGTGGTCGTCTTACGATGCCATCGCGCACTCGCGATACGGCCCGGACTGGTCGACGAATGTAATCTCGCCCAGCTCACAATTCTTGAGGGACGTGCGAAGCGGTAAACTCCCCAACGTCTCTTGGGTGATTCCCGACTGGAAGAACTCCGATCACTCCCTCAACCACAGCCGGACCGGGCCGGACTGGGTTACGTCGGTTGTCGATGCCGTCGGGGAGAGCCGCTTCTGGAACGATAGCGTCGTTCTTATAACCTGGGACGACTCCGGCGGATGGTACGACCATGTCGCGCCTCCACAACTCGATTTCGATGGCCTCGGTGTTCGCGTCCCACTGATCGTCGTGTCGCCTTATGCGCGACACGGCGCGGTCGTTCACACCCAGTACGAGTTTGGAAGCTTGCTGCACTTCGTCGAGACCGCGTTCGACTTAGCACCGCTCGCCGCTGCTGACCGACGATCGAACGATCTGAGTGACTGTCTCGATTTCAACCAAGGCCCGCGAGTCTTCGTGCCGCTTCAATCAGCGCGTGACGCGTCATTTTTCATCCATCAAGAAGCATCGGATCGCGCGCCGGACGATGATTGAAAACGAATTGTCGACTGCCTATGATCGCAATGCAGCGGCCCCAACCGGGACGACCAACGGAGTCGCATGTCCGGTCTCACATTCGCATCGCCGGGATGCCGTGTTCGTCCATGTCTTGGATGTGCGCGAGCAGGCCGGTCCACACGGCGGGCGAGATCCCGTTGTCGCCGCGAAACGGGTACTGCAGCTCGAACGTGAGGATCAGCATCGATGCGATGACCCCCGCGACCAGTCCGGTCATGATCAGATGCGTGACGTGGTGCGACGCGCCGAACATGTAGCAGAACACGACGACGGCGAACGAGCCGAACAGCATGATCGCCCACATGAAGCCCGAGACGGCCGGCGACTGGTTCGCCTCGAGACGCTGATCGCGTTCGGCGTGCAGGCCGTTGAGCAGCCCGACGATCGTCACCTGCGCGTTGGACTCGCGTGTTGGTCTTGGCGTTCATGCCGCCGACGTCGGTCGTCGCGTCCATGATGAGCGCGGACGCCCTGCGGGCTCACGTGCCCCGTGCGCATCGCGGGCCACTCCTCGGCGATCATCAACTTGACGTAGCCGAGCATGTCCTTGCGCACCGCCGACCGCGCGCGCGGGTCGAGGCCGACCGCGTCGTGCCAGACGCCGGCGACGTCGGATGCTTCGGCGGCGACGCGATCCCGCATCGAGTCGTACTGCTGCCACACGACGACCGTCACGAAACCGATCAGCACCGCGAAGAGCGTCACGATCGTGCCGCTGATGTAGCCGTTGAGGTCGTTGTCGTCCAGGAAATTCGCGTCGGCGACGTAGCGGTGCACCAGCAGTTGGCCACCACAGGCCAGCACGACGGCAAGCGCGACGCCGAGGATGAGCACGAGCCAGGATGGCAACGCATACAGAGCGGTCATGCCACGCGATCCTCCGTCACCGCGGGCAGGGCCTGCTCGACGCCGGGAGGCGGGCTCACGATCCCGGCCGGTTCGAGCGCGATGTCCGGCGGCAGCTCGGCATAGGCATAGACCGATATGCCGGGCGCGCTGCGGTCCAGGAACTCCGCCAGCAGCGAGCGGAGCGGCACGGTGACGACGACCACGTGCGGCGCGTACGCGGGATCGGCGGCGTAGCGCGCGATCGTATCGCGCACGTGCAGCGCCGTTGCCGGATCGGGAGCGAGGCCACCGTCGCTCGACCACATTCGTGCCAGCTCGGCCTCGAACTGCGGCGCGAAGATCAGCGGGCGCAACACCTGGATGCCGTCCCGGCGGAGCTGCTGCGGGACGATCGTCCGGCGCGCCGCCTCGGCCAGGTCGCGCGGATCGCGCGTCGTCGCGGCGGCGTCGACCAGCGCTTCGAACACCGCGATCGCGTCGCGCGGCCACGCGCGCTCGCGCAACAAGTGGACGATCGCGCGGTGGGCGACCGCGATCGGCAACAGCTCCGTGCCGACGTCCTTTACCACCGACGGCACCGACGCGCGCAAGTGCTCGACCAGCGTCTGGAACTCTTGGCGGCCGAACAGCTCGGCGGCGTGCATGCGCGCCGCCTCGGCCAAGTGCGAGCCGATGATGGAGATCGCGTCGAACGTCAGCGCGCCGCCCTGTTGCGCGCGCTCGCGTTCATCCTCGCCGATCCAGCGCCCCTCCAGCCCGTAGACGGGCTCGACGGTCGGTTCGCCGCCCACGCGCGCGAGCACGTCGGCGTTACCGACGGCGACCAGCCGGTCGAGCCGAACGACGCCCTGCGCCACGACGCGGTCGCGCACGCGCAACGCGTAGGTGCGCGGGTCGCGCAGCGGGTCGTCGCGCAAGCGCACGCCGGGAATGACGATGCCGGTTTCCGCCGCCAGCGCCCGCCGCACGTCGGCGACGCGGTCGAGCAGCGCGTCGCTGTTCGGCGGGACGAGCAGCGAGTACAGGTCGGCCCCGACGTCGATCGCGAGCGCGTCGACCCCGACCAGGCCGAACGCCGTCTCGGGCCGGCGCACGGCTTCGCGCCGGCGCCGTTCGTGCGCCGCGCGCGCCTCCGCCTCGACGCGCGCGCGTTGTCGCTCGGCTAAAAATGCCCCGCCGAACGCGACGATGCCGAGCGACGCGAAGAGCGGTCCGGGAAACGACGGAACGAAGGCCAGCGCGAACACCAGGGCAGCCGCGACGCGCAACACGTCGGGCCGCGCCAGGAGCTGCGCGGCGAGATCGACGCCCAGCGCGCCGTCGCCGGCGACGCGCGTGACCATCAATCCCATCGCCGTCGAGATCAGAAACGCCGGCAGGGTGGTGAGCAGCGCGTTGCCGATCGACAGGATCGCGAAGGTCTGGATCGCTTCGAGCGGCGCCATGCCATGATACAGCGTCCCAACCGCGATCCCGCCGACGAGGTTGAGCGCGACGATCGCCAGCGCCGCGACCGCATCGCCCTTGACGAACTTTCCGGCGCCGTCCATCGCGGCGTAGAAATCGGCCTCGCGTTGAACGCGCGCGCGCTTGCGCCGCGCGACGTCGGCGTCGAGCAAACCGGCGTGCAGGTCGGCGTCGATCGCCATCTGCTTTCCGGGCATCGCATCGAGCGTGAAACGGGCGCAGACCTCGGCGACGCGCTGCGCGCCGCTGGCGATCACCACGAACTGAATGATGATCAGGATCGCGAACACGATCAACCCGACGACCACGTTGCCGCGCACGACGAACTCGCCGAAGGCCGGGATCAACGCGCCGACCCCGCCGCTTTCGTGCCCCTGGGTGAGGATCAGCCGCGTCGCGCTCACGTCGAGCGACAGCCGGAACAGCGTCGCGAGCAACAGCGTCGGCGCGAACGCCGAGAACTCCAGCGGTTCATCGACCCGCAGGCTCACGAGCAGGACCAGCGACGAGCCGAAAATGTTGAGCGCGAGGAGTCCGTCGAGCAGCGGCGGCGGCAGCGGAACGATCAGGATCGCGACGACGCCCAGCACGGCGACCGCGAACGCGCTGGTGAGACGGTTCGTCAAGCGAGCAAACCGTCGCGGCTCAGCGCGGCGATGACTTGCGCGACCGCGACGTACGCATCGGCCGGGATCGCGCGGCCGGTCTCGCCCTGCGCGTAGAGCAATCGGGCCAACGCGGCGTTCTCGACGGTCGGGATCTCGCATTCGCGGGCGATCGCGCGTACGCGCAACGCCGCATCGTCGAGTGCCCTGACCAGGATCTCCGGCACCGGAACGCTCGGCGGCGCATAGCGCAGCGCGACCGCGACGTGGACGGGATTCACGACGACGAACGACGCCTCGCGCACCCGGCCGATCGCGCCGCGTACGATCGCGCGGTGCGTCCCTTTGCGCCGCGCCCGCGCCTGCGGGTCGCCTTCGTTCTCTTTGGCGTCGCGTTTGATCTCGTGCAGCGACATCCTCAGGCCGCGCAGCCAGCGCCGCCGCGCCAGCGCGTAGTCGGCGACGCCGAAGGCCAAGCCCACGGCCAACGCGCCGCCGCAGGCGCGCAGCGCGGCGGACCCGACCAGCCCCGCGGCGGCGCCCGGCGTGCCGAGCACGACGCCGGCGCCGATGACATCGCGAACCGACGGAGCGATCGCGGCGAGCGCCGCGACGAAGCCGATCGCCGCGCGCCCGACCGCGACCACCGTCTCACCGCCGGCCATGCGCTTAAGCCCGGCGACCGGATCGAGTCGCTTGGCGTCGACCTTCAGACCCACAAGGTGCAGCCCGCCGCGCTGCGCGAGGGATGCTGCGGTTCCGGCGAGGGCGGCGGCGGCGGCCGGTAGCAACGCGGCCAGCGCGGCGCCCGCGAACGCCGATGATGTCGCACGCGCGAGCGGATGCGCGGCGACGTCGCGCAGCACGACCGCGACCGCGCCGGCGCCGATCGGAACGGCGAACATCGTCGCGAGCGTGGACGCCGCGAATGCCGCCATCCCGCTCAGCTCTGTCGACTGCGCGACGTTGCCCTCGCGTTTGGCCCGCTCGCGTCGCGACGCGGTCGGGTCGAAGCGCTTGTCGTCCGAGCCGCTCACGGCGCGCTCCAGGGTACGATCAGCCACGGGCGCGCGCCGAGCGGAGCGAGCGCGGCGAGTGTCGCGATCGTGACCAGCAGCCCGGCGGCGAACACGGCCGGAAACGCGAGGGTGAAGCTCGAGAACCGCGGCACGACGCGTGCGACCGCCGCGAGCGAGAGTTGCAGCGCGGCCGCGACGGCAATGGCCGGTGCCGCGACGATGAAGGCTGCGCGTAGGATCGTCGCCGGCAGCGCGAGCGCATAGCGCATCCAGCCGGCGCCGTCGACGAACGCGCCGGGCGCGACGTGGGCGAAGGAGCCGGCGAACGCACGGACCACCGGCACCCAACCGTCGAGCAGCACGAACGCGGCGAGGAAGACGGAGGACCAGAGCCGCCCGAAGGCTTGCGCGCTGGTCACGTGCGCGCCCGGCATGCTGCCGCGGACGCCGAGGTAGTCGTCGATGGTGCGGCCCGCGAAGTATGCGCCGTCGTACAACAGCGACGCACCGAAACCGATCGCGGCTCCGAGCGCGAAGTCGGCCGCCACCGCGCCGGTGAACGCGGCGAGATCGAGCGTGCGGACCGGCGCGATCGACGGCGCCACGGCGAACGCCAAGGCGAGCGCGAACGCCGCTCGCACCACCGGCGGGACGGACGGGTGCGCGAAGCCCGGTGCGCGCGCGACGAGCCCGGCGGCGCGCGCGAACACCAGCAGCGTCGTCTGCGTCACCCGCGCACCAGCAGCGGCATCGTCGTCAACGCCTCGCGGAACAGCGCCGCGCACAACCCCAGCCCGAAGTGGCCGAAGACCGCGATGATCGCGCCGACGGCCAGCATCTTGGGCAGCATGGTGAGCGTCTGTTCTTGAACCTGCGTCGCCGCTTGCACGATCGCGACCGACGCGCCGACCGCCGTCGCGACGAGCAGGACCGGCAGCGTGATCAGCGCGGTGACGAGCAGCGCGTCGCGCAGCAGACCGTCGAAGCCCTCCACCCGCGCATGATCGCGCGCGGGTGTTACCGCGCCGTTATCGCGTTGCCGCTAGCGAGTCCGCCCTTCGACAGGCTCAGGGTGACAGCGGGTGGCTACTCTGAGACGGCGGAGAGGCCTACGGTGATGTGACCGGCGACGACGCGGCCTACTGCCGTGTCTCCGCTGACCGACATGATCTGAATCTTCCCGACGGTCTCGTTCGCGGTCAGCATCCGCCCGCTGTCGGGATCCTTGATCTGCTTGACCTTGACGATGTCGAAGAATGCACCGACCTGAACGCCCTTGGACGAACCGATGTTGATGATGATGTTCGCCCCGTCGACGTCGATCACGCGCCCGGTAAGGCTCGGCGCGGCCGGGCCGCTGATGAACCGGCTAGGATCGAGATGCTGGGCGATCAGGATTGCCTCGTCGTTGATGAGGTGGCCCATCGACGAGCTGACGAACTGCGAGTTCGAGTAGCCGCCCGCGGTGTAACCGGAGAAACCGGCGCCGCTGATCGAGGTCGCGCTCTCGGTCTTCTCGTCGCTGAAGGACTGCACGATGCGGCCGGTCTGCGCATCGACGACCTTCACCGCCACTTTGATCGTGACGCGATTGGTGTGCACGCCGCCGAGGATCCCCCCCGCGACGCCGCCGATGAGGCCGCCCGCGCCCGCGCCGCTCGCACCGGTCTGAGAGAGCTGGATCACGTTGCCCGAGATGAGGTAGCGTGCGCCGATCAGACGCCCGGCCGAGATCGCGGTGGTGGGGTCGACCTCACCGCTGGCGTTGAGCTTGTGCTCCTGCAGCGTCGAATCGAGACTCTTGCGGTCCATCACGTCGAACTTGCCGCCGTTCACGATCTGATCGGTGAGCAGATCGGAGAGCGCGACGCCCGGTTGAAAGTTGCCGTAGTTGTTCGACGTCAGCCCGGCCGTGCCGAAATCGAGGACGGCAACGCGAGGCCCCGCGGCGTTGCCGGACTGCGGCGCGCCGAACACGGATGCCGCGAGCAGCGCGGCGGCCGCAAATGCGAAGAGAGTGCGTCGCACGATGGGACCTCCTAAGGAATGCTTACGTCGGCGTTGAGGACGAGCACTCACTTGTCCCTTTAGCCCCCTCGCCCCCTGCCTCGGCCACCGAGCCGGCCACCCTTTCCCGCCGGTCCCTACCAGGCGCGGCGTGCCGCCATGAGTGCCGACACGACGGCGCGAGTCGCCGGCGACCGGTTGAGGGTGTAGAAGTGCACGCCCGCCGCACCCCGCGCGAGCAGGTCGGCGACCTGGAGGGTCATGTAGGCCACGCCGAGATCGACGATCGCGTTGGGGTCGTCGCGGCGCAGCTCGAGCTCGGCGCGCAAGCTGGGCGGGATCGTGGCGCCGCACTGCCGCGTGAAGCGGTCGATCTGGTCGTAGTTGGTGATCGGCATGATCCCGGGCAGAATCGGCACCGATATTCCCCAGGTTCGCGCGCGCTCGACGAACTCGAAGTACCGGGCATTGTCGAAGAACAGCTGGGTCACCAGGAACTCCGCCCCCGCGCGCACCTTCGCCGACAACGCGGCAAGGTCGGCGTCGAAGCTCGCCGCCTCGGGGTGCTTCTCGGGATAGCACGCACCCCCGACGCAGAAGGGAAACCCCGCCTTGAGCATGGCGATGAGGTCGCTGGCGTAGCGCAGGCCGCCCTCGACGGCAACGAACGTCTCGGTCCCGCGCGGCGGATCCCCGCGAAGCGCCATGATGTTCTCGATCCCGGCGCGGCGCAGGTCGGCGAGCAGCGCGCGCAGCTCGGCCGTCGTCGAACCCCCGCACGTGACGTGCGCCATGACGTCGAAGCCGGCGTCGCTTCGCAGCCGCTTCGCGACGTCGACCGTGCGGGTCCGGGTCGAGCCGCCGGCGCCGTAGGTGATCGAGACGAAGCCCGGATCGAGCGGTTTGAGCGCCTCGATCGTGGCCAGCAGGTTCCGCTCGGCCGCGTCGTCCTTGGGCGGGAAGAACTCGAACGAAAAGAACGGCCGGCGCGTATGAAGCTTCTCCGAGATCCGCACCTAGCGCTCCATCACCAAGCCGCCACCACGATCGTCACCCAGCGGGCTTCCGCGCCTTCGGGTCGGGGACCGTTCGGAGCACGTCCACTACGGTATTTTTTGAAGCCTTTGGACACCGACTCTCAGTTGCCTCAAGGATTTCGATAAGGTCTTGTCGCTTAGAGGGGTAAGCGTACAGACGCAAAAACAGCGTTTTCCATTCGCACCGGAGGCTGAGCGTGCCGCTACAAACCATCGCCAGACGAATCGGGCGCCTCGTCGCGGCCGGAATCATCGCGTCGTCCTCCTTCATCCTGGCCAACGTCGCCGCTCCCGAGCCGGCGAAAGCCGCGTGCTTCACGAGCGGCGTCGCCCGGACCGGCTCGACGCCTTGGCCACCTACAACAGTTGCGATGCGCAGGTGCGCCTAACGCTTCCCAATTGCCTCATCGCGACCGTTCGACAAGCGATCGACTGCGCGACGACCAATCACTTCAACATTGGCTTCGGGCAGCGGGTAAAGAGCGAGGCGTACAAAGGTCCGATCTTTTCGGGTCAGCGGGAACGGGAAGAAGGCAAGCCGTTCTACCTCTGGGGCACGAGACCGAAGACGGTTCCCGTCGTCGCCTATTTTCGATATCAGGCGTGCCGGAGTGCGCCCCTTTCCCGTTCATCGTGCACGCCCTGGAGCGACCCGCTCGTGATCGAGCTCGGAAATAACGAGCTGACCGCCCGCTGATTCAGATACGAGATCGCTCCCTGGCCGCGGCACAATCGCCACCTTGCGCCGCGTTCGCGCATTTCCGTCTTCGACCGCGTAGGCTAGCGAAACGATTGCACGACGCCGTTGCAGACCAGTGCCCAGCCGTCGACCATGACGAACAGCAGCAGCTTGCAGGGCATCGAGATGACCGGCGGGCTGAGCATCACCATGCCGAGGCCCATCAAGATCGCCGCGACCGCCAGGTCGATCGCGACGAACGGCAGATAGAGCGCGACGCCGATAGCGAAGGCGGCACGCAGCTCGCCGACCACGAAGGCGGGAACCAGCACGGTGAGCGGCGCCTGCGCGGCCGGTTCGTCCGCCGGCCGGCGTGCGATGCGGCCGAACACGTCGAGGTCGTGCGACTTGGTCTGTCGCAGCATGAACGCGCGCAGCGGTCCGCTCGCGCGGCTCAAGAACGCCGACTGCGAGAGGTGACCCGCCGCGTACGGCCGGATTGCGTCGCGCTGCATCGCCTCGAACGTCGGCGTCATGACGACGCAGGTGAGGATCAGCGCCAAACCGGTGATGACCGCGTTGGGCGGCAGCATCGTCGCACCGATCGCCGAACGCACCACCGACAACACGACGACGATTCGCACGAACGAGGTCGAGAGCACGAGCACGAACGGCGCAACCGAGAGCAGCGTGAGCGCCGCAAGCACGTCGAGCGGGAGCGACGCATGGCCGTGGTTCGCGATCCGAAGCAGGTCGTCCATGCACCTATGCTGGACGACCGCGCGTCACCGCACCGTGACGCGGGCGTTACGGCTTTTCGATCAGCTCGGTAATGCGAACGCCGAAGTTTTCGTCGATCGCCACGACTTCGCCGCGCGCGACGAGGCGATCGTTGACCAGCAGGTCGACCGGGCCGCCTGCGACGCGGTTCAGCTCGACGATCGAGCCGGCGCCCAGCTTGAGGATGTCGCGGACCAGCATCTTGCACGTGCCGAGCTCAGCCGTCACTTTGAGCCGCACGTTCATCAGGAGGTCGAGGTTCTTGCCTTGCTCGGTCATGATCATGAGGGAAACGCTCCGACGGCAAGGTCGCGGCACAGAAAAGCGGTGCGCGAGGAAACGACGCCGGCGACGCCCGTTGCGAGGCGTCCGGATCCCAGATTCAAGGATGCGAGAGCGCCGACCTTGGTGTCGAGCTTCACGACATCACCCGGCCGAAGCGTGACAAAATCCGCCGCATCGATCAATCCTTCGGCGAAAACGGCGCGGACCTCAAGGCCGACCCCGTCGAGCGCGGCCGGCGATAGCGACCCGGGCGGGCGCGGCTCGGGCAACTCGCGGACGATTCCGACGCCCAGCGTCAGCTCGATCGGGGCCCGGACCCGCAGGTCGAAGTAGGCCACGCAGACCGGCGCCTCGTCGGCCCGGACGCGTCGCGATCCCTCGCCGCGCTGCGCGCACAGCGTTCCCAGCGCGGCGGCGCAACGGCCGGCGATGCGCTCGATCGCCTGCAGCTCGAGCGCCGAACAGGCAGCGTCGAGCACCCGCGCCGCACCGCTCCCCGTCTCGGCCTCCCCGAACGCGCGCAGGACCAGGCGGCGCGCGTCGCGCCGCGGGACGACCAGGACGACGTCGGTCCGCCGCCCGCGGACCAGGAACAACTGGGCGTCGCTCGCGAGCTGCGACCAGGCCGTCGCGCCGAGCGCCGCCGGCTCGCCCAAGGTGAGCTCGCAGTCTTCGCCGAGGAGCTCGCGCAGCGTTTCGCGGATCCCGTTCGCCACGGCGCACGCGGCGTCGACCGGAACCGCTGCCCGCGGCACGAACCGCATGCGGCGAACACCGTTCAGCGGCCGGCCGAACCTGGCGTCGGCGATCATTTCACGAGATCCACGGTCGTCTTGGCGACGCTCGCCTGCGACCGGACGGCGGCGCCGATCGCTTCGAACGCGCGATACGCCTCGTCCAGCCGCGCGACGCCGGCGGCGACGTCGATCGCTCCGGCATCGCGGCTGGACGTCGCCAGTGCCGGAAACGATCCGTCCGCCGCCGTGCCGAGGTGCGGCGCGATGCCCGGCGGTGCGGCCACCCGGGTCGCGTCGAGCCGCTGCGGCTGCGTCCCGGCCGGGAAGCGCGCCAGCGCGACGCGACCCAGCGTCACGCGCTCGGCGCTGCGAACGCCGGTGCGCGGATCGATCGCCGCTCGCGTGTAGGCGACCGTTCCGTCGCTCTCGACGTGCGCCTCAGCGGCTCGCCCGAGCGCACCGTCGATCTCCGGGACGCGCAGCGGAACCGGAACCGCACCGCGCGCGTCGCCGCCCGGATAGCCGAGTACCTCGGCGCCGTCGCTCGTGCGCAGCACGCCGTCGCGCAGCGAGAGAGCGCCGTCGCGCTCGTAGGCGCGCGTGCCGTCGGCGCCGCGCGTGACGAGCCATGCGCCCGGCGGCGGAACGACGCTGAGCGGATCGAGCGAAGGTACGACCCGCGGCCCGGTGCGCACGTCGTCGTTGAGGGGAATGGCGCCGGCGCGAAACGCATCGCGCACGTCTTGGGCGCGCGCCGTGACGCGCTCGTACGCGTCGACCGGCGACGCGTTGATCATGTCAGGCGACCTCCGCGACGACGCCGCATCCGGCCAGGGCGAAACGTGCCTGCGCGAGCGCGCGCTCGACGCGTTCGCGCAAGGAGGGGACGCACACCGCGACCAGCCGCGTGCGCGTGCCGTCGCGGCGCACCAGAAGATGAACGCGCCCGTCTCCCGCGCGCAGGGCGAACGCTGCGGCCGGCGGTCCGCGGGGCGCGCCGGATCAGCGCGCGTTCGAGCTGCCGGGCGAGTGCGGTTTTGGGGACGCGCCGTTCGGCGCCGGACGCGCCGGCCGCGTTTCGACGCGTCTCACGGTCGCGCGCCGGAATCGCGGCGCCGCCGCGCATGGGCGCCCGCACGCAACGATGTACTCGGCAGCGCGGACGTCCGGCGCATCGCCGGCAATCTCTCGGCCGCCTTGCCGTTCGCGGCGGCTGAACGCGCTGCTCGCGGCGGGCGTTCGGCGAGGTGAAGCGCACTGTACCAGGCCTGTGAAAGCGCACGGCGGTCGGTTTCGGCGAGCTGCGTGGTCAAAACGTCGATGCGGTCGGTGTGTTGCATGCGGTCGATGCCTCCACCCCGACCCTACGCCGGCGCCGCGACGCCGAAATGTCGAACTTGTTACCGGATCAGTTCTTCGACGAGCTCAGGAGGACAGGTGGGCTGGGCGGTTGCGGCCGTCGTCGTAGGACGGGCTGGGCGCGATGTACATGTATCCGCCGCCGAGGTCGAACGTCGTGTCGAAGTTGCGCAGCACGCCCAGGCCGACGTTGCCCGCGTCGACGCGATCGGCGAACGCGCCGCTGTTGGCCAGCACGACGTCGACCGTGCGGTGGTACAGGTGGAACCCGGCCATGCGCAGATCGTCGAGCGAGCTGCGATACGTGGCGTTGCTGCCGCCGATCCCGTAGTTCCACGACGCCGTCGCCGAGAACGGCACGACGCCGGGATGCGCGTCGAGGAACGGGCGGTACAGCAGCATCTCGGAGCTGTTGCCGGTATCGATGATAAACGGCGCGTCGAGCCGGCCGTTGAGCTGGAAGGTCGCTTCGGCGAGCTCGCGGTCGACGTCGAGCGTGATCTGCGTGCCGTGCGGCGTGAACGAACCGGGCGGCCCGAACCGCAGCAGGTGGTTGGCGAAGTCCATCTCGACCAGCGCCGAGGCAAAGAACGGGTAACCCAAAATGCCGTCGATCTTCATCCCGCCGGCGAGGTCACGGGAGAGATCGAGCGACGAAACGATGACGTCGTTCATCCGCGCCCCGTCGATCTCCAGTTGCGGCAGCGTCGCCACCTCGAGACCGCCGCTGCGTCCGGCGCCGCGCACCTCCATCGCGCCTTGCCCGGCGATCCCCGCCGCGTGCAGCACCGCGCCGTCGACCAGGATCGATTGCGCGCCCGTATCGAGGATGAAGAACCAATCCTTGTTCGCGATGCGCACGGTCACGCCGACGTGACCGTACCGCTCGATCAGCGGCACGACGTGCACGCGATCGGTGTCGAGCGTGCGCGCGGCCAGCGGCGCGAAGGTCGTCGGATCGACCGGGTCGCCGATCGCGACCGACGTGGTTTGCTGGACGGTGTCGAAGCGGTGGTCGCCGTCGGTGATCACGTTGCGAAACGCGATCTTGCGGCCTTTGACGTCGCGCCAATCCGAATAGTCGACGTACGAGGGTCCGTCACCGTCGAGATACTCCAGCCGCAGCGGCAGGCCGCTGGCCGGATCGATCCACAACGTCTCGGGCTCGCCGCCCTGCGCGTTCACCTCGAGCCGCCAGGCCTTGATCGGCCCGACGTCGCCCCAGCCGACGAAGCGCGACAGCTCGGGATGCTTGACGAAGTCGCCCGAGTCGAGCAGATCCTCGGTCAATACGCGCCGCCGCAGATACCCGCGCAACTCGCGTACGTTACCGTTGGCGTTGCGCACGAACACGCGCTCGCCCAGCTGCAGCGTCGTTTCGTGGCGCGGGCCAAGCACGTCGTCCTCGCGCTGGTTCGAGCCCGTCGCGCACGACCCGATACGTTCCGGTCAGGCCCTCGCCGGCGAGCGTCCCTTCCGCGACGAACGAGGTGAAGTCGTCGGCGTGCGTCGCTTTGTCGTACGCGGCCAAGATCGTCGCGACCGATACCTCGGACTCGGCGACGCGCGTCGCCGACGCGGGCGCGCCGAAAGCCAGCAGCGTGACGCTAACGAGCGCCGCTGTTGTACTTGTCGAACGAAGCCAGGACGTTTTGGACGTAGTTGCGGGTCTCCCGGTACGGAGGAACGTCGCCATACTTCTCCACCGCACCCGGGCCCGCATTGTAGGCGGCAATCGCCAGCCGTTTGTCTCCGCCAAAGCGATCGAGCAAACCGCGCAGGTAGCGCGTGCCGCCGGCGACATTTTGCGCCGGATCGTACGCGTCGCGCACGCCCAGCGACGCCGCGGTCGTCGGGCATGAGCTGCATGAGCCCCTGCGCGCCGACCTTCGAGGTCGCGCCGGCGTTGAAGCCCGACTCGTTCGCGATCACGGCTTTGATCAGGGCCGGGTCGACCTGCCAGGTCGACGCGTTCTGCGCGACGAGCGCATCGATCTGCGCGGGCGGTACGGGAGCCGGAGCGGCGGTGGTCCCGGGCACGCCCGGGGCGGCGCCCGCACCCAGCGCGTCGGCCAGCGCGCCGGCGAAGCCCGGCCGCGCGCCGGCGGGCGGGAAGGTCGATCGGGGGCGGGGCGCCGGTGATCTCCGCGATCCGGGTCTGGACCGCGGAGATGTCAGCGAAGACGTCCATCTTCGAGGGTATCGGCGAGTCGCCGCAGCTCCGTGAGCGTGCGCTCGGCGCTCGAAGGCTCGTCGTCCTGGCGCAGGAAGCGCGCGATGCGGCCCTCGGCGCGCCACGCAGCGGGCGAGAAACGGATCGGCGATCGCCAGGCCGAGCGAGCGCGCCTCGGCCGAGTCGCCGAGCGCCGCGACGGCGGCGCGCAGCACGCCGCGCGGCGGAACGATGCTCGAGGCTCGCGACCTCGGCGAAGGTCCGGCTCGCGCTGCGGGCGACGTCGAGCGCCGGAAAGTGACCGCGCCCGGCGAGTCGCGCGCTAAGCACGAGGTGTCCGTCGAGCGCGGCGCGCGCCGCCTCGCTCACCGGGTCGTGCTCGTCGGGACCGTCGGAGAGCACCGTCGCGATCAGCGTCACGCTGCCGGCGCCGACGGCGCCGGCCGACTCGAGCAGCCGCGCCAGCAGGCCGAACACGCTCGGCGGGAAGCCGCCGCGACCGGCCGGTTCGCCGGCGGCGAGCGCGAGCTCGCGCGCGGCGCCGCAGACGCGCGCCAGCGAATCGAGGACCAGCAGCACGTGCAGCCCGCGCGCGCGCAGCGCGTCGGCCTGCGCGAACGCCGCCTCGGCGGCACGCACCCGTTCGGCCGGCGCGCGATCGCTGGTCGCGCACACGATCGTGGTCCGGGCGTCGAGCTGCGCGAGCCGGCGCTCCGCCTCCCGGCCGCGCTCTCCGACGAGGCCGACGACCACCGCATCGGCGTCGCTCCCGCGCACGACGAGGTCGAGCAGGGTCGACTTCCCGGCACCCGGCGGCCCGAACACGCCGATGCGGCGCGCCGCGGCCGAGCGCCAGCGGCCCGTCGATCGCGCGCACTCCGGTCCAGCACACGGCGCCGCACGGCCGCCGCTCGGCGACCGCATGCGCCGGCTTCGTCGGCGAGCGAGCGGCGCGCGCGCGGCGGCGCAGTCCCGTCGAGCGGCATGCCCGCGGCGTCGATCGCGCGGCCCAGCAGCACCGTCCCCAGCGGCAGCGCGAGCACCGTCGGATCGACCTCGACGCGGTCGCCGCTCGCGACGCCGTCGAGGCTCCCGAACGGCGCGAGCACGCGCGCGCGTCCCGTGCAGCGCGGCGATCCGCGCGCCGAGCGGCCCGACGCGCGCGCAGATCCGGACGCCGCCGCCGACGCAGGCCGACGGCAACTCGGCCTCGGCGACCGGACCGCGGGTCGCCGTAATGGTTCCCAACGGCCGGCCGATCATGCGAACGCCTCGAGCACGAGCGCCAGGCGAACTCCCAGCCGCGCGTCGAGCGCGCCGCCGGCAAGCTCGACGACGGCGTCGCCCGCCGCGAGCTCCGGGTCGGCGACGCACGGCGACGCCGCGAATCGCGTCGACGTCCGACGGCGCGACGCGCACGCGCACGACCGGCGCGCCGGCGAGAACGCGCGCGGCCAGCGCGTCGAGATCGCACGGTGCCAGCCGCAGCTCGCGCGCCAGCACGTCGGCCGCGAGCTCGCACACGAGTCGCGCGCGCGCTTCATCGAACGCGTCGGCGAGGCGCGCGCGAAAGAGTCGCGCGTCGCGCAGCGCCGCGCGAAGCTCGACGCCGTCGCGCTCGTTCGTCACGCCCTGCTGCGGTTCGACGACGCTGCGGCGTCGTCGCAGGTTCTACCGGGCACGGAACCTCCGGAATGGGCGCGGGCGCAGGCGCAGGCGCCGGGCGGACGCAGCAGGTCGGCGAGCGACACGAACTCATCCACCGAGAAGCTCCTCGGGTCGCGGCAGCAGCGACGCGTTGGCATGCGCCAGCCGCCGCACGATACCGGCACGTTCGTCGGGCGCGTACAGCTCGAGGACCGCCGCCGCGGTCGCGGCGGGCAACCCGGAGATCAGCGCGGCCGCGACGTGCGGCGGTTCGCCTTCGAGCGCAACGCGCACGCGTTCGGGCGGGATCGCCGCCACGTCGCGCGCGGCGACGCGCAACGAAGCCGCCTCGATCGCGCGCCCCGCCGCCGCGGCGATCGGCCGGGCAGTGAAGGCGGCGACGGCGATCAGCGCGATCGCCGTCAGCCCCTGCGGCAGAACGCTCGCGAGCGCCAGCACCCAGCCCGGCGCGGGCGCGCCGTGCACCGCCGGCTGCGCCTCGGCGAACGCGACCGCTTCGACGCTGACCGCATCGCCGCGGTCGGGACGAATTCCGGCCGCGGCCGCGGCGAGCGCGCGGATCTTCGCCAGATCGAGCCCGCGCGCGACGTCGACGAATACCGCGACGGTCAGGCGCGCGGTCGCGCCGGGCGACGCGACGCGGTGCTCCTCGCGCGTATCGCTGCCGCGATCCTCGGTCGAGCTCGTCTTCGAGTACTTCTTCGCGCCCGACGCGTAGCGCTCGTCGCTCGACGCGCGCGCGATGCCGCCGTCGAGCGCGGCGCGATGGACGTCGTGCACGTCGCGCCGTTCGCCGAGCGGTTCGCGGTGCACGCGCACGATCGTCGCACCGGCGCCGAACGCCGCGTCGAGCGCGCTCTGCAGTGCGGCCTGTACGTCGGCTGCGTCATCTCCGCCGTCACCGTCGAGCGCGAGCCCACGATCGTCGAGGACGGTCACCCGATCCGCGTCGAGTCCCGGAACGCCGCCCGCGACGAAGGCTTTGATCCCCGCGACCGTTCGCGCGGAGAGGCGCGCGCCCGGCGACGGGGTGATCCGCACGCTCGCGCTCGCGTCGCGGCGCGGCTCATCGGCGTAGACGCCGCCGCTCGAAGGCGCGATCACGACCCGCGCATCGACGACGCCGTCGAGGCCGCGCAACCCCAGCGCCAGATCGGCGGCCAGCGCATCGCGCGTCTGCGCTTCGAGGACCGCTTGCGGCGTCAGCGCGCCGACTCGTGCCAGCGCTTCTTCGCTGCCGGCGAGGTGCGCGTGCGGCACGCCCGCGAGCGAGAGCCGTAAGAACAGCTCGCCGCGCTTGGCACGATCGACCAAGACGTTGTCGCCGGACGTCGCATGCGGAACGTTCCAGGCGGCGAGCCGCTGCTCCACCTCGGCCAGCTGCTCCGCCCGCAACGGCGTCGCGAAGAGCGTTACGCGCGTATCGCGCGAAGCGGCGAAGCCGACCGCCGCCGCGGCGAGCAAGAGGACGGCGATCGCGCCGGCCAGCGCGCGCGATCGCGGCGACGCCGCGCGCAGCCGCGCGACGTAGGGCGCGACCGCGTGCGTCACACCTGCATCCCGAGCACCGTCGAGATCGACTGCGCGGCGCGCTGCGCGGCCGTCGCGGCAACCGCGAGCGCGAGGTCGGCACGGGCGCGCTCGACGACCATCTCCTGCAGTCCGCCGCGGTGCGCCGCGAACGCCGTTTCGGCGCGGTCCGCGCCCGCCAGGATCGCTCCGGCCGCGTCGACGAGTTGCGCGAACGCGCTCGCGCGCTCGCCGGAAGCCGCCGGCCCGCGCGGCGCCGGTACGTCGGGTACGAGGAGATCGACGCGCATCAGACGCGCCCGAGGTCGATCGTTCGTTCGGCCAGCTTCTTGCCGACGTCGAAAACGCTGGCGTTCGCCTCGTACGCGCGCTGCGCGTCGAGCACCGCGATCATCTCGGTGAGCGCATCGGCGCCATCGCCGCCGGGCACGGTGCCGACCAGGCGGGTCCGCGCGTCGTCCGGTGTTCTTCGTCGTCGCCGGGGATATCGAAGAGCGCGTCTCCGGCGTCCGGCTCGGTGGAGGCGAAGCGCGCGACCAACCGCGGATAGGGATGTTGCGGCGTCGAGGCCTGCGCGGCGGCGACGTTGCGCGCCGCCACGTCGAGCAAGCTGCGCTCGACGCTCATCCCGTCGGCGGCGACGGAGAGCAGATCGAACTCGCTCACTTCGCGATGCCGCGCAGCTCGGCGATTCGCGCGCGCATCGCACCCAGCAGCGCCTCTTCGAAGAGCGCGGCCTTGGCCAGCCGCGCCGAGGCGTGCTCGTCGCGCGCGACGCCGGGGGCGAGCCGCTCGACGGCGGCGCGCGCGGCGAGCGCAGCGCCGGCGCTCGGTCCGAGGGGATCGTCGGTCATGCGGGCATCATCGCGGATCGGTGTGAGCGGGACGTTACCGCGAGGTGAGGAATCACGCCGAGTGCGGTACGGTCGAAGGATGCGAAGGCAGCGAGGCGCGCGCTGAGTACCTCCCCGGGCCCGATGCGCTTGCCGCCCTTCGCCGGCGCGCCGCGGCGACCGGTGATGCCGCGCTGCTCGGAGCGCTCGCCGAGGCGGAGCGCGCGTATCAAACGCTCGCGCTGGAGCGAGCGACGCTGCAGAGCCGGCTCGCGGCCTCGGCCACCAACGCCGAACGCGAGCTCGCCAAGCTGCGCACGCTGGGCCGCGTCGCCGAGACGGTCAACTCTTCGCTCGAGCTCGACGTCGTTCTGCGCAGCGTGCTCGACACGGCCGTCGAGGTGATGCAGGCGGAACGCGGCTTTCTGATGATCGCCGACGCCGGCGGGAAGCTCGAGCTGACCACCACCTACGGCATCGACCGCGCCACCGTCGAAGGCGACGACATGCGCCCGTCGCAGACGACCGTGCGCCGCGTCTTCGAGACCGGCGAGCCGACGGTGACGACCGACGCGCAGCAGGATCCGCGCTTCAACGTAAACGTCTCGGTGCGAGCGCTGCGGCTGCGCTCGATCATCTGCGTTCCGCTGGCGATCAAAGCACGGACGATCGGCGTGGTGTACCTGGATTCACGGATCACGCCGGGGCTGTTCTCGCCGCACGATCCGGACTTGCTCACCGCGTTCGCCAACCAGGCGGCGCTGGCGATCGAGAACGCGCGCCTGTTCGACGCGCTGCGCGCACGGGTCGTCGAGATCAGCCGGTTGGAGCAGCTGCAGGCGCGCGTCCTGGGCTCGATCACCAGCGGCGTGATCACCATCGACGGGCGCGGCGAGATCGGCAGCTTCAACGACGCCGCCGCGCAGACGTTCGGCGTCGACGGCGCGACGATGATCGGCAAACCCGCGCGCGCGCTCGACGCGCTCATCCCCGGCCTCACCACCCTGCTGTCGGACGACCTCGTCGCGTCGACGCCGTTCGAGATCGAGGCGCATCATCCGACGCGCGGAGCGCTCGCCCTCGAAGTGCGCACCGCACCGGTCGACCTCCCCGACGGCACTGAGACCTCGGGTTGGGCGATCGCGGTTACCGATCTGACCGAGCGCCGCAAGCTCGAACGGCTGCACGCCGCCGACGTCGAGCAACGCCGCGCGATCCGCGACGCGTTCGGCAGGTACCTTGCCCCGCACGTCGTCGAGCAGCTCATGCGCGCACCCGGCGGCGTCGCGCTGGGCGGCGAACGCGCGCAGGCGACGATTCTGTTCGCCGACATCGACGGCTTCACCGGACTCGCCGAGCGGCTCGACGCCGAAGCGGTGGTCGACATCCTCAACCAGTTTTTCGGAGCCGCGGTCCAGATCGTGTTCGAACACGACGGTTTGCTCGACAAATTCTACGGTGACGGCCTCATGGCCGTGTTCGGACCGCCGCGCGTGCGCGAAGACGACGCCGCACGCGCGCTGAGCGTCGCCGCCGAGCTGCATCGCGCCGCCGCCGCCATCCAAGCCGACGGAAGACCGCTACGGCTCGCGATCGGCATCGCGACCGGCGAAGTCGTCGCCGGCCACATCGGCAGCTCACGGCGCATGGACTATACCGTCATCGGCGACGCCGCGAACCTCGCCAGCCGCCTGCAAGGCGCCGCCCCGCCCGGCCGCACCTACGTCGACGACAACACCTACTCACGCCTACGCGAACGCCCCGCCGCCGAAAAGCTCATCGCCAAAATCCGCGGCAAAGCCGACCCCGTCACCATCTTCGCGATCGGCTAGCGCCCACGCTGCTCACCGCCCCGGCGCAGGCGAAGTTCGGTAGAACTACCGACGCGGCACTACGTGCCGCGGCACTATCCTTAGCCGCATGAGAGAACAACGCGCCGGCCTAGCCCCGATCATCGCCCTCGCAATCGGACTACTCGCCTCCTTCGCGACCGTCAGCCTCACCGTCTACAGCCCCGCCACGATCCCCCTGTGGTGCGCCGCGCGCGGCGGCTGCCCCTAACCGCGGACGATATCGATGAGCCTGACGCTTGCCGCGATCGCCGCCTGCGGGATCATAGCGCTCGCGGTGCTCGGGAGCGCCGCCGGCACTCGCTACTTGCGACGAAACAAACCGCGAACCGAACGCCCGCCCGAACCGAGGATCATGCGCGTGCTCTACTGCCTCGTCGCACCGGTACTCGCGTTCGCAATCGTCACCGCACTCATCTTCCTCTTGATCTCGGGCCCGTGCGGCCTAGACTTCGGCTACGAGCAGGGACTCATCGTGCTCGCCTTCGGCGGCGCGCTGGTCCCGCTCTTCGCGGCCGTGCTCGCGCTCGGATTCTCGCTCCGATACGGGCGCCAGGTCGTGATCGTCGAATGCGCGATCGCAGCGGTTTTCACCGTCGTCATGGTCGTCTACGGCGTCTCGCCCCACCGCCCCACTCCCACAACCTACGACTCCGCCAACCCCTGCCAACTCCAAGGCCCCTAACGCCACCACCCGCCGACCCACCCCACACGTCGCAAGAATCGCCGCCCGCGATTCCAGCCACCATCGCGCCTCGCGCAGCGAAGCGACCGCGCCAGTGTCGCGCGGGCGCGACGTCGCATCGGCAGGGCCTTTTTCGCGAGCGAAGGCCCGGAGGGCCGGGAGCGAGCGGAAACGGAGCGGCCCTCGCACACGAAGTGCGAGGGCCGCGTCCCAGCCGATGCGACGTCGCGCCCGCGCGACACCGCCCCAACCCTCAGCGCTTAGAGAACTGGAACCGCTTCCGAGCCTTCTTGCGCCCATACTTCTTCGATTCTTTTTCGCGCGGATCGCGCGTCAACAACCCATTGCGCCGCAATGGCTCGCGCAGCGACTCGTCCATCTCGAGCAACGCGCGCGCGATTCCGTGGCGAACCGCGCCGGCCTGACCCGAGACGCCGCCGCCCTCGCACTTGACGTCGACGTTGAAGCGCGTGAGCGACTGCGTGACGTCGAGCGGCTGGCGCACGATCATCTGGAGCGACGGACGCGGAAAGTATTCGTCGACGGGGCGCTTGTTGATGGTGATGACGCCTTGGCCGAGCGTCAGGCGGACCCGCGCGATGCCGCGCTTGCGGCGGCCGGTTCCGAGGAAATAGTCTTGACCCTGGGGCTGCATTAAACGAGCGGCTCCGGCTTCTGCGCCGCGTGCGGATGATCCGCGCCGGCGTACACGTTGAGGCGACCGAGCTGAACGTCGCGCATGCGATTCGTCGCCAGCATCCCGCGTACGGCGCGCTCGATCAGGCGCTCGGGATACTTCTGGAGAACTTGCGCCGCCGTCTCGGTGCGCAAACCGCCCGGGAAACCCGAGTGGCGATGATAGACCTTCTGCGTCCACTTGCGCGGCGCGAGCTCGACCTTGTCGGCGTTGATCACGATGACGTGATCGCCGTCGTCGATATGCGGCGTCCAGGTCGGCTTGGTGCGACCCGACAGGGCACGCGCAATGCGTACCGCCAAGGTGCCGAGCCGCTGCCCGGCGGCGTCGACGACGTACCAGTCGTGTTGAGTCTCGGCTGTCTTCTGCTGATAGGTGCGCATCGGGTCCGTCGAGCCCGTCGACCGGGCTCCAGAGCAGGCAAGAACGCCGTCCTAGCACGAGCCGGGCGGCTCGAGGACGGCAACCTACGCAGTATACGGGGCCCAGTCCCCCGCGTCAACCTGAACTCGGGCTCACCCGCGGCCGATACCCGAACAGACGGCCTCGGATTGATCGAGCCGTCCGCTTCGGCTACCCGCCGACCCGAAACGCCCGGAGTTGCAGCACAGGTGAGCTCACTCGACATCGTCTTGGCCGTCATCGCGACGGGCGCCGCCCTGGCGGCGATCGCCGCCGCGAGCGCCTACCGGCGGGCGCGCGGCCGAGGGGAACGCCCGCCGATCGGTTCTGCGCGCCGCTCTGGACGTCGCCGGCGCGGCCAGCCTCGAAGAGGTCGTCTCGGCCTTGATCGATGCTCGGCGCCGCGTCCGAGGCGGCGGCCGCGCTTGCTCCCGCCATCGACGAGGTGGTCGAGCGCCATCACAAGCTCATCGGCGCCGTCCGGGCCCGCGACGCCGCCGGCACGACGGCACAGGACGCGCTCGAGACCGCCCTCGAGCAGCAGAACGGCGCCGAGCGCCGCGGTGGCCGAGCTCACCGCCGGGGTCGGTCAGGCGGGGGCCGCCGTCGAGCAGACCGTGACGTCGATCAGCACCGTCTCGGGCAACATCAACGGCCTGGCCGACAACGTGAGCAACGTCAGCTCGGCGATCGGCGAGCTGGCGGTGTCGGTGAACCAGGTTGCCGGGAGTGCCCGCGAGGCCTCGACGCTGTCGCTCGAGGCGGATCGCAAGGCGAAAGACGGCGGAATCGCGGTCGAGCGCTTGGTGCGATCGACGCGCGAGGTGGCCGACGACATCAACGCGGTCGTCGAGAAGATGCAGGAGCTCGGCGCGGCATCGGAGCGCATCGGCGCGATCGTCGAGGTGATCGACGCGATCGCCGACCAGACGAACCTGCTCGCGCTCAACGCGGCGATCGAGGCGGCGCGCGCCGGCGAGCACGGCCGCGGCTTCGCCGTCGTCGCCGACGAGGTGCGCAAGCTCGCCGAGGGCTCCGCCCAGTCGACGCGCGAGATCGGCAACCTCATCAAGGACATTCAGGCGAAAACCGGCGAGGTCGTCAGATCGACCAGCGCCTCGGGGACCAAAGCGGAGAGCGGGCTGCAGATGGCCGACGTCGCCGGGCGCGCGATCGGCGACATCTCTTCGGCGGTGAGCGAAGCGAACCGCTTGATCGAGCAGATCTCGATGGCGGCGCGCGAACAGGCGACCGGCGCCTCGGCGATCGTCAACTCGGTCGAGCAAATGAACAACCTCATGCGCGAGGCGGCACGTTCGCTCGAAGAGCAGAACTCGTCGAACCAGCAGATCGTCGCGATCATCGCCGGCATCCTGCGGCACGCGGGCAACGTCGAGACCGCGATCGGACGGCAGCGTGCGGCATGCGATCACCTCATGCAGTCGGCCAAGTCGCTGGCCGCCGCCAGCCGCACGACGCGCGACGCGAGCGCCGGGCTCGACGGGATCGGCGAGACATTGCGCGAGAGAGTGCGCCGCATCGTCGACGGCGACGCCGCGCCCGCCGCCGAACCAGCCGCGTCCAACCGCCGCTAAAGAGAGGCGGATCGGCCGAAGGCCGAACGCGAGTGTTGGCGCACTTTGCGCCAACACACTAGGGCGCCATCTCGACGCCGCGGTACGAATCGAAATCGTCGTACCTCACGCCCGCCAGATAGAGACCGTGCGCCGGCGCCGTCGCTCCGGCGGCGCTGCGGCGCTGCGCCTCGAGCGCGAGGCCCGCAAACGCGACGTCGCGATACCCGGTCGCGCATTCGACGAGCGTACCGACGACGACGCGCACCATGTGATGGAGAAACCCGTTACCGCGTACCGTGACGCGCAGCAGGTTGCCGCGCCGCGCCAGCTCGATCGCCGAAAGGTTGCGTACGGTCCCGCCGTGCTCGGGCGGAGCACCGCAATAGGTGATGAAGTCGTGCGTGCCGAGCAAGGGTTCGGCCGCAGCCAGGAAACGCGCGTCGTCGATCGCGCGCGGCACGTGCCAGGCGCGGCGGCGCCACAGCGCCGACCGGAAGCCGCGGCACTGCAGCACGTACTCGTAGATCCGCTCGCGAGCGTCGAAGCGCGCCGAGAACTCGTCGCGCACGATCGCGGCGTCGCGCACCACGAGGTCAGGCGGCGTGTTGCCGTTGACGGCGAGCACGAGCCGGCCGATCGGAAACACGCGCTCGGCCGAGAACGAGACGACTTGTCCGGTGGCGTGGACGCCGGCGTCCGTTCGCCCCGCCGCCACGATCTTGACCGGCTGGTGGAAGAGCCGCCGCAGGGCGTCTTCGAGCGCGCCCGCGACGGTGCGCAGCCCCGGTTGGTATTGCAGTCCGTGAAACGCGCTTCCGTCGTACTCGACGACGAGCCGATACGTCGACACGCGCGTTTGAGTTCAGGAGAGCGGTTCGACGGCCTCTTGCGTCGCGCGGTCGGCGCCCAGCGCCGCGATCAAGACCCCGACCGCCTCGTGGTCGTACAGCGTGCGCGCTGCGTCGAGCCGTCCGATCGCCTCGTCGTGGGAAATCGGCGCGGCGTACGGCCGGCCCGACCGCATGCAGTCGTACGCGTCGACGACCGCGAGCAGACGCGTCTCCCAGGGGATGGCGAGCCCGCGCAGGCCGTCGGGATAACCCGAACCGTCGAGCCGCTCGTGATGGCCGCGCACGATCGCGCCGACCTTCTGCGCTCCGCCGTCCTTCAACATTTGCTCGCCGCGTGCAGCATGTGCGCGCAGGATGCGCCAGTCGTTCGGGCAGAGTTCGCGTTGCGTGTTGAGCAGCGTACGGCTGATGTGCAGCTTGCCGATGTCGTGAAAGAGCCCGGCTTGTCCGAGCACGACGATCTCGGGATATGCAAGTCCGGCGGTCGCGGCGACGCGCACGCTCAACATCCCGACGTTGAGCAGATGGCGGTGCGTGTCGAAATCGTGAGCCAGCACGGCACCGAGAAACGCGACGGTGAAGGGCTGTGCAAACAAATCGCTCAGCACGGTCCCAGGATCTTCGAGCATGTCATGCTCCGCTGTAATGTCGGCGCCCGTTCGTGCCCACACGTGGACGTCGCGAGATGACAACGCGGGCTCTCCGCGATGCGTCTCGTTCCGTCCGCTCGGTCGTTCTCATCCATTCGTAATCAAAGGCCGAGGCCGCCTTACGGCGGCCTCGGCCTTTGATCCAGTGCGTTCAGCGGTGAGCGCGTCTACCGCGCTAGACGCAGCTAAACGCCGACGCGCTGCGGGACTTCGCGCTTCTCGTCGAGGTCGAGCAGGTCGGGCCACGTCGTGACGTCGGTACGGCTCGGCGCGACTTCGTTGCGCAGGTTCAAGAAGTACTTCTCACCGTCGCTGCCCGGGGCCGGACCGTGCGTGAGGAACTCCGTGTTGAATGTTTCGATCTCAGCCGCCGGCTTCTTGTCGACGAACGGCTTGAGGTACGCTTCGATCTCCGACTCGCTCTGCGCGTTCTTGATCACGCCGAGCAGCGCGTTACCGTCGACACCGAGGAAGTCGAAGACGCCCTTGTCCATCGGGCAGTCGAAGTTGTACTCGCCGTTCGCCCCGTTGGCGAGCGCGATCCCCTTGTCGACGGCGCGTCCCAGTTGGACGACGCCCAGATACTTCTCGCGCACCGAGCGCGGATAGGAGGTGGTCAGGTCTTTCTTCAGCATGGCGGACGGCAAGACCGCCGTCCCCGGTCGGTGGTTGCGGTCCCCGCGTGCGTCGCGCTGCTCGACCGGCGAGACGAACGACGTCACGTCAATCCGCTTCGCTGTCCTCGCCGTCGTGCTCGGTCGGGAGCGGTCGCTGAAGCGGGAAGAGCAAAACGTCGCGGATCGACGCGTTGTCGGTCAGCATCATCACCAGCCGGTCGACGCCGATCCCGATCCCGGCGGTCGGCGGCATCCCGTACTCGAGCGCGGTCACGAAGTCCCAGTCCGGCGGCGGGACTTCTTCGTCGCCGGCCGCCCGTTCGACGACCTGCAGCTCGAAACGGCGGCGCTGGTCGTCGGGGTCGTTGAGCTCGGTGAAGGCGTTGGCCAGCTCCATGTGCGCGGCGAACAGCTCGTAGCGCTCGGTCAGCTCGGGGTCGTCCTTCATTCGCTTCGCCAGCGGCGAGAGCAGGACGGGATACCCGTACACGAACGTGGGCTGGACCAGCTCCGGCTCGACGATCCGCTCGAACAGCTTGTCGAGCGCGTGCGCGTGGGTCGGCGAAGTCGGGGATCCCGTACGTCGCGCAGCAGGTGCTGGGCCGCCTCCGCATCGAGCAGCCGCTCGCGCTCGATCCCGGCGAACCGCTCGAACGCCTCGAGGTAGCCGATCCTGCGAAACGGCGTGGCGAACGAGATCGCGTCCTCGCCGCGCATCACCGTTTCACCGCCGTGCACTGCCCGGGCCAGATGCGCCATCAACTCCTCGTTGAATCGCATCATGTCGTTCACGTCCCAGTAGGCCGCGTATAGCTCGAGCATGGTGAACTCAGGGTTGTGCGTCGCGTCGATCCCTTCGTTGCGAAAGGTGCGGCCGATCTCGTAGACGCGCTCCATCCCGCCGACGATCAACCGCTTGAGGTTCAGCTCGGTCGCGATGCGCAGCGTGAGCGGGATGTCCAACGCGTTCGAATGCGTCGTGAACGGCCGCGCGGTGGCGCCGCCCGCGACGTTGAGCAGCGTCGGCGTCTCGACTTCGGAGAAGCCGCGCGCATCAATGAAGCGGCGCATCTCGGCGACGATCTTCGACCGCAGGAACATGACGTCGCGCACGTGCGGGTTGACGATGAGGTCCACGTAGCGGCGGCGGTACCGCTTCTCGATGTCCTGCAGTCCGCCCCACTTATCGGGCAGCGGGCGCAGCGATTTGGCGAGCACCTCGAGGCTGCGGACGTGCAGCGACAGCTCGCCGGTCTTCGTGCGGAACACGAAACCGGAGGCGCCGGTGAGATCGCCCCGCTCGATCTCTTTCGCAACCGCGAACAGCGCGTCGCCGACGTCGTTCTTGCGCACGAACAGCTGAAAGCGGCCCGTCCGGTCGTGCAGGTCGAAGAAGATCACGCCGCCCTGGCCGCGCGCGGCCAGGATGCGCCCGGCGAGCGACCACGGCTCGGACTCTGCCCGGCCCTGCTCGCCGAGGCCGGCGTACTTGGCCGCGAGCTCGGCGGCGTGCGCCGTGACATCGAAGCGGGTCGCCGCGAACGGCTCGACGCCGAGCTCGCGCAGCGCGGCCAACCGTGCGCGGCGCGCTGCTACGAGATCAGCCACGACGCGCCGTCAGGAAGCCTTCTTCGTTTTCTTGGGGTCCTTGTTGATCGATTCGATCTTGTACTTCATCTGACCGCGCGGTGTCGTGACGTCGACCGTCTCGCCCTTCTTGCGGCCCATCAGCGCGCGTCCCAGCGGCGATTCGTTGGAGAGCCGCGCGTTCTTCGGATCGGCTTCGGCCGAACCGACGATGATGAAATCGTGCGAGGTCCCCGAGCTCGTTTCTTTCACCTTGATCGTCGCGCCGAGATGCACTTCATCGGCCACGTAGTCGCTCGCGTCGATGACGCGCGCGTTGCGAATCATCGCCTCGAGCTTGAGGATGCGTCCTTCGACGAACGCCTGCTCTTGCTTGGCGTCTTCGTACTCGGCGTTTTCGGAGATGTCGCCGAACTCTTTGGCCTGACGAATCCGTTCGTTGACTTCGCGGCGATGGACCGACTTGAGGTCGTCCAGCTCGTCTTCGAGCTTCTTGAGCCCATCGCGGGTCAACACGATTTCTTTGTCGTTCAAAAGCGACTCCCGGTAGTTGTCACCCGCTGCTTCGCGCGCCCCCGCGGACGACGCGTCCGCGCCAGAGCGCCAGGGGAAGCCCGATGATTGCGGAGGCGGCGATGAAACCCCTGGTGGCAGGGTCGTCTCGGACGAGCGCGACGCACAGGATCCCCGCCAGCGCCACGGCCGCCGTCCCCGGCAGAACGACGCCCGACCAGCACAGCATCCGCTCGGCGCCGAAGATGCGGACCGCCGACGCCGCGCTCATGACGAACAGGACTCCCAGAAACCAGGACGTGCCCTGCAGCGCCAAGCGCAAAGGCGTCCTTCGCCGCCGGCGAGATGCCGGCCGCCAAGGCGAAAACCAGCGAGAGCACGGCGATCGCACCGATCGAAGCCGCCGGTTCGGCGCGCGCGTCGAGCGCGCCGAGCGCGCGCGGCAGCAGGCCGTCCCGTCCCATCGCATAGACGCTGCGTGTGAGGTAGACCAGCGTCGTCTGCAGCGCCGCCGCCAGCGAGGCCAGGACGGTGACGCTCAGCACCGGGCGCCACCAGCCGCCCAGCAGATCGCCGACGTACGCCAGCGCATCGTCTTGGCGCGCGCCGAATCCGGCCGCGCTGCCGACGCGCATGAAGGCCGCCGTCGCGGCCAGCAGCACGATGCTGGTGAGGATCAGCCCGGCCAGGCCGCCCCAGCCCGGGACCGAGGGCGCACCCTGCGATTCTTCGGCGGTCGACGCTGCGACTTCCCAGCCGTCGATCATCCAGATCCCGATCACGATCGCGCCCACCATCCCGCTCCAGGCAAGCGGCTCGGGAGCGAACGCCACCGCCCCGGCGCGCGGGTGATCCGCCGCCCACAACGCCGCGCCGGCCAGCACGACGACCTCAGCGGCGAGCAACGCGAGCGCGAGCAGCGCCGTCGGTCGCAGGCCGTACCACAAGAGCAGGGCGGTCGCGACGATCCACACGCTGCCGACCAGCGCGACCGCTAAACCGTTAGCCGCCAATCCCGGCGCGACCAGGTCGAGCGTGTACGCACCGGCCGGCAGCGCCGTCGCCAATACGGCGAACAGGTTGGCGACGAGCAGCACCCACGCACCGTACGCGCCCGTCTCCGGGCCGAAGGCGACGCGAATCCAGGCATAGGAGGAGCCCGCGTCGCGCATCCGCTCGCCCAAGCGCTTGTAGCCGGCGGCGATCATCGCCATCAGCAACGCGACGATCGCCAGCGCCAGCCACGTCCAGCGCCCGGCAGCGGCGATCATCGCCGCCATCGTGGTCGCGAGCGAGAACGCGGGTCCCATCGACGCCGCCGCGACGACGATCAGGTCACGCAGCGCGAGGACCGGTCGCAGGCGGCTCACGTCTTGCGCAACAGCGAGTGACGATAGCCATAGGCGGCATAGACGACGAGGCCGACGGCGAACCAGATCAAGAAGCGCAGCCAGGTCACGCCGTCGAGGCCCTCGATCGTGAGCCACGCGCACAGCGCGATCCCGGCGAACGGAACGAAGACCGGGCCGAGCGGGATGCGGAAAGGACGTGACGCGCTCGGATGCGTGAAGCGCAGCACCATCACGCCGGCGCAAACGATCACGAAGGCCGAGAACGTACCGATGTTGACCAGCTTGAGCAGGCTCGTCAGCGGCACCAGCGCGGCGACGACGGCGACGAGCGCGCCGGTGATCAGCGTCGTCGCGATCGGCGTGCGCGTGCGCGCGTTCACCGAGCCGAACGCCCGCGGCAGCAGCCGGTCGCGCGACATCACGTAGAAGATGCGGATCTGCCCCAGCAGCGAGGTCAGCATCGACGCGAACGTTCCCGTCACCGTGCCGGCCAGGACCAGCCCGAACAGCAACGGTTGCGAGCCGGCGTGCTTGACCGCATCGAGCATCCCGGCATCGGGGTCGATCTTGTCCCAGGCGACGACGCCCACGGCGACCGCCGCGACCGCGGTGAAGAGCACCGCGCCGACGATGAGCGAGCCGATGATCGCGCGCGGCACGTCGCGCACGGGGTCGCGCGCCTCCTCGCTCGCGACGGTGACCGTGTCGAATCCGATGTAGGCGAAGAACACGAGCGCCGCACTCGCGACGATGCCGTGGATGCCCAGCGGCGCGAACGGATGGTACGCGCCGGGATGGATCGCGCCGGCGAGGCCGAGCACGAAGCCGACCAGCGCGACGAGCTGGATCACGACGAGCACGCCGTTGGTCCCGGCCGATTCGCGGATCCCGACCGCCAGCAAGATCGCCAGCAGGACGATGGAGAGCGCCGCGATCGCATCGACCTGCGAGTGGGCGAGATCGACCGTGCCGTGCGCGAACGCGACGTGCGCGGTCTGCGCCCATACCGGCAACGGCAACCCGATTCCGGCCAGCAGTTGCTGCAGCGACGCCGAGAGCGTCGCCGCGAGCGGGGCGACCGAGAATCCGTATTCGAAGATCAGGTCCCAGCCGATCACCCAGGCGACGAACTCGCCTAGCGCCGCGTACGCATACGTGTACGCGCTGCCGGCTACCGGCACCATCGAGGCCAACTCCGCGTAGCACAGCGCGACGAACACGCAGGTCACGCCCGACAGCGCGAAGGCGACGATGACCGCCGGGCCGGCGGCGTTCGCACCGCTGCCGACCGTCGAGAATATCCCGCCCAGCATCGTTCCCAAGCCGACGGCGACGAGCGCGCGCACGCCGAGCGCGCGGCGCAGCGGCGGACCGTCGCCGGGCAGGCGCTCGCGATCGTGCGCCTGCCGCGCGAAGAGATTGCGCAGCAGCGACAACGGCGCTATGCGGTCTGGAACTCGATCACGCGCGGCTTGAGGTCGAGGCGTGCGAGCAGCGTGCGATAGTCGTCGTCGGTGACGTCGGCCCACGCCTTGCCGAGCAGCGCGATCATCGCCGCCTCGACGACGTTGGTCCCGAACGAACGGCCGCCGAAATCCGGCGTCGTCGTGACCAGCCGCGCGATGCCGTGGTCGCGCAGGAAGTCGACGTCCTTGGCGGTCACGGTGTTGGTGAGCACGGTCTTGCCGTCGAGCCGCTCCGGCATGAACTGCCGCATGAAGTGGTAGTCGCCCGCGATGATCTCGGCGTCTTCGTAGTACTCCGGGTACTTGGGCTGCGGCGCGCGGTCTTGCTTCTTGCCGGTCGGATAGAAGAACTGGAACGGCAGCTTGCAGGCGTCGGGAAGATACTTGCGCGCCATCTCCTCGAACTCACCCAGCCCGCGCACCGGCCGGTCGAGGTCCAGCGCGAAGATGAAGTCGCCGAACACGACGTCGGCACCCGCTTGCACCAGCGCCTGCGCCATCCCGAAGCGGTCGAGCGCGCTGACCATCAGCACGCGTTTCCCCGCCAGCTCGATCCCCAGCGGCGACTGCATGTACGAGATCGCATTGCGCTCCAGCGTGTTCTTCAAGCCGCTGCCGTCGACGACCGGCGTCGTCTTCACGGCATCGAGGAGTCGCAGCCCATCGCGCAATGCGTAGCGGTCGTGCCCCGCGTACAAGTACACGTCGATCCCGCCGAGTCCGATCGCATCGACCGTGCCGTCGAGTTCTTTCAACCGCGCGATCGCCTTGTCGATCGAACCATCCGTTCCGACGCGCGAGATGTCGAACTGCTCGCCAAGCAACGCGACCTGCGCCCGGTGATCGCGCGACGACGATCCCAGCGAAACCGAAACTACGGTTTTCATCGCGCGGCAGCCCGGCGACGGCGCGCCGGCATTCGGTCTGGTACACTCGTCGAGTCGAGACCCGTTGACACACCGCCGCGGCAATCGCCTTCATCGCGCGCGGCGGCCGTCGGCATAGGCCGGGTCATGCGGAGGCGGCGCGGCGCTCTTCGGCCGCGGCGCGGGTGCGGGCGATCTGCTCGCGCGAGATCGGCAGGTCGAACGCCCGCATGTCGGCCAGGGAGAAGCCGTCGCGCTCGGCGAGCGCGTCGATCTCGCGGACCTTTGCCACGTCGATGCCGCGGCCCAGCGTGTAGGATTCGCAGCGATTCTCCAGCGCGAGGACCATTGTCTCCGACATGCAGGCCAGCGCCGTGCCGCGCGGCAGCCCCATGTCGAAGTCCTCGCCCTGCTCGCGCACCCGCGCCCAGCGCATCTCGCCCGGAACGCGCATGTTGCCGCCTTCGACGACGAGCACGTCGGGCCGCTCGACCGCGACGCGGCGGCTGACGTCATGCGGGAGCGACACCTCGCATACGACCGCGCCGGTGCGCAAATCCTCCGGCTCGATCACGTCTTGCGTCGACGAGGTCGCCGTCAGCACCAGATCGGCGCGCTGCACGGCAGCCGAGATGTTCGTCGTGTACGACGACGAGCAGGACAGCCGGTCGCGAACGCTTTCGTGAAATTTGCGCAAGCGCGTCTCGTTGCGCGCCACCAGCACGACGTGCGCGACGTGCGGTGCGATCAGTTCGACGCACGCGCCGCCGATCGATCCCGTCGCGCCGACGATCGCGGCCGTCGCGCGCGCGGCATCGATCCCCATCTCATCGGCACCGCGAAACAGGCTGCGCACGCCGGCGGCGATGGTGAGCGAGTTACCCGTCGTCACCGGGATCGGCGATCGCCCGCCGATCGTCACGCCGCCGTCGCCGACGACGCCGGTGAACGCTCCCAGACCGGCGACCTCGGCTCCCAGGCCCGCGCCGATCTCGATCGCCTTGAGGATCCGCTCGTAGACCTGGTCGCGCGGGAGCTCGAGCATCTGTGCCGGGAGCAACGGCGCCGCCACGAACCAGCCCTCGGTCTGGCGCCCGTCGGGGGTGCGGACTCCGGTCACGTGCGCGGCCGCGTAGGCGGGCATCCACTCGAGGATCTTCGCGATGATCGGCTTGCCCTTGCCCTTGGCGCCGGGCTCGTAGCGCACCACGTCCTCGAACGAGAGGGGGTGGATCACAAAGCAGAACTTGGCCATCCGGAAAGGCCGTTTCGCCCCGGAACCGCCGGGAGCCCGCGAGCCGTCCGGGGAAAGGGACGCGGGCATGAATCAGACGCTCTCGACCATCGAGGAGCTCCTGCGGATCCCGGCGCCCTGCCCCTCCGCAGTGGGGTTAGCGTGCGACGGTACGGATCTCTGGATCGGTTCCTTCGCGACAAACCGGATCTACGGCCTCAACGCTCAGCAAGGCCGCGTTTTCGAAGAGGCCGTCGCACCGGGCAGGCCATTCGGGCTGACCGTCACCGGCGACGCGCTCCGCGCCGTGATCGGGGACGATGACGACGACCGTTTCATTCGCCGCTACATCATGGGCAAGGACTTCAAGTCCGAGAAGATCCGCTGTCCGGATGCAACCGGGTCGTTCCTGGCCTACGACGGCGACCGGCTGTACCTGAGCCAGCGCGAGAACCAGTGTATTCTCGAGCTCGACGAGAGCGGTCGGGTTTTGCGGACGATACCCGTACCGCGTCAGATCACCGGCATGGTGATCGTCGCCGGCCGCTTCTATCTCGTCACCACCGAGAGCCACGACGTCGACGACTATCGGCTGTTGTGCCTGGACGCGCGCAAAGAGCAGCCCGAGGTCCACGAGCTGGCGTCGATACCGTTCGTGGCGCGCAGCCTGGGCTACGACGGGTCGAAGCTCTGGACGAACGACCGCGCCGAAAATCAGATCGTCGCCTTCTCGAAGCCCGGCTGAGGTCGCTGGACGCAGGTGAGCGGGAACCGCCTGCGTCCGTTACGAGCTTCGCCGGCTTGACGACCCCGCGCTCCCGCCGATCGAGCGTACGGGCGGTTTTCGAAACCGTCGTCCAGGAGCACGCCGTCACCGCGACTCTGCACGACGAGCTCTGGGCCGTGCTGTGGAACCGGCGCTACGACGACGTCGACGAGCCCGTCTGGGGCGTCGACAGCGCCTATACGGGAATCCTCGTGTTCGCGCGCATGCTCGACGCGCATACGTCGCTGGCCGCCGTCGATACCGCTCGAGTCGTTCCTCGTCTTTCGCGCGACGGGTCCGGCGCCGCCGATCGGCAGCCGCGTGCGCGTGCTGCCGGCGACCGCCGACCGCTGGCGCTTCGCCGACGTTCGATTGCTGGGGCTGGGGATCGAGCTGCGCTTCGAGGATCCGACGCCGATCTCCGAGATGATTTGGGTCGCCAGACTACGTGCCGGCGTGCGCCTGCTGGGTGAGCTGATCGACGCTCGGCGGGCGCAACTCGTCGCGCAGCGCGCGCAGCTCGGCGCGCTCAGCGAGCCGCCGACGGTCGAACAGGTGTGGCGCGAGCACGTGACCGCGATCGGCGAGCGCGTCGCGCTCGCGACCGAATACACGCCGCAGGAACATCGCTCGCTCGCCCGCGCGCGCGCCAAAGGCGTGCGCGCGGGCGACGAAGAGGAACATCGCATCGTCATGGCGCGGCGGACGCGCTACTCCGAACGCCACGCCGCGGAGCTGGCGCAGTTTCGCGCCGGCGAGTGGCCGCCGATCCGCGATCGCGTGGCCGCTGCGCGAAGCACCTACGAGCGCTTTCGCGACGAAGTCGTCGGTATCGAAGACGGGCTCCAGCGGCTGCGCGCGCTGGGCGAGCGCGCCGGCCACGCGTTGGTTCTGCTCGACGATCTCGAGCGGGCGGAGTTTCCGGTTCGCGCGCTCGAGTTCGATGCGTCGCGTTTGGACCGTCCCGCATACGCTCAGGAACTGCTGCGCAGCATCGAATTGCTCCATGCCGCGATCCCGCCCCGCTCCGCGTCCGGGGTCGTCCACTTCAGCGCGTACCGCGCTCCTACGGCCGGCCCGTCGGTGGCTCCGCCACGATTTTGGCTTCAGCGCGAAACCGAGGTGACGCGGGCTTCGGCTTCGGCTTTGAGGGCGGCCAGCATCATCTCGGAGTTTTCGCGGACCTTCTTCTGCAAGCGTCGGTCCGATCAGCTCGGCGAGGGTGGGAACGCCGAAATCGTATTCGACCGAGAGCACGACGCGCGTCACCTCGCCGAGCTGCTCGAACGTCCACGCGCCTTCGAACGTGTCGAGATCGCCTTCGATCAGCGCGTAGTCGATGCGCAGCCGCTCGTCGTCGAAGCGGTCGTTCTCGGTCCATTCGATCGGCGCGTCTTCGACCAGCGTCTTCCAGCGCGTGACGACGTGGTCGGGATGGCGCTCGAGCACGACCACCGTCTCGACGTCGGGCATGAACTCCGGGAAGCGGTCCTGCTCCTTGGCAAGCGCGTACACCGTCGCGGCCGGCGCCACGACGTCGATCGAACACTCCACGTACGGCATCTCAGGCCAGCGTGCCCAGCTGTTCGAACGCGGCGGCGACGGCGCCGTCGAAGGCCTGCACGGCGGTTTCGACCTCGGCGGCCGTCACGACCAGCGGCGGCTCGAGCCGGATCACGCGTTGCTGGTTGAGCGTCCATGCGGCGGTAACGCCGCGCTTGAGCAGCTCGGGAATGATCGTCCCGCCGTAGCCTTCGCTGCGCAGCTCGACGCCGACCAGCAGCCCGGCGCCGCGCGCGTCGGCGACGACCGCCGGAACCTTCGCCGCCGTCGCGCGCACGCCCGTCGAGCAACTGCGTCCCGCGCGCGGCGGCGTTCGCGACGAGTCCTTCGTCGACCAACACGTCGAGCGCGGCCAGCGCGGCGGCGCAAGCCAGCTCGTTCCCGCCGAACGTCGACGTATGCAGCAACGGCTGCTTTCCGTACGCCGCGTGCCAGACCGCCGGGCGCGCAACGTAGGCACCGATCGGGATCACGCCGCCGGAGAGGCCCTTCGCCAAGCGTCATCACGTCGGGGACGACGCCGTCGCGATCGCAAGCGAACATGACGCCGCAGCGTCCGAGACCGGTCTGGACCTCGTCGGCGATCATGACCGCACCGGCCGCATCGCAGATCGCGCGCACGTCCCGCAGATACCCGCCGGGCGGGATGTTGACGCCGCCCTCGCCCTGGATCGGTTCGACGATCACCGCCGCCACCGCCGCGTCGACCGCCGCGCGCAGCGCGAGCGCGTCGCCGAACGGCACGTGGCGCACGTCGGCGAGCAGCGGCATGAACGGATCGCGAAAAGCGTCGCGGCCGCTCGCCGACAGCGCGCCGAGCGTCTTACCGTGAAACGCGCCGTGGGTCGACACGATCGCCGGCCGCTTCGTCGCGGCGCGCGCGAGCTTGAGCGCCCCTTCGACCGCCTCGGTGCCGGTGTTGGCGAAGAACGCGATCGTCAGATCGCCCGGGGTGAGCTCGGCCAGCCGTTTCGCCAGCCGGCCCATCAGCGGGTTGAACATCGTGCGGCCGGACAGCGCGATGCGATCGAGCTGTTCCTTCACCGCGGCGACGACGCGCGGATGGCGGTGACCGAGCGTGAAGACGCCGTAGCCGCCGGCGAAATCGAGATAGGACTTGCCGTTGTGATCGGTGATCGTCGAACCCTCGGCACGCACCTCGACCGGCGAGCCCGAGACCTTCATCACCCGCGCGAGCGGCGGGTTGAGGTAACGCCGGTAGTTCTCGTAGGTTTCGTCGTAGAGCGCGGCGGCCGACGCCGCGCCGTACAGCTCGGCGTCGGGCGCGGTCCTCACGCGACGGCGAGCTCGTGCGGCTGCGCTTCGAGCTGCTCGATCGTTTCGCCGAGCACGGCCAGCGTTTGGGCCGCGGTCTCGGTCCGCATCAGACGCTCGCGCAACGCGCTCGCGCCGGCGAAACCCTTGAGGTAGTAGCCGAGATGTTTGCGCATCTGCGGGACCGCGCGCGCTTCGCCCCACTCTTCGACCATCGTGCGGTAATGGTGCACCGCGAACCTCAGGCGATCGGGCGCCGCCGGCGTCGCTGCGGGCTCGCGCCCCTCCATGAGCGCGCGCAGGCGCGAGACGAGCCACGGGTTGCCCAGCGTCGCGCGGCCGAGCATCAGCGCGTCGACGCCGCTCTCGCGCATCCGGCGCAGCGCTTCGTACGGATCGCTGAGGTCGCCGTTGCCGATGACGGGGATGTCGACCGCGGCCTTGAGCTCGGCGATCTTCGACCAGTCGGCGCTGCCTTTGTAGAACTGTTTGGCCGTGCGCGCGTGCAGGGTCAGGGCTCGAATCCCGACGGCCTGCGCCCGCTTGGCGACCTCGATGAACACGAGCTCGTTCTCGCTCCAGCCGAGCCGCATCTTCATGGTGACCGGACAATCGACCGCGCCGACGACGGCTTTCATGATCGCTTCGCAGCGGTCGACGTCGCGCAGGCACGCGCTGCCGCCTTCGGTCTTGGTCACCTTCGGCGCGGGGCAGCCGAAGTTGATGTCGACGATGTCGGCGCCGCACTCGCGCACGACCTTGGCCGCCGCCGCCATGATCGCGGGGTCGTTTCCCCACAGCTGGGTAGAGACCGGCCGCTCGATCCCGTGCTGATCGATCATCTCCATCGTCCGGCGCGCGCCGTACTGCAGCGCGTTCGAGGAGACGAACTCGGTGACGGTGAGCCCGAACCCGAACGGCTTGTAGAGCGCGCGCATGGTGCGGTTGGTCACCCCCGACATCGGCGCGAGCACGATCGGCGGCCAAACCTCGACCGGGCCGATGCGCAACCCCTTCGACACGCTCAGGACAGGCGCTGCGACCGGCTCGGGACGGGCTACGTCGAGGAATCGTTCGCTCACGACGAAGGAGTGTACCATGATCGCCGCGCTGGTCCTCGCGACGCTGGTCGCAGCCGCCTCGCCGGAACCTCACCCCGGGGCGCCGGTCGAGGAGGAGGTCCACCAGAACTCACTGGTCGGCGACTTCGCCCGGCCACCCGATCCCGGGCGCCACGCCGCCGTGATCGTGGTCGGCGGCTTCACCGGCGGCATCCCGAATGAAGCCTTCTCCTTCGCGGAGCTCGGCTATTCGTCGCTCTCGCTCGCCTACTTCGGCGTCGCGCCGCTGCCGAAAGCGATCGATCAGATTCCGGTCGAAACGGTCTCGCGCGCGATCGATTGGCTCGACGGAAACCCCGAGGTCGATCCGTCGCGCATCGGCGTGGTCGGCATCTCGGACGGAGCGGCGCTGGCGCTCCTGGCGGCTGCCCTCGACCCGCGCATCAAGACCGTCGCCGTGATCTCGCCGACCGCCTACGTGTGGTTCGCGCCGGCCTTCGACGGCGGCTACGAACGCTCGTCGTGGACGGCGCGCAACGTCCAGCTCACCTTTATCGCGCCCAACAGCACGGCCGAAGCCGCGCTGGAGAAGGCCTCCCAAAGCGGCGGGCCCTACGCCTTTCGCGACTTCTACGACGCTTCGTTGGCCTCAGCGCCGGCGGCGACGGTCGCCAGCGCGACGATCCCCGTCGAACGGATCGGCGGGCCGATTCTGTGCGTCGCCGGCGACGACGACCGCGAGTGGGACAGCGCCGGCTCGTGCGCGGTGATCGCCGCGCGCCGCAAGGCGGCTCACCGCGACGGCCGCGACCAGGTCGTGATCGAGCGCGGCGCCGGTCACGCGCTCGCCTTCGGCGGACGGCCGACTCCGCTCACCATCCCGGCCGGGAAGATGCAATTGCAGATGGGCGGCACCGCCGACGCGAACGCGCGCGCCGCCGCCGACGAGTGGGCCCGCACGCTGTCGTTCCTCGCGCGAACGCTATGAGCGCTTTCCGTCCGCATTGAGGTAGTCCGCGCGCAAGCCGTGCAGCACGAGGTGCGGCTCGACGCGCTCGATCACGGTCGTCTCCGCCGCCACGACGCCGGCCATCCCGCCGGCGGCGATCACCCGCGCGCGCTCGCCGATCACGCCGCGCATGCGGCGCACGAGCTCTTCGGTCTGACCGACGGCGCCGTAGACGAGGCCGGCCTGGATCGCGGTAACGGTATCGCGCCCGATCGGCAGCCCGGGCGCGACCAGGGCGACCTGCGGCAGCTTCGCGGTGCGCCCGACCAGCGCGTCGAGCGAAACTTGCAGGCCCGTCGCGATGGCGACGCCGACGTAGGCGCCGTCCGCGTCGATCGCGCCGTATGTCGTCGCGGTGCCGAAGTTGATCACGATCGCCGGCGCGCCGACGAAGCCCACCGCGCCGATCGCGCCGGCGACCAGATCGCTGCCGACCTCGGTCGGGCGGTCGGTGCGCACCACGATCGAGCGCTGCGTCGCGGCCGAGAAGAAGGTCGGCTGCACGCCGAAGTATTTCTCGCACCCTTCGCGCAGCGGCCGATCGACCACCGGAACGACCGAAGAGACGACGATCGCCTCGATGTCGCCGATCGGGAAGCGTGCCGCCGAGAAGAACGCGGCGAACAGCACGCCGTATTCATCGGCGGTGCGGCGGCGCGCCGTCGTGACGCGCCAGGTACCGACGATCGCGCCGGACGCGTCGAACGCACCGAGCTTGGTCTCGGTGTTGCCGACGTCGATGCACAGCAGCACTTAGCGGCCGTGGCCGTTCTTCAGTTCGAGAATGGCGTCCCACAACCGAACCGCCAGCTCGCGCTTCGAGCCGCTGCCCAGGTCCTTGCGCCCGTCGGTTCCCCACAACAACACCAGCGCGTTGTCGACGGCACCGAAGCCGCGTTCGCCGCGCGACGTCGTTGACGGCGATCGCGTCGAGCTGTTTGCGCACGATCTTCGCGCGCGCGTTCGCTTCCCACGACTCGCGTCTCGGCCGCGAAGCCGACCAGGAAGGTGCCGTTCTTCGCCGCGCCGAGCCCGGCCAGAATATCCGGGATTGCGCTCGAGCGCGATCGATTGCGGCTCGTCGGACTTCTTCACCTTGTGCGCGTGCGTCGTCGCGGGCCGCCAGTCGGCGACCGCCGCGGTGCCGATCGCGATCGTCGCATCGGCCGCGTGCTCGCGCACCGCGGCTTCCATTTCGCGCGCGGTCGTCACGCGCGTCGTGCGCGCGCCGTCGGGCGGCGCGAGCGGCGTCGGCCCGAGCACGAGGTCGACGCGCGCGCCGCGCGCGAGCGCTTCGCGCGCCAGCTCGATGCCTTGCGTTCCGCTGGCGGCGTTGGACAGAAACCGCACCGGATCGATCGGCTCGCGCGTCGGATCCGCGGTGATGAGCACCCGCTCGCCGGCCAGATCGTGCGTGCGGCGCAACGCGCCCTCGATCGCCGCGACGAGCAGCTCCTCGTCGGCGAGGCGGCCGGCGCCGTGCTCGCGCTCGGCGAGGAACCCGATGCCCGGCTCGACGATCGTCACGCCGCGCGCGCGCAGCGCCGCGAGGTGCGCACGCGTCGTTTCGTGCTCGAGCATCGCCGTGTTCATCGCCGGCGCGACGACCAGCGGCGCACGCGTCGCGAGCACGATGTTGGTGAGCAGATCGTCGGCCAGTCCGAGCGCGATCTTCGCGATCGTGTGCGCGGTCGCCGGGACGATCGCGACGACCTCCGCTTCGCGCGCGAGCGCGATGTGCGGGATCTGCTCGACGCGCTCCCACAACGAGGTATGCACCGGCCGGCGCGCCAGCGCCGCGAAGGTCGCCGCGCCGACGAAGCGTTCGGCGTCTCGCGTGAGGACCACGTCGAGCACGAAGCCCGTCTGCACGAGCCGGCTCGCCAGCGCGGCGGCCTTGTAGGCCGCGATCCCGCCGGTGACCCCGAGCAGCACGCGCCGCCCGTTCATCGCTCCGTCGGCCGGTCCGGATGACATGTGATCCCATCCTACGAGTGGACCACGCGAAGGGTCGTTCGGCCGATGACGAAGGGTTGACCCGAGGTCGAGCGGTTCGGGAGCCGCGAGCGGGCGTCCGGCGAGCCGGGTACCGTTTCGGCTCGCCAGATCGGCCAACCGCAAGCTGCCGTCATGTTCTTCGTAGAGGCGCGCATGTTTTCGGGAGATGTATCGGTCGATGGTAATGCAGGCGGTGGCCACCGCGTCGTCACGACCGATGGTGATCTCCCGCTCGAAAGCCCAGGTCTTGCCGTCGAGCGGGCCGCTCATCACCTCGAGGACGTACATTGCCGGTCCGCCTTCGCGCGGCCCGGACCGCCGGTCCTCTCCACAGGAAGCGTTCAGCGGTGAACCGAGACGATGCAATCCCTCCTCGACATCGATCCCGACGCGCTCCGCGCGGCGGAGTTCATGCAGGCTCAAGACCTGCTGGCCGGCATGGTCGGCAATCAGGTCGTCGCCGCGCAGCTCGAAGAGACGCGGATCTCGGTCGAGCTCGACGACGGCTCGATCTACTATTTCTACGGCTTCATGGGTGAAGACGCGCCCGCCGGACCCGACGCTACGTAGCCGCCGCGCGCCTCAGGGCGCCGAGCGCGGAGCACGGCATCGGCGGCCAGCAGCGCGCCGAGCACGGCGTGCTCGGCGGTCACGCCGCCTTGGAGGTAGACCTCGTACGGCGGGCGCAGCGGCGCGTCGCACGAGAGCTCGATCGTCGCCCCGCTCACGAACGAACCGCCCGACATGATCACGGGGTCGACGTAGCCCGGCAACGGCGCCGGGCTCGGGCGCGAAGCGCGCGTTGACCGGCAGCGCGCGCTGCAAGCCCGCGCGCGAACGCGATCAGCCGCTCGCGCCGAACCCAGCCGAATCGCCTGCACGATATCGGTTCGCACGCTCGCCCGGAAGCGGGTCGACCGCGAACCCGAGCTCGGCGAACAGCGCCGCCGCGAAGTCGAGCCCGCGCAGCGTTTCGGCGACGACCAGCGGCGCGTAGAACAGCCCCTGCACCAGCGCTCGCCCGAACCCCAGCGTCGGGCCGAGCCCGGCGCCGATCCCGGGGGCGAAGACGCGCGCCGCGATGCGCTCGATCGTCGCCGCCGAGCCGGCGAGGTAACCGCCGGCCGGCGCGAGGCCGCCGCCGAGATTCTTGATGAGCGATCCGGCGAGGACGTCGGCGCCGGCTTCGAGCGGCTCGCGCGCTTCGACCAGCTCGCCGTAACAGTTGTCGACGAACACGATCGCTTCGCGATGCACCTCGCGCACGACTGCGACCATGCGCCGCGATCGCGTCGATCGAGAGCGAACGGCGCACCGCGTACCCGCGCGAGCGCTGCACGAACACGACGGCGGGCCGGTGCGCGCGCAGCGCGGCGGCGAGCGCGGCAAGATCCGTATCGCCGGCCGGCGGTGCGCGGCACCTCGGCGTATCGCACTCCGCGCGAGACGAGCGCATGCGGCGCGGTCGCGATCGCGTGCCGCAACGTGTCGTACGGCGCGCCGTTCGCGGCGAGCAGCGTCGCCCCGGGCGGAACGAGCGCATCCAGCCCGGCGACGATCGCGTGCGTTCCGCTGACGATCGAGAGCCGCGCGAGCACGCGCTCCGCGCCGCAGGACGCGCGCCAAGCAGCGACTCGTAGCGATCGCGCGCCGGCATCGTCGTAGCCGTAGCCGGTCGTGCCGGCGAAATCGCTCTCGGCGAGCCCTTCGTCGAGGAACGCCCGCAGCACGCGCGCGCGCACGGCGACCGTGCGCGGGTCGCGGCGCTCGAGCCAAGGCTGCGCCCGCCGCGCCGCGTCGCGCACGCGCTGCGTCGATCGCCAGGTCGCCCAGCAGCTCGTCGATCACGGCGCCACGTTACGCCTTCGCGGCGCGCGCCGCTTCGAGCCGTTCGTAGACGCGCACGAAGGGCAGCCAGATCGCGCCCGCGACGACGACGTTGACCACGACGAGCACGCACGCGCGCCAGTCCAGCGTCGCCAGGAAGACGCTGACCAGCGTCGGAATCGACGAGGGCACGTAGAAGATCGGCCGCCCGACCCAGCCCAGCGCCAGCGCGGCGTAGGTCAGCGACGAAAGCACGATCGGGCAGAGCACGAACGGCACGGCGAGCACCGGATTGTACGCGATCGGCAAGCCGAACATCACCGGCTCGTTCACGTTCAGCAGCGACGGCACGACGGTCGCCAGCGCGAACGTGCGCAGGCGCCGCACGCGGCTGCGCAGCAGCAACAGGACCAGCGGCAGCGTCGCGCCCGCGCCGCCCGGAAAGACGAACAGAAAGGTCGACACGACGACGATGTGCGGGATCGGTTCGTGCCGGCCGGCCGCGGCGGCGTTGGCCGCCTGCAACGTCAAATAGACCGGCAGCACGATCGCGGCGAAAAGCGCGGGGCCGTGGATGCCGACCAGCCACAGCGCCGACTCGATCGCCGTGATCAGCACGAGCGCCGCCCAGCTGTCGCCGAGCGTCGCGAGCGGCGCGATCGCGCTCGACAGCGCGGCGGCCAGCGAGAAGCGGCCCGCGTAGAGCAGCCGCCGCGAACGCGCACAGCGCCAGAGCCTCCGGCCGCGTCGCCGGCGACCGGGGCCGAATCGCCGCCGGCCCAGCACGATCGCGCCGGCGGCCGCCAAGCTCACGACGATGGCGGTGAACAGACCGCTCGCGCCGAGCGTCGTCGCGAACGCGCCCAAACCGCTGCGGCCGCGCGACGCGGCGAACGCCGCGAGCGCCCGCATCGCGTCGCGCGGCATCGCGAGCCAGAACGTCAGCAGCGCAAAACCGATCGCGGGCGCGGGCGGCAAGCGCAAGCGAACCGCCAGCCGCAGCGAGAGCGCGAGCAGCATGACGATCGAGGCGAGCGAGAACGCGCTCGGGATGACGTCGCGCACCCGCGTGCCGAGCGCCGCCCAGCCCGGAGCGGCGCGGGCTGACCGAGTCCCGGCGCGGCGACCACCAGCGCGACGATGGCGAGCGCGACCGCGGCGAGCGCGACCGGCAACGACTCGCGCAGCGCGCCGACGGCCGGCGCCTCGGCGAAGCGATGGGCGTACGGGGCGATCGCGCGTTCGAAGCGCGCGATCGCACCATCGCCGGCAGCCGCGAGGCTAGAGCCTTCGGATGACGGCTTCGACTCGGCCGACGATGGTGACATCGTCGGCGTAGATTGGCTCCATGGTCGCGTTCTCCGGCTGAAGCCGCACGCGTCCGTTTTCGCGGTAGAAGCGCTTGACGGTCGCCTCGCCTTCGATCATCGCGACGACGATCTCGCCGTTCTCGGCCGACGGGCGAGGCTCGACGACGATGAGATCGCCGTCGAGAATGGCGGCCTCGATCATCGAGTCGCCCTTGACCCGCAGCATGAACCCGCCCGCGCGCGGCGCCCACGAGGCGGGCAGGACGAAGTGGTCCTCCAGGTTCTCGCTGGCCGTGATCGGCACGCCGGCGGCGACGCGGCCCACCACCGGCAGCGTGACCGAGTCGACCTGGCGCACGCCGCCGGCGACGGGCGCCGCGACGAGTGCGCGGGGCTTGGTCGGATCGCGCCTGAGCAACCCGCGGCGCTCGAGCGTCTTGAGGTGCGACTGCACCGTCGAGGACGACGAGAGGCCGACGCGTTCGCCGATCTCGCGCACCGACGGCGGGTATCCCTGTTCCGACGTGAACTCGCGGATCACTTCGAGGATCCGCTGCTGTTTCTCCGTCGCGGCCCGTTCGGCCATCATCCCTCCAAGAAGAATGCCACCCAGTAGGCACAGCACCATGTGACGCTGGCCATACGACGCCGATGTTGGCGCCGCGTTGATTGCGGGCATCTTAGCACAGATCGCAGCCGCGGAGCAAACATACGTTCGAGATACCTTGACGGGGCACGACCGCCCTTGGTACCATATGGGGGACGAACGAGCGTTCGGCCCAATATCTAGGGGGATACCGAAGATCATGTACGGGACGCGCAAACACAAACCGACCCTCATGCCGCTGGTGGCCCTCGGGGCGCTCTGCCTAGCGGTTACGCTCCCGGCCCTCTCCAGCACGGTCCATGCCGCCCCGACCGTCGCCTACACGACCGTGACCGTGCGCCCGGGCGACTCGCTGTGGGTCCTGGCCGAGCGCAGCACCCCGGCGAACGGCGACGTCCAGTCCACCGTCGACGACATCATCGCCGCCAATCACCTCGCCGGCGCCAACCTCGCCATCGGCCAACACCTCCGCATCCCCCGCTAACCGCCCCCCGCAGCTCACCCCCAAAGCGCCCACCCGGGCGCTTTTCCTTTTTCGGAGCGGAGCCAAGGATTGGCGAGAGCGACTGAGCCCTTCGCCAGGCTCAGGACAGGCTACGCGACCGAAGCGCAGGATGCGCGCAGGCACCGTGCCCGGTGACGCACGACGACCCGCTCCACCCGAGCCACCATACAAAAAGCAAACGACGAGAAACGAAAAGCGGCCCCGCCGAAGCGGAGCCGCCGATCATCCCTTTCAGGAGTACGCGAGCTTAGATCTTGAGCCGAGCCTCGACGTACACGGTGAACGGGAAGAGCGCCCACCCGGCGGGCGAGTTGAGCTGCGTCGGCTGATACGGGAGCGTCGCCTGCGGCTGCAGGGCGAATCCCGGATTGTAGACGTTGCCGATCACGGTGTTCCCGCCGCCGACGAGCGCCGGCGAGGTGTAGTTGCAAGCGTGGTTCACGGACCAGGGGACATTGGAACCACCCCAGCAGCGGTTGACGATGTTCGCGAAGTTGCGCCACGAGCGTGAGCCGCTTGTTGACATCGTAGGTGATCTGCGTATGCAGCAGGACCTGGTTCGGTTCCACGAACGCGCCGAGATTGTCGAACTTCCCGGTGAACGTGTCGGGAATCGCGAGGCGTGTTGCCGCACGTCGTCGAGTCGAACGGCGAACCGCCGACCCCACCGTACGGGTAGCGCGGATCGCCGGTGAGGGCTGACGCCAATCCGGCGGTGCAGGAGGTCGGGTCGATGCCGGGGTTCGTTCCCGGGACGCCGTAGCGCGTGCCGGCGAAGAACTGCAGCGCAGGCGTGATCGCCAGCGGGCCGTGCTTGTACTGCACGATCCACGTGGCGACGTACGGGGCGCCGTACTGGTTGTAACCGCCGCCGCCGATGCCGGCCGGGAACGTGTCGTACGGTGAGTACGAACCGTTCACGTCGAACAGCGGCTGCGCCGGCGCGTTGTAGTACGGATTCGCGATCGAGCCCGCCGGGCAAGCCGGCGCCACTACGCCCGCCGTCGAGTAGCACGGCGAACCGCCGCCGCCCTTGGTGAACGCGTTATAGGCCGACACCTGCGAGTTGAGCGCGTCGATGATCGACCCGCCGTTCTGGAAGCGGGTGTAGTTGACGTAGCTGTTCGTGTAGGTGAACGACAGGCGCGACGCGATGCCGTTGCGCGAGAAGTCGCCCTTGTCGAGCTCGAACTCGATGCCCTGCGACGTCTGCCGGCCGACGTTGAGCCCCGACACGAAGTTGGTGCGCTGATCGAGGTAGAACTGCTGGATCTGATCCTGCGTCTTGCGCAGGAACGGGGTGATCTTCACCGCCGTATCGCCGCCGAACTGGTGCTCGAACGAGAAGTCGTAGTTGTTCGAGACCTCAGGCGGTACCGTGTGAGCCGGCGTGTTGAAACCGAATGCCGTGAAGCCTTCGGTCACGAGCGGCGTGTCCGGTTGGAGCGTCGTGTACTGCTCGAACGCGCTGTTGGGCGCTTCCGCATACCGTCCGTAGCTCAAACGCAGGACGGTGCGCGGATCGAGCGTGTAGGTCGCGCCGAGTCGCGGCTGCCACTCGTTGTACGCTTCGATTTGGCTGGGGACGTTGAACTGCGGATTGGTCGGGAACTGCAGGTTCCACGCGTTGTACCAGAACGCGCGCGCCGCCGTCCCGGTCGTATCCGATCCGTCGTATTCGAAACGATCGAACCGCAGGCCGAGGTCGATGTTCAGCTTCGCGGTCGGCGTGAAGTGATCGCTCATCGAGAACGCGTAGAACTTCGGAACCACCGTGTTGTAGGTCGCGTAGATGCCGTTCCCTGCGACCATGTAGGCGCACGGGCCGGTGCCGCAGGTGCCGGCCGCCGGCGTTACGGGCGCTTCGCCGGCCGCCTGGTCGAGCGAGAACGCTTGGAAGCCGCCTGCGCCGCTGTTGAGCCCCGTGCCGCTGCCGTTGAAGCAGGGGACGGCGACGCCGCCGGCGGCGTAGCAAACGCCGTTGTACGGGTTCGCCGAGTTGACCAGGACGCCCACGATGGTGCGCGGGTTGATCGAGTTCGGCCCGTAGAGTCCCGAGATGAATCCGGTGTTGTTGTCACGGGTCGTCAGCGCGGTCGTGTAGCTGCCCTGGACCGTGAAGAGATGTTGGGCATTGAGCTGGTCGGAGAACTGCGCGCTCACGCCACGCGTGTGGCTGTTGAGCTCGTAGTCGGGCGAGACCGGCCCGATGTCGTTCGAGAGGGTGAACTGCGGCGAGGTCATGAGCCAATCCGAGTAATACGTGTAACCGTAGACCCGGAGGAAGGCGTTGCTGCCGAAGTTCTTCTGGTACTGCAGCTTGAAGATCGACTGGTCGTTCACGAACTGGTCGCGCTGGTCGACCGGAACGTTGGATTGGAACGCCCGCCCGTTGGGTGACTGCGGGAACGTGTAGACCTGCGTTCCGCCGCCCGCATAGGAGACGGGCAGGACGGTACCGGTCGGCGCGCCCGAGTACCAGAACGAGTCGGTGTAGAACGGCGTGCCGTAACCGATCGCGTTCAAGTATCCTACGCCGCCCTGATCGTTGGTCGAGCTGTAGTACGGGTTGCTGATGTGGTTGATGTCGAGCAGGACCTGGATATCGTCCTTGTTGCCGCTCTTCTGCGGAAGCCCGAAGTGCAGATTCAAGACGGTATCGCGATCTTGCACGGCCGACTGCAAGCCGTAGTCGAACGGTCCCAGCGCCTGAGCGCTCGGCGTTCCCGCGAGGAACGCCCCGGCTTCTTCGGATTCGGATACGGATTTGCGTAGTTGACGCCGGTCGGGCTGAAGCACGAGGGCACCGACGCCGCCGTGATCCCCGAGGCGGGGCACGGCGCAATCGGCGTGCCCCAGGTTTGGCTGATGCTTTGGCCGTTGCCGTTGTCGTAGTAGCGGTAGTCTTGATTGTACGCACCCGCACCAAGGTAGTACGAGAACGTACGGCTCGGGTTCGAACCGCCGGCCTCGAACGACACCTTGCCGTAGTACGACGGGAAGCCGGTGGCCAAGGTCAGGTTCCGCGAGGCCGGCGCGGTGCCGGTCCGGATGACCTGGTTGATGTAGCCCGAGATCCCGTTGGCCTCGGCGTTTGCCGCCGGCGCGCCGGTGTAGACCTGGACTTCCTGTTGGCCGAGCGACGAAAGCGGCCCGGACGGATACTGGTCGAAGGCGCGATTCAGCGGGACGCCGTCGAGCTCGTAACCGATTTGGTCGTAGTCGCCGCCGCGGATGCTCAGCGATGGGCCGGCCCCGATATATCCGGCCTGGTTCGGTTGGACGTACACGCCGGGAACCGTCGAGATGGCGGACCACGCGCTGTTGAGCGTGCCGCCGCCGCCGACGACCGACGCCTTGTCCTGAGTGACCGCGTTGATCGAGTAGACGTCGGCGGTCGTACCGGGTTTGACCAGCGACGACGCCGCGCGCGAGGTCACCGAACCGATGACCTTGAGCTTCGTCGGCTGACCGAGGCTGATCGTTTGGGTCTGGTCGGCTTGCACCGTGATGCCGCTGACCGAAGCCGTCTCACGTGACGACGTGGCTGCGACCGAGACGGTATACGTGTCGGGTGCGAGCGAGATGAACGAGAAGCGGCCGTTCGCGTCGGAACTCGTCGTCGCGGTCTGCGAGGGACTCGCAGCCGTGAGTTGAGCTCCGGCGACCGGCCCGTTCGACTGCGGATCGACGACGACACCGTTGATTGCACCGGTTGTGCCTGCCAGAACGCTTGTCGTTCCCTGGAGCACGAACGCGATGAGCAAAAGTACCGCGACGAGTCCGCGTCTAACCTGTGCAGGTATAGCCACGGGCACCTATCCTTTCGAAGGGTGGGTGGTCGGGTCGTCCTGGTTTATCTGTGAGAAGTCTTAAACCGGACCTGGGAGTGTTCTGAGAGCGTCGGCTCGCTCCCCCTCGTGGGCCGCCGGCTAACGCCCCGCGTGCTGGACGACGACCACGCTGTGCCCCTCGTGGCCGTCCAGGAACGCCAGGCCCTCGTCGAGCCAGCCGTCCAAGCCTCCGCTCAAGTGGCGGGCGACCTCACGAACGACGTGGCGGCGGTTGCGCAGCCACTGCAGCTCCGAGCGCGTCGTAGCCAGCCAGACCGCCTCCTCGCACTCCTCGCAGTGGTAGCCGAAGCGCGTCCCGTTGCGGGGACACCTAGGCGGGACGAGCTTGAGCCGCTCGGCGAGGAGCCGGGGGATGTCCGACGGGCGGTCGGCGACCGGGACGCCGGCCTCGGCGAACGCCTTGACCTTCGACTCCGGGGTTCCGGTGTTGCCGGAGATGATCGCGCCGGCGTGCCCCAGGCGCTTGCCCTCGGGCGCCGAGCGCCCGCCGATGAAGCCGACCACCGGCTTGCCGGCGATGTGGTCCCGGATGAAGGCGGCGGCGTCTTCTTCGTCCGACCCGCCGATCTCGCCGGCGACCACGATCGCCGCGGTCTCGGGATCGTTGGCGAATTCGCGCAGGCAGTCCACGAAGGTCGTGCCGATGATCGGATCGCCGCCGATCCCCACGCAGGTCGACTGACCGAACCCGGCGCGCGTGAGACCGTCGACGATCTCGTAGGTCAGCGTCCCGGAGCGCGAGATCATCCCGACGTTGCCCTCTTTGAAGATGTGGGCCGGCATGATGCCGACCAGCGACTTGCCCGGCGAGATGAGCCCGGGACAGTTCCCGCCGATGATGCGCATGCCGGCCGTCGTGTTGACCACGCGCAGCATGTCGTGCGCGGGAATCCCTTCGGTGATGCAGACGGCGAGCTTGATCCCGGCGTCGTGCGCCTCCCACAGCGCGTCGGCGCCGGCGAACGGCGGCACGAAGATGATCGAATGCGTCGCGCCGGTCGCGTCGACCGCGTCTTTGACGGTGTCGAAGACGGGCTGTCCGCTCTCGATCTTCGTCCCGCCCTTGCCCGGCGTGACGCCGCCGACGATCTTTGTGCCGTACGCCAGCATGCGCTGCGTGTGGAACCCGCCCTCGCGCCCGGTGATGCCCTGGACGATCACCTTCGAGTTCTTGTCGAGAAAGATCGCCATCTCAGTTGCTCCCGTTCGCCAGCGCGACGGCGCGCGCGGCGCCCTCATCCATCGTCTCGACCGGCACGAAGCCGGCCTTGTCCAAGATCGCGCGGCCCTCTTCCGCGTTCGTGCCGGTCAACCGAACGACGAGCGGGACTTTGCGAATCGCCTGTCCCGAGCTTGTCGAAGGGTCATCACCGGCGAGCGCTTCGACGATCCCTTTGGCGACTTGATCGCCGCGCGTGATGCCGCCGAAGATGTTGATGAACATCGCCTTGACCTTCGGATCGCTGGTGACGAGGTTGTAGCTCTTCTTCACCAGCTCGGCTTGGGCGCCGCCGCCGATGTCCAGAAAATTCGCCGCTTCACCGCCGGCGTTGCGGATCGCGTCCATCGTCCCCATCCCCAAACCCGCGCCGTTCGCGATGACGCCGATCGTTCCGTCGAGCTTGGCGTAGTTGGACATCCCAAGTCCGATGGCGACGGCCGCGGCCTGGTCCTCGTCGGCCGGCGCCGCTTTGTTCCAGGCGGCGACGTCGGGATGCTTGTAGAGGCCGTTGTCGTCGAGCTCGACTTTCGCGTCGCTCGCGATCACGCGGCCGTCCTTGGTGAGCACCAGCGGGTTGATCTCCACGAGGTTGGCGCCGTAGTCCATGAACAGCGTGTACAGCGCGCCGAGAATCGACGGAAACGCCTTGCGATAGCCGTCGGGAAGCTTCGCCTCGAAAGCCAACATCCGGCCGACGAACGGCGAATAGCCGGCCGCCGGATCGATCCAGTACTTCTTGATCGCGTCGGGGTCGTGCGCTGCGACCTCCTCGACGTCCATTCCGCCCTGCGCGGTGACCAGCACGACCGGCTTCTTCGCCGCGCGATCGATTGCGATCGAGACGTACGCCTCGCTCGCGATGTCGACTTTCTCTTCGACCAGCAGCGACTTCACTTGCTCGCCGGCCGGATTCTGAATCGACTTGAGCACCTTGCCGATCAGCTCGCGCGCGAGCGCTTCGCCCTGCTGCGCGTCGTCGGCGAACTTGATGCCGCCGGCCTTGCCGCGGCCGCCCATGAGAACCTGGCTCTTGAGCACCCACGCGCCCGGGTGCGCCGCGATGTACGACGTCACGTCGCCGGCGCTCGTCGCGTAGACTCCGTTCGGCGTCGGGATCCCGACGCGCCGGAACAGGTCCTTCCCCTGATATTCCATCAACTTCATCGCGCGCCGACCGTTCCGCACCGCCGCGCGCGGACCCTGGACCCTTCCCTGCGCCAATCCGAACCGGCGGCTCAGGGTGACGAGCGGCCGCTGACGAATCCGTGGCCGCAAGGAGGACGGATCGTGATGCGCAGCCTGCTTGCCCTTGCCGTCGTCGCCGCGCTCGCGCTGCCGCTCGCGGCGTCCGCCGCGGACGCGCCCAAGCCGTTGCGTGAGCTCGTCTACGACGTGACGTACACGGCGCACACCACGCACGAGACGAAGTCGTCGGGGTTCAACGGTGCTTACGGCGGAGGACCAGGGGGCGACGCGAGCGCTCCCTCGGGCGAGGGGAGCGAGGCGCATTTCATGGACGGCAGCGATCACGGTACGCTGACGCTCGACGTCATCGCCGCGACCGCCGACGGCGGGCTCGTCGTCGACGCGTCGTTCACCGGCGGCACGAGGGTGCAACCGGTCACGCGCGTCGCCGTCTTCTCCGACGGCCGGTTGTCGGCGGATCCGGCCCATCCGCTGTGCCCCGAAGCGATACGCGTGCTGCCGCTGATCGCGCGCGGATTCGTCGCCGGCCGCGACGTGAGCCCCGGCGCGAGCTGGACGACCGAGAGCTCGGTGCCGGTTCGCGGTTCGCTCACCTACCGCGTCACCCGGCTCGACGGCGAGCAAGCGACGATCGGCATCGAAGGGACGTTCGCCGGTGCCGCCGGGCAGGAGAGCGATCGCGGCACCACCGTTTACGCGACCGACCTCGTCTCGCCCGCTCTCGCTCGATTGGGAGAGCACGACGCGCCGGCAGTTGAACATGGATACGTCGCAGACGACCATCGCGCGCCTCACCGCGAAGCTGGTCAGCGATAGCTTCGCGAAGAAGTAGCGCCGATGAGCGCGCCCGGCGCGCAGCCGGCGGCGACCGTGCTGTTCGACGGTGACTGCAGCCTGTGCAACGGCGCCGTCCGCTTCATCGCGGCAAACGATCCGGCCGGCAGATTCGCGTTTCGCTCGTTGCAATCGGAAGGCGCGGCCGGCCCGGACGGACCGGACGCCATCGTGCTGCTCGCGTACGGACGCCGCTACGAGAGCAGCGACGCGGTGCTGCACATCGCGCTGGGACTGCGCGCGCCCTGGCCGCTCGCCTTCGCCGCGATCCTGATCCCGCGCGCGTTGCGCGACCGCTTCTACCGCTGGATCGCGCGCAACCGCTATCGGTGGTTCGGGCGCACCGCCGTCTGCGCGCTCCCGCCGCCGCACTCCGGCTCGTAACCGTGCCGTGGGCCGTCGCGATGGACTGGCGCGACGCGCTGTTTCTGCACTGGCGCGCCGATGCCGGCGCGCTGCGGCGCGTCGTCCCGCCCGGCCTCGAGCTCGACCTCTACGACGGCGAAGCGTGGATCAGCATCGTCGCGTTCCGCATCACCGGCGCGCGAGCGCGCGGCCTGCCGCGCATGCTCGGGCTACCGCCGTTCAACGAGATCAACGTCCGCACGTACGTGCGCGACGCCGAAAAGCCCGGCGTCTGGTTTCTCAGCCTCGACGCAGCGAACGCCGTCGCGGTCCGAGCCGGTCGCAGCGGGCTGCACCTGCCCTACGTGCGCGCAAGAATCGACGGCTCGTGGGACGGCACGGCCTGTGCCTACCGCTCCGAGCGCACCGATCCGCGCGGCGGCAGCTCGCGCTTCGCAGCCGCCGCGCGCATCCACGGCGAGTCACGCATCGCCGCCCCGAATACCCTCGAGCACTGGCTGGCCGAGCGCTACTGCTTCTTCACCGTCGACCGCCGCGGCCGAACCCTGCGCGGCGACGTCGCCCACGAACCATGGCCCCTACACGACGCGACCCCGGCAATCGCCGAGAACACGCTGCTAGCCGCAGCAAACGTCGCGCCGCTCAACGACAACCTGCTAGCGCACGCATCCCCCGGCGTATCAACCCACGCCTGGCCGCTACGCCCCGCCGCAGAATGACACCGCCGTGCCCGAGGTGAGGGAGCGACGTTGCTGCGCCGGGGCGTTTCGAAGCGAGCGGAGCCTGGAAGGCGAGAGCGAGCGGAGAACCGAGTTGGCTTCGCGCCACGAAGGCGCGAAGCCAACGTCCCCGGCGCAGCAACGTCGCTCCCTCACCTCAAGCCACCCAGTCAATCAAACCGCCCAAGGATTCCACGCGCGATGACGAGTTGCTGAATCTCCGACGTCCCCTCGTAGATCTCGGTGATCTTCGCATCGCGGTAGTAGCGCTCGACCGGGAACTCCGTCGTGTAGCCGTAACCGCCGTGAATCTGCACCGCCTCCGAAGCGTGCTCGCGCGCCTTGGTCGAGGCGAACAGCTTGGCTTTGGAAGCTTCGACGACGAACGGGCGCCCGGCGTCGGCAAGCGCGGCCGCACGGTAGACGAGCAGGCGCGCGGCGTCGAGGTCGGTCGCCATGCGGGCGATCTTGAACGAGATCCCTTCGTGCGCCGCGATCGGCTTGCCGAACGCGACCCGCTCGCGCGCGAACGCGATCGACGCGTCGAGACATGCTGAGAGAATCCCGGTCGCTTGTGCCGCGATCCCGATGCGCCCCGAGGTGAGCGTGGTGAGCGCCTGCGTCAGCCCGGTCCCTTCGTTGCCGAGCAACGCCGTCGCCGGGCAGCGCACGTCGTCGAACGCGAGGTCGACCGTGTTCGACGTGTGGATTCCGAGCTTCTCGGTCGTGCGCTCGACGACGATCCCCGGCAGGGAGCTGTCAACCAAGAACGCGCTGATCCCCTTGGCACCGGGTCCGCCGCTGCGGAACATCGCCATCACGACGCCGGAGTAGCCGCCGTTGGTGCACCACTGCTTGCGGCCGTTGAGGATCCAGCCGTCGCCGTCACGGCGCGCCGTTGCGCGGATCGCCGCCGCATCGGATCCGGCGTCGGGTTCGGTCAGCCCGAAGCCGGCGATGACGTCGCCGGCGGCCAGCGCTTCAAGCCACCGCGTTTTTTGCTCGGCCGACCCCAGCCGCGCGATCGCGTTGCAGATCATCGAGTGGACCGAGACGGTGACCGCCGTGCCGGCATCGATCCGCGCCAGCTCTTCGATCGCCAGAGCGTAGGCGACGTAGTCGGCGGCGACGCCGCCGTAGGCCTCGGGGACGAGCATTCCCATCAGCCCGGCGGCGGTGAGCTTGGCGTACAGTGCGCGCGGGAAGACGTGCGCCTTGTCCCACGCGGCGATGTGCGGCGCGATCTCGCGCTCGGCGACCTCGCGCGCGGCATCGCCGATCTCGCGCTGCTCGGCGGTCGGTTCGAACCCGACCGAGCGGGTCGTTTCGATCACCTCACCGCCGCATCGTAGCGATAGAACCCGCGACCGGACTTCTTGCCGAGCCAGCCGGCAGCGACGTACTGCTTGAGCAGCGGACACGGCCGGTACTTCGAGTCGGCGAAGCCGTCGTACAGCACGTTCATGATCGCGAGACACGTGTCGAGCCCGATGAAGTCGGCCAGCGTCAGCGGTCCCATCGGATGGTTCATCCCGAGCTTCATCACCGTGTCGATCGCTTCCGCCGACGCGACGCCTTCGTACAGCGCGTAGATCGCCTCGTTGATCATCGGCAGCAGCACGCGGTTCGAGATGAAGCCCGGAAAGTCGCGCACTTCGACGGGCGTCTTGTCGAGCTCGGTCGCCAGGTCACGCACGAACGCAAAGGTCGCATCCGAGGTCGCGATGCCGCGGATGATCTCGACCAGCTTCATCACCGGCACCGGGTTCATGAAGTGCATCCCGACGACGCGCTCGGGCTTCGAGGTCGCGGCGCCCAGCACGGTGATCGAGATCGACGACGTGTTGCTCGCAAGCGGCGTTTCAGGCGCCGTGTTGCGGTCGAGCACGCCAAACAGATCGAGCTTGAGGTCGAGCCGCTCGGTCGCGGCCTCGATCGCCAGCGCGACGTCGAGGTCGTGAAAGTGCGGCCGCGCGTCGATGCGCGCGAGCAGGTCGCCGCGCGCTTCCGCGGTCAGCCGGCCTTTCTCGACGTCTCGGTCGAGGCGCTTGGCGATCGCGTCGATACCGGCCCGAATCCGCGCCTCGTCGACGTCGTTGAGGAGCACCTCGTGGCCCTTCGCGGCCAGCACTTGGGCGATGCCGTTGCCCATTTGTCCGGCGCCGACGACGAGAACTCGCATGCTTCGCGCGTCAGACTTTGACGAGGACCGCGTCGCCTTGACCGCCGCCCGAGCAGATGGCGGCGATCCCGTAGCCGCCGCCCCGCCGGCGAAGCTGCTGCACCACGGCGGCGACGATGCGCGCGCCCGATGCGCCGATCGGATGGCCGAGCGCGACGGCACCGCCTTGCGCGTTGATAACGTTGGGATCGAGGCCCAGTCGTGCCGCCGCGGTCAGCGCGACGGCCGCGAACGCCTCGTTGATCTCCCAGACGTGGATGTCGGCGGCCTTGAGGCCTTGCTGGTCGAGCAGCTTCTGCGCCGCCATGGCCGGGACGAGCGCCAGGTACGGCGGATCCCAGGCGACGCCGGCGTGGTCGACGATCTCGGCCAGCGGCTCGGCGCCGGCCGAGCGCGCGTAGTCGGCGCTCGACAGCACCAGCGCCGCGGCACCGTCGTTCACGCCCGGGGCGTTGCCGGCCGTGATCGTTCCGCCGGCGTCGATCGGTTTGAGCTTGGCCATCGCTTCGAACGACGCGTCAGCACGGACCGGCTCGTCGCGGTCGACGCGGGTGAACGGCACGTCGCCGGTCACGTAGGGCGAGTAGCGGCTGGGGTCGGCGACCATGTTCTGCGGCGGGACGTGGTCCCACACCGAACCGCCGAGCGCGCCGGCCATGGCCGGGATGCGTTCGCGCGCCACGGCCGGAACGGCGGCGACGACGATCTTTCCCTTGGCCTTGGTCGCGACGTCGATCGGCGCGATCTCGGCGGCAAAGCTGCCCGCTTCGTGCGCCGCATGCGCGCGCCGGTGGCTTTGAAAAGCAAACTCGTCTTGAACTTGGCGGGTCACGCCGAGCTCGGCGGCGACGCGAGCCCCCTGCGCCGCCATCGCTTCGTCGAAATAGTAGTCCCACAAGCCGTCGGCGATCATCGCGTCGACCAGGGTTGCGTTACCGTATCGGTAACCGGCGCGCGCGCCGGGCAGCAGGTACGGCGCGTTCGACATCGATTCCATCCCGCCGGCGACGACCACGCGATGATCGCCGCCGCCGATCGTGCGCGCGGCGTACACCACGGCCAGCATCCCCGAGGCGCAGACCTTGTTCACCGTCTCGGCCGTCGTCGTCTTTGCCAGTCCGGCCTTGAAGGCGGCCTGGCGGGCCGGCGCCTGCCCTGCCCCGGCTTGGACCACCTGGCCCATGATGACGTGCTCGACGTCGGCCGGGTCGATCCCGGCCCGGGCGATCGCGTTGCGGACGGCATCGCCGCCGAGCGTCGTCGCGACGAGCGACGAAAGCGCGCCGCCGAGCCGCCCGAAGGGCGTGCGCGCGGTCGATAGGACGACGGTACCGGACTTCACAGCATTCACAACTTCGTTGAAAGGTCGAGGGATTCCCGAGGTGCCTGCGTGCAGATGATGGTGGTGTCCGGGTCGCAGCTCTCGCACTCGAACTGGACGGTCGAGTGGGCGATCGCGAAATCGGCCCGCATCGCCGCGTCGATCGACCGCGAAATGGCGCTCGCTTCGCTGAGCTTGCGGTCGTCCAAGACGACGTGGGCGGAGAGCGCATGGCTGCCCGAACCAATCGTCCAGACGTGCAGATCGTGGACGCCCACGACGCCCTCGACGCGGCCGATCCGCTCGCGCACGAGCGGGATCCGGGCGTGGTCGGGCGTGCTCTCGAGCAAAACGTCGCCGGCTTCGCGCGCGATCCGCACCACGCCGGCGATCACGATCGCAGCGACGAGCAGCGAGAGCAGCGGATCGATCCAGGCGGCCCCGGTCGCGACGATCAGCAGACCGCCGGCGATCACCCCGATCGCGCCGAGCGCGTCGCCGGCGACGTGGAGGAGGGAAGCCCGCAGGTTCAGGTCGCGCCGCCGGGCGCCCAGCAGGACCAGCGCGACCGCGAGGTTCACCGCCAGTCCGATCGCGGCGATCCCCGCCATCAGCGAGCCCGACGGCAGCTCGGGATGGATCAGCCGCTTGACGGCCTCGACCGCGATCAGGATGGTGACGGCGGTGAGCAGCGCGCCGTTGGCCAGCGCGGCGAGGATCTCGTAGCGGGCGAAGCCGTAGGTCTGCCGGTCGGTCGCCGGGCGCTTGGCTTGCACCGCGGCGGCGAGGGCGATCGCGAGCGCCACGACGTCCATGGTCACGTGCACCGCGTCGGAGATCAGGGCCAGCGAGCCGGCGCGGAGCCCGCCGGCGAGCTCGAGCACCGCGACGCAAGCGGTCGCGGCGAGCGCGATCTTCAGCCGCGTCGTCGAGGCGGCTAAGGGCGCGTGCTCGTGGGTCATTCCCGTAGCGTTTTAAGTGCCAGCACGCCGAGCACCACGGCGAAGGTCAGCCACGTCCGGGACTCCGCTTTGAAGATCACGTCGGGATCGTACGACCCGTGCTGCGGCTCGGCGGGTTCCAGCGCGGGGACCACCCGCGGCACGCGAGCCGTGTAGTCGTCGAAGGCGTCGCCGAAGCTACGGCGCAGGTACGCTTCCTCGTGCGGGACGATCACCGCATACACGGCGAGCATCGTCGCGAGCGAACCGAGCACGAGCGCGCCGCGCGTCGCCGGCGCGCTCCTGCCGGTGAACGCGATCGCGAACCCCGCCGCGGTGATGAAGTTCCCGACGTACAACGGGTTGCGCACGTACGCGTACGGTCCGGCCGTGACGAGTGCGGGCGCGGTGACGGTATCTCCGCGCGTCGTCGCGCCGCTGTAGCCGACGGCCCACATGCGGATCGCCTCGCCGGCGAACGCCAGCGGCAACCCCGTCGCCACCGAGAACGCGCTGGGCTTGCCCAACGCGGCGAGCGCGACCGCCGGCAGCGCGAGCAGCGTTCCGCGGTTACCGAAGACGAAGGAGCCGAGGGCGGATTCCGAGCCGGGGGAAGGTTCGTTCACGAGGTCACCGTCATCCGGAAGTCGTCGAGAGGACGCGCGAGCGGGCTTCGTCGTACACCGCGCGCAACGCCGTCACCAGCGAGATGCGCGGTGACCAGCCGGTCGCCTCGCGCAGCTTGGCGGCGTCGCCGACGCTGACCGGCACGTCCGCCGGGCGCATTCGCGCCGGGTCCTCGCGCACCTCGACCGGGACGCGGGCGATCTCGATCAGCCGCCGCAGGATCTCGCTCATCGAGCTCGCCGTGCCGCTGCAGACGTTGTACACCTCACCGGCCTGACCGCCGCCCTCGAGGATGCGAACGTAGGCGTCGCACACGTCGCGCACGTCGAGGACGTCGCGCGTCGCGGCGAGGTTGCCGACGTGCACGACCGGTTCGGCCCCGGCGGCGATCCGCGCGAGCTGCCGCGCGAACGCCGGCACCGCGAAGCGCTCGTCCTGACCGGTCCCGATGTGGTTGAACGCGCGCGTCACCACGACGTCGACGCCGAACGAGCGCGCGTAGGCCGTCGCGAGCGCTTCGGCCGCGACCTTGCTGGCGGCGTACGGGTTGGCCGGGCGCGGTGCCGTCGTCTCGCGCAACGGATACGCTTCTTGCGGTTGGACGCCGTAGACGTCGGCACTGCTCACCAGGAGCACGCGCGGCGGCACGCCGCCGCCGGCGGTCAGCAGCCGCGCGGCATCGAGCACGTTCTGCGTCCCGACCGCGTTGACTCGAAACGTCGCGCCGGGATCGTCGAGCGAAGCCGGCACGAACGCCTGCGCGGCCAGATGTGCGACCGCGTCGGGGCGCGCAAGCTCGAACGCACCGTTCACCGAGAGCGCGTCGGTGACGTCCACGCCGAGCGTGTCGGCGCCGCCCGCGTGGTCCGTTGCGGCGACGTCGTGTCCGCGTTCGCGCAGCGCCGTAATGAGGTGTCCGCCGACGAAGCCCGCGGAACCGGTGACGAGCACGCGCATCGGAGCCGGCGTCCCTGCTACGTCGCGACCAGCGAGCGCAAGCGGTCCATATCGGCGCCGACCATGCGCTGCACGAGCTCCTCGAACGACACCTCGGCCTCCCACCCGAGAACCCGCTTCGCGTTCGAGGGGTCGCCGACGAGGAGATCGACCTCGGCCGGACGGTAGAACCGCGGATCGACGATGGTGTACGCCTCCCAGTCCAGATCGACCGCAGCGAACGCGAGCCGTACGAAGTCGCGCACCTCGTGCGTGCGTCCGCTCGCGACGACGAAATCCGCCGGCCGCTCCTGCTGCAGCATCATCCACATCGCGCGCACGTAATCGCCCGCGAAACCCCAGTCGCGTTTCGCATCGAGATTTCCCAGCCGCAGTTCCTTCGCGGCACCGAGCTTGATCCGCGCGACACCGTCGGTGATCTTGCGCGTCACGAATTCCTTGCCGCGGCGCGGCGAGTTGTGAATGAGGCAGTCGCCCACGCCGGCATGGAAGCGCCCGGTCGTCGTGGTGAAGTCGTAAAGCCAGCCGTCGTAGTGCGGTTCGGGAATGACGCGCTTGACCTCGGCGAGGTCTCGCTTCAGATGCGCACCCTTGTTGCCCGAGACGTTCGGCGATCGAAGGTTGATCGAGTAGAACGGCCCCGGACGCTCCGGCGGCCCGACCTCGACGTTCAGGACGGTTTCTTGGCCGAGAGCGCGCTTCGCCATCCACCACAGACCCATCGCGAGGACCGGCGAATTGGTCTTGAAGTTCTTGTACGCGTACGTGCCGTTCCCGGCCTTGAGCCCGTCGGTGGCGTTGTAGCCCGCCAAGAACGCGCGCCAGACGTCGAGGCCGCCGTTGAGCACCACCCGCGGAACGCGCTTGTACCCATCGTCCGTATAGCATTCGCCGCGCAACCACTCGACGTACGTCGGCGCGCCGCTGAGCACGAGAGCTCCGACGACCTTCCCCGGAACAAACCCTGAGGCGGTCGCCGAGTAACGAACATCGCCGCACGTCACACGCTTCCACATGTCGGCGAATGCGGCGCGCATTGCCGAGTCGCTGTTCACGAACTTCGCGCGGGTGCGCCGTCCCTCGAGGTAGGCCGAGCCGTCACCGACGAACATCCCAAGCATCCAGGCTGCTTCCTTCGTCAACGTCGTGGACGAAGGAATCGCGGGAAGATCGGCGCGTGTCATCCGGTGACCGCCTTCAACGGTCTTCGCGGCCCGCTCCCCGTCGGCCATGAAAACCACGTGATCGGCGGTCGTCGTCACCGTCCCGCAGCGTGCTTCGATACGTGTCACACCTTTGTTCTCGACCTGCGGCCGGTGCCGGTACGCGGTACCGCCGAGAACGGACACGAAATCGTCTCCGTCCCACACTTCCAAGCCAGGCAAGTCGAAGCGCTGGACGTTCGGCCCCTTCGGTCGCACGCGGAGAATCTCGCCGATAGGCCTAACGTCGACGATGCAGTTCTCACGAACGATCACGGGCGTGATGCCCGGTATCGATTCATGGTTGAACAGTATACCAGAACAAGCGTACATGTCGAACGATTCGCGGTAGTTGACCGTGATCCAGTGACCGTACAGCTTCGCGACGCCGTAAGGTGAACGGGGATAGAACGGCGTCTGCTCGTTCTGCGGAACGGTTTGGACTTTGCCGAACATCTCCGAGCTCGACGCTTGATAGAACTTGATGCGCGGGTCGGTCGCGCGAATCGCCTCGAGGATGCGCGTGACACCCAGCGCGGTGAACTCGCCGGTGAGGACCGGCTGTTGCCACGACGTCGGGACGAACGACTGCGCCGCGAGGTTGTAGATCTCGTCCGGCCGCAGCTCGGCGATGATCGCCGTCATCGAGCTTTGGTCGAGCAAATCGCCCGAGACGATCTCGATGCGGTCGACCAGATGCTGGATGCGCTCGTGCACGTCGGTCGACGTGCGTCGCGTCATGCCGACGACGCGATACCCGCGTTCGAGCAGCAACTCGGCAAGATACGATCCGTCCTGTCCGGTGACGCCGGTGATCAGCGCGGTCTTCTGTGACACCACACGCCCTTCAATTCAGGATCTGAACGTTCTTGCCGGTCTCGTCGAAAACAAAGCGCGTCTCGTGCAGCTCGTCCGTCTCCGGGCCCACGACCTTCGACTGGATCACCAGCCGGTGCATCAGCTTGTCGTTGTGGCGCACGATTCCCGAGTAGAAATACTGGACCAGCGGCGTGACGCGCTCGTCGAGCGGTGCCAATCGCCGGCGCTCGACGAGCAGTTGCAGCAGCCGCGTTTGCAGTTCGCTGGGCAGCAGACGCGCCGTATCGTCGGGCGTCATGCGGACGGTCGTGAGCTCTTCTTGCGCCTTGTTGGCTTCGGCGACCGGCCGATCGGTGGTGTACCGGATGATCGCATCCCAGTCGTCGGCCGGGATCCCGGTGAAGCGCGTCCCGTACCGCCACACCTTGCGGCCCTGGTGCTGGACGTTGTCGTGCCACACGACCTTGACGCGCACGTGCAGCTGCCGCTCCCCGAGTTGGACGCGGACGGCGAACTCATCGCGTCCGACCGGCTCCTGGGTGAGAAAGCACAAGCCTCCGCCGCTCACGTCCAAACCGATCGCCGCACGCTGCGTCTGCCCGTCGACGCTGTAGGTGGCACGAAACGGTTTGCGCTTACGCGGGAACTTCCGCCGGTTCTGTTCCTTGCCGGTAAACCAGGCCAGCAGCTCGGGCAGCATAGGGTGCGGTTAACGTTGGACAGCGCGACCGGAACTCCCGGGGTCGTTCCACCCGTCAGGCTACCAAGGCGCGCCGGCGATCGCTCCCCACTGCTCGGGACCGGTCCCGGGCAGGTCGTAGAACGTGACGCCGATTGCGCCCGCGGCGCGCGCGGCGGCGACCGCCGCCGTCAGCTCGTCGCCCGGCGGCGCGCCGCGCTTGGACAGGACGCCGGTCTGCGCGCCCACGTCGATCGGCACGTCGCGCCCGGCGAGCCGGCGGGTGAGCGCGAACGATCCGGCGACCGCGTCGCGCGCCTTCTGCGGCGTGTCCCACGGGCCCATCATCCGCCAGTAGGTCATCGTCTGCAGCACGTCGGCGTCACGAGCGATCTCGCGGTACGGAAACTTCGTCTCGTCGAGCCGCTCCAGGTACGGGTCTTCGATCGTCGCGATCAGCAGGACGTGCGGCCCGACCGCCTCGCGCACCAGGCCGAGGTACGCGCTGAGCGCAGCGTAACCGCGCGGTCCGTCGCCGAGAAACTCCTCGCCCCGTTCGAGATCGACCGCCAGGCCGCTGATCCGGTTCCCGCGCGGCGTGCGATAGGCGGCCACCGCCGCATTCTCGGCGAGGTCGTCGAACGCGGCGGCGCGCGGCACGGTCCACCCGATCACCGCGATCCCGTGCGCCGAGAGCCCGTCGATGAGGCGATCGATCGTCGCTTTCGCCGCCGGGGCGCACTCGTCGAAGGCGCCATAGGCCAGCCGCAGCTCGATCGAACGCAACCCGGCGCGCAGTGCGGTCGCGACGATCCGATCGACGTCGAGGTTGGCGAACGATGCGTCGTCGAGCGGGTCGGCCGAGAACGCGAGCCACGCCGACTTCCCGCGAATCGTGCCGACGTTGGTGAGCGGCAACTCGCCGGGAACGGCGGCGCGCACGGCGGTGCGCGCGTTCGGCGTGACGACGAGGTAGCGCGCCACGCTGCCGGGACGGGCGGCACCGTCGTCCCACCGTGACGACGGTGGAGCGACCGTCGCGGCGATCCGCGCGCGGCCCGCGCCGTCGACGCGGTAGACGCGCACATCGCCGCCGGTCACGCGCGGAAACCAGCCGACGCGCACCAGGTGCGGCCCCATCGCGCCGGCGACCGCGCGGGGCAACCGCCACGCCCGCGTGTCGAAGCTCGCGCGCTGCGTGCCGAGCGCCGCCGGCCGGTTGGCGACGACGCGCAACGCGACCGGTCCCGCATCGTGGACCGAGACGATCGCCGCCGGGCCGCCGTAGCGCAGCCGCGTCTGCCACTGCGTCTCGCCGCGATCGGCGAAGTAGTCGAAGTCGGCGCCGCGGCGCAGCTTCACCACCTCACCGGCGGCGTCGCGCAGCACGACCCGAACCAGCGCGCGCGCTACTCCATCGGGGCTGACGCCGAGCGGCTCGACCGTCAGCCCGAACGAGGTGGCAGGCTCGCTCTGCCACAGCACGGTCGGCCGCGGCGCCGGCGCGGTCGACGCCATCGGCGTCGGCCACGCGAACGGCGCCGGGCTCTGCGCGATCAGGAGCACCGCCGCCGCCACCGACAACGCGAGCGCAAAGCCGCTCGTCACGACAAGCTCAGGGTGACAAGGAGTGGGTCAGAACTTCGTTTGGAGATACAGCTGGTACTGCGTCGGCTGCTGGTCCGGCGCGTAGTAGTACAGCGTATTGTTCACCGAACCCGGACCGTAGGTGTTGAGGTCGGGATTCTGCAGTCCGGCTTTGCCGTAGTTGGCGTTGGTCGACGGCACGACGTCGGCGACGCGCTGGTTGAACAGGTTGCGGATGTCCAAGCCGAGCGTCACCTTATGCTTGGGCGTGCGAATGATATCGTAGCCGAGATCGATCGCCGCCCAGTAGTTGGCGCGCGCGAAGTGGACGCCGGTCGTGTCCCGCGTCGTCGTGCCCGTCACCGGGTTCGTGAACGACGTCGGAACGACGTTGTACGGCGCGCCGACCTGGTAGATCAGGTACGGGTCGACGTGGTAGGGGCCTTTACGGTAGTCGCCGGTCCAGGTGATGCTCCACGGCGGCTGCGACGGGTTGCGGAACAGCTCCCCGGTGGCCAAGAACGCGGCCAGGTACGACGAGCTCGAGGTGAGGCTGCCGTACGGGGTTCCACCCGAGAGCGCGGCCGCGGTGACCGAGCCCCAGTAGTTGACGTACGTGCCGTCGAGGTACCACGAGAAGCCGTCACCGCGCACGACGTGGTCCCAGGCGAGCTCGACGCCGGTCGCCTTGTCCTGGACGCCGGTGCGGAAGTAGGTCGTGCCGCTCTCGGAGAGGACGCCGGTCACCGGATTGATCGAGTACGGCTTGACCGCTTCGAGCTTGTTGACGGCGTGCCGGTAGAACGGCGACACGCGAATCGAGTCGACGCCGTTCTTGAGCGCGTGCGCGAACGAGAGGTCGACGTTGAAGTTGAGCGGGTTGGTGAGATCGGCGCCCGGATAGTACGGCGAGATCACGCGCGAGTCACCGGCGCCGACGCCGTTGGGCGAGTCGTTGAACACGTACGCCGCGGGAATGAACGTCGTCGTGACGCCGTACGAACCGCGCAGCGTATCGTACGGATCGAACGCCCACGAGGCCGCGAAGCGCGGGCTGAACGCGTGCGTCGAATATGGCCCGTAGGCATAGCTCGGAATGACCGCACCCGTCGTCGTGTTGATGGTGTTGGGCCGGTTCGGGATGTCGTACGTCTCCGCGTCGTAGCGAATCGACGGCTCGAGCGTCAGCTTGCCGAGGATCTGCTTCGTGCCGATGTAGGCGCTCGGCAGGATCAGCGGATAGTCGACCTGCAGGAACAGGTTCGGCCAGGTGCCGTCGAGGTTGAACGCCCCGACCCCGCCGCTGGTCTCGTCGCAGCCGCAGTGGTCGAAGTAGCGCTCGGCGCTGTTGTCGCGCTCGTAGCCGAGCCCGAAATAGTACGTCGAGCGCGCGTTCGCCGTGTACGTGAAATCCAGGTTCGCGAAGTACATCTGCGAGCGCCGGTCGTCGAACTCGTCCTGATAGCCGTTCCCGGCCGCGGCCGGCGTGCCGTTCGGCGCGAAACCGGTGACGCGTCCCGGATTGGTCGTTCCGATCGGCGGGCCGGCCAGATACGGCGTGCCGGGCGTCGTATTGCCGTTGATCGTCGCCAGGCTGAACGGCTGGTCGAAGATGTACTGGTTGAAGTTCTCCGCCAGCCGGAACGACGCGAAGAGCTTGTCGCTGAACACGTGGTTCCACTGGATCTTGCCGAGGTTCGACCAGTGGTACCACACGTTGGCGTCCTGCTGCCCGAGCGCGTAGTACTGCAGGCCGGTGTTCTTGTAGCCGGTGATCGTCGGCACGCCGCCGGCGGGGGTGGTGACGACCGGAACCGTGCAAGGCAACCCGCTGCTGCTCGTCCCGGGATTGGTGATCGCGCCGCCCGAGATGACGACGCCGTTACAGGGCTCGATGCCGAGGATCGCTTGGCCGGAGAGTCCCTTGTCCCACGGCAGCTTTTGGTTGCCGGTTTGGACCAGGAACTGGATGTCGTCGCGGCTGGTCGGGCGGAAGTGGATGTTCGCGACGGCGTCGCGCGAGTTGATCGTCGAGGGGGTCGTGTCGCGCGCGGTCAGCGCCTGCGCGAGCATGAACGGCTGGTAGCCGTTGGCAAAGACGTCGTCGGAGTTGCTCGAGTCGAGCGAGAAGTACCACGACAGTCTTCCGTTCGGCGTCGCGCCGCCGTACTCGGCGACGAGGTCGTGCTCGGAGTACGGGAACTGCGACGTATACGTCACGCTGCCGAACCCGGGATAGGTGCCGCGCTTGACGACCGAGTTGATGAGGCCGGCCGCGGCGTTACCGTATTGGGCGTTGTACCCGCCGGTATACACCTCGAGGTTCTGCGTTCCGATGATCGACAAGTTGGTCGTGAACAGGCCGGTCAACCGGTCGTTGATCGGGATCCCGTCGTACTCCCACGCGACGTCGCCGACGTCGCTGCCGCGGATGCGCGGTCGCCCCGAGACCCCGGTCGACGTGACGCCGGCCGAGGTCTGGATGACGTCGTAGAGGGTCCGGTGACCGCCTTCGCCGGCGGCCGCCGCGAGCTGCTGCGCCGAGACGTTGTAGACGTCGGCGGTTTGGTTCGGCTGCACGAGATTGCTCGCGCTGCGGGCCGACACGCCGCCGATCTTCTGCAGCGAGCGCGCCACCGACTGATTGATGGTGACCGTCTGGTCCTGCACGACGGTGACGCCGCTCAGCACGACCGACTCATAGCCCGTCGCGGTGAGCGAAACGGCATACGTGTCGGGCGCGAGCCCGTTGATGTTGAAAAATCCGTTCGCGTCGGTGGTCGCCCGGCCGGTGCCGGAGGGCGAAGCGGCGACGACCGTGACGCCCGGCAGGGGCTTCTTCGTGTCGCTGACGGTGACCGTGCCCGAGATGGTCCCCGTCGTGGCCGCGAAGACCGGGCCGCCGAGCGCGAGCACCAGGGACAACGCGGCGACGACCGCACACCATAACCGGGAGAGACCGGACGGGGCTAGATGTTGCACGAGATTCTCCCGCCGTCGCGGCACCTGCCCCCGAGCATCGGGGCCGCGGCCGGCGCAATAGAGACGCGAATAAAATAGAAAAGCGAGCGGCGTCATCCAACGCGCGTTCGCCCCGGTCATGTATGACCCGCGGCCGCACACTCCTTCACACTTCCTTCAGGATTCGCCGGCCGCGGCGGCGCTACAACATGAACTTGCTCAAGCCGCGGGGCGCGTCGGACTCGACGAAGTTGGCCCGGCCCAGGCTCAGCGCCAGGTACTGCCCGGCGGCCAGCCAGGCCAAGGTGTTGAACGCGTCGCCGGTCGCCGGGCCCAGCAGCGGGATGTCCCCGACGCGCATCCCGATCACGTAGCGCGCCGCTTCGGCCTCGGCGGCTTCCGCCAGCGGCCGGTGGACGAAGTCACGCGATACTTCGTCGACGATGCCGATGATCGCGCTCGACGCGTCGAGGATCGCCGAGCTGCCGTGCCGGAACTCGCCGGCCGCGAAGCCCTCGGCATGGACGTAGCTTGCTTCCTTGATCTTCAGCGACAACTCGTAGGCGATCGGCACGCCGTAGCCGGCGGCCACGACGGCGACGCTGCGGCGCCGTGCGAGCCGGCGTGCGGCGGCCTCGACGTCCGCGACGCCGGTACCGTCCAGCCAGTCGGCGACGTCGTCGGCCGTCCGGTTCAGCGCCGCGGCCGTCCGGTTCCGCTTCCCGCCGGTGAGCGTCGCCGCCCACAGCAGGATCGCCGCCATCGAGGTGACGCTCTTGCTGGCCGGAACGGCGGTCTCGGGCCCGGCCAAGCAGTCGATCACGATGTCGGCGCGTTCGGCGAGCGGGGAGCCGGCGTCGTTGGTCAGCGCGATCAGCCGTGACGGCGCGATCACGTCGATCGCATCGAGCAAGTCGATCGAGCGTCCGCTCTGCGACAGCGCGACGACGCTCGCGTTGGGATACGCGCCGTGATCGAAGCGCGCTTCGGTCGCTGCCAGCGCGTAGGCGCGCACGCCGCGCCGCCGGAACGCCAGCGCGCCGAGCATGCCGATGAACAGCGAGCTCCCGCTGCCCAAGAACAGGATGTCGCGTCCGGCGACCGCCGCGGCGACGCGCTGCGCGAGATCGGACGCGGCGATGCGCCGCCAGACGTCGGGCTGCTCGCGAATCTCGGCCTCAAAGTGCGCGCCCAGCACGCGCGTCAGTCCTCGACGAAATGCGCGAGCACGCGGCCGCGCAGATCGCGCAGGTCGGCCGCTGCGCCGACCCAATCGTCGACTTGAAACGCGAAGATCACCGCGCCGTGCTTCGCGGTCGCGACGTATCCGGCCAGCGTGCTCACGTGCGACACGGTCCCGGTCTTGGCGAACACGTGCTGCGCGGCCGCCGTGCCGGCGAACGAAGACCGCAGCGTTCCGCGCACGCCCGCGATCGGCAACGCGTCGAGCACCACGTCGCGATACGGACCGTCCCAATCATGCCGCAGGATCAGCACGAGATCGCGCGGCGTGATGCGGTCGTACGCGGAGAGGCCGCTGCCGTCGCTGAGCGCGAGCCCGGCCCCGGTGTCGACGCCGAGCTTTGCGAGCCAGCCCTTCTCCCAGGCGATCCCGGCCTCGCTCGTGCCGCGCACGTCGGGCGGCTCCGCACCGACCGCATGCAGCAGCTCTTCGGCGAGCATGTTGTCACTGGGCAGCCACAGGTCGGCGAGCAGATCGGAGAGCGGTTCGGAGTCGTGCGACCACACGACCCGCGGCGGGGTGCCGTCCTGGCCGGCGCGAGCTGCGACGGGCTCGCGGTTGCCGATCCGCACCCCGCCGGCGAGGATCGCGCGCCGCGCCGCCGCGACGGCGAAACGCGGCGGGTTAGGAGCGGCGAGCGAAAGTTTCTCGGGTTCGGCTCCGGCGGCAAGGACGCCGGTCACGTCCACCTCGCCCGGACGGTCGAACGGGCGGGCGGCATCGAGCGTCGACGGCGCCCCGGCGGCACCGGTCGTCGCGGACACGACGATGCAGAACGGCAACTCGCGCAGCGCGCACATGCTCGGATCGCGCACCGCCGCGCCGAACGGTTCGACCAGCGTCGAGACCGCGGCGCCCGGTTGAGCGCCGGGAGTCACGGTGATCGTCACCCGGTCGTCGGCATAGCCGAGCGCGGTGATCGGCGCGGCGTAGTACCACGGCACGTCGTCCAACGCCCAACCCGGCAGGTAGTGCAGCGGATCGTCGGCGGCGACCACGTCCTGCGCGATCTCGTCGATCGATGCCGCCCGCAGCGCAACCGGCAGCGTCGCTAGTGCCGCGTCGCCGAGCAAGATGTCACCGGTTCCGTGCAGCGTCAACCGCCCGCGCAGCGTCCCGTTCACGACCACGTTCGCGATCGTCGCGTCGGTGCGGAAACGAAAGGTGGGGCCGAGCTTGTCGAGCGCCGCGCTGCCGACCAGCAGCTTGAGCGTCGAGGCAGGCTGGAACGCGTCGTCCTGATTGCGCTCGTAGAGCACGCGGCCGTCGTGCGCGTCGATCGCGTACACGCCGACGTGCGCTCCCGCCAGCGTCTTGCTGCCCGCCAGCGCGACGTCCAGGTTGGCGTCGAGCGACGCGATCTCGGCGTCGGTCCAGGGCTCGCCCGATGCGGCCGGCTTCGGGACGCCGGCGCCCAGGCTGCGGTCGACCGCGAACGCCGGTGACGCGCACGCCATCGACGCACCCGCGACCAGCGCCGCGCACCACCGCTTCATGCGGAGACGCGCTCGGCGATGCGGCGCGCGATGAACGTCGCCACGTCGCTCGGTACCGTACCGCGACCGAAGCCGGCGTCGTAGCCAAGCTCGGCCGCCAGCAGGTTCGTCACCCGCGGCCCGCCGGCGATCAGCAGCACGCGGTCGCGCACGTGCTCGGCTTCGAGCAACTCGGCCAAGGCGGTGAAGTTCGCGATGTCGCTCCCTTTCTGCGTCACGACTTGCGAGGCCAGGATCGCGTCGACGCCGCGGTCGCGCGCGAACCGGACGAGATCTTCGACCGCGATCTGGCTGCCCAGGTTGAAGACCTCGAAACCGCGATACCGCTCCAGGCCGTAATCGCCCTTGTAGCCCTTCATGTTCAGGATCGCGTCGATGCCGACCGTGTGCGCGTCCGTACCGATGCAGGCGCCGACCACCTTGAGCTTGCGCCCGATCCGCTTGGCCACCAACTCGTCGACCGCTTCGAGCGAGAGGGTCTCACCCGCCGCCGACGGTGCTTGGATGGTCGATACGTCGACGGCGACCGGCGTGCGCGCGTACACCACGAAAAACGAAAACCCCGTCGCGATCGCGCGCCCCTCGACGACCGCGACATCGGTAAAACCCATCATCCCGACGAGCCGGCGCGCGGCTTCGTCGGCGGCTTCGTTCCAGGCGATCGGCAGCGTGAACGACAGCTGCACCGCGCCGTCGCCCAGCGTATCGCCGTACGGCTTGACCGAGGTCATACCGCCGACGGCTCGCCGGCCAGGGCTTCGGCGAACGGGTTCCAGTATTCCGCGGCTTTGGCGAACACGCCGTCGTAGCCGCGCCCGCCGTCGCGCGAGCGCTTGACGTCGGCAAAGGTGCCGTCCTCGATCGCGCGCATCAAGCCCCGTTCGGCGACCGCGCCGAGGATCCGCACGGCGCCGCCCAACACGTGCTGGGCCCGCCGTTCGATCTTGCCGCCCGGCTTGATCTCGATCTCGTCGCCGAAGTGGCGCGCCGTCCCCATCACATAGCGCGCGTTCTCCAGCGCGAGCGCGCGGTCGCCGACGAACGGCGTGTGGATCGCTTCGGTGAGCATCCCGCACAGGTGGATCGTCTGGTGCGTCATGACCGACGTCAAGTTGAACATCGCGTCGATGAGATGACCTTTGAAGATGTTGCCCGTCATGTGCTTGGTCGGCGGCATGTACTTGAGCGGCGCGTCGGGGAAGATCTGCCGCGCGAGCTGTGCCTGCGCGAGCTGGAGCAGAAATCCGTCCTCGAGGTCGGGGTCGATCTCGTAGGCGTCGCCCAGTCCCATCTGGTGCGGCGGCAGCCCGGCGCGCTGCGCGAAGGCTTCGTTGACGAACTGCGACGCGAGGACCGCCGGCGCTTGCTCGACCGCGTCGGCGGTGGTCAGGTAGTTGTCCTCGCCGGTGTTGATGATGATCCCGCTGCGCGCGTTGAGCTGGCGCGAGAAGTGCTGGTCGACGAACGTCCGCTGCATGTTGATATCGCGAAAGAGAATGCCGTACATCGAGTCGTTGAGCAGCATGTCGAGCCGCTCGAGCGCCGCGCTCGCCGCGATCTCCGGCATGCACAGGCCGCTCGCATAGTTGGTGAGCATCACGTAGCGCCCCAGCCGCTCCGACACTTCGTCGAGCGCGGCGCGCATGATGCGAAAGTTCTCCTGCGTCGCGTACGTTCCGCCGAAGCCCTTCGGTCGTCGCGCCGAACGGAACGTAGTCGAGCAGCGACTGCGCCGTCGAGCGGATCACCGCGACGATCTGGGCGCCCGCCTCGGCGGCGGCGACGGCGGCAGTGCGGTCCTCGTAGATGTTGCCGCTGGCGACGATCACGTACAACAGCGGGGGTTCGGCTTGCGGCAGCCGGGTGAGCAGGGCCTCACGCTCGCGCCGCGCCGCGTCGAGCCGCGCCAAGCCGGCGTCGACGTGCGGGCGCAGCGCCGCGCGCAACGCGGTCGCCGGCGTGCCGGCCGGGTCGGGCAAGCTCTCGCCGCCGGCGACCGCCAGGGCGACTTCCTGCGGGCTGCGTCCGGTCTCGGCGATCGCCGCGCCCAGCGCCCGGGCGACCCCCGGTCCGGGCGCCGCCAGCGCATCGACCAGGCGGTTCGGCAGCGGGACTCCGTCGTCGTCGACGCCGTCGACCCCACAGAGCCGCGTGACGGCGCGCTCGACGCTGACCGTCGAGTGGCGGGCGATGAAGTCTTCGACGGGATCGACGATCGCGCCGGCGAGGCGGCGCGCCCGGTCGACCTCGTCCCGGTCGATCCGCAGTTCCATGGGCGACCCGAGGGTTCCGGGCCCGGCGCCGCCGTTCCGCCAGCGAAACGTTCGGCGCCCGCCCGCGGCTTGGCCCGCGACCGCCGGTCTGCCGAAAAAGTACGTTACCGGACGACCGTCGTTCTCTGAGGACTACCCGAGCGGTCTACCGAAGGAGCCATCCGCTCTCTCCGGGATCGCCAAACATAAGGATGGTTGGTTATGAAACGTATCCTCTGGCTGTTCTTCGTCGGCTTCGCCATCAGCTTTTGCGCGCTGACGACCGCAGCGCAGGCACAAGCCACCCGCACCTGGGTGTCCGGCGTCGGCGACGACGCCAACCCGTGCAGCCGGACCGCGCCGTGCAAGACGTTTCCCGGCGCGATCTCGAAAACCGCCGATTGCGGCGAGATCGACGCGCTCGATCCGGGCGGCTTCGGCACGGTCACGATCACCAAGGGCATCACGCTCGACGGCGGCGGCGGCCAAGTCGCGAGCATCCTCGCCAACGGCGTGCCCGGCATCACGATCAGCAACAGCAGCGCCACCTGTCACGCCGACATCATCCGCAATCTGCGGATCACCGGCGGCGGGTCCACGCTCGGAACGATCGGGGTCAACGTGCTCTCCACCTCGGTGGGGGCCGTCATCCTCGAGCACGACGCGATCAATCAGTTCTCCAGCCAGTGCGTGAACATCAACGCGACGCAGCCGCAGTTCGTGACCATCATGGACTCGACGCTCGACCTGTGCAACGGCGGAGGCGTCGCCGTTACCTCGCCGGTCGCGCTCGACAAGGTCAACATCGTGAGATCGGTCTTCTCCGCGGACAGCGTCGGCATCGCCGTCCATGCGAACAGCCAGGTGAACGTGGAAGCCAGCCAGGTCGTCAACAGCACGACCGGCGGCGTTCTCACCGATGCCGCCACGGCGAAGGTCGACATCGACCAGTCGTCGATCTCGAACAACCTGGGCTACGGCATTCAAGCGAGCTCGGGCGCCGTGGTCAACCTGTCGAACACCAGCGTGGTGTACAACGTCGGCCAAGGCCTCAACGGCACCGGCGCGTCGATTCTGACCTGGTCGAACAACTGGGTCTACGGTAACAATCCGGACGGTTCGCGCACCGGCACGACTGCGCCGATGTAGCGATGAACGCAATGAAGGATGGTCGGTTCATGAAACGTCTGTTTTTCGTATCGCTGGCCGCCCTCGCGGTCAGCTTTTGCGCGCTGACGACCGCGGCGCAGGCGCAAGCCACCCGCACCTGGGTGTCCGGCGTCGGCGACGACGTCAATCCATGCAGCCGGACCGCGCCGTGCAAGACGTGGGCCGGCGCGATCTCGAAGACCGCCGACTGCGGCGAGATCGACGCGCTCGATCCGGGCGGTTTCGGCGGCGTGACGATCACTAAGGGCATCACCCTCGACGGCGGCGGCGGCCAAGTCGCGAGCACCCTCGTCAGCGGGACGCCGGGAATCACGATCAACAACAGCAGTGCCACCTGCCACGCCGACATCATCCGCAACCTGCGGATCGTCGGCCTCTATCCCAGCTCTTCGGGCGCGGGAACGATCGGGATCAACATTGTCTCCAGCTCGGTGGGCGCCGTCATCCTCGAGCACGACGCGATCAATCAGTTCTCGCAGCAGTGCGTCTACGTCAACGCGTCGCAGCCGCAGTTCGTGACGATCATGGACTCGACGCTCGACCTCTGCAACGGCGGCGGAGTGGTCGTCACCTCGCCCGTTGCGGTCGCCAAGCTCAACATCGTGCGCTCGGTCTTCTCCGCGGACAGCGTCGGCATCACCGTTCACGCGAACAGCCAGGTGAACGTGGAAGCGAGTCAGGTGGTCAACAGCACGACCGGCGGCGTTCTCACCGACGCCGCCACGGCGAAGGTCGACATCGACCAGTCGTCGATCTCGAACAACCTGGGCTACGGCATTCAAGCGAGCTCGGGCGCCGTCGTCAACCTGTCGAACACCAGCGTGGTGTACAACGTCGGCCAAGGTCTCAACGGCACCGGAGCGTCGATTCTGACCTGGTCGAACAATTGGGTGTACGGCAACAATCCGGACGGTTCGCGCACCGGCACGACCACGCCGATGTAGCGGCAGCGCAGCAGACCCGCTCGCCGAGGGTATTCGGCGAGCGGGCGGCGGCGCTAATAGATCGACGCGAACGGACGCTGCGCGGCGTGGACTTCTTCGAGCACGCTCATCCAAGCGATGTTGTACCAGCGCGGGTTGGCCAGCCAACCGGGATTGTCCAGCGGGAGCTTCTGCAGCATGACGTCGATCGACTCGAGCACCGTCACCGCGGGCGTGAACCCGAGCCGCTGCGTCATCTTGAGGTTCGACATCCGGTAATCGCGGACCAGCGGAGGGAGCGGAGCTTCCTCGAGCGTGACGTGCCGCCCCTTGAGCGAGAGCGACCCCGCTACCAGCATCGCCAACTGGCGCACCTGGTAGTTCTCTTCCATCACGTTGAAGATCTCGCCGCGAACGTCGCCGAGCGGCGCGGCGAGACAGGCCAGATGCGCGCGCGCGACGTCGCTGACGTCGACCAGCGGCCGCCATTGCCAGCCGCCGCCGTGCAAGTAGAGCTTGCCGACCGTCGCGGCGTCCTTCAGGAACGTGTTCACCACCAGATCGAACCGCATGCGCGGCGACCAGCCGTACACCGTGCCCTGGCGCAGGATCGTCGGCGCGAACCGCTCGCCCGCCAGTCGCAGCAACGCATCTTCGGCGTACTTCTTGGAAAGCGAGTACGCGCCGCGCGGCTACGACCCGGGTGCTCTCATCGAACATCCCGGGGCCGATCCCGTCGTAGAGTGAAGCCGAGGATCCGAACACGAAGCGGCCGATCCCGCGGCGCTTGCAGGCTTCGGCGAGCCGCTCGGTCGCGACCGCGTTCATCTGCCAGTTCGCGTCCGGGTTGTACTCGGCCGTCGGGTCGTTCGACAGCCCGGCCAGGTGCGAGACGCCGTCGATCCCGTCCAGCCAGCGCGTCGTCGAAATCGCGGACGTCGCCGGCGACGGCGGTGAGCCGGCCGGCGCTGCCCTCGGCGAGCGCCAGCAGCGGCCCTTCGCCGAAGAAAAAGCGGTCGACCACCCGGACGGAATCGCCGCGCTCGAGCAATTGGCGGCAGAGTTCGAGGCCGATATAGCCGCCGCCGCCGGTGACCAAGACGTGCATCGCTCAGCTCGCCACGGACGATAGGCGCGCCGTGCGCGCGGCCAGGAACTCGTCGAGCGCGGTGCTCCAGCTCGGTAGCGGCGCGATGCCGGCGGCGGCGAACGTCGTGTTCTCCAGCGCGGAGTACATCGGCCGGCGGGTCGGGTTCTGCAGCGACGCGTAGGTCGACGGCTCGAGCGGCGCGCCGGCGAGACCGGCGCGCGTGAAGGCGGCTTGCACGAACTCGAACCACGAGCACGCGCCCGCGTTGGTGACGTGATGCGTGCCGTACGCGCCGGCGTCGATCAGGTCGCGCATCGCCCGAGCGACGTGCGGAGCGTACGACGGTGAGAACACCATGTCGGCGACCATGCGCGTCGGTTCGCCGCGCTCGGCTTGCTGCAGACACCTTCTCGACGAGCGTATAGCCTTTGCCGCTGGTCATTCCGATCGTGCCGAAAACGCCGCTGGTCCGGACGATGTAGTGCCGCTCGCCATGGCGGCGGGTGAGCGCCTCGCCGGCGGCTTTCGACGCGCCGTAGGCGGTGAGCGGGCCGATCGCGTCGTCCTCGCGGTACGCTCGGCCGAGCGCGCCGTCGAACACGTAATCGGTGCTGACCGTCGCAAAGGCGACGCCGCGCGCGGCGCACGCTCCGGCGGCACGGTCCACCGCGAGCGCATTGACGCGCGAACGCGCGCTCGGGTTCTCGCTCGCACGTGTCGACGTGATGAAAAGCGGCGCAGTTGATCAGCACGTCGGGCTGCGCTTCGTCGAGCAATCGTGCCACCGCCGCCGCGTCCTCGAACGCGAGCGCGGCATGCGGCGGCGCGATCAGCTCACGGCCGCCGAACGCGTCGTGCAGGGCCGAGCCGAGCTGCCCGGATCCGCCGACCATCGCGATGCGCTGAACGCTCACGCGGGGGCGAGCGCCTTTTTCATCCGCTCTTCGGCGACGAGCTGCGCGGCCCGGTACAGCGACTCGAACTGCCCCGCATCCGTCCACCAGCCGTCGAGCACGTCGTAGTAGCAATCGCCGGCCGCGATGTACGCGTTGTTCACGTCGGTGATCTCGAGCTCGCCGCGCACCGACGGCTTGAGGTCGCGAGCATAGCCGAACACGCGATTGTCGTACATGTAGACGCCGGTCACGGCGAAGCTGCTCTTGGGGACCTTGGGCTTCTCCTCGATCGCCGCGATGCGCTCGCCGGCGAAGTCGGCGACGCCGAAGCGCTCGGGGTCATCGACTTCCTTGAGCAGCAGGCGGCAGCCGGACTTCTGCTCCTTGAAACGCTCGACGTACGGCGCGATGCTGTTTTGAATGATGTTGTCGCCGAGAATCACGACGACCGGGTCGCCCGCCGCGAAATGTTCGCACAGCTTGAGCGCGTCCGCGATCCCGCCCTCGCCTTCCTGATACGTGTACGCGATGTGCGGCAGCCCGAAATCGCGGCCGTTGCCCAGCAGCTTGAGAAAGTCGCCGGCGCTGTTGCCGCCGGTCACGATCATGATCTCACGGATGCCGGCGTCGCACAGGGTTTGCAACGGATAGTAGATCATGGGCCGGTCGTAAATCGGCAGCAGGTGCTTGTTGGTGACCTTGGTCAACGGTCGCAAGCGGGACCCCAGCCCGCCTGCGAGGATGATTCCTTTCACGTCGATGTTGCCTCGTTAGCGCAGCGCATACTGGCGCCGGTAGTACTCGCGAAATTCGCCGGACTTGATCGGCCGCCACCAGTCGCTGCGGTCACGGTACCAAGCCACCGTTTCGGTCAGGCCGTTCGCGAAGTCGACGCGCGGCGACCAGCCGAGCGCCCGAGCCTTGGACGCATCGAGGGCGTAGCGGCGGTCGTGGCCCTGGCGGTCGCCGACGTGACGGACGCTGTCGGCGTACGAGCGCCCGGTCAACCGGATCAGCTCCTTGGTGACTTCGAGGTTGGTCCGGCTATTGCCGCCGCCGAGATTGTACACCTCACCGGGGACCCCGTGCTCGAGGACGTGCGCGACGCCGCGCGGCGTGATCGTCGACGTGCAGCCAGTCGCGCACCTGGAGGCCGTCACCGTACACCGGGACGCTCTCGCCGTCGAGCAGGTTGGTGACGAACAGCGGGACCAGCTTCTCGGGATACTGGTACGGGCCGTAGGTGTTCGAACCGCGCGTGATCAGCACCGGCGTCTCGAAGGTCGCATGGTAGGCCAGGACCTGGAGGTCGCCGCCCGCCTTGGAGGCCGCGTAGGGGCTGCGCGGCCGAATCGGATCCGTCTCGGCTCGAAGCGCCGCGCTCCACGTCGCCGTAGACCTCGTCGGTCGAGACCTGGAGGAAGCGCGCGATCTTGTGGCGCCGAACCGCCTCGAGCAGGACGTGCGTCCCCAGCACGTCGGTCCGGATGAACGCCTCGGGCTCCATGATCGAGCGGTCGACGTGCGTCTCGGCGGCGAAGTTCACGATCGCGTCGACGCCTTCGCCGATCGCTTCGTCGACCCGGGCCGCGTCGGCGATGTCACCCCGCACGAAGCTGTAGCGGCGGTCGTGCGGCCACGGCGGCGACGTTGGCCGGGTTCCCGGCGTAGGTCATCGAGTCGAGCACGGTGACCGCGACGTCCTCGCGCTCGCGCAGCACGAGGCGGACGAACGCCGATCCGATGAACCCCAGCCCCCCGGTAACGAGCCAGCGCCGATGTGCCACCACGGCCCGCGGTGTTCGGCCGGCCGGAAAAACTCTCCCGTAGGGGACGGAAACTTCGCGTCCCGGCGGTAGTATGTGCGAGGTAGCATGGCTGTCCAGCAGTCGGCCCCCGACATCACGGACGAACGGCTCGTCCAAGCGGTCCTCGATGGGGATCGCGACGCTTTCGGCCATCTGGTCGAGCGCTACAAGCGAGGCATCGGCTCCTTCATCGGCGCCTCGGTTCGTCAGCCCTCCGACATCGCCGATCTGACCCAGGAGACGTTCCTGCGCGCTTACGCGCATCTCGGCACGTTCAACGCCGACCTGGGGCGCTTCTCGACCTGGCTCTATCACATCGCCCGCAACGTCGTGCGGACGTTCCTGGGCCGTTCGCTGCGCCGTCCCGCGGTCGCCGAGCTGGCCGAAGAGCAGACCATCGAAAGCATGGTCGCCGACGTCTCGCGCGAGGCCGATCCGGCCGGCGGCGTGTTGCGCGCGGAGGCCGAGGCCGAGGTCCGCGCGGCGCTGGCCGAGCTGCCCGAGCGCACCCGCACCGTGCTCGCGCTGCGCTTCTACGACAACATGGACTATCAGACGATCGCGTCGACGATGGGGCTCTCGCTGGGCAACGTCAAGACGCTGATCCACCGCGGCAAGCTCGCTCTCGCGCATCGATTGCGCGAGCGGGAGGCGACCGCCCAGGGAAACTGCGCAACCCGGATGTTCCGGGCGCTCGGGGGTCTCGGTGAGCTGCAGCTCGTCTGAACGCCTCTTCGAGGGCTATCTCGACGGCACGCTGGCGCCCGCGGTGCGGGCGCGGCTGCTCGCGCATTTGGGTTCGTGCGGCCGCTGCAAAGGCGTGCTCGACGAGTTGCGCGTCGTCGACGCGCTGATCACCGCGCCCCGCCACGTCGAGCTGCCCGAGAACTTCACCTTCGCGACGATGGCCGAGGTCCGGTCGCTGCCGCGCCCGCACGCCTCGCCTGCCCCCGCGTACGCCTACCTCGTCTCGTATCTGGCCGCCGCGTGGCTGCTGATCGGCGCCGGGTTTCTGCTCGCGTCCAGCGCGATGCGCGCTTTCGGCGAGACGGCCCTGGACGTGAGCGCGAACGTGCTGCGCACGCTGGGACCCGTCGGTCACGCCGGTGCGCGGCTGCTGGGCGACTTCGGTTCGTTGGGCGCCATCTTCGGCGCGGCGATGCTCCTCGACGTCACGGTCGCGGTCGCGCTGATCGTCGGCTTCGTCATCGTGCGGCCGCGCATCGCGGAGCGCTCGCGCTGGTGAACGCTCGCCCGGCGGTGCTGTTCGCCGTTCTCTTCGTGATCGCCGGCGTGGCCCTCGCCTCGCCGGCCCAGGCGCGCGGCCGCGACGGCGGCGAGACGCAGATCTTCACCGACGTGTACGTCGCGCCGGATCAGACGATCGACGGCGACGTCAACGTCGTCTTCGGCGACGCGAAGATCGCCGGGACCGTGCGCGGCGACTGCAACACCGTCTTCGGGCAGTGCACGCTGGTCGACGGCGGACGCGTCGAAGGTCAGATCAACGGCGTCACCGGCGACGGAATGAAGACGTTCCTGCCCTGGGCCGTCGGCGGCTACGGCTTGGGTGCGCTGGCCGAACAGGATCACCGCCTGTTCACCAAGCTGCTGTCGAGCGCGGTCGTCGTGCTCGTCTTCCTGCTCTTCCCGTTACGCATGCGCATCGCGCTCGACCGGGTCGAGCGGCATCCCGCCATGTCGGCCGCCGCGGGCGCGGTCGCCGCCATCTTGATCGTGCCGATCGCGATTCTGCTCATCGTGAGCATCATCGGGATTCCGCTGGTCGTGCTGGAGATCGCGGGGCTAATCGCCGGCGTGTGGATCGGAACGGGCGCCGTCGCGCTGCTGGTCGGCCGGCGGTTGTGCGAGCTGATCATGCCGGCCTCGACGCCGTCGCCGCTGGTCGCGCTCGTGCTCGGCCTGGTCGTCGTCTCGGCGGCGGAGATCGTCCCGCTGCTGGGCTGGGCGGTGACCGCATTGGTGTGGCTGGTCGGACTCGGTTCGGCGATACTGTCGTTCGTTCGCTCGACGCAGCTCGACTCAACGCTCGGCCAGCGCCTGCCGATCGGCGGCCCGCCCATGGCCGGCCCCCGCTACTGAAGTCGCCCGGCCGCTCCGGCGAGCCGGCCGGTGCGCAAGGCCATGACGCGAACAGCCTGAGCATGGACATCGTCCTGCCGCCGCCGCGGTTGGCTCGCCGCGTTCAGCGGCTGAAGCCGTCGACCATCCGCGAGATGCTCAAGGTCACCCAGAACCCGGCGGTCATCTCGTTCGGCGGCGGGCTGCCCGCGGCCGAGCTGTTTCCGGTCGACGACGTTTCGGCGGCCCAAGATCGCGTCATGAAAACGCGCGGCGCGGCCGCGCTGCAGTATTCCGTGACCGACGGAATTCCGGAGCTGCGCGCGTGGGTCGCGGCGCGTTTGCGCACGCAACAGGGACTCGACGTGTACGCCGACGACGTCGTCATCACCGGCGGTTCGCAACAAGGTCTCGACCTCTACGCGCGCGTCTTTCTCGATCCCGGCGACGTGGTCGCGCTGGAGAATCCGTCGTATCTGGGCGCGATCCAAGCGTTCGACGCCTTCGAGCCCGCGCTATCTGGCGATCGACGCCGATGCGTCCGGCATGATCCCGGCCGCGCTGGCGGCAGCCTTCGAGCGCGCCGCTCCGCTGCCCAAGTTTCTCTACGTCGTGCCGAACTACGAGAACCCAACCGGCAACACGCTGGCCGCCGAGCGGCGCCCGCAGATCGTCGAGATCTGCGCGCGCTTCGGCGTGCCGATCCTCGAAGACGATCCGTACGGTGAGATCGCGTTCGACGCGCCGCCGCCGGCGGCGCTGCTCTCGCACGCGGCGAGGGGCGCGGCCACGTATCTCGGCACGGGGTCGAAGATGGTCGCGCCGGGCCTACGCGTCGCCTGGATGGTGATCCCCGACCGCGACCTGCGTGACAAGGTCGTAACCGCCAAGCAAGGCGCCGACCTGCACTCGTGCTCGTACGCACAGTACGTCTTTCACGCCTACGTCGAGGACGAGGGCCGCCTCGGAGCGCACTTGACCCGGGTCCGCGCGGCGTACAAGCTGCGGCGCGACGCGATGATCGCGGCTTTGCAGCGCGAGATGCCGCCGCACGTGCGCTGGAACGCCCCGGACGGCGGGATGTTCCTGTGGGCCACCGTCGGCGCGGGAATCGACACCGAGGAACTGTTCGAGCGCGCTGTGCGTGACGAGGTCGTGTTCGTCCCCGGCCGCCCGTTCTATCCGAACAAGGAACGCGGCGACGGCATGCGTCTGAACTTCTCGGCCATGCCCGAGGATCGCATCGCCGAGGGTATCAAGCGCCTGGCGCACGCGGTGCGCGAGCAGGATGATGCTCAGGCTGGGACCGAACGCGAAGGCTTCGCGCGCAAGCGCTGATCCGAACCGCATCGAGAGGTACTTCGTGGGTCTGGTCGTGACCGGCATCTCCCAAAACGGCGACATCGCCGCACTCGAGTCCGCGCTCAAAGCGGCCGGGCTTCCGCTCGATCCGATTCAGTTGATCGGCCCCGATGATTCGACCCAGGGCGCCGCGTCCTCGATGGGCCTGACCGGGTCGGGCTTGATGACCGGCGGCGGCCAGGGCACCGGCGTCCCCGGGGTCACCAGCGGCGTCCCCAGCGCCGGCGGATACGGCACGCGCTACTTCCGCAACGAGGCGCTCAGCGACCGGCTCGGAGACCTGGAGATCCCCGACGACCAGGTCGAGAACTACGTCGACGCCCTGCAAGCCGGCCGCAGCGTGGTCGCGTACTTTGCCAAGCCGGAGAATCTGGCGCAGGTCGAGACGATCTTCCGCGACCCCAGCGCGCGCCTGGCGAGAGTCAAGACGTTTTAATGCGTTCGCGCGCTGCGCGAAGGCATTAAAAGGCTTTGCCGTCCGGTAAGAGCTCGGTGCTCGCGCCGTCGCGAATGAGCGCGGCGCGTATCAAGCCGCGGGCGGCCTTTCACTTCGGCCATGATCTTGGCGATGTATTCGCCGACCAGCCCGATGGCGAAGAGATTGAACGATCCGAAGATCAGGATCGCGATGAGAACCGTGGTCGTGCCGCGCGGGGCGATGTTCGGAACGAACAGCCGCAGCGCCGCCGTTACCACGGCGAGCAGGAGCGAGATCGCAAGCGACGTCACGCCGGCCGTGGTGAGCATCGTCAGCGGCGTATTGCTGAACGAGAATATCCCTTTCTTCGCCCACTCGATGTTCTTGAACAGGCTGTTCGTCGAGCGTCCGAACACGCGGTCGGGGCGCACGTAGTCGACGCCGTCCTGGCGGAAACCCACGTAGGCGCGCAGGCCGCGCACGAAGAGATCCCGTTCGGGACACTTCAGGAGCCAGCCGACCACCTTGCGATCCATCAGCGAGAAATCACCGGCGTCCAGCGGAATCGGAACGTAGCTGAAGGCCGCGAAGATGCGATAGAAGAGCTTGTAGGCCGCGTTCCACAGAAATGACATGTCCCGCCTCACCCGGCGGCCGTAGACCACGTCGCAGCCTTCTTCCCACTTCGCGTAAAAATCTTCGATGAGCTCCGGCGGATCTTGGAGGTCGCCGTCGAGCAAGACGACCCCGTCCTTGGTCGCGATCTCCATGCCGCTGCGGAACGCCATCTGCGAGCCGAAATTTCGAGAATGGGATATCCCGATGACGTGATGATCGGCCTCGCTCAGCCGCCGAATGGTCTCGGCGCTGTCGTCGGGACTTGCATCGTTGACGAAGATGATCTCATAGTCGATGCGCAGCTTCCGAAACGTGTCGGTGAGCCGGCGATGCATCAGCGGAATGGCTTGCGCGTCTTTGTAGCATGCAACGATCGCGGTCACGCTGCGCCTCTGCTTCGCGAATGCCTTGTTCCCGGTGACGGAAAACTGCTCGTCGTCCAGCCCGCCGACCCATTCGGCCGTCGAGCGGAGGCCTGCCTCGAGCGTGACGCCGGCCGTCCAGCCGAGCACCTCGTTGGCCAGCGCGGGATCCGCGTACCAGTCGTTCAGATCCCAATCGCGCGCCGGCATCGCCCCGAACTGCGCGTCGGCAGTCGATGCCGAAGATGCGCTTTGTGAGCGCGGCGAGCTCCCCGATCGTCGTGCGCGTCCCCGTTCCGATGTTGAAGCTCGCGCCATAGATCTGGGGATTCATCTTCGCCGCCGTCAGGATGAACGCGGCGCACACGTCGTCGATGTGGACGAAGTCGCGCGAGATTCTCGCATCGACGAATTCCGGATATCTGCCCGCCAAGGCTTCGCGAAGCAGGTTCGGGATGAGACGGGACGTGTCTTCGAGGGGTCCGTATACCGAATACAAGCGCAGGTTCGCGCACGGGAAGGCGTGATGCCGGCCCATGAAGTGCAAGTAACTCGAGATCGCCGCCTTCGAAACGGCATAATGGCTGTTCGGATCGAGCAGCGCGTCTTCGGCCGGTTTCGCCGAGTTGGTCCCGTACTCGGAGGATGTTCCGGCGTGCACAAACGCGGAGATCGTTCGCCCGGCGAGAAGCCCGGCGAGCCCGACGACGGAAAGGAAATTCGTCTCGTAGATCCGATTGGTATCACGCTCGAACGAGTATGCGCCGTACGCGACGCAGTCGAATACGGTCTGAGGGGTGACGTTGTTGAGCAGGTTCTTGACGGCGGTCCGGTCGGTGAGGTCGACCGCGAGCACGAACTCTTCCTTGACGTCGGCCAGCCGCCAGCTTTTCCCGCGCTTCTCGACGGCGTAGACGTCGGCGCGCTCGGCCGCGATCGCCCGGTACAGGCTCGCGCCGACGAATCCCGACGCTCCGGTGATCAAGATCGGTCCACGCAGGGACCGGATGTACGGCAACAGTTCGGCGCGCGTCATTTGGTACCGAAGGCCGCCATGTTACCGGCCGGAATCGGGATGCGAATTGCCCCGATCGCTCTCAGCGCCGGGTGGCCGAGCGATGCCAACACGGCAGTCTTCGCGCGCGCAGGCAAGGGAAACAGTTTCACCCAGTACGTCAGCGCGTACGCGTTGAGTATCGCGAAGACCTTCACCGTTCGAAAGCCCGTCTGCGACAGCAAGAAGCGAACGCTCTGAGGGGTGAACAGCTGCACGTGCTCGATGTCGAAGATCGGCGAGCGGTCGCCCATAATGCGGGCGCTGGGCGCACGAAGGTCGTGCGCGATGAGAAACGCCTTGCCGCCGGGTTTGAGGATGCGGAAGATATCCTGGAGCAACGCGCGCGGCTCGTAGACGTGTTCGATCGTCTGAAAGCAGGTCACCAGGTCGAAGCTGTTCTCGGCGAAACGCGCGCCGTCGAACATCTCTTGGCGGATCAAGCCCCGTACGTCGTCGGCGGCGAGCCGGACGGGGGCTTCCGAGGGCTCGACCCCGACGACGTCGCGGAAGCCCAGCCGCCGCAACTCGCGCAAAAAGGCCCCGTCGCCGCATCCGATGTCGAGTGCGGCACCCGGCTCGAAGCCCTCCTTGCGGAGATAGTTTGCATGCGTCCGGGCGGCATCGACCGACTCGGCGCTCGCTTCGAACGACGCCGTGCGATATGCCGAGCCTGCGGCCTCCGCCGAAAGCACCGGGCTCCCGTACGTCAGGCCGCACGTGCCGCACGTCAGCAGGCGAAAGTGCATGTACTCCGGCAGCTTGCGCGAGGAGAAGCTGGCCTCGGTCCATCGGCTCTCGTCGTAGGTCGATTCGCGAAACACGACCGACTCCTCCGACGTCTTGCAAATCGGACACGTCCGCTCTTCGAGCGCAAGCATCAGCTCGGACCCTTCTCGGCGCGCGCGGTGTAGCCGAGACAATCATCGCCGCCGTCAAACCGTAACGAGAGGTTCCCAATGACGGCGGCGGTGAGGAACGCCGGGACGAGCACGATCCCGATCAAGCGAAACAGGAGGGAGCGCAGGGCAGACTTCTCCTGAGGCATGATGAATCTCGTGCAGATCGCCATCGACTTATAACAAGCAACGGTGACGGCGTTGCCTCGCGCGACGACGACGATATTCCGGAAGCCGGCATTCGAGAGCAGATGAAGTAAGCCCGAAGGCGTGAAGCGCCAGTAGTCCGCCGGTATGAAGTGCCACCGGGCGGCGAACGGTACGGTCAGCAGGAGCCGGCCGCCGTCGCGCAGACAGCGGTACGCCTCAGCCAGAAAGCGCGACGGCTCCTTCACGTGCTCGAGGGTTTCCGTCGCCAGAACGACATCGACGGATCGATCGTCGATGGGCCAATGGACGCCGTCGTAGTATTTCGTGTCGGGCGTGTGATAGCCGAAGACCTCGCCCGCCTCGGCGGTGTCGATGCCGATGTAGGCGGCACTTTTCGGCAACAGCGAGCGATACGGCTGCGCGCCGCAGCCGACATCCACGAGCGTCCCCCGCACGCGCGACAACTCGTCGGCCAGATCGCGCCAGATCGTCCCCGACTGAAGGTCGAAGAAACGGCGTACCGGCGTGACGTCGCTACAGGCGATCGGTTTCCAACCCTCTTCCGACGATGTTCGCTCAACTTGATTTCGCGCCGGCTTCTTCCGCGTCATACCTTGACCGTCTGATCAGCTCACCAAAGGCGCCGGAGCGTTCGAAATCCTGGGGTCCATGACCAGCCGGCGCCGATGTTCCACCACGGCCCGCGGTTCGTCCGTCGGATAGTACTCTCCCGTTTTGCGCGGCTTGGAGACATCAGGCGCTTGGCGCCCCTCCAACGGCGCACCCTCAAAAAAGGATGCGGCTCGGCCCGAGCCCGAACGCGGTCGCTTCGCGCGCGCGAAGCTCCGATCGGTCCAGGGCGCGCCGGCACGAGCACTACGGTACTTATCGAGCAAGGCTTCACAGTTCATGACAACCTCGAGCGAAACTCTTCGTTCGGTGACCGGGCGCCGCATTCGCGAGCATGTTTTGCGCGAGTCGCGTCGAGCAAACGTCGGGCACATCGGGTCGTCCCTCTCGATCGCGGACATTCTCGCCGCCCTGTACGGCGGGATTCTCCGGATTGATTCGCCGACCGATCCCGATCGCGATCGCTTCGTTTTGTCCAAAGGCCACGCGGCGATGGCGCTGTACGCCGCGCTTTCGTTACGGGGTTGGCTGGACGAGAGCGCGCTGGCGAGCTACTGCGGGGACGACAGCTTGCTCGGCGTGCATCCGGAGAGCGAGCTGCCGGGCGTCGACTTCTGCACGGGTTCACTGGGTCAGGGCTTGTCGATGGCTACCGGAGCGGCGCTCGCCGCGCGCAAAAGTGGTTCGCGGCGCCGCGTCTTCGCACTCGTCAGCGACGCCGAGCTGAACGAAGGCTCGACTTGGGAAGCCATCATGTTCGCGGCGCAGCACCGGCTGGGCAACCTATATCTCTTCGTCGACCTCAACGGCCAGCAGGCGCTGGGGTATACGCGCGACGTCGTCGCGATCGAGAACCCGGTCGAGCGCCTCGCCGCGTTCGGCTGGGATACCCAAGAGGTCGACGGACACGATGTCCGAGCGATGACGGCAGCCGTCGCGTCCGCGGAGGCCGACCCACGGCCGCACGCGTTCGTCGCCCGCACCGTATTCGGCCGAGGCGTGTCCTACATGAACGGCCAGATCAAGTGGCACTATTGGCCGATGTCCGAGGAAGAGTTCGCCCAGGCGATGCGCGAGATCGCCGAAGCGTGAGGGCGACCTTCGCGAAGACGCTGACGGAGATCGCGCGCGACGACAAGCGCGTCTTGCTGCTCACCGCCGACCTCGGTTACATGGCGCTCGAACCGTTCGCCGAGGCGGTACCCGACCAATTCATCAACGTCGGCGTCGCCGAGCAGAACATGGTCGGGATCGGAACGGGCCTCGCGGACGGGGGCTTCATTCCGTTTCTCTACTCGATCGCTCCGTTCGCCTCGTTGCGCCCGTACGAGTTCATCCGCAACGGTCCGGTGCTGCACCAGCTCCCGGTACGAATCGTCGGGGTCGGTGCCGGCTTCGAGTACGGAACGGCCGGGCCGACCCATCACGGCATCGACGACGCCGCGGCGCTGCGGCCGCAGCCGGGGCTGACGATCGTCACGCCGGCGGATGCGCTCCAGATGCGGTCTGCCCTGCTCGCCACGTGGGATCTCGACGGACCGATCTACTACCGGATCGGGAAAGAAGAGAAGGTCTTCGTCCCCGGGCTCGACAGACGGTTTCGGCTTGGGCGCGTCGAGACCGTACGCGAAGGGAACGATCTCGCGTTCGTGGTGATGGGTGCGCTCGCGCCCGAGGTGTGCGCCGCCGCCGAGCGACTGTCGGAGCAAGGGATCGCGGCGACGGTCGCCGTCGTCTCGACGTTCAACCCATCACCCGTCGAGGATCTCACGCGTCTCGCGCAGGCGCACCGGCTGCTCGTCAGCGTCGAGGCACAGTACGTTGACGGCGCGCTCGGCTCACTCGTCGCCGAGACGATCGCCGAAGCGGGAACGGCCTCGAAGCTCGTGCGCATCGGCGTGCGGCGCCCGCCGCAAGGGCGCAGCGGCAGCCAGCGCTTCTATCACGCGCTGCACGATTTGAACCAATCGGCGATCTTCGAACGCGTTCTCTCGCTGATAGCCGGAAAGCCGGTTTGACGTCTCTCGCCAACGCGACTTTCTCCCGAAGGGTCGTGGACTAACGACTCGTTGGCTACCAGCCGTTTCACGGTGCGCTGACCTTCCGAAGGACGAGCGACAAGGTCCGGGTATCCCCGTTCACTCCGGCATCCTTTGGGACGATGGACGCGGACATTCGAAGTCTCAATGAAGCCTCACCGCGACCGACGGCATTCCGCGGCAGCGCAAGAACGATCTTCTGTAGTCCGGCACCGACCGAGTGCGACGAGAAGACTCGGCCGTCAGTATCGAGCACGCTTATCTGTTGGTGAGAAGTGGCAAGCTGTCCAAGCTCCGGTTCGTAGACGGTCAGCGTCACAGCCTTGGCCGCCGGCCCGGCCAAAACGCGAAAGCGAGCTTCCGGCCCCAGCCAGCAGCACGACTCTGCGTCAGCGCCGGCGACGGGGTAGACTCCCGCGATGGCGGCTTTCGCTTCGCGCGTCGTGAGCATTCCTGCCGGGTAGATGTCCGTCGAGCCCGCCACCACTCCAGCGCCGGGCTTAACGCCGGACTCATCGGCATGGCACGCCGCCAAGATAGACAAGGACCCGATCGCCAGCAACAACGAGAAACCATGCCGGAACTTCACGAGGCTTGCCGCTTCCGCGAGCTCAGGTCATTGTCACGCGAATAGGCGTTCAGCGAAAACATTTCGGACGGTTTCGCGTTCGATTTCTTGGTACAGTTGCCCTCGAACCTCGAATGCCGCGATTTGCGCAACCATGCAAGATTCAAAAGGAGGCTTCGATGAAGAGGGGCACATGCGCCGGAACGTGGAACGCACTCTCGCTTTGCCCGGGGGCTGGGCGAGTGGTTGTCGAGCTCGACGCGGCCTGCGCGCACGCCGGTAACGCCGAGGGCCGTCGGCGCTCGGCCGGTAGGGTGTAGCCGTCTCAACATTCGAATGAACATTGGAAATCACTGAATGATCGGCAGGATCGCGTCGCTCGCGGTCGATCGTGCCCGCGACATGCCGCGAGCGCGACGCGACGCCCTCATCGCTTGCGGCATTCTCGTCGCGATCGGTCTCGTCTGGTTTGCCACACTGCCGGCTGGGATCTTGGTCGGCGACGATTTGATCCTCGTCTACAACGCGCAACATGGCGGCTACGCGAGCTCCCCTCTTACAAGTCTCGTTCAAGCCGTGGCGGATAAGTACCGCCCGGTCCTGACCCTCCTCTTTTCACTTGCCATTCCTGTTTTCGGCCGCAATTTTCGTGATTACGAGGCGCTCAATTTCCTCGTCGAGCTCGGCAATAGTTTCCTCGTTCTGTTGATCGCATGGCGCCTCTCGAAGGGCAATCGCCTCATTTCGATCGGCGCCGGCATCGCGTTTCTCATCTCGCGCTTTGCCTACTATTTCATCCTGCAGCTCTTCGGACTGATGGAGGGAGTTGCGCTCGGTTTCACCTTGCTCGTCGTCTATGACGCCGTCAGTGCGTACCAAACGCGGCAGTTCTCCCGCCTCGGTCGATCTGTGATCTGGTTTGGCCTCGCGATTTTCACCGATGAACGCTACGTCGTTGTCGCCTTATTCGTAATCGCAAGCATCGTCCTCCATCCGTCCGCAGTCGCATCGACGCGGAGGATGCTTACGTTTGTGGGACTCGTGATCGAAATCGTCGTGGCCAACTTCGTCCTCAAGACCTTCGCTTTTCACAGCCAATTTTTCACCGGAACGGCCGGGCTGCAACTTGGTTTCAACATCGGCTCGATCGAGGCGCTCTTGGGGGCCGGCCTCCTCAACGTCGTCGGCTTCAATGTCGGGCCGGTCTCCCTTGCGGGCCAGAACGCCTTCGAGGGACCGTTCGGCGCCTTCTTCGGCATCGTGTTCAGCGCCGGTGCCCTCATCGCCGCGGTTGCATACTTCCGGCGGCCGCAACCGGGAAACGCGATCGACCGCTGGCGCCCGGTCGTGCTTGCCGCAGCGCTGTTCTTGCCGCTGCTGCTCTCCGCCGCGGTAGCGGTCAGGCAGGATCCCCGATGGCTGTACGCGCCGTTCGCGGTGTTTATCCTCGCGCTGGCGGGCGCCGCCGGGGCGATCGGCCGCGGGAAGAGCACCACCGCCGTAGCGGTGACGATGATCGCCGCTTGCGTCCTGTCGACGTCGTACTACCGGTCGTCGATCGACAGCATCTACTTCGTCTATTCGATGGAATTGGCGCGATCGGTTCGCGAGACCTTGGCCAATGATCCGCCGGAACGCGTCGTGTTTCAGACCCACGGTAACGACGACATCCAGAAGTGGGTGTTCGCGAACGGACTCTTCTTCGAGGAATACGGGTTGCATGACGACGTTCGCTACGTCAACGAAATCAAAGGGGCCGGCGACGTGGTGCAACCTCCTGCACCGCTTCGGGTCTTCGACGCCCGGGGCACGCGACTCGCAGAAATTACGGAAACGGTTCGGCGCGCGCAGCGCAGGGCGCGAATCTCGCTTGCCGACCAGTTTTCTCGCGGCACCATCAATTCGCGCCGGCATGTGACGACACCAACCGGAGAAGGCGCGTTTATGATGGACTGGCCTTCTCGCTCCGGGCCATTGCACTCGCTGACGATCCTCGCCGGTTTTCGTTACGAGTTCGCGGGCCTGCGGGTCAGGCGCGGAGACGCGCTCGTCTTTTCGGCTGCTGATCCATACGCCGAGGGCTCCGGCACGCATGCCTTCGTGGAAGCAAGCGCGAACGGTCAGCGTTCCGAGATCTTTCGCGCGGACTTCAAACCTGCTCAATCGCCGTCCGACCCGGCCTGGCAAGTCTATGACGTCCCCTTGGAACGCTTTGCGGGCAACACGATATCGCTGACCTTCGGCGTCGACGCGCTGACCGGCGATCAGACCGCCGCCTGGCTTGCATTCGCCGACCCCGGCATTTTCGACGAGGGCGAGCGCCACACGCACTAAGGGCTAGCCGTGAGGATCGGGGATCAGTGGACGGCGACTGCCGGGGCTCGCGGCCCCTTCCTCACGACGTGCACGAAGCACGCGGGACCGAGCAGGCCGAAGCGTTCCGACCAAAGCCGGTAGGTGCGACAAACGGCTCCGAGCGCAGCGAATCGTGCGCTCATTTCGGGGATCGAAAATATGCGGTAGACCAAGACTCCCTCGGGACGAAGCGGATCTCCATGATATGTCGGCGGCACGAGGTATTCCGTCGTGCCGTCGGAGCACGGGCGCGCGAGTACGGCGTCCCGGTCGGCATGGGAATCCAACGGCACCGTAAAGACGTAGGCTCCTCCCGGCTTCAAGATTCGAACGATCTCCTGCTCAGCCACTTCGGGATCGGGGATATGCTCGAAGACATCCGACGTGAGAACCAGATCGAACGACGCATCGGCAAATGACGTCTTTCGAAGATCCTCGTGCCGGATTCCATTGACGATGTCACCTGACGCCTTGGCGTCGTCGAAGAACTCCGACATCGTCAGCTGCGATGGATTTAGCCGCCGCTGAAGCGCCGCGCAAAGCGGGGAATTGCTCTCGGCGATGAACACCCTCGATCTCCTTTCATTCAACGTCTGCGCGATCTCACGCATTCCGAATTCGGGCGAATCGAAGAGCGCCAGGGACATACCGCAAACCATTATGCGGTGACGCGCGCGCGAACCACCCTCGACCGCCGTAATGTCTTCGCGCAGATTACTATCCCGGACCTCGAATCGCGTGGGCGTCGACGCGAGGTTGCAGTAACCGTCCAGCTGCCCGGATGCCAACGCCGCAGACGAGACGGCGGCGTCACGCTGAACATCAAATGCCGAGCAACCTGTCGGGCTGAACTCTTCGCGGACAACGCCTTCCTGTGGCGAGGCCGGGTTATTCCTTACCGCGTCCACGTATGACACCCATGAATCGGCGCGCCGGCAGCGTCAGTCGCCATGAGGTCGACCCAAGGACCTCCGACAAGAGCGTCTCGGCTTGGTGCGTCCGCAGCGCCAGCTCGTCGTAGTTCAACCGTTCGAGCTTGAGCTGCGCGACCAGCCGATCCAGCTCGCGGCGCGCTTCCTCGCTGACGTGCAGCCAGTTCCGGTTCTGAACCAGCGCCGCGCTGATCTCATCCCGTTCGGCCGCCTGCTGCGCGGCGGCATCGCTGAGCTCGGCCACGCGGGCCGTCAGCTGACGGTTCTCCTCGCGCATCGCAGCGAGCTCACGGTCCGCATGCTCGCGTGCCCGATCCGACGCAGCCTCGAGCGCACGAATCTCGTCGTCCTGACGGCGCTGTTGCTCGTTAAGCCCTTCACGAAGGGAGTCCCGTTCCAAGCCTAAGGCCGCAGCATGTCTTTCGGTCCGGCCGCGTTCCTGCCGCAACTCGGACAACTCGCGTTGCAGGTGCTGCACCGTGCCGGTGATTTGCTCCCGTTCCGCAGCGATCGCCTCACGCGCGCGCTCGAGCGTCACGCGCCGTTCATCAGCCTGCTGCGCGGCATGTTCGAGCTCGGCAACCCGAGCGGCAAGCGACCCGCGCACTCGTTCACGCTCGGTTTCGAGCCGTCGCGCCTCGTCGCGCTCCCGCGCGACCTCCTCGATGCGAGCGGTAAGCGATTCGCTCTCGAGCCCGCGCTCAGCTGCGACCCGCTGCGCTTCATCGCGCTCTTGTTCCATGACAGCGATGCGAGCAGCGAGCGCCTCGCTCTCTCGCCGGCGCTCCGTCTCGAGCATGCTCGCCATTTCGCGCTCGTGGGCCAGCTCGTCGGCTAGACTCTCGACGCGCGCGACGAGCTCGGACGTTTTTCCTTGCTCGGCCCGCAGGAGCGCCTCGAGGCCGACCGCGTGATCTTCGACGCTCTTCACTTGCGCCACGCGTGCGGCGAGGTCGCGCTCGGCGCCGGCGAGCTCGGTCTCCATCGCTGCAATCCGCCGGCTGGACTCGTCGTCAGGGGGTTGGTGCCCGGATGTCAGAACACCGGCTCGGGCGGACGCTCCAAGGGCAGCGTGCTCCCCGTTGATCGACGACGCGATACCGCCTGCCCGAATGTCGGCCAGCAATTCGTCGCGCGGATCGAGGTAAACGCTGCATAGGTCCGGCAGATCGTCGCTTTCGGCAGACGCGCAAATCGCGACGAAGTATTCGGGATCCGGCAGCGCCCCAAGCGTACCTTCCGCAATCGTAGACGGGCCGAGCCAGCGCGTCTCATCGGCGGCGCCGCGGAGCGGGTGGACCGCCGATGCTGCAAACACCCGTTGACCGAACATTCGCACTTTCGGAAAGAACGAGCGCAGCATATCTCGGAACTCATGAAAGTAGAGCTCGCGCTCGTGAAACGGATTCTGAAAGGAGCGTCCATCGGAGTACACGAGCTTGTTCGGCGAAGAGATGACGAGCACTCCGTTAGGGCGCAGCACGCGCTTGAGCTCGCCCAGCATCCGCTCTTGCTCGTTGAGATGCTCGATCGTCTCGAAGCTCACGGCGAGATCGAACGACGCGTCGCCCGCCGGGATCTGCGTGCAATCGCCGGTCCGAAAGCCGACGTTCATCGCCATGTAGCGAGCGGCTGCGTGACGAACCGACTCCGCATCGCGATCGACGCCCACGGCGGAGCGCGCGACCAGTGCAAGGGCGGCGGTACCGTAACCTTCACCGCATGCGATGTCCAGGACGTCCTTTTCGCGAGCGAGCTCGAGCACCATCGCGTAGCGATGGAAGTGCTCGTAATAGATCTGGCCGCGCAACTCAGGAACGTAGCGTTCCCCTGTGAACGACATGTGCATGGAGATGCTCCAGGTGGCGAGGTTTAGGCGAAAACGGTGGCGATCGTTCGGCGCTGCGCCAGGACGCGGTCGATGGCTTCGAGTGCGTTCGCCACGACGCGTTGCCTGCTGAACGCGCCGAGCGGGTCCGCCGACCGCGCGGAGATGCGCGACCACAGCTCCTGGTCCTCGTGCAGGGCCACGACGGCGGCAGCGAAAGCCGCGGCGTCGTCCGCGATGAGGGAGTCGCTTCCACCGGTCAGACCGAAGCCGGCCGCCCCGACCGACGTCGTCACCGTCGGCAGCCGATAGGCCAGCGCGTGCCCGACCTTGCCGTTCATCCCGGCCCCATATCGCACGGGCGCGACGAAGATCCGAGCCCCCAAGAAGTACGGCTCGACGTCGCGCACGAAACCCGGGACGGCGACGCGCGTTTCCGCGAGCTCGAGGACGTCGGCCGGCGGGTTCGCACCCAGCAGGGTGAGGCCGACGTCGGGCAACTGCTTCCACACGACCGGCATGATCTCGCGCACGAGCCATCGAACCGCGTCGACGTTCGGCATGTGATTGTAGCCCCCGATGAAGATGATCCCGCGGGTATCGCCGAAACTTCGCGGGGCGCACGGTTCGACGTCGTGGATCGTCGGAACAACGGCGACCGGCGAGATCACGACGGCACGCAACACTTGTGCTTCGGACTCGGTGACGACGATCGTCGCGTCGGCGGCGCGCGCGCACATGAGCTCGAGCTCTTCGAGGCGGCGCCACTCCTCATCGCCTGAGCCATCGAGCTCCGCCTTCCGCCGTAATCGCAGGTGGTGCAGGTCGATCGTATCGTACAGGATCGGAATGTCGCTGTGCGCGCGAATCACGGGCAGATACTTGCGGCAAAGCTCGGGGCGGCAGATCCAAGCGGCTTCAACGGTCGGCAATGCATCGAGCAACAGTTCCCGCCAACGACGCGGATCGCCCTCGGAATAGTGCAGAACCTCGACGCCCGCGTTCTGAAGCTCGCCGGCATACGGCTCGATCGCCGCGATGTTGTCGGGGAGAAACACGACCCGCCGGCCGGCGGCGACGAACCCGTCAACGAGCTGGCGCAGCCGCTTGGAGCCCGCTTCTCGATCGTACATCGGCACGTACGAATCGACCACCAGGATCGCGCCGCGCGCCGCGCCGCGCGCCCGGGCGGCGCCTCGAACGTTGGCGGGGTCCGGGGCGGCGTGACCCGCTTCCAGCACGTCGCCCCACTTCGCGCGAAAGCTGAGCTGGTTGACCACCTGAAACCGCTTCATTCCGCCGGCGAGATCCGTACCGGACGAAAGGCCTTCGTAGTGGGTAACGACGGAGCGCGGCTCGTAGACGACGCGGTAACCGCGCGCGCGAGCGGCAAAGCACAGGTCGGCGTCTTCGTAGTACCCCGGCGCGAAACGCCGATCGAAGCCGCCGAGCGACGCGAACAATTCGGTCCGCACCAGCAGCGAGGCGCCGGACACGTAGTCGACGTCGCGGGTGAAATTGTACTCGGGCCGCAACGGTGAGTCCGAGCGGCCGTAGTTCCAGCCGCTCCCGTCGGACCAGATGATTCCGCCCGCTTCCTGAAGCCGCCCGTCGGGATAGACCAGCTTCGATCCAACGATGCCGATCCGCTCGTCGCTCCGCGCCCGCTCCAGCAGCGCGCTCAGCGAGTTCGCCGTCACCTCCGTGTCGTTGTTGAGGAACAGCAGATAGGGAGCCCGGCCCAGCAAAGCCCCGCGGTTACACGAGTCGACGAAGCCGGCATTGACGCCGCTGCGAATCAGGTCGATGCCCGGCAATGCTGCGACCGACGCGGCCGTCTCGTCCGACGAGCCGTCGTCGACGACAATGATTTGCAGCGGCACCTCGAGGTCGCAGCGCACGAGCGACTCCAGGCAACGGCGCGTCACCGCCCATTTGTTGAAGGCCGGTATCACGACGGCGAGCGCGGGCTCGGTAATCGCTGCCAGCCGCTCCCCGGATGCGGTAGCGAGTGAGCTGTCGCCGGCCCGGTCCAGCCGCGAGGTAGCGCTTCGATTCGCAAATATCTTCACGTCACGTTCCACCCGTCTTGTCCATGCGCTCCGCGCCTCGGCGCGGTTGACGCGACTTCTGCGCGGGCTCGCTCACCTCTCCTGTCCCGGTGTCGCATAGTGAACACCCTTTCAAATGACCACGTCGCCCTCGGGCACCTGATCGATCACGGCATCGCTGACGACCAAGACGTTCTCCCAGATGACGGCGATCCGGCGGTATTCGCCATCGGGGGCAATCCGCCAGCGGTAGCCGTTGCGCACGAGGAAAATCGCAATCTCGTCGTCGGCTCGCGACGAACCACGCACGACCACCGGGCTCGGAGCCGCCGCTGCGAGCGCGATGAGCTCCTCGCCGCTGCGAATGCTCACCGAGGTCGGGACGGTATCGAGATAGGCTTGAACCGCGAGATCCGGGCGGCCGTCGAACCTCATCCGCCCGCCGTCGAGCCAAATGACGCGGTCGCACGTGCGGGCCACGTAGCTGAGATCGTGCGAGACGAGCACGATCGTCGAGTGCGCGTCCCAGAAGCGCTCGATGCGCGCGCCGCACTTTCGACGAAAGCTCTCGTCACCGACCGCCAGCACTTCGTCCAACAGCAAGATGTCCGGCCGAAATTCGGTTGCGATCGCGAATCCCAGCCGAGCGCTCATCCCCGACGAGAGCGTCTTGGTCGGCTGCTCGCGGATATCCGACAGCTCGGCGAAGTCCAGAATCGCGTCGACGTGGGCGCGGACAAGCGCCTCATCATGACCGAGCAAGACGCCGTAAAAGAGGATGTTGTCCACCAGCGTCAGCTCAGGCTCGAAGCCGACACCGATCTCGATCAGCGGCGACAGCGAACCCTCGACGGAGACCGTTCCGCGGGTCGGCTTCAACACGCCGGCGATCAGCTTGAGGAGCGTCGACTTCCCGCTGCCGTTCGGCCCGATCACGCCGACTTTCTCACCATGCTCGATCCGCAGATCGAAGCCGTCGATGACGGTTGACCGCTTGACCTTGCGCGCACGAAAGCGCAAGGCGTTCATTACCGAGCGCTTCAGGTCGTAGTGCAGCTCCTCTTGGGTGCGCCGGATGAGCGTGACGCCGTTCAGCGAGATCGCCGCTCGCATCAGAGCAGATCCATGAAGTCACGGCGTGTCCGCGCGAATACGACGCCGCCGAGGCAGCATGCGACGATGCCGGTCAGCAGCGCCGTTCCGACCAAACCGTAATCGAGCGGCCCCGTTCCCAGCGCCACCTCGCGCAGCGCGCCCAGTTCGATGCTCACCGGGTTGAGGTGGAACCACATTTGCACGCGCTGCGACGTGACTTGCGCCGGGTAGAAGAGCGGACTGGTCATCCAGAGCATGAACGAACCGATGCCCCAGATGTACGACAGGTCGCGAAAGAACACGTACAGCGCCGCGAGCGCGAGCGAAAATCCGGTGGTCAGGAGCACGAATCCGGCCAGCACTACCGGCACCAACAGGACGCGCACCGGATCGTGCGTCACCACGATCGAGATGATGAATACGACCGGGAACGTCGTGCACAACTGCTGGAACAGATTCGCCGCGACCGAGGCGAGCGGAAACACTGCCGGCGGCAGCGCGATCTTGTTCAGCAGTGCACCGTTCGAAACGACGGTGAGGAGCGCTTCGGACGTCGCGCTGAGAAAGAACGTGATCACCGACGAGCCCAACGAAGACGTAGACGAGATAGCGCACGATCGATTGGTCGAAATACTGCAGGAACGCCGTCCCGAAGACGATCGTGTACATCACCGTCATCAGGATGGGGTTGCCGAACGACCACAAGATGCCGATCGAGCTGCCGCGATAGCGAACCTTGAGCGAACGCAGCCCCGCGATGCGAATGAGCCCGCCGAGACGCTGCAACTCCGCCAAGCGTTGACCGGAAGCGGCCGGCGCGACGGCCGCTCATCCGTCCACTCTCCCTGCGCGCGGCCGGCGTGGTCGCGGGGTTGCGCCGGTATTCTCGCGTCAACCACTTCTCGAGCAGCGCGTAGAGCACGATGAACAGGTACCGGCTGCCCATCTCTTTGATCTTGAGCTTCGAGGTTCCGTACCGGCGATTGTACCAGTTGGTCGGGACGACGGTCCAGGAGAAGCCGCGCACGATCGCCTTGAGCGGCAACTCGACGGTGATGTTGAAGTGGTGCGAGAGGATCGGCCGCACGCCGTCGATCGCCTCCCGCCGGTAGGCCTTGAACGCGTTCGTCACGTCGTTGTAGTGCAGCCCGAACAGCAGCGCGACGAACGTGTTCGCCACGCGGTTCAGCGCCAGCTTGAGCGGCGGGTAGTCGACCACGGTCGCCGCCCGCGTGAAGCGCGTCCCGAAGGCACAGTCGAAGCCCCGTTCGAGCGCCTGCCAGTACTTCACGATGTCGGCCGGATCGTCGGACGCGTCGGCCATGACGATGCACACGGCGTCGCCGACGAACGCGTCGAGACCGGTGTGGATCGCGTTGCCGAAGCCGGGCGCGCGCAGGTTGGGCACGCAACGAATCGGCGGCCAAGCGTCGGCGGCATGCATGACCTCCGCGGCGGTCGCGTCGACCGAGTGGTCGTCGACCACCACGATCTCGTACGCGATCGAAGCGGCGGTCAGCCGTTCGGCGATCCGCGTCACCGTCGTCGAGATGTGCTCTTGCTCGTTGTAGGCGGGAATGACGACCGAGAGCACCCGCTCAGACGGAGGCATCCTGCCCCCGTCGCTCGGCCTGCCAGCGCTCGGCGTTCTTCTCGAACATCTCCGTCAGTAGCGCACGCAGATCGTGGCGCTGCACCCAATCGGGGTAGTGCGCCTTGAACTTGGCCATATCGCTGATGTACCAGATGTGGTCGCCGATCCGGTTGTCCTCGGTGTACGACCAGTCGAGCTTGCGCCCCGCGATCTCCTCGCACAGCTCGATCGCCTCGAGCATCGAGCAGTTGCTGAAGCGGGTTCCGCCCGCATTGTAGACCTCGCCGCAGCGCGGCGCGCGAAACACGCAATCGAAGGCGCTCACCAAGTCGTGGCTATGGATGTTGTCGCGCACCTGCTTGCCCTTGTACCCGAAAACCGTGTAGGGCTGCCCGGTCGCCGTGCACTTCATGAGGTAGGCGAGAAAGCCGTGCAGCTTGGTCCCGGAGTGGTTCGGGCCGGTCAAGCAGCCGCCGCGAAACACGGTCGTCGGCATCGAGAAATACCGGCCGTATTCCTGAACGAGCACATCCGCCGCGATCTTCGACGCGCCGAACAGCGAATGCTTCGAGCGATCGATGCGCAGGTTCTCGTCGATGCCGTTCCAGTACGGATGGTCCGCCGCGATCTCCCAGCGCCGGTCGAGCTCGACCAGCGGGAGCTCGTTGGGCGCGTCGCCGTATACCTTATTGGTCGACGTGAAGATGAAGACCGCGCCGGGCGCATGCTTGCGCGTCGCCTCGAGCACGCACAGCGTGCCGTTCGCATTGACGGTGAAGTCGGTCTGCGGGTCGCTCGCCGCCCAATCGTGCGACGGCTGCGCGGCGGCGTGAATCACGAGGGCGATCCGGCGGCCGTGGCGCGCGAACAGCTCGTCCATCGCCGCAGCGTCCCGGACGTCGGCGTCGACGTGCACGTATTGCCGCGGAAAGCGCGCCTCGAGGGCCCGGCGGTTCCAGTCGGTCGACGCCTCGGGGCCGAAGAACCGCCGGCGGAAGTCGTTGTCGATGCCGACGACCTCGTGGCCGCGCTCGGCGAAGTACGCGACGGATTCTGACCCGATCAGACCGGCCGACCCGGTGACGACGACGACGGACATGCGGATGGGAGCCCCCTCCTGGCGGGACAGATCACGGCCACAACGGCGCAACAAGACGTTCGTTGGCGCGAATCCACTCGAAGATACCCGCGAGCGTCTCACGAGGCGTCTTGCGCGGCGACCACCCCGTGTCCGTGGTAACCCGCGTGTTGTCGCTGATGTAGAGGCGGATGTCCGAGGGCCGGTTCTCGCCGACGTGCTCGATCTCCACCCGGTTGCCGGTGATCTCGCGGCACAGCGCCGTGGTTTCGGCGAGCGAGAGGCTGGATGCAAGCCCGCCGCCGACGTTATACACCCGGGGCGGCAAGGTGGCGATCGACTCGATCTGGCGAACGATGAGGTCGCCCAGGTCGTCGATCGCGATGAGGTCGCGCACCTGCTTCCCGTGGCCGCCGTGCCCGATGTAGGCCAGCGGCCGCTTGAAGTAGTGCCGTCCCATCCAAAGCGCGAACACGCCCTGATCGGCTTTGCCCATCTGCCAGGGGCCGGTGACGACGCCGCAGCGGTCGACGACGGTCCGCAGCCCGTACATCTCCGCGTACTCGGTCAGCAGCAACTCGGCGGCGAGCTTCGTCGCGCCGTACAGCGAGCGCGGCCCTTCGAGCGGAAAGTCCTCCGCGATCCCGGCCGGGCTGACGCCCCGCAACGTCTGCCCCGGCGCGATCGCATAGCGCGCCGGGTGCTCCTCGAGCACGATCGCATCGAGCGCCCCGACCGGATAGACGCGGCTGGTCGAAAGGAACACCACGTCGGCGCCGTCGCGCCGGGCCAACTCGAGCAGGTTCACCGTGCCGCGCAGGTTGGCGTCGATCACCGGCACCGCGCCGCGCTGGTACGCCGCCAGCACCGCCGGTTCGGCCGCGCAGTCCAGCACCAGGTCGAAGCGCTCGTGCCCAAAGCTCAGGTCGTCGGGCAGCCGGACGTCGGCATGCACGAACTCGACCCGGGCCTGCGCCAAGCGCGGCAAGTTCCATTCCGAACCGCGCCGGCTCAGGTTGTCGACCGCGACGATCCGCGCGTCGGGGTAGGCGGCGCGCAGACGGAGCGCCAGATTCGATCCGACGAACCCCGCGCCGCCGGCGACCAGCACGTTGGAAGGCATACGACCGAGTGATAGACCTCCGTGCGAAGGGTGCCCTTCGAGCGAACCGAACGGCCCGGCGGTGGGCTCGTTAGGACTCCCGGCGTGATCGCGTTCGTCACCGGCGCCGCCGGCTTCGTCGGTTCGCACCTGTGCGATCGTCTGCTGCGCGAAGGGGCCGACGTGGTGGGGGTCGATAACCTGGCGACGGGCGACGCCGGCGAACCTGCGCGAGGCGCGGGCGAGCGCGAACTTCCGCTTCGTGCAAGCGGATGTTTCGCAGCCCTGGCAGCCTTGGGTCGCCGCGCTTCCCGCGGCGCTGCGGAGTCCGGCCGTGGTCTTGCACTTCGCGTCGCCGGCGAGCCCATTGCATTACGAGCGGCTCGCGCTCGAGACGATGGCCGCCAACGCGCTTGGGACGATGCACGCCGTCGCGCTCGCGCAGACGGCCGGCGCGACGCTGCTGTTCGCCTCGACCAGCGAGAGCTACGGCGACCCGCACGAGCACCCGCAGCGCGAGACGTATTGGGGCAACGTCAACCCGGTCGGGATCCGATCGTGCTACGACGAGTCCAAGCGGTTCGGTGAAGCCTACGTCACGACCGCGGTCCGCAAGCTCGGCATCGACGGGCGCGTCGTGCGCATCTTCAACACGTACGGACCGCGCATGCAGGCCGGCGACGGCCGCGTGATCCCGAACTTCTGCACCTCCGCATTGCGCGGTGAGGCGCTGACCGTCTACGGCGACGGTTCGCAAACGCGCAGCTTCTGCTACGTCGACGACTTGGTCGACGGGATCGTGCGCTTCGCGACGCGCTCGGGATTGGCGGGCCGCGTCGTGAACCTCGGCAACGACGGCGAGTACACGATCCGGGAGTTGGCGGAGGTCATCGCCCGCCTGGCGGGGACGGAGTTGCGTGTCGTCCTCGAAGCCTTGCCGCCCGACGACCCGACGCGGCGCAAACCCGACGTCACGCTCGCCCGCGAGCTGCTCGGCTGGCAGCCCAGCACCTCGCTCGACACCGGCCTCCGCAAAACGCTCGAGTACTTCTCCATTTCACGCGGAGCTTGCCTGTCCTGAGCCCGTCGAAGGGAAGCGTGACACATCGGGCTGCTCAGCGCGAGGCGGGTTTCGCAGCTCCCGTCGACGGGCCGAGCGAGACGGTGCAGGCCAGCAAGGCGACGGTGTGGCCGATCGCGATCGTCTGCAACAGATCCGCCGCGCTCCGGTGCCGCAATACGACCGCGACGATCTCCGCTATCGCCACGCCGGCCAGCGGTATGACGAACCGCATCCGGCCGCGTGCGATGTTGTACGTCGCCGTGACGTTGGCGAGCGAGAGCATCCCGACCGCGTAGACGTACGGCACGATGTAGGGCGCCGCGGCGGCGAACGAGCGACCCGCGATCGCCGTGATGGTGAAGTGCGGGAAGGCCGCGAAGAACGCGATGGCGAGCAGCGCGAGAACGGCCGAGCTGCCCAGCGCCGCGAGGAACAGCACGCGCGTGCGTTCGCCCCGCGACGACCGTTCGGCGGCCTGCGGGAGCAGCACGATCGGCACGAAGCTGATCGCCGCGAACAGCGCACGACCGGCCAGCGCCGCCGCGCCGTACAAGCCGGCGGTATGCGCGTCGAGATAACGGCGGGCCAAGACCACGTCGTAGAAGAGCAGCAGGTTGATGCAGAACACGGTGAGCGCGACCCCGGCCGACGTCCGCAGCACCTTCCGCAACGGCAACGGGACGGAAGCTCCGCGTCCGTGCGGGCGGGCGGCGACGAACGTGTAGACGGCGGCGACCGCATAACCCAGCGCCATGCCGCTCAGCGCTCCGCGCAAGCCGGCCACCGCTCCGAGCAGCGGCGCGAATACCGCCTTGGCCAAATTCTCGGCCACCGCGGAGAGCGCGAACGCGCTGAACGCCGACGTCCCCTGCAGCACGCCGCGCGTAAACGGCAGCACGATCGCGCCGCACAGCGACAGCGCGGCGAGCGCGACCAGCATCGGATCCCTCAAGTGCAGGAACGCGGCAATCGGAACTGCCAGCGCCGCCAGCGTCGCCGCCACGGCGACGGCGAAGCCGAGGGTCAGCCGATCGATCGTTCGCACCAGGCCGCTCAGCAGCGCCGGATCGGCCGCGAAGTCGGTCGCCAGCTTTGCGACGATCATCTGTCCGATCACGGCCGGGCTCGCGACGATCATGACGATCGCGAATAGCGACGAAAAGGTCCCGTACGCGTCGACGCCGAGCGCACGGCTGACCAGAGCGTAAAAGACGTAACCCAAGACGTTCGCGGTCATCGTCCCCGCGAAGGTGATCGCGGCGTGCCGCCCGACCCGCACGATCGGGGTGGGCTCCACTACAGCCGCAGTCCGAAGTCTTCGGCGTCGACGGTGAGATTCGGGCTGTAGTACGGATCGCGCGACGCCACGTCGGGCCAGCGCCGCCGGATCATCGCGACCTCGTCCATCGCCCGCGCGACTTTGATCGGCGTGTCGTCGTGCCCGCGGGTCTTGGATTCATCGTGCCGGAGTCGCGCGCGCGGCACGAAGACGTTGCGGTATCCGTTGTGGTGCAGCTTGAGGCACAGATCGACGTCGTTGTACGAGACGGCCAGCGACTCGTCGAGGCCGCCGACCTGTTCGTACTTGACCTTCTCGATCATCAGGCACGCGCCGGTGACGGCGAGGTAGTTCGTGTCGAGCGCGAGGCTGCCGTGATAGCCGCGCGCGTTGGCCGGCTGAAAGCGGTGCGCGTGGCCGGCCAGGCCCAGGATGCCGAGCACGATCCCGCCGTGTTGCACGGTGCCGTCGGGATAGAGCAGCATCGCACCGACGGCGCCGACCGCCGGCCGGCGCGCCTGACCGAGCATCGCCTCCATCCAATCGGGCGAGATCACCTCGGTGTCGTTGTTGAGCAGCAGCACGAACTGCGCGTCCGTCGCGCGGACCGCCTCGTTGTTGAGCCGCGAGTAGTTGAACGCCGCCGGATCGTGCAGCACCCGAAAACGCGCGGGCTCGCGCCCTTCCCACTCGGCGAAGAGCTCCTGGGTGGCCGGCTCGCGGCTGCCGTTGTCGACGACGAGCATCTCGAAGTTCCGGTACGCCGTCCGCTCGAAGACCGAAGCGATGCACGGCCGCAGCAGGTCGCTGCGGTCGCGGGTCGGGACGATCACGCAGACCCGTTCGTCACCCGGGACGGTGAAACGCACCTCGACCCCGGCTTCGACGATGTGCGTCGACGCCGGCTCGCCGCGCCGCCGCAAGGCGACCTCGACCGCGAGCGCAAGATCGCGGCTGTCGACGACGTTGGCGACGTGCCGGTGACACAAGCACCCGCGCGACGTGGACGACCCGGTCGGTGTGCTCGGTCACGCGCAGCAGCGCCTCGTACCATTTCGCCGACTCGAACACGTCGCGCACGCCGCCGGTGCGCTCGAGGAGCGAACGGCGGATCATGCAGATCCCGCCGACGTAGTCGCGCGTCAGCAGCGTCTCGGGCGACCAATCGGGTTTGAACCAGGGGTCGCCCGGGACGTTGCGATCGTCGAGCCGATCCTCGTCGGAGTAGACGACGTCGGCGCCGTCCTGCAGCGCCAGCGCCAGCTCGAACAAAGCGTGGGGCTCGAGACGGTCAGCCGGATCGAGCCGGCCGACGAAGTCGGCCGCTCCGAAGCGATCCTCGCCGGCCGCGACGATCGCGATGCGCGCGTCGAACCCGGTGAGCACGTGCAACTCGGCCAGCATCGCATCGTCGGTCGGCTCGCCCACCAGCACCCGCGCCATCCACGACTCGTAGACCTGGTCGCGCAGCGAGCGTAACGTCGCCCGGACCCCGTCGACGGGCCGATCGCGCGCATCGACGACCAGGGCAAAGGTGACGGTCTTGGGCAGAAAGCGAGCCAGCGAGCGCATCTGCTCGACGTCTTCGCCGCGCAGCCGGTGCTGCTGGCGGAACAGCTGGTACGGATCGCCGAGCGCCGCCAACTCGACGGTTCGCGCATCTTCCGTCCGAAACGTGCACGGGATCGTCGACGGGGCCGATTCCGAACCGGCGTTTGAACGCGAACCAGGAGTCGCGCAGGCGCCAGAAGCGGCTCACGCGCATCGCTTCGATCGTGCGCCGCTGGCGCTGCACGAGCGGATACAGGTACGCAACCTGCGCCAGCAGGACGTCGTTCGATTGTCCGTCGTCGAGCGCGCGCAGACCGTCGATCGCCTCCGACGTGCGCGCGGCGACGCTGCGCCAGCCGCCTTGCTGCTCGACGAACGCCGCACCGCCGCGCGCGGACATGCCCAGCGTCTCGTCGCCGGCCAAACGTTGCAGTGCCGCGGCCCAGCCGTCGCGCGGGACGACGACGCCGCCGCCGGTCTCGATCACGAGCCCCGCGGCCCCCGGCGCGTCGGCGGCGACGAGCACGGGCTTGCCGTACGCCCACGCTTCGACGACTTCGGGTGCGAAGCCGATCCCCGCGCCGCTGACGGCGACGGCGCGCGCGTACGCGAAGAGCGCCGCCCGATCGCGCTCGTCGGCCTGGTCGAGCACGACGACGTGCGTGCCGCTGGCGCGCATCTGCTGCTCCGCGTTCGGATCGTTTCCGGCGGCCAGCACGTACGGGCGTCCGCGCGTGATGCGGTCGACGCGGTCACGCTTGAGATCCGGGCGCGGCACGACGTCGGCGGCGAGCCCGATGACGCGCGTTCGCGAACGCGGCACCGGACCGTACAACTCGGCGACCAGCATCGCTTCGGCCTCGGTCGTGCACAAGATCATGCGCGCGTGCGACACCGCCGCCGCGACGGCCGGCAACCGCGCTGCCGGCTCGTCGTCGAGCAGCGGCACGAGCAGCCCGCACTCGGCGACGTCGGTCAACGCCCGCACGGTGGTCGGCAACCGTCGAGATCGCACAGCAGAAACGCATCGTAGCGGTCGGCCTGCGAGCGCACGTGGGCCAGCAGGTCGGGGCTTTGCAGCCGTTCGTCGAGCAACGCGCGCGCTTGTTGATCCGTGACTGGCTCGCCCCGCCCGAACGCGAGCAGCGCCTCCTCGTACGCCACCCGGTCGGGTGCCAGAACGCGGAAGCGATGGACGAGGAACGGCTCCGTGTGATCGGTGCCGGCGACGTAGAAGTTCGCGTCCGGCGCGTCGGGCGTGGTGGTTGTCGTCATGACCTCGATCGCCACGCCTTCCAGCGCGAGGTGCGTCGCGAGCGCGAACGCGAACCGCTCCTTGCGCCCGCGCAGGTCGCGCCCGAAGAACGGGGTCACCAGCGCGACGCGCTGCTGGCGGCCGGGCATGATCGGACGGCGGCGGTCGCCGGCGCGGCGCTGCGCGCGCGGTATCACGACGCGGCGCTGGTCGCCGGCGCCGCCGTCACCACCGACGCCGCCGCGCGCCGGCGTTCGAACAGGCGGCGCGCCGCGATCTCGGCCAGCGCGACGCCGACGACCAGCCAGTACACCGACGCGACCTTCGGAAAAAAGAACAGATCGTCGAAAATCTGGTGCGAGGCCAGCGCGATCGTCGCTCCGAGCGCGCCGACGATCAGCGGCCGCCGCACGCCGCTGCGAGCCAGCGTGAGGATGGCCGTGGCGAAGAGGCCCAGGACCGCGACCAGTCCGACGACGCCTTCCTCGGCGAGGGTTTGCAGGTAGATGCTGTTCGCGTGCGTGCGCGTGTCGTACAGCCCCACCTCGCCAAGGTCGAGCTCGTAGTTGCCGGCTCCGACGCCGACCACCGGCGACGTTGCCCACAGCGCCAGCGCGGCGCGCCAGAGCTGCGCGCGATTCGCCAGATGATCGGCCGACTGCGGTGCCTGATCGAGCGAGAAGTATCCGGCCGGAACGCCGGCGCGCACGGCCAGCCCGGCTCCGAGCGCGACCATCAGCGTCACGCCGGCGGCGAAGCGCCAGACGGTGCCGTCGAACGGGCGCAGGACCAGCAGCACGACGATGATCCCCAGCGCGACGCCGACGATCCCCGAGCGCGAGATCGTCAACACGTCGGTGACGGCGGCGACGCCGATCACCACGCCGAGCAAACGATCGCGATGAACGAGCGCTCGCGCCACCAGCACGGGTAACGTCACGTCAAAGTATCCCGCCAACTGGTTCGGACCCTCGAGCGCGCCGGCGATCCTGGGCACCGAGTGGCCGTGCACCAAGATGCCGCTGTGCGCACCGAGCACGTACTCCACCAACGCCGAGAGCCGAGACCAGCAGCACCGCGATCTCGAGCACCAGCCACAACGGCCGGTCGTCGGGGTCGGTGGCGAATGCCACCACGGCGCCCAGGAACAGCATCAAGTACTCGCCGTCTTTGAGGCCTTCGCGCGCGACCGAGCCCAGATGCTGCGCGTGCAAGGCGCTCAGCGCGACCGCGACCAGCGTCGCGGCGAACGCGACGAGCATGGCGCGCACCGGCGCCGTGCGAAACGCGGCCAGATCGAAGCGCGAGAACGCGAGCGCGACGAACAGCCCGACCAGTCCGGCCTTGAGCGTGGTGATCGTGGTCGGGCCGGCATAGCGGGCGAGATCGAACGGCGCGAGCACCAGCAGCGCGGCGACGCCGAGCGCCGGCCGGCGCCGCGTGAGCCAGCCGACGCCCAGCGCGCATGCGAGGTACACCAGCGCGCTCGGCAGATCGACGGGCACGTGCGTCGGCTGGCGCAGCGCGACGTTCCACGGATGGAAGATCACGGCAGAGGAACGAGGTCGCGGGGCCGGCGGCGCAGCAGCAGATCGGTCGCGAGCTGGAGTTCTTCGGAGTCGACCACGCGGGCCAGCGCGAGAAATACGAACGCACCGAACAACAGATGTTCGCCCAGGTTCGTCACGCGCGCGAGATCGGACGGAGCGGGCGGCGTGCGGGTGATCTGCACCGCCGCCAACGCGAACGCCATGACCGCCGAACACGCGCCGACTTTGAGCAACGATATGACGACGGTCCGCAGGTGGAATCCGCCCAGCGCGCGCCACGCTACCGCGACGTATGCGACGGTCTGCAGCGTCTGCGAGACGGCGTTGGCGAGCAGCAGCCCGCGCGCCCCGAGCGAGGGCAGCCATACGACCGAGAGGGCGACGTTCAGGGCGACCGTTGCGACGGAGATCGCGATCGCGATGCGCACGACGCCGGCCGCGTACAGGCAGCGGGTCAGCACGACATTGGCGGCCAGCGCGATCAGCCCGACCGCGGCGAACGGCAGCAGCTGCGCGCAAAGCACCGTCGCCGCCGGCGTGAACGCGCCGCGTTCGAGCAGCGTCTGCACGATCGGACCGGCCAGCATGCACAGGCCGAAGGCTGAAGGCAGCGTCAGGAAGATGACCATCTGCACCCGGTCGCGACGCTGCGCCGCATCGCGAGCCGGTTCTTCTGCGCGAACTGGCTGGCGAACAGCGGGAAGATCACGGTCGCGATCGCGGTCACGAAGATCTGCTGCGGGAAGCCGACGATCTTGACCGCATAGTTCATCCCGGCGATCGTCCCCTCGTTGAGGCTCGAGGCGAAGAAGCGGTCGAACAGCAGCGCGATCTGCCCGGCTGCCGAACCGATCGCGATCGGCCCCAGCACGTGGAGCAGCCGGACCATCCCCGGATGGTGGAGATCGATCGTGAAGCGCAGCCGCCGCAGGCGCAGGAACGGCAGCGACAGCGCCAAGAGCGATGCGAACGCGCCGGCCAGCGCACCGAAGACCAGCGCGTACGCGCCGTAGTGCGGCTGCGCGAGCCACACGCACGCGATGATGCAGAGGTTCGCGACGAAGCCCTGCAGCGCGGCGGCGCCGAAGCGGTGATACGCGTTGAGCAGCGACCCGATGACGCCCGCGAGGCTCGTCGCGACGATCGTCGGCATCAGCCAGCGCGTCATCGCGACGGCGGTCGTCGAGACGTTCGGTGCGACGAAGCGGGCGATGTGCGGAACGTACCAGGGCGCGAGCCAGGCGCCCAGCGCGGCGCAGACGCCGAGCAGCGACCAGCAGCACCGCGATCACGGTCCAGGCCAGATTCCAGGCTTCGTCTTCGCGATCGGTGTTGACGTAGTCGGAGAACACCGGGACGAGCGCGGTCACCAGCGCGCCGTTGAAGACGCCGAACAGGATCACCGGAACGATCGAGGCGGCGAGGAAGGCGTCGAGCTCCCACGACGTGCCGTAGAACTTCGCGTAGACGACTTCGCGGACGAAACCGAGCAGGGTCGAGGCCAAGGTCGCCGCCGCTACCAGCACCGTCGACCGGGCGAGGCGCCGGGGCGTCCGCCGATCTGCGACGACGTTCAGCCGGCGCTTAATGCGCGCCCACCCCCCGCAGCACGGCCGGGATCGTCTTGGCGACGATCGCGAGGTCGTACCACGGCGACCACGCGTCGATGTAGGCGTTGTCGAGCGCCATCCACTCTTCGAACGAGAGATGCGAACGCCCGGAGATCTGCCACAGGCAGGTCACGCCCGGCTTGACCACCAACCGGCGCAGCGCGTACACGTCGTAGTGGGCGACCTCCTCGGGGAGCGGCGGGCGCGGGCCGACGACCGACATGTCGCCGAGCAGCACGTTGACGAAGTTCGGCAGCTCGTCGATCGAGGTGCGGCGCAAGAACGCGCCCAGCGAATGCAGCCGCGGATCGGCACGCATCTTGAACACCGGGCCGTCGGCCTCGTTGAAGCGCCGCAGCTCGGGCAGCATGGCGTGCGCGTTGCGGACCATCGTGCGCAGCTTGAACATGCGGAAGCGCCGGCCGCCCAGACCGATCCGATCCTGCCGGTAGAACGGGCTGCCGCCGCTGACCGCGACGATTCCGATCGTCGCCACGAGGACGATCGGCGCGCTGATCGCCAGGACCGCCAGCGCGAGGCAGATGTCGATCGCCGCGCTTCGCGACGTTGTACCATCCCGGGCGGGCGGGCGCCGCCGGGAACGGGACACCGACCGGGAGATCGCTCGCGGCGCGCGCCTGGAGCGGGCGCAGCTCGACGGCACTCATGGCGGCGGCGTTCCCAAAATTGCCTCGATCCGCTCGCCGACGTACCCCAGCCCGTCGACGATCCCGAGCTCACCGCCGGCGCCGCGGCCGTATTCGAGATAAGGGACGAACTCGCGCGTATGATCGGTGCCCGGCTGGGTCGGATCGCAGCCGTGGTCGGCGGTGAACATCAAAGCGTCGCCGGGCCGCAGCTTCTCGATCAGCTCGGGGATGCGCGCATCGAGGCGCGCGAGCGCGTCGCCGTAGCCCCGCACATCGCGCCGATGTCCATACTTCGTGTCGAAGTCGTTCAGGTTGACGAACACCAGTCCGTGGTCCGTGGAATCTGCCAAGGCGAGCGCGCGGTCGACCGCTTCACCGTTGTCGGCGACGCGGACGGACGACGCGATCCCGTGACCGCTGTAGATATCACAGATCTTCCCGACCGCGTGCACCGGTACACCCGCGCGATCCAGCCGGTCGAGGACCGTCGGCGGAGGTGGAATCGCATAGTCGCGGCGGTTCGGCGTTCGCGCGTAGCTTCCGGGCAACCCGACGAACGGCCGAGCGATCACGCGGTTGACCTCGTGCGGCGGCCGCAGCATCGCGCGCGCTCGCTCGCACCACTCGTACAGCGTCGCGAGCGGCACGGTTTCTTCGTGCGCCGCGACCTGGAACACCGAGTCGGCCGAGGTGTAGAGGATCGGCCGCCCGGTTCGCTGGTGCTCTTCCCCCAGCTCGGCGATGATCTCGGTGCCCGACGCCGGGACGTTGCCCAACGGCGCCTTGCCCGCGATCGCGGTGAACTGCTCGACGATCTCGGCGCGGGAAGCCGTCCGGATAGGTCGGGAACGGAACCTCGGTGATGACGCCGGTCATCTCCCAGTGGCCGGTGATCGTGTCTTTGCCCCGGCTTCGCTCCCGGAGGCGGCCGACGGCCGCGCCGGGCGGCTCCGCGGCCGACAGGCCGCGCACGGCGGTGACATGGCCAAGGCCCAGCCGCTCGAAGTTCGGTAGCCGCAGTCCCCCCAGCCGTTCTGCGACGTTTCCTATCGTGTTCGCGTTTGGTGCGTCGTGGTACGCCATCGCATCCGGCAGGGCACCGACGCCGGCCGAGTCCATGACGAAGGTGAGAATACGCGGCATGCCGTTCGACGCCGTTCCATCCCTCGCAGGACCGCGCCTCCCGCGACGCTGAACGCGTGATGCTGCACATGCGTCTTCCGGTCCTCATCGCGCTGGCGAGCGCGCTGTTCGCGAGCGCGTCGAGCGCCGCGCTCGCGCTGCCGCCGGCCAGCCTCGACATCACCGCCAACACGGTCGACTTCTATTTCAACCGGTTCATCGTCACGGCCGACGGCGGCGTGCGGGTACGCCTCTCGGACGGGACCGTCATCAGCGGGCAGACCTTCTCGATGGACCTCAAGCTCAACCGGTACCTGGTCGCGGGCGACGTTCACCTCGACGGGCCGACCGTGCACGAGGTCGGGGCGGCGTTTGCCGGATATCCGGACCTGGACCGCTCGTACTTTCTGCCGGCCGCCGGGACCCCCACCCGCGAGACGTTCTTCGGGCTCGATTGGGCCCACCCGACGACGACGCGCGAGCAACCCGGCGACGCGTACTACTTCCCCGACCTCACCGGCGAGCGGGCGTACATCAAGTCCAACGGCGTGCGCATCGTCCCGAAGGTCAACGCGCTGTTCAGCAATGCCCGGATCTACACGGCGGGCGTGTACATTCCGGTGCCGCGCTACGTGGTGACGTTCGCGGCAAACTCGCATTTCTTCGAGAACACCTTCTTCGGCGGCAACTTCGACGTCGGCGTTCCGTTCAACGGATCCGCGCACAGCCTCACGGCGCTGCACCTGCGCAACGATCCGTACAACGGAACCTACCTCGCGTTCGACCAGCACTTCGTGTGGGATCGGGACTACATCGCGTTCGGCATCGACCCGCTGACCCAGCAAGAGCGGCAGTACAACTTGGTGGCGTACAAGCGCTGGACGCCGAAACTGGAGAGCCGGCTGTTCCTGCAAGAATCGGCGGCGCAGGCGGGGATCATCAACCGTCCGACCAACGCCGCGGGGTTCGGCGAGCTGCAGGTCAGCGGCGGTTTTCGCGGCTCCAACATCAGTTACACGCAGGACAACTACTACCAGTATTTGCTCGGGCTGCCCAAGGGGCTGACCGACCTCAACGACCTTCAGCCCAACTTCGATCCGCGCTGGAAGGAGCACCCGACGGACGGCGTGCTCGCCTTCACCGGCGGCCCGACGCGGATCACGCCCGGACGACTCGGGTTGTATCTGCGGCCGCGCGCCGGCACCGGTTTCGCGCACGACGTCTGGGGCGAGGGCGGGTATCCGAACGAGCAGCCGGGACCGCCAAATTCCTTCTACCACTACCTCGGCGGCACGCTGTACACCGCGCCGATCAAGCTGAACCAGACGGCGACGTTCAGCGCGTCGTACGACCGTCAGCGCACCTGGTTCAACCTGCCGCACGAAGTCGACCTCGGCGACCTGCTCTTCGCGGTAGCCGACGTGCGCCCGCGCCTGCATTTGAACTACTACCTCGCGTACGAGATCAAGACGACCGACGACTACTGGGGAAACCAGCAGCTCGCCGCGTACACGCCGTACCCCGACAAGGTTACCACGCCGTTCGGCACGTTCGGCGGCCAAGCCGCGTTCCGCGGGCTCGGCACGTCGCGCGGCTACACCACGTCGCTCGTCTACTCGCCGACCGCGTACTTCGCATTCAAGACGACGCTGGGGCGTTTCTACGACACGCCCGCGCCGGTGCCCGGACTCTACGGCCAGCCGCCCTGGCAGCTCACGACCGACGTGCGCTTCCGCGTGTCACGCCAAATCTTGGTCGACGTCACTCGCTCCTACTACTTCAACTTCGCGGACGAGCGGTGGACGCCGGTGCTCGGGGTTCAGATATCGCCATGACGTTTCGCAGCCTTTGCGCACTGCTCGCCGCGCTGGTTCTGGCCGCGCTCGCGATCCCGTCGCTTGCCCAGGGCGAGCTGGTCCGGTTCACCGGTCAGCTCCTCGACGTGCGCAACGGCTACGTCTACTTCACGACCGGTGACGCGTTCAAGGTCGCCAGCCCGCTGCGCGTCAACGACTACGACACCGGCAAACCCACCACCACGCAGCCGCGCGCGAAGCTGTTCGCGCGCGCGATCTTCGACCCGGCGACCAAACAGATCGTCGAGCTCGACATCACCGCCAAGCATCTGGCGCGCGACGTCGCGTACGATCAGGTGGCGCAGCCGCTGTCGGCGACCAAGCCGACGAGCGAGAAGGCACCCGAGATCGTCGGCGTTCACGTGACCGGCAAAGAGGTCGCGGTCGCCTTCGTGGTCACCGTGCCCCCGACGACTCCCTTGAACTCGGACATCTACATCAGCACCGACGCGAGCGGCTGGAACCCGCAGGCGATCAAGCTGGACCGCATCGACGGCCAGCGCTATCGCGCCGTCCGCCGGTTCGCTTCGGGAACGAAGTTCGCGTTCCGCGTCACCCGCGGTTCGTGGAACTCCGTCGAGCTTGGCGATGACGGTTTGCAGGCCCCAGCCCATCAGTACTTCACCCAAGAGGTCGACGCGCAGGAAGCGCGCGTGACGGTGTTCGCCTGGTCCGACGACCGCGGCAACGTGCCGCAGGCGGCGCAGCCGGGCGCGGTGCCGACGCCGTTCAACCCGAACCCGTTCCCGCCCGGCGGGATCTTCCCGGGACCGCGGGCCACGCCGCCGGGCGGCTTCCCGACGCCGCGCCCGCCGGCGTTCCCCAACCGCCCGCCGGGAACGTAGTGCGCGCCGCGCCGGCCGGCGTCGTGTTCGCAGCCTGCGCGGTGCTCTTGCCGGGCGCCGCGTTCGCGCGCGCATCGGCGTCGCTCGACGCCGGGTCCGTCGTCTTTTTCTCCGACACCCTCGCGCTGGTGGCGCGCGACGGCGCGACGCTCACCCTGTCCGACGGAACGCGCGCGCGCGGCGACGCCGCCTACGTCGACCTCAGGACCGATCGCGCCGTGCTCGCGGGTCATGCGCGCATCGTGCGCGGCGACGCATCGGTGACGGCGGACGCGATCGCGCTCGAGCTCGACACGAGCCGCGTCGATCTGCTCGACGCGTCGACCGGCGTCTCGCGCACGACGCGCCGGCTCGGTGCGGCGACGGCCGCCGAGTTCGACGCGTCGCGCTTCGCCTTTCCGGACGTCGACGACCACGGCGCGTTCATCCGTTCGCGGCGGGCCGCGATCACGCCCCACGCCGACGTGCGTTTCACGCCGGCCTCCTTCCCGACATCGGTCGGCGGGGTGCCGGTCCCGTCGTACTTGTACACCTACGCGACGGGTGCCGGCTTCGGCGCGTCGAGCCTCGCCGGCGCGACCTTCGATCAACCGTACGGGCTGTTCGGCTCGCCGACGTCGCTGACCGCGCTGCACGCGCGCTGGGAGCCGGGACCCGGTGCGGCGGTCGCGCTGCAGCAGCAGATCGTCTCGGGCGACGACGCGTACGTGGCGGCGTCGATCGATCAACCGCTGCGCGGGTATTCGGTTCACGGGTTCAACGCCTACCGCCGGCTGGGCGCGCATTACACCGCCGAGGCCGACGCGAGCGGCACGATCTACGGTACGGTGATGCACGGCGACCTCACGGGCGCTTTCGGCCCGGCGGGTGCGCGGATGGACTACACGCGCACGACCGGCGGCGCCTCGTCGTTCACTGCCAGCGTGCGCACGCCCGACGAGCCGCTGTTCGACGGCGTCACCTGGCGGCTGACCGGCAGCACCGGTTTCGATGCGCAGCGCGGCGGGCTGCTGTTCGAGCTGCCCGACGCGCACAACTATTCGACCGTTTGGCGCAAGGGTCTCGACCTGTTTGTGGCCACGCCGGTCGTGAAGATCCCGCTCGGCGCGACCGTCGCGACGACGCTCGACGCCGCGCGCACGTGGTACGCGTTTCCGCACACGTTCGACACGCTGACCGGTACGGCGACCGCATCGCGCGCTTTCTCGAAGAAGGTGACGCTGTTCGCCGGTTATCAGGGGACGTGGAGCGCCGACGTGTATCCCGGCACGCAGGCGCTGTTCTATCCGACCCCGACCACGCCGCTCTTGCTCCCCGACGGCACGCCGTACCTCGGTTACGCGGCCTTCAGCGGCGCGCGCACGTTCCGCAGCCAGAACGTCAACCTGCAGGTCACGCCGGACACGAGCACGGCCTACCGGATCTCGGTCGTGCACACGTCGGACTTCCCGCAGTTCGACGGGTTCGGCCGGCCGCAGTGGGAGGTCGCCGCCGACGTCCGCTTCCGGCCGTTCCCCAACATCGGGCTCGACGTCGGCCGCGCCTACGATTTCGCCTGGGGCGGAACGCGCTGGCAGCCGCGCTGGAGCTTCGCGATCACGCCATGAACTCGGCCTTTGTCGTTGCGGCGGCAGCCGCGTCGCTGTTTCGCATCGTGCCGCTCGCCTGCGACGGCGACCGGCTCGTCGTCGCCGGTGCGGGCGTTCTGCGGTTGGCCGACGGCGTGTCGTGCGCGGCGATCGTCCCCGGCCGGGCAATCGACGTCACACTCGACGCCGGCGGGCGCGCGACGCCGCAGCGCCTGACGACCGACGCGCTGCCGGCCGCGAAGATACCGCGCGCGGCGTACGTGCTCGCGCCGGCCGGCGAGAGCGACGCCGACGAGACGACGCTGGTCACCTCCACGATCGACGTGATCGTCCCGCCGCGCACGCCGCCCGGCGACGACATCTACCTGAGCACCGAGCGCACGAGCTGGTCGCCGTCCGAGGTCCGGATGGATCGCGTCGACGCGCGCCACTTCCGCCTCGCGCTGCGGCTGCACCGCGGAGCACGGCTGGCCTTCCGCGTGACGCGCGGCTCGTACGGCAACACCGAACGTGACGCGTCGCGCGCGCTGCCCCCGGCCCACATCGCGGCCGGCGAGCCGGACGCGCACGTGACGGTCGTCGTCGCGGCCTGGGCCGACATCGATTAGCGACTTCCGCAAGCGCGATCACCTCGCGGTCAACGCGCTCTGGATCGGGATCCACTTTCAAGACACCGCCGTCATGGCGATCGTCGTTCCGGCGATCGTGCTGCGGCTCGCGCCGCACGATCATATCGCGATCTTCGCCGTGCTCGCGACGCTGGTCGGGGTCGCGGTCGCGGTCGTTCCGCCGATCGCGGGCGCGCTCTCCGACCAGGCGCGGCGCCGCGGCGGCGACCGGCGCCGAGAGACCGCGATCGCGCTGGCGGTCGACGTCGCCGCGCTCGGCGCGATGGCGCTGGCGGCCTCGGTCGGCGCGCTCGGCACCGCGCTGGTCGCCGCGACGATCGCGCTGATGGCGGCGCAGACGATCTATCAGGCGCTGCTCCCCGAGGTCGTGCCGCGCCACGCCTGGGGCGCGGCGGCCGGCATGCGCGGCGCGATGACGCTGGTGGGCACGGTGCTCGGCCTGCTCGCCGCCGCGTTGCTGCCGCCGGCGCAGGCGCTCGTCGCGATGGGCGTCGCGGTCGCGCTCGCCGCGCTCTCGCTCGCCGCGATCCCGAACGCGCCGCCCAGCCCGGCGCCGGAGCAGCACGCGATCGTCCGCGACCGCTACGACCTGGGCGTGACGCTCGTCGCGCGCGGTTGGATCGTGCTCGGCATGACGCTGCTGAACACGTACGTGCTGTACTTCTTCACCGACGTGCTCGGCGTGCACGATGCGACGCGCGGGACGGGGATGGTGGCCGGCGCCGCCCTGCTCGGCGCGATCGTGTCGAGCCTGGCGGCCGGACGGTTCTCGGACAAACTCGACCGCCGCGCCGTCGTCGCCCTCTCCGGCGTGCCGATGACGCTGGCCGCGCTCGGCTTCGCCCTGCTGCCCGACCGAAACTGGATCTTCGCCTACGCCGCGCTGTTCGGGTTGGGTTTCGGCGGCGTGTTCTCGGTCGGCTACGCGCTCGCGCTCGACGCGATCCCCGAGATGGGCGACGTCGCGCGCGATCTCGGCGTGTGGGGAACGCTGTCGAGCCTGCCGGCGATCGCGGCGCCGGGGATCGGCGGCTGGATCATCGCGCACGGCGCGACCCCGGCGCTCGGATATCGCTGGCTGTTCGCGGCCGCCGGCGCAAGCTTCGCGATCGGATCGCTGACGGTGTTGCGCGTCGGGCGAAAGCCCGTCGTGCCGTTCTTGCAAACGTTCCTGGTGGGCCTCGCCGCCATGATCCGGCAGCCGCTGTTCGCGCTGCGGCTGCGCGTGCGGCAATGGGGGCGGCTCCCAGTGCGCCATCGCCGGACGGTGCTGGTCGCCAACCATCAGCACGAAGACGAGTCGGAGCTGATCGTCGAGCGCGCCTACGCGCAGTCGTTCGGGCGAACGCTCTACACCGCGTCGTCGCGGCGGATGTACGAGCCCGGCTTCTTCGCGCTGCGGATGCCCTGGCTTGGCTTCATGCGCGACGTGAACGCCGCGCCGCTCTTCCTTGCGATGGGGATGCTGCCGCTCGAGAACGAGCTGTCGTCGCGCCCGCTGCGCAGCCTCGCCCAAGCGGTGCACGCCGAACATGGCGATCTTTCGCTCGAGCTCGTCTTCCGCCCCGAAGCGCTCGTCGCGGCGCCGTCGAACGCCACGCTGCTCTCCGATCTGCTCGCCCCGGGGTTCTTCGTCGCCGGCGATACGCGAGTACGCTTGTCGTACGTCCGCGAACCGTACCGGCGCGAGTTGCTCGTCGCGTTGCGCACCGGCGTCGACGAAGACATTGCGCGCATCGTCGACGTGGTGCGACGCGGTGCGTCGTTCTTCGTCACGCCCGAAGGTTTCTACAGCACCGACGGCCGGATGCGGCCGCTCAAGGGCATCGTCGAGCACCTCGTGCCGATCGCCGACGTGTGGTTCGCGGCGATCGCCTTCGATCCGTTCCGCGGCCGGCGGCTCTCGCTGCTCTACCGCGTGCTCCCGTACGACCGGCCCGACGGCGCCGTCGATCCGAACCATCTCGGAACCGCGCTGGCCGCCGCGCGCCCGTTCACGACCAGCGCGCTGCTCGCCGCGTGGCTGCTCGCCGTCGACCTGCCCTTCGACGCGCACGAAGCCGTCGACGGCGTCATCCGGCTGAGCGACGCGCTTCCCGGCGGCGCGTTCGTCGATCCCGAGCTGCGCCTCGACGCGCAGCGCTGTGTCCGCGAAGCACTCGACGTTTTGGCCGAGCGCGGCCTGCTCGTGGGCGACGGCGCGCGCTACGCGTTCGGCACCCGCGCGGGCGACCACCGGTTCCCCGGCATCACCGACATCATCGCGTACCAGGCAACGTTCGCCGCCGAAACGATCGCCGCACTCCACAAGCTCGCCGACAAAGGTTGACTCGCAAACCCATCTTGTCATGCTGAGCTTGTGGAGGACGCACGATCGTGCAGCGCCGCGTGCGCCAGGGCGCCTCACCGCGGCGGTGCCGTCACTCCTCGTGCTTCGACAAGCTCAGCACGACATCGCGACTTCAGCGGACGGTGACGGCGAGGTCTCGGGCGGTTTCAACGCCGTCGATGCTGCGGGCGATGATTTGAAGGGTGTAGCCGTGACGAAACCACGGCGGGATCCACCATGGGACGGTGTAGTCGAGCGAAAACTTACCGGGACCGACTTCGTGCATCGCGACGCTGCGATAGTCGACCCGCACCTCGACGTAGTGCACGTTGTCGGACGTTTCGACGTCACCGTGCACCGGCCGGCCGGCGCGGATCTGGGTGGTCGAGATCGAGACCGACTTGATGTCCGGATAGCCGTGCGGCGGCGGCGTCGGACCGACGTGCGCATAATCTGCGAGGGCGACGACCGGCACGGCGAGGAGCAGAGCGAGAAACGGCGCGAGCATGCCGTGGGGGCCTTTGCCGTTGCTTACCACGACGCCCTCAACGCACGCGAACTCCAACCGCGCTTTGCGTTTTCGCGCCGCGCGCGTCGCGCGCGACGAACGTCACCGCATAGCTCCCGTGGGCGAACGAGGGAAGCGTCGGAATCGTCGTGCTGCCGGCGAACAGGCCGTTCCCGACGCGCGGAACGGTGACCGAGACGCCGGCTGCGATCGCGACGACGCTCACGACCCCGGGCGTCGTGCGCACGGTCGCGCTGACGACCGTTCCCGACCCGACGACGCTGGGGCTGACGCTCGCCGACAGAATCTCGGGGAGGGCGAAGCTGGCGGGGGTCGCCCTCAGGTGCGGGCCGGCGGCCGTTCCGTGCGGCACGGTCACCGCTTGGTGCGGGACCGCGCCGGTGGGGTGCGCAGCGGCCGGGATCCGGCGCGGGACAATCGCCGGCGAAGCCAAGGCCGAAGACCGAGCGACCGTGGGCCGGGGCGCGGGTTTGGGCGGCGCGGTCGTGGCCCGTACGCAAGCGGACAAAGCGACGACGGCGCCGGCCGCGGCGGCAAGAGTTCGTGCGGAGATGGCAGCCTTCCCGAGGACAAGAGTGAGAGCGAAGGAGCGGCGAGAACAACGCTGGCGTGATCGCAGGTTCTGCGGAGGTTGCCGTGCGGCGCGGCCCGGACGCGACGCTCAGCGTCGTCGTTCCCGTCTACAACGAGGCTGCCAACGTCGACGAGCTTCTCCGCCGGATCGCGCAGGTCGTGCGCGGCCTCTCCGAGCGGCCGGCGGCCTACGAGGTGATCCTGGTCGACGACGGCAGCCGCGATGCGACCTTCGAGAAGCTGCAGGCGGCGGCCCACGACGATCCGCACCTGCGGATCGTGTCGCTGTCGCGCAACTTCGGGCATCAGATCGCGGCGACCGCCGGGCTGGACGCCGCGCGCGGCGACGCGGTCGTGCTGATGGACGGCGATCTGCAAGACCCGCCCGAGCTGATCGACGAATTTCTGGTCAAGTTCCGCCAAGGCTACGACGTCGTGTACGCGACGCGGCGGCGGCGCGCCGGCGAGAGCCGCTTCAAGCTGTTCACCGCCGCGCTCTTCTACCGCATTATCCGCCGGCTCACCAACGTCTCGATTCCGGTCGACACCGGCGATTTCCGCCTCATGAGCCGCCGCGTGGTCGCGGCGCTGCGCAACTCGCGCGAACGGCACCGCTTCATACGCGGCCTCGTCTCCTGGGTGGGCTACCGCCAAACCGGGATCGAGTACGACCGCGCCGAGCGGTTCTCCGGGTCGTCGAAGTATCCGATCTCCAAGATGTTCAAGTTCGCCGTCGACGGGATCACCGCGTTCAGCGAGATCCCCTTGCGGTTGGCGACGTGGTTCGGCTTCCTGGTCAGCATCGTCGGGTTCCTCGTCGCGATCTACGAAGTCTTGCTGCACATCTTCACCGGCTACAACCTCCCCGGCTACACCTCGACGATCTTCGCCGTACTGTTTCTGGGCGGCGTGCAACTGATCACGATCGGCATCCTGGGCGAGTACGTCGGACGGATCTACGACGAGATCAAAGGCCGGCCGCTCTATCTCGTCGCCGAGAACGTCGGCGCCGGACTCGACGCATCCCCCGATTCGCTGCCCAGCACGGTGCCGGTCACCAGGTAGTTGCGCAGGTAATCGGCGACCCCGTCTTCGAGCGTCGTCATCGGTGCCGTCCAGCCTGCCGCTCGCAGCCGGTCGATCGTCGCGACGGTGCGGTACTGGTACTTGCCGCGCAACACCTCGGGCATCTCGACGTAGTCGATGCGCTGCGGCAAGCTCAGCCCGGCGAAGACCGCCCGCGCCAAGTCGTTCCAGCTGCGCTCGACGCCCGAGCCGACGTTGTAGATCCCGCCGGCCTGCGGGGTGCGCGCGAGAAAGGCGGTGATCGCCGCCGCGTCCTTGACGTAGAGAAAGTCGCGCGTCTGCTCGCCGTCGGCGATGCCCTCGCGATAGCTCTTGAACAACTCGATCGCGCCGCGCTCCTGGATCTGATCGAATGCTTTGGCGACGACGCTGCGCATCGTTCCCTTGTGATCTTCGTTCGGGCCGTAGACGTTGAAGTACTTGACCGCCACGCTGCGTTCGCGCAGTCCTTCGCGGCGCATCCACAGGTCGAAAAGATGCTTGGAGTAGCCGTACATATTGAGCGGCCGCAGGCTGTGCGGGTCGAGGTCTTCGCGCATGTCGTGCTCGCGAGCGCCGTAGGTCGCGGCCGACGACGCGTAGGTGAAGCGCGCACCGAGCGCCAGCGCCCAGCGAGCGATCTCCTGCGAGCGCCGCACGTTGTTGGCGATCAAGTACGACGCGTCTCGCTCGGTCGTCGACGAGCACGCACCCAAATGGAAGACGCTCGCGATCTCGCCGAACGCTCCCGGGTCGGAGGCGATGCGCGCGAAGAACTCCTCGGCGTCGAGGTAGTCGGCGAAACGCAGCGGAACGAGGTGACGCCACTTCTCCGACGTCCCGAGCCGATCGACGGCGATAAGGTCGTCGGCACCTTCGCGGTTGAGCTGCCACACCAGCGCGCTGCCGATGAGACCGGCAGCACCCGTGACGACGATCCGGCCCGTACGACCGTCAGCAGCAGAGCTCAAGGCGTCACCATCGCCTCCCCGCGTTCGCCGACCCGGCGCCTGGTGCATCCCGCACGACCGTTTCGAGCAGCGGTCGTGCCGCCGGCGCCCTGTGCCCGACGGTGAACGCGCGCACTACCGCCTGCGGATCGATCGCGACGCCGGCGCACTCGGCCAGGACATCGCCCGCGCGCACCGGCGTGCCGACGCGCGCCACAATCCGAATTCCGGCGAACGGGCCGTCGGCGACGGTCAGCTCGCGGGCCAGCTCGCCGATCGCCACCGCGTCGATCGCTACGACGACGCCCGCTTGCGGCGCGGTGGCCGTCATCCGGTGCGAGTGCGCGGCGATCCCGTCCAACGCGGCGCGGCTCCCGCCCTGCGCCTCGACGAGCGCGACGAACCGCTCGTATGCCGCGCCCGGACTGCAGCGCGTCGAGCAGGCGCGGTTCGATCTCGTCGCGCGCGACGCCCGCCACGGCCAGCATCTCGCGCGCGACCGCGAAGATGGCTTCGGACAGGCGCGGATCGCGGTCGTCGCCACGCAGGAAGTCGCGCGCCTCGACCGCTTCGATCCCGCTCCCGACCGCGGCCCCCAGCGGCTCTTCCATGTCGCTCACCAGCGCGCTCGCGCGGCGGCCGAAGTGTCCGGCCAGCCGAACCAGCGTGCGCGCGAGTCCGGTTGCGTCCGCGACGGTGCGCATGAACGCGCCACGTCCGGCTTTGACGTCGAACACGATCGCGTCGGCACCGCCGGCGATCTTCTTCGACACGATCGAGGCCGCGATGAGGCCGACCGAAGCAACGGTCCCGGTGCGGTCGCGCAACGCGTAGAGCAGCTTGTCGGCCGGGACGAGCCGCTCGGACTGCGCGACGATCGCGCACCCGATTGCTCGCACCTGCGCGACGAACTGCTCGTTGGAGAGATCGGTCCGCACGCCGGGGATCGCCTCGAGCTTGTCGAGCGTTCCGCCGGTGTGGCCGAGCGCGCGCCCTGACAGCTTGGCGACCGGGACGCCGCACTCCGCGACCAGCGGCACGGCGATCAGCGAGACGGTGTCGCCGACGCCGCCGGACGAGTGCTTGTCGAGCACCGGATGCAACGCGCCGAACGAGATGACGTCGCCCGACGCGACCATCGCCTCGGTGAGCGCCGCGATCTCGGCGTCGGTCATGCCGCGGATCGCGCACGCCATCGCCAACGCCGCGACCGGCGCGTCGTCGATCGCTCCGCCGGCGTACCCCTCGATGATCCGGTGCCAGGTCGCGCCGTCGAGGCTCTCGCCGTCGCGCTTGGCGGCCAGAGCCCGCCGGAGCCAGCCGTCGTCCATCGCGGCCTCGGATTCGCGCGCTGCGGTCGCGAAGCCCTGGAACGTGCGCGCTCGACCCGCGATGCAGGCTCGTCTCGCCGTCGCGGCGCTCGCGCTCGCCTGCGGCATCGCCGTCCCGCTCCACCTCTCGGCCGACGTGTGGGCGTACGCGGCCTACGGTGCGCTGCTCGGCCACGGCGTCGATCCATGGGCTCACGCGTATGTCGCGGCCGACCTGGCGCACTACGGTGATCCGCTGCTCGACCGAGCGTTGCGCGCCTGGGACGGCTCGCTCCCACGCGACGTCTACGGTCCGGTCTTCACGTTCGCGACGGCGCTGGTGGTCGCCGCGACGCGCTGGGCCGGGCCGGCCGGGACGATCTTCGCGCTGCGCGGCCTGGCGTCGCTCGCGCTGCTGGCGTGCGTGGCCTTGGCGCGGCGCCGGCGGCCGCGCTTGGCGCGGCTGCTCGCCTTTCACCCCGTCGTGCTGTGGAGCGCCGCGGAGGGGCATAACGACGCCGTGTGGCTGGCGCTGGTTCTGCTGGCCGACCACCTGCGGTCGTTCCCGGCCCGGCTGGCCGCGCTGATCGCGGCCGGCGCGGTCAAGGCGATCGCCCTCGTCGCGCTGGGCGCGGCACTGCTCCGGCCCGGCCGGGGCCGATCCGTCGCTGCCGCGGTCGCGGCGCTGGCGCTGCTCGCCGCCTATGCGCCGCTGATCTGGTCGCTGGCGCACGGTCTCGACCACGGCAGCGGGGCGCCGCGCATCTCGTTGCTGCACGCGGCGGCGCTGGCCGGCTGGTGCGGGTCGCCGCTACCCCTCGCGCTCGGCGCGGCGCTGGCCGTGGCCGGATGTGTCGCGCTCCGGCGGGCCTGGCGCGGCAGCGATCTGCTGGCCGGCGCGGCGCTGGCGGGCTGGCTGATCCTGCCCGCGCCCGAACCCTGGTATGCGACCTGGCTGATTCCGGTGGTGGCACTGGCCGGCCCGACCCCGGCCGCGCGAGCACTGCTGGCGGCCTCGTTCACCGGCCTGGCGGGGTACGTCCAGGACGCCGTGCCCGCAACGGCTCTGCGGGACCCGGCGTTGCTCGGAGGAACGATGTTCGCCCTATATGCCCTGCCGCTGATCGTCGCGCTCCTCCAGCCGGCACCGGCCCCGCAGCCGCTCCCACCGCCCGCGACTGCGACGCCGGGGGCGACCGCCGCACCCACGCCGCTCGCGACCACGACGCCGGTGCCGCCCAGCCCGACGCCCGGCGCGACGCCGAGCCCCCTGCCCAGCGGAACGCCGAACCCGTTCACCTACGTGGTCGACCCGGCACCCGGGCCCAGCGGCGCGCCGCGCATCATCGAGATCGCGCTCAACGACCGGGTCCAGCACAAAGGCGGGATGCTGCTGGTGAAGGTCACGACCAGTCCCGACGTGACCGCGATGATCGCGCGCACGATGGGCCGCGAGATCGCGATCCCGCAAGGCGCGCCGGGCTATTTCGCCGGCCAAGAACAGTTGCCCGACGCGATCCCGTTCTTCTTGCTCAACCGGACCTATCAGATCGAGTTCGTCGCGACCACCGCCGACGGCCGCCGCGCGACCTATGCTTTGCCGCTCCGCCTCGAGCGCTGAAAGCGAAAACCCCGCGTCCCATACGGAGCGCGGGGTTCGGCCAATAGCGGAGCCTGGCCGGCCGAAGCCGTTCGAAGGCTGAGGCTAGTTGACGCTTTGGACCACGATCTTGCGCGGCTGAGCCTTCGGGTGGAGGTGCAGCGCGAGCGTCAGCATCCCGTGCTCGACCTTGGCGTCGATCGCGTCGGCATCGACGTCCTCGGGGAGCAGGATCGACCGCTGAAACGACCGGCGCTCGGTCTTTCCGCTCACGGTCAGGACGCGCTCTTCGACGGTGACGTCGATCTGATCGGGCTTGTAGCCCGGCACCGGAAGCTCGATGGTCCAACCGTTCTCGGTCTTCTGGACCTCGCCCGAGTAGCCGTAGCTCGGCGCGGATCCGAAGAAACCGCGAATCGGGTCGAAGCCGAAAAGGTCGTTCACCAGCGCGCGGCCGGTGCCGTTGGGACGGGTCAGAAGATCAGCCATGGTTCGTGTTGTGCCTCGCATGAGCGCCGGCCCCGGAAAAGTGAGGCGGCCAGGAAAATTGACACACCGATTCTTAGCGCAACTCTGGCACTCCTGTCAATAGACTGCCAATAGCGCCAGCCATGGTAGACTGGGAATCCCGTGCCTGACGCCGTTCTCGCGCCGAGCCTCGTTCGCGCCCTGCCCGCCTCTTCTCGTCCGCTCGCCGAGCTGATCGAGCGGCTGCGCACGCCGCTGACGCCGAGGGGCGGACACGCTTTCGCCCTCCACGAGACGACCAGCTCGGCGCGGCCGTACCTGCTCGCCGCGTTGCACAACGTCCTGCGCAGCCAGATCTTCGTGGTGGTGCCGACGACCGACGTGGCGGAGCGCACCTTCACCGACCTGACGTACTACCTGGGCGAGCGGGCCGCCGAGACCGTCGCGTTGCTGCGGCCGCGCGACGAGACGCTGGGCGCGCTCGAGTCGCCGTCGGAGCGCAGCGCGCGGATGACGCTGCTCGCCGACATGTGCGCGCGCAAGCCGCAGGTGATCGTCGCGCCGGTGGCCGCGCTGCGCCAGTACGTCATGCCGCGGCGCGTCTTCGAAGACGCGTCGTTCCGGCTGCGGCGCGGCGAGACGGCTGATTGGGAAGCGACGCTCGCGCGGCTGTACCGGCTCGGCTACGCGCGCGTCGACGTGGTGAGCGCCGCCGGCGAGTACGCGGTGCGCGGCGGCATCCTCGACGTGTTCCCGGCCGCGGCCGACCTGCCGGTCCGGCTCGAGTTCTTCGGCGACGAGGTCGAAGCGATTCGGCAGTTCGAGGTGCAATCGCAGCGCTCGACGGGCCGAGCTCGAGGCCGTCGACATCGCGCCGTGGCTCGAGATCGTGCGCGACGAATCGCTGCGCGCGAACGTGCTGGCGCGGGCAACCGGCGAGCCGAACGTCGTCTCGGCGCTGCGCGCCTATCTCGCCGGCGGCGCCGACGTCCCCGAGCCGTGGCTGGGGCTGGCCTACGACGAGCAAGCGACGGTGCTCGACTACCTGCACGCCGAGGCGCTGGTCGTGCTCGAAGAGCCGGGGATGATCGAGACGATCGAGCACGGGCTCGACGAAGAGCGCTCGCGCGGCGCGCAGGCGCTGATGGCGGGCGTCGACTCGGGCGAGCTCGACGTGCGCGACGACGAGGTCGGTGAAGCGCTGCTGGCCGACGTCATCGCACCGTATCCGCGTTTGAACGACTACGCCGCGCGATCTGCGCAGCGCGGCGCGTGCTGACGATCACCGGTGGAATCGAAGCCGGCAGCCTGCCGTGGCTGCCGCGCGCGATGGACGCCTTCGTGCTCGAAACGCGGCCGCCGGAGCACTTCAATCGCCGCATCGAGCTGTTCACGCAACAGGTGCGCGAGTGGGTCGCCGCCGGCGACACCGTCTGGCTGGCCGCGACCGGCGCGTCGCGGCTGGCCGAGATCCTACGCGGCGCCGGCGTGACCGTCGAGCGCGCGGCCCCGCTGCTGCACCTGCGCGCGGCCGGGACCGACGGCGTCGCGATGATGTCGCGCACCGGCAGCGTCTTCGTCGATCAGGGCTCGATCGAAGCCGGCTTCACGATCCCGGCCTTGCACCTGCACGTGCTCGGCGACCGCGAGATCTTCGGGCAGCCGGCCAAGCGCGTCAAGCTGCGCGCGGTCAAGGAAGGCGTCCCGGTCACGCTGGCCGATCTGCGGGTCGGCGACTACGTCGTGCACGCGGTGCACGGGATCGGGCAGTATCTCGGCCTGCGCACCGAGACGATCCTCGGCGCGACGAGCGACTACCTCGACCTCAAGTACGCCGGCACCGATCGCATGCTGGTGCCGGTGCACCAGATGCACCAGGTCACCAAGTACAGCGCGAGCGAAGGCACCGCGCCGCGCCTGTCCAAGATGGGCGGCGCCGATTGGGCGCGCACCAAGACGCGCGTCTCCGAGAAGCTGGCCGAGATCGCCGACGGGCTCGTCGCGCTCTACGCCGAGCGCGAGAGTCGCGCGCGGCCATACGTTCGGTCCCGACACGCCGTGGCAGGCCGAGCTCGAGGAGTCGTTCCCGTACGAGCCGACGCCCGATCAAGCCAAAGCGATCGACGAGACCAAGCACGACATGGAGCAGCCCAAGCCGATGGACCGGCTGGTCTGCGGCGACGTCGGTTACGGCAAGACGGAAGTCGCGGTGCGCGCGATCTTCAAGGCGATCGCCGACCGCAAGCAAGTCGTCGTGCTGTGCCCGACCACGCTGCTCGCCTCGCAGCACCATCGCACGTTCACGGCGCGGTTCGCCTCGTTCCCGGTGCGCATCGAAGAGCTCTCGCGCTTCAAGACCAAAAAAGAAGCGCAGGCGATCCTCAACGACCTCGCGCTGGGCAAGGTCGACGTCGTGGTCGGCACCCATCGCGTCTTGCAGAAAGACGTCGTCTTTCGCGATCTGGGCTTGATCGTGGTCGACGAAGAGCAGCGCTTCGGCGTGATGCACAAGGAACGCCTCAAGCAGCTCAAGGCGACGGTCGACGTGCTGACGCTCTCGGCGACGCCGATCCCGCGCACGCTGCAGATGTCGCTGATGGGCGTGCGCGATCTCTCGCTGATCCAGACCGCGCCCAAGAACCGCATGTCGATCAAGACCGTCGTCGTGCCGGCGTCGGACGCGGTCGTGCAGCGCGCGATCGTCAACGAGCTCGACCGCGGCGGCCAGGTCTACTACGTCCACAACCGCATCGAGTCGATCTACGGCGTCGCGCGCGCGCTCGAGCAGCTCGTCCCCAAGGCGCGCATCGCGGTCGGACACGGCCAGATGCGCGAGCACGAGCTCGAGCCGGTGATGAGCCGGTTCATCGACGGCGAGATCGACGTGTTCGTCTCGACGACGATCATCGAGAACGGGATCGACATTCCCAACGTCAACACGATCGTGGTGAACGATGCCGACAAGTTCGGCTTGGCGCAGTTGTACCAGCTGCGCGGCCGGGTCGGCCGTTCCAACCATCAGGCGTACGCGTTTCTACTGTACCAGGCGCACAAGGCGCTCACCGAAGAGGCGAAGGCGCGACTCGAGGCGATCCGCGAGTTCACCCATCTCGGCAGCGGCTTGCAGATCGCGATGCGCGACCTCGAGATCCGCGGCGCGGGGAACCTGCTGGGCGCGGCGCAGTCCGGGTTTATCGGCGCGGTCGGCTTCGACACGTACGCGCAGTTGCTAGCCGAGGCGATCTCGGAGCGCCGCAGCTCGAGCCCGTCGCTGGGGGCGGCGCTGCCGGAGGCCGTCATCGACGTGAAGCTCGACGCATACGTCCCCGACGACTACATCCCGCAAGTCTCGCAGAAAATCGCGATCTACCAGCAGCTCGCCGCCGCCCGCACCGTCGCAGCGGTCGACGAAGCGGTGGCGTCGGTGCGCGACCGCTTCGGCCCGCCGCCGCCCGAGTTCGACGCGCTGGTCGAGATCACGCGCCTGCGCGTGCTGGCGATCTCGGTCGGCGTGACCCGCGTGGTGATCAACGAGCAGCGTCTGACGTTGGGCGTGGGCAGCGGCTTCGCCCTCGACCCGGCATCGATCCCCAAGCTGCAGTCGATCAGCAAAAACCGCTTCCGCTTCGGCGAGGGCCGCATCACGATCGACCTCCCAGCCCGCAGCGCGGCCGACCAGCTTCCCACGCTGCACGCGCTGCTGGAAGCGCTCTAACGCCATCGCGAAGAATGGATGGACTTGCGATGAAGTTAGGCGTGCCGCGATCGTTTGGATCGCCGTCGGCTCGATTTTGGCGAGCGTCGGGCTGTTCATGTATGTGTATGCTCGCCTTACGCCGATCGTCGTGCAAGCGCTGCATTAGCCGCTTTGAGCGGTAACGGCCTTGACCTGCGACTCCTGAATACGCTAACTTCGCCCGGATGGGTAGGCGAGGGGTGCGCGACGACGAGCCGCTGCCGTGCTGCGGTCACTGGCGGCGGTTTCACAACGCCAGTATGCGACTACTGGATACCTGGGACGCGCGATGAGGTACCGCGCGTCGTGCGGCTGCACCGCGCTGGTGCGCGAGCACGAAGTTACCCCCAGGAGCCGCCGGATAGCCGGAGGTCGCGGGCGTCGACGACGAGCGACGCGGACGTGAGGGCCGACAGGCTGGCGTCGACCGAGCTGTTGCGCTCCTCGGCGGCCAGCGCGATCATGACCTCGACGATCGAGGCATCCCACTGCGTGCCGCGTCCGTCGCCGAGCGCGGCGATCGCCTCGCCGTAGTTCAGCGCGCGGCGGTACGGCCGGTCGCTGACCATCGCGTGGAACGAGTCGGCGACCGAGACGATGCGGGATTCGAGCGAGAGCTCGTCGCCGCGCAAGCCGCGCGGATAGCCGCGCCCGTCGAAGCGCTCGTGATGGGCTCGCGACGATCGGCGCGTACTGCGCCAGCGCGGGGATCTGCGAGAGGATCTCGGCGCCCGCCTCGGCGTGGCGCTTCATGATCTCCCACTCCTGCGGATCGAGCGCCGCCGGCTTGAGCAGGATCGCGTCGGGGACGCGGATCTTCCCGATGTCGTGCAGGACCCCGGCCTTCCCGATGCGCTCGACCAGCGCCGGCTCGAGCCCCATGCGGCTCGCGATGCGGCGGCCCCATTCGCCGGTTGCGCGAGAATGATTGCACGTCGCGTCGTCGCGGGCACGGAGCACCGCCAACAGACCCTGGATCGCACTCTGCGGCGCGGACTCGCGGTCGCCCGAGCGAAACGTCCTCGGCGATCTGGGCGCGGGCGCGGCCTTTCACGATCTCGAGGAAGACGACGATCGTCGCGAGGTCACCGTGATCGTTCTGCGCGAGCTCCTCGGCCGCGTCGCAAGCCGCATCGATCATCGCGATCACGGCCGGCGCGGGATGCGCCTGGCGGACCATGCGCGACCAATGGACGATGACGTCGGGCGCGCTCTCGGCCATCGACTTCGACAGCGCGTGAACCAGCGTTCGCACGATCAGCGGCGACATGCAGTCGACGTTGCGGCGCTTCAGGCGCGCGACGACGTCGTTCGCAACCTCGGCGCGGCGTTCGTCGAGCAGTTCGGCGATTTGAGCGCGGGTCGAGTGCAGGGCGTCGGACAGGTGGCTATCGTCTTGCATGCTTTGTAGATCCGTCTAGCAGCTTGCAGGGAGTGGTTGCGATCGCGGCAATTCCATGCCGCGGCTCTTTTTAGACTGCGCAGGCCGGGCGGATGGCCGCCTCGGCAAAGTCGCGGTGCAGACCGGCGAACACGTCGCGCTCGATCTGGGCGACCCGGCGAACGACATCGTGGAGCCGAACGCGCGAGAGATCTTCCATCTCATCGATCACGGTCTGACCGGCGGCCGCGAGCACATCCTCGATGTCGCTGCACCATTCGCCCACGCGGTGGACGAACTCACGAAGGGGCTTGATGTCGCCCTGGAGAGCGCTGCGCACCAGGGACACGGCAGAATCGACGAGACACATAGTGTCCGCCGACGGCGTCATCGAGGTGCAGGTCCGGATAAAGAGATCGGTCTTGTCGACCGGGCGGCATTCCGTTGCTAGCTCGTACATGGTGTCCTTCCTTGGGCTCCCGTTTATCGAGACGGCTCTTAGAGCGTGACCGGGGGCAATAGCGGGGCCATACAAATCTCCTAAAAATCCGGACGGCAAAGTACCGCCGGGGGGTGTGGAGAGCATAGGACTTGGCCGGGCCGTCCGCATGGGGCATACACCTCATTAGCGCCGAAAAGCCGCGCTGTCATCAGCGTTTTTGACTGGTTCGAACTTACACGTGCAAACCGAGATCCCGGGCCCGCTGGATCGCCTGGGCCCGGTTCGCGACGTGAAGCTTGGCATAGATCGCTGCCGACCTGCCGCTCGACTGTCTTGCGGGACTTCCCAAGCGAAAGGGCAATCGTCGCGAGGGTCATGCCGGCCGGCAACGCCTTGAGCACCTCCAACTCCGCTTCGGTCAGCGAGTGCGTGGGGCGCGCGGCGTTCGCCGCGAGGCACGCCGCATTCAAGAATTTGGCGTACCCGCGCATGACCGCCGGCGTTCGCTCCTCGTCCATCCCCGCTGCGCCGATGATCGAGGCAAATCGCTGCTCGGGATCGACGAACCGCGAAAGGGCCCGCCGACCGCGGACGGTGTCGCCCAGCGCGATGCAAACAGCGGCGACGAGGATTCGCGCGATCCGGCGTCGCCGCGCGTCGATCAACGGTTCGTTCCGCGAGCGTTCCGCTGTCTGGCTGATCGTTCGTGCGAGCGATCCGGCGGGCAAGCTCAGTATGCCAGGTCGACAGTGCAACAATAGCGAGCAGTGCATCGCAAAGCGAGCGTTCGGGCAGCGACAAGCCTCGGCATTGCGCAACGCGATGAGCGCGACGCGAGCGGCCTCGAAGCGGCCCTCCCACCCGTGCGCGAGCACCTCGGAGATCGTGTAGGAGAAGCGTTCGCGGTAGTATTGCTCGTTCAGCGGGTTGGCCAGGAGCCGCCCGCGAATCGATGCGACGCGCCGCGCGTCGCCGGACTCGGCCGCGAGCTCGAGTTGCAGCGAGAATGCCCCAGTTCTCCATCCCCGCGTCCTCGGCCAGATGGGCGCTCATCGTCGTCCGGCGCGCGTAGAAGCGCGCCAGATCGGCGTCGCCAGCCCAATCGTGCGACGATGACGCATAGGATCGTGTAGATCGCCGCGGCACTGCGGTGCAGCTCGAAGCGCTCGAAAAGGCGGGCCGCCTCGAGCGCGCGATCTTGCGCTTCGTCGAAATCCTCGCGGTAGAACGCCGCCATCGCCGTTCGATGGATGATGCGGCCGACGATGATCGGATTGTCCAGCGCGCGGCCGTGCTCGAGCGCCTCCACCGCGAAGCGCGCGCTGGCGATGTCGTCGCCTTGGCGCGCCGCGACCATGGCTCGCGACGCAGTGAATGCCGGCGCCAGCTCCGGCGCGCTGCCGTCGCTCGAGTCGAGCGCCTCTTGCGCCTCCGTCAGCCGATGGGTGTTGAACAAGCAGCGGGACGAGCAGCATCGAGCAGATACTCGCGCGGGCGGCCCTGACAGTGCGTCACCGCGCGTTGGAGCAAGCGCGAGATCCGCCCGGCAGGTCTCCCTCGACCACCGACTTCATCGAGCGCAGCCCGATCGCGATCGGATCGCGCAGCCGGGCGGACGCGGGAAAGCGGGCCAGCGCCGCGTCTATCTCCGCGCGCCGGCCTTCAGCGGCGATGTTATAGAATTGCTCGAGCGTGAGCCGGTGCTCATGCTCCCGCCCATCCGTCATGGTCGTCTGCCGAGGCCTCCGCGGGCCGATTGAAGCGACACTTACCGACGACAGCTTGATCTCCTGTCGTTGCGCGCTCGCTTCGGTACCTCGACGGAACTCCTTCGATCAGCGCGTGACGACGGCCGTTTCGACCGCGGTGCCGGGGCGGAACACGCACGAGCCGCCGCTCGGCGGCAGGGCGATCCGAACGCCGACGCGCTGCGCGACCTTCACGAAGTTCGTAGGAGCCGAGAGCGTCGGCAGCGTCGAGAGCGCGTTCTGCGCGATCGGGGCGAACCCGATCACCTTGCCGCGAACTTTGGCGCCGCCGCACGCATCGACCGAGATCTCGACCGGCATCCCGGGGCGGATCCGGTTGAGCTGCGTCTCCTTATAGTTGGCGGTGACGTAGATGCGCTTGGCCGGCGAGAGCGTGACGATCTGCTGGCCGACGGTCAGCGTCTGCCCCTCCTCGGCGTTGCGGGCCGACACCCAGCCGTCGACCGGCGCGACGATGCGGGTGGCGTCCAACGCGAGCTGCGCCATCCGAACTTGGGCCGCCATGGCGTCGGCCTGCGACTGCGCGGCGTCGGCCGCGTCCTGCTTGTCGACGATGCGGGAGGGTGCGGCGGCTTCCGAGATCTTCGCCTCGGCGATCGGGATCTGGGCCGCGGACGCCGACGTGCCGCGCTGGGCCGCGGCAACGTTGGCGCGCTGCTGCGCCAAGGTGGCGACGGCGGTCTCGACCGCCGAGCGAGCCGCCGCGCGCTGGGCGACGACGGCGTCGTACGTGCTCTGGGCCGCGGACAGCGCCGCCACCGCGGCGTCGAACGTCGAGGCCGCGACGTACCCCTCGCGTTCGAGCGCGGCGTTGCGATCGCGGTCGCTCTGCGCCTTGTGGAGCGCCTCCAGCGCGCCCGGAACCGCGGCGTTCGCGGCGGCCAACTGGGCTTGGGCCGACGTCACTTGCGCTTCGGCGACCGCGATCCCGCGGATCGCGGCGTCGGCTTGCGACTGCGCCAGCGACACCGACTTGCGCGCCGCGTCGACCCCGCCGGTCTGCTCGCGGACCTGCGCCGACTCCAGCTCGGACTCGAGTGAGGTCGCGTGGCGGGCCGCGTTCGTCGACGCCCGCAGCGCGATCAAGTTCTGCCGCGCAAGGTCGAGCGCGGCGCGCTCGTTGGCGTCGTCGAGCACGACCAGCAACTGTCCGCGGCGAACGTACTGGTTCTCGTCGACCAGCACCCGAGCGACCCGTTCGGAGACCTTCGCCGTCACGAACACCGGGTCGGTATCGATCATCGCGTCCTCGGTGTACACGCGAAAGCGGTCGTAGAGCAGCCAGTGGCCCCCGAAGTACACGGCCGCGCCGACCGCCAGCGCCGCGAGCAGGATCTGCAGCCACGGCGAACGGCGCGGCGCGGCCGGAACGCCGCTGCGCGGCGGCGGAGGCGGGCCGGCCAGGGAATCGCCGGGGCGATCGGTGGTGGTTCTCATGCGGGGTCGGCCTTGGTCTTCGGCACCAGATAGAACAATACCAGGAATGGCAGCGAAACGACGAACAGCAGCGCGACGATCGACGAATGTCTCGGAGTATGCGGCCGAGGTCGCGGCCCGCGCCGACCAGGTCCATCAGCACGGCCGTCGAGGCCGTCGAGGCGTCGCGCGCTCGAGTAGCCGTGCGCGACGAACCAGCGATGGATCGCCGCCATCCCGGGGTCGTCCATCGATGTCGCGTGCCGCACGCCGCTCGCGGTGAGCGTCGTCGCTGCGATGCGCATTCGGACGATGAGACTGCCCAAGATCGCGTACCCGAGGCCGGCACCGAGCTGGCGCATGAGGCTGCCCAGCCCGGATGCTGCGTCGACCAGACGCTTGGGCACGTGCGACATCATCAGTACGTTGAGCGGCACGTAGCAGCAGCCCGAGTCCCAGTGCCTTGAACGAATCGCGGCAGGAGCGCCGCACGTAAAGCCGGACCGGTCGCCGAGGTTTGCGAACCACCACATTCCGACCGCGCACAGCACCAAGCTCGCCGCGGCGACGAACGCCGGCGGAACGATCTTGCTGATGCGGCCCGACAGCTCGGTCCCCATGACGCTGCCGAGCGCCGTCGGAACCATGATCAAGCCGGCGAAGTCGGCCGAGTAACGCATCACGTCTTGCATGTAGAGCGGGACGATCAGCGACGATCCGGTGAAGCCGACGCCGGTGATGAGCGCGAGCACGATGCCGATCGCGTACGAAGGAATCGCCAGCGGCTTGAGATCGACCAGCGGAACCGCCGTCGTGAGCTGCATCCGGACGAACAGAAACAGCGCGACGCAAGCAATCGCCGTCGCGATGGTGATCTGCGCATCGGCGAACCATTCGCGCCGCGGACCCTCTTGCACGACGAACTGCAGCGCGGCGAAGCCGGCGATCATGATCGCGAGCGACGTCCAATCGAACTTGCTGCGCTCGCCGCGTTCCGACTGATCGCGCAATACCGCCGAGACCATGAAGAACGCGCCGATTCCCAGCGGCACGTTGATGATGAAAATCCACGGCCACGAACTGTTGGCGAGGATCCACCCGCCGATCGCCGGCCCGATTGCGGGACCCGCCATCACCGCAACGCCGTAGACGCGAAACGCGGAGGCAAGGTCGCCGTGCGGATACGCGTCGACGAGCGCGGCCATCGCGAGCGGCAGCATGAGCCCGCCGCCGATGCCTTGCAGGAAGCGCATGGCGATGAGCTCGCCCAGCGACTGCGACGTCGCGCAGAGCAGCGAACCGATGGTGAAGAGCACGATGGACGCCAGAAAGGCTTTTTTGCGCCCGAGATTCGTCGCCAGCCAGCCGGTCAGCGGCATCACGAAGATCGCCGCGACGACGTAGATCGACGAGATCCACGACGCTTCGTCGATCGTCGCGCCGAGGTTGCCGGCGATCGTGTCGAGGCCGACGTTAACTATCGTCCCGTCGATGAGCGCCATCCAACTCGGTATGAGGACAGCAAGCGTGACGAGTCGCAGGTAGGACGACGACCCCCGTGCGGTCCCCTGGATCATTCGCCGCATTCTACCCGATCGGGGACAGCAGGGGAAGAGGCGGGGGCCTCGTGCGGGAAGCGAGTAACCCGCGTACGGTGAACCAGAGCGAGCTTTCCGGCCAAGTCGACAGCGCCATCGAGTCCATCGCCGAGCTCGAGCGCAAGGCGCTCGCGAGCGCCTCCTTGCACCAGCGCGCGATCGAGCGCTTCACGCTGACCATCGGCCGTCCGCGGACGATCTACTACGTGCTGCTCTTCGTGGTCGCTTGGATCGCGCTCAACGGCATCCTCGTAGCAACCGGGCGCGCCGCGTTCGACGCAGCGCCGTTTCCGTGGCTGATCGGGCTGATGCAACTGGCCGCGCTGCTGATGACGGTGCTGATCCTGACGACCGAGAACCGCATGAGCGAGATCGAGGAGCAGCGCTCGCGGCTGCACCTTCAGATCAGCATCGTGACCGAGCGAAAGACGGCGAAGATCGTGCAGCTGCTCGAGGAGCTGCGCGTCGACCTGCCGTCGGTCCCCAACCGCGACGACCCCGAAGCTCAGGAGATGACGCAGGCCGCGGACCCTCACCAGGTGGCCCACGAGCTCGAAAAGCGGACCCCGGCCCGGAGCGACGACGTCCAGGAAAAATAGATGGGGTGCCCGAACCCGGGGCAGGTCGCGCGGAGGCACTCGGTCTCCGCCTTTTCACGTCGTCCCTGGAGTTCCGATGTCCCGTACACACCGTGCCGTCGCCACGCTCGGCACCGCAGCCCTCTGCCTCTCGCTCGCCGCCTGCGCCAACGGCGGAGCCGGCGGCAACATCGCCGCCGTCAACGGCCAGGCCATCTCCCGGGCCGACTTCGACCACAAGCTCGAATCGAGCCCGGCGGCGAAACAGGTCCTCAACCAGATGGTTCAGCAGAGCTTGATCGACCAGTACGCGCGCGACAAGAAGATCGATATCAGCCAGGCCGATATCGACAAGAAGGAAACCGAGACCAAGGCCAAGTTCCCGCCCGGCCAGTTCGAGCAGATCCTCAAGAACCAGGGACTTACCGAGCAGGACGTCCAGCAGATCCTGCGCCAGCAGCTCGTCCTCGAGAAGGCGGTCGCTCCGCAGGTTCACGTCAGCGACGCCGACGTCAAAGCCTACTTCGACAAGAATCACGCCACGTTCGACAAGCCCGAGCAGGTGAGGGCGCGGCACATCCTTGTCGCGGACCTGCCCAAGGCGAACGAAGTGCTGGCCAAGCTCAAGGCCGGCGGGAGCTGGGACGCGCTCGCCAAGCAATACTCGACCGATCCCGCCAGCAAGGACAAGGGCGGTGAGCTCGGCTTCTTCGGCCGCGGTCAGATGGTCCCGCAGTTCCAAGACGCCGCCTTTGGCGCCAAGGTCGGGCAGATCGTCGGGCCGATCAAGTCGCCGTTCGGTTACCACATTATCCAGGTCGAGGAAAAGAAGCCGGCCCAGAAGGCGACCCTGGCCAGCACCCAGGCGCAGATCCGGACACAGCTCACCCAGCAGCAGGAACAGCAGCAGTATCCGATCTTCTTGCAGCAACTGCGCGGCGCCGCCAAGATCGACGTCTACGACGACCGCTACAAGGATCTGTTCCCGCCGGTCACCGGCGTGCCGCCCGCCGCGTCGGGTGCACCGGCCGCGACAGCCGCGCCCGCCCCGGCGAGCGCTGCACCGGCACCTGCGACCGCCGCGCCCTCACCGGCCGCGACGAAGTAACCCTCCCCGCGGGGCGGGTCAGGGCGATCACGCGAGGCGGGAGTCGGAACGACCCCGCCTCGCGAACTTCCCGGACATCGTGATCCGCATCGTTGGCCTCGGACCGGGCGACCCGGGCCTGCTCACGCTGGGCAGCCGCGAGGCGCTCCGCGCGGTCGGCCGCGCCGCGACGGTGCTGGCGCCGCCCGAGCTCGTCCGGTTCCTCGAGAGCGACGGCGTCGCGATCGAACGGAGCTTGATCGCCGACCAGGGCCTCTTCCTTCGAGGCTCGACCGAGGTGATCGACCTCTTCGCCGACCGCGTCGACGAGCGCGATCTGGGCCTGGGCGTGATCGGCAACCCGCTGTCGGACTTCCTCGGGCTGCCGATCCTGTTGCGCGCCCTCGACCGGCGGAAGGTCACGGCCGAGATCGTCCCCGGAATGCCGCGCGCGACGCTCTCCGCGTCGATAACGATGCCGCTCGTCCCGCTACCGCCGGGGTCGACCCACCACACCTGGGACGACTTGGTGGAGATCATGGCGCCGCTTGCGGCGGTCGTGTCCGTGGGATCGCGAGCAGACGCACGCGTCGCTCGTGCGCTATCTGATCGAGGAGACGTACGAGGTCGTCGACGCGATCGAGCACGGCAGCGACGGCGAGCTGTGCGAAGAGCTCGGCGACCTGCTGTTCCAAATCGTCTTCCATTCACAGCTCGCGACCGAGCGCGGAAAGTTCTCGGTCGCCGACGTGATCGACGGGCTCTCCGACAAGATGATCCGCCGCCACCCGCACGTGTTCGGCGACGTCGCGGTCGCCGACGTCGCGGGCGTGTGGGCGAACTGGGAGGCGCTCAAGTCGCAAGAGGCGACCGGACAGTCGCGTACCTCGAAGCTCGACGGGATCCCGGCGCACATGGGTGCGCTGCAACGCGGCCAGAAGATGCAAGAGAAAGCAGCCCGGGTCGGATTCGACTGGACCAACGTCCGCCAGATTACCGAGAAGCTGGCCGAGGAGCTGCGCGAGTTCGCCGACGCGCGCTACAACGCGGGGTTGCTGCCGGCCGAAGATCCGCACGTGCGCGAGGAGCTCGGCGACGTGTTGTTCACCGTGGTGAACCTGGCACGCCGGCTCGGCATCGACGCCGAAGGCGCGATGCGCGACGCGAACGCGAAGTTCGAACGCCGCTTCCGCTACATGGAAGCCTACGCCGTTGCCAGCGGACGGCAACTCGGCGACATGACGCTCGACGAGCTCGAGGATCTGTGGCAGCAGGCGAAGCTCGCAGCGTGACGCCGAGCGAAACCGTGCTGATCCGGCTGCGGATGAGCGCGCACGATGCGCACTACGGCGGAAATCTCGTCGACGGTGCGCGCATTCTCGGGCTGTTCGGCGACGTGGCGACCGAGTTGCTGATCCGGCACGACGGCGACGAAGGGCTGTTCGTCGCGTACGACCTGGTCGAGTTCAAAGCACCTGTGCACGCGGGCGACTACATCGAAGCCCGCGGCCGCATCACCAAGGTCGGCTCGACGTCGCGCACGATGGAGTTCACCGCGCACAAAGTGATAGCGGCCCGCACCGACCTCTCACCGTCCGCCGCCGACGTCCTCGCCGAACCTGTCCTGGTCGTCCGCGCCCACGGAACCTGCGTCACGCCGAAGACGTCGCAGCGGCGTTCGTAGTGGGCGGCGTGCTATAAACCCACGCTGGCGAGCAAGGCGCCTTCGGCGAGGCTGCGGAGCTTGGCGTAGGCGATGTCGCGGTTCATCGGCGCCATCCCGCAGTTGGTCGAGCAGACGATGCGATCTTCGTCGAGGTAGCGGCGGGCGAGCTCGATCGTCGCGCGCACATCGTCGGGGGTTTCGACGCGGTTCGACGCGACGTCGATGACGCCGACCGCGACGATCTTGTCGCCGGCAAGCGCGAGCACTTCAGGCGGGACGTGCGAGCCGGCCAGCTCGATCGAGATCTGGTCGGCACGGCTCTTGGCCAGTAACGGCAGCACGTGCGCGTATTGGTCCCAGCGGTCGCCGAGGTTCCCTTTCCACTGCACGTTGGCCGGGATGCCGTAGCCGTAGCACACGTGCACGGCCGTCGTGCACGACGCGTTGCCGAGAGCCGTGTCGACCGCGTCGATCCCCCATGCGGCGACTTCGTCGAAATAGACGTTGAACGCGGGCTCGTCCAATTGCACGACATCGACGCCGGCTTCGATCAGCTCCACGATCTCATCGCGAATCGCGCGTGCGAAGGCGAGCGCCAACTCCGCGCGGTTATCGTACACCTCGTCGCACACGGTGTCGACGAGCGTCATCGGGCCGGGTATCGTGATCTTGAGCGGCCCGTCGGTGAGCGTGCGCGCGAAGCGCATTTCCTCGACGTGGATCGGCGACGTGCGGCGCACCTCGCCGGTGACGGTCGGGCACACCGCCTCGTAGCGGTCGTCGCGAATCCCACGCTTCTGCCGCTTCGTCGCATCGATCCCGCTCAGCCGTTCGGCGAAGCCGTGCACGAAGTGCTTGCGGGCCTGCTCGCCGTCGGTGACGGTGTCGATCCCCGCCCGCAACTGCTCCCCGACCGCGATGCGCGTCGCGTCGCGCTGCGCTTCGGCGAGCTCCGCCCCCTCGAGCCGCCAGCTCGGAAAGATACGTTCCGGCTCGGCCAGCCAGGCGGGCTTGGGCAAACTCCCAGCGATCGTCGTCGAGAACGGCATCGTCCCCTCTTCGCCGTCACGTCACGGCAATACCGTCATGATCGCGGCGCCTCTCGCTGGACCGATGACGGCGAGAGCGCTCATCGCGTACGCGCGAAGCAAAGGCTGGCAGCTCAAGCGACTTGGTAAGGGAAGTCACTTCGTCTTTGAGCACCCTCGACGACCGTACGACGTCGTCATCCCCGACCACGGCCCGAAGGACGTCCCGCGAGCGCTCAAGGAGACGATCGTGAAGCACGATCGAAGGGACGTGGAGTAAACGATGAATAAGGCCTACACGTTGATACTCGAACAAGCTGACGACGGCGGCTGGGGTGCCATGGCACCGGATCTTCCGGGAGCGCTGCTCATGGGTGACACGCGCGAGCAGATCATCGAAGAAGCACCTGAGATCATTGCCGACTACTTCGACGCAATGCGTGAAGACGGACATCCGATACCGGAGCCGGGCTGGTTCGCGGTTCAGATCACCGCGCTCTGAGAGGTCCCCGACGGCGACGGCGCCCCCGCTCGCGTCGATCGCCGCGGCCGCCCAGGCCACGGCCGCATCGACGCGTGTCGCGCGATACGCGTCCTGCGATCCGGGCGGTCACGATTCGAATGCGCTCCGCGCCGTCTCGCAGCATGACATCTCCCGCCGAGGCACAATGCCGGAAACGGTCGCGGATCGACCGGGTCCCCGGGACGTGCGGTTCGTCGAGGACTACAGCGCGAGCAGGTCGCCCGCGGCAGGCTCCCAGCTGGTCGAGGTCCAGCGGCCGAGCTCCCGTCGAACCGCATCGTTCGGAGCGGCATGATCGGCCGTTCGCGGTACGGAAACGGCTTCCGTTGCGGCTGGACAAGTACATGAAGGTTTCGCGACTGGCGAAACGGCGGGCGGAGGCCAAGGACGGGATCGAGGCGGGGCGGATCACCAAGGACGATCGCGCGCTCAAACCCGGTTACGACGTCAAGGCCGGCGACGTGCTGGTGATCCACTATCGCACGAGGTTTCTGACGGTTCGCGTCCTGCTCGTTCCCGAACGCGTGCTGCCGTCGCTCAAGCCGGCCGACCTGTACGAGATCGTCGACGAACGCAAAGACGATCCCGCGGATTGGTTGCGCTAAGTGGTTCGGTTCATGCTCACGGCCGTTGGAAGCGCCGCGCTGCTGGGCAGCATCCTGCTGGTGACGCTGGCGTACGGCGGGATTCGACACACCGAGCTGTGCCCGTCGCGGCCCGAGGTCGGTGACGTGGCGGGGCTGTGGCCGCGCGAGGCCGACGAGTTCGCGGCGGCGATCGCCGGGCGAAGCCCGTATCTCGCGCACACGGATCTGCGCGAAGGAAACCGGCTGCGCAGCGTGCGCGTCGAGCGCAACGCCGTGATCGTCAACGTCGAAGGAGCGAACCGCTGGGCGTCGCCGGAGACTCCCGGCACCGTCTGGCAACTGGTCTACGCGCGTCACCACGGCGGCTTCGCCGGCGGCGGGCTGCCGTGCGTGAAGATGGACATCGTCGCCGGCGACGGCCGCGTCACGCACTGGGCTTGGGCCGCGCCCGATTTGAACGTGCTGTGAGGCACGGCCGTGCCTGAACGATCGAGACTCTCGGCCGACGCCAAAGATGCGCTGGCGCGCGAGGTTTCGAGCGACCCGCGCGTGCGCAGCGCGCTGCGCAACGGCCTCGCCTTCTTCGGAGGCATCGAGGTCGACGGTGAGCTCGTCTTTCGCACGCGGCGCCCGCCGGTCGCACGGCTCGCGCGCACGCTGTTCGAGGAGCAGCGCAGCCCCGCGTCGGTCCGGCGCGGACACGACCAGCGGCTCTACAAGGCGACCACCTTCGAGATCGACCTCGGCCCCGTTCCGGGCGCGGCACCACCCAAGCCGCGCCGCCGGGACGAGCGCCGCGCCGAGCTGCGCACGGCGTTCCTCTGCACCGGGTCGGTGGCGACCCCCCAGCACGGCTACCACCTCGAGTTCGTCGTCGCCGACCAGGCCCGCGCGGCGCGCATCGCCGCCCTCGTCGCCGCCGAAGGGCTCGCGCCCCGGACGATGATGCGCAAGGGCCGCTACGTGGTGTACCTCAAAGGCCTCGACGCGATCGTCACGGTCCTGGGTGCGATCGGAGCGTCGGGCGCCGTGTTGCGGCTCGAGGACGTCCGAGCGGTGAAAGAGACCAAGAACCGCATCCACCGGCTGGTCAACACCGAGGCGGCCAACGTCGTGCGAGCGGCCTCGGCGGCGGCGGCCCAGCGCGAGGCGATCCAGTACCTCGCCGACGCCTACGGGCTGCGGAACCTGTCGCCGGCGCTCCGCGAGGCGGCCCAGCTGCGCCTATCGCACCCTGATGAGACACTCGCCGAGCTGGGGCGTAGGTGCAATCCCCCGGTCGGGAAAGCTACGCTCAACGGCCGGCTCGCCGCCGTGATGCGACTCGTGAAGCGATTACGCGGCGAGCGAGAGGAGCCGGAAGTTTCCTTCGTCTAAAGCGAGCGGGCTATGCGCATCGGTATCAACGGGTTCGGCCGGATCGGCCGCAATTTCACCAAAGCTCTCCTCGAGCGGTATCCGGACCTCGAGATCGCGGCGGTCAACGACTTGACGAGCGCCGCCGAGTGCGCGCACCTGTTCAAGTACGACTCCAACTACGGCACGTTCGCCGGCGAGGTCAGCTCGTCGGCCGACGCCGTCACTATCGACGGCAAGACGATCAAGGTGCTGGCCGAGCGCGATCCCGCCAAGCTCCCGTGGCGCGACCTCGGCGTCGACGTCGTGGTCGAGTCGACCGGCATCTTCACCGACGCCGCACGCGCGCGCGCGCACATCGACGGCGGCGGCGCGAAGAAAGTCATCATCTCGGCGCCCGCAAAGGGCGAGGACATCACCCTGGTGCTGGGCGTCAACGACGACAAGTACGACGCTGCGACGCACCACGTGATCTCGAACGCGTCGTGCACGACCAACTGTTTGGCGACGGCGGTCAAGCCGATCGTCGACAACCTGGGCTGGGTCAAGGGTTTCATGTCGACGATCCACTCCTACACCAACGACCAGAACATTCTGGACGCACCGCACAAGGATTTGCGCCGCGCGCGCAACGCCGCGACCAACATCATCCCGACCTCGACCGGCGCGGCCAAAGCGCTGTACTTGACGATCCCGGAGATAAAAGGAACCTTCGACGGCTTCGCGCTGCGCGTTCCGACGCCGACCGTCTCGATGGTGTACCTGGTCGTGCAAACGAAGAAAGAGACGACGCGCGACGCGCTCAACGCGATCCTGCGCGGCGCCGCACAGGGCGGTCTGCGCGACTACGTCGAGTACACCGAGGAAGAGCTCGTGTCGAGCGATTTCAAGCGCAACCCGCACAGCTCGATCATCGACGGCAAGCTCACCAACGCGCTGGGTGACCTCATCCAGATCGCGGCCTGGTACGACAACGAATGGGGCTACTCGTGCCGCCTGGCCGACCTCACCCGCATGATCGGCTCGAAGATCCCCGCGAGCGTGGCGTGATACGCCGTTCGCTCGCCATCGCTCCCGTCGCCGCCGCGGCTCTCGCGGCGGCGACCTGCGTCAGTGCCCCGGCGAACGCGCGCACGCTGCAGCTCGACGACCTGCGCAAGCTCGTGGCGGTCAGCTCCCCGGCGATCTCGCCGGACGGCAAGCTCGCGGTCGTGGTCGTCACGCGCATCAACTGGAACGACGACCGCTACGACCGCAGCCTCGACCTGATCGACCTGACGACGCACGCGCGGCGCACGCTCACCTACGAGCGCCGCGGCCTCTCCGAGCCGCGCTGGTCGCCCGACGGCACCAGGCTCGCGTTCATCGCCGATGCTTCGACCGGCTCGACACAGGCTGCGGGGAGCGGCGAGGAGGCGAAGTCGCAGGTTTTCGCGATGCCGATGGACGGCGGCGACGCCCAGCCGCTGACGAAAGCACCCGAGGGGGTCGAGCAGTTCGCCTGGCGTCCCGACGGCGGGGCGATCGCGTACGCCGCCGAGGATGCGCTCCCCAAGAAAACCGGCGCCGCTCGCTTTCACGACGCGTTCGTCGTCGGGAACACGCCGATTACGACGCGCCGTCCGCCGCGGCCGGTGCACCTCTTCGTCATCGACGCGAACGGTGACGCCAAGGCCAAGCAGTTGACATTCGGCGACCGCAGCGTCGCGACCGGCGAAGCGCAGTCGACGCTGTCGTGGTCGGCCGACGGGAAAACGATCGCGTTCCTGCTCGCGCCGAATGCCGTGTTGAACGACGTCGATCGCGGCGAGATCGACTTGCTCGACGTCGCGACGGCGAAGATCACGCGCCTCACGTCCAACGCCGGCTACGAAGGCGATCCGCTCTTCTCACCCGACGGCAAGCACATCGCCTACGCGCGGTCGGCCGGCGACAATCAGGTCAATTTGACCGAAGCCTACGTCACGGCGCCCGGCAGCGCGAACGGTACCGCGATCTCGCACCCGTTCGACCGTGCGATACACGGGATCGCGTGGCTGCCCGACTCCAGCGGGATCCTGTTCACCGCGCACGACGGAACCACGACGGCGATCGTGCGCGCGCCGCTTGCCACTGACAAGATGGCGCGGATCGATGTCGGGGACTTGGTGGTCAGCTCGTCGCTCGAGGGGGCCATTGCGCGCGACGGATCGATCGTGTTCGCCGCGTCGACCTCGAAGCAGCCGTCGGAGCTGTACTATCGCGCGGCCGGTGCGGCACCGGTGAAGCTGACCGACTACAACGCGGCCGTCGCCGGACTCGACCTCGGCGCGACCGAGACGATCGCGTATCCGACGTCGCTCGGTCCGCAAGGCGACGCGGTGCTCGTGATGCCGCCGGGCTACGCCGCCGGGCACAAGTATCCGCTGGTCGTGTTCATCCACGGCGGTCCGACCTCCGCGTCGCTGCGGCAGTTCGACCGGCAGGCGCAGTTGATGGCCGCGCGCGGCTGGCTCGTGCTCGAGCCGAACTATCGCGGCAGCGATAACCTGGGCCTCGCCTATCAGCGCGGGGTGCTCTACGATCCCGAGGACGGCCCGGGTAAAGACATCATGGCGGCCGTCGACGCCGTGCGCGCCCGCGGGATCGTCGACGATCACCGCGTCGCCGTCGGCGGCTGGAGCTACGGCGGGATCATGACCGCGTGGATGATCTCGAAGTATCACCTCTGGCGGGCCGCCGTCTCCGGCGCGTCAGTCAACGACTGGGCGACCGACTACGGCACCGCCGACGACATGGATTCCGACCGGGCGCTGTTTCACGGCTCGCCGTTCGTCGGCAACAACGCCGCGGAGTACCGGCGCGCGTCGGCGATCAGCTACGTGCACGACGTGACGACGCCGGTGCTCATCCTCTCGGACGTCGGCGACAACCGCGATCCGTTCGCGACGTCGTCGATGTACTATCGCGCGCTGCGCGACAACGGCAAGGACGCCACGTTCGTCGCCTGGCCCGTCGACGGTCATTTTCCGCGCGACCCGGTCCGGGTGGCCGACGTCTACAGCCGCTGGATCGACTACACCGCCGCGCACCTCAAGTGATCGGCGGAACGTTCGTCGCGGCGGCGCTCGTGCTCGCGGCGTGCGCGGGTTCGGCCGCGTCCGCCGCGCCGTCGCGGCCGTTCGCGCTCGACGACGTCTACGGGCTCGTCGCCCTCTCTTCGCCGCAGATCTCGCCCGACGGCGCGCACGTCCTGCTCGTCGTGCGCACCGCCGACCGCGAGCACGACCGCTGGCACCGGCGGCTCGACCTCATCGACGTCGCGACTCGCGCCCGCCGCACGCTGCCGGTCGACGACCGCTTCGGGTCGCCGCGCTGGTCACCGGATGGCCGCCGCATCGCCTACCTCGCCGGCGGCGGGGTCTGGCTGGCCGACGCGACCGGTTCCGAGGCGCATCGCGTCACCGGCACGGACTACCACGTCGTGCAGTACGGCTGGCGTCCTGACGGCGCGTGCGATCGCGTTCGTCGCGACGGCGAACGCGCCCGCGAAAACCGGCGACGACCGCTACCTCGACGCGTACGAGGTCGCGAACGACGCCGCCCTCGCGCACGGCCCGCAGCCCGCCGCGCACTTGTACCTTCAACCGCTCGACGGAACCGCAGCCGCGCGCGCTCGGACCGGCGAAAGGGACGGTCACGTGGGGCGATGCCGAATCGACGCTTTCGTTCTCACCCGACGGCACGACGCTCGCGTATCTGTGGGCGCCCGACGCCGTCGCGAACGACGCGGTCGCCGCGCGGATCCGGCTGGTCGACCTTGCGACCGGACGCGATCGCGCGTTCGATGCGCCCAGCGGGCACGTGCGCGATCCGCTGTACTCGCCCGACGGCACCCACTTCGCCTACGCGCGCAGCGACGGCGATTCGCAGGTGCATCCCACCGAGGCGTTCGTCGCGCCCGCCGCCGGCGGCGCCGCGCGCGCGATCTCACGCCCGGTCGACCGCAGCGTTCACGATCTCGGCTGGGAACCACACACTTCGGCGCTCGACTTTACCGCGAACGACGGGACCGGCACCGTGCTTTACCGCAGCGTCGACGGCGGGCCGGCGCGGCGCGTCTCGCTCGGCGGTCTGGACATCGCGTCGGGGCTCGACGGCGCGTTCGCCGCGAACGGCAGCTTCGCGTTCGTCGGACGGACCGGACAACACGCCGACGAGTTGTACGTGCGCTCGCCGGAGGGGAGCGTCGAACCGCTCACCGCCGACAACGCGGCACTCGCCGGACTCGCGCTCGCGACGGACGCGCGCATCACCTACCGGACGACGCTGGGCGTGCGAGGCGATGCGGTGCTCACCCGACCGGCGGGATTCCGGCCCGGCGTACGCTATCCGCTCGTCGTCGTGCTCCACGGCGGTCCGACCTCGGCTTCGATCGAGTCGTTCGACCAACTCGCCGAGTTGATGGCGGCCCGTGGCTGGCTGGTGCTCGAACCCAACTATCGCGGCAGCGACAATCTCGGTGCGCGCTACCAAGGTGCGATCGCGGGCGACAAGCTGCGTGGACCGGGCGACGACATCGATGCGGCGATCGCCGCGGTCCGCCGGCTCGGCATCGTCGACGATTCCCGCCTGGCCGTCAGCGGCTGGTCGTACGGCGCCGGGCTCGCCTTGTGGATGATCGAGCACCGGCACGACTGGCGCGCCGCCGTCGCCGGCGCGGCGGTGGCCGACATTGCCGCCGACTACGCGACCGCCGACGACATCGCCGCCGATCGCGCGCTGCTGGGCGGTTCACCGTTGGTCGGAGCGCGCCGGGGCGCCGGTGCCGCGATGAGCCCGATCACGTACGTCGACCGGGTGCGCACGCCGCTGCTGCTGATGACCTGTCGCGGAGACTCGCGCGTCTCGCCCGTCGGCGTGTACGAGTTCTACCACGCGCTGCGCGACCTCGGCCGCCCGGTGCAGCTCGTCGCGTACCCGATCGACGGCCACTTCCCGAGCGATCCGGTGCGGCGCGTCGACGTCTACCGCCGCTGGATCGACTTCATCGCGCAGCGGTTCGGAGCGTAGCGATGTGCACGGTGCTGGTGCTGCTGCGTCCGGACGATCGCTGGCCGCTGGTGGTGGGCGCGAACCGCGACGAACGGCTGGACCGGCCGTTCCAGCCGCCCGAACGTCACTGGCCCGCCCAACCCGGCGTGGTCGGCGGGCGTGACGTTACCGGCGGCGGCAGTTGGTTCGCGCTCAACGACGACGGCGTCGTCGCGACGATCGTCAACGGCATGGATCGGCTGGGCCCGTTAGCGGGCAAGGCGAGTCGCGGCGAGCTCGTGCTGCGCGCCCTGCGCGAGCATGACGCGCGCTCCGCCGCGCAGGCGATCGGCGCGCTCGAGGCGAGCCGCTATCGGGGTTTCACGCTGCTGGTCGCCGATCGCGGCGCAGCCTTCGCGGTGACCAGCGACGAGCGCACGCTGCGCGTCGACCCGCTCGTGCCGGGCCACCACATCGTGACGCCCGACGGCTGCGACGTCCCCGCCTCGCCCCGCTACGCGACGCATTTCGCGGCGTTTCGCGCGGCGCCGCCGCCCGATCCGTCGCGCGACGATTGGTCGAGCTGGACCGAGCTGTTGCGCCACGCGGACGACGACGATCCGCATCGCGCGATCACGGTCGTCACCACCGAGCGCTTCGGGACGGTCTGCAGCACGCTGCTCGCGCTGCCGGCCGGCCGCGCGGAGCCGGTGCTCCTGTTCGCCGCCGGGCCGCCGACCCGAGCGCCGTACGAAACCGTGCGAACGCCGTGGGTTTGCGCCGATCGCGTCGAAGGCGGCTGACGCATGCAATTCAAGCGACTCGAGGATGCCGAGGTGCGCGGCCGGCGGGTGCTCCTGCGCGAAGACCTCAACGCGCCGATGAAAAACGGCACCATCGCCGACGAGACGCGCATCACTGCCGCGCTGCCGACGCTGCGGTGGCTGCGCGAACACGGTGCCCGCACCGTCATCCTGTCGCATCTCGGGCGGCCGGACGGTAAACCCGACCCGAAGCTTTCGCTGCGCCCGATCGCTTCTCGCTTGGCCGAGCTGCTCGCGGTTCCCGTCGGGTTCGTCGACGACTGCGTCGGTGACGCCGCGGTCGCCGCGTCGAACGCGCTGGCCGACGGCGGCTTCGTCACGTTCGAGAACGTGCGCTTCCATCCCGAAGAAGAGGCGAACGACCCCGCCTTCGCGCGCGAGCTCGCGCGCAGCGGCGACCTGTACGTGAACGATGCGTTCGGCACCGCGCACCGCGCCCACGCGTCGACCGCCGGCGTCGCCGCGTACCTGCCGTCGTATGCCGGCCTGTTGATGGAAGCCGAGCTGGCCGCGCTTTCGCGTCTCACCGAGCATCCCGCCCATCCGTACGTCTGCGCGATCGGCGGTGCAAAGGTGGTCGACAAGGTCGGCGTGTTCGAGAACCTGATCGCGAAGGTCGATGCGTTCGCGATCGGCGGCGGGATGGCGAACACGTTTCTGGCCGCGCAAGGGATCGGCGTCGGCAAGTCCCTGCGCGACCCCGACCTCATGCCGGCCCAGCGGATTATCGCGCTGGCGCTTTCGAAAGGCGTCGCGCTCCATCTCCCCACCGACGCCGTGGTCGCCGACGCGTTCGACGCCGACGACACCGCCCGCGTCGTCCCGCTCGAGCAGGTCGGCGACGGGATGATCTTGGACATCGGCCCGCAGACCGCGCGCGAATACGCCGCGGTGCTGCGCGCCGCCAAGACGATCGTGTTCAACGGCCCGATGGGGGTCTATGAGAAGGCGCCGTACCAGAACGGCACGCGAGTCGTCGGCGAAGCGATCGCTGAGGCGACGAAGCACGGTGCGGTCAGCGTCGTCGGCGGCGGCGACGCCGCGGCCGCGGCGCACGAGCTCGGTTTCGCCGAAGGGATGACCCACGTCTCGACCGGCGGCGGCGCGACGCTGGAGTTCCTCGAAGGCAAGACCCTCCCCGGGATCGCGGCGCTCGAGCGGTGAGCAAGGCCCGCAAGCTGCTCATCGCGGGGAACTGGAAGATGCACAAGACGCTCGCGGAGACGCGCGCGTTCATCGCCGACGTTCGCGAGCGCCCGCTGCCGCTCGACGCGGTCGACGCGGTCATCTGCCCGCCGTTCACCGCGCTGGCCGCCGCCCGCGACGCATTGACGGGTTCGCATATCGGCCTGGGCGCGCAGAACGTGAATTGGGCTGTGCAGGGGGCATTCACCGGCGAGATCTCCGCGCCGATGCTCGGTGAGCTGGGCGTCGGCTGGGTCGTGATCGGGCACTCCGAGCGGCGCGCCCTGTTCGGCGAGCTCGACTTTCGCGTCAACGAAAAGGCCCGCGCGGCGCTGGCGTACGGCATCACGCCGATCGTCGCGGTCGGCGAGACGGAAGACGAGCACGCGGCCGGTCGGGCGCGCGACACCGTATGCGCGCAGATCGCCGCGGCATTCGTGGGCATGCCCGCCGCCGACGTCGCGCGCTGCGTCGTCGCCTACGAACCGATTTGGGCAATCGGCACCGGGCGCGCCGACACGCCTGAGGGAGCGAACGCGATCATGGGCGAGATCCGCGGCGCCGTGGAGGGCCTGCAGGACGTGCGCATCCTGTACGGCGGCAGCATGAACGCCGGCAACGTCGCGTCGTTCGTCGCGCAGCCCGACATCGACGGCGGCCTGGTCGGCGGTGCCAGCCTCGACCCCGCCTCGTTCGCGGCGCTGCTCGACGGCGCGCGCGAAGGATCGTCCCGATGAGCCGCCGCCGGCCGTTCGTGTTAGCAATCCTCGACGGTTGGGGCAGTACCGCAGAATTGCACGGTAACGCCATTGCAGCCGCCGACTTGCCGAACTGGAAGCGCATCCTCGACACCTATCCCCACACGCTGCTCGACGCGAGCGGGCTGGCGGTGGGCTTGCCCGAGGGCGTGATGGGCAACAGCGAGGTCGGTCACATCAACATCGGCAGCGGGCGGGTCGTCCCGCAAGGCCTGGTCGTGATCGACGCCGCGATCGCCGGCGGATCCTTCGGGGAGAACGCCACGCTGCGCGCCTGCATCGCGCACGTCGAGAAGACGAGCGGCACGCTGCACCTGCTCGGGCTCGTCTCCGACGGCAAGGTGCACAGCTCGCTCGGTCACCTCGACGCGTTGATCGAGGTCGCGTGCAAATCCGGCGTGCCGCTGGCGATCGACGCGTTCCTCGACGGCCGCGATACGCCGCCGAGCTCGGCGGGCGCGTATCTGGCCCAGGTCGAGTCGGTGCTGGGCGGCCATGGTCGCGCCGGCGCGATCGCCACGATCGGCGGGCGCTATTACGGGATGGACCGCGACAAGCGATGGGACCGCACCCGCCGCGCGTACGATGCGCTCGTCAACGGTGCGTCCGAATATCGATACCCAACCGCGGCGGCCGCCTTGGACGCCGCCTACGCGCGCGGTGAGACCGACGAGTTCGTCGCGCCGACGATCGTCGGCGAGCCCAGGCCGATCCGCGACGGCGACGCCTGCATCTTCTTCAACTTCCGCCCGGATCGCGCGCGCCAGCTCACGCTGGCGTTCACCGACCCCGGGTTCGATCACTTCCCGGTGCATCGGTTCGAGGCGTTTGTGTTCGCGACGATGACGCGCTACGAGGAGAACTTCCCCAATCCCGTGCTGTTCGGGCCGCGCCCGCAGTACGACGTGTTCGGCGAGGTCGTTTCGAAGGCCGGACTGACCCAACTGCGGTTGGCGGAGACCGAGAAATACGCGCACGTGACGTATTTCTTCAACGGCGGACGCGAGGACGTGTTCCCGGGTGAGGACCGGATCCTGATCCCGTCCAACCGGAGCGTCGCGACCTACGATCTGGCGCCGGAGATGTCGGCCAACGACATTACGGTCGCCGCAGTCGAAGACGTTTCTCACCGGCGTCACGACGCGATCGTGATGAACTACGCAAATGCCGACATGGTCGGCCATACCGGCGTGTGGGACGCGACGATCTCCGCGCTCGAAACGCTCGACGTCGCGCTCGGCCGCCTAGAGCAAGCCGTTCTCGCGGCGGACGGAATATTGGCGATCACCGCCGACCACGGCAACGCCGAAGAGAAGATCGACCCCGACGGCAACCCGTTGACGGCGCACACCACGAATCCGGTCCCGTTCGTCATCGTCTCGCGGCAGCCGCCGGGCGCGTTCGCCGGCCGCGGCAAGCTGGGCGACGTTGCGCCGACGCTGCTCCCGCTACTCGGTTTGCCGGTTCCGGAGGCGATGACCGGCACGAACCTGCTCGCGCCGGCCACGACGGCGCAACCGTGAAACGCAAGCGGCTCGAAGCCGCGGCGGACGTTCTTCGCCGCAAGGCCGGCGGGGAACTCGACGCCGCGATCGTGTTGGGGTCGGGCTTCGGCGGCGTGCTGCGCGAACGGATCGATGGTACGACCGTACCATACGGCAAGATCGAGGGGATGCCGGAACCGACGGTGACGGGTCACGCCGGTGAAGCGCACATCGGCATGCTGCACGGCCGCCGCGTGGTCGCCTTCAGCGGCCGGTTCCATCTCTACGAAGGCCGCGCTACCCACGACGTGATCTACCCCGTCGCCGCCGCGGCCCATGCCGGAGCAAAGACCTTCGTGCTCACCAATGCCGCCGGCGGAGTGAACACGAGCTTCACCCCCGGCGACCTCATGCTCATCGCCGATCAGCTCAACCTGACCGGTACGAGCCCGCTGCTCGGTGCCGATTTGTTGCCGGGCCAGGCCCACCGGTTCGTCGATATGGTCGACGCGTACGCGCCGTACCTGCGCAAGCTCGCCCGCCACGTCGCCGGCGAGTACGGCATCCCGCTGCAGGAAGGCGTCTATGCCGGCCTGCTCGGCCCGACCTACGAGACGCCCGCCGAAGCTCGCTACCTGCGCCGTATCGGCGCCGACGCCGTCGGCATGTCGACCGTCCTGGAAACGATCGCCGCGCGCGCGCTCGGTCGCGACGTGATCGGCTTCTCGCTGATCACCAACGTCCACGGCGGCGGCGCCACCACCTCACACGAAGAAGTCATGACCGCCGCCTCCGCCGCCGCGGAGAACGTCGCCCGCCTCATCGAAGGCATCATCGCGAACCTCTAGCACTCGCGCTGTCACGACCGAGCCACAACGGGTCTCGAAGGGTGACGGTCGTACCGGGATCGCGCCGTGCCGACCGTTACCCTGAGCCCGGCGAAGGGTAGGCCCGTCACGTACGCCGCCGGCGACAACGCCTTACCGCAAACGATAGCACCCACTCGGATCGACTTCGAGGTGGCGCGCACCGATACCGATGACGCGCACGGCATGATCCCAAAATCCCAGTACGCGAACCACAACCGGCCGCAATCCCGCGAGAATCCCCCGTGCGCGCGAAGAGACCGCCAACACGTCGCGCTGCCAGGCAGGGTGATCGCGCGGCAGCGACGCGAGCGGTTCAGCATCGATGCCGGCAAGATGCACCGGACCCGCGGCTGCGGGGAGGACCGGGAGGGCCGGCGGCTCGAGCGCGCGGCCGGGTGCGGCAGTTCGCTTCATCCGGTCCGCCCCAGCTCGTCCCGCAGCCGCTCGAGTGCCATGAGGTGCAGTTGCGACACGCGCTGCGGCGAGATGCGCATCGGCTCGACGAGCGAACGCAGTCGTCGCTCGGCGAAATAGTGCGCGACGACGATCGCGCGCTGTCGCGCCGGCAGGGCCGCGATCGCGGTCCGGATTCGAGCGCGCTCCAGCCGTTCGCCGACGATGGCCTGCGGGTCGCCGGTGCGATCGGGCTCGAGCCGTTCCCCGCTGGGCAGCGGCGCATCGAGCGACAGCGGGATGCGGCGATGAGCCTCGGCACGCGCGCGGCTGAGCCCGACGACCAATCGCTCCATCTCGCCGAGTGCCGGCAGCGTGCCGGTCTCCTGCGCGAGAACGAAGCGCGACCGTTCGGCGACGCGCATCGTCCGCCGAATCCGCTCCGAGACCGGATCCATTCGCCGCACCCCGTTGAGTATCGCACCGAGAATCATGCGGCGCGCGTACTGCTCGAGTGGGATTCCCCGGGCGGGGTCGAACGCGTCGACGGCGCGGACGAGGCCGACGCTGCCGTCGCCGATCAGGTCGTCGAGGTCGGCACTCGGGACCATCCGCTGCACGCGGCGCGCGATTTGCCGTACGACCGGCAGCAGCTCGCATACGGCCGCTTCACGGAGCTCGTCGCTCATCATTCCCGCGCGCGAACATCTGGTCCGCGACGGCACCGAGCGCGATCTCGCCGATCGGTCCCAGCCCCGCGGCGAGCGGCTTGAGGATTTCGCGGAACAGTACCGCGCTCACCACGTCCTGCGCGGTACGCTGCCGCTGCTTCCACGGATCAGCCGCGATGGAGGTTGTTGGCGATGCGCAGCATCTCATCGGCCGCCTGCACTCCCTTGGCATTGGCCTCGTACGCGCGCTGCGCGCCGAGGATCTGCATCATCGCCTCGACGATAGAGACGTTGGATCGCTCGAGCATCCCGAACGCGATCGACGGCGCGTCGCGACCGCCCGGGGCGAAGAGCCGAGCCCGGCCCGATTCGTCGGTCGGAGCGAAGAGCGTCGCTCCCAGCGACCGCAGCGCTTCGGGCGAGGCGAACGACGCGAGCCGCAGCCGCGCGATCGTTCGGCCTTTGACGTTCGGCGTATCGATGACGACACGGCCGTCGCGCTCGACGCGTGCCGCGAGCGCATCGGCGGGGATGCGGACGCCGCTCAGCGCCCAACCTCCACCGTTGCGCAGGGTGCCGTCGGGCTCGCGTGCGAACTCGCCGTTGCGCGTGTAGGCGCGCGCGTGACCGCGCTCCACGACGAAGAATCCCGGCCCGTCGATCGCCACGTCGAAGGGCCCGCCGCTGCGCATCAGCTTGCCCTGCGCGAAAACGGCATGCTTCCCGACGCTGGTCGTGCCCAGACCGATGGAGCCGGCGCGCACGTCGGCGAACGTCGCCGCGGCGCTCTTGAAGCCCGCGACGTCCGCGTTCGCCAGATTGTCGGCGACGATCTCGAGCTGCGTTTGCTGCGCCGCCATCCCGCTGGCAGCCGCGTACATCGCGCGGTTCATGCCGGCGATGCTACGCGCGGCGTGTGTCCGCCGCGTTACCCAAAGATGCCTAGCCTAGTTCCCTAATTTGCAGAACCATCGCCGGCTTCGCTTGTGCAGCACGAACGGCACGCTCAAAGACGACCTCCCCGCCTCGCGTTCGGTTGGAGCAATCCGGTACCGGCCGAGGTATACCTTCTCACGCCGACAAAATCTCGCTGGGCGAGCCCAGGCCGCGGTTCCCGCAGGTCAAAGGCTAGATCGAAATCCTTCCGCCGGGATCAAACAATGTAAGGAGGAAGCCGTGAAAAGTCCAGTTGTCGCGGTTGATCCGATGACCGATCCGCCGGGCAACTCCAGGGTTTTGTTCGTATCGTTCCTGGCGTTTACGCTCGGTTTTGCGGTTTGGGGAATGTTTTCCGCGCTCGCGCCATTTTTGATCAAGTGGTACAACTTCAGCGCCACCCAGGTGCTCGTTTTGGCGGCGATGGAGCCCCTTTTCGCAGCGGCGGTCAGCATCCCGCTCGGCATTTTGACGGACAAGTTCGGCGGCCGGAAGGTTTTCACGCTCTTGCTTCTGGGCGTCACCCTTCCCCTATTTTTCGGACTCGTTCGCCCACGGCTACTACTCCTTGCTGCTGCTGGGGTCGCTGCTCGGACTCGGAGGCGCGAGCTTCGTGGTCGGCAACGCTCATGTGGCGTCCTGGTATCCCAAATCGAAGCAGGGTACAGCCCTTGGCATCTTTGCTCTGGGCAATATCGGAATCACCATCGGCATGATGACCGTCACGTTCCTGGTCACCCACGTCTTGCACGGCCCGGACGGCTGGCGCCTGATATTCCCAATCTTCGCCATTTCCACATTTTTGATGGCGTCGGTCTACTGGGTTTTTACGTCCGATTCGCCGTACGGGCAGCACAAAGGCGTTTCGTTGCGTGAAATCGTCGCCGTGTACCGTTCGGGCGTAGTGGTCTGGCTGGTGCCCTACCTTTACTGGGTGTCCTTCGGCACGCTCACGTTCTTTGCGTCGGCGATGCCGACATATCTGCTCGACCGGTGGCACGTGGATGCTGTCCAGGCATCCATGCTCTACACCCCGCTGCTGGTGGTTTGTGTTGCCGTCACCCGGCCGCTGGGCGGCTGGCTTGCCGATCGTTTCGATGCAATGAGAATCCTAGGCTGGTTGTTCGGCGTTATGGTCGTTCTAGCCGTGGTCTTGACGATGCAGATTTCGCTGCAGGTCGAGCTGTTCGCCATCTATGGGCTCGCGCTGCTATCCGGCACCGCCGCGGCGGTGGTCGTCAAGCTGATCCCGCTCTACTTCCGGCAGGTGGGCGCGGTCAGCGGGCTGGCGAAGGCCGCCGGCGCGGCCTGCGGCTTCGCGATGACGGTCACCCTGGCGGCCAGCAAGAATCTTCTCGGCGGCTACACCGTCGGCTTTGCCATCTGGGCGCTGATGAACGCCGCTGCGTTCTACATCGCGTTTTCGCGCGTTGGCTTCAGGCATGCAAAACCGGACGTCGAAGCCATTCCTTCGGTCCGTTCAAACATCGACGGTGGGATTCGGATTCATGGACAGGCGTGAACGCCGCGTTGGGCTGTGCGTGCTTGGCGCCGCTATCATTCTATGGCTCACCATGCCGGCGCCGTCTGCCGCTTCGACTCAGGTTGCGCCGCTATCGCGGATGCAAGAGAAGGCGCTGAAGCCGCGCGGCACGTTTAAGGAATGCGTGCATTGCCCGGAGATGGTGGTGGTGCCGGCCGGCAGCTTCACGATGGGATCGCCGTCAAGCGAGCCGGGGCATTCTGCCGAGGAAGGCCCACAGCACGGGGTGACGATCGCGCGACAATTCGCAGTCGGCCGGTTTGAGGTGACCTTCGACGAATGGGATGCGTGCGTGGCCGGCGCCGGCTGTAACGGCTACAAGCCCTCCGATGAAGGCTGGGGCCGCGGTCGCAGACCGGTGATCGACGTTTCCTGGGACGATGCCGAAGCATACGTCGTTTGGCTGTCGAAAAAGACCGGCAAGTCGTATCGGCTGCTCTCGGGGTCCGAGTACGAATATGCGACGCGCGCGGGCACGCATACGGCCTATCCCTGGGGCAATGCCGTCGGCACGAACCATGCCAATTGCCACGCCTGCGGGAGCCGATGGGACGCCAGGCAAACCGCGCCGGTCGGCTCGTTCGCCCCGAACAGGTTCGGTCTCTTCGATATGGTAGGCAATGTCCGAGAGTGGACGGAGGATTGCTACCACGACACCTACAGCGGCGCGCCGGCGGACGGCTCGGCGTGGATCGAGGGGGCTGACTGTTATCACCGTGTCGTGCGCGGCGGATCCTGGCTCATCGCTCCCGCCTTTCTCCGCTCGGCGAGCCGCTATTGGTTCGCGTCCGACTACCGGCTCAACTACCTTGGTTTCCGGATCGCTCGCACGCTTGCACCTTAACGGAGCCCTCGTCGCCGAGCCCGCGATCAATCGTGACATACGTCCTCGAATACCCACGGTTTGGTTCCGGCCCGATTCCCGCGGCGTTCAAGCGATCACTTCGCGCACTCGACCGGTCTGGACGTCGTAGACGAAGCCGCGGACGCGGTCGCGATGCGGCAGGAACGCGTGTCCCCGAACGGTTGTGATCGCCGCGCGCACGGCGGCGTCGACGTCGGCGAACGCGCCGAAGCCATAGGGCGGCGCATGGCCCGTGTCGGCAACGATTTCGGCGCGCAACGCTGGTTCGTCGGTTCCAAGCAGCCCGCACCCGGTGTGGTGCATGAGCAACACCTCGCGCGTCCCGAGACGGCGCTGCGACAGCACGAGCGAGCGTAGGACGTCGTCGGTGACGAGGCCGCCCGCGTTGCGCAGGACGTACGCTTCGCCGTGGCCGAGGCCGAAGATCCGAACCGGGTCGATCCGCGCGTCCATGCACGTCACGATCGCAACGTGCTTCGGGCCGGCCTGCGCGGAGGGGCCGCCGGAGGCATGATGCGCTGCGGCGTTGTCGAGGAGTTCATCGATCGCGGATCTCACGCGGGTCCGTTGGCCGCACGCGGTGTCGTGCCCCGCCACGGCCCACCGCTCACTGCACCCGAGCGATGTCATTGGCTCGCTTCTCGCGCGTCGCGTCGATCGCGAGCAAGGTTTTCTGGGCGGTCTCGAACGCTCGCTGCGCCGTCAGAATCGTCAGCGTCTCGCCGATCGCATTGACCGTGCTCGTTTCGAGCGCCCCGGCGAGGACGTGCGTTCCGCGTGGCAACGGGATGCGGTCTACGACGCGTCCCCGGTCCCGCACGGTTCCGTCGGCCTCGACCTTCGCCTCCGCCGACACGCGCAACGGGCCGCGGGCGCCGTGCAGCCGGCGGCCGCGGTCGTCGACGAGCCACCCGTCCCGGTCGCGGGTGAAGGCGCCGGCGCGCGTTGCGGCGTCGCCGACCCGGAACGCTCCCTCACCGAGCAGCGCCAGATCGAACGGCCGCCCGCTCGACCGGACCGCGCCCTGTTCGTCGGTCGGGCGGCCGGCAGCGACCAGCCCGCGAGCCGTCAGCGTTACCTCAGCCGCGACACGCCGGAACCCATCGCTCGAGACGTTCGCCAAGTTCTGGGTCGCCACGTCGAGCTGCGCCCGGGCAGCCCGCATCGCGCTCCCCATCCAGTCCAATGCGTCCATCCCGCCAGCCTACGGCACGCTCGTTTCCGCGATCGGGCGCGATTGTTGCCGGCTTCGGTACTCGCGAACTTTTCACGCGCCTCGGTAGTTGAGCGTTGGTGAAACACTTCAGCCTCTTCTTCGCACTCGCCGCACTGGCGCTGGCCGCTACGCCCGCCATTGCGAGCGCACAAGACGTTCTTCCGATCTCTGCCGAGGGTGGCGTGATGCACAGTACCGACGGGCAAAACGCCGGCGCTGTCGTCGTAACGCTCCACGGTGTCGGCGTGCACATTCCACTCCTCAGCCCGCAGCTTTCGCTAGCCGCACCGCTCACCAGCGGCGGCGGCCGCTATGCGCTCACGACCGAAGCGGCGTTGCACGTTCCGGCGACCGCATTCCGCGTCGGTGTCGGCGTCGGCGTCGGCCGCCTGAACGCACCGCTGACGACCGGCGCGCTCGCCGACGCGTTTGTCTCGGCGCCGATTGCGCCGCACGCATCGGTTGCGTTGCGTTACTACTCGGGACTGAACCACTATACCGGCCAAGCGATCTTCGCCGGCATCGGGGTTCATCTCTAAAGCGCGAACGGGCCGGCAAGCAGCCGGGCGCGCGCCGTGGAGAGCCCGCCCCGGTCGTCCACCAAACGGCCGGCCGGGTCCAGACGACCCTGTGCGCCGGAGGCCGGGGGACGCGGCGACGACATTGCCACCGGGTCGCGGAATCTTGGACCCCGGTGGCGTACTGTCCCGGGATAGCAGCGGCTGAAGCGCCCGGGCGCCCGCCGCCAAGAGGAAACGGATGCAGATCGGGATCTTAGGCTCCGGTAACATCGGGGCAAGTGCCGCAGGCGTGTTCGCGCGCGCCGGCCATCACGTGCGGATCGCCAACTCGCGCGGTCCGGAATCGCTGGGATCGCTCGTCGCGGAGATCGGGCCGAACGCCGAAGCGGCGACGGCGCAGGATGCGGTCGATGCAAGCGATCTCGTCCTGATCGCGGTCCCCTGGACGAAGCGTGAGGAAGCACTCGGCGAGATCGAGGGCTGGGACGAGAAGATCGTCGTCGACGCGATGAACCCGTACACCGAGGACTTCGAGGTCGAGGACCTCGGATCGAAGACGGCGACGGAGTTCACCCGTGCGCTCGTTCCGGGCGCGCGGGTCGTCAAGGCCTTCAACACGCTGTTCTACAAACGGCTCGCCAGCGAAGGAAAGCCCAAGGGCGCGCCCGACCGGCTCGCCGTTCCGGTCGCCTCCGACGATTCCGCCGCCAAGCGCGTCGTGATGGAACTGATCGAAGAAGTCGGCTTCGACGCGGTCGACAACGGAGGGCTGGTCGAAGGCGGACGCAAGCAGCAACCCGGCTCGCCGATCTACAATCAGCCGCTGGGCGCCAAAGAGATGCGCGACCAGCTCGCGCGAGCGTAGTGTCGGCGCCCGCGGCGCCGGCACACTACTCGACGACGAGGTGGGTCGGTGCGCCGTTGGCGAGCGGGAGCTGTTCGATCGCGTCCGTGTCGGCGATTGACGTCCGCCGCCACGGCCGGCGACTGGGGCGCGGCCACCAGCGGCGTGCGCTCGAGGATCGCCAGATGCGACATCAGCAGCGAGCGGAGCTCGCTCTTCGCTTTCTCCGCGGTGTCCTGATGGCGCTGCGCCTCGCGCCGCGCGTCGTCGATGCGGTCGCCGAGCTCGGCGATCTCGCGCTCGGCCGCGATGCGCGCCTGCTGCTTGATGAGATCGGCCTCTTTGTGCGCGTGCGCTTTCACTTCGTCGGCCGTACGCTGGGCGAGCAGAAGCGTCTGGTTCATCGTGTCTTCCATCGACTTGAAGTGCGAGATGCGCTCCTTCAAGTCGGCAACCTCGCCCTCGAGCGCGGCGCGCGCGTGCGCCTCGTCCTCGAGCGTCTCCATGATCTCCTCGAGGTACTGGTCGACGTCGCCGCGGTCGTAACCCTGCAGCGCTTTCTTGAATGCCTTGTGCTGGATGTCGACGATCGTCAGTTTGGCCATCAGCGCATGTCCTTGAAGCCCAGGATGCCGTCGTTGTCGAGTTGCTCGCGCACGCCGGCGGAGTTGACGTTCACCCCCGCCGGGACGACGAGGTAGATCGCGTCGGCCAGCTTCTGGATCCGGCCGTCGATCGTATACGCGACGCCGGAGGTGAAGTCGACCACACGCTGGACGAGATTGCGATCGGCACCTTGGACGTTGACGATAACGACTTGACGCGCGCGCAGTGCGTCGGCGATCTCGGTCACGTCGCCGAACGAACGCGGAGCAAACACCGCGACCGACCCGCCGGGCCTCCGCGAGGCGTCGCTGAGCGGCACGACGTTGCGCTTCGCGCCGACCTCGTCGGTCGGATACGTCTCGTCCTCTTCTTCGTCGCGAATCGCGAACCACGAACCGATTCTGGCGAACACGCTCATGCGGGCTTCCTCTCTCTTGCGATGCGCGGACCGAAGAGCGCGGTGCCGAGGCGCACCATCGTCGAGCCGTGCCGAACCGCCTGCTCCCAATCGCCGGACATCCCGAGCGACAACGTCGGGCCCCCGACGCGCTCGTAGGCCGCCCGGGCAGCTTCGAACGCCGCGTCGACGTCGCCGTCGAGCGGTCCGATCGCCATGACGCCGTCCACCGCCAAGCCTTCGTCGCGCAATCGCGCGGCGAGGGCCGGCGCGTCGGCCGGCCTGGTGCCGAATCGTTCGGAGGGCGAAACGTTCACTTGCACGAGAACGCGCAAACGACGTCCCGCGTCGCGCGCCGCCCGGGCCAGCGCGAGGCCGGCGTCGAGCCGGTCGACGCCTTGCACCACGTCGAAGAGCGACGCGATCGCCTTGGCCTTGTTGCGCTGCACGTGGCCGAGGAAATGCTTCGTGCCCGGCGGGAGGTCGACGTACTTCGCGCGCGCCTCTTGCAAATAGCTTTCGCCGACGTCGTGCAAGCCCGCTTCCAACGCCGCGATCGCGGCGTCGCGAGGCTGCGCCTTGGTGACGGCGAGAATCGAGACGGAGCCGCGCGCGCGCCCGGCCGCGACGGCGACCTCGTCGACGCGTTCGCGCAGCGTCGCCACGCGCTCGGCGACCGACCCGGTGACGAGGGGCATGGACCGATCACTTCGCCGGGGCGAGGAAGGAAACCCCGCTCGGGCGCTACGCGCGAACCGCGGAAGCGCGTGACTCCGTATGTTTCCCGCGACGGTAGGACACCACGATCATCGCGATGCCGATGAAGAGCTGGATCACCGCGACGAACTGGCCCCCGTCGAGGCCCAGCACCGTGAAGCCGGGCTCGCGCCAGATCTCGGCGACCGACCGCGTGATGCCGTAAATCGTGAACCACGTCCAGAACACCACGCCGTCGGGCGGGCGGCTGCGGTAGACGAGCAGGACGATCGGCAAGGTGAGGATGTCGAGGATGGCCTCGAAGATCTGCGACGGGTAGCGATAGCCGTCGGGATAGGCTGGGAACTGGATGCAGTAGGGGTGGTCCGGCAGGCACAGCTTGCCCGGCAGCTCGTCGTTGATGAAGTTGACGAGCCGGGTGGTGAAGATGCCGATCGACAGCATCGGCACGACCTCGTCCCCGAGTATCCCGAAGGTGAGGCCAGGATGCTTGCGCAGGAACAGCAGCGTCGTGAGGATGACGCCGACGAGCGCGCCGTGGAAGGCCATCCCGCCTTGCCAGATCGCGATGAAGTTGAGCGGGCTCGCGAGGTACTCGGACAGGTTGTGCTTGGTGATGACGTCGGCGATGACGAACCCGGTCCGCCCGCCGATCAGCACGCCGATCAGCGCGTAGACCAGAAAATCCTGGATTTGGTCGGTCGTGAGGCCGAGGCGCCGGCGCCCGGCGGTCCGATTCATCCAAAAGAAGACGCAGATGAAGCCGAAGAGGTAGGACAGCCCGTACCAATGGACGCCCACCGGTCCGATGTGAAAGGCGATCGGGTCGATATTCGGATAGACGAACCAGTGACTCACCCGCGCTGGTTACGGCGTGCGGCCCCGGCCTCCCGCGAGCGCGGCGCTGCAGGACGCTCCTGCGGAACCCGCCGCGCCACCGCGGCGTATCCAGACGGGTCTTTCAGGCCGTCCGCCCAGGGAGTACCGTGACCGCCAACGTCAACATCGCCACCGCTTTTCTCGCCGGAGTCGTCTCGTTCGTCTCGCCGTGCGTGTTGCCGCTGATCCCGGCCTACCTCTCCTTCCTGACCGGGTCGAGCCTAGAAGAGCTCAAGGCCCAGGAGGACGTCGGCAGCCGCGCGCGGGTGATGCTGCACGCGCTCGCCTTCGTGGCCGGCTTCACCGTCGTGTTCATGGCGATCGGGCTGTCGGCCAGCGCGCTGGGCTCGTTCTTCGTCGACTACAAGGACTGGATCGCGCGGATCGGCGGGGTGATCGTGATCGTCCTCGGCCTGAACATGATCGGGGTCTTCAAGATTCCCGCGCTCATGATGGACAAGCGGCTGCACGTGCGCAGCGCCAACCGCTCGTTTCTGGCGTCGTTCGCGGTCGGAATCGGCTTCGCGGCCGGATGGTCACCGTGCATCGGCCCGATCCTCTCGGGGATCATCCTGCTCGCGTCGCAAGAGAAGTACGGACCCGCGACGTTCCTGCTGTTCGTGTACTCGATGGGCCTGGCGGTGCCGTTCTTGATCACCGCCGCCGCGATCACGCGCGCGCTCGGCGCGCTCAATCGCGTCAAGCGCTATCTCGGTGCGATCGAGATCGGTGCGGGCGCGTTTCTGGTCGCGACGGGGATCGTGCTGATCACCGGCAGCTTCGGCCGCGTCGCCGGCTTCTTCTACCAGTACGTCAAGCCGCCGAGCTTGATGAGTTCCCGAACCGGGCGACGTCGTCTACGTCGACACCGATCTGCACGTCTCGCACGGCGCCGACGATTTTCGCGGCGGCAGGGCCACGTCGCGACGGTGCAGCCGGGGATCCAAGGGGCCTCGGTCGCCTTTATCGAGGTCGTCCAGAATCCGGGGTACCTCTACAACTGGGAGATGCTCGCCGAGAAGCAGGCTGCGCTCGCCGCTCGATTCGGCGATGCATGGGCGCATCCGGACCCCGATTTGCGCCCGGAGTTCAACGAATCAGGACGAGCCCAGGACGCGCGAACCCGCGTCCGGTGATCATCGTTGGACTCGTGGCCGTCGTCGTCTTCCTGCTGGATCGCTGGGCGAAGACGGTCGTGCTGCACTCGTTCATGCCGGGCGAGAGCCGCGAGGTCGTCCCCCATCTCCTGTGGTGGACCTACGTGCAGAACACGCACGGCGCGTTCGGCATGTTCGGCAACTCGCCCGTGCTGTTGATCGTGCTCGCGCTGCTCGTGCTGGCGATCTTCACCTACGCCTTTCGCGACGCGGTGAAGCGGTCGATGCTCGTCCGGGTCGCGTTCGGGATGATCGTCGGAGGGGCGATCGGGAACATCGTCGACCGCTTCCAGCATCACTGGGTGGTCGATTTCATCGACTTCCGCACGATTTGGCCGAACGTGTTCAACGTCGCCGACGCGTGCATCACCGTCGGCGTCGCGTTGCTGCGTGCTTTCGCAGCTGCGCCGTGAGAGGCGCGTCTGACGCACGTCGTCGACGACGCCGAGGCCGGCCTGCGGCTCGACGTCCTCACCGCGCGGCTGACGGGGTTCTCGCGTTCCCACGTCGCCGCGGCCTTGCGGGACAACGCGGCGACGGTCAACGGCGCGTCCGGCAAACCCAGCACGCTGCTCGACGCCGGCGACCGCATCGAATTCACGATCGACCCGCCGCGCGTGCTCGACGCGCAGCCCGAAGCCATCGCCATCGACGTCGTGTACGAAGACGACGATCTGCTGGTGGTCGACAAGGCCGCGGGGATGGTGACGCATCCGGCCCACGGCACCTCCGACGGGACGCTCGTCAACGCGCTGCTCGCGCACGTTGCGGAGCTGCCCGGCGAGCGGCTGCGCGCGGGGCTCGTGCACCGGCTCGACCGCGACACGTCCGGACTGCTGCTGGTCGCAAAGACGGACGCCGCGCTGGCCACGCTCGGCCGCGCGATGCAGGCGCGGTACATCGAGCGCGAATATCGCGGCATCGTCGTCGGCGTCCCCGACGACGCCGAAGGCGCGATCCGCGGTGCGATCGGCCGCGATCCGCGCAACCGGCTCAAGTACGCGATCCGCGAACAGGGCAAGCCCGCCGTAACGCACTATGCGGTGCGCGAACGGCTGCGCGGCGCGAGCGAGCTGACGTTTCGCCTCGAAACGGGCCGCACGCATCAGATCCGCGTGCACATGGCGGCGCTCGGGCACGCGCTCGTCAACGATGCGATCTACGGCCGCAGCGACTCGCGGCTGCCGCTCCCGGGCCAAGCGCTGCACGCCTGGCGGCTGCGCTTCAAGCATCCGCGCACCAAACAGATGATCGCGCTCGAGAGCGAACCGCCGCCCGAGTATCTGGCGACGCTCGCCATGCTCCGCCTTCCACAGTGATGACGGCGGCCGGCGACTTCACCCTGCGCGCGACGTCCGGCGCGGCGCGACGCGGAACGTTGACGACGGCGCACGGTGAGGTGGCGACGCCGTGCTTCATGCCGGTCGGAACGCTCGGCGACGTCAAGCTGCTCGAGCCGCAGGATCTGCGCGAGGTCGGCGCGAGCGTCGTGCTCGCGAACACCTATCATCTCTGGCTGCGGCCGGGCGGCGACACGCTGGCGGCGGCCGGCGGGCTGCACCGGTTCATGGCTTGGGACGGGCCCGATCCTCACCGACTCGGGCGGCTATCAAGTCTTCAGCCTCGAGTCGCGCCGCAAGATCGACGCCGGCGGCGTGACGTTCCGCTCGCACCTCGACGGCAGCGAACATCGCTTCACGCCCGAGAACGTCGTCGCGTTTCAGGAAGCGCTGGGAGTCGACGTCGCCATGGCGCTCGATCAGTGCGTCAAGCTCCCCGCCGAGCGCGCCGAGCTCGAGGCGGCCGTCGCCCGGACGAGCGCCTGGGCGGAACGCTGCCTCGCGGCCCGCCGTCATGCCGATCGCACGCTGCTGTTCGGGATCGTGCAGGGCGGGCTCGACGAGGGGCTGCGCGCGCGCAGCGCCGCCGAGCTGATCGCGCTGGACCTGCCCGGATACGCGATCGGCGGCCTGTCGGTGGGCGAGAGCCGCGAAGAGATGGATCGCGTCGCACGCTTCACCGCCGCGCTGCTGCCCGGCGAACAAACCACGCTATCTGATGGGCGTCGGGACCGTGCGCGATCTCTTGGCCGGGATCGATCGCGGGATCGACCTGTTCGATTGCGTCTACCCGACCCGTAGCGGACGGCACGGTCGCGTGCTCACCCGCGACGGCCGGGAGTTCAACGTTCGCAACGCGGGCTACGCTCGCGACTTCGCGCCGATCGACGAGGACTGCGACTGCCGCGTGTGCGCCACGTACACGCGCGCCTACCTGTCGCACCTGTTTCGCTCGGGCGAGACGCTCGGGTCAGCGTCTCCTCTCCTACCACAACGTCGCGGCGCTGACCGGCCTGGTGCGAGGCGCGCGCGCCGCAATCGAAGAGAACCGTTGGGCGGCCTTCCGGGACGCGTTCGTGAAGGCGCCGCCGGACGATGCGGGAACGGAATAGCGGTGAGGGTGACGGTGAGACACGGGCGTTTGCGCTTCGCCGCCATGACGGCTGCGCTCTTGGCATGGACGGCGGGGGCCGCCGGCGCGACCCCGTGCAAACCAGTCTCGCGCTGACGGTGAACCCGCTCGTCGGGCAGCATCAAGTCAACGGCGGACAAGCCGACGCGGTTACGTTCGCACCGCTGCCGCTGGGCGAGCTCGTCCTGCGACACCGTGACGACAGCCTGCGCATCGAAGGTCTGCCGGCGGCGACGTTTACCTACGGCGGAGGCGGCGACGGCGCGCAATCGACGCGGCTCTCGATCGTGAACGCGACGTACCGGCGCTCGTTCGCCGGCGGCTGGTTCGCCGGGGCCGGCGTAACGGTCTACAACCAGCTCACGAACTATGGGGTCGCCAGCGGGAATTTCGCGTACACGCGCGGCTTCGTCGTCGTGCCGATCGAAGGTTCCGAGGCGCAGTACTCGCGGGTCACCGGCGCGCGGTTCGAGCTCGGACAAATGGTGCAGCGCGGGCGGGACCGGATCGAATACTGGGCGGCGGTGAATCCGCGCATGCGCGGCGTGCAATACACGCGCATCCCGACGTCTCCTTTCATCTGCCAGTCGTTTGGTACCGCGCTGCCGTGCGTGCAGCCCTCGAACACGCTGACGTTCGCCGATCCCGAGAATGCGGCGCAGGTCGATCTGTCGGCGCGCATCGCCCATCGCGTTTCGAAGAACGGCGAGCTGCTGTACGGCGTACGCTACTTGAACTACTCGGCGCACTACGACGATTTTCCGGGGATGATCGCCGATCGCAACGTCGGCTTCGCCCCGACGATCGGCTTTCGCCTCAGGCTATAGCTCCTCTGGGCCACGCCCAGGAAGGATGCCGAGCCGGTACGCGCGCGCCAGCAGGTCGAGGCGGCCATGCGCTTCGAGCTTCAGCGCCGCGTTGCGGATATGGGTGCGAACCGTGTTCAAGTTGCGGTTCATGAGCCGTGCGATCTGCGGGGTGTTATGGCCGGCGGCGAGCAGCCGCACGATCTCGGTCTCGGTTTCGGTCAGCAGACTCGGCGGCGCCGCGAACAGAGAGATCATGGCGAGAGCTTACGGCGTCTGGTTTGCAAGTTCCTAGCATGATCATGCTAGAGACCAGGCAGCCGGATCACGTTCGGCGGCAAGTCCTCCGGCGGCGCCGGGATGTCTTTGAGCGCGAAGAGCCGCTCGAGATCGTCGCGTGTGTAGCTGGGCAGACCAAGACCCCGCCGCGCCGCCGCGCACAGCTCGAGGAATGCGATATACGGCTCGTCGTCGGGATCGACAAATCCCGAGACTCCAATCGGAAACGGAAATGCCACAGGGTCGATTCTACGATGTTTGAGTGCCAGCACGGTGGCATTTCTTCCGGGAGCCGCGGGGTCTAACGGCAGCACGTATCGTCGACCGGTTGGCTTCATGAAGCCTAGGACCGGGCTGCGCGGAACCGAAGCGCAGCTTGTGGTGAACTCGATTCGCGCGGCTGCGCTGGTGGCGTTCTCTTTGGCGGTGAGCGTGGCCGCCGTCTCCGCGACGCGCGCGTCCGCGCAAACGCAAGCCCCGATCGTTCTCCACGTCGATGCGTCGCACGCCGTGCAAGGTCTGCTCGCCGTGAACGAGCGCGTGCCGGTGGCGCCCGGGCCGTTGACACTCATCTATCCGAAGTGGATTCCCGGCGAGCACTCGCCGAGCGGGCCGATCCCGAATCTCGCCGGATTGCACATCAGCATCGGCGGACGCCCGATTACCTGGACCCGCGACCCGGTCGACCTCTATGCGATCCACCTCGACGTGCCGGCCGGCGCGACGTCGATCGACGTCAACTTCGTCTATCTCGGGGCGAACGCCGGAAACTACAGCACGGCGCGGCTCTCGACGCCGAACCTGCTCTCGCTGACCTGGAACAAGGTGATCCTGACGCCGAAGGTCGCGGACTACGCGTCGCAGCAGATCGCGCCGTCGCTCACGCTCCCCGGCGCCGATTGGAAGTACGCGACCGCGCTGGAGACGCTGTCGCACAGCGGCGCCGAGATCTCGTTCAAGACGGTCTCGCAGGAGATGTTGATCGACTCGCCGCTCGACGCCGGGATCAACGCGCGGACGTGGCGTCTCGGGGAGTTCGAAGGCGCGCCGGTCGAGCTCGCGGCGTTCGCCGACACCTCCGACGAACTCGACGTTCCCGACGCGACGATCCAGAAGCTGCGCAACCTCGTCACGCAGATGCACGGGCTGTACCACTGGCGCCATTTCAACCACTACACGTTCTTGTTGACGCTGAGCGACGTGATGCCCGGCGAGGGCGTGGAGCATCACCAGTCGAGCGACGACGGCAGTGCGGGCGACTTTCTCACCGACCATTCCGCCCTGATCGCCGACGGCGATCTGCTCTCGCATGAGTGGAACCACTCCTGGAACGGCAAGTATCGCCGCCCCGCCGATCTGGCGACCCGCAACCTTCAGGATCCGATGATCGACACGACCCTTTGGGTCTACGAAGGCATGACGCAGTTCTACGGCGAGTTGCAAGCCGAACGCGCCGGGATCCGCTCGAAGCAGGAATGGCTCGACTCGCTAGCCGGGACGTACGCCCGGCTCGACTCGACGCACGGCCGTCTGTGGCGCCCGCTTATCGACACCGCGACCGAAGCGTCGCGTTCTCTACGGCTCGGGCTCGGAATGGGAGAACGAGCGGCGCAGCGTCGACTATTATCCCGAAGGCGCGCTGATGTGGCTCGACGCCGACGTGACGATTCGCAACCTCTCGCACGGCCGCCGTTCGCTCAACGATCTCGCCCGTAGCTTCTTCGGCCACGGCGAGAACACGGGAGCGCAGGTCGTTACGTACACGCGCGCCGACATCGTCGCCGCGCTCGATGCGGTGCAGCCGTACGACTGGACGGCCTTCCTTCACCGCCATCTCGACGAGATCGCGCCGCATCCACCCGATCCGTTCACCGCCGGCGGCTACAAGCTCGTTTACACCGACAAGATCTCCGAGATCGAGAAGGCGCAGAACGGCGGCCGGCGTCACCGCATGGACCTGCGCTACTCGCTGGGGATCGCGGCCAACGCAAACGGCACCGTCGTCGACGTGCTGTGGAACTCGCCGGCGTTCGCCGCGGGGATCGGCCCGGGCGAGAAGATCGTCGCCGTGAACGATCGCGCGCTCACCGACGGTCAATCGCAGATGGACGCCGTCCTCAAGGCCGCGGAGCGCGGCGGCTCAATCCGGTTGCTGCTCAGCGGCGGCGACGTGTACCGTACCGTCTCGCTCGACTACCACGGCGGGCCGCGCTACCCGCATCTCGAGCGCATCGAGGGGACACCCGACGTGCTCAGCTCCGTCGCGAAGCCGCTCTCCGGCTAGGCAGTCCTGGCAGAATCGTTACGGTTCTCCTCACGGGCGAGCCGTTGACAAGCGTTCGCGTTCGTAGTACAAACGGTCCCACGATGTCTGCTCGGCTGCTCGTCCTCGTTATTGGCGTCCTTCTTGCGGTTCCACTGAACCGGCGAGCAGCTTTCGCATAGACGACGACCAGTCGCCCCACACATGCAAAAGCCCCTCGCCGGATAGGCGGGGGGCTTTTTTATCTCCGGAGGACCTGATGGAAGCCTACTACGACCGCGACGTCGATCGCGGCGCACTCGACGGGAAGACGATCGCCGTCATCGGCTACGGCAGCCAGGGACGCGCGCACGCGCTGAACCTGCACGATTCCCGCCACTCCGTCGTGGTGGGCTTGCGGGCCGGCTCGTCCAGCCGCGACGAGGCCCGGCGCGACGGCCTCACTGTCGCGTCGATTCCCGACGCGGTGACCCGCGCCGACGTCGTCATCATGCTCATCCCCGACGAAGAACAGCCCAGCGTGTACATGCGCGACGTGGTGGAGCACCTTCGCCCCGGCATGGCGCTCACGTTTGCGCACGGCTTCGGCGATCCACTTCGGCACGATCGTCCCGCCGGCCGACGTCGACGTCATCATGATCGCGCCCAAGGGTCCGGGACGGCTCGTGCGCACCGAGTACGAAGCGGGCCGCGGCGTGCCGTGCCTGGTCGCGATCCATCAAGATGCGACCGGACACGCGCGCTCGATCGCGCTCGCCTACGCGTCGGCGATCGGCGGCGGCCGGGCCGGCATCCTCGAGACGTCGTTTCGCGAGGAGACCGAGACCGATCTGTTCGGCGAGCAGGCCGTTCTGTGCGGCGGGATGAGCGCGCTGGTGAAGGCCGGCTTCGAGACGCTGGTCGACGCGGGGTACGCGCCCGAGATGGCCTACTTCGAGTGCCTGCACGAAGTGAAGCTGATCGTCGATCTGATGTACGAGCGCGGGATCGAGGGGATGCGCGACGCGATCAGCAACACGGCCAAGTACGGCGACTACACGCGCGGCGAGCGCATCGTCAACGCATCGACGCGGGCCGAGATGCGCAAGATCCTCGGCGAGATCCAGAGCGGCTCGTTCGCCCAGGAGTGGGTCGCCGAGCACGCCTCGGGCAAGCCGTCGTTCCGCGCCTTCCGCGAGAAGGCGGCGCAGCACGAGATCGAGCACGTCGGCACCGAGCTGCGCGGTCTCATGCCGTGGCTCAACGGCGGGACCACCGCGGCCGAAGCCGACGAAGACCTGCGCTTCCGGGTCTTGTGACGACGGCGTGATGACGGCGCGCAAGCCGTCGTCGAGGCGCTCGAACGAGCGGGCGTCGAGACGATCTTCGGCTACCCCGGCGGAGCGATCATGCCGCTCTACGATGCTCTGTACGAGCATCGCGGTGCGGCACGTCCTCGTTCGGCACGAAGCCGCCGCGGCGTTCGCGGCGGGCGGCTATGCGCGCACGTCGGGTCGCGTCGGCGTGTGCTGCGCGACCTCGGGTCCGGGCGCGACGAATCTGGTGACGGGCCTGCTCGACGCGATGATGGACAGCGTCCCGCTCGTCGCGATCACCGGCCAAGTCCGCACCGAGCTGATGGGGACGGACGGCTTTCAAGAGGCCGACGTCTGCGCGATCACCCAACCGGTGACCAAGCGCAACATGCTCGTCTCCGACGTGCACCGGATCGGCGAGACGATCGCCGAGGCGTTCGCGCTGGCGCGCCACGGGCGGCCCGGGCCGGTCCTCGTCGACATCCCCAACGACGTGCTCAAGGCACGCATCGACGCCACCGCCGGCCCCGAACCGCCGGCGTACGGCGGCGGCGATGGACCGCGTGTGTCCGATGCCGCGGTCCGCGACGCCGTCGCGCGGATTCGCGCCGCGCGGCGGCCGGTCGCGATCATCGGCGGCGGCGTGCGAGCCGGCGCCGTCGACCTGTACCGGCTGTTCGTCGCGATGCTCGGCTTGCCGCACGCCGCGACGATCAATGCGCTGGGTGCCGCGGCGCCGGGCGACCCGAACTATCTCGGGATGCTCGGCATGCACGGGCTCAAGGCGGCGAACAAGGCCGTCCAGCGCGCCGACCTGCTGGTCGCGCTGGGGATGCGGTTCGACGATCGCGTCACCGGCAAACCCGACCGTTTCGCGCGCGAGGCGGCCGTGATCCACGCCGACATCGACGCGACCGAGTTCGGTAAGATCGTGCCGGCCGACGTCACGCTGCACGGCGACCTGCGCGAGACGCTGCGCGCGCTGGTCGACGAGCTCGCGCGCGGGCACGTGCCGCGCTTCGACGACTGGGCGGCCGAGGCGAGGCTGCTCGGCGGCCCGCTGCCCAGCGATCGGGTGCAGAACGACGAACTGTCGGCGACCGGCGTGCTCGACCGACTGTTCGCCGCGATCCCGCCCGACGCGATCGTCACCACCGACGTCGGGCAGCATCAGATGTGGGCCGCGCAGCGCGCGCAGCCCGCGCACCCGCGCAAGTACGCCACCTCGGCCGGACTCGGCGCGATGGGCTTCGGATTTCCCGGCCGCGATCGGGGCCGCGTACGCGAATCCCGGAACGCCGGTCTACGCGATCGTCGGCGACGGCGGCTTCCAGATGTGCCTGCCGGAGCTTGCGACGCTGCGGCGCTACGACGTCCCCGTCAAGATCGTGTTGATCGACAACCAGAACCTCGGCATGGTGCGCCAGTGGCAGGAGCTCTTCTTCTCCCAGCGCTACTCGGCGACGAACCTGGCCGACAACCCCGACTTCGTCGCGATCGCCCGCGCCTACGGGATCGACGCGTACGCCGTCACCGCGCCGGCGCACGCCGGCGACGTGATCGAACGGTTCATCGCCTCGCGCGGGCCGGCACTGCTGCACTGCGCGTGCCACCCGACCGAGAACGTGTGGCCGATGATCCCGGCCGGCATGACGGTCGACGATCTGATGGAAGCGCGGGCATGACCTGCGACCTGACGTTGCGCGACGTGCGCTCCGTCGCCCGCATCGTCAACCTGGCCCACCGATTCAATTGCCGCACCACCCGGATCGCCGTCCAAGCCGAGGCGACGGTGTCCGCGCGTTTCTCATTCGACGGCCCGGACATCGCGCTGAGCCGTCTGCGTGCGCAGATCGATCGCATTATGTCGTACGAGGAGCACTTGACGTGATCGAACGCTACCAACCGTTCCCGCAAGTCCCGCTCGACGACCGGCGGTGGCCGAGCCGCCGGATCGAGACGGCGCCGTTGTGGTGCAGCGTCGACCTGCGCGACGGCAATCAGGCGCTGGTCGAGCCGATGGGACCGGAGCGCAAGCGCGCGATGTTCGATTTGCTGGTGGGGCTCGGCTTCAAGGAGATCGAGGTCGGTTTTCCATCCGCGTCGCAGCCCGACTTCGACTTCGTGCGCGAGCTCGTCGAGCGACGCCTGATCCCGCCCGACGTCACGATCCAGGTGCTCACCCAAGCGCGATCCGATCTGATCGACCGGACGTTCGAGGCGATCGAAGGCGCGGAGTCCGCAATCGTGCACGTCTACAACGCGACCTCGCCGCTGTTCCGCAGCGTGGTCTTCGGCCTGGACCGGGACGGCGTGATCGACGTCGCCGTGCAGGCAGTGCGGCGCATCAAGCAGCGCGCGGCGCGGATCGCGCACCGCACGCGGGTGCGCCTCGAATACTCGCCCGAAACGTTCACCGCGACCGAGCTGGACTTCTCGAAGGCGATCTGCGAGGCCGTGATGGACGAATGGGGGGCCACGCCGAAGGACCCCATCGTGATCAACCTTCCCGCGACGGTCGAGCACTCGACGCCGAACATCTACGCCGACCAGATCGAGTGGATGCACCGCAACCTGCGCGATCGCGACGCCGTGGTGCTCAGCCTCCATCCGCACAACGATCGCGGCACCGCCGTCGCGGCGGCCGAGCTCGCGCTGATGGCGGGCGCCGACCGCGTCGAAGGGACCCTGTTCGGTAACGGCGAGCGCACCGGCAACGTCGACATCGTGACGCTCGCGCTCAACCTGGCGACGCAAGGTGTCGAACCGCGGCTCGACCTGTCGAACGTGCCGCGCATCGTGCGCACGGTGGAGGAGTGCAACCGTCTGCCGGTTCACCCGCGCCATCCGTACGGCGGCGAGCTGGTATTCACGGCCTTCTCCGGCTCGCATCAGGACGCGATCAAAAAGGGATTCGCGGCGCTGCCGAACCGGACCGACGGGAAGTGGCAGGTGCCGTACCTCACGCTCGACCCCAAGGACATCGGCCGAACGTACGAAGCCGTGGTTCGGGTGAACAGCCAGTCCGGCAAGGGCGGCGTCGCCTACGTTCTGCATGCCGGCCATGGACTCGACCTCCCGCGCGGCCTGCAGGTCGAGTTCAGCCGGGTGATCCAGGCCTGGACCGAAGCCTCGGGCGGTGAGATCACGCCGGCGCAGATCCGCGACGCGTTCGAAGCGACGTACGTGCGCGCCGGACGGCTGCGGCTGGCCGGCTACGTGACGACCAACGACGGCGTCGCCGGCACGCCGTGCACGATCGACGCCACCTTGACCGACGGCGTCGCCGCTCGCACGGTGTACGGCGACGGCACCGGACCGATCGACGCGTTCGTCGACGGCTTGCAGCGCGCGTTCGAGATTGACGTGCACGTGCGCGACTATCACGAGCACGCGGTCCGGGCGGGGGAGGACGCGTCCGCCGTCTCGTACGTCGAGGTCGCCATCGACGGCGCGAGCGTCTGGGGCGTCGGGATCGACCCCAACATCGTGACCGCGTCGCTGGCCGCCATCGTCAGCGCCGTCGGTCGAACCGTCGACTCCCTTCGACCGGCTCAGGCTGATCAGCGGGTTGCGCGCAACGGCAAAGTGGGGAGCCCGCATGAAGCGATCGTTGTTTGACAAGCTCTGGGACGCGCACGTCGTCGAGGAGCTCCCCGGCGGGAACGCACTGGTGTTCATGGACCTCGTCGTTGCGCACGAGATCACCACGCCGCCCGGCGCGATCGCGATCGAGAAAGACTTCGGCGACAAGCTCTACGAGCCCGATCGCATCGTCGCGATGATCGATCACGTCGCGCCGGCCAAGGACGCGGCGACCGCGATTCAAGCGCAGACCGTGCGCACCTGGGCCAAGCGCCAAGGGATCCGCTTTCACGACATCGGCAACAACGGGATCTGTCACGTGCTCGTCCCCGAGCGCGGATACGTGACGCCGGGGATGACGGTCTGCTGCGGCGACAGCCACACCTGCACGCTCGGCGCGCTCGGCGCGTTCGCGCTGGGCATCGGGACGACGGCACAAGCAGGCGCGATGCTCGCCGGCTGCCTGATCCTGCAGCGACCGAAGGTGATGCGCATCGAGATCACCGGCGAGCTGCCGCCGGACGCAACCGCCAAGGACCTCACGCTGTCGGTGATCGCGACGATCGGCTTCCGCGGCGGCACCGGTTTCGTTCTGGAATACACCGGCTCGGCTGTTCGCGCGCTCAACATGGAGCAGCGGATGACGCTGTGCAACATGGCGATCGAAGCGGGCGCGACCACCGGCATCATCGCCGCCGACGCGACGACCGCCGCTTACCTGGCGGCGACGCCGGCCGCGCCGGACAACTGGGTCGCGCTGCAGGCGGACGACGACGCCGAATACGCCGCTACGGTCACCATCGACGGCAACGCGATCCGGCCGGTCGTGTCGTGGGGGACGAACCCCGGCGAGAACGCGCCCATCGACGGCGTCGTTCCGTTCGACGCAGCCGCGGAATCGCTGGCGTACATGGATCTGGTCCCGGGCCAAGCGCTGCGCAGCATCGCGATCGATCAGGCGTTCATCGGCTCGTGCACGAACTCGCGGATCGGCGACCTGCGCGCTGCGGCGGCGGTGCTGCGCGGGCAGCAGGTCAGCGTTCCGACGATCATCACGCCGGGCTCGCAGTTGGTGCGCCGGCAAGCCGAACGCGAGGGGCTGCACGACATCTTCCAAGACGCCGGCGCGCTGTGGACCCACTCATCGTGCGGACCGTGCTTGGGGATGTCGATGGGCGTGCTGGCGGCGGGGACGCGTTGCGTCTCATCGTCGAACCGCAACTTCCCCGGCCGCATGGGCGACGGCGGCCGCGTCCACCTCGCCGCCCCCGCCGTGGTCGCCGCCTCGGCCATCCTGGGCCGCATCGCCTCCCCCTCCGAGATCACCGCCCGCGAAGCAGTCCTCGCATGATCCATTTCAGCTTGGTCATCCTGAGCTTGTCGAAGGATACTTCCATTCCTGAGCTCGTCGAAGGACGAAAGTGACAGCATGATCGTGAAGGCCATCCTCCCGATCCCGCGGGCCAACATCGACACCGACCAGATCATTCCGGCGCACTACCTCACCCGCATCGACGCCGAGGGGATGGGCGATCACCTCTTCGAGGGGATGCCCGACGGCGCGCATCTGCTCGCGCTGCACAAGGGTGCATCGATCGTCGTCGCAGGTGAGAACTTCGGCTGTGGCTCGTCGCGCGAGCACGCCGCCTGGGCGCTGCTCGGACGCGGCTTCCACGCGGTGATCGCGCCGAGCTTCGCGCGCATCTTCCACGAGAACGCCTACAACAACGGCGTCGTGCCGGTGATCCTGCCGCAGGCAACGGTCGGACGAGCTGATGGGCGCGCGCACGATTGCGATCGACGTCGACGGCGAAACATTGCGCGCCGACGGCGGCGAACCGATCCGGTTCGCCCTCGATCCACTGCGCAAACAGTTCGTGCTCGGCGGCGGCGTCCTGAAATTCCTGGCGGCGAAGATTCCCACGGTCCGTGCGTGGGAAGCCGCTCGGTGAGCCGGATCGCGGTCCTGCCGGGCGACGGGATCGGCCCGGAGGTGACCGCGGCGGCGGTGCGCGTGCTGCACGGCGGCAATACCGTCGTGCACGTTCGAGGAAGCACCGGTCGGCGCGGCGGCGATCGCCTCGCACGGCACGCCGCTCCCCGACGAGACGCTCGCGCTCGCGCGCGCGAGCGACGCGATCCTGTTCGGCGCCGTCGGCGGGCCGGGCTTCGAGGATCGCACGCCCGAAAATCGGCCCGAAGCGTCGATTCTCGGACTGCGCAAAGCGTTCGGGTTGTATGCGAACGTCCGGCCGTCGTACGCGTTCCCCGGCTTGGAGTCGCGCTCGCCGCTGCGGGCTGAACTGGTGCGCGGGATGGATCTCGTCATGGTGCGCGAGCTCACCGGAGGATTGTATTTCGGGCCCGAAGAGCCTCGAGCGAGAAAACGGCGTGCTGACTGCCCGCGACGGGCTCGTCTATCGCGACTTCGAGATCGAGCGCATCGTCCGATTCGGCTTCGCCCTCGCCCGCACGCGGCGCAAGCTCGTGACGTCGGTCGACAAGTCGAACGTCTTGCTGAGCTCGCAGCTGTGGCGCCGCATCACGATCGACGTCGCGCGCGACTTCCCCGACGTGACGCTCGAGCACATGCTGGTCGACAACGCGGCGATGCAACTCGTGCGCGACCCGCGCGCGTTCGACGTCATCGTCACCGAGAACATGTTCGGCGACATCCTCTCCGACGAAGCCGCCATGATCACCGGTACGATCGGCACCGCCCCCAGCGCGAGCCTCGGCGCCGATCCGCACGCGCGAGGATTCGGCATCTACGAGCCGATCAGCGGCACCGCCCCCGACATCGCCGGCCGCGGCATCGCAAACCCCTGCGGCGCGATCCTCTCGGCGGCCCTGCTCGCCCGCTTCTCCCTCGGCAACGACGAAGCGGCAACTCAAATCGAAACCGCCGTCGCCGAAGCACTCGCCGCCGGCCCGCGCACCGCCGACCTCGACGACCCAGCACGACGCGATCTCGACCGAAGCATTCACCGACGCCGTCGTTTCGCGGATCAAGCAGCGGGTTGGACCTAGGGCGTAACCGCGACCCTGTCTGTCCGGCGGCCCAACCCCCTCTGATGCGCGCTCCGTGCGGCCTGGTATGTTGTCCCCGCCCCGTAAAGCGACGGTCCATGCGGCAGAGCGTCGATGACTCACGGAAGCTCCCGCAGTCGTCGTCCGCCGTGAAGCGAAGCGCCTTAGGATCGTGTTCATGACGGTATGATGATGCGGTATGATGCCGTCAGCCCGGAAGCGATCGTCGCTACCGAGCGTACGATCAGACCCTACATCCGGCGGACTCCGGTCGTTGAGGTGGACGGTGTAACGCTCAAGCTCGAGTCGCTGCAGCATGCCGGCTCGTTCAAGACGCGCGGTGCATTCGCGAACCTGCTGAGCCGCGAGATCCCGCCGGCGGGCGTCGTCGCGGCATCGGGCGGAAACCATGGCGCGGCGGTCGCCTATGCGGCGATGACGCTCGGCGTTCCGGCAGTCATCTTCGTGCCGACGGTTTCATCGCCGGCCAAGATCGCGCGCATCGAGAGCTACGGCGCGCGCATCGTCGTCGGCGGCGATCGCTACTCCGATGCGTATGAGGCGAGTCTCGGCCACATCGCCGAGACCGGTGCGCTGGCGGTGCACGCGTTCGATTCGTTCGAGACGCTGTGCGGCCAAGGAACGCTCGCGATGGAGCTCGAGGAGCAGGAACCCGAGCTCGACACGCTGCTCGTCGCGGTTGGCGGCGGCGGGCTCATCGGCGGCATCGCCGCGTGGTACGAGCATCGCCTAAAGGTCGTCGCCGTCGAGCCGGAAGGCGCCCCGACGCTGCGCGACGCGCTGGCCGCGGGCCGGCCGGTCGACGCACCCGCGGGGAGCATCGCGAACGACTCGCTCGCGCCGCGCCGCGTCGGCGAGCTGATGTTTCCGATTGCGCAACGCTTCATCGACGGCGTCGTGCTCGTCAGCGACGCCGACATCGCCGACGCGCGCGCTTCGCTCTGGGGCCGGACGCGCGTCGTTGCCGAGCCCGGCGGCGCAGCAGCGTTTGCCGCCGTGCACTCCGGCAAATACCATCGTCAGCCCGGCGAACGGGTCGGCGCCGTCATCAGCGGCGCGAACACGGTGATTAGGTGGAGCTAATCGCTTCTCGCGCGAGCTGATGGGCAAGCGCGGCCATCCTTCGACAAGCTCAGGATGACACACGGTGCAGCTCAGGATGACACACGGTGAGCACACGGTGCAGTCAGGATGACACGGCGCTAGGGGGCGCGTTCCAGGTCGCGCACGATTTCCGCACAGGGCGCGCAGAGTGTCGGATGCCCCGGGTCGCTGCCGAGCGGGAGATACTTCCAGCAGCGTTGACACTTCTCGCCTGCGGCGGGGAAGAGCTCGACGCGTGCGCCGGCCACCGCTGACCCGACGTCGCCGTTGCTGCTTGCCGGCGACGAGCTGAGCCCGCGGAGCGATGAGACGACGAGCGCTTCGCGGAGGCCGTCGCCGAGCGCGGTGAAGCGCGGGTAGAAGGCGGGCGGCACCTCGACGGTCGCGTCGAGCTGGAAGTCGCGGATGCCTTCGCTTGCGGCGACTTGCGTGCGGAGTTGCTTGAGTAGCGACCACGCCCCCAGCGCATCCTCGTCGACGGCTTCGATTCGCGGGAAAGCGAGATCGAAGACCGACTCGTCGGCGCCGCGCAGCGCTTCCGGCAGCGCCTGCCACGCTTCCTCGGCGGTGAACGACAGGATCGGCGCCAGCAGGACGCTCAGCGTGCGGAACGTTTCGAGCAGCGCCGACTGCGCGCTGCGACGGCGCGGAGCGTTCGGCGCCGAGGAGTAGAGCCGGTCCTTGAGCGCGTCGCCGTAGAACGCGGACAGATCTTCTTCGGCGAAGCGCTGGATCGCCAGATACGCGGCGTGCAGGTCGAACGCGCGGTAATGCCCGACGACCTCGTGCGCCCACGCGTCGACGGCATCGAGCGCGAGGCGGTCGAGCGGCTCCATCCGCTCGCGCGGCACGACCGCCGCGGGCGTGAGATCGTTCAACAGCCCGAGCAGGAAGCGCAGCCGGTTGCGCAGGTTGCGATAGACGTTCGAGACGTTGTCGAGCAGCTGCGCGCCAAGCCGCACGTCGCCGACGAAGACGTCGGTCGACGCCGCCCACAAGCGCAGCAGGTCGGCGCCGTACTTGGCGATCGCGTCTTCGACGGCGATGTAGTTGCCGGCCGACTTGTGCATCGCGTGGCCGTGCTGATCCACGACCCAGCCGTAGGAGATCACCTGTTCGTACGGCGCGACCCCGCGCGTTGCGACCGAGGTGATCAGGTTCGAGCGGAACCAGCCGCGGTACTGATCGCCGCCCTCGAGGTACGCGTCGGCGGGGAACTTCATCCCGCGCTCCACCAGAACGGCGCGCCAGGTTACCCCCGACTCGAACCAGATGTCGACGATGTTGTGCTCTTTGTCGAACGCCGTTCCGCCGCACTTCGCGCAGGTCAGGCCGGGCGGCGCGAACGCTTCGAGCGGCTCGGTCCACCACAGATCCGACGCGTTGCCCTGATCGAACGAGCGCGCGCGCATCGCCTGCGCGAAGTTGCGCGCGAGCTGCGGATCGAGCACCGACTCATTGCAAGCCGTGCAGACGACCGCCGGGATCGGCGTCCCCCACACGCGCTGGCGCGAGACGCACCACTCCGGGTGGTTGCCGACCATCTGCGACATCCGCGTCTCGCCCCAAGCCGGATGCCACTTGGCGTCGTGAACCGCCGCCTCGGCGCGTTCGCGCAGCTGCTTGCGGTCCATGCCGATGAACCACTGCGCCGTCGCGCGGAAGATCACCGGGTTCTTGCAGCGCCAGCAGTGCGGATAGCTGTGGTCGTACGACTCCGCCGCGATCAGCGCGCCCGATGCACGTAGGTCCTCGACGATGCGCGCGTTGGCGTCGAAGATCTGCAGGCCGGCGTACGGACCTGCCTCGGCCGTGAATCTTCCCGCGGCATCGACCGGGATTGATGATCGGCAGACCGTATCGTACGCCGGTTTCGAAGTCGTCCTCGCCGTGGCCGGGCGCGGTATGCACCGCGCCGGTTCCCGTCTCGAGCTCGACGTAGTCGGCGAGCACGCAGCGCCGAGTCGCGGTCGAGGAACGGATGGCGCACCGCGAGTCCCTCGAGCGCCGATCCCTCGACCTCGCCGCGCAGCGATCCGGCACCCTGCTCGAACCGCGCGATCGTCGGTCGCGGCGAGCTCGCGCGCGACGATCACGTCCTCGTCGGCAACCCGGTAAAGGCCGTACGTCGCGCCGGCCTTGAACGCGATCGCGACGTTGGCGGGCAGGGTCCAGGGCGTCGTCGTCCAGATCGCGACCGAGAGCGGCGCCCCGTCGTCGTCGAGCCCGAACCGCTCGAGCAGCGCCGTGCGCTGCGCCTCGCTCGCGCGAAAGCGCACGTAGATCGACGGCGACGTGTGGTCCTTGTACTCGATCTCCGCCTCGGCCAGCGCGGTCTCGTCGTGGATGCACCATAACGTCGAGCGCAGGCCCTTGTAGAGATAGTCCTGTTCGGCCAGATCGGCGAGCGTTTCGACGATCGTCGCCTCGAAGGCCGGCGCGATCGTCATGTACGGGTCGTCGAAACGGCCGAAGCCCGTCCCCATCCGCAGCATCTGCTCGCGCTGGCGATCGAGCCAGTGCAGCGCGCGCTCGCGGCACGCACGCCGCAGCTCGATCGGATCGGCGGCGCGAAAATCGAGCTTGAAGTGGGCGAGCGTTTCGCGCTCGATCGGCAAGCCGTGCATGTCCCAGCCAGGGACGAAGTCGGCGTACTCTCCGTCGAGCAGGTGGATCTTGACCAACGCATCCTTGAGAACGCGGTTGAGGAACGTTCCCATGTGCAGGTCGTTGTTGGCGTACGGCGGCCCGTCGTGCAGGACGAACGGCGCCCCGCCGTCCGCGCGGTTGCGTGCCAGGCGCCGAAGATAGGTTCCGCGCTCCGACCACCACGCGACGCGGGCCGGCTCGCGTTTGGGGAGCTCGGCCCGCATCGGGAACTCGGTCTTGGGCAGATTCAGGGTCGAACGGTAGTCGCGCGCTGTGGTCTCGGACATCGAACGCGAGAAGTTCGGGCCGGACCGTGCGCGCCTCCCCCCGCTGCGACTAAAGTTTGGCGGCCGCCGCCTTTGCGGCGGCGACAAACGCCGCCGACGGCGTCGGCTTTACCGGCGTCACCGTCCCAGCTCATCGACACGTAGGTGCGGTGCCGCATGAACCCGATGACGCCCGGCATGTAGAACGCATCGTCGCCGACGCCTGCGAGCGCCTTGGTCATCATCTTCGCGTTGGAGAACCCGCTGGGGTCGAGGTGCACCGCGACCATGAGCGTCTTGCCCGCGGGGCCGGGATAGTGACACGTCTCCTGGGAGTACCGATTGTTGCCGATGTGATGATGCCAGTCGCCTTTTCCCGAACCGCCGCTGAGCGCGGCCGCCTGCGGCAGCGGGACCAGCGAGCACGGATCGGTGTCGGCGATGGCGGGCGGCGGCGCCGCGAAGACGACGAGCGAAAGGGCCGTCGCGACAACCACGCAGCGACGTGAGTTGGAACGCGTCACAAGAGCCTCCTACGCCGTGGCTGGGATGTCGGCGCTGAGCGTGCGGTCCGACGCCGCCGCTGCTCGCTCCTGCGACCAACCCTGGCGCAAGAGGAAGGCGCCCAGGAGGACGTACCACCCGTAGACGAGATCGTGCGTCGCCGCGACGACGAGCACGCCCGCGGCGACCAGCAGCAGCGCGAAGCCGATGCCGACGCGTGACGAGATCCTCGTCGCCGCCGCGCGGTCGCGCATCCGGCGCCACAGCAGGGCACGCAGCACGCGGCCACCGTCCATCGGATACGCGGGGATGACGTTGAAGACCGCCAGGACCGCGTTCGCGATGACGACGTAGGTTCCCAGTGCACCGAGCGCGTCGCGGATCGGTCCGTGCGCGATGAACCGGTCGGCGACGATCACGCCGGCGAGCGCAACGACCGCCAGCAGCGCGCTGAGCGCCGGCCCGGCCATGGCGATGAGCGCGTCGGCTCCGGGCGAGCTCGGTTCTTCCTCGAGCGTCGCGACGCCGCCGAAGAGAAACAGCGTGATCGCGTCGGTGCGCACGCCGAAGCGGCGCGCGACCAGGGCGTGCGCGAGCTCGTGCGCCACGACGCTGGCGAAGAGTGCGAGCGCGCACGTCGCGCCGAGCGCGTAGGCCTCGGGTTGCGGCAACATCCCCAGCCCGCGCGCGAGCGCAAGCGAGATGAACGCGTAAACGGCGAGCCACGAAACGTGCACGCCCACGCGAATGTCGAACAGACGACCGAGAGTCAGGGTCTGCCGCATCGGGACCGAGCCGATTCGCTGTCGGCCGGGTTCAGCCTTTCCGTTTTCCGACGAGATCGTCGAGCACGTCGAAGTTGCGTTCGGCGAGCTGCGCGATCTGCGGTCGCACGCTCACCAAGTGGGCGGCGAGCTCGTCCCGGCGCGACCATGCGTCGTCGACGCGGCGGGCGAGCTCGTCCGGCGACGGCACCGGCCGGCCCGGGACGAACAGCGGCGCGGCCGGATAGCGGAGATCTTCCAGCAGCGCGGTCACCTTCGGATCGTACGGCAACGCCAGAAACGGCACGCCCAGCCGGGCCGCGATGATCAGCGCGTGCAGTCGCATCCCGATTACCAGCGAGGCGCGGCCGATGACCTGGGCGGCATGCCCGAGCGGATAGTCGGGCAGCAGCACCGGCGTCGAGGCGCAGCGGCGGATGATCGTCGTCGCCACCTCGGCGTCGGGCGGACCGCCCATCGGCAGAAACGCGACCCGCGCATCGTACGTGGCGGCCAGGTGGTCGACGACGTTCGCGAGCGCCTGCGAGGTCGCTTCGGAGCCCTGCCACTTGCGCACCGAGACGATGACGAGTGGACCCTCGTCGCCGGCCAGCCCTTCGGCCGCGAGGTCGAGCGGCTCGCCGGCGGGCTCGAGCAGGAAGACCGGGTCGGCGCTTCGTTCGACCGGTACGCCCGGGAAGCAGCGCGGCGAGCAGCGCCCGGGAGCGCTCGTCGCGAACGGTCGCGGCCGCGATGCCCTTGCAGAAAGCGCGCACGATGTGACGGCCCCAGAAATCGAGCGGCCCGATCGACTGCGCGAAGATCATCGTCGGCTTGCCGGCCCGGACCGCCGTGCGGATCACGCCGGTGTAATAGATGAGGCTCTTGAGGCTCGTCACGTTCTGCAGCAAGCCGCCGCCGCCGGACAGCACGACGTCGGCCCGATCGACCGCCGCCCGAACGCGGCCGAGATCCATCCGCGGCGTCGCCTCGACGCCGAACGTTCGCGTCGTTCCGGCCGGATCGCCGGACAGTACGTCGACCGCGCACGCGGGCCAGCGTGCGCGCAGCCGTTCGACGATCACCTGCAAAAGCGCCTCGTCTCCAAGATTCCCGAAACCGTAATACCCGCTGAGCAGAAAACGAGGCACGCCTCCGCCGCCTCCGGGGGCGAGCGTCACGTGTCGGCGGCGGGTCGAAAGCGGCGGTAGGCGACGATCGCGATCGCGCCGACGATCGCACCGATGACCGCCCCGTTGGCCAGCCGGAGCAACGAGGCGCCGAGCGCGGTGTGCAGATGGGAGAACGTGTCGACGACGTCGCCGAGGCCGACGCCGATCGCGAGCGCGAACAGCCAGCCCCAGCGCGCGCGGTCCACCGGCAGCAGCGCCGCGGCGAGCATCAGCGCGGGAAAGCCGACCACGAACTCCTTGAAGCGCGGGCGCACCTGCAGCAGCGTGGTCAGATGCGCGCGCAGCGCGAGCTCGAGACTCGAAGGCGCGATGTCGCTCTGGTTCCCGCTGCGCACCAGCACGAGGTAACCTGCCGCGAGCAAGACGATGCCCGCGACGAGCTGCAGCACCGTGACCGGGGACTCGGCGAGCCGTTTCGGCGCGACGTTCGCGCCCCACCGCGGCGTGAACAGGTACAGCAGCAGACAGAGCAGCGGCGGCGCGATCAGCACGAGCTTCACGCCGCTGAAGCGATCGATCTCGGTCATCGTCAGCGGCGTCGAGAGCAGGCCGACGACGACGAGCGCGCCGCCCAGCGTCACCACGGTCGCGATCGCGAGAACGCGCAGCCCGTCGAGGATCGCCGCCCCGGCCGACGGCGCGCGCGGCGCACGCAGCGACGGCGCGATCGCCACGAAACCGGCGACGGGAAACGCGAGCGCGCCGATCAGCGCGAGCAGCTTGCGCACCGCCATGTCGTGATGGACCGCGAAGCCCGCCACGACCAGCACCAGGTCGACGAGCACGAACGCGATGGCCCAACGCGGGTCGCGCACGCCGAACTCGAGCAACAGCAACAGCAGGATCGCGGGAACGGCCAGCGATGCGAGCGCGATCTCCCACCAGCGCAACTCGAAGCGCTCGAACGGCGACGCCGGACCGATCCGCAACCCCGCGGCGCGAATCCCCTGCGCGATCTGGTGCACGATCTCGACGTTGGTCGCCTCGATCGAGCGGCCCGCCCACTGGTGCGCGAACGGGCGCAGATAGACCACGCGCACGTTGCGTTCGCGCACGCCCAGATCGTAGCGCTGCACGATCTCCTCGGGCCGCAGCTTGTCCTGTTCCGGCTTGGCGATCGCTTGCACGCGCACCGTTTGGTACGGCAGATCCTTTGCGAGCGACTCGTTGCCGGCTTGGTTCTGCTTGACGTCGTACGTCTCGATCGTGCCGAAGTCGAGCTTGTCGGCGCGCATCGCGCTCGCCGCGGCGTCGATGTTGTCGGGATACCCGAGCACCTGGTTGCGCAAGCCGAAGAAGACGACGGTGTGCGCGTGGTTGCGATCGACCGCGTCGTGCAGCAGCGCGTCGATCTGCGGAGCGCCGAAACGCTCGTCGTTCTGCAGCCGCGGAACGAGATCGAGGCCGAGCTCGCGCGCGAGCGCGACACGATCTTCGGGCAGTCCGAGGCCGACGGTTCCGAAGTAGTCGGGCTGCGTGCGAATGGCGTAGACGACCGGCAGCACCGGGCGCAGCACGCGCACCGAGCTGCGCGAGAACTTGAGCGGCAGCTGCCGTGCGTAGCGCGCCGCGGTGGCGGCGTCGTACGCCACGAGATAGACCTCGTCGCTGCGGATGCCGTGCACCGCCAGCTTGGCGAAGACGGGGTCGTGGAAGCCGGTGAGCCGCGCCTGGTCGAGCAGCGCCGTGCCCGCGTAGAACGCCGCGCTCGGCGAGCTCGAGACTTGGCCGCCCAGCTCTTCCTGAACCGCCAGCGACGTCAGGCCGGCCCGGCGCAGCGCGATCAAAAACGCCCGCTGATCGTACGCGTACGAGCGGGCCAGCGACTGGAAGTCCTGATCGTCCATCACGATCTCGACGCGGTTCGCGCGATGCTCGTGTCGCTCGCGGCGGACCGCGATCGTCAGGCACGCGAGCAGACCGACGGCGAGAACGGCCAACAGGAAACGGCGGTAGAGCCCGTCCTGAGCTAGTCGAAGGATCACCGGGCGGCGTCTTCGCCGACCAAGCGCCGGAACCGCTCAGCCACCGGAACCGGCCGATAGAAAACACCATGGCCCGCGTGAAGCGGGCCATGGTGCCGTCGCGTAGCAGGTTGCCCTACTACCGGGTGTGGGCGACGATCTCAAAGGCGTCACAGGGACGCAAGCCCACACTCACCGACAAGCCTTGAATTGGAAGGGCCGAGCCCGGATTCCTTGCCCTTGGCAGCCGCCGGGGTTAAGACTGCTTAACGGGTCAGGTACGCCACTCGGGAGGCCGCTTGGTGACGAACGCATCCATCCCTTCTTGCGCGTCCGCGGCGAGCGCGTTCATCGACATGACCTCTTTCGCGTAGGCGTACGCCTTGGGCTGGTCGAGATCGATCTGAGCGTAGAACGCCGCCTTGCCCAAGCCGATCACGAAGCCCGCGGCCGACGCAATGTGCCCCGCGAGCTCGCGGGTCGTCGCCTCGAGCCGATCGGGGGCGACGACGGCGTTCACCAAGCCCCAATCGGCGGCGGTCGCGGCGTCGATCGGCCGGCCCGGTGAGGAGCATCTCCATCGCGCGCTTGCGGCCGATCGCGCGGGTGAGCGCGACCATCGGGGTGGTGCAAAACAGCCCGATCTTCACCCCCGGCGTCGCAAAGGTCGCCTCGCTCGACGCCACCGCGAGGTCGCAGGTCGCCACCAGTTGGCAGCCCGCCGCCGTGGCGACGCCGGCGACTTCCGCGATCACCGGTTGGGGAATCGCCTGGATCGTCTGCATCAGGCGCACGCAGACGTCGAACGTCCGGCGGTACTCCTCCACGCTGCGCCCGAGCATCTCCCGCAGATCGTGACCCGCGCTGAATGCCGGGCCGACGGCGCGCAAGATCGCGACCTTGAGGCCCCGGTCGGCGCCGATCGCATCGAAGGCGGCGATCAGCTCCTGCATCACGTCGAGCGAGAGGGCGTTGCGCTTCTCGGGCCGGTTCAGCGTGACGACGGCGGTTCCGTCGCCGGCGGCTCCGACCAGGATGTAACGGTACGGCGTCGTGGCGAGCATGATCCTCACGACGCGACCAAGTCCCCCCGGGGTTTCGGTCGAGGTTCCGGGGTCAGTGACCGCGCGGCCAGGGGATGCCGATCGTGAGCGCACCCGCCAGCGACGTTGGGCCGCCGGGGATCGGGCGTTGCTGCTGAATCAGCAGCCGGGCGTGCGGCGTCACCTGCGTTTCGGCGTACCAGAGCAGGGTTCGCGTCGCGGCCGGCGTCGCCGCCGAGTCCTCGCGCAGCCCGATGAACGCGTGGTCGCCGATCCGCCAACGCAGCCGCGCGAAGCCGCCGGTCGAATTGAGCGGCGTCGCCGCTCCGTCGGAGTTCGCGTCGTTGCCCCACCACTGTTCCGCCAGCAACTCGAGCCGGCCGTGGCGCGCCTCGATCGATGCGCCGGCCCGCGTGTACGGATCCTGGAACGACGGCCCGCCGCCGACCGCGATCGAGCGCGTTCCCTCGAGCGCGTCGAGCCCGACTTGCACGCCCGTCGCGACCGGATAGCGCGCGAACAAGCCCACCTCGGGTGTGGCGAACGATTCGACCCGACCTGTCGCCACCGGCGCGCCGCCGTACGCCGAACCACCGCCGTTGGCGAACGACAGCGTCGCGGCGACGCGGCCCGGACCGAGGTCGTGTTCCACTTCGAAAGCCCAGCGCGGCGTCGCGAGCGTGAGGTCGTTGAGGCCGGTCAGCGTTCCTTCGTATCCGTACGTCGTTAGGGTATCGTTGCGCTGCGCCGGTGAATGGATCAGCGGCAACTCGATGAGACCCAACCGATAGAGCATCCCGGAATGCGCGTCGCCGTAGGCGAGATAACCCAAGAACAGCGACGACGGACCGCCGCCGCTGCCCAGGCTCTCGTGCATGAACGCCTCGACCCGGCCTACCTCGACCGCGCCGAGCACCGCTCCCGCGGGATCCCAGCGCCGCGTGCTGCCGGGGCCGGGATCGGCCGTGTAGCCGACCTGTTCGCGCAGCGCGAGGATCGTCGTACCGTACTTCGGCGCGCCGTCGAGCCGGTAACCGCGATTGCGAAACGCGTTGCCGAACGCGTTGAGCTCGGGCAGCACCGAATGGCACGTCTCGCAGCTCAGGTGGTAGCGTTGCGCGAAGATCGGGATCGCCTCTGCCGGCCGCGGCGCGCACGCGAGCGCGAGCAGCACCGCCGGCCCGAGCACCGCCGCCGTCGCGCGCAACCGTTCAACGAACAACGATCGCTCCTCGCATCGGTGCGGTGTAGTGGAAGAAACATCCGTACAGGTACGTGCCGGCTTTGTCGGCCAGCAGCACCTGCGAACCGTTACCCGCGCCGAGCGTCCCGCTGCTCCAACCGCCCGACAGCGTCGTCCCCGACATCAGCTGTGCCGACGCGTCGAACGGCGATGCCGCGGGGAACGACGTGCCCGACAGCGACGTCGCCGTATGTCCGAACGAGTCGACGTTCACGAAACGAATCGTCGCGCCGACCGGAACCGTCGCAACCGCCGGGCTGAACGCGCCGCTGGTGCCGTAGGGCGTCGCCGTCACGACCGACGACGTCAGCGAGACATCGATCGTGATGCTCGCCGCGACGGCGCCGCCGGCGCCGGCCGACGGCGCACCGGGCGTGCAGCCGGCCAACGCCGAGCACAGGAGGAGCGGCAAGACTCGCACCGGCGCATGATCGCCGAGCCCGAGTGAAAGCGCGATGAAGGCCGGCGCTCCACCGCTTCAGAGATTCTTCAGGCCGGCTCGAATCGCGGCAAGCGCGCGATGAAGCGGTTGCGACCCTCGAGCACGACGTCGCCGCCGTGGGCGCGCGCGATCGCCCGGCAGATCGCCAACCCCAAACCGCTGCCTCGCTCGTCGTCGGCGGCGCGCACGAACCGCTCGAAGATGCGCTCGCGCAGCTCCGCCGGAACGCCGGGTCCGTCGTCTTCGACGCTGAGCGCGACCTGGCCGCCGCCACGCGCGACGGCGACGATCACCTGACCGTGCGCATGACGCGCGGCGTTCTCGATCAGGTTCTCGGCGAGCCGGCGCAGACGCCGCGCGTCGCCCTCCACCCAGCATTCTTCGGGCGCACGAACGTCGTACGCGACGCCGTCGCGCTGCGAAGCGTCAACCGCGGCCCGCGCGACGGCGCCGAGATCGACCGGCTCGCAGAGCTTGGCGGCGACCCGCTCCTCGCGCACCAAGGCCAGCAGATCGCTGATCGTTCCCGACGCGTCAACCGCCATTCCCGCGATTCGCGCGAACGTCTCGTCGCGCACGCCGGCTGTCCGCGACGGCGCGCGCGCTCTGCGCGAGGCTCGCGATGCGCGCCAGCGGCGTGCGCAGCTCGTGCGCCGCCTCGGCCGCGAAGCGCGCTTCGCGCTCGCGCGCCGCGACCAGCGGCCGCACCGAGACGGCCGCGAGCGCATACGATGCGGCCCCGCAGACGAGCAGCAGCGGGAGGTCGAGCAGCGCGAGCGCAAGCGCGTCTCGCCGGAGCGCGGCGGCGTAGACCGCTCGGCCGACCGGCGTGCCGAGAAGCGGCTCGACCAGGTCGTGTTCGCGACCGGCCAGGTACCAGAACGCGACTGCGTCGAGCGCCGCCAGCAGCACCACCAGCACGACGAGATACGAAACGCACAGCCGCGCGACTACGCGTGCAATGAGTACCCGACTCCCCACACCGTCGAGATGCAATCGCGCGCACCGACCGCGCCGAGCTTCTTACGAACGGCGCTCACGTAGACGTCGACGACGTTGCTCGAACCGTCGAAATCTTCGCCCCACACGCGCTCGAGGATCTGCGCGCGGGTCACCGCGATGCCGGCATTGGCCGCGAGGTACTCGAGCAGCCGAAACTCGGTCGCGCCGAGCGTCACTTCACGGCCCGCGACGCGCACCGCGCGAGCGCCGCGATCGACGACCAAGTCGCCGACTTCGAGCGTCGCGCGGATCGGCAGCGCACCGCGGCGGAGCAGCGCGCGCAGCCGCGCGAGGAGCTCGTCCTCGACGAACGGCTTGACCAGATAGTCGTCGGCGCCCGCGTCGAGTCCGCGCACGCGGTCCTCCACGGCGTCGCGCGCGGTAAGGAACAGCACCGGCGTCGCGATCCCTTCGGCGCGCGCGTCGCGGCAGATCGCGAAGCCGTCGCGGCCGGGCAGCACGACATCGACGATCGCCGCGTCATACGTTCCGCGCAGCAGCATGTCGTAACCGCTCTCGCCGTCCGCGGCGACGTCGACGCCGTATCTTTGGCGTTCCAACAGGGCGCGAATCGCGTCGGCGATCTCGCGCTGATCTTCAATCACCAGCAGCCGCACGGTAACGCCGTTCGCCGCGGCGCGCGGCGGCACCGTTGTGTGAAGACTTCCTGAAGCGGCGGGCAGCCGCGCTTCACCAGAGTTTCAGGCACGCCGCCTACGGTGACGCGAGTTCGCTCTCCGGAGAATCTCTATGATCTCGCGACGCTCTTCATTCGGGCTTTCCGCTGCCGCGGTTGCCTGCGCAGCCGTTTTGGCCGCGTGCGGCGGCGGCGGGTCCAGCGGCGGAACCGTCAATCCGCAGCCGCCCGCCCCCACGGCGACGCCGACCCAGGCCTCCACCCAGCAAGTCGTCACCGAAGCGCTGCCGACCAGCGCCATGGGGGTCGAAAACGATCCGACGTTCGGGCTGATCGGCGGCTTCACCCAAACGCTCTACTCGCAGACGCTCGCCTTCGCGCCGGGCAGCCAAATCATGGTCCACAACGGCCAAGCCGGCGTCCCGCATACGTTCGGCGTCGACTCGACCACCGCGTTCGACGCGAACGGCGCCGCACTCTCGACCATCGGCCGGCGGCGGCTCGACGGTCGCAGCCGGGTTCAACACCGGCGCGATCGCCGCCGGCGCCAGCGCCGGACCGTTCACCCTGAGCAGCGGCACGTACTGGATCGGCTGCGCCTTCCACTACGTCAGCAACAACATGCGCACCGTGCTGCAGGTCTCGGCGTGCTGCGACGCCGGGCCCGCAAGCGACTCCGGCGGCCGGTACGGCGACGCCCAGCCCGCCGCCCGGCGGCGGCGGAATCTACTACTGATGCGGCTGCGCGCGACCGCGTCGGCAGTCGTGCTCGCGCTCGCGTGCGGGGTGCCGGCAATAGCCGGCGCCTCGCACGACGCGCGTGACGTGCCGCTGATCGATCAGAACGGTGTGGCGTTCACGTTGCGCGACATCCACCGCCCGACCGCGGTCATCTTCGTCGCGACGCGCTGCGGCGACGCCTGCCCGATCGCCGAAGCGCTGTTCTCTCGGCTTTCGAGCGAGCTCGCCCGCGAACACGTCGATGCGCGGCTGCTCACGGTGACCCTCGATCCCGACCACGACGCCCCGATCGTGATGAGCAACAAGGCGCGCACGTTCAGCGCCGACGCGTCACGCTGGCGCTGGGCGAGCGGAAAGCCGGCCGACGTGTACCGGCTGCTCGACGCTTTCAACGTGGAGCGGCTCGACGGCAAGTTTCACGGTACGTTCGCCTACGTGCTCGACGCGCACGGCATTCCGTCGCGATTGGTCATGCTGTCGACCAGCGCCGATCGCGAGCTGCTGGGCTACCTGCGCGCCGCCGCTTCGCGACGCGGCTAGCTCGTTCGACGCGTCTGCCGCGGTTACAGCCGGTCGCGCAGATCGATCGCGAGCGCGCGCAAGGCGGGATCCACCGCGTCGCGGGCGCAGCGATCGAACGCGCCGCGCGCGTCGGCACGCCGCCCGGCGCGCACCAGCACCGTACCCAGCGCAAAACTGGCGCGCGCATAGTTCGGCGCGAGCGTGAGGGCGTGTTCGAGCTCGGTGCGCGCCGCGTCATCGCGTCCGGCGCGCAGCTCGACGACCGCCAGATCGTAGTGGGCGGTGGCGTAGGCGGGATCGGCGTCGATGAGCGCTCGAAAATCGGCGCGAGCCGTGACCAGGTCGCCCGACCGCAGCGCTGCCAGCCCGCGACCGTAGCGCGCGAGCACCGCATCGGGCGCCAGCGCCAGATACCGGTCCGCCGCCCGGCGTGCGCCCGGGAGATCCCCGCGCCGCAGATCGATCGCGACGAGGTTCGCGGCCGCCGCCGCGAAACGCGGATCACGATGGAGCGCCTCTTCGAGCAACGCGGTCGCCGCGTCGTCCCGCCCGAGATGCGTGTCCGCCAGCGCCAGATCGTAGCGCGCGGACGAGCCCTTGGGCTCGGGCGGATCGAGCGCGACGACGCGGGTGAACTCGCACGCGCGGCGGCGCTCCAGTCGCCGCGTTCCTCGGCACCGACGCCGCGCATGAAGCGCTCGTGCACCTCCCGCGCGCGCGCTTGGGCGGTCAGCGCTGCCGGCGTCGGTCGAGCGCGGCGCGGGGGTCGGCCCGGAGTACGTCTGAGCTGGCGCTCCGGCCGTCGCGGCGGCCAGCGCCAGCAGCGACGCGAGCGCCACCCGTTTCAGCACGTCAGTCGTGCGGCAGGCCGGCGGCGCTCGCCGAACGGGCGGTCGCAGCGCGTTCGGGCGCGCAATCCCATCCGGTGCGGCCGCTTTCCGTGATCGGCCCCAGCAGCGCGGGCGGGGAGCTGGTCGCGACCGATGCCTGGTCGTCGAGCAGCATCTCCGCACCTAGGGCGGCACCGGCACACGCGCCGAGCGCGAGCACCCCGGCCATCGCCCAGCGCAGGACATGCCTCATACCGGGCATCGTAGCGCATCCACGTGAAGCCTTCCTGAAGCTGGCAATGATCCTCGCCCTCGTGCTGCCGGCGACGGCCGTCCGAGCAGACGAGCTGGTGGTCGGCGCGTTGCGGGATCAGGACGGCGCGATCGTCGCCGGAGCTGCGATCACGGCGCTCGACGCGCGCGGCGGCGTGCTCGCCCGCGACCGAAGCGCATCCGACGGGACGTTCGCGCTGTCGACGGCGACCCGGCCGGCGTCCGTCCTCATCGCCGCTCCGGACGCCGACCCGCTGCGCATCGCCGTCCCGTCCGACGGTTCGCCGATCACGGCGATCGTGCGCCGCTACCGCGCCGTCGATCTGGTGCCCTCGGTCGCCGACGTCGCGGCGCTGCCGGCGGGCGCGTTGAGCGCGGTCGGTGCGATCGCGCCGTACCGCATCAGCTTTCCCGGCTCGATCAGCGATCGCTGGCTGGACAACGGGCACGGCGTGACGACCGTCGAGGGCTTGCCGTTCTACCGGCGCGGCGACGGCGGCGATACGACCAGCCTGCTGCCCGCGCACGCGTTCGGGCGCTCAGCCTGACCGATCCGCTCGACGCCGTGTGGTACGGCGATCGGGCCGGCGGCGGCGTGGTCGACGCCCGGTTGTTCGACCGTGAGGACGCCGCCCGACTCACCGACCGGGATGCGGCGTTCTCGTTCGGGCGCGATCCGACGGGCCTGGTGGCGACGTCGTGGGACGCCGACGGCGAGCGCCGCCTCGTCGCGGTGCGCGGAGGCGGCGATCTCGGGCCGGTGCATGCAACGGTCGTCGCACTCGCCGGCGACGCGCCGGGGACGCACTACGAAGGCGCCGGTCTGGAACTGCATACGGCGACGCAGCGCACCGACCTGGCCGCGCGCTTCGATCTCACCGCGACGAACTCGGACGCGCTGAACGGTTCGCTCGACGACGGCAGCGTCGCCGAAGCGGTGCTCGACGCATCGGGTCGCGGCCCTGACGCGATCGCGCTGCGGCTGCGCTGGCGCGACGAGCGCGGCAATCTCGGTGACGCGGCGTCGGAACACCGCGACGGTGCGCTCGTTCTCGGCACGACGCGCGGTAACGTCGTGCGCGTCACGACGGCCGTCGCGCTGGCCTATGGGGCCGATCTGCCGTATCAGGCGCCGAGCGGCAGCGGCTTCGCCGTTCTGCCCTCGATCGACGCGAACGCGTCGCTGAGCGACGGCATGGTCGCTGCACGCGGGGCTCGGCGACTCGACGCTCGGCACGCCCGGGTTCGCGCTGGCGCGCGGATCGCTCGGCGAGCTCGCCCTCGCCTACGCCGATCGCCGCCGGTTGCGCGCCGAGATCGATCGCGTACTCGGAAGGCGACCACGGACCCGTAGCGCTGAACCGCGGATTCGGCGTGTCGCTGGGCTGGGAGATCGCGCCGCGCCTGTCGCTGCGCGCGTGGTCGCTGCGCGACGTCGACGCGCTCGAGGCGACGACGCCGCTGTATCCGGGCGGTCCGCTGGGAACGTTCGTGGCGGCGCGCCGCTTCGACCGCGATCTCGTGTGGCTCACCTGGGACGCGCCGACCCGCATCGACCTGCTGGTGCGCCAAGGCGCGCTCGAAGGCAACCTGCGCGTTCCGCTCGCCGGGCGCTACGCAATCACCGTCGGTTCGTACGTTCGCCCCAACGGAACCCGAACGATCTCCGCCGGCGTCGTCGCGCGTTAGTTCCTTCGACGGCGCAGGATGGGCGCGTTGGGTTCATCATCAGGATCGCGCCGTGGTGGCGGCGGACGGGCCAGGTCGTCGTGCCGTCGCGAACGAGCTCGGCGACGACGGTGCCGACCTCGTCGGCGGTGATCCAGTCCGGTTGCGCGACGGCTTCCCATTCGCGCGTGCGCACCGGGCCGTTCACGACGAGCTCGAGGATGCGAACGTCGCGGCCGGCAAGCTCCGCGGCGAGCGCGCGCGTGAGCATCAGTTGCGCCGCTGCCGCGATCGAGACGATGCTCGCGTTCGGCACGGGAAAGAGCGCCGCGCCGCCGCCGAGCGCGAGATACGTTCCGCCCGGCTGACGCAGCAGCTCGGGGATGAACGCCTGCGCGAACGCGACGTGGGTGTCGAGCATCTCGGTGCGCACCGCCTCCCACGTCGTCGGGTCGACGTCGAGCAGCGGCCCGCCTTGCCACCAGCCGCCCAGCGACGGGATCGCGACGTCGAGCCGGCCGAACTCGGTGCGGATATGCTCGGCGATCGTCTTCGCGGCGTGCGGAGCGCCGGCGTTGCCGGCGATTCCGATCAGCCGCCGCGGATCGGCAAGGTCACCGAGATACCCGCGCAGTTGCGCGAGCCGCTCCTCGCGGCGCGAGGTGACGATGACCCGCACGCCGTCGAGCGCGAGCAGCGCGCGAACGATCCCTTCGCCGACGCCGCCGGCTCCGCCGGCGACGAGCACGTTGCGCATCGCGGTCGCGCCGCTATCCGTCCATCGCGCGCAGATAGTGGCGGTCGAACGCGGCGAGCAGCCCTTCGCCGTTCGCGTACGGGCCCGGGCACGTAGGCGCGCGAGCCGACGCCGGCGTGGGTCAGCTCGTTGATGCGCCAGTCCTGGCGATTGGTCAGGTCCCAGAAGTCGACCACGTCGGACGGATCGAAGCCCGGCGCCGCGGCGGTCATCCGGATCGAACAGCCACGCGCAAACGATCCGCGTGCGGTCGACCGCGAGCGGCGTGACGTAATGCACCATGACGTAGTCCCGGTGCAAGCTCAGCAGCAGCGACGGAAAGATCGTGTAGTAGTACGCGCGGTCCAGCTCGGCGCCGGCCACGTCGCCGAGCGGCGGCCGGCTGGTCGTCCCTGAGCGGGCCAGGCTCGTGCCGGGCCGGCGCAGCTCGGAATAGCCGCCGAGAAACGGGCCTTCGCACAGATCGTTGCGGCCGCTGTCCGACGGCGAGAGCGCCTCGAGCTGCGGGTGCAGCAGCGGGCAATGATAGCACTCCGAGTAGTTTTGGAAGACCAGCTTCCAGTTGCACGCCGATTCGTACGCGATCGTGCGCGCGGTTCGCAGCGCGCCGACGCTCCACCGCGCGAAGCGTCCCGAGCAGCGGCGCGAACGCCGCCTCGAACGGCTCGGGCCGATCGGCGATCGAGACGAAGACGAACCCTTCGAACTCCGCGACGTGTGCCTCGCGCAGCGGATAGTCGGCGCGGTCGAACCCGTCGACGTCGGCCATCGTTCGGGCGGAGAGCAGCGATCCGTCGAGCGCGTACGTCCAGGCGTGATACGGACACTGCAGCGAGCCGGCGAAGCGTCCGGACGGCTCGGTGCACAGCCGCGTCCCGCGATGGCGGCAGACGTTGTAGAACGCGCGCACCCGCGCGTCCCCACCGCGCACGACGATCAGGCTCTCGCCGGCGATCTCCACCGTGAAGAAGTCGCCGCCGCGTTCCACCTGCTCGAGCCGGCCGGCGCAAATCCAGTCGCGGGCGAAGATCCGCTCGCGCTCGCGGGCGAAGATCTCGGGCGACCGGTACCAGCGCGCCTCGAGTGCGCGCTCGCCTCGCGCGACCCGGGCCCGAACGAAGGCGTCCATCGCGCTACTCCTCGGGCGCGACGGCGATCGCCTGGATCTCGAGGCGCAGCCGCGGATCGGTCGCCAACCGCTTCACCTCGACCGTCGTGCTCGCCGGCAGGTGACCGGCGAAGAACGCGCCCTGGATCGCGTTCACCACGTCTTGGTCGTCGGCGATGTTGGTGAAGTAGCGCGTCAGCGAGACGACGTCGCGCGGCATGCAGCCCGCAGCGGTCAACGCCTGCGCGAGGTGCTCGTACGCCAGCCGGGCCTGGCTTGCCGCGTCGAGCGGCACCGCATCGAACACCTCCGGACGATGCGGATGATCGTGATAGACCGGCGCCCCGGTCACGCCGGAGATGAAGACGAGCCGGCCGTGCGCGACCTTGATCGCCGGCACGAAGAGCGAGTTGATGCCCGGATCGTAACCGTCGTGATGGACGACCTCGAGTCGATCCACGCGCTTTAGCGCGCGGCCGCGGCGCGCGTCAGCGCCCCGCCCACGGCGGGAACGGAACGATCGGCTTGCCGTGCGCGACGTTGCCGGGATACACGATCACTTGCTTCCCGTTCTGCCATTGCAGGATGTACGACGTGTAGCCCAACTGAATCCCGGTGCGCGGATCGATCCGCCACGTGCCGATCAGCGTCGGTATGCTGACCGCGGCGATCGCGTCGCGCAGCTTGTCGTGGTCGAGCGAGCCGGCCCGCTTGACCGCCGCCGCCAGGACCTCGAGGGCGGAGTAGTTGCTGGCCGCATGATAGTCGGGATCACGATGGAACTCGGCTCGATAGCTCGCCTTGAATTGGGCGTTCTCCTTGGATACGTTGTCGGGATCCCACGCCGTCACCGAGAAGACGCCGTTGACGTCCTTGCCGGCGCTCTCGACGTAGCGCGGATCGGAGGCACCGATCGCCTCGTAGAACAGCTTGGGCGCGTAGTTCGACTGTTTGAGCTGCCGCAACACGCCGATCGAGTCGTTGGGAAACGCCATCGCCAGCACCGCGTCGGGATTCGACGCTTTCACCTTTTCGATCACCGACGAGAAATCGCTCGCCCGCGCCGGATAGAACTCGGTGTACACGATCGACTCGCCGAAGCCGCGGGCGACTTCGGGTACCGCGTCGACCAGCGAGTGCGCGAACGCCGTATCGGGCCCGATCAGCGCGAGCGTGCGCAGTTTGTGATCCTTGGCGATCGAGAGGACGCCGTAGAGATAGGTTTGTACCGGGCCTAGTCCCTGAAAGATATACTTGAAGCCGCGCCGGAACATCGCGACGTCGGCGGTCTCGGGACAGATCATCGGCATCTTGTAGCGCTCGGCGACGTTCGCCGCCGGTGCGGTGATCGCGGTGCCGTAGGGACCCATGATCACGTCGACCTTGTCTTCGTTGATCAGGCGTTCGTAGAGCCGCACGCCGGTCGCGGGTTCGCTCTGATCGTCGTAGTACTTGAGCACGAGCTGGCGCCCGAGCAGGCCGCCCTTCGCATTCTGCTGTTTGATCCAGAGCTGATAGCCCTCGAGCGAGTACTTACCGCCGTCGGCGAAGATCCCGGTGAGCGAGAGCGAGGCGCCGATCACGATCGGTGCGCCGGGTGCCTGGGCGTGGGCCGGGCGAAGCAGACCGCCGGGCGCGCCGAGCAGACCCGCCGCGGCGGCCGTCGCGCAGAGCTGCCCGCCAGAACCGAAGTCTCGTGGTCATAGCACCTCTCCCAAAAACCGGCGTTTGACGTCGGCGTTTCCGCGAATGGTCGCCGCGGCGCCTTCCATGACCGTCTTGCCTTCGCTCAAAACGTAGGCCCGCGAGGCGAGCTCGAGTGCCTGCACGACGTTCTGCTCGACCAGCACCACCGCGACCCCGTCGCGATTGATCGCGCGCACGAGGTCGAAGATCTCCAGCGTGGTCTTGGGCGCGAGCCCCAGCGACGGTTCGTCCATCAGCAGCAGCCGGGGCTCCGACATGAGCGCGCGCGCGATCGCGACGATCTGCTGTTGTCCGCCGGACAGCGAACCGGCGCGCCGGCCGCGCAGCGGACCGAGCAACGGAAAGCGGTCGTAGCTCTCGCGCAGGCGCCGGGCGATGCCGCGCCGGACGCGCTTGGGATGCGAGCCGACCATAAGATTTTCTTCTACGGTCATGCCGGCGAACAGATTGCGGCCTTCGGGGACGAGCGCGATCCCGCGTTCGACGACCTCGCCGGGCGCGCGCCCCTCGATGTGCTCCCCGTCGAAGATCACCGCTCCGGCAGTCGGGTGGACGATCCCGATGATGCTCTTGAGGGTGGTCGACTTGCCCGCGCCGTTCGCGCCGACGACGCACACGATCTCGCCCGGCTCGACCGCGAACGACACGCCGTGCAGCGCCTTGAAATCGCCGTACGCGGCTTGCAGATCGTCGACCGTCAAAAGGAGCCTGCCCCGAGGTTCGCGAGGGGCTCATCCGGCGACGCTCGGCGCGCCGAGGTACGCGTCGATGACGGCCGGATCGTTTTGAATCGCCTGCGGGTCGCCCTGGGCGATCAACCGGCCCGCGTCGAGCACGGCGATGCGGTGCGAGATGCGCATCACCAGCCGCATCACGTGCTCGATCCCGGCCACCGCCGCGATCCCGCGCGCGCTCAAGCCGAGGATGAACTCCGCCATGCCGTCCATCTCGGACGGCGTGAGACCGGCCATGACCTCGTCGAGCAGCAGCAGCTTCGGCCGCAGCGCGAGAGCGCGCGCGACCTCGAGCCGTTTGCGCTGGGTCAAAGTCAGATCGGAAGCAAACCGGCCGGCGAGCGGCGCCAAACCGACGAACTCGACGATCTCGCGCGCGTCCCGCCGGGCGCGTTCGACCGTGCGCGCGTGGGTCAGCGCACCGACCGCGACGTTGTCGACCACGCTCAACCGCCCGAACGGGCGCACGATCTGGTAGGTGCGCGCGATACCGGCCTGCGCGATGCGATGCGGCGCGCGCCCGATGATGGAGTCGCCCAAGAATCGCACGTCACCGGCGTCGGGCCGCAGCACGCCGCTGATCACGTTGAACAGCGTCGTCTTTCCTGCGCCGTTCGGTCCGATCAGCGAGAAGATCTCGCCCGCCCGCACCTCGAGCGATACGCCGGCCAGCGCCTGCACGCCGCCGAAAGCGATCGCGACGCCCTCGACTTCCAGCAACGATGGGCTCATCGCGCTCGCCACCGGCTCGCGATCGCCGGGACGATCCCGCGCGGCAGCGCCAGCAACAGCACGACGAGCAATCCGCCGAACAGCATGAGATAGATCTGCGGGAACCTCGCCCACAGGGCTTCCGAGATCTGGGTCATCACGACCCCACCGAGCAACGGACCCCACACGGTGCCGACGCCTCCGAAGATCGCCATCACGATCGACTGCAGGTCGAGCCGCGACGAGAACGCAGCGTCCGGCTCGATGTAGGTGAGGAACAGCGCGTAGCCGCCGCCGAGCAGCCCCGGAATCAGCGCGCTCAGCGCGAAGGCGGTGATCTTGGCGCGCGTGACGTCGACCCCGAGTGTCCCGGCGACCTGCTCGTCCTCGCGCAGCGCTTGCAGCCGCAAACCGAAGGCGCTGCGGTCGATCCACAGCGTCAACGCGATCGCGCCCAAGCCGATCGCGAGGGTCCAGTAGTACACGCCGGTCAAGCTCGATCCCGGTGGGAGAAACAACCCCGCGCCGCTGCCCGTCGCCGGAATGGCGGTGACGAGAACGCGCACCATCTGTGCCATCCCGAACATTCCCATCGCGAAGAACGGCCCGCGCAGGCGCAGCATCACGTACCCGAGCGGCACCGCGAGCGCGCACGCGAGAACTCCGCCGGCGAGCGCGGCGAGCATCCAGAACCACTGCAGGTCGGCTACCAGCAAGCCGGTCGCGTAGGCACCGATGCCGAAGAACGCAATCTGACCGAACGAGAAGTAGCCCGCATATCCCGAGATGATGTTCCAGCCGTAGGCCAACGCGACGTAGAGCACCGTCGTGTAGAGCAGGTTGAGCAGGTAGCCATTGAGCCGCAGCGGCGCCAGCACCAGCGCGACGATCGCGATCGCCGCCGCAACGCGCAGCGCCGTCTTCACGCGCTGCGTTTTCCGAGCAGGCCCGCGGGCGCCAGCAGCAGCACGAGGATGAACAGGAAGTACGGCGCGGCCTCGGCCAGCGTCGCGCCGAGCAGGTAGCTGCTGAACGACTCGGTGAGGCCGAGGATCAGCGCGCCAAGCACGGCGCCGGTATAGTTGCCCAAGCCGCCGATCACCACCACCGCGAACGCGTTCACCGTATAGAGCACGCCTTGCTGCGCGTTGACGCTGAACAGAAAGCTGACCAGCGTGCCTGCCGCGCACGCCAGCGCCGTCCCGGTCGCGAACGCGAGCGTGCGCACGCGGTCGACGTCGATGCCGCAGGCCAGGGCGCCCTCGAGGTGCTGGCTCGTCGCGCGGATCGCTCGACCCAGCAGCGTCGAGCGCAAGAAGACCGCGAACCCGACCGACAGCACGAGCGCCGCGCCGAACGCGAGCAGCCGCGCTTGCGGGATCGAGATCGGGCCGAGCTGGTACGCGCCCGTGAGAAACGGGACCGAGACGAAGCGCCCGCCGAACAGCGCCAGCCCGCCGCCGGCCAAAAAGTAGGAGAGCCCGAAGGTCAGCGTGAGCGACGACGCTTCGGCCGACGCGATCTCACGCGGCAGCCGGCGCAGCAGAAAACGGTGCACGAGCGCGCCGGCGACGAAGCCGAACACGATCGTGAGCGGCAGCAGCAACAGCGGGTTGATGCCGAACTGGGTGAACGCGTACGCGCACAGCACCGCGGACAGCACGACGAAATCCCCGTGGGCAAGATTCACCACGCGCATCACGCCGAAGATGATGTTGAAACCGAGGGCCGAGAGCGCGAGCACGCCGCCCAGCAAGATCCCGTTGATCGCGAGCTGCAGCGCGATCACGGCGCCGGGACCCGGTCGCGAGTCGATGCCGGCCATTCGCGCCAGCGTGTGGAATAGCACCGCGAAGTCGTACTCTGCGAGGCCCATCGCGCGGGTAGCGGTCAGCATCTCGTTCGCGACCGAGGTGGTGGGCAGCGGAACCTCGACCTGGCGCCCCAGCGCCTGCGCGAGGTTGAGGTCCTTCTGCATCATGCCGACGTCGAACCACGCCTTCTCGGGCATGTTCAAGATGAACGGCCCCCGATACGCGAGCATCGGCGAGCAGACGACGCCGCCGAGCATGATCTCCAGCGCCACCTCGCGCGCGATGCCGCTCTTCTCCGCTAGCAGCACGCCCTCGCTCAGCGCCAAGATCTGCACCGGCAGGTTCAAGTTCAGCGCGACCTTCATCACCTTGGCGTGACCGATCTCGCCGACGCGTCGTACCGTCGGACCGATGTCGAGCAGCACCGGCCGGGCGCGCTCGAACGTTTCCTCGTCGCCGCCGGCCATCGTCAACAGCTTTCCTTGACGGATGGTGAGCGGGCTGCCGAGCACCGCCGCGTCGAGCAGCCGCGCCCCGGTTTGCGCCACCCGTTCGCCTAGCGCACGGATCGTCGCCGGCGATACCGTGCTCAACTCGACCCAGACCTTGCCGGAGCCCAGTCCGGCGAGGATCCCGTTGGGGCCGGCGGCGATCGCCTCGAGCGCGTCGTCGTTGGTCACCATGCTCAACACGATGTCACTGCCGGCGGCGACCGCGCGCGGCGAATCGGCCCAGCGCATCCCTCGGTCGATCAGCGGTTGCGCCTTGCTGCGCGTCCGGTTGTAGCCCAGCGGTTCGTGACCCGCCAGCAAGAGGCGCTCCATGATGCCGGCGCCCATCTCGCCCAGGCCGACCATACCGACCTTCATCGCGGCCGCGCTCCGAAGTCGTAGGCGTTCGCGATGAACAGCTCTTGCGCCGGGAAGCGGGTGATCACGCTCGCGCCGCTCTCGGTCACGACGATCTCTTCCTCGATGCGCGCCGCCGAGAAGCCGTCGGACGCCGGGCAATACGTCTCCAAAGCGAACACCATCCCTTCTTTGATCTCCATCGGGTGCTCGAGCGAGTTCAAGCGGCTGATGACGGGCCGCTCGTGCAGCGCCAGTCCCAGGCCGTGGCCGAACTGCAAGCCGAAGGCTTCCATCTCGCTCGAGAAACCGAAGTCCTCGGCCGCGGGCCAGACGCGCGCCACCGTGTCGGTCGTGACTCCCGGCCGGATCAGGGCGATCGACGCGTCGATCCACTCGCGCGCGCGTTTGTAGGCGTCGCGCTGCGGCGTCGTCGCGAAGCCGACGTTGAACGTGCGGTAATAGCACGTGCGATAGCCGTTGAAGGCGGACATGATGTCGAAGAACGCCTGGTCGCCCGGCCGGATGAGCCGATCGGAAAAGTTGTGCGGGTGCGGGTTGCAGCGCTCCCCGGAGACCGCGTTGATCGACTCGACGTCGTCGGAGCCGAGCTCGTACAGCTTCTTGGTGGCGAGCGCGACGATCTGGTTCTCGCGGATCCCGGGTTTGAGCGCCTCGACGATCTCCTGATAGGCACCGTCTACCAGCGCCGCGGACGTGCTGAGCAGCAGAATCTCGTCCCAGGACTTGATCTCGCGCGCGTCGTGCATCGTCTGCTGGCCATCACGTACTGACAGGCCCAGCTTCTGCAGCTCGAAGATCAGCGGCAGCTCGACGATGTCGATTCCAAGCGGCATGCCGTCGACGCCGGCTTCTTTCAAGAGCGAGGCGATCTCGGCTGCGGCGCTCGCGAACAGGCCGGCTTGCGGATCGATCGCGCCGCGCAGACCCAGCAGTCCGGCATGAATGTGATCGATTTGGAGCCACGGACAATACAGCCGGTGGTGCTTGGCGGCCGAGCCGAAGTCCCACACGTGCGGCTCGCCGGTCCGGGTGAGCAGCGCGTAGCGCGTCATCTTGTCGCGCGACCATTCCCCGATCGCGGTCGACGTCACGTAGCGCAGGTTGTTGACGTCGAACAGCAGCAGCGCTCCGAGCTCCGAGGCGTCGAGCGCGGCGCGCGCCCGGCCCAAGCGGTAGGCACGCAGGCGCTCGAAGTCGACGCGCTGCTCGAAGTCGACGCCCATCGTGCCGGGCGCGGGGATCGGACGAGAGTCGGCGGCCATAGCGGAGAGATTCAGCTTGGCCCTTCCCCACACCGCTCCGACTATTGAAAATCGGAAGCGGCTAGAAGCGCGTCTTTGCGGCGTAATAGATGCTGGTGGTGTCAGGATGGTATCGCGGTCCGAACGTCAGCACTTCGATGCCTCCTCCCGGGCGCGGGCGAAAAATCAGCCGGAGGTCCGCCGGGCCGGCCTCAGCCGATGCGAAGGCGCTTCGGCGCCATCCCGCGAGATCGTGTTCGAGCGCTTTCCCCCAGAGTGCCGCAGCGCCTAACGCCCGAGCAATCTCCAGAGCCGTCGCGACCATCGCCGCCGCGAATCGCGCGTCATCCGCAAACGTGAAGCGCAAATCGGCGAGGTCGTTCGCGACATAAGAGTTCGACGTGTATACGTCCTCACGCGCGATGACCTTGTAAAGCGCGTGCTTTGCCTCCGCTGGGGTCAGCGCGGCTTCCCGCGCGACTCTGAGCGCTTCGCGACGAACTCTTCGTACGTGCGATCGATTTCGGCGACGCGTTCGGGTGAGCCCGGCTCAAGGACCGCGTTCTCCGCGCGCGCAGCGACAATTGCTCGCGCAGCTTCGTCCTCGCGTTGCTCCGCCTCGGCTTCCAGTTGGGTCACATGGCGAACGAGTTCGCGCCATTCGTCGACGTCGAGAAAGACGCCGACGACCTCATGGCGGCGCCGGACCTGCAACCGATGATACGCACGAAGGCGCTCGGTCACCGTCTTCTCGGAGCGCAACTCCGTGAGAGAAATCTCGGCGCCTAAGCGAAAATGGTCGAGGGCGGCCACGCATCGATCGTACCGCAAGTGCCGCCAAAAAGTCAATCAAAATGCCGCTCAATCGTCGGCTGCAATGCCATTTAACGCGCCGAACATTCGATCGGAGGTATGCAAGGGAAGCGGCCGCTCGCTAAACCCAGCGGAAGGTTCGGGCGCTGATCAGCGTGCCGGCGACGGTCCAAAGGGCGAGCATCCCCATCCATACGCCGTAGTGCGCAAGCGGCGCACCGTAGATCGAGACGTCACGAAAGGTGTCGATGAACTGGGTTGACGGCAGCAGCCGCAGCGCCGCGCTCACCGCGTGCGGGAAGCGATCGATCGGGATGTAGGCGTCCGAGAGAAACGCCAGCGGCACGGTCAGCACCGACGCGATGTTGTTCGCGCTCTCGGTCGTGCGCGACAGGGCGCCGACGATCGTTCCGAGCGAGACGAACGTCGCGGTGCCGAGCAGCAGCACGGCCAGGATCTCCCATGGCCGGCCGATGACGTGGACGTGAAAGAGGAACCGTCCGACCGCGATCAGGATCGCGGCCTGCGCCGCGAGCAGCGTCACCCGATAGGCGACGAGCGAGGCGAAGAATATCCAAGGCGGCATCGGCGTGAGGTAGACGCGCCGCAGCAAGTTCTTCTCGCGGAAGGTCGCCAACATCACGCCGACGCCCCAGAAGCCCGAGCTGAGCACCTGCGCGCCGATGATCCCGGGCACCAGAAAACCAGACGAGCCGGAGTTGGGGCCGGTCGAGAACGCGAACGAGAACAGCACCAGGAAGAACACCGGCATCGCGAGCGTCCAGAAGATCAGCTCGCCGTCGCGCCGGAAATACCAGATGAAATTCATCTTCGTCTGAACCAGAGAACATCCGCAGCGCACTCATTGCGCCGACTCCTGCAGCGTCTCGCCGGTGAGCGCGACGAACGCGTCTTCGAGCGCCGGGCGATGCATGTCGAGCGAGTCGACCTTGGCCCCGATAGCGTTCGCGTGGGTGACGATCGCGGCCAGCGCGAGCCCCGGCTCGCCGCGCGTCGCCAGCTTCCAGTGCTCTCCGGCCTGGGTCCAGGTGCCCAGCGCTTCGAGTTCGGAGCCCGGGACGAAGCCGCCCGCGGCGATCGAGACGCTCGCGTCACCGCCGTACCGGGCGACCAGCTCCGCCGGCGGCGCGTCGGCGACGATGCGGCCGCGCTGGATCACGCAGATCCGATCGCACAATCGCTCCGCCTCCTCGATGTAGTGCGTCGTCAGCACGATCGTCTTCCCGATCTCGCGCAACCGTTCCACCTCGGCCCAGATGATGCGCCGGCCGAAGGCGTCCATCCCGGCGCTGGGCTCGTCGAGGAGCAGCACTTCGGGGTCGTGTTGCAGCGCGAGCGCGAGTGCAAGGCGTTGCTGCTCGCCGCCCGACATTTGGGCGACTTGGCGGTCGAGCTTTCCGTCGAGCCCGACCCTCTCGGCCATCTCCGCGGACCGCGGCGCGATCCCGTAGTAGGCGGCATACAGATCCAGGACTTCTCCCGCGTTGGCTTTTTCGGGCAGTGACGTTGCCTGCAGTTGCACGCCGATGCGCGGCCGCAGCGCGGCGAGGTCGCGCGGCCGGGTTGGATCGAGCCCGAGCACGCGAATCGAGCCGGCGGTCGGTTTGCCCAGGCCGATGCAGCACTCCAAGCGTGGTCGTCTTCCCCGCCCCGTTGCGCCCGAGCAACCCGAAGATCGTCCCGGGCGGCACGTCGAAACCGATCCCGTCGACGGCCGTAAGGGTCCCATACCGCTTCACCAGCCCGTCGACGACGATTGCTTGCTCCACGCTGATGGGGACCGCCGGCGCCGGACGAGGTTTTCAGAAGGGTGCAGGATGAGGTGAGCTTGGTGAACGTCTTCCTCGTCTCACGCATTGCGACGGCGATCGTCCTGCTCTCGCCGGCGATTTTCCTGATGTTGCTCTACACGACGGCGGGCGGTTTTTTCTCGGTCCTCGCCCTGCTCGTATTTTACTGCGTGTATCTCTGGTCCGTGGCGATGTTCGTGCCGCTGAGGGCGGCCGTCGGTATGCGGCCGTGGCTGACGTGGATCGTCGTCAGCGTCGCACTCGGGCTACCGGCCCCCGTGCTACGCTTCGGCTCGGCGTTCGATCGGTTGACCGCCGCCGCCGTCAGCGACGCTGCGGTCACCTTCACCGGCGCTGCCGTGTTTGCGGCGGCAGTCGTGGGCTTGGCGCGCGCGAGCAGACGCTACGATAAGAACCGCACGATCGACTTGGCCTTTCCCTTGAGCGGCGGCATCTTCGAGGCGGTTCAGGCGGGAAGCACGCGGTTCGTAAATCATCACGCGATATCGCCGGCCCAGCGCTACGGCGTGGATCTCGTGAAGGTTCGGCCGAATGGGCTGCGGTTTCTGCTGCCCCGTACCGTCGAGGCTTTCCCGATCTACGGCCTTCCCGTTCTCAGCCCGCTCGCCGGCGCGGTGCGCGGAGCGGTCGACGAGTTCGACGACCAGCGGGCGCTCGGAGCTCGCGACGCCCGGCATCCGTTCGGGAACTACGTCGTGATCGAGAACGCCGACGGAGTTCGCGTCGTGTTCGCTCACTTACAGCGAGGAACGCGTGGCAGTTGCACCGGGGGCGAACGTCCGCATCGGCGACCTGTTGGGATCGGTGGGAAATTCCGGAAACTCCACCGAGCCCCACCTGCACGTGCATGCGGAGCGCGAAGGAAAGGGCGTTCCGGTGACGTTCGGCGGACGCTACCTCGTCCGCAATTCACTGATTCGATCCATCTAGGACGGCCTCTCCTAGAAATGTCGGCATCTCGCAGGACCCCCCTAGGGAGGGGTGCTATACTTGCTCTCGATCGAGCCGCCGGCGCGGGGATTCGTCGACCTATCCGCGCCGCCGGCGACTCGGTCTACGCCGGCCCGTTCGACAGCATAGGTTCTCGTCGTGCGAGAGCCCGAACTAGGGCGGGATGGCCACGACCACGTCGACTGCGACCCGCGCGGCCCAAGGGAAGGCTCTTCGTTCGAAGACGCCGCGGGCGAGTCACGGCGCGTGGACGCCGCCCGGCCGGCCGCGATCCGCTCGCGCTGCTGGCGGCCGCCGAGGAGGACCGCCTCAAGCGCTTGCTGCCGCTCAAGAACGCGCGCATGGAGGAGACGCCGTTCACGTTCTTCCGCGGCTCGGCGGTCATCATGGCGGCCGATCTCGCGCACACGCCGGTCTCGGGGCTGACCGTTCAGGCGTGCGGCGACGCGCACTGCCTGAACTTCGGCGGGTTCGCGACGCCGGAGCGCAACTTGATCTTCGACCTGAACGACTTCGACGAGACGATGCCCGGCCCGTGGGAGTGGGACCTCAAGCGGCTCGTCACCAGCGTCTTGCTCGCCGGCCGTCAGAACGGCTTCAAGGAACGATCGTGCGAGATCGCGGTGCTCGCCGCGGCCGAAGCGTATCGCCGGGCGATCAACGAGCTCGCGCAGCGACCGGCGCTGGACGTCTTCTACGCGCGGCTCAATGCCGAGAAGATCCTCGACGCCGCACGCGACACCGCGATCCGATTGCGCCGCGACCGTATCGCCGACGAGGCCGCAACCGCGTCCGTCCATGCCGCCGTCGAGCGGTTCACCGAGGGCACCGGCGACGAACGGCGCTTCAAGGAGGACCCGCCGATCTTGTTTCACTCCGCCGAGACCGACCGTGCGGGATTCGACATCGAGGCGATTTTCGCGCAGTACGCGCAGACGCTCGGCCCCGACGTGAGCGCGCTGTTCGATCGCTACACGCTCATCGACCACGCGATTAAGGTCGTCGGCGTCGGCAGCGTCGGGACGCGCTGCGGCGTCGGCCTCTTCACGGCCGGCGACGACGACATGCTGATCCTGCAAGTCAAAGAGGCGCGCGAGTCAGTGCTGCAGCGCCATCTCGGCCAAGCCGCCTACACGAATCAGGGCGAGCGGGTTGTTCGCGGACAGCGCCTCATGCAGGCCGCCAGCGACGTGTTCCTCGGCTGGGCGTCATCGGCCGAGCACGACTTCTACGTGCGCCAGTTCAAGGACATGAAGGCGTCGGCCGACCTCGCGGAGGCCGATCAGTATCAGCTCCGCGAGTACGCGCATTGGTGCGCCTGGGCGCTGGCGACGGCGCACGCGCGGTCGGGAGACGCCGCCGCGATCGCGGGTTACGCCGGTAGGCGCAACCCGCTCGATCGCGCGCTGCTGGCGTTCGCGATAGCCTACGCCGAGCAAGTCGAACGCGACCACGCCGCGTTCACGGCCGCCATCGAAACCGGCAAGGTCGAAGCAACGGCGTCACCCTGAGTTCGTCGAAGGCCGGCTGTTAGCGGTGGTCGTGCCGGTGCCCGTGCCGATTACACGCCAGCTGCCCGTTAATGTTCGCGATGTCGCCGTGGCGGCAAGAATCGAGAGCGATGCTCGATCGCACGCGGTTTCCTCGTGGGTCAGTGCAACGAGCGGTGAGCTGCCCGTCACGGACGTGGATGCGAGTGCACGACTGTTGATACGAACCCGGCGGGATCTCTTGCGCGAGCGCTGGTGCGATCGATGCCGCGAGAAGTGCGACGCCGAGCGTGAGAGGAAAACCAGATACGGATCATGTGAGGCCTTTCATCGTTCGCTCTGAAGCGTGCTCCGCATGAGCACGATGCCTCTTGCCCACTTTCGCTCCGGCTCACGATAGGACCGCTCGTCACTGTTGCTCCAAGCAGGCGAAAGACGGTGAACGCCATTCCGATCGCCCGCTTAGCGACCGGTGGAGGGCGCGAAATCAGTGGCCGCAGCATGCCGACCCCCCGCGTTGGGCGCGCGGTTCTCCACGGCCGGCCGCGGTTCTCCTTACCCCGACAGCAGCCGGCGCCACCACAACTCCAATAGGGGCTACCGCTCCACGGCTGAACGAAACTCTCGATGACCCGGACGCTGAACCTCGTCGTCGTCCTGCTCTGCGCCGTCGCCGCCGGCCAACTCGGCTTCGAGTTTTGGCAGGAGTCGCGAGCGCCTCACGTCCCGCCGACGCTATTGGACCATGTGCGCGCGTACATCGGTCGCCAGTACCATGATTGCATCCCGCTCGGGTGGTATGCGCGGGGCCGATCCTCGGACACGTACTATCCCGACGTCAATCTCGATGTCGTAAACTACGATGGTCCGTTCCCGGGGCTCTGGGTGGCCATCGTCCCACCTGCGCGATCGACCGATCCGCGCGTTGCGGACATTCAGTCGGTCATGGACCAGCTCGTTCGGGCGCACCTGCTACGCCGGGCTGACGACCCGCGCGGCATCCGGTATAACCTCACGACGTACGGACAGCAGTTCTTTTACCAAGACGACGACGTCACCGGTAATCCCGAAGACTGGCCGTTTCTTTGCTATTCTCGTCTGCGCGTGACTCACATAGCCTGGGGAACGTCGCACCGCGAGGGGCGCGAGCGCGGAGCGCCGACTGTGAAGCAGGTTCGTGTGTGGTGGCGTGTGGAGCAAATAGACGACTGGATGACTCCGGCCTTGAGGAAACGCACCGTGCATCTGCGTCCGGCCGCGAATCCTGTGGAGACGACGGTATGCAGCTACGTCGACGGCGAGTGGGCCATCCAGCCGTTCGGAACAAGCCGAACCGCCGCAGCGCAATCGCAGGACTCGCCTCAATGCTGACGCAGGAGCGGAGGGCGCGCGATATCAGTGCGGCAATCGGGAGAATTTCAGTCGGAAGGTCGCAGGGACCCGCGGGGAGCCGCAGAAACGTGGGCGATGACGGATTCGAACCGCCGACCTTCTCCGTGTAAAGGAGCTGCTCTCCCGCTGAGCTAATCGCCCGCCGCGCTGGGCTGGTTTCGCCGCGCGGGAGGCGCGTCCCCGGGCGGGATATATAGGGGTTGATGCAGCAGCGCCGCCTCGCCTTGGACGACTCGCGACCGATCTGGCATGCGATGCTGATCTTTCTCGTACCGCTGATGGTGAGCAACGTGCTGCAATCGGCGTCAGCGACGCTCAACAGCATCTATCTCGGGCGGCTGATCGGCGTCCACGCGCTGGCGGCGGCGTCGGCGTTTTTCCCGGTCGTCTTCTTCATGATCGCGTTCTTCATCGGCATCGCGAGCGGCAGCTCGGTGCTCATCGGCCAAGCCTACGGAGCGCGCGACGAGGAGCGCCTCAAGGCGGTCGCCGGGACCACTCTCACGCTGGCGATCGGTTCGGGGATCGTGATCGGGGGCGCCGGCTGGTTCTTCCTCCCGATGCTCCTGCACGTGATCGGCACACCGCTCGACGTGTATCGTCGATTCCCTCGCATACGCGCGCGTGATGTTTCTCGGTCTGCCGATCCTGTTCGTGTACCTCGCCTACACGACGTTCGTGCGCGGCACCGGCGACTCGCGTACGCCGCTGCTCGCGCTTATCGTGAGCACCGTGCTCATCCTGATCATCACCCCGGCGCTCATCCTGGGTTGGGTCGGGCTGCCGCGGCTCGGCGTGCCGAGCGCCGCCTACGCGAACATCCTGGCGAACTTCATCGCCATGCTGTTTCTGCTGGCGGCACTCGCCGCCGAGAAGAATCCGCTCGCGCTCGACATGTCGATCGTGCGGCACATGAAGCTCGAAGTGCGCTTGCTGGTCGCGTTGATTCGAATCGGGATCCCGACCGGGCTGCAAATGGTGATGGTATCGTTGGCCGAGATCGCGGTGATCTCGCTGGTCAACCGCTTCGGATCGTCGGCGACGGCCGCTTACGGTGCGGTGAACCAAATCGTCTCCTACGTGCAGTTCCCCGCGATCTCGATCGGGATCGGCGCCTCGATCTTCGGGGCGCAGTCGATCGGCGCGCGCCGTTTCGACCGGCTGCGCAAGATCGCGCGGGCCGGCATCTCGCTCAACTGGATCATCGGCGCGGTCCTCATCACGATCGTCTACGCGCTCAACGACCGCATCTTGACGCTGTTCGTCACCGACCCCGGCGTGATCGCGACGGCTCACGAGCTCTTGGCGATCACACTCTGGAGCTACGTGCTGTTCGGGACGTCGAGCGTACTCTCGGGACTCATGCGATCGAGCGGGACGGTGCTCTGGCCGACGCTGCTCTCGATCGTCTCGATCTGGGGCGTCGAAGTTCCCGTCGCGTACGCCCTTGCACCCAAGCTCGGCCTGCGCGGCGTCTGGATCGCCTATCCCGTCGCATTCGCCTGCAGCCTCGCGCTGCAGACCACCTATTACTACGCTTTCTGGCGGCGCCAGAAGCTCACCGTGCTGCTCGAGAGCCACAACGTCGAGCCGGTCACGACATAACGGCCGGCGGCCGCGGTAGTTCGTTCCGAAGCCGGGAAAGAGGGGCGAGAATGGGCGACGCGTCCGAGCCCCGCTTGGCCAAATCCTATCCCGCCAACGTCGTGCTGGTCGTGCTCACGCTGTTTCCGGGGCTCATCAACACCAGCGCGATCGCGTTGGCCGCGCCGGTGATCGGCCGCGACCTCGACGTCGCGCCCGACGTCGCCGCATCGATCCCGCTGATCAGCGACGCGGCCCTCGCCTTCGGCTGCATCCTGGCGGCCGAGCTGACGCGGCGCGTCGAAAGCCGCACCTTGTATTTCTGGCTGCTCGCGGTCTCGCGTTGTGACCTCGCTGGCGAGCGCCTTCGCGCCGGCGTTTTCCGTGCTGCTCGTGGCTCACGTCGTTCACGGTCTCGTCGCCGGGATGCTCTTCGTGGTGGTGCTGCCGCCGCTCCTGACCGGCTTCAAGAGCGACAAGCTCACGCGCGACGGCGAGCGTCATCGTCCCGTGCCTGTTCGGGGCGGCGACGCTCGGGCCGTTGATCGGCGGGCTGGTCGCAACACCGGGCATCTGGCGTTCGATCTTCGCGGCCGAAGTGCTCGTCGCGCTGACGGCGATGGCGCTCGCGCGCAGCGTGCTGGCCAGGCGCGAGCCGCAAGGCGCGGATCAGCCCGTCGACTGGTATGCGTTGGTCGCGTCGGGCGCTGGGATCGATCCTCGTCTACGTCGGGATCGGCGGCCTGGCCGGGAACGATTGGCGCGATCCGTTCGCCAGCATTCCGCTGGTGGGTGGGCTGCTGGTCTACGCCGCGCTCATCGTGGGGGAGGCACGCAAGGAACACCCGCTCGTCCCGGTGCGCAAACTCGCGACGTCGCTCGCACTCATCGGGACGATCGCGACCGTTATCGGCAGTGCAACATTTAGCGCGCTGACTCAGTCATTCCAACTCACGCTGTTGCGAATCGACGAGCTCGACCCGCGCGGCACCGGATTCGCCTTCTGGCCGGAATTCTTGACCGCCGTCGCGAGCGGGCTACGTGTTCGGCAAGCTGGTGACGACCAAGTGGGTCGCGGTCAGCGGCGCGGCGGGGCTCGTCTGCATCGGCGTCGCGGCGGCGCTCGCGCGCGCGTACTCGCCGGTCGATGCGCAATCGGTCGGGTGGCTGTGTCTGATCGCCGGCTTCGGCGCCGGCCTGAGCGTGTCGCCGGGCTTGTTTCTGGTGGCGCTCTCGTTCGAACGGGCGCTGCTCGGCCGCGCGATCGCGCTGCTCAACCTGTTCAGGCTCACCGGCGGATTCATCAGCGCGCCCGGGCGTCGAGCACACGATCGGATCGCGCGCCGCGACGAACCTGCGAACGCTCGATCCGCGCCTCGACCCCCACGTTGCCGACCGCGTCGTGCGAGCGTTCGTCACCGGGCGCTCGATGCCGCGCGCCGAATCGCTCGAACCGCTCAAAGCTGCGCTCGCCTACGGTATCGACGAAGCGTACGCCATCGTGCTGGTTCTGACGATTATCGGCATCGTGGCCATCGCGGCGCTGCTGCTTGCCGGGCACGTGAAGCTTCGCGCACCCGACCTCCAAAGGTTCGACGACGGCCAACCCGCTCTCGACGCTCGGGCGTTGCCGTCCTGAGCCGGCTCTTGTCATCCTGAGCTTGTCGAAGGATCAGCTTTTCGCTGCCGGCAGCGGCGCCTCGGCCCAGTGGCCGAACGCGTCTTCGATCGCCGCCGAAACGCCGGCGCGGTAATTTGCGCCGTGATGCAGGTGATCGCCGACGGCGTCCTGCGTGGCGACGACCTTTCCCGTGCAGTCGACCGTCGTCAGCATCACCTCGGCGTGCGTCGCAATGCCGGCGAACTTCGGCGTCTGTTCCCAACGCAGCGTTCCCATCACGAGACTCGAGGCGCCGTAGCGCGCGCACATCGCCGGCGCGTCCTTCGTTGCGATGAGATGATCGGCAGGCTCGGTCACGACGACGTCCATACCGCGCGCCGCGTAGCGCTTGCGTGCCTCCTCCGTAGCGAAGTCGAGACTCGGATCCGGCTCCATGCCGGCCTGGGTGAATGGGACGATCGCGACCTCTTTCCCGGTCGGCATCCGCACGGCCGGTGTTGAGGTCGGAACGGGCGATGCCGCGTCCGGAGTTCGCGCTGCGAACAGATCCAGCGCGCGCCCGATCGCCTGCGCGATCCCGTCCGCGACCCCGGCCTGCACGTTCGCGTTAAAGTAGTCCTTGTCGCCGGTCGCCGTGCCGGTCCACGCCAGCGTGCCGTCGCAGTGCACGAGCGACAGCCTCAACTCGACGTGCGTCGCATAGTAGTTGACGGCCGTGAGGACGTAGTTGCGCTGACGCACGGCCTGCTCGGTCCGCATCGTCGGAACCAGGATGCCCGTCGCACCGGTCTGCGCGCAAATCTGCGGGGCCTGCGCGACGACGGCCAGTCGATCCGTCGGCGGCAGCACCGTCGCCGTGGTCCCCCGCTCGGCCAGCTTCGCGGTGAGGATTCCGGTCGCGTCGTCGAAGTTCTGGACCTTTTCCGAACCAGGTTGCGCGAACGGCACGACCGCCACGAGCATGGCCGCCGAAACCGGCCGCGGCACAAACGCGAGTTGCGCCACAATCAAAGCCGCCGCGATAGCGAAGCAGAGCCGGAACGATGTCATGGGCGCCCCTTCGATTCGCGCCGGCGCATCGCTTGCGCGGACACGCGCGGGTGAATCCCGAGGGAGCTAACGAGTGGTCGCGGCGGGCCTGTGGCTATCGTCCGTCCCGGTCGGCCTAATGCCGGGCTCGGCTCGATACGGTCGTCGGCGATGGCGTCGATTGAACCTGAAAGGTGCCGCTGACGGTCGCAGTTCCGTTTCCGGGGTTGCCGAACGGATCCAAGGGAAACGTGGCAGGCATCGCGCTCAACGTCACCGCGTAGCTGGCCGGATCCATCGTGAGAACGAAGCTCGGCGCGAGAAATACGGTAGCGCCTGAATCCCCTTGGATTCCTCGTCACTGAGCAACCCGACTACCGCGCCGCAGTACGACGGGTTGCCGGCCGTCACCGTACACGTCGCCGGATTGTTCACCGCGAAGTAGAGGAAGGCGCACAACGTGTTGGAGTTCGCGCGGCCGGGGCCCGGCTGACCGTCGTTGCAGCCCGGCGCCGGCGACGGGACGCTGAACGGGCCCGGTGTGGCCTGGCTTCCTTCGGGCACGACGAAGAACTGATTTTGGCTCGTGACGGCCGGTACCATCGTCGGTTGAGGATTGACCAGGCCGAGCTTGATCCCGCAGCTTCTGCAAAAGTTGCTCTGCGCGTCCGAGCTGGTGAAGTTTCCGCTCCCCGAGCTGAGCGCGCCCGACGAGCCGGGGGTCACGCTCGTGAAGGCAAGGCTCTGCGGTTCCGCCGTCGTGTCGACGGCGACGACCGTTGGATGGACGTCGGCGCGGAAAGCGACGTTGAAAACGCCGGTCAAGGCGACTGCGCCGCTTCCGTTGTCCGCGTCCCAGGTTGCGATCGAATCGTTGGTGCTGTACGTGATCTTGCCGCTCCACTCGGTCAACGGAACGGCATTGCTCGTGAGGCCTTCGGCGGTAACGGAGACGAGACCGTTCGCGCCGGCGCCGGCCGCAGGCAACGGGACGATGATCGTTCCCGTCGTCCACTTCGTCGGCGTGAGCGTCATGGTTCCGGCTCCGTTGGTGATCGACACGGCCCCGGGCGTCGCTGGAAATGCGCCGAAGATGTCGAGAGCTCCGTTCGTGTCGTCTGCGACGAGCCGCTGGATCGATGGCAGGCTGTATTCGATCGGTGGATGGGCGACGCTTTCGCCGCCATAGTCCGTGATCACGAGCAGCGAGGGGAACCGCTTATTCGCGATGGATTGCGCGTACGTATACTGCGGCGCCGGCTCCTGCAGCGGGTTGTCGCGCTGTTCAACGCTCATCGCCGTCTGAATAGCGTCCAACGGAAACGGGCGCTGTGGAGGCGTGTGCTGGCTCGCATAATTACTGAGGCCCGTTGCGCCGGCCGACTGCTCGCCGAGCATGCGATCGAAAATGAACGCGTCGGTCGCGTCCGCGTCAGTGGAGAGCACGGGCCTGGTCCAGCCGATATAGCGTCCTACTCCTGCGCGGCTGAGCAGTTGGCCGAAGTTGCCGCCGATGCTCTGCCCCCAGCACGACTGATTGTCGACGATCGCCCCAGCGTTGAACGTGAGATGCTCGGTCACGAAGTCGCCGGTGAAAGCGAATGTCGGAAGCAGCCGGAGCGTGGCGAACGGCTCATCGTAGAGCGGGACCCCGACGCGTACGCGCTTTGCCAAGAGGTCAGCCGCGTAGGTTTGGAGCGACGTGTCGGTGATCTGCGTCGTCGAAAGCAGCAAGTAGCTCCCCAGCTTGTCGACCATTCCGTGCGTCGCGATGTCCAAGTAGTCGATGCCGCGGCCGTCGCCCAGCGTTATGAGGTTTTCTAAGCTCGTGTCGAGTACGTCGACACCGTAGCCCGACGCGGCCGTAAAGCCGGCGGCGGTGAAGGCGGCGCCGAAGACGCCTTGGCGCTGGGGCACGAAGGCGCGGTCGCCGGATTCGTTGACCAAGAACGCGACCTCATGAGCATTGCGGGCACTAACGGCACTGGCGCGCACGCCATCGACCGGGCGCCGAGTGCGGCTCGCATCGAACGTACCGCTGAGATCGTCCGGACGGTCGGCGAAGATCAGCGCTTCGATGCCGTTCGAAAATGTGGCGTCGATCCCACCGCTGGTGATGGTGGCGCTCGAAAAGACGCCGGAGGCCGTCAGGTGCGCGGCCACCGTCTGAAGGTCCGTCTCCACGCTCGTGTGCGGCAGCGTAAGATAATAGGTTTGCACGCCTTCGAGCGCGGTCTGGATTTGCGCGGCGGTCATCGTACCGGTCGAACCAGGGATGGTCGGTACGGCCGTCGGGCCGGCGGGTGAAACCCGTGGGACCGGTGCGGCGTGCCCGCCGCCACCGCCGCCGCATCCCTGGAAGATCGTCGCCGCGACCACGAGGGCGGCCGAGCGCGTAAGACGCAGACGAAAGTCGCATGAATGGGCTCCAGACGGGTGCTCAGTAGTCCATGCTAGCGAAGCCGGCGGTCCGAGGGTATGTCGGAAAGCCGCACCTTCGGGGCACGGGGGACGGAGCGGACAGGGTTCCTCGGTAGGCTGCCTCGACGCGTTACCTCGCGTCGCCGGCGGCTTGCGCCGACGCGCTCTCGGCGACGGCATGCACACGCGCGACGTCATACTCGCCGATCGCCACCGCGGATTCCACGTCAGCGCGCAACGCCTCGAACGCGCTTGCGATCGATTCCGCGGCGCGCAGCGCGCGCGGTCAGTTCCAATCGGACACTGCGCCGATCGTCCCGCGCAGAGCTTCGCAGGATCATCCCCTTGGTCTCCAGCCGGTCGAGCACGCTGGTCAGCGTCGAGCGGCGGTGCAAGAACGCGCGATGCACGTCATTGATCGTGCTCGGCCCGCGCGCGAGGTGCATGATGACGAGCGCCTCGGGCTGCGAGGCGTCGCCTCCCAGGCGCCTTTCGAGAAACAAGCCGAGTGCGTGCACCGCGCGATGCAGCTCGGCGATATACGGCAGAAATGCGTCGGCGCCCGGGCCGGTTGACTTTGTTCCGATTTCGTACTATACGACAGCGAAGAAGTTCCTATGCGCCTCCGCCGTAGTCGCTGCCGTCGGGGCCGGTATGCCCGCCATGGCATCGGCGCCGGCTCGCGCTTCGATCGTGCTGCACCTGCAAGCACCGGCGGACCGCGCCTTCCCGATGCTCGACCCCGTCAACGAAAAGCGCTGGGCGCCGGGTTTGCAGCCGACCCTGCTGGGAAGAGCGCGCGTCGCGACAGGTCTCGTCTTCACGACCGACGACGACCACGGCCGCACGGCGTGGCTCCTCGATCGTTATGACGCGCGTGTTCGCGAGCTGCGGTATGTCGTCGCGCGCCCGACCACCCTCACGACGATCGACATCGCCGTTGTCCCCGATGGCCCGCAGTCGAGCATCGCGACGGTCACCCTACGCCCGAACGGCGCTCGAAGCGGCCGCCGAACACGCGGTCGAAGAGTTCGCTCGCCACTTTCCGCTGCAGGCGCCGCACTGGGAGTCGGCGATCAATGCTGCGCTCCTAAGCGAGCCGGGCGCTTGACGCGGTGGGCCGCTTCGATGCGCTCCTCGTCGAGGGCATCCCGGGGATCGGAAGGTCGGCGCTGATCGACGCCCTCATTCGTCGCCACGTCGTCGCGGCGCCCGTGCGCAAGTTGCGGACCATCGTCCATTTGGCGCAGACCCACACGTACGGACCCCTCGCGGTGCACGAGGACGCAGGCACACTCACCGTGCGCGACAACCGCGAGCATCTGGAGCGCATAACGACGCTCATGGAATGGCTGCACGCCGGGGTGCAAAACCCGCTGAATCCGTCGTGCTACGTCCTCGTCGACACGCTGCACCTGACGCACTGCCTGCGGCCTGGTATCGTGCGGTGGAGCGACGTCGAAGACATCGACCATCGTCTTGCGGCGCTGGAGTGTAAGCTGCTGGTACTGAGCGCAGGTGCTCGCGTCGTACGCGAGCGACCATCGATGCACGTGTTGAGACGCAGTTCTTGCGCGAGTACGCCCGCAAGTTCGGCCGAACGGCCGACGAACTGGACGCGCACTTCATGCGTGAAAGGGAAACCTTCGGTGAGCTGTCCGCCCGCTCGGCGATGCCGCGGCTGACGCTCCTCAACGACGGCAAACTCGACGACGTCGTCGACGCGGCCAATGCTTTCTGGCGCGCCCGTCCTGGCCCGTGAATGGCATCCGCGACTGAGAGTCCGATGAAACCTGCTCAAAAGAGGAATCGGGCCAGGCCCCTGCTCGTATACTCTTGTAAGGGTGCAACACAACCTCGTCTTTTTTCGAACGGAGTTCATCTATGCCTCATGGGACCAAGTCGATCGTCCTGGCGATCGCCCTCGTCGGCACCGGCGCGGTTACCGGCAGCGGAGCGGCGTTCGCCGCCATGGCGCAACCCCACATGGTTGCGGCAACCAACGATCTGCAATCCGCCGTCAAAGATCTCAAAGCGGCGAAGCCCGACAAAGGGGGCCATCGCACTAAAGCCCTCGGACTCGTCAATCAAGCCCTCGATCAGGTCAAGGCGGGCATCACGGCCGGAGCCAAGTAGAAGCCCAAGCGGCCGGCGCGAGTGCGCCGGCCGCAAACTATTCACGGCTTTCGGGGGAAGTGCTGCGCCAGATGAGCGCCCACTTCTTCGATCCCCGCGACGAGGCCGGCGGTGGGATCGCCCGCGCGAAAATGCTTCTCGACCGTGGCGACGACGTTCTTCCATACCTCGTGCCCCAGCCGTTCGTGAGCGGCCGCGTCGCCGACGACGGCAAACTCGCGCCGCGACGGAACGACGAAGAAGTGCACGGCGTTGCGATTGGGCGCGCGGGACAGCCCACGCTTGTGCAGCGCGCGCAACGCCGCGGCATGGACATCTCCGGTAACATGCGGAACGATTGACACCGCAATCGGCGCGTCGGTCTCGGCTTCGGCCCGAACGATCGCGGCCCGAACGCGTTTCTTGTCGACGAACCGGTCCAGATCTCGCGCGGTCACCATGAGCCGGTCGCGCCTCCGCCGCCCGAGAAGCCGCCGCCGCCCGAGAACCCGCCGCCCGAAAACCCGCCCAATGCTCCGCCGACCAGCAAACCACCCAAACCCAAACCGCCGCCGCTGCGGATATACGGGACCTTTCGGATTCGGCAACTTCGAGATCAGAAAGCCGACAAGGACCACGACCAGCAGGCTAACAACACGCCGATGAAGACCCCGACCGGATCGGTCCCCCCGTCGTTCGATTCGTACGGCGGAAGCGTGGCAGCCGGCGCGGGCGCGCCCCGGCTGACCGCCTCCCCGCCGATGGTGCCGAGAATCTCGTTGACGCCGACGAGCGCCGCGTCGTCGGGTTGGCCGGCGCCGAGCTTCGACGTCATGTCGCGGATGATGCGCGCCGCGGTCGCGTCGGGGACGGTCTGCTCGAGCCCGTAACCGACCTCGATGCGCACCTTGTGATCGGTAGCGAAGATGAACAGGATCAGACCGTCGTCCAATCCCTTGCGCCCGACTTTCCAGCGTTTGAACGCGCGGACCGTCCAGTCTTCGGTCGGCGTCGTTCCGGTCGTCGGCGCGACGTAGAGCAGCACCTGATGCCCGGTCGTGCTTTCGTACGCGCGCAGGCGTGCGTCGAGGGCGGCGATGGTCTGCGGTTTCAGAAACCCGGCGGTGTCGGTGGCCCACTGCGTCGGCGAAGGCGGAATGGCGACCTCGCCGGCGTTCGCCACTCCCAAGCCGATCAGCATCAACAATGCCGAAAGCCAGCGCAAGGCCTTCATCCGGTTAGAACTTCACCTGCGGCGCATTTTCCGAACCCGGCTGCGACTTGAAATATGCCTTTTCGGCAAAGCGCGACCCGAAAAATCCGGCGACGATGTTCGTCGGGAACGAGTCACGCGTGGTGTTGAAGGTTTGCGCAGCTCTGTTGAAGCGCATGCGCTCGACCGCGATCCGGTTTTCCGATCCCTCCAACTGCGCTTGGAGATCCTCGAAGTTCTGGGTCGCCTTGAGCTGCGGGTAGTTCTCGACAACCGCCAGCAAATGCGACAGCGCCGACGAGAGCGCGTCTTGCGCGGCCGTGAACTTGGCGAAGGCGGCGGGATCGTTCGGCACGCTGCTCCCGAGATTGAGCTGACCCACTTTGGAGCGCGCCTCAGCGACGGCGAGGTACGTGCTCTTCTCGAAATTCGCGGCCCCCTTGACCGTCGCAACGAGATTGGGGATCAGATCGGCGCGTCGCTGATACACGCTTTCGACTTGCGCCCACTGGGACTGGACGGCCTGGTCGAGCGTGACCAGTCGATTGTAGGTGCCGGCAACCGACAACCCCACGATCACTAAGATGACGACGAGGCCGCCCAATGCCATCAGCGCACGGTTCATTTGGCGCTAGCTTCACTGCCCATGGCAACGAATCCGCTTCGGTTACGCCGACCGCCGACAGCAGATTCCCGCCGCGCTGGGCCTGCGCATCGTTCAACGGCGATTTGCGCTCGGAGACGTTCCGCCCGCCTCAGGCCGGAACGGTCAGCCGGCGCGTCGTCTGCCGCGCCACTTCACGGCATACGGCAGCACGAACAAATACAGACCGGTGAACAGGAGCAGAATGAGCGGGAGCAGAGCCAAGAGTCCAATCCAGCCGGTATATCTCTTCTGCAGGATGGCGACGATGTTGACGATGACGCCAACGGTAAACGCAATGGAAAGCCAGCGATGGATCTGCCGGACCCATCCGTTCCGGTTCAATTACTCCTCTCCGTCGTAGTAATCCAATGCCTCACCGCGCAGGAGCCGGTACTCCGGGGATTTCACCGCCCATTTGTTGCTGTCGGGGTAGTAGCACGACTCACCGAAGGGATTGTCGGCAACCACGTAGAGGATCAGGTCGGCAGCGCCGTCGTTGATGATTTGATGCGGCTCGTCCGGCTTGAAGATGAATGCATCGCCGGCGGCAATCGTGCGTCGACCATCGGCGTGGCGCAACGTCCCCGTCCCCGAGATGACGTGGAAGAACTCCCACTGCGCGCTGTGGGAGTGATATGGGCAGGATGCCGAGCCGGGCGGAACCCGCGTGATCTCGACGTCGAACGGATGCCGCAGGTTCACGTCGGTCGAGCGGCGATCGCGCCCTAAGGCCTCCGAGAGCTTCTTGCCCGCGCGGGCAAATTTTCCGCTGGGCGACGACTGAGCTGACCACTCCAACTGATTCGAGTTGACGATGCGCATCGTTCTACTTGCACGGAAATCGCATCGCGAACGGTGCCCGGCCGGGTGACGGCCCGATCCACGCGAAGGTGACCGTCGTGTAGGCCGGCCGCCCGCCAGGGCACGACTGTCGTCCGCTCGCGATCACTTTGATGCGCGCGCTGTGCGCCTTCCCTTGCGCGCAGTTCGGCGTGCAATCGGTGAACTGGCCCGTTCCGGTCGAGGACGTCGTAGTCGCACCCCAGTTCGTCCAGCTCAGCCCGTGAGCGAAGAAGTTGCCGTCGCCGCAAGCGAAGATCACCTGCGACGGCCGGACCTGCAGCTTTCCCGTACAATCCGGCAGCGCGACCACCGGAGAGGCCGGCGCAGGCGAAGGCATGAGCGCGGTCGCCAGCAGCACGATCGCCGCGACGACGGGCTTGGCGCGTCCCACGGCCACGTTCACGATCGTTCTCCTTCCGTTGCTAGCCGTGCGGCGGCGCGCGCCTGCGGCGGCAGCGTCTCCGGCGGCGGTCCCTTGTACCTTCCGCCTCCGTACGAGCCGCGCATGGACCCCACGTGCATCCGCGCGACACAGACGACCTTATCTGCGCGCTTGGTCACCAGGCCGTTGCGCTTGTCACACGCGCGCTTGAAGTCGCCCTCGCTCTGTCCGTGCTTTTTGCTCAGCAGCACCTCCGGTCCCGAACCGAATGCGGCGGCGACCAGCCCGTCTCGATCCTGCAATGTGGCGTTTTGACGAATGGCCGGTGCAGCAAGGACCGGTACCGCGAGCGCGGACAACGCGCCGGCAAGCACAAACGCTCGGAAGAAGACGTTCATGCCAGGACCGGTTTGACGGTTAACGGCGGTGTCCCTCGCCGACTACCCGTCGTGCCGCGACTACGGTAGTGCGATCGCTTTTGACGCCGCTCCAAATGCTCGTGCGGCCGCGCGACTGCACCGAAGTCTCTCGAAGGCCAACGGCATCAAATGGTAGACGCCAACGCGTTGTGAAGCTGCGGACCGACAGACGTTAAGCCCTCTATCCGCTACCAGCGCGTGAAAAAGGACATGGTCTATTCGCCGGCAAGCGGAATGGCCGAGTTTCGGGTCCCGCTGACCGAACGGTACGTGCTCCGGCACAAGACCGGGCTCGAGCGACGTGCGCGCAAAAGCCGCGGACAGTTTCGGCGCTAGTCGGCGCGTTTCGACGCGAACGATGGTCACTGGCCGCGGGAAATGACGGCGCCTGCCACGCTAGCTCTCTGGGCGAGGAAGGCGGCCGGACACGCCGGAGTCGCCCCGGGCCCTCCCGAACCGATGGGGGGTGCGCATCACTGGGGCGCCGGAAGAAAGCTCGCCCGAGGCAACAATGACGACAGCGATCGCGGATGGCACAGCCCGGCTCGCGCGAATTCTCGGACGACCACGTAACGCCGCGTTGGCTCCGCGAACTGCATAGCTACCTCGCCGTCAAATCCCAGTTCGTGCTGTACGGCAACGTGCGGGACAGAGTCGCGATCCCGGTCGATGCAAACGCCTACGATCTGCGCACCGTTACCGAGGCGATCGTCGACACGCTCGCGCTGCGCGGCTATCAACACGTCTGCACCGTCGATCCGGTCCACGGGGTAACCGCGCTGACGCCGACCGACGTCGCCGACGAGGAGGCTCACCTTCGTGCGACGATCTTGTGGGCGGAAGGCCTCGGCCGCGGCTTGATCCACGAGTTTTCCCGCGAGGAGAGCTCGGGTCGCATGCGAGCGATGGCGCCGTTTCCAGCTGCAGTGGAGTTCGCCGAGCGCGTCGCTCATGACCGCAGCACTCGCGCCGCCGTCTTGTTCGACTATCTCGTGGGGAGCCAGAACTTCGCCGCCTTCGTTCGCGCGCTTATCGCGAGCTATGAAGCCCGGGCCGATCGTTGGTTCAATCCGATCTTGTGGTTGGCGGACCACGAAAACGACCTGCCGCCCTGGCTTTCGCTCGGCAACCCGCGCGTTCGCGTCCTCTCGGTCGCGCGTCCTGACAAGCTCGTACGCCGAACGATCGCAGCATCGCTGGTGCGCGGGATTCGCGGCTACGATGCGATGAGCTCCGATCAGCAGGACCGAGTCGTCGATGAGTTCACCTTGCAGACCGACGGCATGACGCTCAACGACCTGTCGCTGATCACCAACTTCTGCGCGGATCGGGGCCTCGACGCGTCGCGCGTCGCCGAGGGCGCGCGCAGTTACAAGCTCGGCATCACCGAGAACCCTTGGGCCAGGATGGGGCGGCAGGGAGCTCACCCAGGCAGAGATGCGTATGCGGGAGCGCGTCTGCGGCCAAGAGCCGGCGCTCACGAAGACGCTTGACATCATTCGCCGCGCGCTCAAAGACCTGTCCGGTGCGCAGCATGGTGGCGGCATGAGCGTCAAACCGAAGGGAGTCTTGTTTTTCGCGGGTCCGACCGGCGTAGGAAAGACCGAACTCGCGAAGAGCCTGACCGAAGGATTGTTCGGAGACGAGCGTTCGTACATCCGGTTTGACATGAGCGAGTTCAACCACGAGCACGCCGACCAGCGACTGATCGGCGCGCCTCCGGGCTACATCGGCTTCGACGCCGGCGGCGAGCTCACCGATGCCGTGCGCGAGCGACCGTGTTCGGTCATCCTGTTCGATGAAATTGAAAAAGCCCATGGCAGGATCCTCGACAAGTTCCTGCAGATCCTGGACGAGGGCCAGCTCACGAGCGGAAAAGGTGAGCGCGTCTACTTCAGCGACTCGATCATCGTCTTTACGTCCAATCTCGGCATCACTAGTGATCTCGAGCAACAACGAGGTAAGATTTCGTACGCAGATCTCGAGGAACGCATCCGGCGTGGGGTTACCCGTTACTTCAAAGACGAACTCGGCCGGCCTGAGCTGCTGAACCGGATCGGCGACAATGTCGTCGTCTTCAACTTCATCGCACCGGAAGTCGCCGAGCTAATCCTTGACAAGATGCTGCGCAACATCGTGGCTCGGGTTGCCAAAACGCAGAAGATCGACCTGACGATCGACGACGCCGTGCGCGCGGACCTCGCCGAGCGCATCAAGTCCGATCTCTCGAATGGAGGCCGTGGGATCGGAAATGCGCTCGAGTCACTGCTGATCAATCCGCTCGGCAGGGTGCTGTGGGACCTCGACGTCGCCGAAGGGACGGCGATACGCGTTACGCAGCTGGCGTTCGAGGGCGGCGTGCCCGTTCTTCAGGTTGAGCGAGCATAGCTGATGCGATATCGATGCGTTGTCGCCGATTGTCCGCTGCCGGAGGAGATTTACGATGCGAAGTTGCGGCGGCCGCCGGGGTGCCGCCTCGGCCATTGCCTCGTCGAGCCGATCGATGCAGCGGGATCGGCTCCGCCACGGCAGCCAAACGAGGCGATGCAAGGTGACGCCATATGGGTCCCTAGGCCCCGCCGGCCGCGCAGCACGGCCGTGCTGATCGTCGGCGGCCGCCGCTTCGTGTTGCCGCATGAATGCGTTCTCGGGCGGCGAGGAGACGTCGCGCGGGACGCCTTCGGCGATGACCGGACCGTGTCGTTAGAACACGCGCAGCTTACCGTCCACTCCGACGTCGCATACATCAAGAACGTCTCGAACGGCGGGCACGCGCTGGTCGTCAACGGCGCGTCACTTTCGTTTGGTGACGAAGCGAAGCTGAAACTGGGGCGCAGTCGCGTCCGGCTGGGATCCAGCTTCACCTGCGTGATCGAGCTCACCGGCTGAAACGCAGGCCGAGTGAAGGGCTTCGAGCCGCCGGCAGCATGAACGCCGCGAACTGCGCGCCCGGAGCGTTGGAGCTACGCTCGAGCCGGGCGACGACCGCGTGGGCGGCCACGTCCTCGAAGGGGCCAAACCCGATGCGATGGCTGCGCTCGACCGAATGCTGCGGGGAAAGTCAGATAGGCGGCTTTGTAGCAGATGATGTAGCAAAAAGGCGGAGTGAAGAAAAAACCCCGCGGGGCGGGTTGAGATGGTAGCGCCAACGGGAGTTGAACCCATTATCGTTTGTCGAGCTTCGTCGAGCCTCGTCGCGAAAGACCCTATTTCATCGGCCTTTCTGGCGCGGTCGTGGTTCCTTTCGTCTTGCTCGTTGCAACCCATTAGCCTCCATAGGGTTGCGTTTTGGTTGCGTTCGGTGCCGTCAGCCGTGGCTCGGATGTAGTGCAGCTCGCCCGCGAACCAGGAGCTTGTAATCCGAGTTCCGCGAAAAGGCCCAGCCGTCTGCACGCCTCAGACGGAGACTCAGCCGTGGCCCCGGAATTTACCGCGCGCGGCCTGTTCGCGTGGCAACGATCGTTGCTCGGTGCACGCGAAACGTCTCGGTCATTCAAGTTTCAAGCCCAGCGCGTATCGACCATCCAGAGAATCCCTTTCGGGACCACACGATGACGTCGCGCGGGTAGTGCGATTGCATGCGGCTTCGGTCTGGAACGTCGCGAGCGACGTTGATGTTGCTGCGGATCGCGCGCTGGCGACAAGTGGTGGTCCTGGCGAGAGCGTGAACATCACGGTCAGGGCTAAGGCGGCGAGGAGCCGATGGATCGTATCTGCCTCCCGGTAAGGCGAGTGCGGACGGGAGCACGGATTCCGCGCCGTTCGTCGCACCCCTAGTCCGGTTGCCGACTTGCACAGGCGACAGCGCCTACAGGCCGAAGCCGTGGTCGCGTCGACCATCGCGCGCTGGCCGAGACGAACGTTTCGGTTGGCACCCTTCACCATTCAGGAGTTTTCGTATGCTGTACCGTTTCTTTGGGTTCGCGATGTCCGCGTGCTGGTGAGCGGCGCGCTGCTCGCCGGCTGCGCGGCTGGAGGATTGAGCGTAACGAATCCGAGCCGCAGCGCTTCCCGCAGCCGCCGTGCGCCAAGGCAGTCGTCGTTCCACACGGCGGCGTGCGCCGGACGCAAAGCGTGCCGTCGTGCAGCGGATCGGGAACGGAGGCGTTCGTGGGCGGCGGATCCGGAACGTCGCCGAGGGGGTGGGCTCGGCCGTCTTGGACGGCACCTCGGACGAAGTGTGCGACGAATTGAGCTCGGTCGCCGGAGGAGTCGATAACGACATATCGAGCGGCGCCGACACGTCGTACTATTCCTTCATCGGTGCGGGCAACTCCAACTCGATCAGCTGGCAACGGGTATCAGTCCGTGATCGGCGGCGGGAACCTCGAACGACTCACGGCGCCGAACTCGGTCATTGGCGGCGGCGACCAGAACAGCGCTCAATTCGGAAGAGTACGGCTTCATCGGCGGCGGCTCGGCCAACACGCTATCGTCAGAGTACGGCGTGATCGCGGGCGGTCTGAACAACACGGTCTCGGGCGAGGGCGCATACATCGCCGCCGGCGGCTACAACACCGCGTCGGGCGAAGGCGCGGTCGTCGACGGCGGCTTCAACAGCACGGCCGCCGGAACGTTCGCGACGGTTCCCGGCGGATACGTCAACTCCGCCGCCGGCACGTACAGCTTCGCGGCCGGCGCGCGCGCGATTGCCGCGCAGACCGGGACGTTCGTGTGGAGCGACGGCTCGGACGGCGACGCGATCCTGACCTCGTCGCACGCGTATCAGTTCCTGGCCCGCGCGTCGGGCGGATTCACGCTCTATACCAATGCGGCCAGCACGGTCGGTGCGCAGCTCGCCGCCGGCTCGGGAACCTGGGCATCGCTGAGCGACCGGAACGTGAAGACGAACATCGCGCCGCTCGACGACGCGGCCGTGCTCGACAAGGTCGCGGCGCTGCCGATCAGCCGCTGGAGCTACAAGACCGAGCACGGCGTACGTCACGTCGGCCCGATGGCGCAAGACTTCTACGCGGCGTTCAAGGTCGGCGAGGACGACAAGCACATCACCTCGATCGACGAGGACGGCGTCGCGCTGGCTGCGATCAAGGCGCTGCACGCGGAGAACGTTGACGCTCCACGCAGCGATCGCAAGGCTGCACGCCGAGAACGCACGGCTGCGCCGTGAGCTTGCTGCGGAAAGTGCGCACGACCGCCGTGTCGATGCGGAGCTCGCTCACATCGTCAGCGGTACTCAGGAAGTAGATCGCGACCATGGCCGCCGGCGGGCTCTAACCGCTTGCTGGAGCCAATGAGCGCCAACTGTGCCATAACGTGTGCCACCTGAGGGGCCGACGCGTGACTTTCGGACGTGGGCGAAGCGCGTCGTCAACGGCGTGCGCGAGCAGCTTCCCGAGATGCAGGCGGCGCGACGGGGCCGTGTGGTCACGCTTCGATACCGCGAGTTCGAGGCGACGATCACGGACCACGACTCGGTGCGCTGGGTCGCCTTCGGGTTCGGTTCTGGCCTTTCGATCTCGCGGCACGATGCGTTCACCGCAGATAACGTCGCGGTGACCCTGACCGGGCACTTCGACCCGACGCTTACCGTTGTAGCCCCGGCCTCTCGCCAACCTCGGTCGCGCACATGCACGCCCTCCTCAAAGGGGCTTTTGCGTGGGCGGTTCGAACGCACGATGAGCTGGGCCCTCCATCAGGCTTGCAGGCTGGATGGAGGGCTCTTCCGTTACGGGCTGGGGATTCTTAGACCGTCGATAGTGGGGATTTTTAGACCGTCACTGACAAACCGCGGGCGAGCGGCGGCGATCGCGCAGACCTGAGCTCGGAGAACGTCCTGCCGATCGCGGCGGCCCCGATACCGCACCATCGAGCGATGGGCGCCCAGAAGCCCGCAGGCTCGGCGTTGGCTGAGCTCGTGCGTCGTGACGAGATCCTCGACGGCCTGACGCATGGCTATCGAGGTTCGTATTTTTTTGAGACAACGGTCTTGAGCGCTGCGATGTCGGGCTGGGCTCGGCCAAGAGCCGCTTGAGGGCCGAGTTCTCGTCCTCGAGCGTCTTGAGCTTGCGCACCTCGGTGGCTTGCATGCCGCCGTACTTCGCTCGCCAGCGGTGCAGCGTGTTTGTGGAGATGCCGTGCTTGCGGCACAGATCGGCCGTCTTTAGCCCGGCCTCACGACGATCTGTTCGTCGCTGAAGCGACTCTTGCGCATGGTGCCTTTCCTGACAAAGGCCATGGGCTGCGACATTCGCCATTTCCGCTGGACCACTTTCCCGGGGTCAGGTCAACTCACTCACCTGGTAGCAGTACTACGGACAGCCCTGTCGCTTTTCTGGCGATGTGCTCTACACGATGAGGAGGCGCTTAGGGCCGATAGATTGATGTCAACCGGCCGTTTCGAAATGTGTAAGCAGCGTAGTAAAGGGTGAGTCCGTACCACCAAGTTTCCTGATTGTACTGCCCGGCATTGAAAGTTGAGACGTGGGCTGGCGGTCCCATCAGCCGATAGACCTGCCTCTGATCCGCCGACATTCCTGAGGTCGCCGAGGCATAGTCCTTCGCAAGCTGTCCCCGATGAGCTTGCGCGACGTCAGGAGCGATTCTAACCGCCTCCGCCGACATGTCTGGTAGCCGGTCATCCTCCATTAACTCGCCATTGAGTCGCACAGCGATCGCGACGTGCTTTCTTGCCTCGGCACGCTTGCCGATCGCGTACTCGGCTTCGGCAAGCCTCAAGTACGCCGTCGCCCATTCCGGTTCGATTCCATCTTCCCCATTGGTCGGCAGGCTTTTTGTCTTCAGGGCATTTCGCAATAGGTCTATTGCTGCTAGCGACTGCTTTCGCTTCAGAAGGCACGTAGCGACACGTACCTTTCCGTCCAACCTCGCCATGACATAATCAGTCCACGTTTCATCTGAACCATGGAGGCTCGCGTTCCTTCGACGCTCGTTATCGCGAACGGCTCGCGTGCATGAATACAGGGCATCCTCAATGGCGTTCGCCGGGCCCACTACTCGTAGTTTCTCCGCGGGTTCATCGCTCGGCGTTGACTCTGGCAAGCCGTATGGAGCAAGCGTACTCGCCGAAGGCTCGGGCGGCGCTTCGGGTTGTGCCGCCACAGTTTCGACAGCGCCCAACGCAAGGATCAACGCACCTACCGTGGATGCAACCAAGGCGATTCGCCCGGCATCTCTTATGAGCGTATTCACGGACGCCCGTCGCCGCCTGTCGAGGATGACACGGCGCTGGCTACTCTAACCCATCGAGTACGTCTTGAAGGTACAGCTTGTCTACGGGCAAGACGCTCTTATTCTTCAGTAAGAGTCGAATTAGAGTACTAAGCCGTCTTCCATAGTCAACTTGTTCGGACCCGGCCGAGTAAGTATGTGCATATTCGAGTGCGAAAGCGCGCATAACAAAGACTTGTGCCTGCTCGTTGGGACTCGAATGCTGCCGTGCACACTTCGCAAAGCCCGCGGCGGCGATGTTTGCGACTCCACTAATGATGGCTCGCAGTTGATCGCGCTTGTCGGTGGGAGGAGGTATGGGTTCATTCCGTCCACATGTTCGATTTCATGATAGGGTTCTGGGCACCACGTTCCAACATCGGTACGATGCCGCGGTATGAGCGCGTTTTCTTTTTGCGCGTCGTCTCCATCTGCCACGGTCGGCTGGAGGGCCATCATCGGTAGGATGTAAGCGTTGACCGTCAGCACCTTCCAGATCGCGACAGGCGACGCGTCTGGACGATCGTTCGGCGGCGATGGCGAAAGCTCGTACGCGCCCAAAAATGCTTGAAGAGACAACCAAAGGACTGTGGCGATCCACGCTATTTTCATACGCTCTCAAACCTCGTCATGCGTCATACTCCTCGGCTAACCGCCTTGCATACCTTCTAAGGCTACAATTGGGTCACCAGCGCCTCCAACGATTATTGGGACGACGAAACGTGATTCCAGGAGACTTGCTCTCCGCATACCGGACAGGAGCAGTCCTACAACGAACATGACGGCGCCCAGAGAGATAAGCATCATTCTTTCTCCTGTAGCTATGCCCGCGCTCTGGTGCTACCAGCTTTCGATGTATAGCCACCCACACCCAAAATGCCGACAGCCGCCCGCGTCTCTCCTGAACCGGGTACAGGGCGCTGATGTAAGCGGATGCGCTGCTCTTGCGTTCCATACCTCAAATGAAAAACGCACGGGCCTACGGTGCGCCCGGCAAGCAGGTTGCTCACCCTCGGGGTCGATGTTCGCACCGTCGCAGGCATTCTGGGTCACGCATCGGCATGGATCACGCTCTCGACGTACGCCCATCTACTGGACGATACGCAGCGAACTGCGGTCGATCTCTTAGGGTCGGCATTGGAGCAAGCCGTGGGCGCACGCTCCGGACCATGATGCTCTTCCATCGACGGCAACCAAATGGCAACGGGCGAGTCACCAGGTAAGGAAAAACCGCGTAACCACGCGGTTCAAATGGTAGCGCCAACGGGAGTTGAACCCGTCTCTCCGCCTTGAAAGGGCGGCGTCCTAACCGATAGACTATGGCGCCCCGATGATCGTTGAGTTTCCGACCGATGCACGGCCGGGCACCGCCCGGACGTGGCGGGTTCGCCTTGGCGAAGCCACCTGGGCCCGGCTGGATTCGAACCAGCGCGCGACCAGTTATGAGCCGGCTGCTCTACCGCTGAGCTACGGGCCCGTAGCCGCTACCCCTTCGACAAAGCTGCAAAGCCTTTCTTCCCCGGCTGAAGCGCCAGTGTCCGCGCCAGCCTTCTCGTGTGCTCGCAAGGCTGCGTTCTACCCAGGGATCGGGTCGGGATACCAAGCGGCGAATGGCCGGCGGGCTCCCTGCGAAACCGCGTATCCCTCGAAGACGGCGAGTTCCTCGCCGACGACGCGGGTCGCCGTCGCTTCGGCGTTCGAGCGAGTCGCGACCCCCGAAACTCCGTCGGCCTTTGCTACACGTGCTATCGCCTGACACAGCAACCACGAAACGCCGAACGGAAAGGTCTCGGCAAATCCCAGTGTGGCGACGCCGGCCGGCGATACCGCATCGACGACGTCGCGTCGCTGAACCTCCACGGTCACCAGTTCCGGCCTCGCCTTCGGAAGGAGGTCGAACAATTTAAGCGCGCGACCGGCGTGCTGCGCGCGTGCATTTGCCGCCGCGACTCGGAGGTCCGCATTAAGATACAGCGCGCCGAACTCCCCCGGCGGATTCCAACGGCCCCCGTATTGCTTCGAGTACGCAGTGTCCAGCGGCTCGGTCCAATCGGGCGCGACGACACGGTAGTATTCGCCGCCGCGCCGCGCGGTCGGCAGGGCGGTCACGCGTTGCTGTAGCTGAAGAGTCGCGCGAGATACGCGTAGACCGGGTCCACGCCGTCCGCTCGAAGCGTCTGGAGCATCGTGCGACCGCCCAACCAATCGTCCGGCGTACGAACGATCTGCGGAATGCGACTAGCGATGACGCGCCGGCGGAACAACCGCGCCAAGTCGACGAGCCGCTCAACCGAAGCACGCTTTTCCTGAGGAATCCCCCGAGTTTCCCACTCACTCAATGACTGCGCACGACGATCGAAGAGATCCGCCAACTCGGACCGTGTCAGGCCGAAGGTTTCGCGGACTTCCCGGAGCTCGGAGGTCGCGCTTGCCACGCGCCGATTATAGCACGGAGCTTCGGGCCCTACAAGGTCCCGAAGCTTCTAGGACTGTGCCAAGGCGGCAAAGGCTTTCTTCCCCGGATAACGCGCCGTGCTCGTGCCGAGGTCTTCGGCGATCGCCATGAGCCGGTTGTATTTGGCCGTGCGGTCGCTGCGAGCGAGCGAACCGGTCTTGATCTGGCCGGCGCCGGTCGCCACGGCGAGATCGCTGATCGTGGTGTCCTCGGTTTCGCCGGAGCGGTGCGAGATCACGGTGCGGAAACCTGCTTTGTGCGCCGTCTCGACCGCGTCGAGCGTCTCGGTCAACGTTCCGATCTGATTCACCTTGATCAAGATCGCGTTGGCACTGCGCTCGCGGATGCCGCGTTCGAGCCGCTCGACGTTGGTGACGAACAGGTCGTCGCCGACTAGCTGCACCCGATCGCCGAGCGTCTTGGTCAGCAGGCTCCAACCCTCCCAGTCGTCCTCGGCCAATCCGTCTTCGATCGACACGATCGGATACGTGCGGCACAGCCCCCCGTACAACGCAACCATCTCGGCCGAGTCCAGCGGATGATCGTCGGGCTTGTGCGGCCAGTACTTTCCGTCGCGGAAGAACTCGGTCGAGGCCGGGTCGAGCGCGATCGCGGCATCGTCGCCGGGCTTGTAGCCGGCCTTCTCGATCGCCCGCACGAGCAGTTGGAGCGCCTCGTCGATCGTGTCGAGCTTGGGCGCGTAACCACCCTCGTCTCCGACGAGCGTCTGATGGCCCTCGTCGTGCAAGATCTTGCCGAGCGCGTGGAACACCTCGGAGCCGCAGCGCACCGCGTCGGCGATCGTCGTCGCGCCGACGGGCACCACCATGCATTCCTGGAACTGCAGGCCGCCCGCGGCGTGCTTGCCGCCGTTGATCACGTTCATCATCGGCACGGGCAGCGTCGCCGCCGACGGTCCGCCGAGATACCGGAACAGGGGGACGCCGAGCGAAACCGCCGCCGCGCGCGCGACCGCGAGCGAGACGCCCAGCAGCGCGTTGGCGCCGAGGTTCGCCTTGTTCGGCGTGCCGTCGAGCTCGATCAGCGCCCGATCGATCTCGCGCTGCGCGGTGACCTCCATCCCCTCGATCGCCGGGCCGATGATCTCGTTGACCGCGCCGACCGCCTTGAGAACGCCCTTGCCGCCGTAGCGCTTGGGATCGCCGTCGCGCTTCTCGACGGCTTCGTGCGCACCGGTCGACGCGCCGGACGGAACCATCGCCTCTTCGACCGCGCCGAACGACGTCGCGACCGCGACCGCGATGGTCGGGTTTCCACGCGAGTCGAGAATCTCTCGCGCGCGCACGCTCTCGATCACCGGGCGCCCGCCGCCGCGCAACGACTCGATCGACATCTAGACTTCCTCCACTATTTCGCGGCGATCCACTCGCCGAGCGCGTGGGCGCGCGGGAACAGCTCGTCGTCGCGGAAGAAGATCGCGACCTCGCGCTGCGCCGACCCCGGCGAGTCCGATCCGTGCACGAGGTTGCGGCCGATCGTTTGACCGTAGTCGCCGCGGATCGTTCCCGGCATCGCGTTGATCGGATTGGTCGCGCCGATCGTCGAGCGGCAACCCTCGATCGCGTCCTCGCCTTCGATCACCATGGCGACGACCGGCGTCGCCGTGATGTACTCGACCAGGCCCGCGAAGAACGCTTTGCCTTCGTGCTCGGCGTAATGCCGTTTCGCCTGTTCGGCGGTCACCTGCATCAGCTTGAGCCCGAGGATGGTATACCCGCGCCGTTCGAAGCGCGCGAGGACTTCGCCGACGAGTCCGCGGACGACCGCGTCGGCTTTCGCGAGGATCAAGGTTCGTTCGACTGCCATAGCGGAACGTGCTATACGTGCCGGACGGTGACGCACCTCTCAACGGCGGCGTATTGGACGTGGCGCGCGTGCGCGCCGCGCTGGCAGGAACGCGCTTCGCCGACGTCCGGTGGTCGCGCGAGACCGGCAGCACGAACGACGACGCGGTGCCGTTGCTCAGCGATCCCTCGGGCGCCGGAACGACGCTCGTAACGGAGTTTCAAACGGCCGGCCGCGGCCGCAAAGCCGGCCGAGCCTGGATCGCTCCTGCAGGGTCGGCCTTGCTTTTCACCGCGATCCTGCCCGGCGCGCTCCCCGTCGATGCGCTCTGGGCCGTGCCGTTCTGGGCCGCCCTCGCGGTCGCCGACGGCGTCGAGGCCGGGTGCGGCGTGCGGCTCGACTTGCGCTGGCCCAACGATCTCGATCTCGGCGCGCGCAAGGCCGGCGGCGTCCTGTGCGTTTCGCGTGTCGCGGGCGCGTCCGCGCACGCCGCGTGCGGCGTCGGTGTGAACGTGCGCCGGCCCGAGCGCGCGCCGCAGATCGAGCCTCAGCCGGCCTACCTGTCGGACCGCGCGCCGCGTGTTGCACGCGAGGACGTGCTGGCCGGCATCCTCGGCGCGATGGACGCGCTCGTCGACGTGCTCGCGCGGCCGGCCGACGTCGCGCGCGCGTGGGAAGAGCGCGCGGAACTGCGCGGCCGGCCGTACCGCCTGCGCCTGGACGCCGACGGCAGCGTCGTGAGCGGCCGCGCGGTGCGCCTGGGCGCCGAGGGCGGATTGGTGATCGACGACGGCGCGGGCGAGCGAACGATCCACCTCGCCGACGCGCGCGTCATCATTTAGGCCGGCGGCGTCCTCAGGCCGTTACTTGACGACGCCCCCGAGCGCGACGTTGGCCTTGCCCAGCACCGCGATCGCCGCCGCCTCGGCGCCGCGTTCGACCGATAGCGCCAGATTCGCGGTGGCATTCACGTGCGCGGGCTTGGGGATCATCTTCGCCGTGACGCCACCGTCTTTGAGCGCCTTGGTGGCGATCATCGTGTCGGCATTCGACCCGAAGAACAGGATGACGTCAGGCATTGCTACCCACGCGAGCCGGTGACCAACTCTTCGAGGCCGGCCGCGACGTCGTCGAGCTCGTGGACGCGTTCGACGGCTTGTAGCGTGCGCGACGCCATCTCCGTCGCCAGCGTGTCGATGACGACGATGTCGCTGAGGATCTCCGCGTTGAGCGCCGATGCGGCGAGGATCTTCTCCGAGACGCCCTGCACGACCGCGACGGCCGGACCGGAGCCGTTCACCGGCCGCAGCGGGCCGTTGGCATCCATCGCAACCTGCATGAGCAGATCGCCCTGGCGTTCGACCGCCTCGCGCGTCTGGGAGACGTGGTCGCCGGAGACTTCGCTGCCGACGATGACCACCGAGAGTTGCTGAGCGGCCTTGCGCACTTGGCGGCTGCGTTCTCCCAGCCGGCGGGCGATCCGCTCGATCAGCGGCAGCGCGAGCGCCAGACCGATCGCGATCCCGACCAACCCCCAAAGCAGCAGCGAGATCATCGTATGGTTCTGCACGGCGGTGAAGTTCTTGAGCGGGACGCCGAACCAGCGCAGCGCGATGACGTGCATCCGGTCGTCGAACATCGGCTCGACGCGCACGAGGTAATCGATGCCCCCTTCGCGATCGACCCCTGAGTAAGCTTGCGTGAGCGATCCGATCGCCGCCGGCGCCCCGTCGTCGACCAGGCGCGTCCCGTCGGCCCGCGCCAGCGAGCTGGAGATCAGCTCGTCCTCGAAGATCAGCGCGGCTTTACCGCCCAGCGCGTTCGCCGCTTCGTCGACGACGTCGTAATAGTGGTCGACCACGATCCCGCCGTAGACCGCGCCGATGGTGCGCTCGTTCTCGTCCGCGATCGGCGCCGCGGCGACCAGACCCAATCCCTCGACCAAACCCTCGCGGCCCGGCGTCGTCGACTCGATCTGCGGTTCGAGCTGCTCGGGGACGAGCTCGTCGTGCGGCAGCTTCGCGACCGTGCTGATGGTCTCGCCGTCGAGCGCACGCTTGACGAATGGGGAGCGGAGCGGCGCGCCGGGACGCCCGCCGTTGGCTCGGGCGAGCACCTTGCCGTTCTTGTCGACGACGGTCAGGAACGAGAGGCCGCCTTGGCGTGCGATTCCGGTCAACGACGCTTCGAGCTTCGCGCTGCGAATTGCAGTGCGGTGCTGCACGGCTTCGTTGATCGCGGCTTGGGTGACGAGCAACTTGACGGTGTCGCGCTTCTGGTCGAGGTAGCCCGCGAAGCCGGTCGAGCCGCGCGCGACCTGCTGGCCGGCGAGCCGGTTGAGGTCGGTGGCCATGGCGTTGCGCGCCGCCATCGCGCTGATCGCCGGACGAGATGACGATCGCACCGACGAGCGTTCCGACGAGTTTCGTTCGCAGACCGAGCTTCATACCGCGGTTTCCTCCACCGTGAGTTCGTTATCCGTAAGCGCGTAGCGGCCCAGCTCGTCGTCGATCGCGGCCGCGCGCCGCGTCATCTCCTCGACCGATCCCAGGATCCGCTGCGCCGCCGAGGTGACCTCGGCATTGACGTAGGTGAGCACTTCGACCGACGACGCGTTCTGCGCCGAGATCGAGGTGATCGATTCGAACGCGTTCGAGACGGCGCCCGAATGCGAAGCCATCTGCCGCGTCGCGGCCAGATTGGCGGCGACCGAACGCGTGATCTCCTCGATCGAGCGGATCACCCGGAACGAGTTCTCCGACATCGATCGGGTCACCGAGCTGATCTGCCCGACCTGGCGATTTGCGTCCATGACGGTCGCGACGATCTCGCGCAGCGCCTCCGACGCGCTGTCGGTCGACCTCACGCTGTCCTCGACGCGCGCGTCGAGGCGCGACATGGCGTCGGTTACTTGGGTGATGACGGATTGCGTCGAGCCGATGTGGCCCGCGATCTCTTTGGTCGCCTGCACGCTGCCGTCGGCGAGCTTGCGGATCTCCGACGCGACGACGGCGAAGCCGCGACCGTGCTCGCCGGCCCGCGCCGCTTCGATCGCCGCGTTGAGCGCGAGCAGATTCGTCTGCTCGGCGATGCGGTCGATCACCTTGACGATGTCGCCGATCTGATCCGAGTTCGCGCCCAGCCGGCGGATGTCGTCGCCCAAGTCCTCGATCGTCGTCCGAATCGTCGCCATCGCGCCGACGATCGTGTGGATCGCCGTCCCGCCGCGGTCGGCGGTGTGCGTCGTCGCGGTCGAGATCGACTGGAGCGAATCAACCTGCGCGGCGACTTCTTCGATCGACGCCGACATCGACGAGACGTCGAGCGCCGTTTCATCGAGCGACCGCGTCTGCTGCTCGGCCGACCCGGCCAGCTCGCCGATCGCCTCGGTCATCGCGCGGACCGTGAGCTGCGCCCCGTCGACGACTCTGCGACTGTTCGGCGATCCCGTCTTCGAGCTGCTTCTGGGCGATCGCCCCGCCCTCGATAACGGCCAGCGACGAAGTCGCGGTGACGTGCAGATCGGCGCCCGCCGCACCGAGCCGTTGCGCCTCGCCACGCATCGTGCCCATGAACTCGCGCATCCGGACGGCGTTCGCGACCGCCCGGGCCCGCCGCGGGAGCGCTCGGCAGCGAGAACGGATCCGCCCGCTCCGCGAAGCGCGGGGCGGCGAGCGGCGGCGCCTGCGCACCGGCGACGGGGCGGAGCAGCCACGCGAGGGCCGCCCCGGCGGCGAACACGATCGCGCAAGCCGCCAGCGTCGCGAACATCCCGGCCGGGCGGCCGGCCAGGTACGCCGTGCCCCACGGCCGCCGCGACGAGCGCGGCGGCGGCTGCGGCAAAGCGAGCCGCCCTCATAGGCGGCCTCGGCATCAAAGAACGGGGGCCGGCGTGATCGTCCGCGCGCACCATCCCTACAGGCATCGGACGTTCGGGAGCGCCCCTTGAGGCAGGGGCGGTCAGGCCGGCTTGTTGGCGCGGCTCCGGCGTTCGCAGGTCTCGCAAAAGTGCGAGTGCTTGTTGTCGGTGTCGAACACCGAGTTCGAGTAGTACATCGCGCAGCGCGCGTTATAGCAGTGCTTGAGGCCCAGCGCGTGGCCGATCTCGTGGACGCTCTCCTTGAGCAGCCGCTGGAACAGCGCGTTCTCGTCGGGTTGGTCGCCGTAGTACTCCGAGCGCAGCCGCTGGAGCGAGACGACCGCGCAGCGCTGGGTTTCGCTGGACGATCCGAAGACGAACTGGTGCGACGTCTTGTAGAGGTCGAACTCGGTGATGCCCAGGACGAGCTCCTCGCGCGTCTCGTACGCGGCCGCCAGACGGGCGACGAGCGAGCCGAAGAACAGTTGTCCGCGCGTGCTGTTCAGCGCGGTCTTCGGCACCGCCAGCGGCGCGCGCACGACCGCCGTCGCCAGGAATCGCTCCTCCAGGCACAACGCAAGCCGGGTGAGCAATCCCGCGTCGATCGCATTGATCGGGACGATGCTGATCTCGCGCACGGCCGAAGAGCCGGGTTCGCGCGACGCATGGTGCGATCCTGGGACGTCGAAGGACGACCGATGATCGTCGGGATCGGGATCGACCTCGCGGAGGTCGAGCGCTATCGCTTCGACCCGGAGAAGCGCGCGTGGTTCGCGCGCAAGGTGTATACGGAAGAAGAGATGGCGTACGCGATGCGCAAGCGCCTGTGGGCCGAGCGGCTGGCGGGGTTCTTCGCCGCGAAGGAAGCGACGCGCAAGGCGTTCGGCCACGCAATCCCGTGGAACGCCGTGGGCGTCTCGCACGAGCGCAGCGGCAAGCCGATCATCCGCCTATATCATGGCTACGATCGTCTGCTCGTGCAGCGCGCCGTCCGCGCCGTTCACCTGACCATCACGCACACCGCGACGACCGCCGCAGCCGTCGTCGTGCTGGAAGGATAGCGCGCCGATGCGCGCGGTGACGGCGGCGCAGATGCGCGCCATCGACGCGGCGGCGGTTGCGCGCGACGGCGAGCCGGCGCTCATGCGCGCGGCCGGCGAGGCGATCGCGCGGCTGATCGACCGGTACGCGCGCGGCGAAGGCCCGATCGTCGCGCTCGCGGGCGCGGGGAACAACGGCGGCGACGCGTACGCGGCGCTCGCGTCGTATGCCGGTCCGCGCCGCTGCATCGCATACGGCGATCCCGACGCCGGCGGCAGCGCGGCGCGGCGCGACGCGCGCGAGCGCGCGCGCATCGCGCGGAGCCGAGGACCGGCCGTTTCCGCCCGACGCCGGGATGCTCAAGGCTGCGTCGCTGATCATCGACGGACTGCTCGGGGTGAACGCGCGTCTGCCGATCCGATCGCGCGAAGCACAGCTCGTCGACTGGATGAACGAGGCCGGCACGCCGATCCTCGCGCTCGACGTTCCGACCGGGATCGATCCGACGACCGGCGCCGTCGACGAGCACGCCGTGCGTGCCGACCGCGACGATCGCGCTGGGCCGGCCCAAGCTGGGCTGCTTTCTCGAAACGGCCCGCGACGCCGCCGGCGAGCTGTGGTGCGCGCCGCTCGGGATGCGTGACGACGACGCGCGCGGCGTCGACGATCCGGCGCACCGACGTCATGACCCCCGCCGAGTTCGCCGCGCTGCTGCCGCGGCGGCCGCCGGAGTCCGACAAGCGCAGCGCGGGCGCCCCGCTGATCGTCGCCGGTTCGACGCAGTTTCCCGGGGCGGCCGTGCTGTGCGCGCGCGGCGCTGCCCGCGCCGGTGCCGGCTACGTGACGGTCGCGGCGCCGGAAGGGGCGGCGGCGGCGCTGCGCGCGCACCTGGTCGAGCAGGTCGTCGTGACCTACGACGAACGCGACCCCGCCGCCGCCGTGCGAACGATCCTCGAGCTCACCAACCGCTGCACCAGCATCGGGATCGGACCCGGACTCGGGCTCTCCGATGCGTTCTCGACCATCGTGAACGGCGTCATCGGGGAAACCAGCCTGCCCGTCGTCGCCGACGCCGGCGCGCTCTATCACCTGTCGAAGCGGCTGAGCGCTTACCGAGACAAGCGGCTCGTTCTGACGCCGCACGCCGGCGAGTTCGCCCGCATCAGCGGAAAGGGCACGATCGCCCCGGGCGAGCGTCTCGCGCGCTTGCGCGCCTTCATTCAAGAGCACGGTATCGCGACGCTCTTGAAAGGCCGCACGACGCTGGTCGGCGGCCGCGACGTCGATTCACCTCAACCCCACCGGAACCAACGCACTGGCGACGGCCGGGACCGGCGACGTCCTCACCGGCGCGATCGCGACGTTGCTCGCGCAAGGGCTCGAGCCGATCGATGCGGCGCGGGTGGGTGCATACTGGCACGGGCGCGCCGGGCAGCTCGCGCTGGCCGTACGGCGACGCGGCGTCGTCGCGGGCGACGTCGCCGAAGCGTTGGGTCCCGCCGCGGAGGTCGCCGCGGACGATGCGACCCTGGTGCGAATCTGAACCTCCGCTGCGGTGCGCTCGGCTGCGGCATGAGGGAGGGCCGAAACCTGGGAGCAGCATGTGAGCATGCGTAGCCGGATTTTGGTAACCTATGACGGTATGGCCAGGGCCTTCCCTCACCCCGTGCGCCGCCTGCTCGTGCTCTGCGTCGCACTGACGCTGATCGCCGGCTGCGGCCGCTCGCAACGTCCTCCCCGCGAAACCGGCAACGCGATCGTTCCGGTGGTCAGCGCATCGTACGGCTCGGTCTCGCCGAAGACCGTCATGTCCGGGACGATCGCGCCGCTCCAGAACGTCGGGATCACCTCGACGCTCTCGGAACCGGCCGACACCGTGAACGTGCAGGAAGGCGATCACGTTCGCCGCGGCGAGATTCTGGCCCAGCTCGACACGGCCGACCTGCGCGCGCAGCTGCAAGCCGACATGGCAACCGCGCAGAGCAGTCGCGCGAAGGCGACCCAAACCTACGACCAGGCCGGGCTCACGATCGTGCAGAGCAGCAACACGGTCAATGCGGCGCGCGCCGCGGTGCGCCAAGCGCAAGTCACTTTCAACAACGATCGGCTCACCCTCCAGCGCGACGCGGCACTGCTCAAGCAAGGCTACATCGCCCAGTCGCAATACGACCTCCAGGCGACGACCGTCAAGAACGATCAGCAGGCCGTTCAGAGCGCGCAGGTGACGCTGCAGAACGACGTGTCGCAAGTGCGGACCAACGGCACGACGTCGTCGGGCCTGCAAGGCGCGAACGTCGCGTCGGCGCAAGCCGACGTGCAGACGGCGCTCGCGCAGGCCGATCAGGTTCGCGTGCAGATCAGCAAGGCCGCGATCGTCTCTCCGATCGACGGCGTGGTGGTGAACCGCAACCTCAACCCGGGCGAGTTTCCGGGAACCCGCACGCTGTTCACCCTGCAGCAGACCGACCACGTGTTCGCGGTGCTCAACGGCGCCGGCTCGCAGGTCGTCGGGGTGCGCAACGGCAGTCCGGTGGACGTGACCTCCGACCTGCTGCCCGGCAAGCATGCCCGCGGTACGGTCGTCGGCGTGCTCAATGCCGTGCAGCCCGGCTCGACGAACTTCGTGTTGAAGGTGCTGCTGGACAACGGCCGGGGCTCGATGCGGCCGGGGATGGTCGTTTCGGGAAGCGCGTCGCTGCCCGGCGCGAGCGGGATCCGCGTTCCGGTCACGGCGTTCTTGGACACGACGGACTCCAGCGGTGCAAGTCGTCCGCGACAGCACGGCGCAAACCGTGCACGTCACGACGATCGCCCAGGACGCCAAGAATGCGGTCGTCGTCGGCCTGCCGCAAGGTTCCATGTGATCGCGAACGGCCAGCTGGGTTTGGCCGACGGACAACGCGTCCAGCCGCAGCGCCAAGTCGCCGAGAAGTAGCATAACCGCATGTCGCTGACCGCACTCTTCGTTCGCCGGCCGACGCTGATCTTCGTGCTGCTGTCGCTGATGTTGTTGGCCGGTGCGTTGGCCGCGACGACCCTGGTGCAGCAGCAGTTTCCGAACGTTTCGCAGCCGACCGTCAGCATCAACGTCTCGTATCCGGGCGCGTCGACCTCGGTGATGCGCGACAGCATCGTCAAACCGATCGAAGACGCGATCGCCGGTACTCAGGATCTGCAGACGCTCAGCTCCAACATCCAGTCGGGTCAGGCGAACATCTCGGCCGCGTTCACGATAACGTCGAACCAGAACACCGACCTGGTGAACACGCAAAAGGCGCTTACCCAGGCCGAGCACAACCTGCCGACGGATCTGCAGCCCGCCGACCTTGGCGATTCGCGACCCGTCCGAAGCGGTCGTCGTCACGATCGGCCTCACCTCGTCGAAGCTGACCGCCGCCCAGCTCTCGTTGATCGCGAACGGCCGGATCGTCCCCTACGTCGAGCAAGTCCCCGACGTCTCGGGCGTGAACGTCGGCGGCAGCGTGACCCCGGCGTTTGAAGTCGTCGCCGATCCGCAGAAGATCTCGGCGTACAACCTCACGCTCAACGACTTGATCACGACCGTCGGCGCCAGCAATACGCGGGCGCCGGGCGGCATCGCCTACGAACAGGACCGCGAGACGCAGATCGACATCCGCGGCGACATCACCTCGCCCGAATCGATCCTCGGTCTGCCGATCTCCGCACCGGGTTCCAATACCAGTACGCCCGCTGACCGGTCTGGATCCGTGGACCTCCGCCACCCAGGTGCTGCGCGTCGGAGATGTGGCCAGCGTTATCGACGGGTACGAGCCACGGCGCCAGTACGCGTCGATCAACGGCATCGGCGGCCTCTTCATGCAGGTCCAAAAGGCGTCGGCTTCTTCGGAGGTCACGGCGTCCGACAACGTCCTCAAGGCGCTGCCGCGCATCCGCGCCCAGTTCCCGGGCATCAACTTCAACGTCATCAACGTCCAGTCCAAGTACACCGCGCAGCAGATCGACGGCGTCGTCCGCACCCTGTGCGAGGGCATCGCGCTGACCGGCATCGTGATGTTGTTCTTCCTGGGTTCGTGGCGCAACGCAATCGTCGTACTGGTTGCGATCCCGGCCTCGCTGTGCGTCGCGCTGTTCGTCATGAAGCTCATGGGCCTGACGATCGATACGATCTCGCTGCTGGGCATGACGCTGGTGGTCGGGATCCTGGTCGACGACTCGACCGTCGTGCTGGAAAACATCGAGCGCCACTACGAGATGGGGCAGCCGCCGGCCGAGGCCGCGGTCACCGGTCGAAGCGAGATCGGGATGGCCGCGATCGTCATCACGCTGGTCGACGTGGTCGTCTTCCTGCCGATCGCCTTTCTCCAAGGTCAGGTCGGACGCAACTTGGCCGAGTTCGGCATCGTGGTCGTCATCTCGACCCTGACCTCACTCTTCGTATCGTTCACGATCACGCCGTCGCTGGCCGGGAACTGGGCGCTCAAGGGAAATTGGAAGCCGCCGTTCTTCATCCGCAAGTTCGAGCAAGGCTTCAAGGCGGTGCGCAGTTGGTACGCGCATCGCGCGCTGCCGTGGGCCTTGCGTGCGCGCATGCTCGTGATCGGATTCTGCCTGCTGTCGTTCGTCGGCGCGATGCTACTCGTGCCGTTCGGCATCGTCGGCTCCGAGTTCGTGCCGCCGGTCGACCGTGGCGAGATCTTCTCGCAGATCACCTTTCCGGTTGGCACGCCGCTCTCGACGACGACCAACGCGGTGCTCACGTTCGAGCGCGAGATTCGCGATCAAGCCCGACATCGACGCCGATACGGCGGTTTCCGGCGGTTACTCGTCACCGTTCGGCGGCTTCCTCATCGCCGGCAACATCGGTCAGGTTCACGTCTGGCTCAAAGACGATCGCAAACACAATACGATCTACTGGGTGAACCAATACCGCCAACTCGCCGCGAAGACGTTGCCGAACACGCAGGTCGTCGTGATCCCGGCGACCGGTACGGGCGGCGGGAACGCCCAGCCGATCGACGAGCTCGTGACCGACGTGCAGGGCGGCGACCCGACGCAGTACGCCGACCAAGTATACAAGCTGATGCAGCAGACGCCGGGAACGGCGAACGTCTACAGCGCGGCATCGAAGCTCGAACCGCAAGTCGAGCTGACGTTCGACCGCGACAAGGCGCGCGCGCTCAACGTGAACATCGGGCAGGCGACGACCGCGGCCCGAGCTGCCTTCGGCGGCGCGATCGCGACGCAGTTCGAAACGGCCGACGGCCTCGAGCAGGTCCAGGTGATCTATCCACTCGAGAACCAGACGGAGCCTGTCCGAGTTCGCGACGATCCCGATCCGCGCCACGAACGGCAGCATCGTCCATCTCGGCGACTTCAGCAGCCTGAGCTGGTCGCCGGCGCCTCCACTGGTCACCCGCGTCGACCGCAATACCGTCGTCGACATCAGCGCGAACGTCGCTCCCGGTTACACGCTCTCCAACGTCCAAAAGGCGTTCGGACAGCGACTCAAAGCCCTCAAGCTGCCGGCGAAGATCGTCGTTCGGCCACGACCGATGGGTCAACAGGATCTGATGGGTCAAACCCTGTCCGGATTGGGCGGCTCGCTGATCCTGTCGGTGGTGCTGGTCTTCCTGTTGATGGTCGCGCTCTACAACAGCTACCGCTCGCCGCTGATCATCTTGTTCTCGGTACCGGTTGCCGCGGTCGGCGCATTGGGTGCGCTCTGGATGACGCACTCCACGCTCAACCTGTTCTCGCTCATCGGCACGATCTTGCTGGTCGGCATCGTCACCAAGAACGGCATCTTGCTGGTCGACTACGCGAACACGCTGCGCGAGCGAGGCGAGAACAAGTTGCAGGCGATTCAGGAGAGCGCGTTCACCCGGTTCCGGCCAATCGTCATGACCAGCATCTCGGTCGTCGCGGGCAATTTTCCGCTCGCACTCGCGCTCGAGCCGGGCTCGAGCGTGCGTGCGAGCCTCGGTATCGTCGTGATCGGCGGCATCTTGAGCTCGCTGCTGCTCACGCTGCTGCTCGTCCCCATCATGTACGTCATCCTCGCGCCCGAGCACTTCCACGGCTCGCACCGGGTCGAGGAAACCGGCGAGGACGCCGACGACATCCATCGCGACGGCCACGGCGTCGTCGACCGCCCGCCCACCCCCGTCCCAACGAGCGTTTAGGACCTCCGCCTGTCACCCTGACGCAGGGTGAGGATTGTGGCGAGGAGCGTGAGGGTTGGCGAGCAACTCGTGTAGGCCGGTTTCGTCGAGGATGGTGATGCCGAGCTGCTCGGCTTTGGCGAGCTTGCTGCCGGCGTCTTCGCCGGCGACGACGTAGTCGGTCTTCTTCGAGACCGCCGACGTCACTTTTCCGCCGGCCGCGACGATCAGCTCGGCAGCCTGATCGCGGGTGAGGTTGGGCAGCGTGCCGGTGAGCACCAGCGTCTTTCCCGCCAGAACTCCGGCCGGAGCGCGGTCGCGCAGCGGCGCCGTCGTGTCGACGCCGGCGCGCTGGAAACGTTCGATCATCGTACGGTTCGGCGGCTGCGCGAAGAACAGCGTTACGCTGCGCGCGATCTCCGGGCCGATACCCTCGCTGCGCAAGAGCTCCTCCTCGCTCGCCGCGGCGAGCGCGTCGATCGAGCCGAAGTCGCCGGCCAGAATCGCCGCGTTCTGCCATCCGACGAAACGGATCCCCAACCCCGACAACAGACGTGCCAAGCCGCGCGACTTCGACCGCTCGATCGCACCCAGGACGTTCGAGGCCGATTTCTCGGCCATCCGCGGCAGCACGCGCAGCTCGATCGAGCGAGAGGTGATAGACGTCGCTCACGTCGTTTACCAGTCCCGTCTCGACCAGCGCCGCGGCCAGCTGATCGCCGATGCCTTCGATATCCATCGCTCCGCGCGAGGCGAAATGACGCAGCCGCTCGACGAGCTGCGCCGGGCACGAGGCGTTCGTGCAGCGCGCCATCGGCTCGCCTTCAGGATGGTCGACGTCTGCGCCGCAGACCGGGCACCGCTGGGGCAGCGCGTAGACCGGCAGCGTCCCCTTGCGCAACTCGAGTACCGGCCCGACGACGCGCGGGATCACGTCGCCGGCGCGAATGACCGTGACGACGTCGCCGATCCGGATGTCGTTGTTGCGAATGTAGTCCTGGTTGTGCAGGGTCGCGTTTGAAACCGTCGTTCCGCCGATCTGCACCGGCTCGAGCACCGCGTTCGGATTGAGCACGCCGGTCCGGCCGACGCTCACCGTAATGTCGAGCAGCTTGGTGCGCGCTTCGCGCGCGCGAAACTTGAACGCGGTCGCCCAGCGCGGGTCCTTCCCGGCGGTCCCGAGCTTCGCTTGGAGCGCGAGCTCGTCGACTTTGACCACCACGCCGTCGATCTCGTAATCGAGCGTGTCGCGCTTCTCCTCCCAGCCTTGCACGAAGGCGACGACGTCGCGGATCGACGCTACCCGCTGCGCGTGCTCGTTGACGCGAAAACCGAGCGCGTGCAGGTATTCCAGCAGCTCGTGCTGCGTTCGCGGTGGCGCGGCGGCGTCGATCTCGCCGACGGCGTACGCGTAGAACGAGAGCTTGCGTTCCGCCGTTGCCTTGGGATCGAGCTGGCGGATCCCGCCGGCCGCGGTGTTGCGCGGGTTCGCGAAGGTCGGCAGACCCCGCGCGGCGCGCTCCGCGTTCAAGCGCTCGAAATCGCTCCGGCGCATGTAGGCCTCGCCGCGCACGTCGATGTGTCGTGGCGTCGCGACCCCTTTGGCACGCAATGTCAGCGGGATCGAGCGGATCGTGCGCAGATTGGCCGTCACCTCTTCGCCCGTCGTCCCGTCGCCGCGGGTCCCACCGGCCGACAACGCTCCCTCGTCGTAGCGCAGCGACATCGCCAGACCGTCGATCTTGAGCTCGCAGGTGTACGCGACGTCGCCTTCGACTCCGCCCAGCTTGCGGACGCGCGCGTCGAACGCGAGGAGCTCGCTTTCGTCGAACGCGTTGCTCAGCGAGAGCATCGGCCGCGCATGAACGTAGGGCGGGAAGCCGCCGGCCGGCGCCCCGCCGACCCGCTGCGTCGGCGAGTCGGGGGTGCGCACCTCGGGGTGTGCTTCCTCGAGGTCGAGCAGCTCGCGCAACAGCGCGTCGTAGTCCGCGTCGCTGATCTGCGGATCGTCGAGCACGTGATAGCGATGGTTCGCGTCGTCGAGCTGCGCGCGCAGCTCGCTCGCGCGCTTCGCGTAGCCCTTCAGCGCCACGGTTTCGGGGTGGCGACCTGCACGGCATAGCCGTCCGGATCGGCGATGACGGCGAGCCGGCCGAAGCTCTCGTCGTGTGGTTCCTGCAGGATCCGCACGCCGGCGGTGCGCGCGTCCGTCACGAACTTGTCGACGTCGTCGACGTGAAAGCCCAGCTGCAGCGAGCCGGGCTTCACCACCAGGGTCTCGCTCGCGGGATGCAGCCCGAGCACCCGCTCGTCGCCGAGATCGAAGTCGACCCAGTGCGGGGCGGCGTCCGTTCCGAGCTTGAGCTCGAGGATCGTCCGGTAGAATTGCTTGGAGCGCTCGAGGTCGGCGCACACGAGCATCGCGAGGAAGAAACGTGCCACGGGGGTGCGGCTTCGACCGTGGCAGGCGGAGGTCCGCCGGGCCGACGCGGGCGAAATTCGGTGCATGGTCAGCCGGCGTGCGTTCATCGCCGCAACCTCCGCCGCCGGTGCCGCGCTTGCGCCGTCACCGGTGCGCGCGTTCGTGGAGACGTCGCCCGGCGGTGGACCGCCAAGCGACGAAGGGCGCAGGACGCTGGCCGCGGTCAGCGTGATCGTTGCGATGCAACAAATCGTGCGCACCGTCTGGCGGCCGCCCCAGCTCTTCCCGCCGTACGCCCCGATCGCGTATTATGCCGGCCGGGGCGGCGACGGACACTTCCCGAAAGACCGGGTGATCTGGTTCAACCCCGATCATCCCGAGCTGGTGAGCCCGCGGATCTCGCGCCTCGCCGACGAGGTGCCGTTCTTCACCGAGTTGCTGCTCGTTTCGACCGACGGCGTCACCCTCGCCGGCGTTCCGCCGCTCGGACTGGAACGGGTCGCCGTCGCCGAGCGCCGCGAAGCCGCCGCCGCCATCGCCAACCGCGTGGCCGTCGTCACCAAGTACACGCCGTTCGTCGCCGTCGACGACGCCGAGTTCGCCCGCCGAACGTTCGCCTTTGCGGTGCTCAAGCAGATGACGCCGCAGATCGGCGGCGTCGCGCCGTTGCAGGACGCGTCGAAGGTTCCGCCCGGCGAAGCGTCGGTCTACGCGGGGCACAACGTCGACGCGCGCGCGCCGGCGGGATGGGGCGTGATCTACGCCGCCGGAGATACGGCTCGATCCTGCGTGATGAGACGGGCTACCGAGCGTGGGTGCGCGCGTTCGTGCTGGCGACCGCCGATCGGCAGCCCCCGGCCAGCGAGGTCAAGCGCGCCTACGACGCGGCCGCCGCAGCCGACGCGGCGTCGAACGGCGATGCGTGGGCGGCGCGCCGCGCCTTCGCCGAACCGTACGTCGCCCAAGTCGCCGCACTGTTCGGCAAGTGACCGCGCGCGCAACGCGAACGTGACGGCGATGCCGCTCGATCAGACGACCGTCGCCCAACGCCGGCGCGCGTTGCACGCGCTGCACGCCGGCCCCGCAATCCTGGTGATGCCCAACGCGTGGGACGTCGCCGGCGCGCGCATCTACGAAGAGGCCGGCTTCCCGGCGGTCGCGACGTCGAGCGCCGGCCTGGCGAACGCGCTCGGCTTCCGCGACGGCAACGAGCTCGACGTCGATTTGCACCTCGCGACGCTCGAGCGCATCGTGCGCGCGCTCGACGTTCCGCTCTCGGCCGACATCGAGAGCGGGTACGCGGGCGATACGACAGCGCTCGCCACGTTCATCACGCGCCTCGCCGCGACCGGCGTCGCGGGGTACAATCTCGAAGATACGGTCGCCGAGCGCGATCTCTTCTCGCTCGACGAAGCATGTGCGCGCGTGCGCGCGGCCCGCGCCGCCGCACCCGAGCTGTTTCTCAACGCGCGCACCGACATCTATCTCGGTGAGTTCGGCCCGGAGAGCACGCGGTTCGACGCGACGGTCGAACGGTTGCGCGCGTTCGCCGACGCCGGCGCGGACGGACTGTTCGTCCCGGGCGTCGCCGACGCCGAGACGATCGGGCGCCTCGCGGCAGCGGCGCCGCTTCCGCTCAACGTCCTGGGCGGACCGAAGACACCCGACGCGCCTGCGCTGCAAGCACTCGGGGTGCGCCGGGTGAGCGTCGGCTCGTGGCCGATGCGCCGCACGCTCGGCGTCCTGCGCGAAATCGCGCGCGAGCTGCGCGAAGCGGGCACGTTCTCGTTCACTCGCGACGCGGTCGTCACGTACGCCGAAGCGAACGCGCTCGTGGGTCCGCGCTAGCGCATCGCCCCGTGCCTCCGCACCGACTGCGCCGACGCGCCGAACCAGAGGCGGCCGGTCTGGTTGACCCCGATCTCGCTCCTCGCATCAGAGCGTCGCGCCCAGGCCGACGAACGGGTCGGAGCGGTTGAGGCGTACGTCACCGGCGAGGTGACGGCCGGAGCGGATCTCGTTTTGGTATCCGCCGACCAGATAGACGTGCCAGCCGGTCGGGCGGAAACGAAATCCCGCTTCCGACCGGAAGATCGAGAACGTCGCGTGGACCGGGCCGAGCGTTCCGCTCGCCGACGGATAGAAAAACGCCGATCCGAACAGGCTGACGTGGCCGGTCCAATCCGGGAGCTTCGCGATCCCGACGCCGACGGCGTGCAGCCGCGGGTACGGATAGTTGTTCCATGTTTCGAACGCCGCGACGCCGACCGCCAAGGGATGATGCCGGATCCGGCGCATCACGCGGGCTTCGAACTCGGTGTCGCGCGCGAGAAACGGGGTCACCGTCGCGAAACCGCCGGTCAGCGTCGCGTACCGGGTGAGCGACCCCGGCCCGGCGCTCTGGGTGAGGTAGACGTTGCGATGGTACTCGAGCGACGCGTCGTAGCCATCCAGCGTGCCCCACGCGCGCACGTCGAGCGAGGGCGGATAGTCCTCACCGGGGTTCGCGTACTCGTTCCACACGCCGCCGATCGGGTGGGTGAGCTCCAGGTCGAAGGTGTCGTACTCGCCGGCCGATGCGGTCGCGCCCAGCGCGGCGAACAGCATGCAAGCCGCGATCAGCCCCCGGATGACGGTATCCTCATGCCCGAACGATACCGCGCGAGCCGGTCCTTGCCCATGGGGGAAACCCCCACCAAGTAGGGTTGCCCCCCATTCCGCGGCTCCCCGCGAGGGGCTATCGTAAGCACGTGCTCATCCCCGAAGCGGTGCGAGCGACCGTCCTCGGCCGAATCCGGCTCATGGACCGCACCGACCGTGGCGTCCTGATGCGAGCGTCGGTGATCGGTCGGCGCTTTCACATCGCCGTGCTGGCCGCTACCGCGGGCCATCCCGAGGAACGCGTGCGATCGGCCCTCGAGCGCGCCTGTGCCCTCCAGCTCGTCGTCGAAGACGAACCGGTGCGCGAGCGCTACGCGTTCAGGCACGCGCTCACGCGTGACGTGATCTACGAAGAGCTGCTGCGCGGCCGGGTCCGGCCGCTGCACCGCCGGATCGCGCGGGTGCTCGAGCAAATGTCCGCCGGCGCCGACGCGCCGCTCGACGACCTGGCGTATCACGCCTGGGCCGCCGGGGACATCCGGCGCGGGGTGCGGTACAACGAGCTCGCCGGCGACCGCGCCGCTGCCGTCCATGCGCGCGAAGACGCGCGAACCTACTACACGCGAGCGCGCGGTTTGCTGCCGGTCGAGTCGGACGCCTACGCGCGCCTTGCGGAGAAGCTGCTCGCGATCGGGCCCGTCGAGGGGCTCGCGAGACGATAGGCACGCCCGGCCGGCCGGGCGAAATCAGCATCCCCGTGATCGTACGCCCCGTGCTCTGCCGCCCGTTTATCGGACGGCGTGAGGAACTCGCGTACCTGCGCGAGCGACGGCTCGAGGCGGGGCAGTCTCACGGCGGCCTGGTGTTGATCGCGGGCGACGCGGGCGTCGGCAAGTCGCGGTTGATCGCGGAGTTCTGCGGCTCGCTGGCGTACTCGCGCTGGCGGATCGGCCATGGGCCTTGCTTGGAGGATGCGCGCCGGCCGTACGGTCCGATCCTCGACGTGCTCGCGCACTTCGATGCGGCCGGGCCCGAGCTCGCGCCGGCCGCCACCAAGCAAGAGCAGCTCGACGCGCTCGTCGATCGTCTGGCGTCGATCGCGTCGCGCTCGGCACTCGTCGTCGTCGTCGAGGATTTGCACTGGGCCGATGCCGCCACCCTTGACCTGCTCGCCTATCTGGGCACGAAAGCGCACCGCCTGCGCGTCCTGATTCTGGCGTCCTTCCGGCCCGACGAGCTCCACCCCGATCATCCGGCGACCGGCGGCGTCGCGCGGATCGGTCGCCAGGCTCGGGCGGGCCGCATCGACCTCGCCCCACTGGCGGGCGTCGAGCTCCGCACGTTCATCGACGAAGCCCTCAGCGGCGTCGCGCTGCCCGACGAGACGCGCCGTGCGATCGCACTGGCGGGTGACGGTAACCCCTTCTTCACCGAAGAGCTGCTCAAGAGCGCGGTCGAACGCAATTCGGCCCGCACCGGCGAGCGCGGTCGCCGCGATCTCCCGCTGACGGTCCGCGCGACCCTGCTCGACCGCCTGCGGCCGTTCGACGAAGGCGAGCGCCGGATCGTGCGGCAAGCCGCGGTGATCGGACGCAGCTTCGGACTGGATCTTTTGGCGGCGACGCTCGACACGGACGCGGCGAGCCTGCTCCCCACGCTGCGCCGGGCACGCGACTTTCAGCTCGTCGAAGAGCTCACGCCCTCGTTGTTCCGTTTCCGCCACGGGCTCACGCGAGAGGCGATCTACAGCGAGTTTCTCGGAGCCGAGTTGCAGCCGCTGCACCGCAACATCGCGCTCGCGCTCGAAGAGGCGCCGGACGACGAGCATTCGCTCGAGGCGTTGGCCTATCACTGGTGGGCGGCGGGAAACGACGCGCGCTCCGTGGGCGCGAACGAGGCGGCGGGAGACGCCGCCGGCCGGGTTCACGCGCACGAAGACGCGATCGCATTTTATCAACGCGCGCTCGAGGCGAAGGATATTGAGCCCGTCGTCCGCGGAGCGATCGTGGAGAAGGTCGCCGACCGCCGCGTCGCGCTGAATGCGACCGTCGAGGCCCACGCGAGCTACGCCGCGGCCGCCGACCTCTTTCGCGAGGCGCAGATTGCCGACCGCGAGGCGGTTTGCCGCGTCCGAGCGGCGATCACCGGCTACACGCTTCGCCTCTCCGCACCGACCGCGCCGTTGGAAGAGATGCTGGCGCGACTCGATCCGGCTGAATACCTCGCGCGCAGCCGCGTCCACCTCGGGCTCGCCTGGCTTACCGCGACGTTTTGGTTTCCGACGCAGGCCGCGCATCATTTGGCGCAGGTCGATCCGCGCGCCATCGCGGCCGGCGCCGACATCAAGCTCCGGTTTCACAACGTCGCCGCCTGGGTCGCGATGACCGTGGGTAACCTGGACGACTTCCGCGGCGAGCACGCCGCCTGGATCGAGGCCGCCCGCGCCATGGGCTCGGGCAGCGCGATCGCGTCGGCACACTACAACGGCGCAATGTGCTTCTCGTTTTTCGGCTTGCACGACGAGGCGCTCGACAACATCGCCCATGCGCTTCGCATCGCCCGCGCCGAGCGAAGCCGGCACGCCGAGGTCAGCGCCCACGCGATCTCGGCGATGTGTTACGTCATGCGCGGCGACCTCGAACGCGCGCGTGCGGCCCTGGCGGAGGTGCCGGCGACGATCGAAAGCCAGGTCAGCGCGGCGCTCGGCTCCGAGTGGGGATCCATCGCCGGCGCATACCTCGACGACCAGGCGCTGATCGAGAAGTGGTTCGACGGTTTCGAAGCCGTCGTTTCGCCGGGAGTGGAGACGGAATGCGCCGCGGGATACGCCGAGATCATGAGCCGCCGCGGGCGTCACCGCGATGCCGCGGCGTTGCTGCACCGGGCGATGCCGGACTGTGAATGTCCGCGCGGCGCCTTCTTCCTGCTGCTCGCCGCCGGACGATACGGGGCGCCGAGCGATCGCGCGCGCGCCCGGGAGTACCTGGTGCGAGCGGCCGCGGCACCGGTCGAGGTCGTCGAGCGCCATGCGCTCAGTCTGTTCGACGCCGTGGCATGCCGGCGCGAAGACCGCCCGGAGGAAGCTGTCGTGCTGGCGCGCGATGCCGCCGCCGGATTTCGGCGGCTGCGCTTTCCTCTGCTCGAGGCCGCCGCGCTCGAAACGGCCGGTGAGCCCGAAGCGGCGCTCGCGATCTATCGACGGTGCGGAGCCGCCTACGACGTGCGGCGCCTCGAAGGTGAACGGCCGGACTCGCCGCAGGACGCTCCGCGTGAGACCGCCGTTGCGACGATCGACCTTTCACCGCGCGAGCTCGAGATCGCGACGCTGGCGTCACGCGGTCGATCGAACTTGGAGATCGCCCAGGCGCTGTCGATCAGCTACAAGACGGTCGAGAAGCATCTCGGCTCGGTCTACCAGAAGCTCGGCGTCGCCTCGCGCACGCAGCTCGCTGCATATCTGACGGCCGTGCGCTGACGCCCGGCCCTACGACGCGTTCTTGACGGACTGGTAGATGGTCACGAAGGCGCGAGCGGTGTCTTTGTCGTCCCAATCGCCGCTGTGGTTGTCGAGCATGGAGGCGACCAGCTGCGCCGCGATCTGCTTGAGCTGCAATGTCCTGTTCCGGTGTCGTCATCGGGCGCACGTTCGACGGTGGACCGGTCACCCTTCGCCGGCTCACGGCCTGAGCCGGATCCTCGAAGGCGCAAGGTCCGTTCGGCGGAATAGTCATACGCCTACTTCCTGAGGCGGGTGAGCGATGGCAACAATCGAGGGCTATGCGTCCGCGGCGTCGGCCGCTCCCGGCGACACGGTCGACTTCCATGTCCGCGCGGACACAGCGGCTCATTTTACGATGGAGATCGTTCGGCGCGGCGTCGACGACGTGTCGCTGAAAACCGCCGAGGGCGATGCCTTCGTCCCGGGTCCACAAGACGATGCGAATCTCGCCATCAACGGCTGCGACTGGCCGGCGATCGAGAGCTGTAGCACGGTGATCCCCGACGACTGGAAGAGCGGCTATTACGTCGCGAAACTCAATGCGAACGATGCAAGCACGGAGATCCCGTTCGTCGTACGGTCGGCGACGCCGGGAACGACGTCGAGGATACTCGTCAAGCTGAGCGACACGACGTCGCAGGCATACACCAACTGGGGAGGGCGCGGGCTCTACGAGACGCCGTTCTCGCCCAGCATCTCGTTCGATCGCCCGTACAACGACGTGCAAGGTCTCTACGAGATCTACCAGCTTCGAATTCATTCAGTGGCTCGAGCGGAACGGCATTACGGTCGACTTCTGCTCGAGCCTCGATCTGCACTCCGATCCTCGCGTGCTCTATCCGTATCATCTCTTGGTAAGCATCGGCCACGACGAGTATTGGTCGCTCGAGATGCGCGATCAAGTCGAAGCGTTTATCGCCGGCGGCTACAACGTGTGCTTCTTCAGCGGGAACACGTGCTTTTGGCAGATCCGTCTCGATCTCGACGACGGGCGCCGCATCATGTTCTGCTCGAAGGAATCCGAAGCCGGCCACCCGCCGGATCCCGACCGGGAGCGACTCGACGCGTGTCACGACGGAGTGGAGCAAACCGCCGGTCAACCGGCCGGAGAATTCACTCACCGGCGTGGCCTTTCGCAACGGCGCGGGCTGGTGGGATCCCGCCCCGATCAACCAGAACCGTTTTCGCGGCTACACCGTCACCAACGGAACGCACTGGGTGCTCGACGGTACCGGGTTGTCCGACGGGGATACGTTCGGGGCCGGAACCAGCGTCGACGACACGATCCTGGGCTACGAGACCGATGCGGCGCTCACGAACGGCGCGGATCCGCCGCAGGTGCTGGGGACCGACGGGACGCCGATGAGTTTCGTCGTGCTCGCCTCGGCCGATCTCACCGACTGGGCGAGCCAAGCCGGACGCGCCACGATGGGGATCTATCAGCGCAACGGGATCGTCTTCACCGCGGGGACCGTCAACTGGGCGGGCGGGTTGAGCTCGAACGCCGCGGCGACGCCGGTCGACCGCATCACGCGCAACCTGGTCGACGCGCTCTCCGCCGACCGGCCGCCGCAGCTCGCCGTGCCGAACCCGGGCTTCGAGGATTGGTCGAACGGCCTGCCCACGGGTTGGACGCTCGACGGCGCCGGCACGGTTTCAGCGCAAGACGCCGATTCCGACGCGAGCGAGAATCAAATGCGCTACACCGGCGGCGGCGGGAACTTCAATGCGAGCGTCGATGCATCGAGCGGCGAGACCTGGATCGGCGCGCCGGGGTTGACGTGCGCGGCCAATACGACCTATGGGGTCGGCTGCTGGGCGAAATCGAGCAGCCCCGGCGCCACGATCCGGCTGCAGTCGACCGACACCTGGATCGATTTTGCGAGCGCCGCGCACTCGGGTAGCGGCGACTGGGAGTACCTCTTCGCGATCGGACGACTGCCGAACGCGCAGGCGTACCCCGCCCGCGTGAAGATCCAGCTCGCGTCCGGCGTTCAGGCGTCGTTCGACAACGTCAGCGTCGTCGAGGTCCCCGACCGGCCCGGCTGAGCCTCGCGTTAGGCTTCGACGGGGATGCGGCCGTTCTTGGTGAGATCGTCGAGCGTGTCGAAGTTAGTTTGTTCCAGCTCCGCGATGCGGTCGGCGCTGACGCGGATTCGTCCTTCGGCGCGCGCGTCCGAGAGGACGCCTTTGAGGTGCTGCCCGGTGTAGGACGCCGGGTTCGCGGCGATCTCTTCCGGCGTACCGGTCGCGACGATCGTGCCGCCCTTGTCGCCACCCTCGGGGCCGAGGTCGATCACGTAGTCGGCGGTCTTGATCACGTCGAGGTTGTGCTCGATCACGAGCACCGTGTTGCCCATCCCCACCAGCCGCGCCAGAACGTCGAGCAGCTTGTGGATGTCGGCGAAGTGCAGCCCGGTCGTCGGCTCGTCGAGCACGTAGAACGTCCGGCCCGTCGCGCGGCGTGACAGCTCGGTCGCGAGCTTGATGCGCTGCGCTTCGCCGCCCGAGAGCTGCGTCGCCGGCTGGCCCATGTGGATGTAGCCGAGCCCGACCTCGCAGATCGTTTGCAGCTTGTTCTTGATGCGCGGGATCGCCGAGAACAACTCGTTCGCCTCGTCGACGCGCATCGCCAGCACGTCGGCGATCGACTTGCCCTTGAACTTCACCTCGAGCGTCTGCGCGTTGTAGCGCTTGCCTTTGCACACCTCGCACGGCACGTAGACGTCGGGCAGAAAATGCATCTCGATCTTGATGATCCCGTCGCCCTGACAGCCCTCGCAGCGGCCGCCCTTGACGTTGAACGAGAAGCGGCCCGGCAGGTAGCCCCGCATCTTCGCCTCGGGTGTGAGCGAATAGAGCTCGCGGATCAGATCGAACGCGCCGGTATACGTGGCCGGGTTCGAGCGCGGCGTGCGGCCGATCGGCGACTGGTCGATGACGACCATCTTGTCGAGCGCCTCGGCACCCTTGACGCGCCCGTAGGTTCCGGCCGACGGCTGATGGTGCAGGTACTGGTTGAGCGCCTTGACCACGACTTGGTTGACCAGCGTCGACTTACCCGAGCCGCTCACCCCGGTCACGCAGGTGAACGCCCCCAACGGGATGTCGACGTCGACGCCGTTGAGGTTGTTGGCTTTCGCACCGATCACCGACAGCGTGCTGCGCCCGCGCTTGCGGTGCTTGGGAATCGCGATGAATTGCCGGCCGGAGAGATACGCGCCGGTGAGCGACTCGGGATTGCGCTCGATCTCCTCGATCCCGCCGACCGAGAGGATGCGCCCGCCTTCGGCGCCGGCGCCGGGACCGATGTCGACGATCACGTCGGCCGAGCGCATCGTGTCCTCGTCGTGCTCGATGACGATGAGGGTGTTGCCGATGTCACGCAAGGTCTCGAGCGTCGCCAGCAGCCGGTCGTTGTCGCGCTGGTGCAGTCCGATCGATGGTTCGTCGAGGATGTACAGCACGCCGACCAGCGACGACCCGATCTGCGTCGCGAGGCGGATGCGCTGCGACTCGCCGCCCGACAGCGTCGTCGCCGAGCGCGCGAGGTTCAGATAGCCCAGCCCGACGTTCTTGAGAAAACCGAGCCGCGCGCGAATCTCCTTGAGGATCTGCTGCGCGATCTGGGCCTCGCGTTCGCTCGGCGCGAAGTTCGCGAAGAACTGCTCGGCCGCTTCGACCGAGAGCTTCGTCGTCTGGTCGATGTTGCGGTCGGCGATCGTGACGCCCAGCGTCTCGGGCTTGAGCCGCGCGCCCTTGCAGACCTTGCAAACCGAGGCCGACATGTACTTCTCGATCTCTTCTTTGACGTAGTCGGAAGAGGTCTCGTTGTAGCGCCGCTGCAGGTTGTTCACGACGCCTTCGAACTGCGACTCGTACTCCCATTGATTGCCCGAGCGCGACTCGTAGACGAACTTCTGCTTCTTGTCCGCGCCGTACAGGATCGTGTCGACGACGTCTTCGGGGAGCTCTTCCACCGGCGTCGACACCTTGCAGCGCCGCGAGCGCAGCAGCCGCTCGACCTGCTGCATGTAGTACGGGTTGGTCGACGGATAGCGGCCCGAGCCGAGGTTCTTCGACCACGGGACGATCGCGCCGTCTTTGATCGACTTGGTGCGGTCGGGGATGACCTTCCACTCGTCGATCTCGATCTTCTCGCCCAAGCCGCTGCAGGCCGGGCATGCGCCGTAGGGCGAGTTGAACGAGAACAGCCGCGGCTCGAGCTCTTGGAACGAGATCCCGCACGACGCGCAGGCGAACGACTCGCTGAACGTCGCTTCGGTCCACACCTCAGCGGGTTTCTCGGTTCCCGCGTTCGCCTTGACGGCGGCCTGGTACAGGACGGTGACCAAACCGGTCGACAGCTTCAGCGTCGTCTCGACCGAGTCGGTCAGGCGCGTGCGCACCTCGGGCTTGACCACCAGCCGGTCGACGACGACCTCGACCGTGTGCTTGCGCTTCTTGTCGAGCTCGATCGTCGTCTGTCCCGAGCCGGTCGAAGGGCGCAGCTCGCGAATCTCGCCGTCGACCCGGACCCGCGCGAAGCCCTCTTTTCCGATCTCCTCGAAAAGCTTCGTGTACTCGCCCTTGCGGCCGCGAATGACCGGCGCGAGCAACTGGATGCGCGTCCCTTCGGGGAACGCGAGGATCTGGTCGACGATCTGCTCGGACGTCTGCGAGCTGATCTCGCGCCCGCACTCGTAGCAGTGCGGCACGCCGATGCGCGCATACAACAGCCGCAGGTAATCATAGATCTCGGTAACCGTGCCCACCGTCGAGCGCGGGTTGCGCGAGGTCGACTTCTGGTCGATCGAGATCGCCGGCGACAGGCCTTCGATGTAGTCGACGTCCGGCTTCTCCATCTGCCCGAGAAACTGCCGGGCGTACGACGAGAGCGACTCGACGTAGCGGCGTTGACCCTCCGCGTAGATCGTGTCGAAGGCAAGCGACGACTTGCCCGATCCCGAGAGGCCGGTAACCACGATGAGCTTGTTGCGAGGGAGCGTCAGGTCGATGTTCTTGAGGTTGTGCTCCCGCGCGCCCTTGATGACGATGGCATCGAGGGCGTGCGTGGTCCCGTGCGGCATACCAGTCCTATGACCCGGCCGATACGCCGAACGGTTCCATGCGACGCCTCCGTCGCCTCAGCGGTTGATTAGCGGCTGTACGACGCCGAGTGCATCCCCGCCGCCATCATTGCCGCACCGAACAGGACCGTGAAGAGAATCATGATCGCGACGCTGGCGATGAGGACGATGACGCCCCACTTCGCCCACGCCGTTTGTACGGCGACGAACTGTTCGACGCTGGTGAACTGGCGGTTGGCAGCCATGATGCGGTTGCCTTTCAGCCCGAGGTAGATTGCCAGTCCCAGCGCCGCGAAACCGGCGATGAAGTTGAGGAACGGGATGAAGTCGCAAACGAAGATCACCGCTGCGGCGATCTTCAGCTTCTGATCCGCGTTCCACCACACCCAGAAGAGCCAGAGAAAGAACGGTCCCCAGCTCCATCGAGCGAGGATTTCTTCCGGGATCGCATTACCCGGTGCCTGAGGTAACTGTGCGGCGGCAATGCTTTGCTGCACGGGATGCTCCTTCCGCTTGGGATAGGCGCCTGAACCGGCTCCTGAACGAGGCCGGCGGACGCTGCTCTGCTTCGCTCTCCCAAAATGCGCCCCTGCGAGCGAGCGCACATTTGCGAAACCGGGCCGGAACCGGCGCGGAACCGGCCCGAACGTCGACTAGATGGACGTCGGGGCGTCGGGCGGGGTGGGCGGCGACGGCGGGGTGGGAGGCGGCGGCGGCGTCGGGGGCGCGGCGTTGTACGGCGGCGGTGCGGCGTTGTACGGCGGCGGTGCCGCGTATGGGGGCGGTGCCGCCGAAGCATACGGGGTCGAAGCGGTGAGGTTCACGGCGGCGGGCATGAACCGGTCGGTCCAGTCCGAGATGAGGGGGAACCGCTGCGCTCCGCCCTGGAACGCCTTGATCGTCTGCACGAGCCACATGACGAAGAACGCCAGGGCACACAGCATGTAGACGAGCCCGATGATCCCGAACAGCGTCCAGCCGATGCCCGGAATGAACGCAAAGAAGATGCGCACGATCGAGAGCGCGATCGCGATCGCGATCCACGCGACCGCAAGCACGATGGATTGGACGGCGACGAAGCGGACCCACTGCTGCACCGGCTTCCCGAGCAGAATGACGAGTCCGCCGAGTCCCATGAAGAACGAGGCGAGCCCGGCGGCGACGTTGGGAGTGAGACCGAACGACGACTGATTCGGATCCTGAACCATGATTGACGACCTCTTGCGGGACGAGAAGGCTCGAAGGAACGACCCGTTTCTCCGACGGGCACCCCGAGTGTGCCGGCCGGCATTTACCGTTCGCTTACCTGGTGGTCGTTGCCTCGTCCTAAGTAGCGGCCCAACATGCCCGCCGGCCCAGACCTAGGCCGGTTTTCGCGGCTGCAAGGCAAGCGGTAGGACGCGGAGCACCTCGGCGATCGTGTCGACCACCGCGTCGGGCCGCGGCCCGTCGGTGGGGATCGGGTGGGCGTGGACGTCGATCAGAACGGTAAAGAGACCGGCTGCGTGCGCGCCGACGACGTCCCGCCCGTAGCGGTCGCCCACCATCGCCGTGCGAACGGGCTCGCTGCCGAGCACCCGGCAGGCATGCCGGAACAGCTCGGGATCGGGCTTCACCATCCCGACCTCGTCGGCTAGGAAGAACGCGTCCATCAGCGGGCGCAGTCCGAGCCGGTCGATCTTGTCCTGGTGCGTCTCGGCGAAGCCGTTCGTGACCAGGCCCAGCTTGCAGCCGCGCCCGCGCAGCGTCGCCAGCAGCTCGCGCGCGCCGGGCGCAAGCTCGAGCGCGCCGGAGCGGGCGCGCCCGTACGCGGCCGCGGCTTCGCGCGCGACGCCGCGGTCGTCCAGGCCGACGCTGCCCAGCGCCTGCAGCCACATGCGCTCGCGTTCGTCCTGGATGCCCAAGCTCAAGTGATCGGCCGTCAGCGCGCTCCAGAACGCCATCACCGCACCTTCGTATGCCGCGAACAACGCCTGCGCGTCGATCGAGTGCTCGCGCGCGACGGCCTGCGCGACGTCGCGCGCCGCCGCGCGATATGCGGTCGAATCGTCGTGCAGCGTATCGTCGAGATCGAACAGGATGGTGTCGACGGCGCGCATGCGAGCTAGAACCGCACGAGAAACGAGCGCAGCGCGAAGGGCCCCAGTTCAAAGACCAACTCCTCTTCCGCGATCGTGGGCTCGCCGGCGATCGGGCGTTCGACGGCGTCGACCGGTACCGCTTGACGCATGTGTCCGCCGCAGCGCAGGCGCACTTCGTGGTGCTCGCCGTCGCACTCGCGCACGCGCACGATCACACCCGAAGCGTCGTCGGCGGGATAGGTCGCGACAACGAGCACCGATGGGTTCTCGCAGGTGAACAGCCGGACGCGGTCTTCGCTCGTGTACGTCGTCCAGGCGTGCTCGAGCGCGGCGATCGTCGCCCCGGACGTCGGCACGAAGGCGTACGAGAGCCGCTGCTCGCCGCGATCGGCGAGCGGATCGGGCCAGCGCGGCGAGCGCAGCAGCGAGTTGCCCAGGCGCACGCCGCCGCCGGCGAGCCCGATCGCGTTCCAGCCGTAGAGATCGGGCGTGAACACGGCCAAGCCGTTCTCGCCGTCGGTCACGTGCGCCCAGCGCTGGCCGGGCACTTCGAACTTGGCGCGGCCCGCGTCGTCTTCGGGATACGCGCTGCGCACGAGCGTTCCGTGCTGCTGTCCGTAACGCACGTCTCGGGCGTGCAGCGCGATGCGGTGCTCGGCGCGCAACAGCACGTGTTGCTCGTTCCAGTTCGCTGCGAGCTCGACGCGCAGCCACGGCTCGGCCTCGAGCAGCGCGAGGCGCATCGTGACCCCGGTAGCCTTGCCGACCGCCAGCCGCACGAGCAGCGTCTCGTCCTCGATCGATGCTCCGCCGGGTTTGACGCGCACCGGCTTGCTCGTGTAGTCGCGGTCGACGTTCCAGGCGTCCCACTTCTTGGGCCGATCGACGTAGGCCGTGAGACCGTTGGCGCGCGAGACGAGGTTAGGACCATCCCGACCGCTCAGCTCGACGATCGTCCCGTCGTCACGAACCCGCGCGCGCACGTAGTCGTTCGCGAAGACCCACTCGTCGCCATGGCGCTCGGGGGCGATCGCGGGCGGCGGCACCAGCCGCAGGTCGCTGCGCGGCAGCACCGAGGCGGCCGCCTCGCGCACCCGCGTTACGATCGCGAAGGCGCGGTCGTATTCGGCGTGCACGTCGGTATACACCGCGCCGATCGCGGTACCGGGCATCACGTCGTGGAACTGCGCCCGCAGCACGATGCGCCACGCGTTGCGCAAGTCGTCGCCCAGCGCGCGACATACCCCATCGGGTGCGCGAACCGCGATGCACCAAGCTGCGACTTCCTCGGCGTAGGCGAGCTCGCGCTCCAACTGCGCGTTGCGCGTCTTGACGTCGTGATGCGTGGTGTACGTGCCGCGGTGCGTTTCGAGGTAGAGCTCGCCCCGGTACTCGGGCATCGGCCCACGCGCGACGTCGGCGAACCAGTCGTCCACGCGGGTCCAGCCGCGCGAACCGGCACCGACCGCGGCCAGGTCGGCGTCGGTCGCACCACCCCCGCCGTCGCCGTAACCTACCACCAACAGCTCGTCGCGCTCGCGCGCCGTGGCGATCCGTTTCTCGTCGATCGGGCCGTCGTAGCTATCGATCACCGCGGAGATCAAGATCGAACCGTCGTCGCCGACCCACCGGAAGCGCGGATACGGCCAGCGCGTCGTCTCGTTCCACTGCAGCTTGGTCGTGGCGAAGTACGGTACCCCGGCGTGGGCCGCGAGGACCGGAAGGGTCGACGGAAAGCCGAAGGTGTCGGGTAGCCACGCGACCGACGGTTCGACCCCGACGTTGTCGCGCATCCAGCGAATGCCGTGGGCGAATTGGCGCAGCACCGACTCACCGCTGGGCGCGTGCAGGTCGAGCTCGACCCAGAGCGCTGCGACGCTCGCGTCCCAGTTCGTCGCGACCTTCGCGCGAATGCGGTCGGCCAGCTCGCGATCGGCCGCGAACACCCAGGCGTACTCTTGCGGCTGGCTCTGCGCGTAGACGAAACGTGGATCGTTCTCCATCTCGCGGAGCGCCGTCGCGAACGTGCGCAACGCCTTGCGGCGCGTCGCCTCGTATGTCCAGAGCCAGGCGACGTCGAGGTGCGCGTGTCCGACCAGCGGGACGTCGATCGCTCTTCCCGGCTGCGGTTCGGCGGCAACCTCGACGTCGAGATGCGTGCCCGCCCGCTCGCTCGCGCGGGCCAGCATCAGCCGCCAGCGCGGCCCGTCGCCGTCGGGTAAGCCCGCCACCGGCAGCGAGCGGCGCTCGACCGTCAGCGCGATCTCATGCGGCCCTGGAAGCGGCGGGAGCTCGATCGTGCGGTGCATCCCGTCGAACGCGCCGCGCACGCGGCCGTCGATGCGCAGCAGCGCGCCGGTGCGCGTCGCATAGCTGAATCGCAGCGCTCCGGCCGGAAGGTCGGCGCGCGCGGACAGCGTGACGGTCGCCTCGTCGGCGCCGTGCTGCGCGAGCGGGATGCGGGTCACAGCGTCGCGGAGAGGCGGTCGTTGGAGGGGTTGCAGTTCGCGCGCGCCGCGTTGGTCGAGTCGAGCACGTAGCGGAACTCGACGGTGAACGGCGGTCGCGGCGACTGATGCGCGAGACGCACGCGGAACGCCGCCACGTAGCTCTCTTGCATGCCGAGCACCGGGATCGGCTGTTTTCCCAAGACGTTGCCGTGCTGTACGAGCTCGAGATGCTGCGCGGTCGCCGGCGGTTGCCCGACGCGGCCCGCGTTCTTCACGTCGACGGTGACGATGTAGTGGTCGAACGCGCGGTCGCGGGCGCGCACGATCTTCAGGCTCGGGTTCGCGATCAGCGGATCGGACGGGCACAGTCCCGGCGGGGTTGTGGCCACGGCCGTCGCGAGCAGCACCGCCAGCATCACGCCTCGCCCTCGAAATACTCCAGCTGGGGCTCCTCCCGCACCAGCGTCCCCGTCGCTTCGACCACGAACTTGCGTGAGTCCGGATAGTAGCAGACGTCGCCCGGGTCGGTATTGGCGACGGCCAGCACGATTGCGTCCTCGCCGCCGTCGTTGGACAAGCGGTGCGCCCCGCGCGGTCCCGTCACGAACGCGACGCAATCCCCGGCGCGCAGCGTGAACGTCGCCGACGGTGTGCGCAGCGTCGGCGTACCGGCTAGGACGACGAAGAGCTCCTCTTCGCGCGTATGCCAATGATAGGGGCAGAACGACTCGCCGCGCGAAAGCCGCATCACGCCATACCCCAACCGCTCGGCGCCGATTGCGCGACCGACCTCGGCCCAGGCGCCGGTGAACGGCGGCGGATCGCGCGTCCTTGCGCATGATCACCTCGTCGAGAACGTTGATGCGGTTGATCGCGACACCCTCGCGCGCGTCGAGCATCGCCCCGATCGCGTCGTGCGCCTTGCCGAAGACCGACGCGCCGTCACCGACGAGCAGATGGTCGATCGAGAGCGCGCGCAGCGCGCGGGCCGACAGCGCCGCGCGCACGGGATCGGCGAGCTTGGCGTCGGGCATCAGCGTGAGCGCGCCGGCGGGCTTTCCCCACAGCGCATCGCCGACGATCGCCGTCCGCCGCGAGCGGTCGTAGAGCGCGATCTCGCCGGCCGTCTTGAAGCCGTCCAAACCGATGACCGTCCAGCCGAACACGACGTCGCCCGGCGCGACCGTGCGGTGCGCGCGCACGGCCAGCGACGGCTCGTCGAGCGCGCTCGCAATGATCTGCGCACCGGTCGCCTCGCCGACCGCGGCCGTTGCGCGCTCGTGATCGCGATTGGTGACCAGCACGGCGGCGACACCGCGCGCGCGCAGATCGGCGAGCAGTTCCTCGCCGGGCTCGATCGGATCGACGACCAGATTGCCCTCCGCCGACTCGATGAAGAATCCGTTGAAGTTCAGCGCCCGATCGGGCTGCCAGCGTGACCAGGACCACACGCCTGGGACGATCGTCTGCTCCATGTCGTGGTCTCCGCCGAAGCTCCGCCGCATCCATTTACGGGGCCGTAGGCCGGGGCGCCGCACTGGGTATGACGTTGGGCGGAGGACCCGCCATGACCAAACGTCGCCTTGCCTGCTTCGCCTTCGCCGCCGCGGTCGGACTGACGGCCCTGCCCAGCGGCTCCGCGCTCGCCGACGGTGCCGCCAGTACCCGCAACATCCTGCTCGGGGGCGCCGCTGCGACGTTGCTGATCATCAATCACAACCGCAAGGTGCATCAGAAGTACGCCGAATACGACCGCCGTCAGGCCGAGACGCAGGCCCAGGCGAACAACGCCGAGGCCGCCTACGAGGCGGAGCGGTCGGCCTACGCGCACGAAGTCGCCCTGGTCGCGGGTTACAAGCACGAGGTCGCCGTGCAGCATCAAGAGGTTCTCGCGTTGCGGCATCAGGTCGCGATCGCGCGGCGGCCCGCGCAGCCCGGCTTCCATCGACTCGTCGCCGGCGCCCGGAGCGCGCGCCCCGGTCCGTCGCTCGGCTGGGGGACGCTTTAGGGGGATGAGGCTCAGACTCGGGGCCGCCGCCGTCGCGCTCGCGCTTGCCGCGACCGCGTGCGCGCGTCACGAAGTCGATCCCCAAACGCTCGCCGACGACACGACGCGGGGGGTTTATAACGTCGACTACGACGCCACGACGGCGCACTTCGACGACGCGCTCAAGGGTGACGTGACCCGCAGCTCGATCGGCCAAGTCTCCGACGAGATGCACGCGCTCGGCACGTATCACGGCCTCAAGCCGCTCGACAGCGACCAAGACAAAGGCCGCTACAACTTCCAAGCCGCGTTCGACAAAGGCACGTTGCTCGTCGAGCTGCGGCTCGACCCCGACCAGAAGATCGGCGCGTACCACGTCGTGCCGCAGACCCCGTCGCGGTAGTTGCGGATCTGCCGCAGGCCAGCCTGTCCTGAGCCTGTCGAAGGGGGAGTGTGGCTCGGGCGCAGCCCGAACACGCACTAAGTCCCTTTTTCCGCGCCGAAATAGTGGATGAGCTTGATGACGAACTGCGGCAGCGTCGATAGCTGGCTCGCATCGCCGTAGGCGACATAGAGCTCGTCGTGCGGGGTGCGGCGATGGTACGCGAACGTCAGGTTCCACGCCCTCGTATATGCCGGTAGGCTCGTCAGGTCGACGATCGGCGGGGTGCCGATGATGCGGCGCACGCCGAGCGCGAGCGACGAGTCTTTGCCGGCCGCGTAGGCGTAGCTCAGGCGTTCGAGCCACTGGATGTTGGTGGCGCCGAAGTCCTCGTAGGCGCGCGTATCGTCGGCCTCGAGGGAAAACGTCCCGCGCATGCCGACCCGCATCGTCGTGCTGCGCACCCACGATTCGACGCGGCCCGGTCCGAACCGTCCGCTGTTCCAGGATATGGACGTCGGGGTCGACGACGAGCCATGACTCAGATTGCTGCCCGGATTGTTCATCGTGCCGCTGTGCCAGGTCAGGCCGACGCCGTTCTGCGAGATCGGCGTGAACACGCCGCTGTTCAACAGAAGATAGCTCGACCCGACCGTCCCCTGAAGATCGATCCGGCCTTTGGTGAGGATGTCGAGCCAGCCGTTGGTGTCGGTCTGGTCGAGCGCACCGGTCCGCCCGTGATAGCGATCGAGGAACGTTCCGAACTGAATGCTGTTGATCCACGAGTTCTGGTTGAACAGCCAGATCTTGTTATCGTACAGCGCATAGCCCGCGATGTCGGCGTGCTGCACGAAACCGTCGACCGGTTCGTAGTATTGCCCGACCTTGCGCTCCGAGGCGGCGAAACCGAAGGTGTTCGTGTAGTAGTAGAAGCCCCCGTCGTAACGCTGCGCGCGGCTGCCGGCGAGTACGTCGGTTCCGCTGTCGCTGCCGTAGTCGAAGTACGCTTGGAGGTGTTGATTGTCGCCCCAGTTGATCCCCGTCGTGTCGACGTGGTCGGTGATCCCGGGCAGGTTCGCGGCGACGCTCTGCGCGGAGATGCGCCAACGGTTGTCGGAACTGACCCACGCGACGTTGGCGGCACCGTCGTTGCGACCGTCGCCGACGGCGTCGAAGCCCGCGAACGAGAACGGGCCCTGCTTCCCTTCGAAAGCGTAGCCGTCGCGCGGGGTCGGGATCGCGGGCGTGTACAGTTGCGAGATCTGCGGGCACGCGTCGCAGCTGAAGTTGTCGTAATAGTTCGCGCCTTGGGTGAAGAACGGCCGAACCTCGCTGAACGAGCGTTGGTATGCGGTCGGCGAGATCGTCTGCTGATCGATCTCGACGTTCGAGAAGTCGGGATGGATCGTGCCGTAGACCGAGGCCGTCGAGGTGACGGGAACGGAGAAATCACCGCCCATCCGCGACGTGGTCAGCCCCGACGACGGCGACCCGAGACCACCCAAGCCGTACACCGCGACGCGCGGTTTCGGCCGGGCCGCGACGGCCGGCGCCATGCCGTTGAGCGAACCCGCATAGGTGACGTCGTCGCCGTTGGTCTGAGCGGGCGCGTAACTCCAGATCTGCCGCTCGCCCGTCGACCGAACGATCCGCACGAACTGCGCCTTCCAGCCCGCGCCGCCGCCGTTGCCGCGCATCACCTTGATCGGGATTTGCATCGTGATGGTGAACCCGCCGTCGAATGCGACGCCGAACGACGTCCAGGTCGGCGAGTACGCCGTGTTCTCCGAGGAGTACTGGAAGTGCGTGCCGTTCGACGTGACGGCGAACTGATAGTAAAAACCGCTGTTGCCGTTGGGCCACAGGTCGATCCACACCTCATCGTCGGTGCCGTCACCGACCTCGTTGGTGTGCTGCTGCGCCATGAGCGCCTCGCGCTGCTTGACGTCGAAGCGCACGTAGATGTTCGTGCCGTCGGTCGCGATGTGCGCCGTGGTCGGCTCGCTGGACGGCTGCCCGTGGGTCACGTCCCACGGCAGGTCGACCGCGGCGGTGGCCGACCACGTGTCGACCGGCGAATGCGGGTCCAGCGGCGGCGCGGTCTGGACGGTCGGAATGCCGACCGCGCGCGGCGCGGCGGCCCGCGCCGGCGCTGCCGGCGCGAGGGCGAGTGCCGCGAAAATCACCGCGACGCCTTTGAGGCGCGCGCTGCAAACCGCTTTGACCACGACGCTTCCCCTCGTCCTCCAACGATGGGCGGCAATGAACTCTTAATACTTTAAGAGCAAGCCGCCGACGCCAATCTACGAGATTTTCAGGAGTTCGTCAACCCCTTCGTCGCCGCTCGGGCGCTCGGCCGGTACCAACCTATCGACTCAGAACGACGTGGGTGGCGTGGTCGGTCGCCTGATGTTCGGTAACGCGGTAGCCGAGCGCCGGTAGGTCGATCCCGGCGAACATCGCTTCGCCCTGCCCGAGCACGATCGGGGACACTGCGAAATGCAACTCGTCGATCAACCCGGCGCGAAGGTATTGACGCACCGTCTCGACGCCGCCACCGATCTTCACGTCGCGGCCCTTGGCGGCGAGTTTCGCCTTGTCCAGCGCCACCTCGATGCCATCGGTCACGAAGATGAAGGTGGTGCCGCCCTCCATCTCGATCGGATCGCGCGGATGGTGCGTCAGCACGAAAGTCGGGGCGTGATAGGGTGGATTGTCGCCCCACCAGCCCTTCCAGCTCTCGCCCGGCCACGGGCCGCGGATCGGACCGAACATATTGCGGCCGAGGATGAACGAGCCGAAACCGTCCATCGAACGATGTGCGTAGGCCTCATCGACGCCGTCCGAGCCGCCGTCCTCACCAATCATTGCCCGGAACATGCGCGTACCGAACATCCATGGATGCAGCTCTAGCCCACGTTTACCGAGCGGATCTTCGAGGCTTTGCTCCGGGCCTGCTCCGAAACCGTCGAGTGAGACCGAAAAGCCGGCGACGCGCACCTTGGTCATGTGAACTCGCTTCCACATCGGCGCAGTGCGAGTCGTCGTCCGCATCGAGTGAAGGAAAGTATGAGCGCAGCTCGCCGTCACGCCGGATGTCCGTCGTGCAGCAGTGGAAGCCGCCGCCGAGCGGATAGACGGCATCGAACGCGCAGGTGATCACCTCGCAGCCGAGCGATTCGAGCAGCTCGATCGTCGGCGTCTCCGCGCGCTCGACGACGGCGGTCGTCTCGTCGAGCATGAGGATGTTCATCGAGATCCAGCTGCTCACTTCGAGCGATTGCCGTCCGCGCACGGACGGCGCGGCGGGCACGAGGCGCCAACCGTTCGCGGTGAACAGGTCGAGCGACTCGTCGAGACACGGCCGGCCGGGATTCACCAGAACGACCCCGGGCCGAATCGGCACCAGGGTCGTGCCGATATGCGACGGGAGCGGTTCCCGAAACGCTATCCGGTGGATGCGAAAACCGGCGCCGAGATGACGTTGCAGCCAATCCGCGCCGAATTGATTGCTCACCAGGTCGGGCTGCCAAAAGATGTCGCGCCCGAAGCGCACGAACGACGCCGCGTCGAAGGCCGGTTCGATCTCGGTGAGCAGCGGCCCGTCGGCGAAATCGAACGGCACGCCGTCGCGCTGCCGGTCGTCATAAAGCGCGTCGCTCATCAACGGTTTCGGCGCCGCGGTCCAGCGCGCGCCGGAGCGAAAGTACTCGGCGATCAGCCGGCGATAGGCGCGATACTCGAAGAAGCGCCCGCGCTGGGTCATCGGCGCTTCGATGATCTCGTCGCCGACCACGAGCAACAGGTCGCGCGGACACGCGTTCGCGCGGCCCGTCGCGACCTCCCAATCGGGGGTCTTCACCGGCACCGCGTGATCGGCCGGGTCGGGACGCCGCACCGTGATCCCGCGCGCGGCAAGCAGGTCCGCGAAGTCGTCGAGCTGACGCTGCGCGGCCCCCAGCACCGCCGGATGCACGGGCGCTCCGGTCGCGTCGCGTCCGGCTGCGCCGGCCGGATGGTACGGCGAGAACGCCGGCTCGAAGCCGAGGTCGGCCGCGCCCAGCGCGTTGCCGACGATGACCTCACGCAGCGGATCCCACTCGTTCCACGAGCTCACCGCGGAGCCGACCGTCATCAAGAACCTCCGCGTTGCTCGTGCGCGTGCAAGACCAGCGCGATCGAGCGGTAGACGAAGTGCACGAACTTCCCGTACGGCGCGGTGACGAACGCGCCGGCCACGACGCCGAGATGGACGGCCAGCAGCGACGGCATCGCCGGGGTGGAGCGAAACACGAGTAGCGCGAGGCCGGTCAGCGCGACCGCCTCGAGCAAACCGAGAAAGGCATAATCCAACGCGATCATCCGGCCGTCGGTGGGGCGTTCGTCGCCGGCGCGCTTGACGGCGATCAGCCCGGCGGCGCCGGCCGCGATCGCGATCCCGCCGATCGTCCCCAGCAACACCGGCACGCTCGCGAGCGGAAAGGGCGGGAGGCGGTGCAGCAGGTCTTGCTCGATCGCGGCGCTCGTCGTGGAGGCGAGATCGGCGACGAATCCCCAGAAGACGAGCATGTGAAGCGCTCGCCGGCGACCGGAGTGCCGCGTGACGTCGTAGCAGCCTGCGCCGCCACCCTTGAGATAGGTCAGCGCCAGCGCCCGGCGCAGCGCGACGCCGAGCGAGCGCAACGAAACGAAGCGCTCGCCGCTGCTGATGTCGCGCGCGAAGCGAACGGCTCCGGCGGCCATGCACGCGACAGCGTACGCGCCGAGCGCCAGCGCTCCGCCGAGCATCGCCGCGTAGGGCAGCACGGCATAGAACGCGCCGGGGCCACGCAGCGCCGTCGCGAACACGCCCGGCCCGGACGCGAGCGCGACGACGACGAAGAGAGCGGCGACCGCGACCGCGATCGTCACGGCGGCGGCGGCGACCGGGTTGCGCACCGCGCGCGCGAAGGGCGCCGGAACCGCATAGCGCTCGTAGGTCTGCGCGCGGGTGCGCGCCATCGCCTCGGGGATGTTGATCGCGAACTCGTGCGGCGGCACGAACATGCACGCGTCGAAGCACATGCGGCAGTCGTGACACAGGTTCGCCAGATACGCGAAGTCGGCCGGTCCACCCGGCGCGTGTTTCTGTGCCGCGCCGAAGGTGGCGCAGAAGCCTTCGCAATAGCGGCAGGCGTTGCAGACGCCGAGCTGCCGCTCGAGCTCGGCGGTGAGGTCAAGCTCGAGCAAGCTGCGCTGCCTCCGCGCCGGCGATGCGGCCGAAGACCGAGCCGATCGTCAAACCGAACCCGGCCAAGTAGCCGCGCGACAGGATGTTGCCGGCCATGCACTCGCCCGCGGCGAACAGGTTGTCGAACCGGTCGCCGCCGGCGCAAAGGACGCGCGCCTCGCGGTCGACCGCGACGCCGAGGTACGTGAACGTCACGCCGGGCCGCAGCGGGTAGCCGTGGTACGGCGGCGTGTCGATGCGCTGCGCCCAGTTCGATTTCGGCGGGTTGAGCCCGTCGGTGGCGTTCCCGTCGAGGGCGCCCAGCTCGACCGGCCCGCGTGCGCGCACCGCGTCGTTGAACGTCGCGACCGTGCGCGCGAGCGCCGCGCCGTCGAGACCGAGACACGCCGCCAGCTCTTCGAGCGTCGCGGCGCGTTCGGGACGAAAGGCCGACGGGATGAACCGGCCGGCGGTCTTCGCGTCGAACACGGCGTACGCGATCTGACCCGGCTGCTCGGCGATGAGCTTGCCCCAGATCGCGTAGCGCTTGGGCCACAGCTCTTCGCCTTCGTCGTAGAACCGCTCGCCCGCGGCGTTGACGGCGATCCCGAACGGAATCGCGTCGATGCGGGTGACGATTCCGCCGTCGAAGCGCGGCGCGCGCGCGTCGACCGCGACGCAGTGCAGGCCGCGCGGGTCGCCGGCCCGCTGCGCGCCGGCTGCGTACATCGCCTTGAGGGCGACGCCGGTGTTGTACGGGGTTCCGCGGATCGTGAAGCGCAACGCGGCGTCGCCCCAGTACTCGCCCAGCCACGCCACGTCGGCTTCAAACCCGCCGGCCGCGACCACGGCCGCGGCGCAGCCCAAACGCTGCTCGCCGTCCGCGTCCGCGTACACCACCCGGGCAACGCACGGCCCGTCGCGCTCGAGCGCGCGCACCGTCGCGCCGTAGACGACCTGCACGCCGAGCCGCAGTGCCGTGTCGTAGTACGTGTTCACGAGGTGCTTGCCGCCGCCCAGGAAGAAGCCGTTGGTGCGCGACAGGTGAAGCGTCCCGGTCAACGGCGGTTGCCAGTGCACGCCCTGCTCGCCCATCCACGCGGCCAACGTCGTCGAGTCGCGCACGGTCAGCCGTGCCAGCGGCTCGTCGGTTTCGCCTTCGGTGACGCGCAGCAGGTCGGCGTACAGCTCGTCCTCGGAATACGTGCCGGCAGCGGCCGCGTTCGGCTCGGCGTGGGCGAGGCGGATGTCGCGGGTGTGCCGGGTGTTGCCGCCGCGCATGTAGGCCGGCGCGCGCTCGAGCAGCACCACCCGGGCACCGGCGCGGCGTGCGGCGATCGCCGCGCAGAGTCCCGCGTTGCCGCCGCCGCACACGACGACGCCGACGTCGGGCGAACGTTGCCGGGCCACGGTCACGGGCGCTCGGGCTCGCCGCGGCTCAGGTCGGCGTGCACGAGGTCGGTGACGAACATGTGGCCGGGTTCGTGGGTGATCGCAAACGGTAGTTTGCTCGCGACGATGACGCTCTGCGGGGTCACGCCGCAACCCCAGAACACCGGCACCTCACCCGGCTCGAAGCGCGGCGGGTCGCCGTAGTCGGGCCGCCCCAGATCGTTGATCCCGAGCGCCGCCGGATCGCCCCACGCGACCGGCTCGCCGTGCGCGACCCGGTATGGCCGCGTAACGTCGCGAACGCGTTCGACGTCTTCGCGCTTGTACGGCCGCATGCTCACCACCATCGTCCCACGCAGACGTCCTGCCGCGGCGAGCGGGACGCGCGTGCGATACATCGGAACGTTGCGGTCGAGCGCGTAGTGGCGGGGCGTGAGCCCGGCGGCGGCGAGCGCGTGGTCGAACGTGAACGAGCAGCCGATCAGAAACGCGACCAGGTCGTCGGACCACAGCTCGCGCACGTCGTGCGGCTGCCCGGCGAGCGCCCCGTCACGCCAGACGCGGTAGTGGCCGAGATCGCTGCGCAGATCGGCGCCGCGTGCGCACGCCGGTTCGAACGCTCCCGGCGCCAGCCGTTCGATGACCGGACACGGCACCGGGTTGCGCGCGCACAAGTCCGCCAGTTCGGCCGCGTACTCGCGCGGAACGACGATCAGGTTGGCCTGGACATGGTCGGGCGCGAGCCGTTCGGTCGGCGATGCGATCGTGCCGTCGCGCACGGCCGCGCGCACCTCGGCGGCGGTCATTCGGCACACGTGATCCCGTCGGCGCGGTCGCGCGCGCGCGCAACCGGATCGCGCTTGGCCGGATCGCCGTAACCGCCGCCGCCGGCCGTGCGCACGATGATCGCGTCGCCGGGCTCCATCGCGACGCTGGTCTTGGCCGGCAGGTCGCTGACCGCGCCGCCGTGCTTGACGAACACGTGCGCGCCGGTGGCGCCGTCCTTGCCGCCTTCGGTGCCTCGCGGCCGCACCGCATGACGCTCGGCCAACAGCGACGCGGTCGCGGTCCCGTCGCGCAGCGCAAAGGCGCGCACCAGTCCCGAGCCGCCGCGGAACTCGCCGTCACCCGCGCTCGTCTCGGCGAACTCGTACGCCGTGATGAGCATCGGCATCTGCCGTTCGATCGCTTCGATCGGCGTGTTGAGGGTGTTGGTCATGTGCGCGTGGATGCCGTCGATCCCGTCGGCGTTGGGACGCGCGCCCATCCCGCAGCCGTTGGTCTCGTAGAACGCCCACGAGCGGCCGTCACCGTCGAGGCCGCCGATCATCACGTTGTTCATCGAGCCGCCGCTCTGTGCCGGGACGCGGCCCGGCGCGAGCTTCGCGAGCGCGCCGAGTACGAGATCCGCGTTGCGCATCGACGTCTCGACGTTTCCGGCGCTCACCGGCGCCGGCCGGCGCGGGTTGAGCAGCGTTCCCTCCGGAACGTCGACCTGAACCGGCCGGAACGACCCGTCATTCATCGGAATGCGCGGATCGGTCACCGCCCGGATCGCGTAGTACGCGCCCGAGAGCGTGACGCCGTAGACGGAATTGAGCGGCATCGCGCGCTGCGGCGCGGTGCCGGTGTAGTCGAGCAGCAGCGCATCGGCGCGCTTTTCGAGCCGCACGCGCAGCACGATCGAAGGCTCGCCGTGCTCGTCCTCCATCACGTCCTCGTGCTCGACGACGCCGTCGGGAAGCGCGCGCAGCGCGGCACGCGTTCGGCGTTCGCCGTCGTCGAGCGCCTTGTCGAGCGCCGCTTCGACGACGTCGATGCCGTACCGCTCGACCAGTTCCAGAAAGCGCCGTTCGCCCACGTTGTTGCCGGCGATCTGCGCGCGCAGGTCGCCGGCCCGCGCCTCGGGCGTGCGCGAGTTGGCGCGCAGCAGGTCGACCGTCTCGTCGACGACGCGGTCGCCGCGCACCAGCACGGTCGGCGTGAACACGGCACCTTCGGCGAAGAGATCGCGCGCGTCGGGCGGCATCGAGCCGGGGACGGCGCCGCCGACATCGGTGTGATGGGCCTTGTTGCCGGCGTAGCCGATGAGCTTGTCGCGGTGGTAGATCGCGCGGATCACGGTGACGTCGTTGAGGTGCGTCCCCGACAGGTAGGGGTCGTTGACGACGATCATCTCGCCGCGCGCGATCGTGCGTCCGCGCTCGGCCAGCCACGCGATAGAACGGCGAAGCCCCCACGGCAGCGAACCCAAGTGCACCGGGATGTGCTCCGCCTGCGCGATGAGGCGCCCCTGCGCGTCGAACAGCGCGCACGAATGGTCGAGGCGTTCCTTGATGTTCGGCGAGTAGGCGGCGTCGCGCACGGCGATCCCCATCTCCTCGCTGGCGTAGATCAGCGCCGACGAAACCAGCTCGGCCGTGATCGGATCGAGTGCGGCGATCATCGTCCGTTCTCCATGACCAGATTCCCGTAGCCGTCGACGCGCGCGGCCCAGCTGGGCGCGACGTACGTCGTCGCGTCGTACTGCTCGACCACAGCGGGGCCTTCGAAGACGTCGCCCGGCCGCAAATGCGCCCGGTTGTAGACCGGCGTGTCGACGAACGCCGTGCCGTCGTAAACATCGCGCCGTTCGCGCAGCGCGCGCTGCTCGGGTGCACGCTTTACCGGCGCGGCTGCCGCGATCAAGCGCGGTTTGGGCGTCGACCCGATCCCGATCGCGCGCGCGGTGACGATCTCGACCGGATCCTGACGTGCGGCAAAGCCGTAGCGTTGCTCGTGCCGCTGGTGGAACGCTTCGACGGCCTCGTCGAGCGAGCGGGGCGCGGTGACGACGAGCTCGGTCGACTGTCCGACGTAGCGCAGGTCGAGCTCGCGCACGAAGCTGCGGTCGGGCTTGGCCACACCCTGTTCGCTCAGCGCCGCGTCGCTTTCGCGCGCCAGCGCGTCGAACAGCTTGCGCGCGCGTTGCCAGGTCTCGTCGTCGGCCGGCGCGACGATCGAACGGACCGAGGTCACGCGGACGTCGGCGGCGAGCAGCCCGTAGGCCGAGAACACGCCGGGCGAGAGCGGGATGACGACCCGCGACACGCCGATGTCGGCGGCGACGGCGCAGGCGTGCAGCGGACCGCCGCCGCCGAAGGCGAGCAAGGTGAAGTCGCGCGGATCGTGGCCGCGCTCGACCGAGACGATGCGCAGCACCTTCGCCATCTCCGCGTCGACCAGCGTCACGATCCCGGCCGCCGCACGCTCGACGTCCCCGCCGACCGGCGCCGCGACCGAAGCGACCGCGTCGCGCGAGCGCCCGGCGTCGATCGGAAACGCGCCGTCGAGCAGCGCGCGCGGGTTCGAGCGGCGCAGCACGACGTTGGCGTCGGTGACCGTCGGGCGGTCGCCGATGCCGTAGCACGCGGGACCGGGATCGGCCCCCGCCGAGAGCGGCCCGACGCGCAGCGTCCCCGCCGCATCGATCCAGGCGATGGTCCCGCCACCCGCGCTGACCTCGGCCAGATCGACGAACGGAAAGCGCACCGGATAGCCGCTGCCCTTCACCGACCGGCCGCTGTGCGTCGAACCGGCCGCTTCGAACGATGCGCTGATCTGCGGCACGCCGTCGAAGATCGTGCCGGCCTTGGCGGTCGTCCCGCCCATGTCGAACGAGAGCACGTTGCCGATCCCGAGTGCGCGCCCAAGGAACGCCGCGCCGATGACGCCGCTCGCCGGGCCGCTCTCGATCAGCGTCGCCGGGCGGCGCGCGGCGGATTTGAGTACCGCCATCCCGCCGTCGGAGCGCATCACGAAGATCGGCGCCTGCACGCCGGCCGCGCGCACGCCGTGTGCGACGCGGTCGAGGTACACCTGAACGATCGGCGCGAGCGCCGCGTTCAGCACCGTTGTCGAGAAGCGCTCGTACTCGCGATACTGCGGATCGATCTCCGACGACAGCGATATCTCGGCGTCCGGGATCGCGGCGGCGAGCGCCAAGCCGACTTCGCGTTCGTGCGCGCCGTCCGCGTCGGCGTGCAGCAGCCCCACGGCGACCGCTTTGATCCCGCGTTCGCGGACAGTCTCCACCGCGCGCGCCACGGAAGCGGTATCGAGCTCCACGATGACCCCGCCGTCGTGCGTGCGGCGCTCGCGCACCACCAGCCGGTCCTCGCGCCGCGCCAGCGGCTTGGGTCGCGTGACGTTGAGGTCGTAGATCGCGCTGCGGTTCTGCCGCCCGATCTCGAGCACGTCGCGAAACCCCTCGGTCGTGATGAACGCTACCCGCGGCAAATCGAGATGCACCTGGCCCAGCAGCGCGTTGGTCGCGATCGTGCTCGCATGCGCGACGAGCACGATCTCCGCAGCCGCGACCTCCTCGAGCAGCGCACGCAACGCGTCAAGCAGTCCTTCTTCCGGCGCCTTCGGCGTCGACGACACCTTGTGCCGAATCAGCCGCCCATCGTCCGCCAGCGCAACCAGGTCGGTGAACGTCCCCCCAATATCGATCCCAACCCGCCAGCTCATTGCGTCCTCCCCGGAAGCCGAACGGATGCTGCGCCGACGCCAATCGCGATGAGCGCGAAGAAATAGGTGGTGGCAAGCGCAATCACCGGCGGCGCGCCGAGCCAGACCCAGGCTGATGTACCATCAAAGAGAGCTCCCGCAATCCAGTGTCCAAGGGTGACATATGTTGTCCGCGCCGAACGGGTCGGCACTCGTCCGCCGACACAGCGAAGTCCAGAACCGCCCGATTGAATATTGATGCCGGCGCGCCAGCTCATGACCGAGCGCTCCTTTTGTTCGATCCGAGCCCAAAGCCGAGAACGACGAGAAGGAGCTGCAGGAGAATCGTCATCGGAACGAGCGCAAGCCATACGCCAAAAGTCCCGTTGCGGAAGCGCCGGACCACGTCTCCATCGCGCGATCGAATGCCGCGTCGGCGAATGCGGTAACGGACCCCAAAGCCACGACCTGCCGCAATTGCGCGCCGCAGCTCCGAAAAAAGATGGATAGCGTACTTGACGGCGTCGAGCGCGACGATCCCGATGCATAGCACGACGGCGATCCGGATCATGCGGCGCTGATTCCGAGGAAGGCTTCTTGCACGAGCGGGTCTCCGATCAGATCGCTCGCAGCGCCATGTAACACGACGCGGCCGGTTTGGAGGACGTAGGCGGTGTCGGCGGCGCCGAGCGCGGCGCGGACGTTCTGCTCGACGAGCAGCACCGTCGTACCGCCGGCGGCGATGCCGCGGATGCCGGCGTAGATCTGCGGGATCAGCAGGGGCGCGATGCCGAGCGACGGCTCGTCGAGCATCAGCAGGCGCGGGCCGCTCATCGTGCCGCGCGCGATCGCGAGCATCTGCTGCTCGCCGCCCGAGAGCGTCGAAGCGCGCTGCTCGAGTCGTTCGCGCAGAATCGGGAACGCCGCGAACGCCGCTTCGAGCCGCGCAGCGCGATGCGCCGCATCCCGGTCGACGTAGGCGCCGAGCAGCAGGTTGTCGCGGACGGTCGCACTGGCGAAGACGCGCCGGCCTTCGGGGACGTGCGCGATCCCGCGCTTCACGATGCGGTGCGCGGGCACGCGGGTGATGTCGTCGCCGTCGAAACGAATCGATCCGGCGGTCGCGCGCACCAAGCCGCTGATCGCTCGCAGCAGCGAGGTCTTGCCGGCACCGTTCGCTCCGATCAGCGCCACAATCGTCCCGGCATGGGCGCGCAGCGAGACCTCCTGGAGCGCGCGCATCCCGTCGTACGCGACCGCCAGCCCGTCGATCTCCAGCAGCGCCGCCGGGCCGTTTCCCGATGCACTCGCGCTCATGACGAGCGCTCCGCAATCTCGCCGTGTTCGAGCGGCGAGCCCAAGTACGCCTCGATCACGCGTGAATCGCGCACGGCGTCGCTCGCAGAGCCGGAGAAGATCGTTTTGCCGGCAGCGATGACCACGACGTGGTCGGCGATCGGCATGAGCACTTCCATCACGTGCTCCACCATCAGCACGGTGATCCCGCGCGCGACGATCCGCCGCAGCAACTCGACCGCATCGCGGCACTCGGCGGGCGTCAGCCCGGCCATCACCTCGTCGAGCAGCAAGAGCGCCGGCTCCGTGGCGAGCGCGCGGGCGACCTCGAGCCGCTTCTTGTCGGCGATTGTCAGGGCGCGTCCCAGCCGGTACCGCTTGTCGGCCAGCCCGGTAAAAGCCAACACCTCTTCGGCGAAACGCGCGGCCTCGCGCACGTGCGGGTGCCGCAGCAACGCAGCCGTGGTGACGGCCTCGATCACGGTCATGTCGGCGAACGTCTGCACGATCTGGTACGTCCGCCCGATCCCCAGCCTGGCGACGCGGTGGTACGCCAGTCCGGCGATCTCGCGGCCGCGAAAGCGCACGCTTCCGGCGGTCGGCTTGCCGGCGCCCGCGATGCATGTGAAGGCCGTCGACTTGCCCGCGCCATTGGGTCCGATCAGTCCGGTCAGCGAGCCTTCGGCAACGTCGAGATCGACGCCGTCGAGCGCGCGCAGCGAACCGAAGCGCTTGGTCAGCCCGCGCACTTCCAACAGCGGTGCCGGCGCCGCGGTTTGGGCGGTCACGCGGCACTCGGCATCGGCGTCGCGCTAGGAGGAACCGTAGGCGGCGTCGCGTCCGGCGGAATGCCTGAGGCGCCGCGCCGGCGGCGCAGCGCGTCGACGACCGTTCCGACGATCCCATGCGGCTTCCACGCGGCGATGAGACAGATGATCGCGCCGTAGATCACGAGATCGTAGCCCTTGCCGGTGCCCCCGATGCGCAGCGCGACGCCCTTGGCGAGCACGACGTAGACGAGCGCGCCGGCGGCCGGTCCCCACAGCGTCCCGATCCCGCCGACGACGCCGATCAACGCAATGTCGATCGAGATCCCCAGCGCGATCGTCGACGGCGGATCGACGAACAGCGTGTACTGCGCGTATAGCACGCCCGCCGCCGCCGCCATCGTCGCCGACCAGGCGAACGCGATGAGCTTCCACCGGCGCTCGTCGATCCCGACCGACGCGGCGGCCGCGTGGTTCGCGCGCAAGGCACGCAAGTAGTAGCCTAGGCGCGAGCGTTCCAGCGCAAGCGTCGCGAGCTGGACGATCGCGAACAGCGCGAGCGCCAGCAGCACGTAAGGCCCCTTGTCCGCAAACTGCAGCGCCGGCCAGCCCGATTGGATCGGCAGCTCGAATCCGTTGGCCCCGCCGAGCCACGGCTGCGTGCGCACGAACGCGTCGACCAGCGCCGCGACCGCGATCGTGGCGATCGAGAAGTAATGCCCGCGCAGCGCAAGCGTCGGGAACCCGGTGACCAGCGCCAGCAGCGCCGCGACCAGCGCGCCGGCCGGGATCGCCAGCCACGGCGAGAGCCCGTGCGTGACGCACAGCGCCGACGCGTACGCGCCGCACCCGAAGAAGATCGCGTGCCCGAACGAAATGTTGCCGGCGTAGCCGCTGATCCAGTTCCAGGACTGGCCAAGCACGGCATAGAGCAACAGCGTGAACAGCAGGTCGAGCGTCACCGCGTCGCGCAGCCCGAACGCCGCCGCGCAGCCGAGCACGACGATGATACCGAGCGCGACGAGATGCCACCTCATCGCCGGCCGAGCAATCCCTGCGGTCGCAGCAGCACGATGGCGAGATAGGCCACGTAAACCGGCACCATCTTGAGCTCGGGCGAGAGATAATAGCCGCCCAATACTTCGAGCATCCCGACCAGCAGCGCCGCGACGAGCGCGCCTTGGATGCTGCCGAAACCGCCCAGCGCGACGACCACGAAGGCGGTCAGCGCGAACGACGCACCTGCGGTCGGGAATACAGGGAACGACAGCATCAGCAGCGCACCCGCTGCACCGACGCAGGCTGCGCCGATCCCGAACGCCAGGCCGTTCACTCGCTGCACGTCGATCCCCATTAGGGTCGCGGCGACGCGATCCTCGGCCACGGCGCGCATCGCCCGGCCGGTCTCCGTGTACTCGACGAACGCGAACACGGCGGCGGTGACGACAAGCGCCCCGATCGCTTCGACGATCGTCGCCTGCGAGAGCGCGACCGCGCCGAACCGCAACGTCCCTTGGAACGGCGGATTCGGCGCCGACTGGAAGTCGCCCGTGAAGAGCGACTGCGCGAGCCCCTGCAAGAGCACGAGCAGTCCGAACGTTCCGAACACCGTGGCCTCCGGCGGCCCTGCCAAGAGCCGCCGGATGAATACGCGATAGATCACGATTCCGAACAGGAACAGCGCGATCGCGACCAGCGGCAAGCCGACCAGCGGGCCGATGCCGATGAGGGCGAGCCCCAGCGTCGCATACATCGCGAGCATGAGGAACTCGCCGTGCGCGAAGTTCACCACGTCCATCACGCCGTACACCAGCGTCAGCCCGACCGCGACGAGCGCGAACACGAGGCCCGCCAGGAGTCCGCCGGCGAGCAACTGTTCGAGTGTGTTCACGTTCCGTGAACACTTCGCGTTCGGCCTGCGGCCGATCCGCCTAGTGCTTCCACGCCGGCATCGGCCATACCACGTGCCGCACAGCGACGTCGAACGGCCATACGGTCTCGTACTTTCCGTCCTGCAGCTGCTCGATGATCCCGACGCCGCCGTCGTTCTGGCCGGTTGCGTCGAAGTGGATGCGGTTCCACGGCATCAGCGTGAGCTTGCCGGGAATGTTGGTCTTCGTGAGCGCGTCGCGGATCGCGTCGGGCTTCGTCGAGCCGGCGCGGTCGATGGCGTCGGCCAAAACGAGCACGCCCATGAAATCGCGCGCCGTATTGCCGTCGAGCGCTTTCCCGCCGTCGGAACGCTGGCGAAACAGCTGGTCGATCAGCGGCACGGCCTGGTTGCGAAACTTGATGTCCATCGAGAAGACTTCGCGGGTGAACACGCCGTCGGCATCACCGCCGATCGCCTTGAGGAAATTGGGATCGACGAAACCCGCGTCCTGAGCGAAGATCGCCTTGACGTTGACCCCTTGCTGCTTGTAGCCGCGCATGAACAGCAGGGCGTCGGGGACGTACGACGCCTGGAAGATGACGTCGGGCGACGACGTCTTGACGCGCTGCACCTCGGCGTTGACCTCGGTGGTTGTCGCCGGATACGCGACGCGCGTGGCGATGTCGTAACCGTACTTCTTGGCGCCGGCCTCCTCGGCGTCACTCGCTCCCGTCCCAAACAGGCCGTCCTCGCCGACGATCGCCACGCGCTTGACCGCGATGTTCTTGGTCTTCTTGAGATCGCCCAAGAACTGATAGAAGTTTTCCGCGAACGTACCGTCGTGCGGGGTGGTGCGGAAGAACCACTTGAGCCCGCGCGCGGTGAGCCCGGGTGCCGAGGAGTCGGGGTTGAGGAACGGGATGCCGGCACGCTCGGCGACCTGCGAGGCCGTCGCCGTCGTCGACGACGCGTACGTGCCGATCAGCGCGACCGCATGGTCCCGCGTGATGAGCTCTTCGGCCGCCGCGCGCGCCTGATCGGGCTTCCCTTGCGAATCCGCGAACACCAGGCGAATGCGCGCGTGCCCGAGATGCGGCAACCCGTTCTTCCCGACCATCGGCAGCGGATAGCTCACGTGGCCGTTGACCAGATCGGCAGCCAGTTGCTGCGCGGTGCGCAGCCCGGCGCCGGTCTGCGCCAACGCGCCGGTCAGCGGCAGAACCGAACCGATCACGATCTCGGGCGGATCGGCGGCGCGCGTCGCGGCCGGGCCGGCGATCGCGACGGCGACGAGCGTGGCGACGATGAGCGCACTGAAGCGTCGGGCGTGCATGGGTTCCTCCTCTTACGTCGGTGATAGTACGGGGCGGGCCGCGACCGAGGCGGCGAGGGCGCGCGCGAGCGCGTCCTCGCCCAGCGCACGTGCCACCCGTTCGTGCACGAGGCGGGTCGCTGCGACGAAGCGGTCGCGGGCCGTCTCGTCCAGCTCGATGATCGTCATGCGTCGCGCGAGCTCGTCGAACAGCTCGTCGTCTAGGCGCTCGGCCTCGCGCCGCTGCTCGGCGAGCGCGTCGCGCATCGCATCGCGTACCACGGTCGCGCCCGAGCCGAGCGCGCCGAGGATCTCGGCGTTTGCGAAGAGCAGGTGCGCGGAGAGTGCGTGACGCGTCGCCACGAGAAAACGTTGGGACGCCCACAGCGCCAAGCCCGCGATGTTCGCGAGCGAGTTCTCTTGCGCGTCGATCTCACCGGCGGCCAGCGCCTCCGCCAAGCGCGGGAACGGCAGCGGCACCGCAACCGCACCGAAGGCTTCAGCCAGATGCACGTTGATCGGCGATTGCTGCACGCGCAGGCGCACCCCGGCGAGCTCCGCCGGGTCTTGCACGGCGACGTCGCGCGTAGTGAGCCAGCGGAAGCCGTTCTCCGCGACCCCCATGCCGACCAGCCCGAAGTTATCCGCGTCGGCGAGTGTCGCGCGCCACGAACGGCCCGTCGTCGAACGCGCGAGCGTGCTCGAACGAGTCGAGCAGGTAGGGCAACTCGATGAGCTGTGCGTCGGGGAGCAGCGTCCCGGCGATTGCGGCGGTCACCGAGCCGATCGCCACGTCGCCGCTGCGCAGATCGACCAGCGTCTGTAGCTCGCCGCCGGGGGCGGTCGACGGCAAGTCGATCTCGACGCGGATCGCGCCGCCGCTGCGCTCGGCGACCAGCGCCGCGAACTGCGTCAGCGTGCGGCCGACGACCGACCGCGGAACCGTCAGCGTCGCCGCGCGCAACGTCGTTACCAGCCCGGCGCGCGAGCGAAGGGGCATCGGACGGCTCGGCGGGTCGCTCGGCGCGGCGCCTCGCGAGGCCGGCGGCGCTTGGATCGCGCGCTCCACCCGAACCAGCGCTTCGGGAGCCAGGTCGGCGTCGACCGTGCTGAGCGCGCGACCGATCGGATCGAGCTCGGCGACGAGCCGCCGGCCGCCGTCGGTGAGGCGAATGCGAATGACGCGGCGGTCGGCGGGATCGGCGCTGCGCTCGACGAGCGCGGCGGCCTCGAGCTTGTCGAGGTGGCCGCTGAGCGACGAACCGTCGAGCCGCAGGTCGGCGGCGACATCGGACGGTCGCAACCCTTCGTCTTCTCCGTCGAGCAGGAGCAACACGAAGTACGGGACGTAGCTCAGACCGTGGGGCCGCAAGCGCCGGTTGTACTCGCGCACGATCCCGCGCGCCGCGACATCCAGGCGAAAGCCACGAAAGTCGGACGGACGCAGCGACGTCGTCAGCACGGTGTCGAAACGATACTGCGCGAATGAGGCTACGTCAATATTTCGGTTCCAAAGTACCTGCGATATCCAGCGCCGATCAGCTCGTCGCGACCAAGACGCACTCCGGTGCGTCTTGTAAGGGCGGTCCGAAGGTCGAGAGCGCTCCGGTCGACGGATCGAGCGCGAACAGCTGCATCTGCTTGCGGCTGCCGAAGATCAACGTGCCGTCCGGGGTGCAGGCAAGGCCGGAGAGATCCTTGAGCGCTTCGGCGGCGCTCGGAAGATGGGCCGAGGGGAAGCTCGTCGCCGAGCTGATGACCAGGCTGAGCTCGTGCGTCTTGGGGTCGTAGGCGAAGATCGCTTCGTTGCCGGGACTTCCGATGTAGATCCCGCCGCCGGTCGGGCTCACCGCGACGCCGACGGGTTTGTCGAGCGCATTGGGATTCGCGCTCGCATCCGTGGTCGTCGACACCCAGCCGTGGAATTTGCCGCTCTTGTGGCCGTAGACGCCGACGCGATTCGCCGCCTGATCGGCGACGTAGAGCCGCTTCCCGCTGGCGACGATGCCGCGCACGGAATGCCGGGCCTGCTTCTTCGCCGCCAGCGCTTCGTCGGCGGCGTCGGCGGCGTGCGACTCGGCGGCGACCGTTTGCGGATCGAAGCCTTCCATCGAAAGTCCGCCGACCTTGGGATCGACGGCGGGCGGCGTCTTCTTACCGACCTTCACCGGCTGCGCCGACGCGACGAACGTGCCGCCGTAGAAATCTCCCTTCGGATCGAGCTTCTCGAGGTACGGCGCGACGGCACGGTTCTTTGCGCTCGGCATCTTCTTGCCGCTGCCGGAGATCGCGTAGGACGAGACGACGTTCGTGTCCTGGCTGGAGACGAAGAGCGTTTTGCCGTCGAACGCGACGCCATACGGATGCAGCAGCGCTTTGCTCGACTTCGGCGTGATCAGCGTGCCGAGATAATCTCGGCTGTAACCGTCCGCGTTGATCGTCGCCGAAAAGACGTCGACCGCCGAGCCTTTCTTGTAGGCATTGGCAACATACAGGCGTCCGTTGCCGTCGACCGCCAGACCGCGCAACTCGTCGTACGGTCCGCCGCCCGAGAGCACGAGCCCGAGATATGCGCCGGCCGACGAGAGTGCGCCGACGTTGAGGATCTTCGAACCGGTTTCGCCTGAGAAGCTGACGTAAATCTGATAGCCGCTGGATGCCATTGACCGTCCTCATCACCGGAAAGATGGCGGGCGCCCGGCGCGAACGAGCACGTCGTGTTGTCGACATTTTCGATCGTCGCGGCCGATCCGACAGAGCGCGAGTTGGGGATCGCGGTCCAGTCGAAGTTTCTGGCCGTCGGGGCGGTGGTCCCGTGGCTGGCCGCCGGAGCCGGCGCGATCGCGACCCAGGCCTGGGCGAACACGGCGTTCGGGCCGCTCGCCCTCGAGCTGCTGCGCCGTGGCGAGCCGCCCGAGCTCGTCGCGCAGGGACTGCGGACCGGCGACGAGGGCGCCGAGGATCGCCAGTTCGGAATCGTCGATGCGCGCGGCCGGGCGGCGACCTTCACCGGCTCCCGCTGCATCTCGTGGGCCGGAGGTATCACCGGCGACGGGTTCGCGGCGCAGGGTAACTGTCTGGCCGGCCCGAGCGTCGTCGACGCGCTCGCCAGCGACGTTCCGCAACGCGCGGCGGCACGCTGGCCGACAGGCTGGTCGCCGCGCTGCGGCGGCTCAGCGCGCGGGCGGCGACAAGCGCGGCCAGCAGAGCGCGGCGCTGGTCGTGGTCAAGCCCGGCGGCGGTTACGGCGGCTTCAACGACCGCTACGTCGACCTGCGCGTCGACGATCACGCGGCGCCGATCGACGAGCTGGCGCGCCTGCTCGAGCTGCACAAGCTCTACCACTTCCCCGCCGCGCCGGAGGACGTGCTGACGATCGACGACGCCATCGGCCGCGAGATCGTGACCGAGCTCGCCCGCGTCGGCGCGTTCGCGCCGAGCAGCAGTGAATTCGACGAGTCGGCGCGCGCCGCGCTGGTCGCGTTCATGCACGTCGAAAACCTCGAGAACCGCGTGCGCGACGACGGGACGATCGATCGCCAAACCCTCGACTACCTGCGCGCGTTTCGAAACGATGGTCAGATCGACCACTGATAGGCGTTCCAGTCTTCGATGATGCCGTTGGGCCGGAAGCCCTTGAGGTCGGTGTTGATCGCTTCGATCTGGCGCGGCCACCAGAGGTACACGTACGGCGTGTCGCGCGCCAGCAGCTCCTCGATCTGTGGCGTAGGCGCGCTTGCGCGTCGGGCGGTCGTAGTGCGCGAGCGCGACCCGCTGCGCGGCGTCCATCGCGGCGCTGCAGTAGCGGGTCCAGTTGTAGCCCTTCGGCGCGACCTGGTCGCAGGTGAGCTGCGTCGAGTCATCGGGGTCGCTCCCGGCGTACCAGGTCTGCAGCGACGCATCGAACTTTCCGTCGGCCTGGATGCCGACGCCCGGCGGGCCGTAGAGCAGCGACGTCGTGTAGCCCTTGAGCTCGGTCTCGATCCCGGCGTCCTTGAGCATCGCGTCGATCAGCACGCCCCGATTACGATCGGTGATGCTGTCGGTGCGGTAGGACAAGCCCATCGAAAAGCGTTTCCCGTTCTTCACGCGCACGCCGTCGGGCCCGCGCTTCCAGCCCGCGGCGTCGAGCAGCGCGTTGGCGCGCGGCAGATCGCGCGCCGTCGTGCCGGCCTTGGGGTCGAACGCCCACATGAAGGATGGTAAGTCTTCGGTCGCCGGCACGGTCGTTCCGAACGTCACCTCGCGAACCAGCAGCGTCTTGTCGATCGCCAGCCCGATCGCCCGGCGCACGTTGGGGTCGTCGTACGGGCGCGCGCTTGGTGTTGAAGAGGATGGAGTCGTTCGCGTTCATCGGTACGAGCCGCACGTCGACGCCGGCGATGGCCGTGAGCTGGGGATACGCGCGCGGCGTCGCGGCGTAGAACCAGTCGACCTCGTGCGCGCGCATCTGGCTGGCGATCGTATTCTCGTCGGGGACGAACGATACGATGATCCGCCGCAACTTCGGCTTGCCCAAGAAGTAGTCGTCGTTCGCGGCGAACTCGACGCGGTCGCCGCGCAGCCACCGCACGACCTTGAACGGGCCCGTGCCGACGGGCTTGGCGTTGAACGAAACGCGGTTCAAGTCGTGGTAGCGCTCGAGCAGGTGCGCCGGTAGGATGAAATACGGCGCGTCGCTGTGTGCGAAGAACGTGTGCACGGCCGGCGAGAACGGGCGCTTCAGCCGGAAGACGGCGGTGTAGCGGGTCCGGCGTGTCGACGCGCGCGATCTGGTCGTAGCCGTGCCGCGTCGAAACGGTGGTCGCGGGGTTCATGATCGCCCGGTACGAGAACGAGACGTCGTGGCTGGTGAACGGCGCGCCGTCCTGCCAGCGCACGTTATGCCGCAGATGGTAGGTGATCGTCAGCCCGTCCCGGCTGATGCCGCCGTTCTCGAGCGTCGGGACGATCGCGGCGAGGATCGGCACGTCGCGGCCTCGCTCGTCGACCGCGATCAGCGGGTCGAGGGCCAGGGCTTGAATGTTGGACTCGACCTGCTCCGTCGAGAGAATGGGATTGAGCGTGTTGATTCCGACGCTCGTCGCGACGCGCAACGTCGTCGGGCTGCGTCCACGGATGCCGGCCGGCCGCAGTCGAGCCGCCCGGAGCTCGGGTACACGCTGCGAGCAGGATCGCCGACGTCAAGACCGTCGCGCTCCGGAGCGCTCGCCGCGACCACTTCATCGCAGCCGGGCTTCGCGCTGCATGCCCGGCGACCTGGCGGCGCGTTCGGTCCTTCGACATGCTCGGCCTGACAGTGGAATTAGGCGGCTGCGCGGCGCGGCGTTGCTGGGCTCGCGTGTACGCGGTCGTCCAGACGATCAGCGTGGCGAAGGTGACCACCTGCAGCACCGGCGAGACGATCGTCGACGTCGTCACCGGCAGCGTGAACGCCGCGACGACCCGCAGCAGCGCTTCGAGCAGCAGACCGCAGCCCCAGACCAGCGTGATGCATCCGGATCACGCGCGCGAAAGCCCGGCTGCGACCAGCGCGCGTCCCAGCGCGGCGGCCGCCGCCGGATCTCCGCCGGTCGCGAACTGCCGTCCGAACTGGAAGATCATCGGCCGCGGCGCCGCGAGCGACCCCAGAAAGACCAGCCCGAAGACCAGCGTGAACAGCGACTCCTTCGCGACGGCGAATCCGGCGTTGCCGGTGATCCCCGAGGTTCCGATTCCGACGACGATCGCGATCAGCGAGAGAACCGCGATCGGGTCGAAGCGCCGCTTGCGCACCAGTCCCGCGACCGCGTCGCCGAACGGGAAGATCGCGGCGATCGCCAGCGCGGTAACGGCCGGCGTGCCGTTGCGCAGCAGCAACTGCACCGCGATCAGCGGCAGCGCGACGCTGACGATCAGGCTGCGGTACAGCGGCCCGAAACGCGGCGCGAAGTGGTCAGCGCGAGCTCTTCATCGTCGATCCAGTTTCCATGAAAGCCGAACGGTACGCGTTGCGGCAGGGCGATCGTCGCCACCGGGGACGCGGCCGGATCGGCGGCGTCGAGGAGCACGAAGTCGCTCGCGTCGCGCGCGGCAGTCGTAGACGAACGCCATCAGCCAGCCGGCGTCTTCACCGGCACCGCCGCGGCCGACGGAACGAACACCGGCTCGCCGGCGAATCGGCCCGGGCCGAAGTCGTGCCCGGCCGACGTCCCGGTGGCGAGATCGAACTTGCGCACGCCGCAGCGCTCGCCGCCGCCGGCCATGTCGGCGGCGTAGCCGTAGCGGTACGCGCTGCCGGTGCGGCGTTCGTCGGCGCGCGGAAACTCGATCGCCCGGTCGTCGAGCTGCGTCTCGCGCACGCGCGCTCCGGCGACGTCGATCGTCCAGCGATACAGCGCGGCGGGCACAAACGTCGTCGCATCGTTGCGCCACAGCTCCGGATACCGCACGACGTCGCACACGATGTCTTCACCGTCGTCGTAGGCGTTCATGACATGGAACACGTAGCACGGCTCGACCTCGAACCACCGCACGTCGCCGTTCGGGTCGTCGCGGCGCAGCACGCCGACGCGCGCGCCGTAGGCGTCGCTCCAGCGGTACGGCATCTGCCCCGTTACGGCGCGCCCGCGATCGAACACGATCGGAAGATCGAGGAACACGACGTGGCGGTTGGTGAGCGCGAAGTCGTGCATCATCGTCGCACCGCGCACGGGAATAGCTCGGCTTTCGAGTCAGCGTGCCGTCCGCACCGATCCGGTGATACGTCAGCTCGGCAGGAAACGCGCGCATCCCGAACGCGTGCAATTCGCCCGTCCGCGGGCAGCGTTTCGGGTGCGCCGTGAACGGCGTCGTCAGCCGGCCGCCGAAGTCGTAGGCGCCGATCGTGTCGAGCCGCGGCGTCACCTCGCACGGATACGATGACTCGACCAATGCGAGGACGCGTCCGCCGTGTGCGATCACGTTGGTGTTCGCCGCGCCGACAGTCAGATCGAGCGTGCCGCCGGCACGCACGTACGGCGCGCCCTCCACGAACGAGCGCGTACGAACCCAGCGGTTGCGATACCAGGTCGCCTCACCGCCGCTCAGCTGCAGGCCGTGCAGCATTCCCGCCGCCATAAACGGATGGCGCTCCTCGCCGGGCCGCGGGTTGGGACCGTTGCGCAGGAAGCGCCCGTTGAGCTCGGGCGGGATTGCCCCCTGGGACGGACAGCGCGAACGCCTCGACCTCGTCGGCGACCGGGGCACGGTAGGCGGCCGCCGGCGACTTGCGGCCGGCGGCCAGGTCGTGTATCGTCGCACTCATGTATCGCATTTTACATGTCGAAGATGACATGTCAAGACCTTCAGGTCGTCGGTGAAGGTGAGCACGCTGGGGCATGCGCTCCTGGGAATGCTCGCGACGCAGCCGATGACCGGCTACGAGTTGACCGCCGCCTTCGACCGGAGCTTGGCCAACGTCTGGTCGGCCCGTCACAGCCAGATCTATCCCGAGCTGGCGAAGCTCCAGTCGGCCGGCTTGATCGAGCAGACCGGCGCCGGGCCGCGCGGAAGCAAACGATACGCCGCGACCGGCGCCGGAGAAGACGAGGTGCGCCGCTGGCTGGAGGGGCGGCCCGCCGGTGAGACCTTGCGCAGCGAACGGATGCTGCGGGTCTTCTTCCTCTGGATGCTCGAGCCGGCCGGCGCGATCGCCTACCTGCAACGCGAGGCCGTCCGGCATCGTGAAGCGTGCGCGCGCTACGAACTCATCGCCGCGAAGATCCCGGTCGACCGGCATCCGGCCGAACGTTGGGCGCGGGTCGCGCTCGAAGCCGGGATCCGTTTCGACCGCACCATGGCCGAGTGGGCGGAGTGGGCGCTGGACGAGATCGAACGCGAGCCCTCGGCCGCCGGTTCGGGACCGAGCTGATCGGGCCGGCGGCGCCGATCCGAGCACACCTTACATGGGCCGGGGTTCGCGCAGCCATGCGCTGAACGCGGGGACCGGCATCGGCCGGGCGATGAGGTAGCCCTGTGCCGCCGTGCAGGTCGTGCGCTGCAGCCATGCCAGCTGTTCCGCGGTCTCGACCCCTTCGGCGACCGTCGCGCACTCGAATTGCGCCGAGATGGCGAGCAGCGTCTCGACCAGGGCGCGATCGTTCGCGCCGCGCGCGATCCCCTCGACGAACGACCGGTCGATCTTCATGACGTCGATCGGGAAGCGCTTCAAGTACGCGAGCGATGAATAGCCGGTGCCGAAGTCGTCGATCGCGATGCGCAGCCCGAGCCGCCTCAGTTCCGACAGGGCGCTCTGCGTCCGCCCGAAATCCAGCATCGCCGCGTTCTCGGTGATCTCCACGCCGAGCTTGTTCCGCGCCTCCGGATGGCGAGCGATCAACTCGCCCAGCCAAGGAACGAAATCGCCGTCGTCGAGCGTGCGCGCCGACAAGTTGAAGTAACATCGGAAGCCCTCGGCGGGGTCTCCGAACGCGGCGACTTGGGCGACCGTCCGACGCGCGACCCAACGATCGATGTCGCGAATGCTGCCCTCTTGGTGCGCGAACGGGATGAACGCGTCCGGACCGAGCAGCCCGCGCACCGGATGGTTCCAGCGCAGCAGCGCCTCGGCGCCGTTCACGCGCAGCGTGGCGAGCGCGACGGTCGGCTGATAGAACAGCTCGAACTCGTCGCGCTCGATCGCGTCGCGCAACTCCGCGCGCAAGGCCCGGCGGTCCGAGACGACGCGTTCGATCTCGCGATCGAAGTACGCGATACGTCCCGGGCCGCGCGCTTTGGCTGCGCGCAGCGCGGAGGTCGCGTTGGTGAGGATCTGCTCGAAGGTCGTGCCGTCGTCGGGGTAGGTCGCTACACCGAATCCGGCGGTGACGCGCACCGTCAACCTGCCTTCGCGATCGCCCAGTCCGAAGGGTCGCTCGAAAATCGCGCGCCAGGCGGCGATCCGCTCGAGCGTCTTCGTCGCGTCCTTGCCCGGGAGCAGCAGTCCGAAGCTATCGCCTTCGAGTCGCGCCGCCACTTCGCCCGGACGCAATTCCGCGGCAAAAGCCGCACCGACCTCGACCAGAACGGCGTCCGCGACCAGATGCCCGAGCGACTCGTTGACGGCGTCGAACGCGTCGAGGTCGATCACCGCCAGCGTACACCCGTCTTGCTCGTCGATTGCGCGCTGCACGGCCTGGCGCAGCCCCGCCCGGTTCGGTAGCGCCGTCAGCCGGTCGTGGCCGAACTGGTGGACGAGCTGGTGGCGCAGCCGCGTCTGGCTGAGGCGCGAGGCGAAGAACCCGCCGAGGATCTCGACGAACGCTTCGTCCTCGGCGGTGAACGGCGTGTCCACCGGTTCGCCGGCGACGAACGCGAGCACGTGCCGCTCTTCGGCGACGTCGACCGGAACGCCGATCGCGCTGATCGGCCCGTCGTTCCAGCCGATCGCGCGGTGCGCGCGCAGCACGCGCGCCTCGACCGAACCCTCGAGCGCGAGCCGGGTTCCGGCCGGCCCTCCGGTCGCAGCTGCGGCGCCGCCGCGGCGGTTCCGGGACCACTGCGTCGATCACGACCTCGTCTCCGTCGACGTGGCTCAGGCGCGCGACGTAGCGCCCACCGGCGGAGATTCCGGCGGCGCCGGCGCGCAGCATCGCGAACAGCCGTGATTCTTCGTCGATCGACGGATCGGTGGCCAGTCGCCACAGCTCGGTGAGCCGTTGCGCGTGGTGCGCGGCCCGATGGCGCTGCGTGACGTCGCGGATCGCGGAGATGATGATCCGGTCACCTTCGACCCAAGCCGTGCGCGCCAGAACCTCGACGGGGAACGTCGTGCCGTCTTTGCGCACGTGCACCGTCTCGAACCTCGTCCCTTGCGCGGCGGCGGCGTCGCTGACGTGGCGGGCAACGAGCGCGTCGGTGCCGGGCAGCCGCAAAGCGGCAACGGTGAGCGCGGTAAGTTCCGCCCGCGTGTAGCCGTAGGCTCGCAGCGCGGCATCGTTTGCGTCGAGGATCCGCAGCGTGCGCTGATCGCAAAACAGAATGATCTCGGTCGTGATGCCGAAGAACAGCTCGTAGCGGACGTGCGCGATGGCCGAAGACGGTGACGTCTGGGCCGAACCTAGCCGGGGTGTCCGAGCGACACGCTGCAGCAGTTCGCGAAGCCACGACATGTCCACGATCGCACCCGCCAAAACGCCAAAATGTGCGATTCTGGACGAGACCCCCTCGCCCTGCGTTTCACCCGAGCAACGGCTTGCTTAACCAGCTTATGTGCCGATGAGCTCCTTGAGCGCGTGCTGGAAAATCTTGGGCGCCTTGCCCTGAAAGAGGACGCTCTCGTTGCCGCCGATCTGCCGGCGCAGGCTGACCAGCTCGTCGCGCAGCGCCGCCGCTTTCTCGAACTCGAGGTTCGCCGCGGCCTCGCGCATCTTGCGCTCGATCTCTTTGGCCATCGCCTCGGCGACCTCGCGCGGCAGGTGCTCGGCACGCACCGCGTTTGCCGCGTCGGCGCCGCTCTGCGCGCCGCCCACCAAGCTGAGGATGTCGTGAACTTCCTTGCGGATCGACTTCGGCTCGATGCCGTGCTCGAGGTTGTACGCGACCTGGCGCTCGCGGCGGCGCTTCGTCTCGCCGAGCGCGCGCGCCATCGATTCGGTCACCACGTCGGCATACATGATGACCTTGCCCTCGACGTTGCGCGCCGCGCGGCCGATCGTCTGGATCAGCGAGGTCCCCGAGCGCAAGTAGCCTTCCTTGTCGGCGTCGAGTATCCCGACCAGCGAGACCTCAGGCAGATCGAGCCCTTCGCGCAGCAGATTGATCCCGACCAGCACGTCGAACTCACCGCGGCGCAGGTCACGCAGGATCGCAATCCGCTCGAGGGTCTCGACCTCACTATGCAGGTAGCGCACGCGGATGCCGTTCTCGAGCAGATAGTCGGTCAGATCCTCGGCCATCTTCTTCGTCAAGGTGGTGACCAGGATGCGCTCGTTCTTTTCGGCCCGCTTGCGGATCTCGTCCATCAGGTCGTCGACCTGATGGCGCGTCGGTCGCACCTCGACCTCGGGATCGACCAATCCCGTCGGCCGGATGATCATCTCGGCGACCTGCGAGGAGCGGCCCATCTCATACGTCGAGGGAGTCGCGGAGACATAGACAACCTGCTTGACGTGGCGATCGAACTCGTCGTAGGTCAGCGGCCGGTTGTCGAGCGCCGACGGCAGCCGGAAGCCGTGCTTCACCAGCTCGAGCTTGCGCGAGCGGTCGCCGCCGTACATCCCGTGCACCTGCGGGATGGTGACGTGCGACTCGTCGATCAGCAGCAGCCAGTCGTCGGCCGGAAAGAAGTCCAGCAAGCACCACGGCTTCGAGCCGGCCTCGCGGCCTGAGAGCGGCCCCGAGTAGTTCTCGACGCCGTTGCAATAACCGACCTCGCGCAGCATGTCGAGGTCGTAGCGCGTGCGCTGCTCGAGCCGCTGCGCCTCGAGCAGCTTTCCCTCGCCGCGGAAAAGCCGCAGCCGCTCCTCGAGCTCGTTCTCGATCGACACGATCGCGCGGCGCAGCTTCTCGTCGGGCGTGATGTAATGCTTGGCCGGGAAGATCTTGAGCTCATCCTTCGACTCGACGTACTCGCCGGTGAGCTGGTTGACGACGGTGATCGCCGTGATCTCGTCACCGAAGAACTCGATGCGGTGCACCAGCTCCTCGTCGACCGCGACGAACTCCAGGGTGTCACCGCGCACGCGAAAGGTGCCGCGGACCAGGTTGAGGTCGTTGCGGCGGTACTGCATCCCGATGAGCTGGCGCAAGAACTCGTCGCGGTCGATCGACTGCCCGACCCGAATGTCGGCCGCCATCTCGATGTAGTCGGCCGGCGAACCGAGCCCGAAGATGCACGAGACCGAGGCAACGATCAGCGTGTCGGGCCGAGTCAGCAGCGACTGGGTCGCCGAATGGCGCAGCCGCTCGATCTCGTCGTTGATCGAGCTGTCCTTGGCGATGTAGGTGTCCGTGTGCGCGATGTACGCTTCCGGCTGGTAGTAGTCGAAGTACGAGACGAAATACTCGACGGCGTTCTTCGGAAAGAACTCGCGGAACTCGGCGCACAGCTGCGCGGCGAGCGTCTTGTTGTGCGAAAGCACTAAGGTCGGCTTCTGGACCAGCTCGACCACGCGCGCCATCGCCATGGTCTTGCCCGAGCCCGTCACGCCGAGCAGCGTCTGCGCGCGGTCGCCGCGCAGGATGCCGTCGGCCAGCACCTGCGTCGCGGCGGGCTGGTCACCGGCCAGCGGGTAGGTCGAAACGAGCTCGAACTTGGGCATGAGACTCTTCCTAAGACCCGGCCGCCGGCGGCGCGGTTGAGCGCTTCTCCCAGGACCCTGGGCCTCGGTTGCCGCAGGTAGTCCGGCTTCCCCTTGGCGCTCAGGCGCCGTCCGGAGGCAGAAGGAGCCCAGTCCTCGTGATCCAGCCGCCCCTGTTGTTCAGCGGCACCTCGAACCGCTTGCTCGCGGACGAGATCGCCAAGAAGATGCAGACGCGCGTGGGCAACGCGCTGGTCGACCGGTTCAAGAACGACGAGTGCCGGATCGAGATCCGCGAGAACGTGCGGGGTGCCGAGGTCTTCGTCGTGCAGTCCCTGTGCCGTTCGCCGCAAGGCGCGACCGTCAACGACGCGATCATGGAGCTCCTGCTGATCATCGACGCTCTGCGGCGCGCCTCCGCCAACCGCATCACGGCGGTGATCCCCTACTACGGGTACGCCAAGCAAGACAAGAAGACCAAAGGCCGCGAGCCGATCTCGGCCAAGCTGGTCGCCAACATGATCGAAAACGCCGGCGCCGAGCGCATCGTCACGCTCGATCTCCACGCGGCGCAGATCCAGGGCTTCTTCGACGTCCCGGTCGACAACCTGATGGCGGCCCCGACCCTGTGCAACTATCTCAAGAATCAGGACTTGCAGGGAGAGCGCATCGTGGTCGTCTCGCCCGACGCCGGCGGCGTTCCCCGGGCCGAGACGTTTGCCAAGCGCCTCAAATCGAATCTCGCCGTCATCATCAAACGCCGGCCCGAGCCCGACGTCTCGGAGGTCACCCATATCGTCGGGGACGTCGAAGGCAAGATCGCCGTCGTCGTCGACGACATGATCTCGACCGGCGGGACGCTGGTCAAAGCAGCCGAGGCACTGCGCAAGCGGGGCGCGACCGACGTGTACACGCTGGCGACCCACGGCATCTTCGCCGGCGACGCCATCGCGCAGTTCGAGCGCTCCGAGATCAACCGGGTGATCGTGACCAACACGATCCCACGCACCATCGACTCGGCGAAAGTCGAGCACCTCACCATCGCGCAGATTCTGGCCGACGCCATCAAGCGCATCACGTCGAATCGGTCGGTCTCCGAGCTCTTCAACGCCGAAGACTCCGGCGAGCCGCCGGCCGACCGCCCTCCGCCTGCAAGCGCAGCCACCGAGCTGCCCGTCGTCGCAGCAGTTGTGGGTTCGCGCTAACTCAGCCCGGGCGTCAAGCCTCAAGCGAAAAGGATCATGTCGAAGCAGCACACTCTCTCCAAGCTCGCCCTCGAGCCGCGCACGCGCGTCGGTACGACCAGCGCGCACGCGTTGCGCCGCGCCGGCCGGATCCCGGGCGTCGTGTACGGTCATGGGGCCCCGACGCCGATCAGCGTCGACGCCAAGCAACTCGCCGACCTGATCCACTCGGGCCAGAAGAGCCGCATCATGGATGCGACGATCGGCGGCGTCAGCGATTCGGTGTTGCTGCGCAGGGTCGAGGCCGACCCGATCTCCCGCAAGCCGTTGAGCGTCGACTTTCAGCGCGTGACGCGCGACGAGGCGATCACCTCGAGCGTCACCGTCGTCACCACGGGCACGCCGCGCGGTGTCCGCGACGAGGGCGGCGTGATGGACGTCATCACGCATGCGCTCGACGTCAAAGGCCCGGCGCAGTCGATTCCCGACAACCTCACCATCGACGTGAGCGAGTTGAGCGTGCACGAGCACGTCACGGCCGGACAGGTCGCGCTGCCGAAGGGCTTCACGCTCATCACGCCGCCGGAGACCGTCGTCGTATCGGTCGAGGTGACGCGTGCGGAGGTCAGCGAAGGCGTGACCGAGGCGGTCGTCGAGGCGGCGCCCGTGGACGCACCAACCGCGTAGCGGTGGCGCTCCGGCATCTGAATGGATGACGGTTACAAGCTGATCGTGGGGCTCGGGAATCCGGGCCCCAAGTATGCGTTCACCCGTCACAACGCGGGCTTCATCGTGGTCGACACGCTGGCGGCCCGCTGGGGCGTGCACGACTGGCACAAGCGCTCGGCGGCACGGTACGCGCTCGACCGGTCCCGCCGCGCGGTGCTGGTCGAGCCGCAGTCGTACATGAACCTGAGCGGCGTTCCGGTGCAGTCCGTCGCGGGGTTCTACAAGGTGCCGCCGCAGCGCGTCCTGGTCGTCGTCGACGACCTCGACCTCCCGCTGGGAACGCTGCGCATGCGCGCGGACGGCTCGAGCGGCGGCCACAACGGGCTCAAGTCGCTCATCGAAGTGTTCGGCACCGGGTTCCCGCGGCTGCGCATCGGAATCGGGCGCGGTCATTCGTCCGACGCCATCGATCGCGTGCTGAGCCCGTTCACGGAAGCGGAGCGCGGCGAGCTCGCCGCCATCGTCGACCGCGCGGTGGACGGTGTCGAAATCTGGCTGACTCACGGTGTGATGCAGGCCATGAATGTGGTGAACGCCAAAGGACCGGGCTAAAGTCCGCCCTCTGCCATTCCGAAAATCTAGAGGTAATGCACCGGGTCGCCGCAATGCTCTCGGCGCTTGTCGCGTTAAGTCCGCTTATCGCGACGGCGTCGGAACAAGACTGCATTCAGCTTGCGTATATTCGCCCGCATCCACCGGCGGTGGTGACGAGCGAAGAACGCGAGCTCTTCGACGACGTTAACGCCGCACGGGCGCGACGCCGGCTCCCGCCTCTCGCACCGGATCCGCTGCTCTCCGAGTTCGCCCTGCAGGTCGCCCGCGACATGGCCGAGCGCCACTACTTCGGGCACACCGATCCGCAGGGACGCACCTTCCAGGATCGTCTCCACCGCTGGCGTCTGGACTACCGCTTCGCCGCCGAGAACATGGCGTTCGACCAAGACGAACCGTCCGCCAACGCCGCGTTTCTCCACAGCCCCGGCCACTACGAGAACATCGTCGACCCGCACACGCGCCGGCTCGGCGTCGCGGTCGTCGCCGCCGGCGACGGCGAGGTGTTCTACGTCGAGGAATTCACCGATTAACGTATGTACCGGCAAAGTGCCGGTACGCTCGTCCTTCGGTGAACTCAGGACAGGCTCGCCTTCGGCCGATCCGCCCTTAACGGAAAACCCGAGCAGCTAGCGGGCGAACCGTTCGGCGCGCGTGCGCGCGTTTTCGGGGAAAGGGGGATGCGATGGACCTCAACGGGCGGACGATGGTCATCAGGGTCGACGAGGCGACCTTGAGCACCGAACGTTCGACGTTCTTCGGCGACCTGGTCTTTCTCGTGAACCTCGGCATGCGGCCGGTCGTGGTCGCGCCGACGCAGGATGCCGCGCGGTCGGTCGTACGCACGATGAACCGGAGCGGCGACACCGCCGTCGGCCTGTCGGGCGCCGATGCCGGGATGATCCCGTCGCGCGGCCGGAGCATCGGGAACATCGACACGAAGCTGCTGCGCACGCTGCTGGATGCCGGTTATCTGCCGGTGATCGAGCCGCTGGCGTTCGGCTTCACCGGGACCGACGTCGCGGTCGCCGCCGACGAGGTCGCCGGTGCGCTGGCGAGCGCGGTCGGCGCCGCGCGAGCGATCTTCTTCAACGACCAGGGCGGCGTCGTCGACGCCAAGACGCGGCTGCTCGTCGAGCAGCTCACGCCGGCCGAGGCGCTTGCGGTGGCCGAGGACCTGACGCTGTCCGAGGACCTCCGGACGGCGGTCCGCGCGGCGGCGCTGGGCGTGCGCGGCGGCGTCGGTGCGGCCCAGATCTGCGACGGCCGCGTCGCTCACGCGGCGATCGTCGAATTCCTGACCGCGCGTCACCTCGGAACGCAGGTGGCGGGTACGGTCTTCACGGGATGAACCTGCGCGCTCCGGCCGCGCCCCTCTTCGTAGCGCTCGTCCTCCCGCTCCTGGCTGCCGGCCCGTCGATCCCGGGGCTGCGCGCGAGCGGCACCGTCGTCATTCAAGCGAACCTACAGGGTCAGCCGGTAAACGTCGGCGGCAACGTCGCGCTGTTCCACAAGGGCGCCGCATATCGCCTCGACTTGCTCTCGCTCGGCTTCCCCGGAACCAGCGGCGACTTGAGCGCGCTGGCCTCGACGTTGCTCGGCCCCGGCGGCGTGACCGTGGTCTACGACGGCGCCAACGGCAGCATCACGGCTTGGTCGAGCGCGAACCGCACGTACTACGCGTCCAGCCCGGCCCGGGCGCCCGCCCCGCCGCCGGCGCCTTCGACCGCCTCGGCGGCCAGCGGCGGCGATCCTCTCGCCGCCCTCGCCGGGGTCGCCGCGGCTCTGCGCGACGTGCAGAGCGCGACGATCCAGCTGACCGGACATCGCAGCGTGAACGGCCATCCAACCACCGGACTCGACGTGCAGATGAAGCGCCAGCTCCCCGGAAAGGCGCCCGAGAGCTATCATGCGCAGCTCGCGCTTGCCGACGATCTGGACGGTTTCCCGATCCAGCTGACGCTGCAGAGCATCCCGCCGACGCCGGCCGCATTCGGCGGGACGATGAAGCTCGACCTCACCAGCGTGCAGCCCGACGATCCCGACGACGCGACGTTCCGCGTGCCGCCGGGCTATACGCGGGTTCCCTCGCTCGCCGGCGTCATGGGCCGCGGTCTGCCGTCGCCCTGAACCGGCATTGGGGTCCCCCTAATGCGTCGGCTGCGGCGAGGTGGCCGGGCCGCCGCCGGGACAGGGATCGGCGGTGCCGGCGGCCTCGGCGATGCGGCCGCCGAGCGCCGGCCGGTCGTCGAAGTACCACCGGATCGTGCGGCGATCGCACAGCGGGACGAGATCGTCGTCGGCGTAGCGCAGCATCGCGCGCACCGTCGCGGCGGGATCGCCGGTCGCGGCCAGCGCCGTTCGGTCGGCGCGCGTCTCGAGGTTGCGCGCGAAGCCGTTGTAGATCGGGTAGGTCACGATCAGCACCAAGCCCAGGAACGTCGCCACCAGCGCGAGTCGCGAGAGCGCGTCATCGTCGCGGCGAAATCCGACCCGATCGCTGAGCAGCACCGCGATCGCCGCGCTCAGCACGAACAGCGCCACGGCCAGCAGCGTCTGACGAAGCGGATCGCCGAAGCGCACGTGCGCGAACGTGTGCGCGAGCACCACCCGCTGCTCGGGCGGCGTCAGGTGGTCGAGCACCACGTCGCCGATCAGGGCGCGCGACGTCGGACCGATCCCCGCGGCGCGGGCGTTGAGCGCGTTGCTGTGGCGCGCGCTGGCGAGCAACGCGACGGGTGTCCCGGGGACACCGATCCGCTGCGCGAGCGGCGCGGCAAGCGCGACGAGCGCGTTGGGCGTCGTCTTGTACGCCGTCGCGAAGGGCACGACCGGTGCGAGCGCGACGCTCGCCACCGCACCGACGAGGATCGTGCCGGCGACGACGAGGTACCAGAGCCGCGCCTTCTCGACCAGCGCCAGCACCCCGGCGACGACGAGCGCGCCGAGCAGCGCGTCGAGCCCCACGCGCACGGCATAGTCCAAGAACCATTGCGGGAGCCGTTCGTCGGTGACGCCGGCGTTGAACACGACGCGATAGCTGACCAGCGCGAACGGTAACGCCGCGAGCGGGGCCAGCGCGCCGAGCACGGCGCCGAACACGGCGCGCTGCGCCGTCCGGTTGCGCGTGCGGCGCCGCATCACGTCGCGCAGCCGCGCGGCATTGCCCGAACGCCAGAGCCACCAGAACGCCAGGATCTGCGCCAGTCCCCAGCCGGCCGATGCGGCGTGGCGCAAATCGGCGATCTTGCGCGCGCGCGTCTGCCGCCCCGCGTTGACCAATCCGGCCGGGTCACGCGTGAGCAGTTGTTGCGTGGTGAGCGCGTCGACGCGCGCATCGAGGTCGCTGCGCGCCTGTGCCGCGGCCGTTGCGGCGAACAGCAGCACGAGCGCGGCCAGCGCAGCCGTGACGAACCGGCGCAACGCGCTCGTGTCCGCTACCGCGCCGCCGCGACCGGCGCCTCCGGAAACGTCGACGCGTGCTCCTGCGAGAACCGCTTGCGGTACTGTTCCCAGCCGCGGAAATTACCCGACCACGCCGACCGGTCGGGCAACGGCGTCGCGACGTGCTCGAACGGCGACCAATGCCCGTTCGCGCCGCCGCCGACGAGCCGTTCGTACAGCTCGATGTCCTTGGCGTGGTCCCGCGCGCCGTCGTGCGACAGATACGATACGCGCGCGCAGCGCGCGACGCTGATATGGAGCCGCTCGTCCTGCGTGAGCGTCGACTCTTCGTCGGGCTGGATCAGCGGCGTGTGCCACTCGCCGAGCCCGAGCGGGCGGGGCGTGCTCGCGCGGTACGCCGCGAGCATCATGTCGGCGATGTGCTTGAGCTCAGGCTGCGCGTCCTCGTGCGTGCGCTGCGTGAAGAAGTTCGCCCACTCGGTAGCGGTGATGATCACCGTGATCCAGGCGAACGGTTCGAGGATGCGATTGACCAATTGCTTGTGCAGGTTGATGTCGGAAGCGGCGAGCCGCTCCGCATGGGCGAGCGCGTCTTCGAGCGCGCTTTTCCACTCGGCCTCCGCGAGCGCGCGCGTCGGCACGTCGATCTCTGCGCGCGCCTGCATCCCGCTCTGGTTGCGGCCCCACCACAGCGGCATCGCCGGATCGCTGCGCACCGCGTCGATCATCTTGCGGATCGGAATTGCCCGCGAGCTTGCCGCATTGCGGGAAAAGACGCGATGCGTCATCTGCTCGCTGTGGATGAAGCGCGGGTAGCGCACCTCCATCGTCGTAAGCCGGATGCCCGCGGGCGAAACGCTGTCGAGGAGAACGCGCGCGGAGAACGCCATGCGAACGTGTTTCGCCGCGTGCGGGCGGAACCCTCAGCCCGCGACGTCGGCCGGCGTGAAGATGAGCTCGAACGTGACGTCCGGGCCGTCCACGAAAATCTGACGATGGCCGGTGCCGGGAATCTCGGCCTCGTGCGACGGAATGCCGAGCGCGCTCAGCTTCGCGACCGTCTCGCGATAGCCGCTGCAGCGAAACGCGACGTGATCGACGCTGGCCGTCACGACCGGCGGCGGCGTTACCTTGCGATGCGTCGGCGACGTGGGTGCGCTCCTTGTCGCCGGGCGAGCTGACGTGCACGACGGCCTGCCCGTTCGCATACAGCCATGCTCCCGGCGTGCGGAACGCCGGGCGGTGGCCTTCCTGCAATCCAAGCACGCCGGTGAGAAATGCCGTCGTGCGCGGGATGTCGCTCGACAGGATGTTGACGTGATCGAGGGCGCTGATACTCATGGCCCGCACGAGGTTTCTCGGTTTGGCTGCCCGGCCCTCGCCTTCGGCTTGGGCAGCCTTCCCGGCGAGCTGTCGCAAAGAGCGTCCGCCGGCCGGTGTCGAATCACCCGGCATGTGGAGCAGGGTCGTCCGCCCGGCGAGCGTCTCCGAGGCGCTCGACGCGCTGGCCGCGCACGGGACCGGCGCGCGACATCGTCGCCGGCGGGACCGACGTCTTGGTCGAGCTGCAGCGCGGCGTCAAGCCGGCGGCGACGCTGATCGACGTCTCGGCGCTGCGCGAGCTCAAGGGCGTGCGCTACGCGAGCGGCGTCGTGACGATCGGCGGGCTGGCGACCCATAACGAGGTGCTGGCGGCGCCGTTCGCTCGCGCGGCGATGCTGCCGCTCGCCCAAGCCTGCATCGAGGTGGGGGCGCCCCAGATCCGGGCCCGCGGGACGATCGCCGGCAACCTGGTGACCGCCTCCCCCGCGAACGACACGATCGCGCCGCTGATCGCGCTCGACGCGCAGGTCGTGCTGGCATCGCGCGACGCCGAACGCACGGTCGCGCTGCGGGATTTCTACACCGGCTTTCGCGCCACGTTGTTGCGCTCCGACGAGCTCGTGCGCGAGATCCGGTTCCGGGCACTCGGCGGCGACCGCCGCGGCATCTTTCTCAAGCTGGGGTTGCGCCGCGCCCAGGCCATCTCGGTCATCGACGTTGCCGTCGTCGTGACGCTCGACGCGAACGGCGTGGCGCGGGACGCGCGCATCGCGCTGGGTTGCCTCGCTCCGACGGTGGTCCGCGCGGTGACCGCCGAACGGTACCTCGAGGGCAAGTTGCTCGACGACGCGACCTGCGCGCAAGCCGGCCGCAACGCCGTCGACGACGCGGCTCCGATCGACGACGTTCGCGGCTCGGCGGGCTACCGCCGCACGACGCTCGCGGGCCTGATCGCGCGGGCGCTCGTCCGAATCGCCGCCGGCCGCGAAGCCGACGGCTACCCCGAGTCACCCGTCCTGCTCGAGACGGGCGGAGCGGCCAATGATGCGCTGCCGTTCGACGGGACGATCGAGACGACGATCAACGGCGCCCGCCGGGCCCTGCGCGACGCGAGCTGCAAGACGCTGCTCGACGCGCTGCGCGAAGACGCCGGCTTGACCGGCGCGAAGGAAGGCTGCGCCGAAGGCGAGTGCGGAGCGTGCACGGTGTGGCTCGACGGTGCCGCGGTGATGTCGTGCCTCGTGCCGGCGTCGCAGGCGCACGGCGGCGCGGTCACCACGATCGAAGGGCTCGCCGACGGCGACCGGCTGCACCCGCTGCAGCAGGCGTACATCGACTGCGGTGCGGTGCAATGCGGCTTCTGCATCCCGGGGATGATCATGGCCGGGGCCAAGCTGCTCGAAGAGCGCCGCACGCCCTCGCTCGACGAGCACCAAGCGGCGATCAGCGGCAACATCTGCCGCTGCACCGGTTACCGCAAGATTCTCGACGCGATGGACGGCGCGGCCCGCGAGCTGAGCGCGCACGAGCCGTTGCCCGAAACGATCCGCCGGTGAGCTCTGATCGGTACCCCGGTTCCGCGCCCCGACGCGCGGGCGAAGGTCACCGGCGCCGCGCGGTATCCGGCCGACCTGGTGCGGCGCGAGATGCTGCACTGCAAAGCCGTGTTCGGCCACCGGGCGCATGCCGCCATCCTGCGCATCGATGCGACGCGGGCGGCGGCGTTGCCCGGCGTCGTCGCCGTGCTGCTGGCAAAAGACGTCCCGTACAACCGCTACGGCCTGATCGACGCCGACCAAGAGTTGCTGTGCAGCGAGCGCGTCCGGTACGTCGGGGATCGCGTGGCGCTGGTGATCGCGCGGGATGCGCGCACCGCGTCGCTCGCCGCCGGGCTGGTCGAGGTCGAGTACGAGGACCTGCCGATCGTCGGCGACGCGCTCGCAGCGCTGGAGCCCGACGCGCCGCTCGTCCATCCCGCGCACGGCACGAACGTGCTGCTGCACCAGAAGATCCGCAAAGGCGACGTCGAGCGTGCTTTCGCCGAGGCCGATCTCGTGCTGTCCGGGACGTTCACGACCTCGTGGCAAGAGCACGCGTACCTGCAGCCCGATGCCGGCATCGCGTATTACGAAGGCGAGACGCTCGTCGTCGAGACGGCGGGGCAATGGCTGCACGAAGATCTGCGCCAGATCGCGGCGATGCTGCGGCTGGAAGAGCGCGCGGTCGCGATCCGGTACGCCAAGATCGGCGGCGCGTTCGGCGGGCGCGAGGACCTCTCGGTGCAGCCGCTGCTCGCGCTGGCGACGTGGTACACGAAACGCCCGACGGCAATCGTGTGGAACCGCGAGGAGTCGATCGTCGGGCATCACAAGCGCCATCCGTTCCACATCACGACGAAGTGGGGCGCGAAGCGCGACGGCACGATCGTCGCGGTCGAGACGCGGACCGTCGCCGACGGCGGCGCGTACGCGTCGACCAGCGTCGAAGTGCTCAAGTGCGCGACGATCTTCGCGCAGGGTCCGTACCGCATCCCCAACGTCGCGACCGACGGGATCGTCGTCTACACGAACAACGTCCCGAGCGGCGCGTTCCGCGGCTTCGGCACGCCGCAGGCGCATTGGGCCGCCGAGTCGATGATCACGCGCATCGCGCACGCGCTCGAGATCGACCCGGCCGACATTCGGCGCAAAAACCTGTACCGCGAGGGCGATACCGAGGCGACCGGCAACGTGTTGCCGGCCGGCGTCAGCGCGCTGCCCGTTCTGGAGCGCTGCGACGCCGAGATGCGCGCGCGCTTCGCGCCGCGCGGTCCGCAGGACCTCGACTCGCCGCTGCGCCGCGGCGATCGGGATCGCCAGCGGGATCAAGAACGTCGGCTACTCGTTCGGTTTTCCGGAGCAGTCGACGGCGACCGTCGAGCTGGTCGCGACCAAACGCATCGAGCGCGCCGTGGTGCGCATCGGCGCCGCCGACGTCGGCCAGGGCGTGCATTTGATCCTGCGCCAGATCGCCGCCGAGACGCTCGGGCTCACCGCTCGACGCGGTCGCGATCGTGAGCGACGACAGCGCGCTGGTCCCCGACGCCGGCTCGGCCTCGGCGTCGCGCCTGACGCTGATGGGTGGCCGTGCCGTCCACGACGCGGCGCTCGCGGCGCGCGCGGCGTGGGAGCGCGGCGAGCCGCCCGAGGCGACCGTCCAGTACCGCCCGCCCGCCACGACGCCGCTCGACCTCGACACGGGCGCGGGGACGCCGAACTACTGCTACGGCTACTCGGCGCAAGCCGTCGAGGTGGAAGTCGACCTGACCACCGGCGTCACGCGCGTGACCCGCATCATCAGCGTGCACGACGTCGGGCGGGCGATCAATCGCCAGCAGGTCGAGGGCCAGATCGAAGGCTGCCTCGCGCAGGCGGTGGGCTACGCGCTGACCGAGAACTTCAAGGTCCGCGACGGCAAGATCCTCACGCCTCACTTCTCCACGTATCTGCTCCCGACGACGCTCGACATGCCGACCGAGATCGTGCCGGTCATCGTCGAGCTCGCGGATCCGAACGGCGCCTTCGGCGCCCGCGGCGTCGCCGAGATGCCGCTCGTACCGTTCGCGCCGGCCGTCGCCGCGGCGATCTACGACGCGACCGGCGCGTGGGTCAGCGATCTGCCGATGACCCCCGAACGCATCCTGGCCGCGATCACCGACGCCCGCGCCCGCGTCACCGCCACCGCGGTCGAAGCGCTCAGCTAGCGACCGATGATCTCATCGGACGAACTTGCGAAGATCCCGCTCTTCGCGCTCATGTCCGAAGCCTTGCGCGCGCGCATCGCGTCGCGCTCGGCCGACATTTCGGTGGAACCCCGCGAGTGGGTCGTGCACGAGGGGAGCGCCGTGCACTTCTGGACTGTCATCGAGGGCGAGGTGGAGGCCGTAAAGCGCTACGGCGGCGAGTTGACGCAGGTGACGACGTTCGTGCCGGGCGAGTATTTCGGTGAGATCCCGCTGATGCTCGGAACGAACGCCTACGTGGGTATTCGTGCCATCACGCCCGCCCGCTTGATGCGCACTGACCCGGCTGAGTTCCACCTCATGCTGACCGCTTCGACCGAAGCGAGTGCCGATATCGCGCAAACGATCGCGCGACGGGTGGCGTTGCGCCGCGACGCGTACGTGGCGACCAATGCCACCGAAGCCGCGATCGTCGGCGACCGCTACGACCTCGCCTGTCACGACCTGCGCGATTTCCTGGCCCGCAACCAAATCACGTACGAGTGGCTCGATCCGAGCGATCCGGCCGACGCCGGCTGCATGCCGGCCGGCGTGCGGGACGCGGCCCGATTTCCCGTCGTGATCCTGGCGAACGGACGACGGCTCGAAGTGCCGACGCTGCGCGAGCTGGCGGAAGGCTTGAACCTGCAGACGACGCCCCGCAGCGCGTCGTACGACGTCGCGATCATCGGCGGCGGGCCGGCGGGCCTCGCGGCGGCGGTGTACGGCGGCTCCGAAGGTCTGCGCACGATCATGATCGAGCGCGAAGCGCCCGGCGGCCAAGCCGGCACCTCGTCGCGGATCGAGAACTACCTCGGCTTTCCGGCCGGGGTCGCCGGCGACGACCTCGCCAATCGCGCCCTGCTGCAGGCGAAGCGCTTCGGCACCGAGATCCTCGTCACGCGCGACGTGCGGTCGATCCGTTCGACGCCGGACGGACACACGATCGAACTCGACGGCGGAGACACGGTGCCGGCTCGTGCAGTCGTCATCGCGACCGGCGTGACCTGGCGGGAGCTCGAGGCCGAAGGCGCAGCCGAGCTCGTCGGCCGCGGCGTCTACTACGGCGCCGCGCAAACCGAGGCGCTCGGTACGCGCGGCAAGGACGTGTTCCTCATCGGCGGCGGCAACTCGGCCGGGCAAGCCGCGATGTTTTTCGCCAACTACGCGCGCAGCGTCACGCTGCTGGTGCGCGGCTCGGCGCTCGAGAAGAGCATGTCGTACTATCTCATCGCGCAACTCGCGACCAAGCACAACATCAGCGTGGAAACGGACACGACCGTCGTCCGGGTGAGCGGCAGCGCGCACGTCGAGGCGATCGCAACCCGCATTGAAACGACCGGCGAGACGCAGGCAGCGCCCGGCCGACGCGCTGTTCGTCTTCATCGGCGCCGACGCGGAAACGGCGTGGATGCCCGCAGCGATCGAGCGCGATGCCCGCGACTATCTTCGAACCGGGCGCGACATCGAGCACTGGAAATACGCTCGCGCGCCGTTCCTGCTCGAGACCAGCGTCGCCGGAATCTTCGCTGCCGGCGACGTGCGCAGCGGTTCGGTGAAGCGCGTCGCCTCGAGCGTCGGCGAGGGCAGCATGGTCATCGCCTTCATCCACGAGTATCTCGCTTCGATCGCGGTGGTGACGACGTAGCCCCCGGGCAGAAGCCGTGCGCGTTAGGCGGGCTCGGCGGCGATGGTCCTCGTCGACGCTCGGGCCGCGAGCGCGCGCCCGATCGTGAGGATGAGCCCGGCGGCGATCAGGCACAGCAGTCCCGACATCAAGAACGCGTCGTCGTAGCTGCCGATCGCGCTGCGGATCGAGCCCGGCGACGAAGGCGGTGAGCCCGGCGCCGAGCTGGTGACCGGCGGCGATCCAGCCGAAGAACAGCGGCGCACGCTCGCGGCCGAAGGCGGCCGTGGCGAGCTTCACCGTCGGCGGCACGGTCGCGATCCAGTCCAGGCCGTAGAAGACCGCGAAGATCGGCAGGCCCATGAACCCGAAGCCGAACGCCATCGGCAAGAACAGCAGCGAGAGCCCGCGCAAGCCGTAGTACCAGAACAGCAGCCAGCGGCTGCTGTAGCGGTCCGACAGCCAGCCCGACGCGGTCGTGCCGATCAAGATCGAACACACCCATCGCGGCCAGCAGTCCGGCGGCACGCGTCTCGGGGATGCCGTGATCGCCGCACGCCGGGACGAGGTGCGCACCGATCAACCCGTTCGTGCTCGCGCCGCAGATGAAGAACGTTCCTGCCAAGAACCCAGAAGGTCCGCGAGCGCGTCGCCTCGCGCAGCGTCGCGAACGCGCGGCGGACCGGGTTCACGCGCGGCGGCAGCGTCGCATCGACCTCGGTCGCCCCGTAGCGCGGCAAGGCCGAGGTCGCTCGGCCGCTCGCGCACGACGAAGATCATCACCGGGATCAGCGCCAACGCCGACGCCCGCGAGGATGAACGCGCACGGGCGCCAGCCCGCGCGAGCGATGATCTGGCCGAACATCGGCAGGAAGACCAGCGCGCCGGTGGCGTTGCCGGCCGCGAAGAGCCCGAGCACCACGCCGCGGCGCGCATCGAACCAGCGCGTCGCGATCGTCGTTCCGAACATCAGCGCGATCGAGCCCGCGCCCACGCCGACCGCGGCGCCCCAGATCGGCAGCTGCCAGGCCGCGTGCACGAACGTCGACGCCGATCTCGGCGCAGGCGAGCAGGCACAGCGCCGACACGACCGTGCGGCGCACGCCGAAGCGCTCCATCGCCGCCGCCGCGAACGGTCCGGTCAGGCCGAACAGCGCGATCTGGATCCCGATCGCGACCGAGATCGTGCGCGCGTCCCAGCCGAACTCGGCCTCCATCGGCTGGATGAACATCGTCGGCGCCGTCAGGATCCCCGCCGTCGTGACCAGCGTCAGGAACGTCGCGGCGACGACGATCCAGGCATAGTGGACGCGGGGCTGCATACGCGCTATCATACGCCCATGGAGTCGCGAAGGGAAGTACGCACAGTTTTGTGGCGTAGTACCCTTTTGTATACCGTCATGAAGGCCCGGATGCGGCAGCGGCCGAGATGAGAGGCTGCTCGACCGACATTCCGCGCTGCTCCGTCGCGCGTACCGTCGAGCTGGTCGGCGGCAAGTGGAAGGGCGTCATCCTGTACTACCTGCTCGACCGGACGCTGCGGTTCACCGAGCTGCGCCGCACGATCCCCGGCATCACGCCGCGGATGCTGACGCTGCAGTTGCGCGAGCTCGAAGCCGACGGCTTGGTCGAGCGAACGGTCTATCCGGTCGTTCCGCCGCGCGTCGAGTACGCGCTCACGCCGTTCGGGCGAACGCTCTCCCCGGTCATCCGCGCGATGGCCGACTGGGGCCGCCGCCACAAACGCCAAGCCGAACGCGCCATCACCGACCGCACCGCCCTTTCGGCCTAGCTGCGCCCAGCGAATCGAAGGGTCGCAGCAGCGAGCCCGCCGACCGGGCGAAGCAGGCGACCTCGCCGAACTCACGGCGAGACCAACTCGCGGGCGGCTCGCTCGTGGCGGGCGACGAGCGCCGGAACGTCGACGTCGACGAGGCGGCCGTCGCGGACGCGGACGCGGCCGTTGACGATCGTTCAGGTCGACATTGGGGATGCGGCAGAACACGAGCGACGCGAGCGGATCGTGGACGGAGCCGCCGGCGGTGGCGAGGCCGTCGACGCGCACGCCGATCAGGTCGGCGGCCATCCCCGGTGCGAGCGCGCCGATGTCGTCGCGGCCGAGCACCTCGGCGCCGCCGCGCGTCGCCAACCGTAGCGCCTCGCGCGCGGTCATCGCGCGCGCGCCGTGCGCGACGCGCTGCAGCAGCATCGCGTGGCGCGCTTCGTCGAGCATGTGCGAGCCGTCGTTCGAGGCCGAGCCGTCGACGCCGAGGCCGACGCGCATCCCGGCGTCGCGCTGCGCGAGGACCGGCGCGATCCCCGAGCCCAGGCGCATGTTCGAGGTCGGACAGTGCGCGACGCCGGTGCGCGCGCGCGCCCAGCCGCGCGAACTCGTCGCGCGCCATGTAGATCGCGTGCGCGAACCAGACGTCGGGTCCGGTCCAGCCGACCGACTCGGCGAAGTCGACCGGCCGCTGCCCGTACTGCTCGACGCAGTACTTCTCTTCGTCGACCGTCTCGCACAGGTGCGTGTGCAGGTGGACGTTGTCGTGCTTGCGCGCGAGCTCGGCGCGTCGCGCGCATCAGCTCGGGCGTCACCGAGAACGGCGAGCACGGCGCGAGCACGACGCGCGTCATCGCGAAGCGCGCCGGGTCGTGGTGCTCGCGGATCACGCGCTCGCTGTCGCGCAGGATCGCGTCCTCGTCCTCGACCGCCTCGTCGGGCGGCAGCCCGCCCTGCGAGCGGCCGCGCGACATCGAGCCGCGCGAGGCGTGAAAGCGCATGCCCATCTCGCGCGCGACCGCGATCTGGTCGTCGACGCGCGCACCGTTCGGCCAGATGTAGCCGTGGTCGGCCGCGGTCGTGCAGCCCGAGAGCAGCAGCTCGGCGATCGCGACCTCGGTCGCGACGCGCACCGCCTCCGGCGTCAGCCGCGCCCAGATCGGATAGTGCGCGACGAGCCAGTCGAAGAGCTCGGCGTCCTGCGCCGCGCGGCAGTTGCGGGTGAGCGTCTGGAAGAAATGATGGTGCGTGCAGACGAGGCCGGGCAGCAGCACGAGCCCGCGCGCGTCGACGACCTCGTCGGCCTGCGCGGTGAGCTCCGACGTCGGGCCGACCGCTTCGATCGACGTTGTCGCGCAGCAGGACGGCGCCGTCGGGGATCTCCCGGCCGGCGTCGTCAAAGGTCGCCACCAGCGTGGCGTGACGGAGAAGCAGCGTGCCTATGGAATGCACCCCGCGATGACGAGCATCGCCGCGTTGAACGCAGCGGATCGCGCCACGTTCGTCGCCGCGATCGGATTCGCTTTCGAGGACTCGCCGTGGATCGCGGAGGCGGCGTGGGAGCGCCGGCCGTTCGCCGAGCCTCGACGCGCTGCACGCGGCGCTGGCCGGCGTGGTCGCGCGGCGCGCCGGCCGGAACGGCAGGTCGCGCTGATCGCGGCGCATCCCGACCTCGCCGGCCGGGTGGCGCGCGACGGGCGGCTGACCGCGGCGTCGCGCGACGAGCAGGCCGTCGGCGGGGCTCGACCGGCTCAGCCCCGAGGAGATCGCGCGGTTCGACGAGGCGAATGCCGCCTATCGCGCGCGCTTCGGCTTCCCGTTCGTGATCTGCGTGCGCGGGCACGACACGGCCGTCGATCCTGGCGGCACTCGAACGGCGCGCGCGCAACGACCGCGACGCCGAGATCGCGACGGCGCTCGCCGAGATCGCGAAGATCGCGCGGCTGCGCCTCGAGGACGTCGTGACCGCATGAACGCCGCGTACGCGCTCGACTGGCTCAACCTGATCGCGCGCTGGGCCCACGTGATCGCCGGGATCTCGTGGATCGGCGCGTCGTTCTACTTCGTCTGGCTCGACGACAGCCTCACGCCGCCCGCGAATCCCGACGACGTGCGGCGCGGCGTCTTCGGCGAGCTGTGGGCGGTGCACGGCGGCGGCTTCTATCACAACCGGAAGTTCCTGACCGGCCCGCGCGGCGAGCCGCTCACCGAGAACCTGCACTGGTTCAAGTGGGAGGCGTACTCGACGTGGATCACGGGCATGGCGATGCTGGCGATCGTCTACTGGGCGGGCGCGTCGACGTTCCTGATCGACAAGAGCGTGCTCGACCTCACGCCGCCCGCGGCGATCGCGATCAGCATCGGCGAGCCTGGTCGCCGGTTGGCTCGTGTACGACGCTGCTGTGCCGCATCCTCGGCCGCGCGCCCGGCGCTGCTGTGGACGGCGATCTGCGCGGCGTCTGCTGTTCGCCGACTGGGGGCTGTTCCACGTCTTCGGCGGACGCGCGGCCTACATCCACGTCGGCTCGATCGTCGGAACGATCATGGTCGCGAACGTCTTCTTCGTCATCATCCCCGGCCAGCAGGCGATGCTCGCGCAGATTCGCGCCGGCCAACAGCCCGATCCGCGGCCCGGACAGCTCGGCAAGATGCGCTCGGTCCACAACACGTACTTCACGCTGCCGGTGCTGTTCATCATGATCAGCAACCACTACCCGATGACGTACGGCTCGGCCGAACGGCTGGATCGTGCTCGCGCTCATCAGCGCGGCCGGCGTGCTCGTGCGGCGGTTCTTCGTGCTCTCCCACAAGCACCGCCTCGATCGTCGGCTTACCCCGTCGGCGGCGGTCGTGCTGCTGGCGGTGGCCGCGTTCGTCGATCGCGCCGCACGTCCCGACGCGGCGCGACGGCCGCAGCGTCGGCGTACGCGGCAGTCGCGCCGATCGTCGCCGAGCGCTGCGCGGTCTGCCACGCGGCGCACGCCGACCGAGCCCGGGTTCGCCGCGCCGCCGGCCGGCGTGCTGCTCGACACGCCCGGCGCACGTCAAGACGAACGCGCAGCGCGTCTACGACAGGCCGTCGCGAGCCACGCGATGCCGCTGGGTAACGTCACGCACATGACCGACGCCGAGCGCGCGACGCTCGGCGCCTGGATCACCGCAGGAGCGACGATCTGATGGCTGCGACCGTCTCGACCCACGTCCTCGACACCGCGCGCGGCACGCCCGCGGCCGGGATCTCCGTCGGCCTCTTCGCGCTCGACGGCGAACGCAGCGCTGCTCAACGTGCGCCGGTCACGAACGCACGACGGCCGAACGGGCGCGCCGCTGGCGACCGAGCTCGGCCCGGGCGCGTACGAGCTCGTCTTCGCCGTCGCCGACTACTTCGAGCTCGAAGCGATCGCCGGCGTTCTTCGACGAGATCCCGGTCCGTTTCCGCATCGACGACGACGAGCGGGCACTACCACGTCCCGCTGCTGCTCTCGCCTTGGGGCTACTCGACGTATCGCGGCAGCTGACGTCACCTCGAGCTTGTCGAGCCGTGCGCACGCGAAATCGAGTGGGCGCACTCGGCATCGTCGTCGCGCTTCGACTTGCTCACGACACGAGGGTCTCACGATGGCACGACTACGCGAGGCTTTGTACGCCGCCCAGCCGCCGTGGTGCGAGATGTCCGCGATAGCCGCGCTGGTCGATGAGCGTCGCGCGGATAGATCATCGCGTTGACGCTGCTGCCGTCGTCGAGCTGGACCGGCGCTTCGTAGAGGTTCGGCGGTTCGGTCGCGAGCAGGTGCGCGTGCTGCTCGTCGGTCATCTCGTAGACCTCGCCGGCGATCGCGACGCCGCCTTCGGCGCACCTCGTAGATCCCCGGGTGCTGGTCGTCGACCGAGTGCAGCCGATAGATCGGCTTCGGTCTTCGCCTCGCGCACGAACGTGCGCCGCCGAGGTTCCCGTGGTCGGGCTGGCCGCGCAGCGCCGAGCCGCAGATGAAAAATCGCATCGCGTGCCTGCTTCGCCGCGCGAGCGCTTCCTACCAGCGTGCGCCGCGGCAGCGGCACGCAACGCGCCGGCGAGCGCGTCGACGCCGAGCTCGAGGTCGGCCGGCGCGGTGCGCTCGTCGCCGACGTGGCTGCGGCCGCCGATGCTGGGGACGAAGATCATCGCGGTCGGGGCGATCGTGGGCGACGCACATCGCGTCGTGACCGGCGCCGCTGGCGATGTCGATCGCGCGCGGGTCGAGCGCGAGGCACGCGTCGCGGACGAGCCCGCGCATGCGCGCGCTCCATCGGCACCGCGTCGCGCACCTCGAGCGTCTCGATCGCGACGCGGACGCCGCGCGCCGCGGCGACCTGCGGCGGCGCGCTCGCGCAACGACGCGTTCGATCGCCGACGACGCGCGCGTCGTCGACCGAGCGCAGGTCGACGCGGAACGAGCACGCGCCCGGGCACGATGTTGGTCTGATTCGGTCGACGACCAGCATCGGCCGACCGTCGCGACCGCGCTCGCCGGCGTCGAGCGCGGCCCGCTCGACGGCGAGCACGAGCTCGCTCGCGGCGCACAGCGCGTCGGCGCGATCGCGCCATCGGGATCGTTCCGGCATGTCCGGCGACGCCGTCGACGACGACGCTCAGCCGGCGCTGGCCGGCGATCGCGGTCACGATGCCGAGCCGCACGCCCGCGCGTTCCATCACCGGGCCTTGCTCGATGTGCAGCTCGACGTACGCCGCCGGCGGCGGGAAACCGTCGCGCACCGGAACGCCGGCGAGCAGACCCGTGCGGTCCGCGCAGCGCCGCTGCGAACGGCTCGCCGTCGTCGCCGACCAGCGCCGCGACGTCGTCGTACGGCGTCAATCCGGCGTACACGGAGCTGCCCAGACAGCCGAGCGGGAACCGGCTGCCCTCCTCGCCCGCCCACGCGACGACTTCGAGCGGGCGCGGCGGGAGCGTTCGCCCGTCGCCGCGATGCGGTCGAGCGCCTCGAGGCCGCCGACGACGCCGTACGCGCCGTCGTATGCGCCGCCGTCGCTTGACCGTGTCGAGATGCGATCCGCACTGCACCGGCGCGTCGGCGCGCACGCCCGTCGAGCCGCGCGAACACGTTGCCGGCGCGATCCTGTTCGACGCGCAGGCCGGCGTCGCGACGCCCAGCGCGCGAACAGCGTGCGCGCGGCGTGCTCGGCGGCGGTGAACAGCGCGCGGTCGATCCCGTCGGCCGTTGCGCCGAGCGTCGCCAGCTCGGCGAGCCGCGCGTGAAGCGTCATGCGGGCCGCCAGTTCGAGCTGCGCGGCGTCGAGCAGCGCGAGGTAGCGCGCGCGCGTCGGCGGCGTCGATGAACGACGCCTCGAAGCTGTTGCGCGCCAGCGTGACCAGCGCGCTCGGCGCGAGAGCGAGCGCCTCGGCGACCGCGGCGAAGTTGTCGCCGACGTAGCCGCCGAAGTAGGCGGGATCGTCGGAGTTGACCGTCGCGACCAAGCCCTGCGTCGAGCATCCGCCCGAGCGTGTGCTCGCGCAGCGTCGTCGAAGACGCGCAGCTTCACGTTCGAGAGCGGGCAGACCGTCAGCGGCATCCGCTCGTCGCGCAGCCGCGCGACGAGCGCCGGATCCTCCAGGCTGCGCACGCCGTGATCGACGCGCGAGACGCGCAGCACGTCGAGCGCCTCCCAGACGTAGGACGGCGGCCCTTCCTCGCCGGCGTGCGCGACGGTCTTCCAGCCTTCGGCCAGCGCGCGCTCGAAGACGCGCGCGAACTTCGACGGCGGATGTCCGACTTCGGCCGAGTCGAGCCCGACGGCGACGATCCGCTCGCCGTACGGCAGCGCCTGCTCGAGCGTCGCCATCGCCGACTCGGCGCTGTGGTCGCGCAGGAAGCACATGATGAGCTTCGAGGTGATGCCGTAGCGCCGCTCGCTCGTCGCGCACCGCCGACCACAGGCCGTCGATCACCGTCTCGAACGCGACGCCGCGCGCCGTGTGCGCCTGCGGGTCGAAGAAGATCTCGGCATGCACGACGCCCTGCTCGCGCGCGCGCGCGAAGTACGCGTCGGCGAGCTCGGCGAAATCCCGCTCGGTGCGCAGCACGTTCATCGCCGCGTAGTAGAGGTCGAGGAACGACTGCAGGTCGGTGAACTCGTACGCGCGGCGCAGCGCCTCGACCGACGCGTACGGCAGCGCGACGCGGTTGCGCTCGGCGAGCGCGAAGATCAGCTCGGGCTCGAGCGTGCCCTCGATGTGCAGGTGCAGCTCGGCCTTCGGAAGCGCGCATGCGCGCCGTACGCATCAGCGCTCCGCCGGGTGGGTGGCGATCCAGTGCCGCGCGATGTCGATGCGCCGGCAAATCCACACGTCCTCGTGCTGCTTGAGGTAGTCGAGGAAACGCTCGAGCGCGGCGGCGCGGCCGGGCCGGCCGGCCAGGCGCGTGTGCAGTCCCGACCGACATCATCTTCGGCGAGGTCTTTCCCTTCGCGATAGAGCACGTCGAACGCATCCTTGAGGTAGGCGAAGAACCCCTCGCCCGACGTGAAGCCGGGCGCGACGGAGAACTTCATGTCGTTGTCGTCGAGCGTGTACGGAATCACCAGATGCGGCTTGCCGCCGACGCGCGTCCAGTACGGCAAGTCGTCGTTGTACGCATCGGAGTCGTAGAGAAAGCCGCCCTCCTCGACGACGAGCCGGCGCGTGTTGATCGACGGCGCGTAGCGGCAGTACCAGCCGTACGGGCGCGTCCCGGTCGTGCGCTCGATCGACGTCGACCGCGCGGCGCATCTGCGCGCGCTCTTCGTCTTCGGCCATGTTCGGGAAGCCGATCCAGCGCCAGCCGTGCGAGCAGACCTCGTAGCCGGCGTCGCGGATCGCCGCCGCGGCGGCGGGGTTGCGCTCGAGCGCGAGCGCGGCGCCGAACACGGTGATCGGGATGTCGCGCTCGCCGAACATGCGCATCAGCCGCCAGAACCCCGCCCGGCTGCCGTACTCGTAGACCGACTCGACGATCAGGTCGCGCTTGCCCGGGCCCGAGCGTCGCGCCGGGGACCTCGGTGAGATACATCTCGGAGCTCTCGTCGCCCTCACCGATCGCGTACTCCGAGCCCTCCTCGTAGTTCATCACGATCTGCACCGCGAGCCGCGCGCCGCCCGGCCAGCGCGGATCGGGCGGCCGCGCGCCGTACCCGACGAAGTCGCGTGGAAACTGCTCCATTCCAGCCAGAGAGACGGCTCGCGAAGCCTCCTTTCCTGCCCGCGAGCAGGACACCGGCGCCGGTCCGGCGCGGACGTCCGGCCGTGCGCCTGTTCCGATTCGCCGTCATGGTCGCGCTGGTTGCCACGTGCGGTCTTGCCGTCGCGCGACCGGCTTCGGCCGACGTGAAGTGCGGCCGATACCAGTCGACCGATTACGGGATGGCGCAGATCTGCGATGCCGGCATCCCGTCGCAGGAGCTGGACGTCACCGCGCAGCTCGAACCGAACGTGCAACTGCAGTCGAACTGGTGTTGGGCCGCGGCGATCTCGGGCGTCTTCGCGTACTACGGTCACCCGGTGAGCCAGGCGCGGATCGTGCGCGAAGCGTACGGCGGGATCGCGAACATGCGCGGAACGCCGCAGGCGATCATGGGCTCACTCAACCGCGACTGGGTCGATGACGCGAACCGCCCGTTCCGCGTCATCGGCCGACACGTATCTCCGGCGAACTGGGTCACCGCGACGCAAGACCTCGCGCAAAACCACCCGCTGATCGTCGGCTCGCTCGGCCACGCGATGATCCTCACCGCCGCCGAGTACACGCGCTACGCCAACGGTCGACGGCCACATCCGAGGCGTCATCGTGCGCGATCCCTGGCCGACCAACCCGCGTCGCCGCGTGCTCTCCACCCGCGAAGCATACGGCGTCCAGATGTTCATCCGCATCCGCGTGACAAGTCGTACGGCGACGAAGCAGCGTTCGGCAGGGCGAGCGATGCCGCTATGTCGCTGCGTTTGGGGCCGGCCGGCAGCCTTCCAGACTGTACTCGCCGCCATCGATCGACGCAACCCAGCCCGAGCCACGGCATACGAGCGTGCCTGGAACACGTCGAGCTGATATACGGATGCGACTACGGATCATGACGGCTGCATGCGCCATCAGGCGACTCGTCTGATCGCCGGTCAATCGTGAACCGAGCCTACGGGCTTTCGGCGGGCTTTTTCGCGATCGAGCGCGCGGGAACGCCGGCGACGCGGTCGCCGGGGGCGACGTCGCGGATGACGACCGAGCCGGCGCCGGTCATCGCGCCGTCGCCGATCGTGAGCGGGGCGACCAGCGCGTTGTTCGTGCCGATGAAGACGTCGGCGCCGATCTCGGTGCGGTTCTTCTTCTCGCCGTCGAAGTTGCACGTGATCGCGCCCGCGGCATAGTTCGTGCGCGGCCCGACGGTGGCGTCGCCGATGTAGGCCAGGTGGTTCGCCTTGACGTCGTCGCCGATCTCGGACTTCTTGAACTCGACGAAGTTGCCGATGCGCACGCGGTCGCCGATCACGTTGCCGTCGCGCAGGTGCGCGAACGGCCCGACGCGCACGTCGTCGCCGAGCCGGGTCGAGAGGACGACGCTCTCGCGGATGTCGCAGCGCTCGCCGATGACCGCGTTGCCGATGCGGCAGTGCGGGCCGATCGACGTGCCTTCGCCGATCCGCGTCTCGCCGAAGATCGACGTTCCCGGGTGGATCGTGACGTCGGCGCGCGATCTGCAGCCCCGGCTCCAGATAGGTCGTCGCGGGATCGACGATCGTCACGCCGGCGCGCATGTGCGCTTCGCACAGCCGGCGGTTGAGGACCGCGCGCGCCTCTGCGAGCTCGACCCGGTCGTTGACGCCCGAGCACGCTGCGGTAGTCGGCGACGGCGACCGCCGCGACGCGCCGGCCGGCGCGCGATCAGCAGCTCGACGGTGTCGGTGAGATAGTACTCGCTCTGCGCGTTCTCGTTGCCGATGCGCGCCGCAACGTCGCGCAGCGCGCCCTCGTCGAACGCGTAGATCCCGGCGTTCATCTCGTCGATCGCGAGCTGCTCGGCGTGCAGTCCTTGGCCTCGACGATCCGCTCGACCGCGTTCGCCGAACGGCGGCAGCCGTCGCGCGCACGACGCGGCCGAAGCTCGACGGCAGCGGCATCCGCGCGGTCACCAGCGCCAGCGCGGTCGCCGCGCCGGCATCGAGCGCCGCCTGCACGTCGGCGAAGATCGCCGCGTCGACCAGCGGCATGTCGCCGTAGGCGACGAGGACCGTGCCGTCGCGCGGCTCGAGCGCGTCGAGCGCGATCGCACCGCGTGCGCCGGTGCCGAGCTGCTCGGGCTGCACGACGGTTCGCACGCCGAAGCGCGTCGAGCAGCGGGTCGAGCTCGGGGTTCGTCACGACGACGATCTCGTCGACGCCGCGCCGCGCGCAGCGCCTCGAGCACCCACCACAGCATCGGCCGCCCGCACAGCTCGTGCAGCACCTTCGGCCGCGCCGACTTCATGCGCGTGCCTTTGCCGGCCGCCAGGACGATCGCGCGCGTCGCTCATACGCGCTGCCACTCCTTCTGCTCCTTTGGCGCTCGACGCCGCCGAACGCGTCGAGCGCGACGCGGAAGCGCTCGCGGCACAGGTCGCGCCCGAGCAGCTCCATCGAGTCGAACAGCGGCAGCGAGGTCGGGCTGCCGGTCATCGCGACGTAGTACACGCGCGAGAGGTCGCGAAACTTCACGCCGAGCGTCTCGCCGACGCCTTTGAGGACGCGCTCGATGGTCTCGAGGTCGAAGGTGCGCTCCGCGTCGAGCCGCCACATCGCCAGCGCCAGCGCCTTGCGCAGCACGTCGTCGTCGAGCTTCGTGCCCGCGAACGACTCCTTCGTGACCGCGAGCCGGCCGGCGAAAAAGATACGCGGCGGTCGGCGCCAGATCGCTCAGCCGCTCGACGCGCGACTTGGCGAGCTCGGCGATGCGCTCGAGCCGCGCGGCGGTCGAAGCCCCACGCCGCCGTGCGTGCGAGCAGCTCGGCGGTCGTGAGCGCGCGCAGGTACTGCCCGTTGAGCCAGTCGAGCTTCGCGACGTCGAACACCGGGCCGCCGAGCGAGATCTTCGCCAGATCGAGCCGTTCGATCAGCTCGTCGACGCCGAAGATCTCCTGGCCTTCGGGCGCCGGCGCGAGCAGCAGCCCGAGAAAGTTCAGCAGCGCCTCGGGCAGATAGCCCATCCGCTCGTAGAACAGGATGCCGGTCGGGTTCTTGCGCTTGCTGAGCTTCGACTTGATCGGGGTTGCGCAGCAGCGGCAGGTGCATGAGCACCGGCGGCTCCCAGCCGAAATACTCGTAGAGCAGCAGGTGCTTGGGCGCCGACGACACCCACTCTTCGCCGCGGATCACGTGGGTGATCTCCATGAGGTGATCGTCGACGACGTTCGCCAGGTGATACGTCGGCAGGCCGTCGGATTTCATCAGCACCTGCATGTCGACGGTCGCGTACTCGAACGGAATGTCGCCGCGCGCGAGGTCGCGCACGACGCACACGCCCGGACTCGGGCACCTTCATCCGCACGACGAACGGCTCGCCGGCCGCGGCGCGCGCGGCCGACTCCGCCGGCCGGGACGGCGAGGCAATGGCCGTCGTACTTCTGCGGCTGACCGGCGGCGCGCTGCGCCGCGCGCATCGCTTCGAGCCGCTCGGGCGTGCAGAAGCAGCGGAACGCGTCGCCTTTCGCGAGCAGCTCGTCGGCGTAGCGCCGATAGATCGCGGAGCGTTCGCTCTGGCGGTAGGGCCCGTGCGGGCCGCCGACGTCCGGGCCCTCGTCCCACGCCAGGCCGGTCCAGCGCAGCGCGTCGAGGATCGCGCGCTCCGACTCGGGCGTCGAGCGCGCCTGATCGGTGTCCTCGATGCGCAGCACGAAAATCGCCGCCGTGCTTGCGCGCGAAGCAGTAGTTGACCAGCGCGACGTAGGCCGTCCCGACGTGCGGATCGCCCGTCGGCGACGGCGCGACGCGCGTGCGAACGCGCCGCGCGCCGCTGGTGGCAGCGTTCACGACGTTATCCGGCCAGTTCGCGTCGTTTGCCGCACTCGCGTTCGACGAAGGTGATGATGTCGGAGAGCGGCGCGCCCGGGGTGAAGATCTCGCGCACGCCGAGGCGTTTGAGCTCGGCCGCGTCGTCGGCCGGGATCGTGCCGCCGCCGAAGAACACGATGTCGTCGGCGCCCTGCGCCTTCAGCTGCTCGACGACCAGCGGGAAGAGCGTCATGTGCGCGCCCGACAGGATCGAGAGGCCGATCCCGTCGGCGTCTTCCTGGATCGCGGTCTGCACGATCTGCTCGGGCGTCTGGAACAGCCCGGTGTAGATCACTTCCATCCCGGCGTCGCGCAGCGCGCGCGCGATCACCTTCGCGCCGCGGTCGTGGCCGTCGAGCCCCGCCTTCGCGACGATCACGCGCAGCGGGCGGCTGGGTGCGTCGGTCGTGCTCATGCTAGAACTGCGTCGTCTCGGTGTAGCGGCCGTAGACCGTGACCATCGCGTCGACGATCTCGCCTTCGGTGGCGACCGCCTTCACGCAGTCGATCAGGTACGGCATGACGTTCGCGTTGCCGGCGCAGGCGCGCTTGAGCGCCGCGAGCGACGCCTCGACCGCCGCGGCGTCGCGGTTCGCGCGCACGTCCTGCACCGCGCGCGCCTGCCCGCGCTCGATCTCGGCGCCGATCTTGAGCAGGTCGCTCGGCCTGCTGCTCGTCGGGCCGCTCGAACGCGTTGACGCCGACGATGACGCGGTCGCCGGACTCGATCGAGCGCTGGTAGCGGTACGACGCGTCGGCGATCTCGCGCTGCGGGAAGCCGGCCTCGACGGCGGCGACCATCCCGCCGAACTCGGCGATCCGGGCGAAGTACTCCTCGACCTGGCGCTCCATCTCGTCGGTGAGCGCCTCGACGAAGTAGGCGCCGCCGAGCGGGTCGACGACGTTGGTCACGTTCGTCTCGTAGGCGAGGACCTGCTGCGTGCGCAGCGCGATCTCGACCGACTTCTCGGTGGGCAGCGCGAGCACTTCGTCCATCGAGTTGGTGTGCAGCGACTGCGTTCCGCCCAGCACCGCCGCCATCGCCTCGAACGCGACGCGCACGATGTTGTTCTCGGGCTGCTGCGCGGTCGCGCTGCAGCCGGCGGTCTGCGTGTGGAAGCGCAGCTGCCACGAGCGCGGGTCCTTGGCGCCGAAGTGATCGCGCATGTGGCGCGCCTAGATGCGGCGCGCGGCGCGGAACTTGGCGATCTCCTCGAAGAAGTCGATGTGGCTGTTGAAGAAGAACGACAGCCGCGGCGCGAACTCGTCGACGTCCATCCCGCGCGCCTGCGCTGCTTCGACGTACGCAAAGCCGTCGGCCAGCGTGAACGCGAGCTCCTGCGCGGCGGTCGAACCGGCCTCGCGGATGTGGTAGCCGGAGACCGAGATCGTGTTCCACTTGGGCATCTCGCGCGTGCAGAACTCCATCATGTCGACGATGATCCGCACGTGCGGCCGCGGCGGAAAGATCCACTCTTTCTGCGCGATGTACTCTTTGAGGATGTCGGCCTGCAGCGTGCCGCCGAGCTTGCGCGCGCGGGATGCCTTTGTTCTCGGCGGTCACGATGTATTGCGCGAGCGCGATCGCGGCCGGACCGTTGATCGTCATCGAGGTCGTGATCGCGCCGAGGTCGATCCCGTCGAACAGCGTCTCCATGTCGCGCACGAGTCGATCGCGACGCCGCATTTGCCGACTTCGCCCAGCGACTTGGGGCTGTCGGAGTCGTAGCCCATCAGCGTCGGCATGTCGAACGCGACCGAAAGCCCATCTGCCCCTGCGAGAGCAGGAAGTGGTAGCGCTCGTTGGTCTGCTTGGCGTTGCCGAAGCCGGCGAACTGGCGCATCGTCCACAGCCGCGAGCGGTACATCGTCGGGTGGATGCCGCGCGTGTACGGGAACTCGCCCGGCACGCCGAGGTCGCGGGACAGGTCGAGGTGCGCGACGTCGTCGGGACCGTAGACCGTCTTGAGCGGGATGTCGGAGATCGTGCGGTCGATCGCGCCCGAGCCTTTGCCGGCGCGAGGGCGCGTCCGGTCGGCCTTGGTCTGCCAGCGCTCGACCAGCTCTTGATACTCCGGCGTCGGGGCGGGTCCCAGTCCCGATGCGCGCTCGATCATCTTGGCCACGTATGTTTGTCCCTTCGAGGTCGGCCGGTTCGATTCGACCTCTTCCCACGACTTTCCCGAACGCTCCAGCGGTTGCGCTCAGTTGAGGGAGGCGGGGCCCAGCCCGAGCCGGAGCCGCGCCTTGGCGTGGGCGGCGTAGATCGCGCCGCGGAAGTCCGGCGTGGTGGGTCTGGCCGGCCACGACCGCGTCCCAGCCTCCCCGCCGCGGGTCTGGCCGCTGCTGAGGAGCACCCAGCCGACCCGGTGGCGCTCGCGGCCGGAAAGCGGTCGATGCCCGACCAGGCGGCCGAGCCGACGGACACCACCGCAACGTCGGCCTGCGGCAGCGCGGCCCGAACCGCGCGCGAGCCCGCCGTCACCTCGACGCCAAAGCCCAGGCCCCGCAGTTGCCGGGAAGATCCCGCCGCGCTCGGCCTTGCCGACGAAGAGAACCCGCAGCGGCGTTGAACGCGCCGCGGGTCGGCGGGCAGGATCAATGCGAACCCACCAGGCTCCGTCCCCCGAGCCCGTGCGAAATGACCCGCCGTGCCGCTCGACGATGCGCTGGGTGAGCCGCGAGCCAATCGTCGGCGCGGCCGGATCGGCCGGCGACGCGCCGGTGCCGTTGAGCTCGAGCACGACCGCCTCGTCGAGGTTCTCGAGCCGCGCCCGGACCGGCGCGAGAGCGCGCCGGCCGTCGTGAACGAGCCTGCCGAGCGCCGTCGTCAGCAGCTCGGGGTCGGCGACCACGCGGACCGCATCGGCTCGCTCGAGCACCTGCGCCGGCCGCCGTCGCGAGCTCGCGGCAGGTCGACGGACAGCCACTGCGGATCGACCGCGGCCAACTCGATCCGCGAGAGCAGGTCGATGTCGGCCGCGATTTCGCCGATGCGCTCGCCGCTGGCCCGAACGAGTTGCGAGCGCTGCGCGGGCGTCAACCGGGAAGCGGGCGTCCTCTTCGAAGAGACGCGCGAAGCCGACGATGCTGGTGACCGGGCCGCGGACGTCGCGCGCGAGCCGGGCGACGAGACTCGGCTTGCGTCGCCCGCGCCTCGATCAGCTCGAGGCGACGCCGCTCGGTTTCGGCATAGAGCGGCGATATTACGGACGGCGATCGCGAACGCCGAGGCGACGAGCTCGGAGCGCGCTGCGGTCGGATTCTTCGGGTCGCCGGTCGGGGTAGCGGACCGCTAGGAGGAACTCGGGATACGAACTCGCGTGCGGAATCGAGAGGGCCAGCTCGTCGGCCGGGGTGTGCTCGAGTGCGAAGGCGGCCGCGCCCGGCGGACGCGCGCCCGCCGGGTAACGGGCGGTGGTCGAGCGCCGCGACGACGCCGTACGAACCGTCGACGGCGCGCCGCAGCAGGCGCGGCTGTGCCGCCGGTTGCGGCTGCCGACCGCGTCGAGCAGCGCGCGCACCGCGGTCGAAGGCCGCGCGAGCTCGACGCCGTTTGGGTGAGGTCGGTGACGCTCGCGCGAGCCGTCGGCAAGCTGCGGCAACAGCTTGTCCGGCTCGAGCTCGTACATCACCAGGTGGGCGAGGAGGGCGAGCTGGTCGCGCTGCACGCCGGTGAGGGTGCGCGCCTCGCGGTCGAGCACGGAGATCGTGCCGAGCGCGTCGCCGGCCGGAGTGAGCAACGGGGCGGCGGCGTAGAAACGAACGCGGAGTCCGGCGGTAACCAGCGGGCTGGACGCGAAGCGCTGGTCGACACGCGCGTCGGCGATCTCGAGCAGCTCAGCGATCCGTGGATCGCTACGGCGCAGAACGAGGCCGCGCGCGGCGTTTCGGCGACGCCGCCGAGCCCAACGCTGGCTTTGAACCACAGGCGCGTCTCGTCGACGAAAGAGATCAGCGCCGACGGGCTCAGGGTAACCGACGCGGCAAGCCGGACCAGCGACTCATACGCGGTTTCGGTGGAGTATCCAGAATGCGATACGAACGCAAGGCGCGCAAGCGCGCGTCGTCGTGCATCGTGTTTACGATGACGTAGAAGGTACGCGACCCGACACGGAGGCCCGCCGTCAGCGCGGCTTCTTAACCCGGATCACTCCTTTGCGTGATAGAATCGTCGGCGTAGATTCGTCACTCGATTTGTCGCCGGCACGGTTTTGCGCGCTGGCGCCGACGAGACCCGTCTTCGCCGGTCCGCCGGAATCCGGCGATCCCGCTCGACCCCAGGCCGACCGCGGTCGTCGTGCGCACCGATGGGGGTTACTCGCCGTCGAACCAGTGGCTGGCCTATGACGCTGACGGCACCGCGCGCTTCGAAGGCATTCTCGACGAGCTCAACGGGCGCTACCGCGCCAAGGTCGACTTCTCGAAGGTGGCGCAACTCGTGACGGATGCAGGTCTTTGCACGCGCGCCACGATCGCCCGCCCGCCGGGCATGGACATGTTGAGCTACAGCGTCAACGTCCGCTGCGGCGATCGCTGGCGTTCGTTCGTCACTACCGACGTCGCGCAAGACGCGCCGGACGCCGCCCAGGTGCGCCGCGCGGTACGTAGTCTGTGGCGCATGGCAGCGGGTCTGGCTTGGCAGCCACGCTCGAGCGCGATTCTCCGGACGCCCGCACGCGCTACTAAGGATCACCTTCGTGCGCGCGGCGTCCGCAGGTCATTCCTTGAGGAACGCCTCGAGTACCGGGACGAAACGGTCGAAGGCTTCGCGGTGCAGCGAGTGGCCCGCGCCGTCGAACACGGCGAAGCGGACCTGCGGTCCGCCGCGCGCGCGCAGCTCCTCACGCTCCTCCGGAGGAACGACGCTGCGCGCGGGATCGGGCAGCGCGAGCAGCAGCGGTTTCGGATAGTGGTCGACCGCACTGGGATGAATCCCAGCCGGCCGGCCTCGATCTCGCTGTCGGGCGCCGAGCATCGAGCGTGCCGATCGCGATGCACTGCGCCGCGTGCAGTTTAGCGGCGACCTCGATCTCCGGCAGCTCCGCATACGAGCGGCGAATCGCCGCCTCGCGCTCTTCACCGGACTGCGCCGACGCCGCGCGGTGCTCCCGCAGCACGTTGCCGGGCACAGGCGGGCGCCCAAACGCAACATCGGATCGATGCGACGAGTACCGCACTGGAGCATCGGCATCCGCCGACGATGGCCACGGCGCCGCCCCAGGAGTGTCCCATCAGCACGTCCACCGGCTCGCCGAGCGACGCGACGACGTCGCCGAGGTGGTCGAGGATGCGCTCGACCGTCATCGGGCTGCGCGCCGTCGAGTCGCCGTGGCCGCGCTGGTCGTACGCGACGACGCGCGCGGTCCCGACGAGGTGCTCGCCGATCCGCGCCCAACCGCGTCGCGACCCGCCGACACCGTGAACGGCGAGCACCAACGGACCTCGATCGCCCCACTGCTGCAGCGTCGTCTGCGCGCCGTCGCTCAACCGGATGCTGCGTTCACGGACCGCTTCCATCGGTGCGCCGCGTTCGCGCCGCGGCGACACATTTCCGCCGCACGGGGCGCGCAACGAATCGATCGACCTCCCTATCCGCCGCCCAGAGCCGCGAGCGCCGCTGCGATCATCTCATTTTACCGTAGGTGGTCATGATCACCGATGACTTCGTGGCATCCGCATAGGTCAGCGGCTTGGAGCCCGCCGGATAACCGTTCACCTTGAGGATCGAAGCCAGGACCGTGACATAGTGGTCGGGCATCTCTTCTTCGCCAACCGCACCAAATTCGGCCCGGTCAACGCCGGTCCGACACCGCCCTCGAGTGTTCGCCGTGACACGTCGCGCACGGTATGCGAAGTCGGCATCGGCCGTCACTTTCGCGGCGGTGTACAGCGCGGGGACGGCGCCATTCGGTGAGGCAAATGCCGGCGAGGAAGGCGGCGATCGTGGCGAACCCACGCCGCCCGGAGGAGTCAGGCATCGCCGCCCGCTTCCGCGCGCAACTCGTCGAGATCTTCGAGCATGTTTGAGCGGAATGGACTTGGTCGAGGTGCTGTTCCCCGGAACCTCGCTCCGCGAGCTAAACCTTCGATGATTTGCGGGCGCGTCGTGAAGCGAAGGTCAGCTCGGCGACGCCGGATTTGTCGAGCTCGCCGAGGCCGAGCGTCGACCATGCGTGTCGAATTGCCCCGCCGTCGCCTCGGCGAGGGGCAAGTCCAGACCCGTCGTGCGCGAGCGTCGAGCCGCGATGCCGCGAATCCTTGGCGGCGTGCGCGGCGGAGAAGTAGCACGTCGTGCTCGCGGTTCTGCATGTCTTCGCCGTCGGTCTCGAGCACGCGCGAGGCCGCGCCGGTCTCGGCGAAGACCTCGCGCAGCATCGTCAGGTCGAGGCCGAGCGCGTCGCCGAGGCCGAGCCCTTCGGCGAGTCCGGCGGTGTTGATGTTCATGACCATGTTGACGAGCGCTTTGACCTTCGCGCGCTCGACCGGCCGGGCCGATGTAGCGCAGCGATCTCGCTGAGCGCCTCGAGGATCGGCCGCACGCCGCTCGAACGCCTCGCGTCGCCGCCGAACATCAGGTAGAGCGTTCCCTCGCGCGCCTGCGTGATCGAGCTCGCCATGCAGGCTTCGATGCGTTGCGCGCCGGGCGCTTTCGCACGCGCTGCTCGACCTCGACGTGCACCTGCGGCGTGATCGGTCGCGCAGTTGACGAACAGCTTCGCCCGTGCGCGTCCGCAGCAGCGAGTCGTCGCTGGGCGCGAAGAATGCGTCGCATCGCCGCGTCGTCGGTGACGACCGTGATGATGACGTCGGAGCGCGCCGTGACGTCGGCCGAGGATCGGCGGCGGCTGGCCGCTCGGTGCTCGACGGCCAGCGTCGCCGGCCGACGGTCGCGCATCGTAGACCGCGGCGATCGTGATAACCGCGCGTCTGCAGCCGGCGCGCCATGTTCGCGCCCATGCGGCCGACGCCGACGAAGCCGATCCGTTCTTGAACTGACTTCATCGAACATCCGACGTCGCTCGGTGCCTGGTAGAGCCGCACGCCGTACCGTTCGAGAATGCGCGTGAACTCGGCCTTGTTTTTGCCGATCGCGGCGTCGAGCGCGTCGCGCGTGCGCGTGTGGCCCTGCCGGGCGGCGTTCGCGATCGGGAAGGCGTACTGTTCGGGCGCGCCCATCGCGCGCGAGTTCGCACGGTCACGACCTTGAGGTCGCTGCGCGAGCGCAAGAAGTATCCGATCGACGGCTCCACGTCACGGCAACGGCCAGGTGACCCTTCGACACCGCGTCGAGGATGCTCTCGGGCAGGACGAGGACGATTAAGGGCACCAAGGCAATGCGGCGCATGGAACCTTCCCAATGAAGTCGTCGGGCACTCAGCCCATCCTTCCTAACGTACGGGCGCAACCCGACGCCGACAAGTCGACCCATTCGGTGTAGGCGCGGTCCGGGCGACAGCGTGCATAGGATTGGTTGCGGCGTCCGTCGCAGGACAGTGCCCCGCAGGAGTTTTCTTTCGCGCCGGGAGGAGCCGACCGGGTTTATGCTCGCTGTCAGGACGCGGACGAAGTCGATCCGAACCACCGGCGGCGCGCCGGCGCCGGGGATCGCGTTCGTTCGGGCGGCCAAGGCTCGCCGTCCCGACGTTGACGTTCTGTCACTCAAGCGCCGCAGCGTTGACGAACCGTTGCTGCGCGCCGCGCTCGACGGGGGTTCGGACGCCTGCTGCCTGGTCTCGACCCCCGTCGTGCGCCTGCGCCAGGCGATCGCCGCGGTCGCCGCCGGCGCGACGTGGCTCGACCCGGAGATCTCGCGGGTGCTGCTCCACCCAAAAGGACGGCCGCCACCGCCGCATCTCACGCCGCGCGAGCGCGCGATTCCGGCGCTCCTGGTGGACGGTTGCTCGAACGCGGAGATCGCCGCCCAACTGGGTTGCGTGCCGGCAACGATCCACACGCACGTGCGCCACCTGTTCAAGAAGATGGGCAATCGCCATTGGGTGACCGCCGCGGTCTGCGCGTTGCGCGCGGGCTTGGTGTAAGCCGTGTTGGCGATCGTCATCGCCGCGATCGTCGCCGCCCTGGAACCCTCGGTCGTCGTCGTCGACGACAACGACGCGCCCGTATCGCAGGCGACGGTTCGTTTCGTCGCCGCCGACGGCACCGTCGACCGGGAACATGCCGATCGCGCCGGTGAAGTCTTCGCTCGTTCAGGCCTGGTCGCGCGCAGCGCGACGATCGAGGCGCCCGGCTTCGTCACGGCCCAGGTCACGCTCGGCGGCGACACGGTGCGAGTCGTCCTGCATCGCGCGCCGGCGGTGATCGGCGTGGTACGCGTCGCGACGGGTTCACCGTCCAGCCTCCACCGGTTGCCGGTCGCAGCGTCGGTGCTCGACGCGCAAGCGGTGCGTGACACGCCGGCGACGACCACCGACGAGCTGCTGCGCGATCTCCCTGGTTTCGACCGCAATCGCAGCAACAGCGCGTTCACCAACTACGGACAACTGCGCGTCTCGTTCGACGGAGCCGGCAACGACCGCGGTGTCGTGCTGGTCGACGGCGTTCCCGCGCAGGACGCATTCGGCGGCCAAGTCGATTGGCAGGCATACCCGGCCGGCGACATCACACGCGCCGAGCTGCTGCGCGGCGCGGGATCCGCGCTCTACGGATCGGGCGGCGTCGGCGGCGTGCTCTCGCTGCAGACCCGCGGCCCGGCCGGCGGCGCCGGGCTTCCGCCCGACGGCGCGGTGAGCGTCGCCGGCGGCGGCTTGTCGCTCAGCGACGAATCGTTGTTCTATCGCAGCCTGCTGTCCTCCGGGCTCGCGGCGTCGGTGTGGACGTCGACCACCTCGTCTTCGTACTTCATCACCCCGGTGACGATGCGCACGCGGATCGACCAGAACGCGCGCAGCCAGAGCGACGCGACGCAGGTGCGCCTTCGCACGCTGGGCGGCGCCGGAACGTTCGAGGGTTCGTTTTTGTTCTCGAGCGACGCCCAGGCGCAGGGGCGGCCGAACTACGACTTCGGACGGTCGCTCGCGCAGCAATCGCTGCGCTACGATCTCGCCGGCAACCATACGGAAACCAGCGTCGCCGTCTACAACCGCGACACGGAAGTCATCAACCTCGCCGACCAATATCCGACCAAACCCGGCGTCGTGCGCTACGTCCAACATGTACCGAGTTGGGAAGACGGCGTGTACGCAACCTGGACCTCGACCTCGCCGGCGTTGGTGGTCGACGCGCGCGCCGATCTGCGTTCGGTCCACGGCATCAGCGACCAGCGCAGCGCGGCGGGCGTCCTGCAGGCGATCGGCAGCGGCGATCAGACGCTGGGGGGCTTCGCGTTACAGCTCACCTCGCGCGTCGGCCCGTTCGAGGCCCTCGCCGGCGCGCGGTACGACAGCGTCGGCGTGGCCGACGAGCGGCTCGTCACCGTCGTCGCGGCGACGGGGTGTCGACCGTCGTGAACGCCCGGGCGCGCGACGACGCCGCCGTCTCGCCGCGGCTCGCGCTGCGCTACGATCTGTCGCCGTCGGTCGCGCTGCGCGTTTCGAGCGGCGCCGGGTTCCGGGCTCCGTACCTCAACGAGCTCGTGCGCGGCTTCAACGTCGGCGCGGTCCAGATGGCGCCGAACCCCGCATTGGTCCCGGAACGTGCGCGAACCGACAGCGCGGGGATCGATATCCTCGGGCACAACTCGCGCCTCGCCGTCGACTTCACCCGAACGCTCGTCTCCGACGCGATCGCGTTCGTCACGTTCACGCCGACGCTGCAACGGCGCGAGAACGTCGCGCGGGAACACACCGACGGCGCGATCGCGACCTACACCGAATCGCTCGGCCGGTGCGCGCGCCTGCGCCTGAGCGGTCAGACGCAGTACGCGCGGGTCACCGACGGCCCGACGGCCGACATCGGCAAGCGCCTCGCGTTCGTTCCGGACCGCTCGGCGACCGCGGCGATCGACGCGCAAGCCGGCCCCGTGCGCTACGGCGTCGAGGCGTCGTTCCTCGGGCTTGCGTACGCCGACGACCTCAACACCGAGCCGCTCGGCAGCGCGCTCCTGGTCGGCGGAAAGATCTCCGCACCGTTCGGCGGCGACGGCATGCTGACGCTCTCGGTCGAGAACCTCACCAACCGCAGCTATCTCACCAGCGTCGACCGTCTCGGCGAACCGTCGGCCGTCACGCTGCGCGCGAGCTTCCCGATCGGCCCGCGCCACACGCGCGACGACCTCGCCTCAACCTGCGGAAGTTAGTATGGTCCCTTGATGGTGGAGCAGACTGCCAATCGCGCGTTGCCAACCGGGTCGCGCGCCGCCGTGGAGGCCGAACGGCACCGGAGGAAGCGGTCGAATACTCGCGCTGCAGCAGGTGTCCGCCGAGCGAAGCGTAGGTGGCATCCTTGCGCGAAACGCGTCGCGCTTTGTCGGCGAGACTCGCCACGCGCGTTTCGTGAGCCGTCGCTCTTCAACCGCGCGTTACCACTACGAATCTCAACATCCGACTCTTCCGCCACAATTGGGCGCCAGCGAGTACTTGAAAGAAGTTCGTCAAATGGAGGTACTCTCGGCATTACACCAGGCGCCGGATGTAGAAATTGTACCCGCGCCCCGCGGCGCTGCGCAGTGAATGCAAGCGCAAACAGATAGGCAAGGCCGCTTCGTCGGAAACGATCGACACTGGTCATGTCGATCCTGAGCTCTTCTTCGAATGAAGATGGGAAGTATCCCGACATCGGGTTTGTCCCGTAGCAATCGCGACTCAAGAAAATTGTTGAAATTGAGCGAGCTAAAACCCTTTGACGCGGGCGCGCACACCGCCGGCGTGGCGCGCGTTGCCGGCGGCGAGCGCGCCGCCGTGGACGCCGAACGTTTCCAATACCGCGTCGGCGGCCGCGTAGGGGTCCAGATCGCCGGCCAGATCTTCGATCACGTTTTCGACGCGACGCTCGAGCGTGCCGACGGCGAGCTGCCGCACGCGGTGCGCGAACGCCGAGCGGCGCTTCGCGCGGATCGCGCCGGTCTCGCGCAGCCAGGTGTCGTGCCGAAGGATCGCCTCCCACAGCTTGTCGACACCGGTCCCGGCCAGCGCTTGGGTGCTCACCAGCGCGGGAACCCAGCCCGCGAAGTCGAGCATCTCCATCATCGAGCGGATCTCGCGCTGCAGCTGCAGCGCCATCGGGTGATCGCTCTTGTTCACCACGAACACGTCGGCGATCTCGAGGATCCCCGCTTTGAGCACTTGCACCGAGTCGCCGCTGCCCGGTTGGAGCGCGACGAGCGTCGTGTCGGCGACCTCGGCGATCTCGATCTCCGACTGACCGACGCCGACCGTTTCGATCAGCACAACGTCCTTGCCGAACGCGTCCATCAGCGAGACCGCGTCGGCGGTCGCGCCGGCCAGGCCGCCGAGATGACCGCGCGACGCCATCGAACGAATGAAGACTTCGGGATCGACGAAATGCTCGGCCAGCCGAATGCGATCGCCCAGCAGCGCGCCGTGCGAGAACGGCGAGCTGGGATCGACCGAGATCACGCCGACGGTCTTGTCTTGTGCGCGCACGTGCGCAACGATGGCCGAGGTCAAGGTCGATTTTCCGACGCCGGGCGGACCGGTCAGGCCGACCGTGAGCGCGCGGCCGGTCAACGGGTACAGCGCCCGGATGAGCTCCGCGCCGCGGCCGGACTCACAGCGCGAGATCGCTCGCGCAAGCGCGCGCGGATCGCCGGCCCGAAACGCCGTCAGGAGGTCGTCGTTCATCGCGCGTTCGCGTTCACGGACGCGCGCAATGACTCCCGTTCCGCGGTTACGCGGACTTTTGTGCGGCTACCCGGTCGACTGCCTCGGCGAGGTCGTCGACAGCGTGCTCGAGACTGTTGAACTTGGCGGCGATCTTGCGCCGGTCGATCCGGCCGGTCAGCGGCTCGGTCACGTCTTGAACGAACGTCCGGCGCTCGACCCGCTGGCGGGCATCGTTGATGAGGTCTTTCACGCTTCGTTCGTCGGTGTCCATCGCTCGAATGCTTTACCGCAGCGTCCTGCCCGCCAAACCGCGCCGGGACCCGGGACTCCATCGGCCCCTCCGCGTACCCGTGGCGGGTGAGCGCCTCCGGTTACGTGCGGACCCCGACCATCGCCGGCCACCACATCGTCTTCGCATGCGAGGACGATCTCTGGCTGGTCGGCGACGACGGCGGCATCGCGCGCCGTCTGACCACGACCGAAGGCGAGTGCACGCTGCCGCGCCTCTCGCCCGATGGATCGCTGGTCGCGTTCGTCGGACGCGCGGAGGGAAACCCTGAGCTGTACGTGATGGATGCCCGCGGCGGCGTGCCGCGCCGGCTCACCCAGCTGGGAGCCGAAGTGCTGTACTGCTGCGGCTGGTCGCACGACGGACGCGCGGTGTTCTTCACGTCGGACGCCGGGTCGCCGTTCGTCAAGGAGACGACCGCGTTTCGCATCGACGTCGCGGGCGGCGAACCGGTCGAGCTCGGCCTCGGACACGCGATGACGATCGCGGTGCGTCACGACGGCGCCGCCCTGCTCGGCCGCAACGCGATCGATCCCGCGCGCTGGAAACGCTATCACGGCGGAACGGCCGGACACCTGTGGGTCGACGCGCGCCCAGCCGGGGAGTACGTGCGGATCTGTCGCGAGCTCGGCGGCAACCTGGTCTGGCCGATGTGGATCGGCGAGCGCGTCTTCTTCCTCTCCGACCACGCGGGGATCGGCAACCTGTACTCGGTCACCGCCGACGGCGGCGACCTGCGCGTGCACACGCGCGGAAACCGAACACTACGCGCGCTTTCCGGCGACCGACGGAACGCGCATCGTCTTCGCCTGCGGCGGCGAGCTGGTGCTGCTCGATCCGCGCGACGGTGCCGCCCGCCGCGTCGCCGTCGAGATGCCGTCGAACGCGCCCGGAACGGCGCGCCGCTTCGTCAGCGCGGCGACGCTGCTCGAAAACTGGATGCCGTCGCACGACGGCACGGCGCTCGCGATCGTCTCGCGCGGCCACGCGTACACGATGCCCCTGTGGGAAGAGGCGGTCGTCGAACACCCGTCCGGCAGCGCACCGGGACCGGCAGCGCCGAACGAGACGGCGCGCCGCCGGCTGCTGACCTGGCTGCACGACGACCGCCGCGTCGCGTACGTCGACGACGCCGCGGGTTACGAACGCGTCGCGATCGCACCGGTCGACCAGAGCGCGCCGCCCGAGTACGTCACCCACGACGACTTGGGCGTGCTGCACGCGCTCACCGCATCGCCGGCCGGCGATACGCTGGCCTTCGCGACGAACCGCCACGAGCTGTGGCTGCTCGATCTGGGCACGGCGCCGCGCCGGGTCGACCGCAGCATCGGCGAACGCATCGACGAGCCGGCCTTCTCGCCCGACGGGCGCTGGCTCGCGTACACCTGGTCGCCGAAAACGCGCACCTCGATCATCCGGCTGGTGGAATGCGCCACCGGACGCGTCGTCGACGCGACGACGGCGCTGCGCGAGGATCGCTCGCCGGCCTGGGATCCGGAGGGAAAGTATCTCTACTTCCTCTCGACGCGCGACTTCTATCCGGTTTACGACGCGCTGCAGTTCGAATTGAGCTTTCCCGAAGCGTGGCGGCCGTATCTGATCGCGCTCGGCGCGAATACGGCCAATCCGCTCGTCCCCAAGCCTGCGCCGCTGCACAAGCGTCACGACGACGACGATGACGACGACGACGACAAGGACGGGGCCAAGCCGGAGGTGACCGTCGACGCGGACGGCTTGCCGTTGCGGATGCTGGCCTTTCCCGTCGACGAGGGCGCCTACGATCGGATCGCCGCGGCGAAAGGGCGAGCCGTCTTCTCGCGCTTCCCCGTCCACGGAATCCGGCCGGGCGACCGCGACGACGAGGACTCCGAGGGCGAGCTGCTCGCGTACGATTTCGAGCAGCAGCGCACGGCGACGCTCGCGTTCGAGATCGAGGACTTCGTGCTCGGCCCCGACGCGCGCACGCTGGTCTACGCGTCGCGCGGGAAGCTGCGCGCGATCGATGCGGGGGCCGACCTCCCCGAAGACCTCGACGAGGAGAAGCCGCCGGCGGAGATCGGACGGCGCTCGGGTTGGCTCGATCTCGCGCGCATCAGCGTGCTGGTCGAACCGCGCGGGGAGTGGCGCCAGATGCTGCGCGAAGCGTGGCGCCTGCAGCGCGAAAACTTCTGGGACCCGCAGATGTCGGGAGTGGATTGGCCCGCGGTGCTCACGCGCTACGAGAAGCTGCTGCCGAAGGTCCGCACGCGCGACGAGCTCTCCGACGTGATCTGGGAGATGCACGGCGAGCTCGGCACCTCGCACGCCTACGAGATCGGCGGCGACAAACCGCGCCCGCCGCAGTACCAGCGTGGTTTTCTCGGTGCGGACATCGGCTGGGACGACGCGCTGGGCGCGTATCGCATCGAGCGCATCCTGCGCGGCGATCCGTGGAACCGCGAAGCCGACTCGCCGCTGGCCGAGCCCGGCGTCGACGTGAAAGAAGGCGATCTGCTCGTCGCGATCGGCGGCCGCGCGCTGACCGCGCAAACCGGCCCCGGCGCGCTGCTGGTCAATCAAGCCGGCCGCGACGTCGTGCTCACGATCGAACGTGTCCGCGGCGAGCCCAGGCGCGTGCTGGTGCGAACCCTGCGCGACGAGCGCATGCTGCGCTACCGAGCCTGGGTCGAGGCCAATCGCGCGCTGGTCCATCAGCGCACCGGCGGCCGCGTCGGTTACCTGCACGTCCCCGACATGGGGCCGTGGGGATTCGCCGAGTTCCACCGCGGTTATCTGACCGACTTCGACCGCGACGGTTTGATCGTCGACGTGCGCTACAACCGCGGCGGTCACGTCTCGGCGCTGCTGCTCGAAAAGCTTGCGCGCAAGCGCGTCGGTTACGACGTCTCGCGCTGGGCGCCGCCGTTTCCGTATCCCGAAGAAAGCGTCGCCGGGCCGATCGTCGCGCTCACCAACCAGTTTGCCGGCAGCGACGGCGACATCTTCAGCCACTGCTTCAAGTTGTACGGCCTCGGTCCGCTGGTCGGCATGCGCACCTGGGGCGGCGTCATCGGCATTCACCCGCGCCATCGCCTCATCGACGGCACGGAGACGACGCAGCCCGAGTACTCGTTCTGGTTCAGCGACGCCGGCTGGGGCGTCGAGAACTACGGCACCGATCCGACGCACGAAGTCGACATCGCCCCGCAGGACGTGCGGCGCGGCGTCGACCCGCAGATGGAGGAGGCGTTGCGGCTGGTCGGCGAGGCGCTGGCGACGACGCCGGCGCGTCCGGAGTTTCCGCCGCGCCCGAACCGTGCGAGGCCGCGATGAGCGGCAAACCGGTCGTGTTCTCGGGGATTCAGCCGACGGGAACGATCCACATCGGCAACTACTACGGCGCCGTGCGGCGCTGGGCCGCCGAACAGGAAGAGCACTTCAACATCTTCTGCCTGGTCGACATGCACGCGATCACCGCAGCCGCAAGACCCGGCCGAGCTGCGCGAAAAGACGCTCGAGACGGCGGCGATCCTGCTCGCCGCCGGGATCGATCCGCTGACAAGTCCGCGCTGTTCGTGCAGTCCGACGTCGCCGAGCACGCCGAGCTGGCGTGGCTGTTGAACGGCGTCGCGTCGATGGGCCAGCTGCAGCGCATGACGCAGTACAAGGAGAAGTCCGCCGAGCGGCGCGAGCAGTCGACCGTCGGATTGTTCACCTACCCGCTGCTGATGGCGGCCGACATCCTGTTGTATCGCACCAACTTCGTGCCGGTCGGCGCCGACCAGAAGCAGCACGTCGAGCTCACCCGCGATCTTGCGCAGCGCTTCAACGCGACGTTCGGCGCGACGTTCGTCCTTCCCGAAGCGACGATTCCCGCGGTCGGCGCGCGCATCATGGGCCTGGACGATCCGACCAAGAAGATGAGCAAGAGCGCCACCGGCGCGGGGCACGCCGTCGGCGTGCTCGACCTCGTCCGACGCGATCAAGCAGCGCGATCATGTCGGCGAAAACGGACTCGGGCTGCGGAGATCTCGATCGATCGCGAACGTCCGGGCGTCAGCAATCTGCTCACGATCTACATCGCCGCGACCGGCACGACGCGCGAAGCCGCCGAGGCGCACTTCGCCGGCAAGGGCTATGGCGCGCTCAAGCGCGAGATCGTCGACGCGCTCGTCGCCGAGCTCGCGCCGCTGCAGGCCCGCTACGCCGAGCTGCTCGCGGCTCCCGACCACCTGCGCGCGCTGCTGACGCCGCTCCGCCGATACGATCCGGCCGATCGCTCGGCAGACCTACGCCGCCGCGAAGCTCGCCATGGGTCTCGGGCTCGCTTGCCCACCCGAGGGGAATTGATAGTCACGGCTCGTGCCGATTGCTTGACGCTCCCCTCGGCGGCATGGTACGCTCCGCGGGCCGAAGCAGGGCGGGATCGGTTCGCCGAACCCCACTACCCTCACCGGATGCCCGCGGGCGATCCGGTCTTTCACGAATAGCGGGGACCGCTTCGGCGTCTTCGCTTTTTTTCACGTCCTTTTCCGGAGAGTTTGTCATAGCACGACCGCTGCGCGTCAACGAGCAGATCAGAATCCGCCAAGTCCGCGTCATCGATGATGCAGGCCAACAGCTCGGTGTCATACCGACTGAAGAAGCCCTCAACATGGCCCGGACCAAGGGGCTCGACCTCATCGAGGTCTCCCCGACCGCGGTACCCCCGGTCTGCCGGATCGGCGACTACGGTCGCCTCAAGTACGAGCAGTCGAAAAAAGACAAAGAGGCGCGCAAGAAGCAGCGCAATTGGGAGTTGCGCGAGGTCAAGCTGCGTCCCAAGATCGACGTCCACGACTACGAAGTCAAAGCGAAGATGGCCGAGCGGCTTCTTCTCGACGGCGGAAAAGTCAAAGTCACGATCATGTTCCGCGGGCGCGAGATCACGTACACCGCGTTCGGGAAACGTCTGCTCGACCGCATCGCCAAAGACCTCGAGAACAGCGCCATCGTCGAACGCGAGGCGAAGCTCGAAGGAAAGAACATGTTTCTCATCATGGCTCCGCGAGCCACCCCGCTCGGTCCGCCGCGTTTCGTTCACTTGAAGACCGACACGGCGCACCATGAAGTCGAGACCGTCCCGCATCACGATGAAGCCGATCATCACGATGAGGCCGAGCCCGACGTCGCCGAGAGCGGAACCGACGCCGTAGCCACCATCGGGGGAGCCAGTGCCTAAGATCAAGACGCACCGCAGTACGGCCAAGCGCGTGAAAGTGACCGCCAACGGTAAGGTCCTTCACCGCCACCAGTTCGACGGCTGCGGTCACATACTGAGCAAGAAGTCGCGCAAACGCAAGCGGAACTTCCGCCGCGATCAGCCGACGTTCAAGGGCGATCTGAAGCGCTTCGCGCCCCAGATCCCCTACCTGTTGTAAGGCACCGACATGGCACGAATCAAACGCGGTCTCAACAAGATCAAGCACCGCCGCAAGGTGATGAAGCTCGTCAAGGGCTTCCGCGCGGCGCGCCGCCGCAACTATCGCGTCGCGAACGAAGCGCTGCTCCACTCGCTGGCGTATGCGTTCCGCGACCGGCGCGTCCGCAAGCGGGACTTCCGCTCGCTGTGGATCGCCCGCATCAACGCCGCCGCGCGGCGCGAGGGCCTGAGCTACTCCAAGCTGATGGCCGGGCTCAAGAAGTCGGGCGTCGTGGTCAACCGCAAAGCCCTGGCCGACCTGGCCGTGCACGACGCGGCCGCCTTCGCCCGGCTCACCGCGCTGGCCAAGGACGCCGTCGGAGCGACGACCGCCGCGTAAGCGCGTCGGCGCAACGTGCGCCGGTCACTCACCCTTCGCCGGGACGATGAGGGCGCCGCAAGGCGCCTTCTTCGCGTCTCCGAAGAGGCCAGCATGAACGGAGCCTCACGGGCCGCCGGTATCGCCGTCGCGCTGGCGTGCGTCGTCGCGACGAGCTGCGCCAAGCACGAAGAGACCCAAACCACGAGCGGTCCAGCCGGCGCAGCGGATGGTCGCGAACCCGAGCGATTTTCCGCTCTATTCCGGCAGCAGCGTAATGACCGTCGTGCCGATCGACTCGACGCAGATGTTCGCGGCGATCCGCAAGGCCGATCCTCAAGCCAGCGTGCCGCCGAAGAACTATCGGGGGAACGAGATCATCGCGCAGACCGGCGCCTCGATGGCGCAGCTGTCGGGCTGGATCGTTTCGCTGCGCAAGACTCCGCCGGCGGGCTTTCACGCGTCGCGCGATCATGTCGACGTCTCGAACGGCGACACGAACGGATGGTCGTCGAAGACCGTCGACGGCGTGTCGTTCGCGACCTCGGGATCGCAACGCTCGGTGTATCTCTTCGTCGCCGACCCGCAGCGCATTCGCGCCCAACTCGGCGCCGCGTTCGACCTGATCGACAACTACTCGAAGGTGCCCGACATGCTGCGCGGCCCGATCGACCAACAGGCGAAGGAGCAACTCGGCTACAGCGTCACCGAGATGCTCGATCCCAAGAGTCCGGTCGGCGCCGCGGTCACCTCGCTGCGGAGCCTCCAAGGCAGCGGGCGCCGTGCGATCCTTTTGATCGACCAAACCGAGACCCGATGAGGCGCGCGGCGCTCGCGGCCGGCGCGCTCTTGATCGCGACGACGGCCACGTCACCGTCGCCGCAACCAGCCGGATATGGAGGACGCGCGTGCCCGTCGACCGTCGTGCAGTCGCCGTTCGACGAGCTCACCGGGAGTGCCGGGAGTGTCGACGTGATGGTTGCCGGCGAGCGCCGGCCGCGCTGTGGGCTTCGCCTTCGCGAGCATCACCGAGCGTTGGCGGTGGCTGCAGGCCCCGACGGCCTCGTCTACGTTGCGGAAGACTCGTCGGGGTGGGACGATGACGCCCACGAGCACATCGACACCGGAGCGGTCGATGTGTTTCGTGCGGATGGCAAGCTCGTGCGGCGTCTGATCGGCGGTGTCGTCGGGCCGTCCGCGCTCGCCGTCGACGATCGCAACCGGCTCTTCGTGCTCAACTCCGGCGACTGGACGAATCGCGGGCACGGGGAAAAAACGCGTGCGTCGATCGCGATCTTCGAGCCGGGGGCCACGGCACCGTCCCGGACGATCGCATTGCTGCCCGGCGAGAGGCCGGTCGGGCTCGCGCTGACGCCTGACGGCGATGCGATCGTTGCAGATTCGCTTCAATACGGTTCGACCGACGAGAACGATGGCCGCGTCGCGCGCTATCGTGCCGCCGACGGCAGTCAGGCGTGGAGCGTCGGGGTACCGCATCCGCCGCTGCGCACGACCAAAGAGATCAGGGCGATGACGCTCGAGGGTCTTCGCGTTCTCGGCTCCCGAAGCGTCGTCGCGCTCTACGGTCCAGGCTCGACACCCCAACCGTTCTTCGTGGAGTTGGCGCAAAGCGACGGGCACGTCGTTCGCAAGGTCGCGGTGCCGAATTCCACCGCGCTCGCGATCGACCGCGGGGGCCGCGTGCTCGTCGCGACGGATGCAGGTATCCTCGCCTACGGTGCGGGTTCTATCGGCGGCGTGCGGACCGGGCCGCCGTCCGCCAACGCGGTCATCGCGACTGCCCGCGACGGAACGGTGTGGTACGAGACGGACAGGTCGATCTTCGCGTTCAATGCCGGCGGGCAGCACATCGCGGAGTTCGACGTCTCCGGGCCGGCGGCGCTCGTCGACGCGCCGCGAACCAGCTCGCCGCTCTCGGACGAGAGCCCGAGGCCGCGTCCGGCGGCGTCGCCGACTTCCGGGCCGCCGACGCTCGCCGACGTCACCGCGACCGTGCGCGGCATGCAGGGCATCGCCTACGACCGAGTGATGGTGCGAGGTTTCACGCAGCAGCCACCGGCGATCGACATCGGCTGGAGCGCCGCGCAGCGACTCGCGCCCGGCAGCCTGCTCGAGGGCGACGTGGAACTCGTTCACGTCGCGATCCTGGGGCCTTACGCGCGGCTGGCAAACCGCGACGAGAGCGTCGTCGAGATCGTCGATTGCGTCCACCGGACCGTGGTCTCGTTGTCACCGCGGCGCGACGTCGCACGCTACGACCTGCCGCAACGCGCGATCGGGCCGGACGACGAACCCGAGCCGACCAACGGGCCGTTTCAGGGCGCGCAAATAACCGTCGAGACGCGGCGCGAGGCTGCCACGTCGATCGACGGCGTGCACATCGAAAGCTACTCGATCGCTACCGGCGCAACGCAGATGCGGGGTGCCGGGCCAACGAACCGCGATCGGCGCTTCGACCTTTCGAACGAGCAGGTGGCGATCGGCGACGTCCCCGGCCTCCCGGTCGCGTGCGCCGCGGCGGACGTCGGCCCGCCCGGGTTGTTTCCCACCTACGACTGGGCGTTCGGTAACGGGTTCGAGAGCGAGCGCGTCGCCGGATTCGCGAAAGCCGGCGCGCACGTCACGCGGTTGGGTCCGAGCGTGCCGAACCGGCTGGTGGTCGCGTACGTCGGAACGCAGCGCCTCGACGTCTACGCCGTGTTCACCGGAAACATTCGCCCGCTGTCGGACCGCGACGCCGTGCTGTTCGCGTTACCCAACGGCACGCGACTCGACGAACAGGCGCCGACGCTGGTGCGGTAGCGCGCAGCGCATCAGCCCGACGCGGCGGCGAGGGCGACGCTGACGTAGGCGGCGATGCCGGCGACGATCGCTTTCTCGTCGATGTCGAAGGCCGGGTGATGGTTGGGAAACGGGTGCGCGTCGTCGGCGGCGCCGAGGAACCAGAAGCACGCCGGGACCACCTGCGCGTAGTACGAGAAGTCCTCGCTCCCCATGACCAACGGCGACTCGATCACGCGGGCGTCGCCGAACTCTGCCGCGAGCGCGGCGCGCACGAACGCCGCCTCGGCTGGATCGTTCATGGTGACCGGATACGACGGATGCCAGTCGAGCGCGCAGGTCGCTTTCCCGGCGGCGCACGTATGCTCGGCGATGCGACGGATCCCCGCTTCCATATCGACTCGCGTCGCCTCGCTGAACGAGCGCACGGTGCCCTTGAGCGCCACCCGCGGCGGGATCACGTTGTAGGTCGTTCCGCCGTTGATCGCGCCGATGGTGAGAACCGCCGGTTCGACCGGATCGACCTCCCGGCTGACGACGCGCTGCAGCGCGGTCACCACCTCGGCGGCGACGACGACCGGATCGATCGAGCGGTTCGGCATCGCACCGTGGCCGCCGTGTCCTTCGACCACCAGATCGAACGAATCGACCGATGCCATCAGCGGTCCCGGCCGCACGCCGAAGATCCCGCTCGGCAGCATGGTGCCGATGTGCTGTCCGTAGGCGCGTTCGATGGCAAAGCGCGCGATGAGGCCGTCGTCGAGCATCGCGCGCGCACCGCCTCCGCCTTCTTCCGCCGGCTGAAACACGAAGGCGATGCGCCCGCGAATCTCTGCTGCGCTCGCGCATAAGATCGTGGCCGCGCCGAGCAGCATCGCGACGTGCGCGTCGTGCCCGCAAGCGTGCGTGACGCCCGCGTTCTGCGAAACGTACGGAACGTCGTTCTCCTCGGTGATCGGCAGCCCGTCCATGTCGGCCCGGAGCATGATGGTGGGACCCGGCTGCGCGCCGGCGAGCAGACCGACGACGCCCGTTCCGCCGATGCCGGTATGGACCTCGAGGCCCAGCGCCGTCAAGCGTTCCGCGACGATCCCGGCGGTGCGGTGCTCCGCGAACCCCAGCTCCGGGTGCGCGTGCAGGTCCCGGCGCAGGGCGATCGTGTCGGCGGCGAGCTTGTCAGAGACGGTGAGGGAAGGCATGACGCGTGCTTTCGGCGCGAGCGGGAAGGCCACCGCTCGGCACCTAACCCTGCGCACGTCGAGTACGGCGCACATGTGGCTCATTAACAACGGCAAGTTGAATGTTTGGGGCAGAGCGCTGGTCTGCGTCGTGACCGTTTGGGCGCTGTGCAGCGTCATGCCGGATTGGATTCGAACCTGGCCGTTCGGCGCGACCGTTTCACGCTTGCCGCTCGAAGTCGACGACTCGGGGCTCGTCCAGAGCGTCGACCCTGCGGCGCTCCGGCCCGCCCCGGCAGCGACCGGCAGCGTGCGAGCGAAACCTCGGGCCGCGGGTGCGGCTCTGCTGGCGCCGGGCGACAAGATCGCGCTGTACAAGCGCAACTGTTTTCGCGACGGGATCACTTCCGACGTGTGCCGCGACTTGCTCGCGCTTTACGGCGGGAGCGGCGGGATCCAATTTCTCACCCTGAACCATCCACCGATTACGGTCTACGTGAAGGGCAGCGTTCCGGTTCTGGTGTCGCCGGTGCCGTCCGAGGAGCCGTGGTACACCAAGATTTTGCTCGCGCTCGACCAAGCCGGCGCGCTGGCGTTCATCGGGCTCTCGGCGTTCATGGTGTGGCGCAGGCCGACGCCGGCGACGGTCGGCTTTTTCCTGTACAGCGCGTGGTTCAACCCCGGTCAAACGTACGTCGGATACGCGCTGGTCCAACCGTATCCGGTGCTGGTCTTCGCGCAGGAGCTCATGCAGGCCGTCGTGGTCGCGCTCGGGCTGGTCGGCTTTCTCGTGTTCGCCGTGCGGTTTCCGACCGCGGACGTTCCGCTCGCGCGCTGGGAGCAGCGCGCGCTGCCGCTCGTCGCCGCGTTGCTGCTGCTGCTTCAGCTCGGCACGTTTCTGACGCCCTTCGGCGCGCGATACGCCGAGACGTTCGCCAACGCGCTCACGGTCATCGAGGCCGGCGTGTCGATCGCCGTCGTCGTCATCCTGGTGCTGCGCGGGCGGCGCATGGTCGCCCAAGACCGTCCGCTGGAATGGCAGCGCACGCGACTGGTCTATTGGGTGCTCGGATTCGCGCTGCCGCCGTACGTGCTGGCCGAGCTCATCGCGCAAGCGATGGTGCCGGCGAACTGGCTGCCCGCCGGCGCGGGCGATCAGGACGCGCTGGTCTACGCGCTGTTCCTGCCCAGCGCGCTGATGCCGTTCGTCGTGTATCAGGCTGCCCGCCGCTCCCGCGTCGTCGACGTCCGCTTCACCTTCGCGCGCGGGACGACGCTCGCGCTGACGGGATTGATCTGGCTCTTCGTCTTCGCGTTCGCCGAGGTCGAGATCGAGCACGGGATGGCCGACACGTCGAGCGGCGTGCTGCTGCTCATTCTGCTGGCGCTCGTGAGCGTGTCGTTCGAGCACATCCGGCACGGATTGAACTGGGCGTGCGACCTCGTTTTCTTCCGCACGCTTCACCGCGCCGAGGCGGCGTTCAAGGACGCCTCGCCGGATATCGACGGCGCCGACGGCGTCGACGCGCTCGAGCGGCTCATAGTCGACCGCCCGCTCACCACGCTGCAGCTCGCCTCGGCCGCCATCTTTCGGCACGACGGCACGACGTTGCGGCGCGTACGTGAATCAGGCTGGACCGGCTTCGAGCGCCGAGGACCTTTCGTGCTCCGATCCGGTCCTCGCGCCGATCCTCGAAGCGGGCCGGCCGCGGCGGATCGAGCTGCCGGTCTCGCGACCCGACTTTCCGTCCGGAGCGGCGACCCCGGCGCTGATCGTCCCGATGTGCTCGCATACGGAGACGTTCGCGGTCGCGATGTACGGCGGCCACGCCCACGGCGATGCGCTGGTCAAGGAAGAGGAAGAGCTGCTGTGCAGCTTCCTCGATGCCGCGTCGACCGCGTACCGCGAAGCCAGCCTGCGGGCGCGCATCGCAAGCTGGAGGACGCGCGAGGACGCGGCGGCGCTGCAATCCGGACCGGTCCGGCCGGGAATTCGCCTATCTCTCCCATCAAGGCAAGCTAGCCAGGGCACCTCCGCATCGCGGTTGACAAAGGGCCGACCCCGATGCTTTACTCAGCCCACATGTCGGCTTGCGCGTTTTGGTATCGCCGGTACTATGGCTACACGGACTCCGTGTCGGTCGAGTTCGGCATCGCGTAGAGCAGCAAACCACAACGATCTGCAGCGCGAGCCCCTCGCCGACCCGGCGAGGGGCTCGTTCGTTTTTCGGCCCCAAGAAGGACCCATGACCGCCACGCTTCCTCCGATCACGGTCCCCGGCGACAAGTCGATCGCGCACCGCGCGCTGATCCTGGCGGCGCTCGCGCACGGTGAGTCGGTGCTGCGCAACGTGCCGGCAGGCTTGGACGTGCGGTCGACGCAGCGCGCGCTGGGTGCGCTGGGCGTGACGTTCCACGAGGCGGACGGCGCGCTGCTGGTGACCGGTTGCGGCGGAGCGCTGGTCGCGCCGAACGAGCCGATCGATTGCGGCAACAGCGGGACGACGATGCGGCTCCTGGCCGGCGTGCTCGCCACGCGGCCGCTGGACGTCACGCTCGACGGCGACGCGTCGCTGCGCGCGCGCCCCATGCGGCGAATCGCCGAACCGCTGACGGCGTTCGGCGCGCAGATCGCGCTGTCGGCGACGGGCACGGCACCGTTGCGCGTGCGAGGGAACTCCGCGGCCGCCGCGGTCGACGTCGCGATCGCGATCCCGAGCGCGCAAGTGAAGTCGGCGGTGCTGCTGGCGGCATTAAACGCTCACGGCGTGACGCGCGTCCACGGCGCGATCGCGACGCGCGACCACACCGAGCGCCTGTTGCGCGCGTTCGGCGTCCGCTGTGAGAGCGACGGCGCGTCGCTGCGCATCGCCGGCCCGGCCACGTTGCATGCCGCCGAGATCGACGTTCCCGGCGACGTCTCGAGCGCCGCGTTCCTGTTGGCGGCGGCCGCGGCGGTGCCGGGCGCGCGCGCCGTCGTCGACGACGTCGGCTTGAACCCGACCCGAACGGCGTTCCTCGACGTGCTGCGCCGTTTCGGTGCCGACGTCGAGGTGGAAGCCGCTCGGCACGTCGATCGAGCCGCGCGGGCGCATAACGGTGCGCGGCGCCGCGCTGCGCGCGATCACGATCGCACCGGGCGAAGTTCCCGGGCTCATCGACGAGCTGCCGCTGGTCGGCGTGCTCGGTGCCTTCGCGCAGGGCACGACGGTCGTCTCCGGCGCCGCCGAGCTGCGCGTGAAGGAGTCCGACCGCATCGCCACGTTCGCCGCCGCGGCGCGCGCGCTCGGCGTCGAGGTCGAGACCTTCGACGACGGTTTCGCCGTGCGCGGTCCGGCGCGCTTTCACGCCGGTGCGATCGTCACGGCCGGCGATCATCGCATCGCGATGGCGTTCGCGGTCGCGGCCCGCGCGGCGTCGGTCGACGTGCGGCTCGACGATCCGGACTGCGTCGCCGTGTCGTTCCCCGGTTTCGCCGGCGCGCTGGACCGCGTCGCATGACGACGCCGCGCCGCGCCGCGGTGATCGGCCATCCGGTGTCGCACAGCCGCTCGCCGGCACTCTTCGCGCGCTTCGCACGTGACGCCGCCATCGCCCTCGCGTACGAGGCGATCGACGTGCTGCCCGAAGAACTCGCCGCTACGCTCGCGCGGTGGCGCGAAGAGCCCGATTTCGTGGGATGCAACGTGACGCTGCCGCACAAGGAGCGCGCGCTCGCGTTGGCCGATCGCGTCGAGCCGGCGGCGCGCGCGTGCGGAGCGGCGAACGTCCTGACCCGCGAGCACGCGCGATTCGTGGCGGACAACACCGACGTCGCCGGCGTCGAGGCGGCGCTCGCGCTGCACGGCGTCGCGCTGCGCGGCAGCGCGCGTGGCGATCTTGGGCGCCGGCGGCGCCGCGCGGGCGGTCGCCGAAGCGGCGCGGCGCAGCGGTGCGGCCCGCATCACCGTCGCCGCGCGCGACCGCGCGCGCGCGCAAGCGGTCGCCGCCACGTTCGGCGCGCTAGCCTGCGGGCTCGACGACGTTCCGCTGGCCGACATATACGTCAACGCGACGCCGCTCGGGATGGCGGGTCAGCCGCAACGGTCGCTGTTGCCGTCCGACGCGCCGCGCGGACGCGGCCGCGTTCGATCTCGTGTACACGCCCGAGCAGACGCCGTTTCTGATCGACGCGCGCGCGCGCGGCCTGCGCACGGTCCCCGGTACGGCGATGTTCCTCGCGCAAGCCGCCGCGACGTTCGAACGCTGGTTCGGCTTTGCGCCGTCCGTCGATTCGCATGCGATGATGAAGGAAGTGCGTATGAGCCTGCGCTTCTTGACCGCCGGTGAGTCGCACGGGGCGGCGCTGGTCGGGATCATCGAAGGGATCCCCAGCGGGCTCGCGCTCGACGCGGCGACGCTGCTCGCGCAGGCCCGGCGCCGGAAGCTGGGCTACGGTCGCGGCAACCGGCAGAACATCGAGACCGACGAGGTCCGCATCGTCGCCGGCGTGCGGCGCGGCTTCACGATCGGCAGCCCGATCGGGTTGATCCTGGAGAACAAGGACCACGCGCGCTGGGCCGAGATCATGCGCGTCGACGCGCCCGCCGGCGACGCTCCGGCGGCGCGCGAGGTGCACGTGCCGCGTCCCGGCCACGCCGACCGCATCGGCGGGATCAAGTACGCGCGCGCCGATCTGCGCGACGTGCTCGAACGCGCCAGCGCGCGCGAGACCGCGATGCGCGTCGCGCTAGGCACGGTCGCGCGCACGCTGCTGGCCGAGCTCGGCGTCACGCTGAGCAGCCGGGTCGTGCGCATCGGCCCCGTCGTCGACGAGACGCCGTGGCGCGACGTGCCGCCCGAAGAGATCGACGCCTCGCCGGTTCGCGCGCTCGATCCGGTCGCGGCGGCCGCGATGGTGCGCGAGATCGACAAGGCCAAGGCGGCCGGCGACTCGCTGGGCGGCGTGTTCGAGGTCGTCGCGCGCGGCGTTCCGGTCGCGCTCGGCTCGTACGCGCAGTGGGATCGGCGGCTCGAAGGCGAGGTCGCCAAGACGTTCATGGCGCTCAACGCGATCAAGGGCGTCGAGATCGGGCTCGGCTTCCGCGTCGCGGCGATCCCCGGCTCGCAGGCGCACGACGAGTACGAGCCCGGCGGCGACGCGCGCACGCGCTATCGCAGCAATCGCGCGGGCGGGATCGAAGGCGGGATGTCGACCGGCCAGCCGATCGTCGTTCGCGCCGCGATGAAACCGATCGCGACGCTGATGCAGCCGCTCGACTCGGTCGACCTGCGCACGGGCGAAGCGACGGCGGCGCACATCGAGCGCAGCGACACCTGCGCCGTTCCGGCGGCGGCGGTGATCGGCGAGTCGCTGCTCGCCCTCGCGCTCGCCGGCGCGGTGCTCGACAAGTTCGGCGGCGATTCGCTCGAGGAGCTGCGCGAGCGCGTGCGCGCCTGGGAGGCGACGGTGCGTGCTCGGTAACGTCTACCTGTGCGGGCCGCCGGGCGCCGGCAAGTCGACGGTGGCGCCGCTGCTGGCGGCGCTGCTCGAGCGTGAGGTCGTCGACGTCGACGCGCAGATCGAAGCCGAGGAGCAACGACGCATCGCGCGCATCGTCGACGAAGACGGCGAGGCCGGCGTTCCGGGCGCGCGAACGCAACGCGATCCAGGCGGCGTCGGTGCGGCAGAACTGCGTCGTCGCGCTCGGCGGCGGCGCGCTCGAAGATGCGTGGAACCGGACGCGCGTCGCGGAGACCGGCGTGCTGGTCTTCCTCGACGCGTCGCTCGCGACGTGCGCGGAGCGGACCGCCCGCGAGCCCGGACGGCGTCCGCTTCTGCGCGAGCCGGGGACGCTCGCCCGCCTGCACGCGGAACGCCGCGCGCGCTACGTAACCGCGCCGGTGCACGTCGCCGTCGACGGGCTCGATCCCGACGGCACGGCCGCCGCGATTCGACGCCGCGCTGCGCGACCGGCGCGTCGTTCGCGTCGCGACGCCGAAGCCGTACGAGGTCGCGATCGGTGCGCCGTGCTGGACAACCTCCCCGGCGACGTCCGGCCGGCCGCCGGCGGGCGCGCGCTGATCGTGGGCGACGAGGCGATCGCGCCGATCGCGCGGCGCGTCGCGCGCGCCTACGAAGCGCATGGCGTCGAAGTCGCCGCTCGTGCTGGTGCCCGCCGACGAATCGCTCAAGTCGCTCGACCGCATCGCCTCCTTATACGCGACCTTCGGCGCCGAACGCATCGATCGCCGCGGCTTGATCGTCGGCGTCGGCGGCGGAACGATCGGCGACGCGGTCGGGTTCGCCGCGGCGACCTACCAGCGCGGCATCCCGTTCGTCGCCGTGCCGACGACGCTGCTCGCGGCGGTCGACGCGGCGATCGGCGGAAAGACCGCGGTCAACTTGCCGGCCGGCAAGAACCTGGTCGGAACGGTGACCCAGCCGGCGTTCGTCGCGATCGCGCCCTTCGCGCTGCGCACGCTGCCCGCGCGCGCGACGTCGTATCGGGTTACGGCGAGATGCTCAAATACGGGCTCGCGCTCGATGCCGCGCTCTATCGCGCGCTGCGCGCCGGCGAGGCGGCGCTGCTCGACGATCCGGCGAGCGCGCTCGACGCGATCGCGCGCTGCATCGAGCTCAAGGCGGAGCTGGTCGTGCGCGACGAGGAAGACCGTAGCGGCGCGCGCGCGATCCTCAACTTCGGCCACACCGTCGGACACGCGATCGAGAAGGTCGCCGGGTACGGGACGCTGCGCCACGGCGAGGCGGTGATCGTCGGGATGCGCGCCGCGCTGGTCCTTTCGGCGGCATGCGGGGTGCTCGACGACGCGGTCCGCGACGACGTCGACGCCCACCTCGCCTCACTGCCCGTCCCGCCGGACTGGCGCGGCGTCGACGCCGATGCGGTGATCGCGGCGACCCAGGGCGACAAGAAACGCCACGCGGCGGGGACGCGCTACGTCCTGCTCGACCGCATCGGCAGCGCCCGGCTCGACGACAACGTTCGCAGCGAGGACGTGCGCGCCGCGCTGGCGGAGATCGGCCTGCGATGAACGTCTTGGTCGTGAACGGGCCGAACCTGAACCTGCTCGGCGAACGCGAGCCGGAGATCTACGGCCGCGGAACGCTGCGCGACCTCGAGCGGACGGTGCACGCGCACGCGCGCAAGTTGCGCCAGCACGTGCGTTTCTTCCAGTCGAATCACGAAGGCGAGATCATCGACGAGCTGCACCGCAGCCGGAAATGGGCCGACGCGATCGTAATCAACCCGGCCGCGTTCACCCACTACTCGTACGCCATTCGCGACGCCCTGCTCGCCGTCGCGCTTCCGACCGCCGAGGTACACCTCTCCGACGTCGAGAACCGCGAGGGCGACTTCCGCAAGATATCGGTCGTTCGCGACGTCTGCGTGCACCGGTTCGCCGGGTTCGGCTTCGAGTCGTACCTCAAGGCGCTCGACGCATTCGCCGCCGACCGCGCCGCGCAAAAGAACGCCAAGAACAAGAAGCCGTGACGTCGCGGCGGCTCGGTGCGGCAGGCGCGCAGGTCGGCGCGATCGGCGCTGGGCTGCATGGGGATGTCCGAGTTCTACGAGCGGGTCACCGAGGCCGAGGCAATCGCGGCGATCCACCGCGCGCTCGAGCTCGGGATGAACCTGGTCGACACGTCCGACATGTACGGTCGCGGCGCGAACGAGCGGCTCGTCGGCCGCGCGTTGCGCGACCGGCGCGAGCGCGCCACGATCGCGACCAAGGGCGGGCTCGTCCGGCGCGCCGACGACCCGTCGTACCGCGCCGTCAACGGTACGCCGGCGCTACCTCCGCGCCGCGTGCGACGCGTCACTGGGCCGGCTGGGGGTCGAGTGGATCGACCTGTACTACCTGCACCGGGCCGACCCCAACGTTCCGATCGAGGAGAGCGTCGGCGCCCTCGCCGAGCTCGTGGAGGCCGGCAAGGTGCGCTACGTCGGCTTGTCCGAAGTCGATGCGCGAACGCTGCGCCGCGCGGCGGCCGTCGCGCCGATCGCCGCGTTGCAGAGCGAATACTCGTTGTTCACCCGCGACATCGAGACCAGCGGCGTGTTGCACGCCGCGCGCGAGCTCGGGATCGCGCTGGTGGCCTACGCTCCGCTCGGCCGAGGGATGCTCACCGGAACGGTCCGCTCGACTGACACGAGCTGGCGCCGCACGATCTGCGCCGGCGGGTGCCGCGGTTCGATCCCGGCAACCTCGAACGCAACCTCGCGCTGGTCGACGGCCTGTCGGCGATCGCCCACGACGCGGCCTGCACGCCGGCGCAGCTCGCGCTCGCGTGGCTGCTCGCGCAGGGCGATAACGTGGTCGCCCTTCCGGGATGCGAGCGCGTCGAGCACGTCGAGGAGAACGTCGCCGCGGCCGCGGTCGAGCTCGACGCGGCATTGCTCGCGCGCATCGGCGCACTGGTTCCACCTGGAGCCGCAGCCGGCGCGCGCCTGCGCGGCCAGCACTTCGCCGAACGCTGACCGACGCACCGAAAGGCTCGCTCGGCCTGTAACCGGAGGACGGCGACACCGGCGCGAACGTGCCGGTATGGACCGATCCAGGCGCCGACGATCGGGTTGGCGCGTTTTCGCCGTCCTCGCCATCGCTGTGTTCGCACTGCTGAACACGGTCACGGATACCGCGCTCCTCTGGTACCCTTTCGCCGACCTCGGCGTGAGCGTTGATTCATCGTTCACCGTCATCGGCGTCCACCCGGGAAGCAGTGCCGACCGCGCAGGGGTTCGCGTGGGAGACCGCATCGACATGGTGGCGACGCCCGCGGCGACGCGCCGCTTTCTCGCCCCCGGCGTCGTAGCCGTTCCGGACGGTGCGCATCTGACCATCGCGCTGCGAAGCCCGAACGGCGTGCGCTTCGTCGAGCTGCGAGGCGAACCGCACCTGCGTTCGGCGGCCGACGATGCGACGGACGCCCTCCTGATGCTGGCCACGCTTACGACCGTCGCGATCGGCACGTGGATCGTACTGCTACGGCCGTCCAAAATGACGTGGGCGTTCTTCCTGTATTGCGCGAGTTCGGGTACGTTGGCGGTGACGACCGGCGCGAATCTGCCGCCGTTTGTCGCCGCCGTCGACCTGGCGCTCTTTGGGATCCTAACGACGGCAAGCTTCGTCCCCTTCGCCATCTTCGCGCTCCGCTTTCCGGCCGATCGCGCGGAGGGATGGCGACGGTGGGCCCAAGCCGTGCTCCTCTGGTCGCTCGCGGCGCTCGTGCCCCTCGGGATCTACGTGTCGATCGGGCCGTTCTTCGCATGGCCGATCGAAGCGGCGGCGTTCGCCGGAAGCACGCTCGGCGTCGCCGGCGTCGCGTTCGTTGTGGTGACCTTTGTGCTGGCCTTCTTCCACGCGCCGCCGGCGGATCGGGCGAAGATTCGTTGGGTCGGGCTCGGCTTGATCGTCGGCTATTCCGGTCCACTCGCGTTCAACATCGGGAGCTCTGTCCCCGGCATCGCGTTCGATTGGCCGCTTCCGGTGCTCAACATCGTGAACGCGCTCGAGATCGCGGTCCCGATCAGCGTGGCGTACGTGATCTTGCGGCATCACGTGTTCGATGTTCGTTTCGTGCTCGGCCGGGCGGCCGTCTACGGCGCCGTTACCACGATCGTCATCGTCGGCGTGACGTTGCTGGACTTCCTCGTCGGCAAGATTCTCTCCGAGACACGCCTCGCCGCCATAGGCGACGCGGCAGTGGCAATCGTCGTCGGCCTCACGCTCAACGGCTTGCACAAACGCGTCGAAGCAACGGTCGACGCCCTGTTCTTCCGAAGACGCCGGCGAGCTGAGGAGCGCCTCAAACGCATCGGCGAAGGGCTCCTGCACGCCGAAACCGCGGACGCGATCACCGGCGCTTTGGTAACCGAGGTATCCTCATCGCTGCAGCTATCCTCGTGCGCGGTCTTTCGAAGGGAGGACGGCTGGTTCGTGTGCGACGCGGCAGTCGGATGGGACGGCACGACTCAGGCAATTGAGGCCGGCGCCAGTGCCGTACTCGCCCTGGGCGCTCGGCGGGCGCCGCTCGCGATTCGCGACGGGGTTTGGCCGGCCGGCCTCCTGCCGGCCGGGGACGCGGCGCCGCTGTACGCCGTGCCGATCGTATCGCGTGTCCGGCTCAACGCGTTCGTTCTCGTGGGACCGCACATCGGCGGCGAGCAGCTCGACCCGAGCGAGCTCGAATTCCTGGGCGACCTGTGCAATTGCGCCGCGATCGCGTACGAGCACCTCGATGCGATGCTCGCCATCGCGCGCGCTTCATCGCTCGAAGCTGAAAATACGACGCTGCGCGGCATCGTTACGGGGATCACCGCCTGATAACGTTTCGATCAGACTTCCTTCAGGATTGGATCGTACGCTCGGCGATATGGGGATCGGCACGCTCGGACTTTGCGCCCTCACCGTCGCGTTCGTGGGCGGCACGTTGCCGGCGTCGGCGGATACGGCGTGGTCGAGCGACGCCGCGCTCTCCAAGGTCACGCTGACCGTCCCCTACCTGCTCGTCTCGAAGATCACCGCGACGATCCCGGTCGAGTCCGGCACGATCGTCACGGCGGAGGGCGCGCGTGCCACCCCGCTGTTGGTCGACCTGCGGCTCGCGTCCGATGCGCTCTCCACGGGCGATCCCAAGCGCGACGCCGACCTGCGCGGTGACCGCTTCTTCGACGTCGCTCGTTATCCGACGATCCTGTTCGCGAGCGAGCAGATCGTCGAGACGAACGCCGGCACGTTCGCGGTTAAGGGAACGCTGACGATGCACGGCGCGAGCCGTGCGATCCAGCTCGACGGCCGCAGCCTCGCCGAGCGGCGCGACGTGGACGGCAAGCGGCGCGTGCGATACGAAGCGACGGGCCGCTTTCGCCGTTCCGACTTCGGGATGACCTATGCTCGCGGCGTCGTCGGCAACGACATCCAACTCGACGTCGTGATCGAAGCCGTGAACTAAGGGGCGCGGCTGGGCGCCGCTACGTTTTGCGCTTGTGCAAGACGACGATGTTCCCTTCGGTGTCGTGAATCATCGCCATCGAGCAGACGGGCGTCTCCCATTCTCCGTCGATCGCAACCCCGCGCGCCCCGATCGCCGAGGTGGCCGCGGCGAGATCGTCGACCGCGAACAGGATGCCGTTGCTGGGCTGAAACGGCATGACGCGACCGCCGCCGCCCCATAGGCTGAACGTCGTACCGTCGGCGAGCTCGTATTCCGCTCCGGCGCCCTGGGGATAGACCAAGGCCGGCTCCAGTCCGAGCACGTCCCGATAGAACGCCATCGCGCGCGCCGCGTCCTTGCACATGTAGCCGCTCACGTCCATGCCGGTGACCTTGAAGGGCTGCTCGCTCATGGTGGGCTCCTCCCGTTCGCTGGACAAAACAGACCTACTAATCGCGTACGTCGAGCGTCAGGTCCTCGTCCGGGGGCGGCGCGTCGAGCAGCGCATGCAGGTGCGGCAGAAAGCGCGCGGCGGGGGCGCGTTTGCGTTCGGGCTCGACGATGTCGTGCGAGGGTCCCAGGCCGACCAGGCGGTGCACGCGCACGCCGGCGCCGCCGGCCGAACGCCAGCGCGCGAGCAGGTCGTCGATGGCGCGGTTGTTCACCGACGTCTCGCCGGCGTTGCGGACGATCTCGATGTGCGCCGCGTGCGGCGGCCCGCTGAGCGCGTCGACCCGCAACGCGTCGCCCAAGGCAAGTCCGGCCGCGAGCGAGCGCGTCGAGTAGCGATGGTAGCCGTGCTGCGGCGCGCCGCGTCCCTTGTCGATCGGGTCCCAGTACAGGAAGCGGTTGGGCATACGTTCGAGCAGCCGGCGAGCGAAGGCGTTCCAGTCGTGCGGGAGCTGCTTGATGCCCAGGAACGGGGCGATCGCGACGGCGCGAAAGACCCGGGAGTCGCGGTGCGCCAGGTGCAGCGCGAGCGCCCCGCCCAGCGAGTGTCCGACCAGCACGATCTCCTCGCCGAGCGCGTGCGCGGCATCCAAGATGCGCGCGCCTTGCACGACGAGCTCCTCGCGGGTGAGACCCTCGAGCGTATCGGACATGCGATCCGTGTAACCGTGCCGCGGCAGCCGTGCGATGAGGACGTTCTCGCCGCGCGCATGCCGGACGCGAGCGAACTCGCGCCAGGTGCGCGGACTGGCCGTGAGGCCGTGCAGCAGCACGGTGACGCGCGGCGTGCGCGTGCCGTGGTCGAGCACGACCGACCGCATCTCGTCGTCGAGCAGCCCGCCTTCGCCGGCGTCGAGCGACGCGGCGATCGCGGAGATCGCGGCGGCGTCGAGCGTCACGCGTTCGCCAAGGCGATCACCGCGAAGCTGCGCGCGTCGCTGGCGAGACCTTCGTCGCGCAGGATCTCGCGCAGCGATTTGGCGGCCTCGCGGGCGAACGCCGTGGCGGGCTGCGTCGCGATCCGAGCGATCGCACCGGCAGCCAGGATCAGGTCGTCGACGCCGCGCGCGATCCCTTCGTGCATCGCGCGCTCGGCGTCACGTTCGGGGATTCGCACGCCGGCGGTCCCGGTCGCCAGCATCAGCACGTAGTCGAGCCCGGCGGCGGTCGCGAGCAAGCGCGGCCGGTGAGGCGCCAGCGCTTCGTGCTCGCCGAACTCGGCGACGGCGCGTAATAGAGCCGCCTGGAGCGCGACGACTAGTCGCGCGCGGTCAGCGCCCACAGGACCGCGATCTGCGTCTTGGCGTCGGGCAGCTCGTCGTCGCGAATCTTGCGCCACAGCTCGTCGATCGAGAAGATGCCGATCTGCATCGCTTCCTCTCCTTCGTCGGGCTGCGGCTCGCCGATGTCGTAACCGTGCACGACGCACACGTGCAGCAGCTCCTCGCAGAAACCCGGCGCGGTGTATGCCGACCACAGCCGCTCGACGCGGTGTCCGCGATAGCCCGTCTCCTCGCGCAGCTCGCGCAGCGCGGCATCCTCGGGCGACTCGCCGGGGTTCATCCCGCCGGCGACGACTTCCCAATGCTCGCGTCCGACCGGGTGACGGTACTGCCGCACCAGCAGCATCTCGGACGGCCGCGGCCGCACGATGACCGCAACCGCCTGCGCGTGCTCGACGACCTCCGCATCGTGCGTCCGCCCGCCCTCGTCGCGCAGCGTATCGACGCGCAGGTTGACGACCTTCCCGTCGTAGACGCGCCGGGACTGCAGCACCGTTACGGACACTTAGATGACCGTCGTGTTCGAGAGCTCTTCCAACAGCGTCGGCCGATGCGGCTCCCAACCCAGCTCGCGCGTCGCCTTGGTGCTGTCGATCGAGAGATCGCAGGCCAAAGCGTCGGCGAACGGACCCATCGCCGCGCGCGCGTCCTCGATCGCGAGGTGCTCGATGCCCCCGTCGCCGCCGGCCGCTCGCGACGCCGCGCGCGCGATCTCGAGGTAGGGCACCGATGCGCCGCGGGTGGCGTTGTAGACGCCGCGCGCGGCGCGCAGATCGACGGCGGCGCCGTAGAGCTCGGCGAGCGCGTCGTGACGGACCGTCGGCCAGCGGTTCGCGCCGTCGCCGACGATGCGCAGCGGCCCGTTCGCGGCGTCGCGGACGAAGCCGCCCGGGATCCCGCCGCCGTCGCCGTAGACGATCCCCGGGCGGATGACCACCGGCCGCAGCCGGCCGTCTTGCGCGAGGACCAGTTGCTCGTGGGCCGGGCGCCACGCAACGAGCTGCAGCGGTTGCAGCGGCGCTTCTTCGGCGACCGCCGCGTCGCCGCGCGAGCCGTACACCCAGACGCCGCTCGTGTACACGAACGCATGGGCCGTCGGCGTCGCGTCGATCAGCGCTTCGAGCGCGCCCCGCTCGATGTCGACCGTCTCGGGCGAGTAGTCGAACGCGCAGTGCACCACGGCGTCGGCATGCGACGCCTCGTGGCGCAGCGTGTCGAGGTCGCGCAAACCACCGCGGACCGGCTCGGCACCGAGCGCGCGCAGCTTGCGTTCGGCCTCGTCGGTGCGGGCGAGCGCGCGCACGACATGCGTTCGTTTGCGCAGCTCGCGCACGACGCTCGCGCCGATGTATCCTGAACCGCCCGTAACGAAGACCGGCATCTAGTTCCCTATCTCTCCCGGCGCGGTCTTGGGCCGCGCGGCGACGGTGATGATGTCGAAGATGATCGCGACCTCGGCGGCGGAGATGCACGCCCGAATCGCCCAGTGCGGGTTCCACTCGACGGTGACGAACGCGAAGATCGCCGCCGCGCAATAGGCCAACGCCTTGCTGACGTCTGCGCGCGCCGCCGGCGAGTTCGGCACGTACGCGCGGCGAACCATCGCGATCGTGGCGACGACGAGGGCCAGCGTGACGATCGTGCCGCCCACCCGGTTGTGCGCCAAGAACTCGAGTAGCGGCGACGTGCCGATCGCGATCAGGATCGCGATGACGACGAGCCATGCGATCTCGGCGAGCCGGGTGTCCTTCACCGGGACCGTCGTTCGGCTCGGCATCGGCTCGCCCTCGGGGGTCTGGGGGGCGCTCGCCCGGAAGCGCCGACGCGTGCCCACCGAGCTCGGCCCGCACCATCGGCGCATCGAGAGCGTCCGCGAGTTGCGGACTCCCCGCGGCCGACGCACCGGCCGGCGCTTCGCCGCCGAAGGCCCGACCCTGCTGGCCGAGGCCGAGCGCAGCGGCGTTCGGCCCCGGGAGATCTACGCCACGGCGGGGGCGCTGAGCGGGCTGGACCCCGGGCGCTGGGAGGCTGAAGGCATCGCCGTCTACCTCGTCCCGGACCGGGCCTTCGCGCGGCTTTCCGACCTGGAGACGCCCAGCGGGCTGCTGGCGGTCTTCGACCTCCCCGAGCACGACGTGGCCGGCATCCTCGCGCGGTCCGGCCCGGTGCTGCTGCTGGCCGGCGTCGCCGACCCCGGGAATGCGGGAACGCTCGTGCGCTCGGCCGAGGCGTTCGGCGCGGCCGGCGTCCTGTTCGGCCGCGGCGGCGCGGACCCGTTCGCGCCCAAGGTCGTGCGCGCGGCGATGGGTTCGACCTTCCGGCTCCCGCTCGCCTCGGTCGACCCGGCCGAGATCCTGGCCGGAGCGCGGGCCGCCGGACGGCCGATCGTGGCGGCCGACGTCGACGGCGAGGCGCTCGACGCGGTGGGAGTCCCGGCCGACGCCGTCATCGCGATCGGTAACGAACGCCGCGGGGTCCGGGACTGGCTTCCCAGCTGGGACCGGGCGGTTCGGATCCCCCAGCGGACCGCCACGGAAAGTTTGAATGCCGCCGTCGCGGGCAGCATCGTCTTATACGCGGCGTCGCGTTGTCAAGAGGCTTGTCAAGTCGCCGAAAAACGCTGAATTGTCAAGACTTGGCGGCCAAATGGGCTGGTGCTATACTGACCCGGCCGACGCCGAAAAAGCGCGCACCGAACGACAGGAGAGGGACCGCCGACGCACATGCGCACCTCCGACGTTTTCTGGAAATTGTTTAGCACCACGGGCTCGATCAGCGCGTACCTGATGTACCGGCACTTGCATCCTTCGCCCGCGAATTGAATCGTGGGCGGTCCTTCCCGAAGGCTCGGCTGAGGCCGGGCCGGAGATGATGGACGAGACTCCGGAAAGAAGTTGCAGAACGCCCGGTCCTCAAGGATCGGGCGTTCTCATTTTGTATGACCACCCTTCGACAAGCTCAGGACAGGCTGAGCTTAGAATGACAATACGGCATGGACTCACTCGAACCGATCCTCGCGGCGCTGGCGGCGCGTTTCGACGACGCGCTGGCCGGCGCGGCCGACGCGCGCGCGCTCGACGACGCGCGCGTCGCCTTTCTGGGCCGCAGCGGCGAGGTGACCGCCGTGCGGCGCGGGATCGGCGCACTGCCGCCGGCCGAACGTCCGAACGCGGGCAAGGTCATCAACGCCGCGGTCGAGGCGATGGAGGCCAAGCTCGCCGCCGCGCAGACGCGGCTCGAGCGCGCGGCGCTCGAACGGTCGCTCGAGGATTCGATCGACGTCACCTTCCCCGGGCCGCCGGCGAACCTCGGCGCGATCCATCCGGTCCGCCGCATCGCCATCGACGTCGCGCGCTACTTCACGCGGCACGGTTTCGCGGTCGTGCTCGGTCCGGAGATCGAAACCGACGCGAACAACTTCGATGCGCTCAACATCCCGCCCGATCATCCCGCTCGGGAGGGTTTGGACTCGTTCTACCTGCGGCCCGATCTGGTGCTGCGCACGCACACCTCGCCGATGCAGATCCGCTCGATGCGCAAGCACGGCCCGCCGATCGCGATCATCGTTCCCGGCAAGGCGTACCGGCGTGACGCCGATCGACGCGCGCCATCTCTACATGTTCCATCAAGTCGAAGGGCTGATGGTCGGCCGCGGCATCCACTTCGGCCATCTCAAAGGGATGCTGCTCGGGCTGTTCCGCGAGCTGTTCGGGCCGTCGGCCGACGTCCGCTTCCGGCCGTCGTTCTTTCCGTTCACCGAGCCGTCGGCCGAGTTCGACGTCAAATGTCCGGCCTGTCAGGGCCACGCCCTTCGACAAGCTCAGGGCGACACCGTGCCGCACGTGCGGCGGGAGCGGCTGGATCGAGCTCGGCGGCAGCGGGATGGTCCATCCCAACGTGCTGCGCGCGGTCGGGTACGATCCCGACGAGGTGGCCGGCTGGGCGTTCGGCTGCGGTCTGGAACGCATCGCGATGAAACGCTACGACATGAACGACATCCGCGCGTTCGTCGAGAACGCGCCCGGCTTCGCCGAAGGGCTCGCGTAGTGAAGATTCCGGTTGCCTGGCTGCGCGACTACGCCGATCTGCCCGCGAACGCCGGCGAGATCGTGGCGCGCTTGGCCGCGCTCGGTTTTCCGGTCGACGAGATCGAGACGCGTCCCCGCCTCACCAACGTCGTGGTCGGGCCGGATCGCGAAGCTCGAGCGCCACCCGAACGCCGACCGGCTGCAACTGTGCACGATCGACGTCGGACGCGACGAAACGCTGCTCGATCGCGACCGCGGCGACGAACGTCGCCCAAGGGCAGACGGTCCCGGTCGCGCTGATCGGCGCGGAGCTCGCCGGCGGCCTGAAGATCGCACCGCGCAAGATGCGCGGCATCGACTCGCAGGGGATGCTGATCTCGGCCGAAGAGATCGGACTGCCGGCCGAGTGGTTCGAGGACGGGATCATGCAGCTCGAACCGTCGATCCCGCTCGGCACCGACGTCGTCGCGTACTTCGGGCTGGGCGATCCCGTACTCGACGTCGACGTCACGCCCAACCGGCCCGGACGCGTTGTCGATCGTCGGATTGGCGCGCGAGCTCGCCGCGTCGTTCGGCGTCGCGCTGCGCGAGCCGCCCGCGGACGTCGAGTATCAGGGCGAGAGCGACGACGCGCGGGTGACGATCGAAACGGTCGACTGCAAGCGCTTCGTGTTCCAGCGCGTCGACGGCGTCACCGTGCGCCCGGCGCCGTCAACGATGCGCATACGCCTTGCGCTCGCCGGGCAGCGCCCGATCAACAACTTGGTCGACATCTCCAACTTCGTGATGCTCGAGCTCGGTCAGCCGCTGCACTTCTTCGACTGGGCCCGCGTGGGCGGCGGACATCTGATCGTTCGCGACGCGCACGACGGCGAGCGCGTTCACCACGCTCGACGATCATGAGCGCACGCTCGACGCGCGCGCGATCGTGATCGCCGACGAACAGGGCCCAACCTCGCTGGCGGGGATCATGGGCGGACAGCGCAGCGAGGTCGAGCCCTCGACGAACGCGCTGCTGGTCGAGGCGGCGAGCTGGACGGGACCGCGGATCCGGCGCGCTTCGGGCGCGCTCAAGCTGCGCACCGAGGCTTCGACGCGGTTCGAGAAGTCGCTCTCGCCGGCGCTCGCCGACCTGGGTGCGGCGCGTGCCGCGTACTTGCTCGCGCGCGAAGGCGGACGCGTGAAACGGCCGCGCGCCGCCGGTCAAGCTCCGCGCGACCCCGTCACGGTCGAGTTGCGCGCCGGCGAAGTGGAACGGCTGCTGGGATTCGCCCTCACGACGCAAGAGATCGAACGCGCGCTCGACTTCGCTCGGTTTCGCGACGCGACAAAACGGTGACCGCATCGTCGTGCGGCCGCCGTACTGGCGCGGCGACGTCGCGATCGCCGCCGATCTGGTCGAAGAAGTCGCGCGCGTGGTCGGCTACGACCACGTCCGCGCCGAGGTGCCCGCGGTCGCGGCGCAAGACGTCGACAGCGCGGAGTTCGACCGCGAGACCGAGCTCGCAACGACGCTCGCCGGCGTTGGGCTACACCGAAGTCCTCTCGCTCTCGCTCCAACCCGGGAACGTCGCGGAACGCTGGCGCGCGAACGGCATCGCGATCGACGAACCGGTCGAGATCACCAACCCGCTCAGCGACGACCAGCGCTGGATGCGCTTCTCGATCGCGCCCGGCGCTGCTGGAGTTCGCCGCGCGCGACCGCGCCGTTCGGCCCTACCGGGTGTTCGAGCTCGGTCACGTCTTCGCCCAAGCTGATCCGCCGAGCGAGACGGTGCAGCTCACCGCTTTGCACGCTGGAGGCGCGAGCGCGTTCGGGCGCTTGAAGTCCGACGTTCTGGCGCTGCTGCGACGCGCGACCGGCGTCGACGCGCGAGTCGAGCGCGGTACGTTTGCGTCGCTGCATCCGGGGAAGACGGCCGCGCTGCGCATCGGCGAGCGCGTCGTCGGCTACGTCGGCGTGGTCGATCCGCGCCTCGCCCATGCGTACGACGTCGCCGAACGACCGCGCTCGCGACGATCTTCGTCGAGGCGCTGCCGCCCTACGTCCCGCCGCGCTATGCCGCGCCGTCGAAGTTTCCGGCCGTCGAGCGCGATCTCGCCGTCATCGTCCCGCTCGACGTCCTCGCCGCCGACCTCGTCCGGCGCCGTGCGCGAAGAGCCGCTGGTGCGCACCGCGACGGTGTTCGACGAGTACCGCGGCCCGCAAGTCGGCGACGGCAAGAAGTCACTGGCGGTCCGCATCACCCTCCAGAGCGACGAGGCGACCCTTACCGACCAGGAGGCCGACGCCGTCCTGGCGCGTATCGTAACGGCGTTGCGCACACGATTGGAGCTGAACCGCGAACGTGACCTGGCCCGACCTGGTCATCGCGGCCATCGCGTTGCTCTTCGCCCTCAAGGGCTGGAAGCGCGGGTTCGTCGCGGAGATCGGCGGGTTCATCGCCCTGGCGGCCGCGATCTGGGCGGCGCTGAGCTATCCCGGCACGTTCGACACCACGGTCCGCGAGCTCACGAAGCTGGGTGAAGGCTCGGCGCACGTGATCGGCATGGTCGCGTTCGCGCTGGTCGTGTACATCGCGCTCATGGTGATCTCGGCGGTGCTCTCGCGCGTCGCGCGGCTGCCGGTGATCGGCCTGGGCAACGGCATCGGCGGCGCGTGCGTCGGCGTCGTGAAAGCACTGCTCGGCACGTGGGCCGTCATCTACGTCGCGCTGTTCTTCCCGCTCACGCGCGACTTCCGCGCCGACCTGCACCACTCGCAGGCGGTCGCCTTCGTCAGCCAAGACAACGCCCAGATCGACGCTTACATGAAGAGCACGATGCCCTGGTGGGTCCGCCCGCTCGTCGCTCCGTTGTTCGCCCGCCACCGCGTGTAGGATCGCAGCCCCCTGTCAGCCGTCACGCTTCGCTCAGGGTGACAAGAGCGTGCGTTCCCACCAGTCGAGCATTTTGGCGTCGAGGTAACGGCGCGCGGGGATGCCGGTGGGGCCGTGGCGGGCGTCGGGGAACAGGAAGTAGTCGACCTGCTTGCCGCGCCGGATGAACGCTTGCAGCAGCGCGATCGAGTTCATGACGTGCACGTTGTCGTCGGCGCTGCCTTGCATGATGAGCAGCCGCGAGCGCAAGCGCGACGCGGCCGGAATCACCGACGCGCGCGCGTAGGCCGCCGCGTCGTGCTGCGGCGTTCCCATGTAGCGTTCGGTGTACGCGCTGTCGTAGTAGCGCCAGTCGGCCGGCGGTGCGCCGGCGATGCCGGAGTGAAAGACGCCGGGCGCGTGAGTGAGCGTGTACGCGGTCAGGTAGCCGCCGTAGCTCCAGCCCGACAGCCCCAGCCGGTCGCCGTCGACGTACGGCTGTTGCTTGAGCCACGCGGCGGCGGCGAGCGGACCGTCGATCGCGAGCACGCCCATGCGCCGCGAGAACAGCCGCGCGTACGCGGAGCGATCGTCGCGTTCGCCGGGGCCGCCGACGTCGAGCACGAGGAAGCCGTGCTGCGCGAGCAGGTAGCTGAACAGTCCCGGATAGCGTCGCCCGATGTGAGCGCCCACCGGCAGCGGGCCGCCGTACGTCGTGACGATCACCGGATAGCGTTTCGCCGGATCGAAATCGGCGGGCACGGTGAGCGCGGCGTCGAGGTCGCCCCAGCGCGAGGGGATCGTCAGCTCGCGCGTCGTGCCCAGGCCGAAGCGCGCGAGCGACGGCGTGCGAAAGAGCGTCGTGCTCGCGCCGCCGCGCAGCGAACGGCGGGCGACGGACGGCGGCTGCGCGTACGACGAGAACGCGTCGATGAACGCCGTGCCGCCGTGCTCGGCCAACGAGACGCGGTGGCCGCCGGGCTCCGGCGTGAGATTCGTCGGCGCGCCGCCGTCGAGCGGGATCCGCAGCAGCGAGCGATCGCGGCGCGTCGGATAGAGCGCGGTCACGTACGCGACGCCGGCGTGGTCGTCGACCGCATCGAGCGACGCCACCGCGTACGCGCCGGTGAGACGCCGTGCCGCACCGGTCCGCGCGTCGACGCGGTAGAGCGCGCGCACGCCGGCGCGCTCGGAGAGCCACAGGAACGTCCGCCCGCCGCGAACGAAGCGCGGCGCGGGAGCGACCTCGACGAACTGCGGATCTGATTCGCGGACGATCGTCGCAGGCGCACCGCCGCTGCGCGGCAGTCGCACGACGCGCAGCGTGCGCTGCGGGCGATCGACGATCTCGTCGAACACGGCACGGCCATCCGGCGCCCAGGTGAACGCGACGAGATACTCGTCGCGCGGCCCGCCGTCGTACAACGTTCGCAGCGCGCCGGACCGCACGTCGACCACGCGCAGCGCGACGCGCGGGTTGTGCTGCCCGGCCAGCGGATAGCGCTGCTGTTCCACGGTGTTGACCGCCGGCAAGTAGTCCTGGATCGGGAACGGCGTCACCGGCGACTCGTCGAACGACAGAAACGCGATCGCGTCGCTGCCGGGCGCCCAGCGATAGGCGTGCTCGACACCCATTTCCTCGCTGTAGAGCCAGTCCGGATCGCCGTTGAGCCGCGTCGCCGAGCCGCCGGTGGTAAGCCGCCGCTCGCGCAGCGTCGCCGGTGCGACCGAGAACAGGTCGTGGTCGCGGACGAACGCAATCCGCGTGCCGTCCGGCGACCACTGCGGATCGTCGGCATCCTTGGCGACCGCGCGCGCGTGCGTTCCGTCGGCGGCGGCGACGTGCAGCGAGCCGCCGTCGAGGTAGGCGATCTGCGCGGCGTCCGGCGACCAGACGATCTGATCGATGGCGCGGGCCCGCGAACCGCGCGCCGACGCGCGGGCCGCGAAGAGCACGCGGTCGCGGCCGGTGCGCACGTCGAACAGGTGCACGACCGGGCGCGCCCTTTCGCTCGTCCCCGGCAGCGTGTAGAGGTAGCGCGAGCCGTCCGGTGCCCAGTTGAAGCCCGACGGCGGCGTCCCCGACACCGGCGCATGCGCGACGATGTCGTCGACGGTGAGCTGCTCGGCAGCCCGGGCCGGCAGCGCCGTCCCCGCAATCGCGGCCAGCACAAGGAGTGCAAGGGAGACCGATCGGTCGAGCACGCGGAACATCTCCCCGGAGAAGAGCGGACGAGGACGGTTTCACTCGGCGTGACGATAGTCCGCCCGGCCGTCCGACGCGCCGTCTCAAGTCGTGCTCGGGCGTCGAGGGCGGCAACCGGCGGCGCGCCGAAAGCGACAGAACGATGGCGAGCAAGTCCCCGCTGCCGCAAGGACGCACCTACGCCGGGCTGTCGGCGCCCGAGCGGCGGGCCGAACGCCGCGAACGCCTGCTTGACGCCGCGCTGGAATTGTTCGGCACGGCCGGCTTCCCCAAGACGACGATTCCGATGCTGTGCAGCGCGGCGGGCGTGACGGCGCGTCACTTCTACGACGAGTTCGATTCGCGCGAGGCGCTGTTGCGCACGCTTTACGACGGCATCGCCGAGGCCGTCTTCGAGGGTTCGATCGGGCGCGCTGCGCGAGCGTGAGGAAGGATCCGCGCGAACGGATACGCAACAGCACCGCGGCGTATTTCCGCTATCTCACCAGCGATCCGCGGATCGCGCGCATCTACGCCATCGAGGCGGTCGGGATGCACGCCGAGCTCGAGCAGCACCGGCGCGCGAAGCGCGAAGCGTTCGTGAAGCAAGATGACCAAGGCTACGCAGGGATTCGAGGACCGCGGGATCGACAGCCGGCTGCTCAGCGCCGCGATCGCCGGCGCGGCGCACGACCTGCTGCTCGAATGGGTGCTCGCGCCGCGCCGGCCGTCGGTCGAGAAGATGATCGACACGATCACGACCTTGTGGATCCGGACGTTCCAGCTCGATCGCGACCCGTCCCCGCGCTCTTGACCTCCGCGGGTTAGGTGGCGACCATGCGCGGCGGTCGGCCTCCGATTTGACGCTCGCGCTCAGATAGCGAGCGAGGTGGTAGTCGGCGTCGCCGAGCAGCCGCTCGACCATCGTCATGCGCTTGAAGTAGTGGCCGACCTTGTACTCCTCGCTCATGCCGATCCCGCCGTGCAGCTGGATCGCGTTCTGACCGACGAACCGGCCCGACTTGGCGATCTGCACTTTCGCGGCGGAGATGCCGCGGCCGCGCGCGACCGGATCGCCGCGCTGCTCGTCGAGCGTCATCGCGGCGAGGTAGGCCATCGAGCGCGCCAGCTCGACCTCGATGAACATCTCGGCCATGCGGTGCTGCAGCGCTTGGAACGACGAGATCGGCACGCCGAACTGCTGGCGCTGCTTCGTGTACTCGACGGTCGCCTCGAGCATCGAGGCCATCAGCCCGAGCGCTTCGGCGCACAGCGCGGCGTTCGCGTGATCGAGCGCGAGGCCGAGCAGCCGGTGGCCCTCGCCGAACGAGCCGATCATCGCCGAGTCCTCGACGCGAACGCCGTCGAGACGAATGTCGGCGACGTCGTGTCCGTCTTCGGCCGGGTAGGGCGTCACGCGCGACGTTCTGCGGATGTGGCCGGGACCGCGAACAGCGAGACTTGGCGGCGGTCGGTCGTCGCCGAGACGATGAGCGTGTTTGCGGTAGACGCGTCGAGCACGCGCACCTTGTTGCCGAGCAATATGTAACCGTCGCCGCCACGCGCTGACGGTCGTCGCGACGCGCTCGGGCTCGTAACGCGCGCGCGGTTCCTCGTACGCCACCGCGAACCGCGTTTCGCCCTCGACCAGCTGCCCCAGCAGGTCGTCGCGCTTTGCGGCGCGCAGAAGCGTCCCGGCGAGCACGACCTGCGAAAGGTACGGCGAGACGCACCAGGCCTCGGCCGAACTGCTCCATGAGGAGCAAGCGTCTCGAGCGGGCCGCCGAAACCGCCGAGCTCCTCGGGCGCACCGATCGCGAGCCATCCCAGCTCGGCGAACTGCGGCCATGCGTCGGTACCGGCGTGGTCGCCGGCGGCGAAGCGCGCGACGCTGTCCTTGATGAGAAGCTGCTCGGGCGTGAGCGTAAAATCCACGACTCTCTATCTTTCCCTTGACACTATAACTTGAGGATGCGCTTGGCGATGATGTTCTTCTGGATCTCGTTGGAGCCGGCGTAGATCGACGTCTTGCGGTAGTTGAAATACTTCGGCGCGACGTGCCGCTCGGCGTACGGTCCGAGCGCGTCGAGCGCGAGCTCGCTGAGCGCCTGCTGGATCTCCGTCCCCTTGATCTTGAGGATCGACGACTCCGGCCCGGGCCGCTTCCCGGCCGACTCCGCCGCGAGCGTGCGCAGCTCGGTGAACGCGAGCGCTTCGAGCTCGATCTCGACCCGCCCGATCTTCTCGTTGAGCCGCCAGTCGTCGATCGACTCGCGCGCGAGCAGCTCGCGCAGCGTTTCGAGCTGCTGGCGGCAGCCCGCGATTCCCGCCGTGCCGGTACGCTCGTGCTCGAGCAGGAACTTGGCGTAGGTCCAGCCGCCGCCTTCGTCGCCGACGCGGTTCTCTACGGGCACCTCGACGTTCTCGAAGTGGACTTCGTTGATCTCCTTGCCGCCGTCGATCGTCTCGATCGGGCGCACGGTGACGCCGGGGCTGCGCATGTCGACCAGGATGAACGAGATGCCCTCCTGCTTCTTCGCCGCCGGATCGGTGCGCGCGAGCACGAAGATCCAGTCGGCCCACTGCGCCGCGGTGATCCACGTCTTCGTCCCGTTGATCACGTATACGTCACCGGAACGAAGGACGGCGCGCGTCGACAACGACGCCAGATCGGAACCGGCGCCGGGTTCGGAATAGCCCTGGCACCAGAACTCTTCGCCGCTGTGGATCTTCGGCAGGTAGCGCGCACGCTGCGCGTCGTTGCCGAACTCGATGATCACCGGCGCGACCATGTTCAGCCCGAACGGCAAGAGGCGCGGCGCCCAGCCGTAGGCGAACTCCTCGAAGAAGATGTGGCGCTGGACCGGCGTCCAATCCGTTCCGCCGAACTCGACCGGCCAGCCCGGCGCAACCCAGCCGCGTTCGTGGAGAATCCGATGCCAACGAGCGTAGTCGTCTTTCACGAGGGGGTCGCCGGCTTGCACCTTGCGCCGGATGTCCTCGGGGAGATGAGTCGCGATGAACGCGCGAACCTCATCGCGGAATGCTCGCTCCTGGGCGCTGAACGCTAGATCCATCGGGTACCTTCTCGCAGGAAAGAAACGGGGAACGTTACGTGTTGTTCGACATGACGGGCAAGGTCGCACTGATCACCGGCTCGACGCGCGGAATCGGTCGCGCGATCGCCGAGCGGATGGCCGAGATGGGCGCGAAGGTCGTGATCTCCAGCCGCAAGGCCGACGCGTGCACCGAGGTGGCGCAACGGGATCGTGGCGCGCGGCGGTAAGGCGATCGCGCACGCCGCGAGCATCTCCGATCGCGCGGCGCTGCAAGGGCTGGTCGATCGCACGGTCGCCGAGTGGGGCCGCATCGACGTGCTGGTCTGCAACGCGGCGGTCAACCCGTATTTCGGTCCGCTGCTCGAGCATCACCGACGAAGCGTTCGACAAGATCATGGCCAGCAACGTGCGCTCGAACATCTGGCTGTGCGGGATGGTGGTCCCGGGGATGGCCGAGCGCGGCGACGGCTCGGTCATCATCATCTCGAGCATCGCCGGGCTCAAGGGCAACCTGCACCTGGGCGCCTACGGCATCTCGAAGGCCGCCGACCTGCAGCTGGTCCGGAACTTGGCCATCGAGTGGGGACCGCGCAACGTGCGCTTCAACGCGATCGCGCCGGCGATCATTCGCACCGACTTCGCGCGCAAGCTGTGGGAAGACCCCGAGATTTACGCCAAGGCGGTCAGCGGCTATCCGCTGCGCCGCATCGGCGAGCCCGACGAAGTCGCCGGCGCAGCGATCTTCCTGGCCTCGCGGGCGGGCTCGTTCGTCACCGGGCACGTCCTCACCGTCGACGGCGGCACGACGATCGGCGGCACCGACTGACATTAGGCGACTTCGAAGAGGGCGGCGGCGCCTTGACCGCCGCCGATGCACATCGTCACGACGACGCGCTTGGCTCCGCGGCGCTTGCCCTCGATGAGCGCATGTCCGGCCATGCGGGCGCCGCTCATCCCGTACGGATGGCCGATCGCGATCGAGCCGCCGTCGACGTTGTAGCGTTCGAGCGGGATCCCGAGCCGCTCGCGGCAGTAGATCGCTTGCACCGCGAACGCTTCGTTGAGCTCCCACAGGTCGATGTCGTCGATCGTGAGGCCGTGGCGCTCGAGCAGCTTGGGGATCGCGAAGACCGGGCCGATCCCCATCTCGTCGGGCTCGCACCCGACCGTGACCATCCCGCGATAGAACCCCAGCGGCGTGATGTTACGCTGCTCCGCGAGCTTCGCGTCCATCACGACGCAGGCCGACGCGCCGTCCGAAAGCTGGCTCGCGTTCCCGGCGGTAATCGTCTTGCCGGGACCGCGCACCGGCTGCAGCTTCGCGAGATCCTCGGCGGTGGTCTGCGGCCGATTGCCTTCGTCCTTGGTCAACGTGACGTCTTCGTACGACACAGCGCCCGTCTCTTTGTCGACGATCGCCTTGCGTGACGGCAACGCGACGATCTCCGCGTCGAGCCGGCCCTCGCCCTGCGCCGCCGCGATCCGTTGCTGGCTGAGCAGCGCGTACTCGTCCTGCCGTTCGCGGTCGACGCCGTAGCGCTCGGCGACGACTTCGGCGGTATCGATCATCGGCATGTAGAGCTCGGGCTTGTGCTCGAGCGTCCACTCGTCGAGCGCACGATGCTTGTTCATGAAGTTCTGCACCAGGCTGATCGACTCGACGCCGCCCGCGACGATCGCCGGAACGCCGTCGACGACGACCCGCTGCGCGGCGAGGCTGATCGCCTGCAGCCCCGAGCTGCAGAACCGGTTGATCGTCGTGCCTCCGGTGGTGATCGGCAGCCCGGCGCGGTAGGCGGCGATGCGGGCGATGTTGCTGCCCGTGGCACCCTCGGGATCGGCGCAGCCGAGGATCACGTCCTCGATCTCGCCGGGCTCGAGTCCGCTGCGCTCGACGGCGTGGCGGATGACGTGGCTCGCCAGCCCCGCTCCGTGCGTGTCGTTGAACGCGCCGCGAAACGCCTTGCCGATCGGCGTGCGGGCGGTCGAGACGATGACGGCTTCACGCACTGGCGGCACTCCGCGCCTTCCACGAACCAAACGTGCCGCCGCTCTGCGCGAGCTCGACGAGCAGCGGCGCGGGGGTCCAGTTCGACCCCTGCTCCCGCTCGAAGGCGCGCATGTCGTCGACGATCTTCGCGGCGCCGATCGAGTCGGCCCAGCGCAGCGGTCCGCCGCGCCAGGCCGGGAAACCGTAGCCGTAGATCCAGATCACGTCGACGTCACCTGGGCGCGACGCGATCCCTTCGTCGAGGATCTTCGCCGCTTCGTTCACCAGCGGATAGAGACAGCGCTTGAGGATCTCGTCGTCGGTGACCGTGCGCCGCGCGATGCCGTCCTCGCGCGCGATGCGCTCGGTGAGCTCGTCGACGGCCGGATCGGGGATCGGCGTGCGGTCGCCGGGCTCGTAGCGGTAGTAGCCCGCACCCGTCTTCTGCCCGAAGCGTCCCAGCTCGCACAGCGCGTCGGCGACCCGCGAGTAGCGGCCGGCCGGCGGCGAGATCGCGTTTCTGCCTTTGCGAATGCGCCAGCCGACGTCGAGTCCGGCGAGATCGCCCGTGGCGAACGGACCCATCGCGAAGCCGAAGTCCTTGATGACGCGATCGATCTGCTGCGGCGGCGCGCCTTCTTCCATCAAGAAGGCAGCCTCGCGGAAATACGTGTGCAGCATCCGGTTGCCGATGAACCCGTCGCAGTTGCCGGCGACGACGCCGACCTTCCCGATCCGCTTGGCGAAGGCGAGCGCGCGCGCGATCGTTTCGGGCGAGCTGCGCGCGCCGCGCACGATCTCGAGCAGCCGCATGACGTTGGCCGGGCTGAAGAAGTGCAGGCCGACGACGTCTTGCGGGCGCGACGTGACCGCGGCGATCGCGTCGATGTCCAGCGTCGACGTGTTGCTGGCGAGCATCGTCCCGGCGTTCGCGATGCGGTCGAGCTGGCGAAAGACGTCCTGCTTGACGTCCATCTCCTCGAACACCGCTTCGATCACCAGGTCGACGCCGGCGGCGGCGTCGAGCGAGGTCGCGTACGAGATGCGCCCGAGACGCGCGTTCATCTCCGCTTCGGTCAGCCGGCCTTTCTTCATCGTCGCCGCGTAGTTGCCGCTCATGATGCCGCGCGCACGCTCGAGCAGCTCGGGCTTCAGATCGACCAGCGTCACGGCGATCCCCGCGTTGGCGCAGGCCATCGCGATCCCGCTGCCCATCGTGCCGCTGCCGATCACCGTCGCGGCGCGCACGGCGGCCGGTCGAGACGTCACTTCCTCGGGCGGCTTGGCGGCTTCGCGCTCGGCGAAGAACACGTGCAGGCGGGCCTTGGACTGCTCCGAGCCGAGCAACTCGACGAAACGATCGCGCTCGCGCGCGAGACCCTCGGCGAAGGAGAGGGTCGTCGCTTCCTCGACGCAGTCGATGGCGCGCCGTTCGGCCAAGCCGCCGCGCTCCACCGGTTGCGCGCGCCCTCGCGCGGCAGCGATCGCGGCATCGTCACGCTGCGCGGCCGTGTGACTGATCCGGCGGCGCGGCTTTCCGGCCAACGTTCGCGCGAACGCGATCGCGGCGTCGAACAGGTCGCCCGACGCGAGCTCGTCGACCAGGCCGATCGCCTTGGCGCGCGTGCCGTCGATCGGGTCACCGCCCAGGATCAGCGCGAGCGACTCTTTGACGCCGATCAAGCGCGGCGCGCGCTGCGTCCCTCCGGCACCCGGCAGCAACCCGCGCTTGATCTCGGGGAAGGCCATTCGAGCACCGGCCGTCGCGACGCGATAGTCGCAGCCGAGCGCGACTTCGAGGCCGCCGCCCAGCACGTTACCCTCGAGGGCGGCGACGATCGGCTTGCTCGAGCACTCGAGCGCTTCAATGAAGTCGCGTGTGTTCGGGCGCGGCGGCGGTATCACGCCGAAGCCGCGCATATCCGCGCCGCCGCTGAACGTCCCGTTCGCACCGTGGAGAACGATCGCCGTGACCGTCGGATCGGTCTGCGCCGCCGTCAGCGCCGCGAGCAACGGCGCGATCGACGTCGCCCCGAGCGCATTGACCGGCGGGTTGTCGATCGTGATCACTGCGACGCCGTCGCGGGCTGCTGTCGACACTGCGCGTCTCCAACGGATGGGGTGCGGAACGGTCTTCGCGCGGCCCGGAAACGGTCCCTCGTCATGAGACAAACCCGTGTTCCTGATGCCGATTTGACAGGCCGGCGGCTGCGGTGCTACGTCTTGCGTCACCGCCTGCCCGGAGGTTCGTCGCCGTCGAACAGCTCGCCCGCACCACCGACCTGCGGTCGCTCGCGACGCCGGCGTACGAACCCGCACTACCGCTCGTGCCGTGGGCAACCGGCCTCTTCGGCCCGGGCGTGCCGATCGGCTCGCCGGCGTTTGCGGCGCGGGACGCACGCGATCTCACGCCTTCGAGCGTGCAGGCACCTCCGGATCCGATCCCCGGCCGGCGCGCGACCGGATCGCTGGGACCGGGCGAGCGGTTCGAGGTGCGCATCCCCGACCGCTGGAACGGCCGGCTGGTCGTCGCCGGCACGCCGGCTCAGCGCTCGGAGTTCGCCTGCGACCGGCTGTTCGGCGATCCGCTGCTCGCTCGCGGCTACGCGTACGCGACGAGCAATAAGGGTGAAGGAGACGGCGCGCTGTTGCTCGATGCCGGGCGCCGCATCACGATCGAGGGCGTCGAGATGCCGCGGTTCCTCCTACCCGACGGTCGCGGGGTCTCGTTCTGGTTCCACGCGCCCGGCCATCGGCTGGAACGTTGGCGCGACGACTTCGTCGCCCTCACCGAGCGCGCGCGCGAGCTCGTCGTCGCCGCGTGCGGCCGCGAGCCGGAGGCGACGTACGCGGTCGGCCTGTCGAATGGCGGCTACCAAGTGCGCCGGGCGATCGAGACAAGTGACCTCTACGACGGCGCGCTCACCTGGAACGCGGCCCTGTGGGCGCCGGAGCACAATCTGCTGGTGCTCACCGAGGCGATCGACGCGCTGGAGCACGGCGATCGCGCCCGTGTCGAAGTGCTCGGGTTCCCAGCCGACGTGCGAGGCCTCGACGGCACCTCGCTGTATCGCAAGAACCTGCTGGCGTATTGGTACGTCACGGCCTGGCTGCACGCGACGCACCTCGACCCCGCCACGTCGATCGCCTACGGCGACGTCGACGATCCGGCCCCGGCCGAATCATGGAACGGCCGGATCAGCGCCTGGAGCACAACGGCTGCGGTTTGCGAACGGATCGCCCGCTTCGCCAACACCGGCAACATTCAGTGCAGGCTGATCGACCTCGCCTCCGAGTTCGATCATCTCATCCCGCCGAACATCCACTTCGCGCCTTACGGCGATCTCGTCGATGCCGCCGGTAAGCGCGCTCTGTACCGCGCCGAATTGATCCCGCACGCGCAACACGTCGACCCATGGTCCGAGGATCCAAGTTATCCGCAGATGAGGCTCGGCTACCCGCGCGTCATGTCGGCTTCGACGACCTCGTGGCGTGGACGGAAGGCCGCGTACCCCTAGATCTCCACGGGTTGACAAGCGCCACGACGAAAATATCCGCATCCTCAAGCATATCAACCGTCACGTGAACGTGGTGACGACGTCGATTCCGGCGGTGGCGAAGGTGTCGAAGTCGTGGAAGACGCCGGTGATGTCGGAGAGTGAGATGCGGCGCGAGATGAGCGAGGCTGGGATCGAGCTTACCCTCCGCGATGAGGTCGAAGATCTCGGCGTAGCACCGGTGCGGGTTCGAGGCCGAGCCGACGAACTCGAGCTCGTTGTTCACCATCAGGTCGGCCGGCAGCGGGACTTGGCCTTGCTCGGCCTGCGAGGTGAGGCCGACTTGCACGTGGCGGCCGCCGCGGCGCAAGGAGGCGATGCCGGCTTGGGTGGTCGGCGCGGTCGCGATCGCGTCGACGCTGACGGCGACTCCGCCGCCGCCCGCGATCTCCTTGATGCGGCGCGGAACGTTCACGCCTTCACCGGCCTGAATCGTCTCAAGTGCGCCGGCTTGCCGCGCGCGTTCGAGCTTCGCCGCGTCGATGTCGATCGCGATCACGCGCCCGCCCAGCGCGGCGGCGGTTTGGATCGCCGATAATCCGACGCCGCCCGCGCCGAAGATCGCAATCCAGTCGCCCGCGCGCATCCCCGAGCGGTGCGCGATCGCATGGTAACCCGTCGGGAAAGCGGCAGCCCAATGCGGCCGCCACCTCGTCGGATATGGCATCGGGCAGCGGCACGCAGTTGAGATCGGCGACCCGCACCAGCACGTACTCGGCAAAGCCGCCGTCGCGCGCAAAGCCGGCGACTTGGCCCTTCGGGCACAGGTTGTCGCGGCCGGTCGTGCAGTTCTCGCACTCGCCGCACGACTGCACGAAGGGAACCGTGACGCGCGTCCCCGGCGCGAGCCTCACGCCCTCGCCGACGCTTTCGATCACGCCGCCGATCTCGTGCCCGAGGGTCATCGGCAGCTGCGGCTTGACGCCGATCCACGCAAGATCGTCGTTCCACCGATGCCAGTCACTGCGACAGACGCCGACCGCGGTCACGCGCACGAGCGCATCGCCCGGCCCGGGCTCCGGCACCGGAATATCCTCGACTCGGAGCGGCTCACGAAACGCGATCAGCCGTGCAGCTTTCATCACGACCGTGAATTGTCCGAATCGACGCGCGCGACCCTTCCAGCACCGCTGAGGCGAGAGGCGGAATCGCGGCCGGCGAGTACACGGCCTCACACGACGCCCCCCGGAGCGAACGAGCGATGCGCGGTCTCATGATGGACGTCCCGTTGATGATCACCTCGATCCTCGAGCACGCGAGCCGCTTCTCGGGCGATCAGCAGATCGTGTCGCGCTCCGTCGAGGGGCCGATCCATCGCTACGCCTATCGCGACCTGGCGGCGCGCGCGGCACAGCTTGGGCACGCGCTGCGCGCGCTGGGGGTCGAGCCGGGCGACCGCGTTGCAACGCTCGCCTGGAATACCTATCGCCACGTCGAGCTCTACTACGCCGTCGCGGGGATCGGCGCAGTCTGCCATACCGTCAACCCGCGGCTGCACCGGAATCAGATCGCATACATCGTGAACCACGCGGACGACGGCTACGTGTTTGCCGACCTCACCTTCGTGCCGTTGCTGGAGGCGACTCGCGCCGCAACTCCCGCGCGTGCGCGGCTACGTGGTTCTCACCAGCGAGTCGACGATGCCGCAGACGACGTTGCCGAACGTCATGTGCTACGAGACGCTGATCGGCGAGCAACCCGCGGCGATCGACTGGCCGGTGTTCGACGAGCACGCGGCGAGCGGGCTGTGCTACACGTCCGGCACGACCGGCGATCCGAAAGGCGTGCTGTATTCGCATCGCTCGACGGTGCTGCACGCGCTGGTCTCCGGGATCCCCGAGTCGTCGCGTCGACGCGAGACCACCGCCTGCATGCTGCCGATCGTGCCGATGTTCCACGTCAACGGGTGGGGATATCCGTACGTCGCGCCGATGATGGGCGCGAAGCTCGTACTCCCCGGCCCCGCTCATGACGGAGTGAGCCTGTACGAGCTGATCGAAACGGAAGGCGTCCAAATCGCCGCCGGCGTGCCGACCGTATGGCAAGGCCTGCTCGACCATATGGCGGCGACCGGGAAGGAGCTCACCTCGCTCCACGCGGCACGAATCGGCGGATCGGCCGCGCCGCCGGCGATGATCGACGCGTTCGAACGGCGCGGCATCGAGGTGATCCATGGGTGGGGAATGACCGAGACGAGTCCCGTGTGCACCAACGGGTCGATCGCGCGCAAGCACCGCGACGCGCCGAACCGCACGGAGTATCAGCGCAAGGCGGGACGCTCGTTGTTCGGCGCGCAGATGCGCGTCGTCGATGACGCCGGCAACGTACTGCCGGACGACGGCGTCTCGCAGGGCGAGTTGCACGTGCGCGGGCCGTGGATCGCGAGCGCCTACTTCAAGAACGAGGCCGCGACTCAATCGCAGTTCACCGGCGACGGCTGGTTCAAGACGGGCGACATCATCTCGCTCGACGCCGACGGCTACCTGACGATCCACGACCGAAGCAAGGACGTCATCAAGTCCGGCGGCGAGTGGATCAGCTCGATCGATCTGGAGAACGCCGCCGTCGGCCACCCCGAGATTCTCGAAGCCGCCGCGATCGCGATCCCGCACCCGCGCTGGTCCGAGCGCCCGCTGCTCGTCGCGGTTCGGCGCGGCGGCAGCACGGTCGGGGCCGCCGAAGTCCTGGCCTACCTGCAGGACAAGGTTGCGAAATGGTGGCTTCCCGACGACGTGGTCTTCATCGAGGAGATGCCGCACACCGCGACCGGCAAGATCTCCAAGAAGACCCTCCGCGAACGCTACGCTCCCCGTCATCCCGACGCGACCGTGTCATCCTGAGCCCGTCGAAGGATGACGTTCGTCCGGTAACGCCCTCGTCACGCGTCCTTCGACAAGCTCAGGATGACAAGGGGGAGTTAGTAACCGAGGTAGCTGCGGCGGACTCGGTCGTTTTGGACGAGGTCGGCGCTGGGGCCGTGGATGGCGACGCGGCCGGTTTCCAAGACGTACGCGTCGTGGGCGACCGCCAGGGCGACGGTCGCGTTCTGCTCGGCGACCAGGATGCTGATTCCGTCGCGCTCGTTGATCGTGCGCAGCAGCGTGAAGATGTCGTGCACGATCTTCGGGCCCAGGCCCAGCGACGGTTCGTCGAGCAGCAGCAATTGCGGCTCGAGCATGAGGGCCCGGGCAATGGCCAGCATCTGCTGCTCTCCGCCACTGAGCGTTCCGGCCTGCTGGTGCTTGCGATCGGTCAGCCATGGAAAGTACGCCGCGACGCGATCGCAACGCCGGCGCACCTCGGCGCCGCTGCGTTCGAGGTATGCGCCGAGGATGAGATTCTCCCACACCGTCAAGCCGGCGAGCGTGCCGCGCCCTTCGGGCACGTGGGCGATCCCCAGTTGCGCCGCGTCCTCGGGTCCGCGGCGGTGCAGCGTCTTTCCGGCGAAGGCCACCGTACCGGTCGTCTTGATCGTTCCGGTGATGGCACGCAGCGTGCTCGTCTTCCCGGCCCCGTTGGCGCCGAGCAGCGCGACGATCGCGCCCCGCGGGACGGTCAGGTCGACGCCGCGCACGGCCTCGATCGGACCGTAACGCGCGCGGAGGTCGTGCGTTTCCAAGATCGAGCCGTCAGACGGTGCCAAGATAGGCCTCGATCACCGTCGCGTCGTTCTGGATCGCCTCGGGCGGACCGTCGGCCAGCTTGCGTCCCGTCGCCAGCACGACGATATGATCCGAGACGCGCATCACCAGCTGCATGTGGTGCTCGACCATCAGGATCGTCGTGTCGAACTCCGATGCGATGCGCTTGATCGACGCACCGAGCGCGGCGACTTCCTCGTGGCTCAGGCCCGCCGCCGGCTCGTCCAGCAGCAGCAGCTCCGGTTTGGCCATGAGCGCCCGCGCCAGCTCGACCGTCTTGCGCGTCCCGAACGGTAAACCGCGCACCGGCCGCCGTGCGAATTGCGCGATGCCCAAGCGCTCGAGAATTTCTAGCGCCTCGGCGGTCGCCTGGGACTCGAAGCCCCAATCTCCCAGCCCGCCGGGAAAGCGCGCGTGGCCGCCGACCAGGACGTTGTCGATGGTCGTCATGTGATCGAACAGCGCGACGTTCTGAAACGTTCGCGCGATCCGTTTGCGGGCGACCTGCTGCGGCGCACACCGCAGCAGATCTTCACCCTTGAACAGCACTTCGCCCGACGTGGGCTGGTACAACCGCGTGATGCAGTTGAAGCACGTCGTCTTGCCGGCGCCGTTGGGGCCGATCAATCCGGTGATGCGGCCGCCATCGACGTCGAACGACACGTCGTTCAACGCGGTGATGCCGCCGAAGCGGATGGTCAGCCCGCGGACCGCCAGCAACGGCGCCATCGGCTATTTCTCGGCCGTCGTCATCATCGAACGCGTGTCGACGAGGATGCCGGTCGGGGACCAGTCGGTACCCAGCCATTTGGCGGCGATCATCTGCGTGATCGGATAGTGGAACGTCGGCGACGTGCGGATGACGACGCCCGGGTACGCCCACGGATTGTCCGACTCGTTGAGGTGCGTCGCGATGTCCATCACCTTCTTGCGCGTCAGGTCCTTACCGGCACGCTTGAGAACGTCGACCATCGTGTACGCGATGGAGACGCCGTACAGGTAGTTGCCGTCATCCTTGTCGGCGCCGGGCAAATACTTGGTCATGATCTCGTTGTACTCTTTCATCCCCGCGTCGCCGGCGTAGCGGGCGTGGTTCGCAGGGTCTTTCAGGTAGATCGTCGTGATGATGCCGTTGACGGCCGACGGGCCGCCGGCTTTCATCGCGGCGTTCATGTACGGGATCGCGTTGGAGACGTTGTTGAGGTACGTGAGGGGGTGCCACGACTGCTGCGCCGCCAAGACCATGGCTTGAATCGCGAACTTCGGCGTGGCGAAGATCATGAACGTATCGCAGCCGGCGGCCTTGAGCGTCGCGATCTGCGAGCTCACGCTCGGATCGGTCGTCTCGTACGACGCCATTTTCACGATCATGTTCTGGTGCGAACCCAGGCCCTTTTTCAGGCCGGCGTTGTAGTCTTCACCGTAGTCGTCGTTCTGATAGAGAACGCCGATCTTGGCCTTGGGGTGGTTGCGCACGATGTCCTGTGCGTAGAGCATCGACTCGGCCTGGTAGTCGGGCTGCCAGCCGATCGTCCACGGAAACTGCTTGTAGTCTTTTCCCCACGTCGTCGCGCCGGTCGCCACGAACAGTTGAGGAACGCCGTTCTGATTGAGATACGGTCGGATCGCCGTATTGACGGCGGTACCGAGCGAGTCGAAGATCGCGAAGACGTGTTCTTGCTCGACGAGCTGGTGCACGATCTGAACGGCCTGCGGCGGGCTGTAGCCGTCGTCTTTGTCGATCCACTTGATCTTGCGCCCGTTGACGCCGCCGTGGTCGTTCACGTAGTCGAAGTACGCGCCGATCCCCTTGCCGATGTTGCCATAGGCCGACGCGGGGCCGCTGAAGGGGTGGTCACCACCGAGAATGATCTCGGTATCGGAGACGCCGGGATCGGCGGCGACCGCGGGTGCGATCGCACTGCCGGTAACGGCCAGTGCGAAGGTCGCTGCGAAGATGCCGATCGCGGCTTTGCTGAGGACTGGGGTCAAGAGTACCTCCTCGACTGCGCCGAGCCGGCGCGGGGCGTTGCGCTACTCGCGCGAGGGCTGATCGGCCGCTAACGGCGCGGCGGGTGGGATGGACGGGTCGAACGCGGGTTGGGGCGGATGGGGGGCGAGACGGCGAATCGTTCGCACGACGCCGCCGACGATGCCGTCGGGAACGAACAGCATCACCAAGATCAAGGTAACGCCGTACACGACGCTGGGCGCACCGGCATTGATTTGCTGGGCGACCAACGGAAGAAACTCGATCACGAGCGCGCCGACCAGCGCACCCCAGAAGCTCATGATCCCGCCGAGGACGGCGCCGATGAGCAACGTGATCGAGAGGGCAAAGGTAAACGTGTCGGGACTGACATAGGCCGTCGTGATCGCGAAGAACGCGCCGGCCACGCCCGCCAGCACGGCGCTCCATGCGAAGGCGAGCGTCTTGTAGAAGTACGGGTTGACGCCGAACGAGATCGCGGCGATGGGGTCGTCGCGCAACGCGCGCAGCGCACGGCCGAACCTGCCGCGCACCAGCATCGCCGTGAGCAGGAACGCCACGCCGGCCGCCGCCCAGGTGACATAGTACAGCCAATGCTGTGCGTCGAGCGGAAGGCCGCCGGGCGTCGTCACCGACTCGAGCGAGAGGCCGCCGAAACCGCCGGTGACGCTCTTGAAGTGCTTGAGAAACGACGGCGTCGCGACGGCGAGCGAGAACGTCGCCAAAGCCAAATATACGCCCGCCAACCGCAGCGCGATGAGCCCGATGAAGATGCCCAAGGCGCCGCACGCAATCGCCGCCAGCGGTACGCCGACCCAGTACGGCCAACCCGCAGCGTGCGCGCCGACCGCGACGACGTATCCGCCGAGCGCCATAAAGGCGCCGTGACCGAGCGAGATCTGACCGTTCATCCCGGTCAGCACGATCAAACCCAGGATCGCGATCGCGTACGTCGCGACGTAGATGAGATCGAACACGGCGAACGACGGGACGACCCACGGCAGGAGCGCGATCACGACGACCGCGACTCCGACGCTGGTGAGCCGGCCGGCGCTTAGGGTGCCCACTAGACGCGCTGCACCTTCGCTCGTCCGAACAGACCCGACGGCCGGACCATCAGCACGATGACGATGATCGCGAGCGCGGCGGCCAGCCGCAGCTCGTTGCCGACCGCTTCGACGTACGTGCCGAGCAGGTTGAGGACCACGCCCAGGATCAGGCCGCCGACGACGGCGCCGATCGGGCTTTCGATCCCGCCCAGAACGGCCGCTGCGAACGCGTAGACGATGACGCTCTGCATCATGTTCGGATCGAGGAAGACGACCGGCGCGACCATGATCCCGGCGACGGCGCCGACGACCGAGGCCAATCCCCAGCCGAGCGCGAGCATCCAGCCGACGCGAATCCCCAGCACGCGGCTCTGCTCGGGATAGATCGCCGCCGCGCGCATTGCGAGCCCCAGCTTCGTCTTCTGAAAGAACAGCGTGATCAGCCCGAGCGTGATGAGCGAGACGACGATGACCCCGACGTCCTGCGCGCTGAAGTCGATGCCGCCGATCTGAATCGGGGAGGTCGGAAACGGCGTCGGAAACGACTTCACGATGTAGCCCCAGAACCAGCCGGCCAGACCGTTGAACGTGATGAACAGGCCCAGCGTCACGATGACGACGGTCAGCTCGGGAGCCCGCTCGACCGGGCGGATCACGATGCGCTCGAGCGCGACGCCGCCGGCGAACGCCACGATGATCGTGATGCCGAAGGCAGCCCAGAGCGGGAGTCCTAGCGCGACGAGTTGCCACGCGATGTACGTGGTGAACATCGCCATCTCACCTTGCGCGAAGTTGATGATCCCCATCGCGCGATAGATGAGCACGAGCGCAAGCGCCACGCTCGCGAAGATCGAGCCGGTCGCCAAGCCGCTGACGATTTGCTGAGCCAGGTCGTGCAATCCGCTCGGCCTCTTCTCCCCTTAACGGGGGCCGCAATTCCGCGAAGACCCCTTGGTTACGGCAGAATCTTCGTCCGCACCCGCAGATAGCATCCAGCAAGCGGGTTTTCCTGTCAGACGGCGGCAGGCTGCTCCGCTTCGAGAAAGACCTTGAGCGCGGCCTGGATCCCGGTTCCCGCGTGAAGCGGGTAGCCGGCTTCGAGCAACGCGATCTCGAGCGCGCCGAGCGCGCCGAGGACATCGGTCTGGGTCAGATCTCCCATCGTGCCGATGCGGATGATCTTGCCCTTGAGCTCCTTTTGGCCGCCGCCGATGATGACGCCGCGCGACGCGCGCAGCGACGTGCGGATCGCGTCGCCGTCGATCCCGGCCGGCACGCGAATCGCGACGACCGTCGGCGAGTGCGCGCCGTCGCGCGAGAACACCTCGAGCCCGAGCGCTTGCGCGGCCGCACGAATGGCGCGCGCGTAGCGCGCGTGCCGCTGGTGGACCGCCGCGGCACCGGCCTGCTCGAACGCCTCCAACGCGGCGTCCAGACCGAACGCGATCGACACCGGCGGCGTCCACGGCGTCTGCCCGAGCGAGGCGAACTCACGCGCCTTGCGCAGATCGAAGTAGAACCGCGGTCCCCCGCCGCCCGTCGAGATGCGGTCCCACGCACGCGGTCCGACCGCGACCATCGTTAGCCCGGGCGGAGCGGCCAATGCTTTCTGCGACGCCGTGACCACGACGTCGAAGCCCCACTCGTCCATCCGGAACTCGCTCGCGGCCGCCCCGCTGACGGAGTCGACGACGACCAGCGCGTCGTGCCCGCGCAGCACTCCGGCCAGCACGGCCATGTCGTTCTGCGCGCCGGTCGACGTCTCGTTATGGGTGAGCAGGATGCCGGTGTAGCCGGCCCCCGCGGCGGCGAGCTTCGCGCGCAGTGCCTCGGGGTCGACCGCGCCGCCCCACGGCGTTTCGAGCACGTCGACGTCGCAGCCGAAGGTGCGCGCGATCGCGACGAGGCGTTCGCCGAAGACGCCGATCGGGCACGCCAACAGCCGGTCCCCTTCGCCGAACAGGTTGCCGACCGCGGCTTCGAGGCCGCCCGTCCCCGACGCGCCCAGCACCAGCACGTCGGCCGTTCGCGTCCCGAACACCGGCAGCAGCCGGCGCGCGATCCGCTCGAGGAGCGCTTTGAACTCCGGGCCGCGATGGTCGATCATCGGTTGCGCCGTCGCCGCGAGTACGGACTCGGCGACCGTAACGGGGCCGGGGATGAACAGCAGGTTCTTCGACACGACCCTCTCCGGCGGACGTTGGGTGCTGCGCGGCGTATTCGACGCCATGATCGAGTCCCCCGGAAGCGGCGTCCGGCTCACGTCGCTGTCCGCCTGCGCCGGCTGCGCCGCAAAGCTGCCGGCGTCCGAATTAGCCCGTGCGCTGCGGGGACTTCCCACGCCGGCCGACCCCAACGTGCTCGTCGGGATCAGCACCAGCGACGACGCCGGAGTCTATCGTCTGACCGACGCGCTGGCGATCGTGCAGACCGTCGACTTCTTCACGCCGATCGTCGACGATCCGTACGACTTCGGCCGCATCGCCGCGGCGAACGCGATCAGCGACATCTACGCGATGGGCGGCCGGCCGATCACCGCGCTCAACATCGTGGCGTTTCCGGTGGAAACGCTCGGAACCGAGATCCTGTCGGCGATCTTGGCGGGCGGTGCGACCGTCGCGACCGCGGCGGGCGTCTCGATCCTCGGCGGCCATACGATCAAGTCCGACGAGCCCAAATACGGGATGGCCGTGACGGGAACCATCCATCCGGATCGGATCGTTACGAACGGCGGAGCCCGTCCCGGCGACCTGCTGCTCCTGACCAAAACCGTCGGGACGGGGATCCTCACCACCGCGCGCAAGCGCGAGCTGATCGACGATCGCGCGCTCGAGCCGGCGATCGCGTCGATGGCGCGGCTCAACGATCGCGCTTCGGCGGCGATGCTCGTCCACGGCGTGCACGGCGCGACCGACGTCACCGGCTACGGGGTGGTGGGACACGGCGGCGAGATGGCGCGCGCATCGGGCGCCGCGCTGGCGATCGACGCGCGCGCGGTACCGTTGTTCGACGGCGTGCTCGAGCTGATCGAACGCGACGTCGTGCCGGGCGGCACGCGCGCCAACCTCGCGGACCATGCCGCGTTCGTCGAATACGCCGGCGACGTTCCCGAAGCGTATCGCATCGCGCTCTCGGACGCGCAGACCTCGGGCGGCCTGCTGATCGCGATCCCGCGCGCCGGCGCCGGACGCGTGCTGGACGAGCTGGCCGATCTCGGCACCGTCGCGATCATCGGCGAAGTGCTGAGCGGGCCGGCCGGCGCGGTCCTCGTTCGCTGACGGCGGATCGCCCGTTGCGCTACGATACGATCGTTCTCGGTCTGGGCGGGATGGGAAGCGCGGTGGCGGCGCACGCCGCGGCGCGCGGGCAGCGCGTGCTCGGACTCGAACGTTTCGGTCCGGCGCATGCGCGCGGCTCGTCGCACGGCGAGTCGCGCATCATTCGCCAGGCTTACTTCGAATCGCCCGACTACGTACCGCTGCTGCGGCACGGCTACGAGCTGTGGGACGCGCTCGAAGCGCGTACCGAAATGAAGCTGCGCGCGCAGACCGGCGGGTTGTTCGTCGGCCGGCCCGAGACGGCGGTCATCGCGGGGACACTCGAGAGCGCGCGCCGCTGGGATCTCGCGCACGAAGTTTACGACGCCGCCGAGCTGCGTCGCGCGTTCCCGATGATCGCGCCGCTCGATGACGAGATCGCCGTGTACGAAGCGGTCGCCGGCGCGGTGTTTCCCGAACCGGCCGTTCGCGCCCACCTTCTCGTCGCTGCCGACGAGGGTGCGGAGCTGCGGTTCGGGGTGCACGCAACGGGCTGGGAGGCGAGCGACGCCGGCGTGCGCGTAATGCTGGCCGGCGGCACGCACGTCGACGCGCGACGGCTGGCGGTCTGCGCCGGCCCATGGTTCGGGCGGGTCGCATCCGACCTCGACATCCCGCTGCGCGTCGAGCGCAAGGTGCAATTTTGGTTTGCCCCGCTCGACCACGACGCCGTCGCCCCCGCGCACTTGCCCATCTACGCCGTGCAGCGCGACGGCGAGGAGATGTTCTACGGCTTCCCGGATTTCGGCGGCGGCGCGAAGATCGCGCACCATGGTCGCGGCGACAACGCCGATCCCGACGCGCTCGACCGCCACGTGAGCGACGACGAGATCGCGGTCGCGCACGCCGCACTGGCGTCGTTCGTCCCCGCCGCGGCCGGCGCGTTCCTGCGCGCCGATCCGTGCATGTACACGCTCACGCCCGACGAGCATTTCGTCATCGGCGTTCATCCCCGGCACCCCAACGTCGTCGTCGCCGGCGGCTTCTCCGGCCACGGCTACAAGTTCACTCCCGTCGTCGGCGAGATCGTCGCGGCGCTGCTGGCGGACGAAGACCCCGGCTTCGCGCTCGACCTGTTCTCGCCTACCCGGTTCGCGTAGACTTGCCGTCCGCGTACGAGCGCGTGAACGAAGCGTGCCATGACCAGCACGCACGCCGCGACCGTCCGCTACGGCTCGCTCAGCATTCCGCTTTCCGGCCAGCGCGAGATCGACGAGGCGTTCGGATACCTCGCGCACGATCCGGGCGAGCGCTCCATCATCGAGCGCCTCGAGCGCAGCCGGACGCCGCACCGCATCGTCATCGACCACCACGGCAACGACTCGTACGATCCGAACACGCACACGATCCGCTGGGACCCATTCAGCGCGCTCGAAACCAGCGAGGGCGGCTCGCAGTCGCCGGCGCTGGGCCTGGGGCACGAGATGGACCACGCCGTGGCGAGCGTGCGGCGGTACGATCTCGGCAGCGACGGCGTCGACTTCGACTTCGACAACGCCGAGGAGCGGCGCGTCATCGTCGGATCGGAGCGGCACGCCGCGCTGACGCTCGGGGAGAGCGTGCGCTTCGACCACGGCGGCCGGCTCTACGCGGTCGCAGGACCGACGATGCGCTGAGCTTGCGCGCGAATTTTGAAACGTCTCTCCTCGCGTTCGATGAAACGTTGATCGTTACTTGTGATCGCCTATCTCACGTCACCGCGCCACCCATCCCCATTAGCGCTTTCCGATCGCTAATAACTCGGGGTAGGCGTGATATCAATATTCGCCAAGTGAGGCGAACGAAATGGTCATGGTCACTCAAGCAAGCTCACCCATTTTTAGAACCGCGCAGGAACCACATGTCCCGTCGAAGTTCTGAAGCCAACGAGACAAACTGTCGGTTGGGGCTTCCGAGCGAAGGGTCAGCTTCGAATTACCCTCTCGCAACTCAGACGCAGTCCAGGCTGCAAACAGAGGCAAAGTCGGTCATCTGTCGAACGGCAATTAGTGTGAAGGGAGAGGTCGGAGCATGAGCAGAGACGCGCTATTTATCGAGCGTCAAGGTGATGGCAAATACGCCGTCAAGAGGGCCAATACGCAAAGAGCCAGCGACATATTGGAAACGCAAGCCGAGGCAATTAAGCGCGCTCGCGAGTTGAGTCCTAATGGGCCAATTCATGTTGAGCGAATTAGATCAACGGCTGTAGGCTCTCCGGATAAATGGCGAAGACTCTAGCAAGACTGTCGCGTGACGTGAGTCGTGACAGAGAGTCAATCGCATGTATCCTCCGTGAGCGTTTCGTTTGATTTTAGTGCTCACGGAACTGAGGCGGCCGCCGGTTATCTGCGGGAACGCGAGTTCTACGTTGCCCTATCGAATGCGGTTCAGCAACTCATCCGTGAGTGCCTCAGTCGCCGTGGCATAAAGGTCCAGGGCGTTGACGCGCGTGCTAAGAGCGTCGACAGCTTTACTGCCAAAGCATCGTCGCCATCGGACCATGACCCTGAAGTACCGAAGTATCAGGATCCTCTCGTCGAGATCGACGATCTAGCAGGAGTGCGGATCGTCGCGTTCTTTCCGCGTTCGCTAGATGAGATCGAAGCGATGATCAGCGACGAATTCGACGTCTTCGAACGTTCGGATAAGGGTGCGGCACTAATTGAAGAGGGACGATTCGGTTATCAAAGCATTCACTATCTGGTCACATTGAACGAGTCCCGCACTCAGCTAAGTGAATATGCGCCATTTAGTCGAGCGATCGTCGAGTTGCAGGTCAGAACAATCCTTCAACATGCTTGGGCTGAAATCGAACACGATATCCAGTATAAATCTGCATCGGCGATTCCAGCCGAGATCAGTCGTCGGTTCCTCGCCCTTGCCGGGCTCTTGGAGCTTGCAGACCGAGAGTTTCAGGCAATTCAGGACGAAGATCTCGCAATCAAAGAGCAGGCACGCCTGAGCGTGGAGGCCGGGAATCTCTCGTCAGTCGAGCTAGTTCCCGAGGCTCTGAAGACGTATCTTGATGGAGTACTCGGGCCTGATGGACGGGTTTCTGATTTTTCGTACGACTGGGCGACGAGGTTACTGAGAAGCCTGCTATTCAGCAATCTTGGCGAAGTAGACAAGGCGATTCGGGTCTACGATCAGGACCAGGTCATCCGTTCTTCGTATCCAACGCGCCCGGGACAGATAACCCGATTGCAGTTGTTGCTGCTCGCCGCGATGGGATCCCGCTTTATCGATAGGCACCTCGATGTCGCAGAAGAGGGCTTTCGAGAGAAAGCAAGCGCACAGCTCGAAAGATTGCAGCAAAGCGGTATAGCTGTTGGAAACTTTGATCCGGCCGTCCTCTGATTGACGTCAAGAACCGAATGCGTCGATAACTGCGTGTTATGGCAATCGTTCGAACACCCGTCCACGCCGGCTCGCTCTACGCGGTCACAGGACCGACGATGCGCTGAGCTCGCGCCCTTGCGCGCGAGCTCAGCCTTCGATCAGCGACTGCGCTTTGGGGCCGCGCCGCGCGCCGAGCGCGCGGGACGCTGCGGCGAGCGCTTCGCGCTGGGGCGCAACGCGACGACGTTGCTGACGCGCCGCGTCGCCGGCGCATCGACTGCGCCAAGCAACACGGGGGTGATCACCCGCTTGCCGAGGGCGTGGGCGAACACTTCGCTCAACTCGTCGACGAACGCGAACTGCATCGTGTCGCGGACTTCCTTGGGCACGTCGTCGAGATCGATCTCGTTGCGGCGCGGGAGCAGCACCTTCTTGATGCCGGCCCGCTTCGCGCCGAGAACCTTCTCTTTGACGCCGCCGATCGGGAGCACCTGACCGGTGAGCGTGATCTCGCCGGTCATCGCGAGCTCGGGATCGACCTTGAGCCCGGTCAGCAGCGAGGCGATCGAAGTCGACAGGCTGACGCCCGCCGACGGGCCGTCCTTGGGAATCGCGCCCGCCGGAATGTGGATGTGCAGGTCGTGCTTGGCGAACCAGTCGTCCGGCAGCCCGAGCTCCGAGCTGCGCGAACGCAGGAACGAGATCGCCGCGGTCGCCGATTCCTTCATCACGTCGCCGAGCTGACCGGTCAGCGTGAACTTGCCGCTGCCCGGCATCGCGGTCGTCTCGATGAACAGGATGTCGCCGCCGACCGGCGTGTACGCCAGCCCGGTCGCGACGCCGACCGTCGCCGTCCGCCGCTTGACCTCGTTGTAGAAGCGGGGCTTGGACAGGAACTCCACCAGGTTCTCCGGTTTGACCCGGATCTTGTACTTGGCGTTCTCGGCGACGCGGCGCGCGATCTTGCGAAAGATCGTCCCGATCTCGCGCTCGAGGTTGCGCACGCCGGCCTCGCGCGTGTAGTCGACGATGATCTGCTTGAGCGCGCCGTCGGTGATCGACGCCTGCGGCTCCTTGAGACCGTTGGCTTTCTTCTGCTTGGTGATCAGATAGCGCTTGGCGATCTGCAGCTTCTCCAGCTCGGTGTAGCCCGAAAGGTTGATGATCTCCATGCGGTCGCGCAGCGCGCCGCTGATCGAGTCGAGCGTGTTCGCCGTGCAGATGAACAGCACGCGCGAAAGGTCGAACGGCAGATCGAGGTAGTGGTCGCGGAAGCTGTTGTTCTGCTCGGGATCGAGCACCTCGAGCAACGCCGACTGCGGATCGCCGCGGAAGTCGCCGCCGACCTTGTCGATCTCGTCGATCATCATCACGGGGTTGTTGGTCCCCGCGTCGCGCAGCGCGCGCACGATCGTCCCCGGCATCGCGCCGATGTAGGTGCGGCGGTGGCCGCGGATCTCGGCTTCGTCGCGCACGCCGCCGACCGACAGGCGCACGAACTTGCGGCCCATCGCCTTGGCGATCGACTGCCCGAGCGAGGTCTTGCCGACGCCGGGCGGTCCGACGAAGCACAGGATCGGCCCGGTCAGCTTGTTCTTGAGCTTGCCGACGGCCAGGTACTCGACGATCCGGTCCTTGATCTTCTCGAGGTCGTAGTGGTCCTCGTCGAGGACCTCACGGGCCCGGTTGATGTCGATCTGATCCGACGTCGAAACGCCCCACGGCAACTGCGTGAGCCAATCGAGGTACGTGCGGATGACGCTGTACTCCGGCGACGCGGTCGGGACTTTGGTGAGCCGCTCGAGCTCGCGATCGGCCGCCTTCTTCACGTCCTCGGGCATGTTCGCGTCGTCGATCTTCTTGCGCAGCTCGTTCGCCTCGGCGACTTGCGGGTCGCCTTCGCCGAGCTCTTCCTGGATCGCGCGCACCTGCTGACGCAGGTAGAACTCGCGCTGATTCTTCTCCATCTCGCGCTGGATGTCGGCCTGGATCTTGTGGCCGAGCTCCACCACCTCGAGCTCCTTGGTGATGAGCATCGTCAGCTTGCGCAGCCGCTTCGTCGTGTCGCGCTCTTCGAGGATCGCTTGACGATCCGCCGTCTCGAGCCGCATCGTCGACGCGACGAAGTAGCCGAGCAGGTTGGGATCGGAGATGTTGTTGACCTCCATCTCCATCTCGCGCGGAGCCTGCGGGAGGTAGCCGAGCAACTTCTGAAACAGCGAACCGAGGTTGCGCTGCATGGCGACGAGCTGATCGCCGTCGCGGGTGATGTCCGGCAGCTCGGTGTACGTCGCCGCCAGGTACGGCTCGCTCGCGACGAACTGATCGATCCGGAAGACGGGACCGCCGGCGACGATGCAGCGCAACGTGCCGTCGGGGACCTTGAGCATCTTTTGGATCGTACCGATCGTGCCGACGCGACGCACGTCGTCGGGCCCGGGGTCTTCGGTATCCTTGTCCTTGAGCGCCACGAGGCCGATCTGTTTGCCTTCGCGGAGTGCCTCCTCGACGAGCTGGATGCCGGGTCGCTTGACGACCGCGAGCGGGATCACGGTGTTGGGAAACAGCACCGCGTCTTGGAGGGGCAGGATGCCGAGAATCTCGGACGCCTTTTCGGGTTTCGCCATTAAGCAGGGGTCCTTCTCACCGTCATGCGGATCTCGGTCCGCACGATCGGGAATTGTCGGGTTTGGGCAAGCGGAAGGCGGATCGTCAGGATGCCGTCGCGGTAGCTCGCGGCTACGCTGTCGTCACGCACGGGCAACGGCAGACGGACCCGTTTGAGGAACTCGCCGTACTGGATCTCTTTGCAGAGCAGGGACGCGTCGCGTGCCACGTCACGCGGCGCCCGAAGGCCGGCAATGGTGAGAAAGGCGTCGTCGACCCAGACGCGGAGCGATTCCGCGTCCGCTCCGGCGAGCTCGACGTGAACGACCACGACGCCGTCACGCTCGTCGAGGTGCACGTCGACATTTGGTTCGAAGCGCCCGTGCGCACCGCGGGGTGCGAACAGCCGCTCGAACTCATCCTGCGCCTGTCGAATGGCGTCGTGTTTTCGCACGCGCGAAGGTTCCTTTCCGTCTGGTTAGCACTCTCAGAAACACACTGCTAGGAACGCGGGTTGCCGCCGCCGGGACCCTCGTTCGTCCGACCGCTGCCGCCTTCCGGCGGCCCGGAATCCGAATCCACACCGTACACAGGCCCGTGTGCAAAGTAACACTGCGTTAATGTAAGCGAGCCCACGGGAGGCTCGCCGGACGGCGGAGACGAGGCTGGGGATGACGAAAGCGTTTTGCCCTAAGCCCTTCCCAGCTCTTACGAGATCAATGCCTACGACGCTTCCGGCCGCCCCACCGCGCGCGGACCACCTGCGCCGGACCGCGCTCGCCGAGCGCGTCCGGGTCTCCGACCCCGCGATCGTCTCGATCGTCGCGCCGGCGGGCTTCGGCAAATCGACCTTCGTGCGCGAACTTCTCGGCGGTTATTCCGCCCGCACGATCTGCGACTGCCGCGGGGTGGCGTCCGCGCTCGATCTCGCCCGGCGCATGATCTCCGCACTGGCCGACGAGGACCACGGCCGCGCCGCCGGCCTCGCGCAGACCGAAGCGATGCTCGGCGAGGACCAGGTCGCCGTCGCCGACCGGCTCGCGGTTGCCCTGTCCGCCTGGCGCGCGCGAAGCGGGCCGGCGGTGTTCGTCTTCGAGAACGCCGAGGACGTACTGGCCGAAGCAGGCGCCCGCCACCTGCTCGGCAGGCTGCTGGCCGATCGCCCGGACGGGCGGCTGGTCGTCGTGTGCTCCCGCGAACCGCTGCGCCTCCATCTCTCGCGTTTCGCCGACCCGCACCGCATCCTCACCTTGGCCGCAGCCGACCTCGCCTTCACGCCCGACGAGGTCCGCGCGGTCTTCGCGGCGTCGGGTGCGCCGGCCGCCGCCGTCGAGCGCGCGATCGCCGTCTCGAAGGGCTGGCCGATCGCGGTGCTGTTGCTTGCCCGCTTCGCGCACGAAGGCCGGCTCGACGCGCTGCTCGATGCGCTCGACGACGTCGCGTACGACGAGCTCCACGACTATCTCGCCGAGCAGATCCTCTCGGCGGCGCCGCCGCCGGTGATCGACGGCTTGCTGGCGGCGACGATGCCGCAGGCCCGCGAACGGGATCTGCGGCTGGCGCTCACCGATACCGGCGCCTTCGAGGCGTTCCTCGCGTTCGCCAAGACGTCACCGTTCGTGACGCGCGACGACGACGGGACGTTCGCCGTGCACCCGCTGCTCGCGTCGACGCTGCGCGAACGGCATGCCGGCGCGGGCCGACGAGGTGTTCGCCGCGACGGCGGCGGGCTACGAGGCGGCCGAAGAGTACCAGCGCGCCGCCGAGATCCAGCTCGCGCGTGGCGATCACGCCGCGGCGGCGCAGGCGCTCGAGCGGGTTGAAACGGTCGCCGACGGGGCGCCGGCGATCGGTTACGCGCGCGTTCTCGCGGCGCTCGATCGCGCCGTCGTCCTGCGCCATTCGCGGCTGTGGTCGGTCACCGCGCTCGCTCGCGCCTTCACCGTCGATGCGCGCCGGCTGCTGGACGAAGCCGAGACGATCTGGGCCCGGCTTCCGGCCGATGCGCCGGCGGCCGTGCGCATCTCGCTTCACGTGTTCCGCGTGCTGATGCTCGTTGCGCTCGGCGAGTTCGAGACGGCGCTCGCGCTGGTCGAGGAGTTCCGCCGGCGAATCGCCGCGCCGGACATCCCGGCGACGCGCATCCACGGCTGGCTGCTGTATTTGCGCGCCCTCGCGACGGCGCCGCTGGGCCGCACCAGCGACGCCGAGCGCGATCTCGCCGCCGCGTGGCCGTTCGTCGGTTCCGCCCCGGTGATGGCGGGCGGCGCTCTGGTCACGCTCGGCGCCGAGATCGCGCGCGTGCGCGGCGACCGTGCCTCGGAGCGCGAACGGCTCGACCGCGCGATCGAGCACGCGCAGGCCGCGAACATGCGTAACTTCGTCGCGTTCTACGAAGCCGAGGCGGCTTTCGGTGCCTGGCTGGCCGGCGACGACGCGGCGTACGCGCAGCACGCGTTCGCGCTCGCGGCGCAGGTCGAAGGGGAAGGCGCCCACGGTTTCGCGTTCTTCTCGGCGAGCACGCGTCGTCAAGCGATACGGCCCGAGCGCGCCGATCAGCGCAAGTTCGTCGCGGGCGGTCACCTCATCGCGGCGGCCGACGCGAGCGACGACGCGATCGCGCTGCGCCACGCCGACAGCGCGCACGACCTCGCCGCCTCCAACCGCGCGCCGTTCATGCAGGTGCTGGCGGCGCTCGCCGTCGCCGAGCTGAACCCGGCGCGCCGCGCCGTGCTCCGCGACGAGGCGGCAGCGCACGCCCAACGCATCGACTCGACCCAGCTGCACGAGGCGGTCGCGGCGATCTGCCGCGGTGCGCACGGCGGTTTCCTCGAATCGTTCGTGCGGCGCTACCGGCGCGACGCGCGCACGGAACCGGCGCGCACGGGTCTGATGGTCGAGCTCGTCATGGGCCGCGTCAGCCGCGACGGCAAGCCGGTGACCTTGGCCGAACGCGAGCACGCGCTGCTGACCGCGGTCGCGCTGCGATCGGAACCGCTCTCGCGCGAGCGGTTGACCGACTTGCTCTGGCCGGAGCTCGAAGAGAGCGCGGCGCGCAACGCGTTTCACGTCTGCCTGCACCGCGCCAAAGCGCGCCTGGCGGATGACGAGGCGATCGTGCGAACGCGCGAAGGGTACCGGCTCGGGCCCGCCGTGCGCGTCGACCTGTGGGAGCTCGAACGGGCGCTGATCGCGCTGCGCGTCGACGACGCGCTCGACGAGCCGCGCGCCGCGGCGCTGCGCGAGCTCTACGAGCGGCTGCGGCCCGCCCGGCCGCCGAAATTCGATACGTGGGAGTGGTTCGAACCAACCGAACGGCGACTGTGCGAGCTGCGCTGCGCGGTCGCGCAGGCACTGGCGACGCACGCGCTCACCGCCGGGCGCACGCAGGAGGCGCTCGTGCTGTGCCAGGAGATGATCGCCTACGATCCGTGCGACGAGCCGGCCCGCGAGATCACCATTCGCGCCTACCTCGCGGCCGGCGACCGCGCCGCGGCGCTGCGCCATTTCCGCCAGTACCGCGACGTCCTGCACACCGAGTTGCAGTGCGAGCCGTCGGAGAGTCTGGCCAAGCTCATCGGCGCGACTACGTAGCGAGGGCGGCGCGCTCGACCTCTTCCGCCGACGACGTCGGCCAGCAGCCCGGGGTGCGAGCCGGCCGCGGTCCTTGGTGCCGATCATGTCGGCCGCGTTCGACGTCGCTGAGCGCAGCAGGTCGATCGGGCGCATCCCCATCGACTGCAACAGCGCGAAGTCCTTGTTGTTCTCGCGGTGCGGGAAGACGCCCGCGCCGGTGCCGTAGACGTCTTCGCGTTGGCGCACCGCGGATCGCGCGCTGCAGTGCGCGGCGACGCGCAACCGAACTTGGCGGCTTCGTCGACCGTCGCTTGCACCTCGTCGAGATTAACTGCGGCACGTTGCAGGTGTCGCCGTAGGACAGTACGCCGCCGGTCACAGGATCTTGACCAGGTCGACGTGGCGCTTCACGTGCTCGCGCACGCGCTCCCGGAACCGTACGGGAGTCGCCGGCATTCGACGACACGATGCGGTTGCCGCTCAGCACCAGCACGTCCACGCAGCGCGGTCACCGCGCGTGCACCTCAGGCCGAAACGACCGTGCGGCAGTGGCACGCGGCGGATCTGAACGGCATGCCGCTCGCTAGCCGACCGGCGGTGAAGTCCTGCCGATCAGTCGACCTCGCGCGCGTTGAGGTCGACCAGCGCGCCGTTCACGCCGCTGCCGTGGTCGCTCGCGAGAAAGACCAGTGCGTCGGCGACTTCTTGCGGCGTCGCGGCCGCGGCGAAATCCTCGGCGCTCATGTAGCCGCGCGCGGCGTCGGTGGCGACGCCGCCGAGCACCAGCGCGTTGGCGACGATCCCGTCGGCCTTGTGCTCCCGCGCGATCGCCTGCATCAACACGTTGACGCCGGCTTTCGCGGCGCCGAACAGCCCGCGGCCCGGCGCCGGCTGCTTCGACGAGCCGGCCGTCACGACGACGATGCGGCCGCGCGAGCGCGCATCGTCGCGATAGGGCTGCGCCAGCATCGCGCGCAGCGCCGGGACCGTGAGGTTGTAGGTCGTCTCGAGGATGCCCGCGCAGGTTCGCGCGCAGATCGTCGAGCGAGGATTCACCAGCGGCGCGACCGTCGAGTCGCCGGCCAGGCTGACGCACGCGTCGATGCGGCCGAAGCGCTCGACGCAGGCGTCGACCGCGGCGGCCGCCGCGGCCGGGTCGTCGAGGTCGGCCGCGAACGGCAGGGCCGCGACCGCCTCGGCGTCGTCGAGCAGCTCATCGATCGCCGCCTGCGCGCGCTCGACGGCGCGCGACAGCACCAGCACCGGGCGCCCTGACGGACGAGCGTCGCGAGCGTCGCGCCGCCGACCCGCCCGGTCGCGCCGGCCAGGACGATCGCGTCCCCTTCGAGCAGCATCATCGCCGGGTCAGGATACGCCGAGCAACACGTCGGTGACCTCGTCCGAGAACGGCCGGCTGGCGCCGCCGATGTCGATCTCGTCGGGATTGCCCGAGTCCCGGTGCGCGCGCGGAACGCCGAACTCTAGCAGCACGCGGGCGCAGGCGACCCAGTCGCGGCCGGGCTCGGCCGATTGCGCGACGCCCATGCCAGCGTTCCGAGCACGTTGTCGCCGTGCCCGTGCTTCGCGGCGATGCTCGCGCCGTGCGCGAGCAAGAACCGTGCCTGCGCCGCGTCGCCTCGGAAGACCGCGTGGTTCAGCGCGCTCGCCTCCCAGTCGCCGCCGCGCGTTTCGATCGGCCAGCCCAGTTCGACCATCGTGCGCACGCCGGCGTCGTCGCCGGCCGCCGCCAGTTCCGGCAGCAGTCGCAGCTGCTGTTCCGAAAGCGCGGCGGGCAGGTCGGGCCGCGCCGCTCGGATCGCTGCGCTTCGCCGGCGTCGCCGCGCGCGCAGGCGGCGACGAAACGCTCCTCGTCGCTGAGCACCGGCGGCGACGTGCCGGGCGCGGCGCGTTCGTGCAGCAGCTCCGCAACGTCGACCAGCCCGAGCTGCATCGCGAGACTGTATGCGCTCGTCCCGTCGGCCGTGGACACCGTCGCATCCGCACCGGCGTTCAGCACGCTTCGACGTGCGCGCGCGAGCGCCGGCGCTTGATCGCCCACATCAGCGGCGAGCCCCACCGCGTGATCGGCGCGTTGCGCGCCGGCTCGTTGGCATCGCCCCCGAACTCCAGCAACAGGCGCAGCGGCGCCGGGTCGTCGAAATCGAGCGCTCGATACATGGCGTTCGAACCGGCGACGCGCGCGCCGTGCTCGAGAAGCGCGCGCGTGCACGCCGGATCGTCGAGCGCGTGGTAGAGCGACTCGCCGTCGTTCGGATCGGCGCCGGCGTCGAGCAGCATCGTCGTCAACGCGGCGTCGTGCTGCGCGCCGGCCGCGCCGTAGAGTGCCGACAGCGGATGACCATCGAGGGTGACAAAGCGCTGGTTCGGGTCGGCTCCGGCATCGAGCAGCAGTTGCGCGGCGGCGCGGAGCCGCTCGCGGTATGCAGGGATGCACAGCAGGCTCGAGTGCGTGACGGCGACGAGCGGCGGCAAGGTCAGGAACCCGGCACCGTTCACCCAGGCGGCGTCGGCGGCGATGGCGCGGCGCAGCGCGTCGATGTCGCCGACCGCGCAGGACAGGTATGGTTCGCCGCCGAGCAGATCGGGCTGCTCGTTCAGAAGGCGTGCGGCGATGCGCGGGTTCGCGCTCTCGATCTGCCCGGTCAGTTCGCCGCCGTAGACGAGCCTCAGCCAGCGCCGCAAACGCGCGGCGCGACCGCCGCACGCCGCTTGCACCTCGATGTAGCGGCCGAGATCGTTCCACGACGCGAAAACCGTACTCGCGCGCGACGCACGACTGTGCGTCGCGCAGCCGGAGGTCCAGCGCGACGAGCGCCGTGTCGTCGCGACCGGCGGCCGCCGGAAGCGCGTCGCGAAACCGCGCGAACGCTTCAGCCTCGCCCGCGCGGTAGTCGCGCAGCAGCGCTTTGGCTTGTTTCTTGAGATGATCGAGATTGGCCCGATCGGGCAGACGGCGCATCGATGAACCTCCGTGCATGAATCGCCGGCGGCCCGCAACACGGCTGCACAAAGGCGGTGAGCACCGTATCGATCGCTGCAAGTGGGTTCAACCCTTCCCGCGGGCCCGGGCGCGGCTTGCACCGCGCCCCCATGATATGGCCCGGCTCACCCGGCCGTCAATGCACCTCGTCGCGGCCGCGCCGCGCCGAAGCATCGCGCGGCATGGTCGTCGACGACGCCGACTGCCTGCAAGTACGAGTACACGATCGTCGAGCCGACGAAGCCGAAGCCGCGTTTGCGCAGATCCTTGCTCACGAGATCGGACAGCGCCGTTGTCGCCGCCGGCGCTTCGCCGTCACGCAGGCGGTGCACGGCCGGCTTGCCCTTGACGAAGCTCCACAGGTACGCATCGAACGAGCCGAACTCACGCTGCACTGCCAAGAACGCCTTGGCGTTGGCGATCGACCAGACGACCTTGGCACGGTTGCGGATGATCCCGTCGTCGGCCAGCAGCCGCGTCACGTCGCGCGCGCCGAACTTCGCGACCTTGGCCGGGTCGAAGCCGCGGTACGCGCGGCGGTACTTCTCACGCCGGTGCAAGATCGTCGCCCACGACAACCCGGCCTGGGCGCCTTCGAGGATGAGGAACTCGAACAACACGCGGTCGTCGTGGACCGGCACGCCCCACTCGTCGTCGTGGTAGGCGGTCATCTCGGCGTCGGCCCCGGTCGCCCACGCGCAGCGCGTGCGGCTGGTCTCGGTCATGCGCGGCGCTTCAGCGCGCCGCGGCCTTCGCCTTCGTCGCGACCGGACTGCGCACGCCGACCACCGCGACGGCCAGCGCGAGCAGCGCCAGCGCGGCCGACACGGCGAACCCGATGCGCGCGCCCGTCACGCCGTGCACCGAGAACAACGAACCCAACAGGGCGACGCCGAGCGCGCCGGCACCCTGACGATCCGCGTTGAGCACACCCGACGCGATCCCGGAACGCTGCTTGTTGACTGATGACAGCAATGCCGTCGTCATCGCCGGCACCGCCATTCCGATCCCAACGGGAAGACGACGATCCCCGCCAGCATCGCGAGGTAGCTCCAGTGCGCGCCGAGCGGAGCCAGCAGCGCGAAACCGAGCGCGCCGGTCGCGAGTCCCCCGATCATCGCCGGCCGCGGCCCGCGCTTGGCGGTGAGCGCGCCGGCCAGCACGTTCGCGACGCCCAGGAACACGCACGACGGCAGGAACGCAAGCCCTGCTTCGAGCGGCGAGTAGCCCGGGACGCGCTGCCAGAACAAACTGAGCACGAACAGCTCGCCGTACACGCTGAAGTTGATCGCGAAGCCGACCAGCGCCGACGCGCTGAACGACGCGCGCCGGAAGAACTCGAGCGGCAGCATCGGCGCCCGCGCATGCGCCTCGACGGCGACGAACGCCGCGCAGCAAACGATCGCGAGCACGAACCCACCGAGCACCAGCGGCGAGGTCCAGCCGAGCTCGCGGCCCTGCACGGCGACGAACGTCAGCGGCGCCGAGCGAGGCGATCGCCAGCCCCTGGCCGGCAGGTCCAGCTGCGGGCCTGCGGGTTGCGCGACTCGGCACGTGGCGCAGCGTCAGGACGAGCCGGCGACGCCGATCGGCACGTTGACCCAGAAGATCGACTGCCACCCCAGCTCTCACCGCGAACCGCCCAGCGTCGGCCCGACCGCCAGCCCGAACTACCCGGCCACGATCGACCATGCCGCCATCGCCCGGTTCCGCTCCCGCAGCCCCGGGGAGGGCCGTGGCGAGGATCGACAAGCGCTCTGCGAGCAGATCAGCCGCGGGAGCCGACGCCCTGGGCGACCCGGCCGGCCAGCAGCCCCGGCAGCCCCGGCGCCAGCGCGCAGCGATGGATCCGAATACGAAGACGCGACGCCGATCCGGAACGCGCCGCCGCCCGAAGCGGTCTCCGAGCGTACCGCCGGTCAGCAGGAGCGCGGCGAAGGTGACGTTGTAGGCGTCGACGACCCACTGCAGGCCGCGACGTTCGCGTGCAGGTCGCGCCCGATCGTCGCCAGCGCGACGTTGACGATCGAGACGTCGAGCTGGACGAGCACGAATCCGAGCGACGTCGCGACCATGACCGCCGCAAACGAGGCGGGCGCCCGCACGGCTCGCGAGCGCATCATACTAGCCATACCGAACCCTGGTACCGCGCGGTATCGCACGCTAATCGCCAGTTCGGCCACAACCGAAGTGTGCCGCCCTCCTCAGGCGGTCGCCCCGTACAGATCGGTCGCAGAGAACCGCGAACGTTCGGCTCAGCGTCGAGTAGCCGTCGTTCTACGCCGTCTCGCCCAAACATCAGCCACGGAATCGACGCGTCGACGCCGAGTGCTTGCGTGCGACGCCAGGTTCTTGTACACGTCGTAGCCGAGGAGCTTCGTGCGCCACTTCACCGTGCCGATGAAGCTGGGTGTCTTGCGCGTCACGCCGACGATATCGATCTCGTGCTCGCCGTCGGTTGACCACCACGAACCGACATCGGTGCCGCGAGCTCGCCGTCGAGCATCAGCCGCCCGGCAAACTCCGCGCGACGTCCTCGAACACGCCGCCCAAGTGGCCGTCGAGATCGGGGACGATGATGTCGTCGATCAGACGCGCGCCGAAGCCGCGGTCGACCAACGCCCGGTTCGGTTCGACGAATCGGAACCAGAATCGAAAGTAGGGGTCGGTCAGCGCGAAGAAACCGCGCCGCGAGGCCGGGCCTTCGGTGACCGGTACGCGCTTGACGACGAGCCCGAGGTCTTCGAGTTGCTGTAGTACGCGCTCGTTGGTGACGCGCGCCGTCTGCAAAATCTGGTTGCGCCGAGTGCGTCCGTTCGCGATCGCACTGAGCGTACGGTACGAAGCGTTCGAATCGCCGAGGTCGGTGTGCAGCACCAGTCGACCGGAGTCGACGAGCGCGCTGCCGGGATCGCCGAACAACCGGAGCAGGTTCGCGCGCACGCTCTCGCGAGCGTTCCACTCGCGCAGATAGAGCGGCGTTCCGCCGAGGACGCCGTAGACGCGAAGCCGATCGTCGGCATCAAGAGGGGACGAACTCGGCGGCTTCGCGGTACGACAGCGGCCCGAGCCGAATCTTCTTGGTGAAGCGCTGGTGCAACGGCGCGGAGCCGGCATCGAGCGCGCTCATGAACGTCTGCGCCGAGCCGCACAGCACGAGCATGACGCACAACGTTCGGCCGCGGTTGTCCACCAGCGCTGCACGAGCGAGGGCAACCCGTCCGTCGAGCCGCACAGATACGGGAACTCGTCGAGGATCACGGCCAGCCGGCGGTCGCCGGAGTGCTCCGCGAGATAATCCAGCGCGGCTTCCCAGCCCGGGAAAACGTAGCCGGCGGGCAGCGGCCCGAGCGCCGCGCCGACGGCCTCGGTGAAAGCGGCCAGCTCGAGCGCCTCGGCCTGGCGGGTGGCTTGATAAAAGATCGCGCGCCGGTTTCGGGTGAATTCCTGGAGCAAGTACGTCTTGCCGATCCGCCGTCGCCCGTACAGGAGGACAAGCTGGCCGCCTTTGGCCTCGTTCGCGCCGCTCAGGGCAGCCAACTCGGCCACCCGGCCGATGAAGTCGCCGGTATGCATGCTGTCTTCTAAGCATACTGCCTCCAAGACAGCCTGTCTAGAAGACAGTATCCTTGAAAGGGCAGATAGCGCGAGGCGCGACTAGCCTACCGGTTGGTAGCGCTCCCGAGCTCGAAGCCTTGCTTTGGCTGCCTCAACGTCACGGTCGCGCGGGGGCGCGTTCGTCACGAGCGCCTCGAGCAGATGATGCGCCGCATGCGCGATCTCGTCGACCGCGCGCTCGAACGCCGCCTCGTTGGCTTTCGACGGGTGCGTGAACCCGCTCAGTTTGCGGACGTACTGCAGCGCCGAAGCGCGGATCTCGTCGCCCGTCGCCGGTGGCGCAAAGTTGTGCAAGGTCTTGATGCTACGACACATGCAGAAATCTCACCTCAGGACGTTCTGGTCTTGGTGCGTGCTCGCTTTCCAGGTGCACGCCCAAGACCGCTTCGAATGCGCTTTCCCGCCGCGCGGGCCCGTTCTGCCGACGGCACGAACATCGTTGCCACGTTCAAGTCGTAACCTAGAGCACGGGCGAATGTTTGCAACGTGCCGATCCCGCAGCGGTCGTAACCACCCGACTCAATCTTCGCGACGTACGTTTGAGATCGTCCGATCCGCCGCGCCAGCTCGACCTGAGTCAAGCCTGCAGCCAGACGCATGTCGGCCATACGGGCGGCGATGTCGAGCTCGACCTCGTTCTCGCGGAACAGCCTGTCGCGCTCAGATCGGCGCGAAACTCGCAAACGAATTCAATCACGTCACTCATGCTCGGTCATCGCCTCGATGCCGCAATCGCAAGACGCTCGTAAGGATGCTTGAGCAACGTATTTCCCTCATTATCATTGTGTTTCACGAACACTCCAAGGAACCGCAGCTTTCCACCTCGTCCGAACGCGAACGTGATTCGAAGGCCGGGGCCCACAATCTCCCTGCCATAACTTATGAGTTATAACACGCCGGTTTCGCTGCTGCTGCCCGAACGCGGTCGCTCATCAGACATCTGCGACGAACACCGCGCGACTAGGGCTGCGGGCAGCCTGCGCCATGAAAAAAGCCCCGCGGATCGCTCCGCGGGGCCCTGATCTCAGCTCCGCCTGGGGCTCGTCCTTCGACGAGCTCAGGATGAGCTACATCATGTCGTAGCCGCCCATGCCGCCGCCGGGAGGTCCGCCGGCGTTGTTGCCCTTGGGCTCCGGCTTGTCGGCGATCAGCGTCTCGGTCGTGAGGATGAGCGCACCGATCGACGCGGCGTTTTGGAGCGCCGAGCGCGTCACCTTGAACGGCTCGACGATGCCGGCCTTGACCATGTCGACCAGGTCGCCGGTCATGGCGTCGAAGCCTTCGCCCGGCTTGGCCTGCTTGACGCGGTTCACCTCGACGCTGCCCTCGAAGCCGGCGTTCTCCGCGATCTGGCGGAGCGGCTCTTCGAGCGAGCGGCGAATGATGTCGACGCCGATCTTCTCATCGGGGCTCTTGGTGTCGAGCGCGAGCTTCTCGATGGCCTTGATCGCGTGGACCAGCGACGAGCCGCCGCCGGGGATCATGCCTTCTTGCACGGCAGCGCGGGTCGCGCTGAGCGCGTCCTCGATGCGGTGCTTCTTCTCTTTGAGCTCGGTCTCGGTGGCCGCGCCGACCTGGATGACGGCGACGCCGCCGCGACAGCTTGGCGAGGCGCTCCTGGAGCTTCTCGCGATCGAAGTCGCTGTCGGTCTCTTCGACCTGGCGCTTGATCATCTCGATGCGGCCCTTGATCGCTTCGGGCTTGCCCTTGCCGTCGACGATGGTGGTCTCGTCCTTGGTGACCTTGACCGTCTTGGCCTGACCGAGCAGGTCCGGGGTGACCTTGTCGAGCTTGAGCCCGAGCTCTTCGGAGACGACCGTCGCGCCGGTGAGCGTGGCGATGTCCTTGAGCATCTCTTTGCGGCGGTCGCCGAAGCCCGGCGCCTTGACGGCAACGGTGGTGAACGTGCCGCGCAGCTTGTTCACGACGAGCGTCGCGAGGGCTTCACCCTCGACGTCCTCGGCGATGATGAGCAGCGGCTTCTGCACTTGGACGATCTTCTCGAGCAGCGGCAGGATGTCGGCGATCGCCGAGATCTTGCGCTCCGTAACGAGGATGTACGGATCGCTCAGGGTCGCTTCCATGCGCTCGGAGTCGGTGACCATGTACGGCGAGATGTAGCCCTTGTCGAAGAGCATCCCGTCCTTGGTCTCGACTTCGGTCTTCATCGACTTCGACTCTTCGACCGTAATGACGCCGTCTTTGCCGACTTCGTTCATCGCCTGCGCGATGAGCTCGCCGATCGCCTTGTCGTTGGCCGAGATCGACGCGACTTGCGCGATCTTCTCGGTCGTGTCGACCTTTTGGACCAGCTTCTCCATCTCGCTGACGGCCTTTTCGACCGCCGCCTCGATGCCGCGCTTGATCAGCAGCGGGTTCGACCCGGCCGTGACGTTGCGCAGACCTTCGCGGATGATGGCTTGCGCCAGCACCGTCGCGGTGGTCGTGCCGTCGCCGGCAATGTCGTTGGTCTTGGAAGCGACTTCCTTGACGAGCTGCGCGCCCATGTTCTCGAACGTGTCGGGGAGCTCGATCTCTTTGGCGATCGTCACGCCGTCGTTGGTGATCGTCGGCGAGCCGAATTTCTTGTCGAGAACGACGTTACGGCCCTTGGGCCCCAGCGTGACCTTGACCGCGTCGGCCAGGATGTTGGCGCCGCGCTCGAGCGCGCGCCGTGCGTTCTCGTCGAATACGAGTTGCTTTGCTGCCATGTTGGTGTTGTTAAACTCCGGCCGGAACGCGCTCGTCGCTCATCACAGCGAGAACGTCTTTTTCCGAGATGATGAGGTACTCTTTGCCTTCGAGTTTGATCTCGGAGCCCGAGTACTTCGAGTAGATGATGCGGTCGCCAGGCTTGACGTCCATTGGCAGCTTGGTGCCATTGTCGAGCGTGCGGCCGGTGCCGACTGCGAGAACGCGGCCTTCCTGCGGTTTTTCTTTGGCCGTGTCAGGCAGAAAGACGCCGCCGGCGCTCTTTTCGGCCTGTTCCACGTGCTCGACGACCACGCGATCGCCCAGTGGCTTGAGATTCACGAAAACCATCCTCCGAAAGCTGGTGCTGACGGTTGAGAAGGGAGGGACATGGGGCTTGGCACTTCTAGCACGAGAGTGCCAGCCGGAGATTCAGGTTAGCAGACTCCTGGGCTGAGTGCAAGAGGAAAAGGGGTCGGAAGGGTACGAGAACTTTACCGTGACTGTCGTCTCCCGCGTCCTGGTCGAACGCGTCGTTCGATGCCCGTTTTCGGTCGCGCACGAGTACGCCGAGGCGTTCCTGCACGACGCCGAGCGCGAGGTCGAGGTCCGGGTTCCGCTGCGGGACTTCGTGCACTCGCTGCCCGGCCAGGCGCACACGCCGGTCAAGCTGGTGTTCGCCCTGCACCCCGACGACACCGAAACCGGCCGCGGCCACGATGCGATGCTGGTCGAATGGCGCGCCGGGACGCGGCTGTTCCCCGACTTCCACGGGACCCTGCGCCTGCGGATCGCCTCGGTCGAAACGACCCGGCTCACCTTCGAGGGCGCGTACCGGCCGCCGTTCGGCCCGCCCGGGGTGGTCTTCGACGCGGTGATCGGGCGCCGGATCGCCGAGGCGACCATGCGCGATCTGCTCGAACGGATCGGCGACGCCCTCGAGGCGCGCGAGCTGGCGTTCGAGGCCGGGCTGCGCGGCGACGCGCCGCCGCCGGGCTCGGCACCGCCGGGCCCGACCGGAGGCTGAGGCCACCAGCCGTCGCGAAAGGCGTCCCCGTGGACCGTACCTTACCGCTGCGCGGCCGGCTTGCCGCGGGGGTCGCCGCCGGCGCCGGCGCCGCCGTGCTCGTCATCGTCTACCTCTTCGTGTTGTCGTGGATCGGCACGGCCCCGGGCCCGGGAACCTTCTTCACCATCGCCGCGGCCGTCTTGCTGGGACCGGCCGCCTATGCGACGCCGGCGGCCGCCGCGATCGGGGTCGTTCTGACGTTCGTGCTCGCGATCGGTTGGGCGATCGGCTACGTCTATCTGGCTCGCTCGCAGCCGCAGCTGGTCGCGCGGCCGCTGCTCTCGGGCGCCGGCTTCGGCCTGATCGTCTACACCTTCAGCCAGGTCGCGATGCTGGGGGCCGGGATCCGCCACCAGCTCACGCCGGGCCTCATGGCGGAGGAACTGCTGGGGCACCTCGTGTTCTACGGGATCCCGGTCGCGCTGATCGTCGCGTCGTTGGCCAAACCTCGGCCGCGGTAGCGCCGCCCGAGACGGAAGACGAGATGGAAGCGGAGATCGCCGTCGACCTCGGCGCGATCGTCCGCAACGCCGCAGCCCTGGCCGAGCTGGTCGCGCCCGCGCGGCTGACGGCGGTCGTCAAAGCCGACGCTTACGGCCACGGACTCGTGCCGGTGGCGCGGGCGCTCGCGCCGCACGCGGCGCGGCTCTGCGTGTACGCCCTCGAAGAGGCGCTCGCGCTGCGCGAGGCCGGCATCGCCGCCCCGATTCACGTGATGGGACCGGTTCGCGCGGCCGAGCTGGCGAACGCGCAGGCCGCCGGCGTCCAACTGACCCTGTGGGATCGCGATCGCTACGCGCGCGAGGTCGCGACCGTCGCGCGCCGGCGCGGCCGTCGCGTCGCGCTGCACGCCAAGATCGACACCGGCGTCGTGCGGCTCGGCCTCGACGCCGCCGCGGCGGCCCCGGTGCTGGCGAGCTATGCGGCGACACCCGAGTACGACCTGATCGGCGCCTTCACGCACCTCGCCGCGGCCGAGGAGATCGACTCGACGTTCACCCTCGAGCAGCTGGCGCGCTTCGCGTCGGCCACCCGCGCGCTCGACGCGCGGGTCGAGCGGCACGTCGCGGCGACCGCCGCCGCGATCCTGTGGCCGGAGACCCGGCTGGACGCGGTTCGCTGCGGGATCGGGCTGTACGGCATCTGGCCCAGCGAGCAGAGCGAGACGCTGATGCGCGCAACGCGGCCTCGAGCTCGAACCCGCCCTGCGCTGGCGAACGCGCATCGTCGCGCTGCACGGCATCGAACCGGGCGCGACGGTCGGGTACGGGCGCACTTGGCAGGCGGCGCGACCGTCGCGCATCGCGACGTTGCCGATCGGCTACGCGGAAGGTCTGCCGCGCAGCGCCGGCAACGCGGCGCAAGCGCTGGTGCGCGGCACGCGCGTGCCGGTGGTCGGGCGCATCTGCATGGACATGGCGTTTCTCGACGTCACCGGCGTGCGCGACGTCGCGGTCGGCGATCCCGTGACGCTGATCGGCCGCGACGGCGGCGATCGCATCACCGCCGAAGAGTTGGGCAAGGCTTGCGGCACGATCGGCTACGAGATCGTCACGCGGCTGCCGGCCCACGTTCCGCGCACCTACGCCGATCGGGCGTAGGGCGACTTCGGGCTCAGCGCAGGGCTGCGAGCGCGGCGGCGAGATCGAGCGTGCCTTCGTAGAGCGCCCGGCCGACGATCGCCGCGTCGACGTTGTCCGGCGTGCCGGAGCGCAGCGCGATCAGGTCGTCGAGCGTACGCGCGCCGCCGCTGGCGGTGATCCGCAGCGGCGCAACGCGCGCGACGTGCGCGAGCGCAGCGACGTCGTAACCTGCGCCCATCCCGTCGCGCGCAATCTCGGTGTAGACGATGCGCGCGACACCCCACGCCGCGACGGTGCGCACGAGCTCGTCACGCGAGACCTCGCTCTCGGCCGACCAGCCGCGGGTCGCGACACGGTCGCCGCGCGCGTCGATACCGGCGACGATCCGGTCGCCCCAGCGTTCGACGATCGCTCGCGCGTCGGCCGGCCGCTCGACGAGCAGCGTGCCGATCACGACCGCCTGCGCGCCGGCTTCGAACCGCCCGGCGACGTCGGCGGCGCTGCGGATTCCGCCGCCCGTCTGCACCGGAACGCCGGCGGCGGCGCAGATCGCGCGCAGCGCCGCCTGGTTGCCGCCCGTACCGAAGGCGCCGTCCAGAGTCGACGACGTGCAGCGCGCGGGCGCCTTGCGCGACGAACGCCCGTGCGCGCGCCACGGGATCGGCGTCGTAGCGCGTTTCGCGCGTGGGATCGCCGCGTTCCAACCGCACGGCGTAACCGCCGCGCAGATCGATCGCGGGATAGAGCGTCAGCGCGCGGTCACCCACGCGCGATGCGCAGGAAGTTGTCGAGCAGCCGGCCGCCCGTCGTGCGGCTCTTCTCGGGATGAAACTGCGTCGCCATGACGTTGTCGCGCGCGACCACGGCGGCAAAGCGCTCGCCGTACTCGCACGACGCCACGAGCGTGTCGGTGTCGGCGACGCGATACGAATGCAGGAAGTACGCCCACGCGCCGCTGGCGATGCCGTCGACGAAGGGGTGCGTGCCCTCGATCACGAGATCGTTCCAGCCCATGTGCGGGACGCGGGGAGCGCCGGTGAAGCGGCGTACCTCGCCGGGTAAGATCCCCAAGCCGGCGGCCCCGCCGAACTCATCGCTGGAGTCGAACAGGACTTGCATTCCAACGCAGATTCCAAGGAACGGCCGCCCGGCGGCGATCGTCTCGCGGATCGCTCCGTCGAAGCCGCGCTCCCGCAGCGCGTCGACCGTCGCTCCGAACGCGCCGTCGCCGGGCAGGATCGCCGCCCCGGCCCGCTCGACGTCGCGCGGATTGCTCGGTCAGCACGAACGGCGCGCCGCGGCGCTCGAGCGCGGCGACGAGCGAACCGACGTTGCCGCCGCCGTAGTCGATCACCGCGATCGTCCGAGCCGTCATCTCGGCCTTCGTTCGCTCGGCGGCTGCGCGTTGCTTGCCGTCGCTTTGGCGGCGTGCGGCGGGGGCGGCTCGAGCAGCCCGTCGCCGGACGCGCGGCGGCGGCCCGCCCGGCGTCGGGGTGGGTCCCCGCTCCGACGCCGACGCCGGTCAACCAGCCGTCGATGATTCCCGACCACGACGCCGGCCACCACGCCGACGCCCGGACCGAGCGCACCGCCGGCCGACGCCGCCATCCACGCTCCGCAGGGCTTCCTGGTCAGCCACATCGCCACGGTCGGCGGAGCGCGCGAGCTGGCGGCGCTGCCGAACGGCGATCTGATCGTCGGCACCTCGGGCTCCTCGATCGCGATCGTTCCCAACGCCGAGAGCCCCGGCGCAACAAGTCCGCCGTCGACCTTCGCGACGCTGCCCGACTCGCCCGCGCAAGGCGTCGCGTTCGGCAGCGGCTACGTGTTCGTGGCGACGCAGCACGGCGTCTATCGCATCCCGTACGCAACCGGAGCGCAGCAGCGGAACGCCGGGACAGATCGCGTCGGTCAGAACCGGCGCGATCGCGCCGAACTCCGACGGCGACGTGCATACGACGAGCTCGATCGCGGTCAGCGGATCTTCGCTGTACGTCGGCGTGGGTTCGTCGTGCAACGCGTGTGCGGAAGTCGATCCGACGCGCGCGACCGTTCAGCGCATGGGACTCGACGGCAGCGGGATGACGACGCAGGCGAAACGCTTGCGCAACGCGATCGCGGTGGCGGTCGATCCGTCCACCGGCACGGTCTGGGCCGGCGGCGCCGGCCAGGACGACCTGCCCCAAGGCCATCCGTACGAGTTCATCGATGCGGTCTCGTCGCGCGCCGCGCCGGCCGACTACGGTTGGCCGGACTGCGAGGAGAATCACGTCGCATACACGCCGGGCGCGAACTGCAGCGCGGTCGTCATGCCGGCGATCGAGTTTCCGGCCTACTCGACGCTGATCGGCGCCGCGTTCTATCCGGCGGCGCAAACCGGCTCGTACGCGTTTCCCGCCGCATGGCGCGGCGGGTTGTTCGTCGGAATGCACGGATCGTGGCATACCAGCGGCGGGGTCCCGATCGACCCGCCGCACGTCGCGTTCGTCCGGTTCAGCGGAGCCGCGCCGGCGACCGCCGTCAACTGGTCCAATCCGGCGGCGCAATGGAACGACTTCCTGACCGGCTTTCAAACCGGCTCGGGCAGTCGCGTCGCGCGCGTTACCGGCGTGGCGGTCGGCCCCCAGGGAAGCCTGTTCGTCGCCGACGATCAGAACGGCTGGATCTTACGCGTCCGTCCGAATTCGAGCGCGACCAGCTCGGTTCGCAAGCGGTGACGCGTTGATGCGGTCCGCACTCGTCGCGCTCGCCGTCGCGGCCGGCGCAACAGTGTTGTTCGCGGCGTCGCCGGCTCGTCCGGCCGCATCGGCCGACGACGTCGCCATCAAGGTCCCGGCCGGTTTCATCGCCCAGCGCATCGCGACCGTGCACGGCGCGCGCGAGCTCGCCGTCGCACCCAACGGCGACCTGTTCGTCGGCACGTCCGGCAGCACCGTGGTGCTCGTCCCCGACGCGCAAGGGAACGCCGGCACGCCGCAGACGTTCGCGACCTTCGACGATCGGCCGGTCGCCGGCGTCTGGTTGAGCGGCGACGCGCTCTATGCCGGCGGACAGTTCGGCGTGTACCGCATGCCGTATCGCACCGGCGACCGCGCGGCGCGCGAGAAACCGCAGAAGATCGCGAGCGTGCGCACGGGCGGCGGCAGCGGGCACTCGACCACGACGCGTCGCGCTGAGCAAGGGAACGCTCTACGCGAGCGTCGGCTCGTCGTGCAACGCGTGCGACGAGAAGGACCCCACCCGCGCGACCGTTCAAGCGATGACGCCGGACGGCATCGAACATGCGCGCACGGGCGGTCGACATCCGCAATGCGATCGCGCTGGCGGTGCAGCCGGGAACCGGCGGCGTGTGGGCCGGCGTCGCCGGTCGAGACGAACTGGAGCACGGGCATCCGTACGAGATCTTCGACGACGTGACGGCGCATCCGGGAACGCCCGACTACGGTTGGCTCACCTGCTACGACGACCGCAAACCGATCGGCGCGGCAAGCTGCGCCGGCGTCACGCTGCCGCGCGTCGTGTTTCCCGCCTACGAGACGCCGATCGGCGCCGCGTTCTATCCGCTGGAGCCCGCCGGTGCCCACGCGTTTCCCGCCCCATACCGTGGCGGCGCCTTCGTCGCGCTGCACGGCTCCTGGCACACGCCGCCGGTGCCGCCGCGCGTCGCGTTCGTCCCGTTCCGCGGCGCGGACCCCGCCAAGCCGGTCGACTGGTCCAACCCCGAGGCACAGTGGACGGAGTTCGTGGGCGGCTGCCAAAACGCGGACGGCTCGAGGGCGTGCCGTCCCACCGGCGTCGCCGTCGGCACCGACGGTTCGCTCTTCGTCAGCGAGGACGAGGGCGGCGCGATCTACCGGATACGCCCTCGACGGTAGCTTTGCGGCGCGCGTCGGCGCCGAAGTTTTTTTGCACTCGCGTGAAAGTGCTGCTAGAATGGGCAACGATTCCGATGAGTGGCGCCGCAGCGCGCCGGCGATCCGCAAGCGAGATGTCATGTCCCAGGTCCAGACCTCGGAAGCCGTTCCGGGGGAGTCTCGCCCGGCCTCACTTCGTCCAACTGTACGATGCCGACGAGTCCTCTTTGGCGCGCAACGTCGGAAGCTATTTGCGTGAAGGCTGGCAGCGGGGCGACGGCTTGGTCGTCATCGCGAGTCGCGACCACGTCGCGGCGTTCACGCGGCGAGCTGGGACGCTTGGGCGTCGATGCCGCCGCGGCGATGCGCAGCGGCCGGCTCTTGGTGCTCGACGCGCAGGCGACGCTCGGCTCGCTTTCTGGTGGATGGCCGGCCGGATCCGGCGCTCTTTCGCGGGACGGTCGACCTCGGCGCTGCGCCAGGTCCGCCCGGACGGTGCCGGGATCCGCGCGTACGGCGAGATGGTCGGGATCCTGTGGCAGGCGGGCCACACCTCCGCGGCGATCGCGCTCGAGGCGCTGTGGAACGAGATCCTCGCCGGCGCGGGCCTCGATCTCTTCTGCGCCTATCCGATCGACGTCTTCGGCGACGACTTCCACGTGGCGGGGATCGACCAGGTGCTCTGCGCGCATACGCACCTGATCCCGACCGGCGGCGAGCAGGACCTCGAAGGCGCGATCGAGCGGGCGATGGGCGACGTCCTGGGTACGCGGGCCGAGGGATTACGGCCGCTGATGAAAGCGAACTACCGGCCCTCCTGGGGAGTGATCCCCCGCGGCGAGGCGATCATTCTCTGGCTGCGCAACAACCTGCCCGACTACGCCGGCGAGATCCTGAGCCGCGCGCGCCGATACTATCGGGCCTGCGCATAGACCCTTAGCCTCTCCCTGGTTGTTTTGCCGGCCGCGGAAATGCACTGTATCGTACTGACAAGCAGGGCCGGCGGTGGTATGATTTTGGCCCACTCGGAGAGGCGGACTTCCATGGAGAGCCTTCCGTCGGTGCGTCTCGCCGGCGAGCTCGACCTCAGTAACGTCTCGAGCTTGCGGCTCAAGCTTGCAGCGATCGACGGACCGGCCGTAGTCGATCTCTCGGAGGTAACGTACCTCGACTCCACCGCTTTGAACGAGCTCGCCTTGCTACGCCGCCGGGTCGGTTCGGTCGCATTGGTCGTCGGGTCGGCCAACGTTCGCCGGACGCTCGAGATCGTCGGGTTCAACACGTCTTTCCGCATCGTCGCCAAGCGCGAGGAGCTCGGCTGACGCAGCTCGCGTAGGCGCTTCGGCGGGGCTGCGATAAGACAGTCGCCGTGACGACCCATCCCACCGATTTGGCGGCAACCATCGCCGAAGGCGTGCCATACCACGTGTGGGTCATCCGCCCCGACGGCAGCGTCGAGTACAACAACCGGCAGTTCCTCGACTACACCGGGCTGAGCGAAGAACAAGCGCTCGCAAACGAACAGCGCAGCACGCTGGTCCATCCCGACGACCGTGATGCGCTCGTCGCGCGCTGGAACGCCGCGTTCGAAACCTGCGAGCCGTGCGAGATGGAGTTTCGCCTGCGCGGCCGCGACGATCGGTATCGCTGGTTCTTGGCGCGCGTCGCCCCGCTGCGCGATGCCGTCGGCGCCGTCACGCGCTGGGTCGGAACCGGCATCGACATCGACGGTGTGCGCGAGAGCGCGGAGTGGATGCGCGGATTCGTGGAGACCGCTCCGCAGATGATCTGGGTGTCGCGTCCCGACGGTTTCGTCGAGTTCTGGAACCGGCGGATGATGGACTTCACCGGGATCGCCCCCGATCCCCAGACGGGGATCGACTGGGCGCGCGTGCTGCACCCCGACGATGCCCAACCGGCGCGCGACGCATACGCGCGCGCGCTCGCCGACGGCACGAGCTTCGAGTTCCAGTACCGGCTGCGCCGGCACGACGGCACCTACCGCTGGTATCTGGCGCGCGCCGAGCCGATGCGCGATGCGGGCGGGACGCCGATTCGCTGGTTCGGCAGCGCGACCGACATCGAGGAGCGCAAGCGCTCCGAAGATGCGATGGCGCTGTTGCTCGACGCGACCGAGATCATCGCGGTGGAACGCGAGATCGACGCAACCCTGGTCGCGATCAGCGAACTGGCCGTGCGCGTGTTCGCCGAGACGTGCACGATCTATCGCCCCGGCCGTGACGGACGAATGGAGATCTCGATGCTGGGCTCGCGGGATGCCGAACGCGAGCGGACGATCAACGCGATGCTCCGGCGCTATCCGCCGCGCTCGACGGATCCGGTGCGCACCGTCATGGGCCGTGACGAAGCGCGCTTGATCGCGCGTGTCGGCCATGCCGACCGCGTCGCGATCGCCCAAGACGAACGCCACCTCGCGCTGCTCGAGCGGCTCGATACGAGCTCGCTCATCATCGCCCCGCTCAGCGCGCGCGGCCAGGCGTTCGGCGCGCTCCACCTCGCGCGCTACGACGGCAGCCCGGCGTTCGACGCGCAGGACCTGCGCACGGCGCAATTGCTCGCCGGCCGTCTGGCCGGGGCGATGGACGAGGCGCAGACGCGCGAGAGCGAGCGCCGCCTGGCCGAGACGTTCCAGGCGTCGGCCTTGCCGAGCCGCCTCCCCGCCCCGCCGGGGATCGAGATCAAGGCGATCTATCAGGCCGCCGAGGTCGGGGTGAACGTCGGCGGCGACTGGTACGACGCGTTCGAGATCTCGCCGTGGCGCCTCGTGCTCTCGGTCGGCGACGTGATCGGCAAAGGCGTGAACGCCGCGGCGACGATGTCGCTGATCCGGCACGGAATTCGCTTCGCCGCGCAACGCGGACAAGAACCGGCCGAGATTCTCAAAGCGGTCGACGCGGCGCTCAAGGCGGAGAACCCCGACCTGACGGCGACCGCGTTCGTCGCGATCATGGACATTCGCGAATCGCGCATCCGCTATGCCAGCGCCGGCCATCCGCCCGCCGCGCTGCGGCTGCCGCTGACGGGACGCACGCGACTGCTCGAGGTCGAGCCCGCGCCGCCGCTGGGCACCTGGCCCGCCAACACGCTGCCGCTCGTTGCCGCGGTTCCGCTCGCCTACGGCTCGTTGATCGCAATGTACACCGACGGTTTGACCGAGTTCGACCGCGACCCGATCGAGGGCGAGCGCCTCATCCTCGAAGCGCTGCGCGACGAGGCGGCGTACGCTTCGACCAACCCCGCGCGCTATCTGCGCGACGCGGTGCTGGCCGGCCGCCGCGTGCACGACGACGTCGCGGTAATCACGCTCGCATTCGGTCGCCGCGAGGGTTGGACGTTCGAAGCGCCCGATGCGATGGAAGCCGAACCCGCGCGCGGCGCGTTCGGCCGCTGGCTCGAGAACGTTGCCGACGGCGACGTGTACGGCGCAACGGTGATCTTCGGCGAGCTCGTCGGCAACGTGGTGCGCCACGCGCCCGGTCCGATCGAGATGCGTGCCGAATGGCAAGGCTCGGACCTGGTGCTGCACGTGCTCGACCACGGGCGGGGATTCGCGCCGTCTTTGCAGCTCCCCGAGGACGGGTTGAGCGAGAACGGCCGCGGCTTCTTCATCGTCGATGCGCTGGCCCGGCGCGTCGACGTGCGAGCGTCGCGTCAGGGAACCCACGTGCGCGCGGTGCTGCCGGTAACCCGCAAAGCGCGTGCGGCGTGATCGCGCCGGCTCCGAACCGCTTGGGATTCATGCCGACCGGCCGGCGCCGCTGGTACGCGCTCATCCTGCGCGGCCTCGTCGCCGTCGCGGCGGGGATCGCCGCCGTGACGATCTCGGCGGCGGTCGGCAAGGCACTGCTGGTCGGCTACCTGATCATCGACGGGCTGCTCGCGCTCACGCTCGCCTTCACGCTCTCGATCCCGCGGCGTTCGCGCGTGCTGTTCGGCGCCGACGGTTTGGTCGATGCCGTCGTCGCGTTCGCGCTGATCGTGTGGGCGCCCACGACCGCAACCTTGGTCGTCATCGTCTCGAACTGGGCGATCGCCACCGGAGTGCTCGAGATCGGCGCCGCCGTGTTGATGCCGCGCATCCCCGCCCTGGCCTGGATGATCGGCGCCGCCGGCCTGCTGTCGTGCTGCGCCGGGATCGCCGCGCTGGATTGGACCGATTTGAGCATCGTCGGCATCCTGTACGTCTTCGGCGCGTACGCGGTGGTCGTCGGCGGCTTGTTCGTGACCTTCGGCTTCATGCTGTTACGCGCCGTGCGCGCAGCCGAAGCCGCCCGCGCCAAAAACCCGGATTTGCCGTAGCAGCCGGTCACCTAGCTTGTCGAAGGGCCTTCGGTCAGGGCGCCTTTCGTCGACGGTATCCGGTCGGAGCCCGTGACGACCTTGGCTTGCGCGAAGGCCCGCGCGAACGCTTTGAACGTCGCTTCGCAGAGATGGTGGTTGTTCGTTCCGGCCCAGCGCAAGAGGTGCAGGTTGAACTTGCCGTGCTCGACGACGCTGCGAAAGAAGTGCGGGACCAGCTCGGTCGGCAGCGCACCGAGCGACGGCACCGACAACGGTACGTCGTAGTTCAGCCACGACCGGCCGCTCAGGTCGACCGCACACTGCACCAGCGCGTCGTCGAGCGGAACGGCGATCGAGCCGAAACGCACGATCCCGCGCTTGTCGCCGAGCGCCTCGTCGAGGGCGCGGCCGAGCGCGATCCCCACGTCCTCGACCAAATGGTGATGATCCATCCCGTCGCCGTGCGCGACGAGCTCGAAGCCGAGCCCGGCGTGCGTCGCCAGCGCACCCAGCATGTGGTCGAAGAAGTCGACGTCCGTCTCGATCGAGATCGGTCCGCCGTCGAGCGCGAGCCGCAGATCGATGCGCGTCTCTTTCGTCTCGCGCCGAACGTGCGCGCGCCGCTCACCCATCGCGTCGCTCCTAACCGGTCGTGCTCGCCGCGCCGTTGCCGTGCGCGCGCCGCTGCGCGATCGGCTCGTACGGGTGAACCTCCGGACCGACGTAGGTCGCCTGCGGGCGGATCAGGCGGTTGTGCGCGAACTGTTCGAGCACGTGCGCCGACCAGCCGGAGATCCGTCCGCACGCGAACAGACAGGTGAACTCGTCCGACGGGATACCCAGACTCGACAGCGTCGGCGCGGTGTAGAACTCGACGTTCGCATAGATCGGTTTGCCGGGCTTCGCCTCCTGCAGCACTTTTTGCGCCGCGTCCTCGAGCGCGCGCGCGATCAGATACCACTTGGTGTGCGATTTCTCGGTCAGGTTCTTCGCCATCTGCTCGAGCTGCGCGGCGCGCGGGTCGCGGATCTTGTACTCGCGGTGGCCCATCCCCATGATCTTCTCGTGCCGCGCGAGCAGCGCGCGCACGTACGGCTCCGCTTTCTCCGGCAGACCGATCTCCTCGAGCATCGTCATGACCTTGCTCGGCGCGCCGCCGTGCAAGTCGCCGGCCAGCGTCGCCATCGCCGCGGTGATCGAGCCGTAGATGTCGGCGCCGGTCGAGGCGGTCACCCGCGCCGAGAAGGTCGACGCGTTGTACGAGTGATCGGCGAGCAGGATCAGGTAGGCGTCGAGCGCTTTCTCGGCCTCGGGGATCGGCTGTTCGCCGCTGCGCGTGTAGAGGAAGTTCGCGGCCGTGGTGAGCTTGGCGTCGGGCGCGATCGGCTCGAGGCGGCGGCGCATCCGATCCCAGGTCGCCACGATCGTCGGCACCTTCGCGATCAAGTCGATCGCGCTCTCGACCGAGGTTTCGTGCGACCCGTCGGGACGGTGCGGAACGAAATGCGCGATGGCGGAGACGCCGGTGCGCAGCACGTCCATCGGCCACGCGTCGCGCGGGATCGCGTGCATCATCGCGATCAGCCCCGTCGGCAGAACGCGGCGCTTCGCCAACCGGGCGTTGAGCGCGGCCAGCTCCTCGTGCGTCGGCAGGCGGCCGAACAGCAGCAGGTGGACGACCTCTTCGTAGTTGGCGTGCTCGGCGAGGTCGTGGATGTCGTAGCCGCGGTAGGTGAGCCGCCCGACCTCCCCCTCGACGTTGCTGAGCACGGTCTCGCCGACGACGATGCCTTCGAGACCCGGATTCACGACGGTGGAGGGCATAACGTCGCGGAATTCTCGACGGCGCGCGCATCTCCCCACGGGTCGATCCCGATTGCGCGTGACTTTTTCGCCGCGTTGAAAGGGCGGACACGACAGAAGTCTTAATGGCCTCCCACCAGCCGCGGGCCGCGGAGGCCCGAACCGGCGCTTTTGCGAGGAGGCCCCATTGACTCGACCCGTTAGCCGTCGCACCTTCGTCACGCTCGCCGGGGCAGGCACCGCCGCGGCCTTCGGCATCCCGGCATATCTGCCGCGCATCGGCGAGGCCGCCGACAGCATCAAGATCGGCGTGCTCGAGCCGTTCACCGGAACCTACGCGGCACCGGGCGAGAACGAGATTCACGGTTTCGACATGGCGGCCGACGCCTGGAACGCGCGCGGCGGCGTCATGGGCCGCAAGATCGAGCTGGTCAAGGAAGACGAGCAGAACGATCCGGGTGTGGCCGCCCAGAAGACGCGCAAGCTCGTCAATCAGGACAAGGTCGTCGCGCTCATGGGCACGGTCTCGAGCGGCGTCTCGCTCTCGGTAGCGGGCGCGTCGAACTCGCTGGGCACGCTGTTCATGGACTCCGGCGGTCACACCGACGACGTCACCGGGAAGAACTGTCACTGGAACGTGTTTCGCACGTGCCACAGCACCTGGATGGAGACGCACGCGACCGGCTATTCGCTGGCCAAGCGCTTCGGCAAGAAATGGTTCTTGATCACGCCCGACTACGCGTACGGTCATTCGCTGGAGACCGGGTTCAAGGACGTGATCGGGCGCATCGGCGGATCGATCGTCGGCGACGAGCTCACGCCGCTGGGAACGACCGACTTCAGCTCGTACCTCACCAAGATCGACGCCGCGAAACCCGACGTCGTCCTGGTGCTGGTGCAGGGTGACGACTACACCAACTGCCTCAAGCAGATGAACCAGTTCGGGCTGCTCAAGAAGTACCCGGTCGGCGGCCCGCAGGTCGAGCTCGAGTCGCTCTACGGTCTTCCTCCCGAAGCGCGTCAAGGCTACTGGGGGATCGAATGGTACTACAAGAGCGACCTGACGCTGGGCAAGAACAACAAGGTCGCCCACCAGTTCGTCGCCGATACCATGAAGCGCTACGGCAAGCCGCCTACCGCGCGCAACGCGTTCGGCTACATCACGCTGGACCGGCTCGTCCAGGGGATGCACGACGCGAAGTCGACCGACTCGGTCAAGGTCGCCCGCGCGATCGAAGGCGTCCACTTCAGCTCGATCTTCAACGGCAGCGGATACTACCGCAAGGAAGACCACCAGCTGATGTGGCCGATGTGGGTGGCGAAGATCCGTCCGAGCGGCACGCCGAGCGACAAGCTGGACCTGTTCGACGTGACCGACATCCAAGCCGCGGAAGCCATCGAACAGACCGTCGCCGAAAAATCGCAAGTCTGCAAGCTCGGTTACCCTTAGCGTGTTCGCGCACTGATCGGCGGTGATCCACGACCTGGGGCCCCAGCTCTTCAACGGGCTGGTGCTGGGCGCGTTCTACGCGATCGTCGCGCTGGGGCTCTCCTTGATCATGAACCTCACCGGCACCATCAACATGGCGCACGGGAGCTTCATGACCTTGGCGGGGTATCTGGCCTACTCGCTGGTCGTGCGCGGAACGCCGTTCTGGTTCGCGCTGATCGCCGCGCCGCTGATCGTGGTGGTCGTCGGCATCGTCGTAGAGCGGACGCTGGTGCGTCCGCTCTACAAGCGCGAACCGTTCTACAGTCTGCTCATGACGTTCGGGCTGTCGCTCATCGCCGAAGAAGTCTATCGGCTGATCTGGGGAGCCGAACGGCGTTCCGTTCTCGCCGCCCGCCTTCGCTCAGCGGCGCGACGGCCTTGGGGTTCATGACCTTCCCCACCTTCCGCATCTTCATCGCCGCCGTGCTGATCGTCGCGATCGTCGCGCTCGCGCTGTTCCTGACCCGCACGCGCTTCGGGCTGCGGCTGCGCGCCGCCATGCAGGACACCGAGATGATCGCGGCGCTCGGCACGAACACGCAACTGCTCTACGCGGTCAACTTCAGCCTGGGAATCTTCCTGGCCGGGGTCGCCGGCGTGCTGGCGGGCGGGATGCTGGGCCTCAACCCGACCGCCGGGAACGCGCTGCTCATGCCGGCCTTCGTCACCGTGATCATCGGCGGGATGGGGAGCTTGTTCGGCAGCATCGTCGGCGGTTTGCTGGTCGGGCTGGTGATCTCGCTGACGACGCTGTTCATCCCGGCCGCCAGCGAAGTCTCGATGTACGTGCTCATGGCGATCGTCCTGCTGGTGCGCCCGCGCGGCCTGTTCGGCGAGGAAGGCATCTTCGGGTGAGCGCGCGGTCCGAGCTGATCGTCGCCGCGATCGTGATCGCCGTGCTCGCCTGCGCGCCGGTGCTCTCGCCGCTGGTGCACCTCGACATCTCGATCGTCACCGAGGTGCTGGTCACGGCGCTCGCCGTGATGAGCGTCAACCTCTTGCTGGGCTACACCGGTCTGCCGGCATTCGGTAATGCCGCTTACTTCGGGCTGGGTGCCTACGGCGCGGCGCTGTCGATCAAGTACTTCAACGTCGATTTCGTCGTCGCGGTGCTGCTCGGGACCGTCGCCGGACTGATCGGCGGGCTGATCCTGGGGCCGTTCCTACTGCGGCGGCGGGGGATCTACTTCGGCTTGCTCTCGATCGCGTTCGGCCAAGTCTTCTACTTCATCGCCTACCGCTACACCGACGTCACCGGCGGCGAGGACGGGATGAACTTCCCGCGTCCCCCGGTCGGCATCGTGCACGCGACGATTCATGAGACGGCGTTCTACTATCTGGCGCTGGTCGTGTTCGTCCTGGCGCTGATCGCGTTTCGCACGGTCGTGCGCTCGCCGTTCGGCCGCACGCTGGTCGCTATCCGCCAGAACGAGGCGCGGGTGCGGTACCTCGGCCTCAACACCGACCGGTTCATCTTCGTCGCGCTGCTGATCTCCGCGACGCTGGCCGGCTTGGGCGGTGCGATGTTCGGGCTGCTCATCAACTTCGCATACCCGCTCGAGCTCGACTGGCACCAGTCCGGCTACTTCGTGCTGATGATGATCCTGGGCGGCGGCGGGACGGTGTGGGGCTCGCTGGTCGGTTCGTTCATCTACGTCATCGGCAAGGACATCATCTCGACGATCACGCCGTTGTGGCAGATCTTCCTGGGCGCGTTCTTCGTCGCGTGCGTGCTCGGCTTCCCGCGCGGGATCGTCGGCACGATCCAACGGCTGCGCCGCCGCGGCGCGCAAACGTTCGGCGACGACGACGTCAACGCGGCGTTCGACGCGAACGCGCCGGTCGAGGTCGGCCGCGGTGTCTGAGCCGGTCATGCTCGAAGCGACGAACGTCGTGAAAGTGTTCGGCGGCGTGCGCGCCGTCGACGACGTATCGATGCGCGTGCGCGAAGGGACGATCCACGCGCTGATCGGCCCCAACGGCGCCGGCAAGACGACGTTCTTCAACGCGATCTCCGGGCTTCGCGTTCCCCGAGCGCGGAAAGGTGACGTTCCGCGGCACCGACGTCACGCGCACGATGAACTGGCGGCGCGTCGCGATGGGGATGGGCCGCACGTTCCAAACGCCGAGCCTGTTCCCGGAGCTGACGGTCGACGAGAACGTGCGCCTGGGCGTGCGCGCGCACGCGAAGCAGGCGTTTCGGCTGCGCGCCCCGGGCGGCGAGGCGAAGGCGGCGGTCGACCGGCGCGTCGACGAGTTGCTCGGCTTCGTGAACCTCGCCGCGCAGCGCGAACGCCCGGTGGCCGAGCTCGCGCACGGCTCGCAGCGGCTGGTCGAGATCGCGATGAGCCTGTCGACCGATCCGGTCTTGGTGCTGCTCGACGAGCCGATGGCCGGGCTGGCCGAGGCCGAGACCGATCGCATCATCGGCGTGATTCGCGACTTGCGCACGCGGCTCGGGCTGACCGTGCTGTTCGTCGAGCACAACATGCGCGTCGTGTTGAGTCTGGCGGACCGCATCAGCGTGCTCGACCGCGGTAAGCTGCTCGCCGAGGGAACGCCGGCCGAGATCGCCGCGAACGAGAGCGTGCGCAGCGCCTACCTCGGTGAAGGGGTGATCGAGCATGTCTGAGCCGCTGCTCGCCGTCGACGCGGTGTGCACCAACTACGGCAAGATTCGCATCCTGCGCGACGTCACGCTGAACGTCGGCGAGGGTGAGGTCGTCGCGCTGCTCGGCCTCAACGGCGCCGGCAAGACGACGACGCTGCGCAGCATCCTGGGCCTCACCGCGGCGCGCGCCGGAACGATTCGTTACGACGGCCGCGACATCACCGAATGGCCGGCCTACAAGATCGCGCGGCTGGGCGTCGGGTACGTTCCCGAAGGCCGGCGGATGTTCAAAGATCTCAGCACGCTGGAGAACTTGCAGCTGGCCGAGAACGGACGCGGCGGCGACTGGACGATTCCGCGCGTGCTCGAGCATCTGCCGAAGCTGGCCGAGCTGCGCTCGCGCAAGGCGGGCCGTCTCTCGGGCGGCGAGCAGGAGATGCTCGCGATCGGCCGCGCGCTCGTTTCGAACCCGCGGCTGCTGTTGGTCGACGAGCCTTCGCAAGGCCTCGCGCCGCTGATCGTCGAGGACGTCTATCGCATCCTGGGTGAGCTCAAAAAGACCGGCGTCGCGATTCTGCTGGTCGAGCAGAACGCGCTGCTGGCGCTCAAGATCGCCGATCGCGCATACGTGCTCGACAGCGGGCGCGTCGTGCACGCCGGCCTGGCCGCCGAACTGGCCGCCGATCGCGACCGCATCCGCACGCTGATGGGACTCGAGGTCGCGGCACGCTAGGGCTGGGCGCCGCCGCACTGCTCGCGAGCATGCTCGCGTCGGCTGCGGCGAGCGCACAGTCGCCGGCGCCGTCGACCGCGACTGCCGTGACGCTGGGCGTGCTGGGCGATGCAGCGGTCGCGACGCTGACGACGCGCTTCTACGCCGGCGACGGGCGCTGGCGGAGCTGTCTCGATCCGCGTTGCGGCGCCGGAAACGTCGACTGGGGTAGCGACAGCCTCACCGGCGTGCTCTACGAACGCTCTCTCGTCGCGCATGACGACACGCTGTTGCCGATCTTTCGCGCGCTCGAAGCCACCGAACCGCACTACGCGCCGTGCCGCGCGCCGAGCTGCGCCGGCTGGAGCGACGTGCCGATGTGGGACGCGGTGGCGGCGCTGCGCACCTACGACGTCACCCACGACGACGCCGCACTGCGCAACGCGCAGGCCGCCTACTCGGCAGTGGCGGAATCGGACGTGTACGCCCGCGGCGGGTGTCCGGAGATCGACTACCAGCGGCCGCATGCCGAGAGCGGCGGGCTCAAGACGCTCGAGACCGATGCCAACGCGACGCTGGCCGCGGTGCTGCTCGCGCAGCGCACGCGGCGCGCCGGCTATCTCGCCCAGGCGCGGCAACGGTACGCCGCGATCCGGCGGCGGTTCTTCGATCCGGCCGTCGGGCTCTACACCGTGTACGTGTTCGACGACGGCCGAACGTGCCGGCCCCTCCCGCACCGCTTCTTGGCCTCGGTCAACGGGATCATGATCGACGCGGGGCTGGAACTCGCCCGCGCGACCGGCGACGGCGGCTATGCGCGCGAGGCGCGCGCGACCGCGCTCGCGATTCGCGCGCTCGACGACGATCGCGGCATCTTCGCCGACCTCCAGGCCGAGAACGACGTCGTAGAACCACTCGTGCTGGCGATGCTGCAGCTCGCGCGCGAGCACGACGACGGCGCGCGCAACTGGATCCTGCGCAATGCGCAGGCCGCCGCGCACGCGCGCCGCGCGTCGGACGGGGTGTACGGGCGGTTCTTCGACGGGCCGGCGCCGCGGCCGGGGACGATCGTCACCGCGTGGCAATCGAACGGCGGATTCGCACTTGCGATCGCGGCCGCCGCGCTCGATCCCGGCGCACCCGTCGAGTCCGGCGATCCGTGGGCAGCCGCGGCGCCGTACGGCGGCGCGGAGTTCGACCCTGCGGCCGAGAATTCGCTCCCCGCGTCCAGGAGCATGGTCTTTACCGGCTCGGGGATTGCGCTGTACGGGACGCTCGGCGTGCGCTGCTGCGAGCTCGGCCGCATGCGCATCGTGATCGACGGGCGCGAGCCCGTCGATCACACCGGGATCTGGCAGAACAAATCGAGCGCCGGGATTCCGCTCCCCGACACGCTGCTGTTCGCGTGGCGCTGGCCGAGCCGCGGGCACCACGGAGTCACGCTCGAATCAGACGCGTTCAATCCCAAGGAAGGCGGTCCGTTCCTGCACCTCAGCGGCGCGCTCGTCATCCGCTGAGGCGGTGCGCCGCGCCGGCCCGCGAATGCGCAGCGGCATGGAAAGCACGCACGCGTTCGGCTGGATCGGTCTGGGCGACATCGGCAAGCCGATGTGCCTGCAACTGATCGCAGCCGGGCATCGAGTCCACGTCTGGGGCCGGACGCCGGCCAAGCTGCAGCCCGCGCTCGACGCCGGCGCGACGGCGGCCGCGTCGGCCGCCGAGCTCGCCGCCGCATGCGATGCGGTGTTTCTGTGCGTGACCGACGGCGATGCGGTCGAAGAGGTCGTGTTCGGTCCCAAGGGCGTCGCCGAGGGCGTGCGCCGCGGCTGCATCATCATCGACCACTCGACCATCCACCCCGAGACCGCGCGGCTCGCGTCACGGCGGCTGCGCGGCAACGGCGTCGCCTGGGTCGACGCGCCCGTCTCGGGCGGCGCGGTCGGTGCCAAGGCCGGGACGCTGTCGATCTTCCTCGGCGGAGAGCACGCCGACGTCGCGCGCGTGACGCCGTGGCTGTCCGCCTACGCGCGCAACGTCACGCACATGGGCGGCGTCGGGAGCGGTGAGGCCGCGAAGTCGTGCAATCAAGCCGTCGTCGCCGCGAGCATCGCGCTGTGGGCCGAAGTGATCGCCTACGCGCGCCGCGCGGGACTCGATCCCGACCTGCTGGTCGACGCGCTCGCCGGCGGCTGGGCCGACTCGGAGATCCGGCGCGTCCACGGCCACGACCTCGTCGCCGGCCGCTTCCGGCGCACGCCGACCTTCATCATGCTCAAAGACCTCGACATCATCGGCGACGTCGCGCGCGCGACGAAAGCGCCGATGCCGCTCACCGCCGCGGCGACGACGCTCTATCGGCTGTTCCTGGCGCAAGGCCGGCCGCCGGGCGGGCCCGGCGCGTTCATGCAACTCTACGAGGAGCCGCCCGCGTCGTGAGCGCCATGACCACTGCTCTCGCACCGGCGCAACGGCTACACCCGCTGTTCGCCGGCGAGCTCACCGGCACCGATCTGCGCGCGCTCGACGACGACGCGCTCGACGGCGTGCGCTCGCTGATGGACCGCTACGCCGTGCTCGTCGTGCGCGATCAAGAGATCACCGACGAGCAGCAGTCCGCCTTCGCCAAACGGCTGGGCGGACAGCTCGTCACGACGGTCGGCTTGCGGGTGATCAACCCGGCGGCGCGCTCGGCCGATCCCGCGCTCACCGACATCTCGAACCTCGACGAGAACGGCGAGATCATGGACCTCACCGACCGGCGCCGGATGTACGCGCTCGGCAACCGCCTCTGGCACTCCGACTCGTCGTTCCAGAACCCGCCGGCCCGCTACTCGATACTCTCGGCGAAAGAGGTGCCTTCCGCCGGCGGCGAGACCGAGTACGCCGACATGCGCGCGGCATACGATGCGCTGCCCGACGCGCTCAAGGCGCGGATCGAGAACCTGCGCGCCTTCCACTCGATCATCTACTCGCGCTCGACGATCGGGTTCACCGAATTCAGCGACGCGGAGCGCGCCAAGTTCCCGGGCGCGGAGCAGCCGCTGGTGCGCGTCCATCCCGGCTCGCACCGCAAGAGCGTGTACGTCGCATCGCATGCGGAGCGCATCGTCGGCTGGCCGGTCCCCGACGGACGCCTGCTCTTGCGCGAGCTGCTCGCGCTCGCGACGCTGCCGCAGTTCGTCTACCGGCACACCTGGCGCATCGGCGACTTCGTGATCTGGGACAACCGCTGCACGATGCACCGCGGCCTGCCGTTCGACGACGCAACGCAGCGGCGCGACCTGCGCCGCGTCACCACGATCGACGCCGACTGACGCTCAGCCCCGGCCGGCCGTTGCGGCAACGGCGTGTCCGGCGCGGCTTGAGGGCGTGGTTCATGCGCGGGGAAGACGGGCGCTCCGCCGAGTAGACCACCCGGGGATGACGGTGGCGGTACTCGGGCGGCTGATCCGCGAGACGTACGCGGAATGGGGCCGCAACGATGGTTGGCTCTATGCCGCCGCAATGGCCGCCTTCGCCGCGCTGGCGCTCGCGCCGCTGCTGCTGATCGTGTTGCACATCGCCGACGCGCTCGGCGGGGCGGCTTCGACGCGCCACGGGCTGGCGGTCGCGATCGACCCGATCGTCGGGCACGGCGCCGTGCGCGCGCTCACCAACGCCGACGGCGGAGCGCGCAGCGCCGCGAAGAGCATCACCACCACGACGGTTTCAGCGATCATCGCGCTGTTCGCCGGCTCGCGCCTGTTCTACGCGCTGCAGCGCGCGCTGCACGCGATGTGGGACACGCCGATCCGCCGCAAGGGCGGTCTGACGACGACGATCGGCTCGTTCCTTGGCGCGGGCGCGCTCTCGGTCTGCGCGATCGCCGGGCTGACCCTGCTGGTCTTCGGCAGCGCGGCGCTGTCGATCGCGGCGCGAGCGGCCGGAACGCACGGCGCCTTCGCGACCGTCGGAATCCACCTCTGCCTGGCCGTGCTCGGCGCGCTGATCCTCACCCCGGTCGTCGCCGCGCTGTTCAAGTGGCTGCCCGGAACGCAGCTCGCCTGGAGCGACGTCTGGATCGGCGCGCTGACGACGACGGTCGGCTTCGCGATCTCGCAATCTGCGATCGGCATCTATCTCGCCACGGTCAACCTGCCTTGGACCTACGGCAGCGCAGCGTCGTTGATCGTCGTCCTGCTCTGGCTCTATTACTCGGCCTACCTCTTCCTGCTCGGCGCCGAGTTCACGCACGTCTATTCGCGCGAGGTCGGCTCACTGCGCGGCACGCCTGACACACACTAATGGACGGTCGCCGACGTCACCAGACAGTCGTACTGGAAGTTCGGGCCGTGGTCTTCTTCGACGATCCCGATCCCCAGCGCGTAGCCGTAGTTGTGCGTCCCGCCGCTCTCGAAATACGGTGCGACCTGGAACGTCCCCAACGAGGTCGGGTTGCTCGATTCGAAACCGACGAAGGCCCGCGGTACCGTGCCGCCTCCGAGTGCGGGGTAGTCGTACGGCGTACTCTTCGAGGGATTCGCGGCGACGATGACCGCCGGCGTCACCGCCTGCGCGACGCCGCCGGCCAGATATCCATAGATCGACGTGTTGCCTGCCGCATCGTCGGCGAGGAGCTGAATCTGCGTCACGCTCTGCGTCGGGGAGCTGGGGATCTGCAGTGAGAGCTCGTACACGGCGTGGCCGTTGACGGTCGCCGTTCCGACCACGGTATTCGCGATGGCATATGGTGCCTCACCGCTGTTCTGCGTGTTGTGGCAAGTGTACGCCCAGCTGTCGCCGGCCGCGAGCGGCTGGTAAACGGCCGGGGTGGCGGTCGGCCCGGGCGTCGGGGTGGGACCCGGTGCCGGTCCGGATCCGGGGCTGCTGCCCCCGCCGCCGCCGCAGCCGGCGAGCACCACCAGAAGCACCGGACCAACCATCGAAACGCGCATCACGACCCTCGAGACGGCACCGCTGACATGGACGGCGCCGCTGCCGATCATCTCCCGCGGGGGAGGCTCGCGTCTCGAACGAACGATCAACGTACGCTCACCGACTCATTTTTTGCCGCACGCAGGAGGCATGCTCGGATGAAGCTCCGCTTCGGCCGCTGCTCCGTCGACTCGGACGAACGCGTCCTGCGCTGTGCCGGAGAGATCGTGCCGCTCCCGCCGAAGGCGATTGAAGCGCTGAGCGTGCTTGCCGATCATCCCGGCCGCGTCGTCTCGAAGGAGACGCTGATGAGCGCGCTCTGGGGTGACGCCGCGGTCGAAGAAGCGAATCTCACCCAACATGTGTACCGCCTGCGGCGGGCGTTCGAGCTGCACGAGCCGTCGGTTCGCATCGAGACCGTCCCGCGCCGCGGCTACCGCCTCGTCGTCGCACCGCCGGTTTACGACCGCGCACCCACTCGGCCGCCCTCGCGGCGTGCAGCTTGGCTGGCCGCCAGTACGGCCGCGATGCTCGCCGCCGGATTCTCGATCGCCGTCCTGCACGCGCGGGCGGTTCCGCCGGGGATCCCGCCGTCGTACGCAACCGGCTACTTTCGCTGGAGCAACGCGCGCAGCACGGCCGACGTGCAGCAGAGCGTCCCGTACTTCGAACAGGCGATCCGCGAGGAACCGCGCAGCGCACTGGGCTATGCCGGCTTGGCCGACGCGCGCTTGAGCCTCGCGCTGCGCGAGCTGGACAGCCCGCACAGCGTCGTCGACATCCGGGCAGCGTTCGCCGCGGCGAAGCAAGGCGTCGCGCTCGATCCGGCGTCGCCCGAGGCGCATGCCGCGTTCGGTCAAGCGCACGCGCTGTTCGGGGACCCGGAAACTGCCGAACGCGAGTTGCGGCGCGCGGTCGAGCTGCAGCCCGACTCGGTGGAGGCACGGACGTGGTACGGCGAGTTGCTGATGAGCCGGGCGCAGCTCGACGGCGCGATGACGCAGTTCCGGGCAGCGCTGTCACAAAACTCGAGCTGGACCGAGGCCGCCGACAACCTGGCATTCCTGTCGTACCTGCGTCGCGCGTACGCGCAGTCGGCGGCGTACGCGAACCAATCACTCGCGCAGAACCCGGACGATACGATGGCGCCCATGGTGCTCGCGCTCGCCAACGGTCAGCTGCATCGCCGTCGAGAGGCGGAGCGAACCCTCCGGAGCATCGCGCGCATGCCTGCCGACGCGTTGAGCGCGCACGCGCTGCTGAGCTATTACTACGCGCGCGACCGCGATCCGCGCGCAGCCGTAGCCGAGTTGTCCCTCACGCGGCGGCTGTCGCAGCGCATCGGCGTCGTGCGCGACCCGTCGGCGATCGTCTCGATCGCGGCCAGCCTGGCGGCCCAGCGTCAAACTGACGCCGCGTACGCCTGGCTATCGCGCGTCGATCGCGAGAGCCGAAGGCTGTTCGCAACCGACGCGCGGCTCGACGACATGCGCGCGGATCAGCGTTTCCTCGCCTGGCTCAAAGCGGTTTAGCTGGTCGAGCAATTGTTCAGAGCTTACACAAACTCCGACCCTGCGGCACGGGATATGAACCGGACGAGACGGTGTCGACGTAGTCCCATTGGTCTTTCATCGCGCTCTTGGGTTTGCCGACGAGCAGGTAGTACGGCTTGATCACCTGGTGGTCGAACGCGCGAACCTCTTCGGGACCCGTCGGACCGGTGTACTTGTAGCCCTCGAGCACCTTGGCGACGTGCGCGGGATCGATCGACTTCGCGCGCGCGATTCCGTCGAAGGTGAGCTTCGCCTCGATGTACGCGCTCGCACCAACGTACCCGAGCGGCTCGCCGTAGGCGGCCTTGTACGGTTCGCTGGCCTTGCGCGTCGCCGCGGTCGAGTCGTGCCAGTACTGGCAGCCGGCGTACACGCCGTCGAGGTCGTCGGGACCGATCCCCGAGAAGTCCAGCAGCCCGCCGCTCCAGACGTACAGGATCTTGGTCGTCTTCTTGAGCCCGTAGCTGTTGGCGGTTTTGAGCGCTTTGATCGCGTCGCCGCCGAAGTTGAGCAGGCACAGCACGTCGGGCTTGGCTTCGGCAGCCTTGGCGATGAAGTTCGAGAACTCGGTGGCGCCCAGCGGATGATAGTCGTTGCCGATGAGCGTGAGGCCCTTTTCCTGCACGACCTCCTTGACGTTGGTGAGCAGCGACTCACCGAACACGTAGGACGGCGTGATCGTATACCACTTCTTCGCGTTGGGGAACTTCTGGATGAACGGATACATCGTGGCGCGCACGGCGCCGTAGGTCGGGACCGACCAGCGAAAGGTGTAGGCGTTGCAATCCTTACCGGTGATCTCGTCGGCGCCGACGCTGGTCCAGAACAGCGCGTGCTTGTCCTTGACGACCTGCGCGATCGCCAATGCCACCGCGCTCGACGCGCAGCCCGCGAAGAACCGCGCGCCGTCGTGCTCGTAGGCGTCGGTGGCCTGCTGCTGTCCGACGTCGGGCTTCGTCTGATCGTCGCGGGTGATGTACTTGATCGCGTGGCCGCCGACCGACTTCTTCACCTCGTTGACGGCCAGCGAGAAGCCGCGATCGGTGTCGCGGCCGAACGCCGCGTACGCGCCGGTCGACGAGTAAACTCCCGCGAACACGACGTCGTCGGCCGCGCGCGCCGGGACTCCGGCCAGCAGCGCGGCGGCCGCGCCGCCGGTCGTCGCGAGAAAGTGGTTCCGTTGCATGGTCGTTCCCTTCGAGAACCTCAGGACAAGCCTTTCAGGTTCCGACGCCCAGGTAGGTCGATTGGAGGTCGCCGCGCGCGCGCAGTTCGCCGCTCGTCCCGTCGAAGACGATCGCGCCTTGGTCGATGATGGCGGCGCGGTCGGCGACGTCGAGAGCAAGCTCGACGTTCTGCTCCACCAACAAGATCGCCAGACCCTCGTCGCGCATCGCCTCGATCGAAGAGATGACCGCATCGACGATCACCGGGGCCAATCCTTGCGACGGCTCGTCGAGCAGCAGCAGCTTCGGCCCGGTGACCAGCGCCCGGGCGATCGCCAGCATCTGCTGCTCGCCCCCGCTGAGGTGGCGGCCACGCCGGTCGCGCAACGGCAAGAGCGCCGGAAACAGACGGAACACGCGCTCGCGCGGCCATGCGCCGCTCCGCGTGGCGATGGCCAGGTGCTCGTCGACCGTCAGGTCGGCGAAGATGCGGCGTTCCTCCGGCACATAGGCGATCCCGCGCCGGTTGACGGCGTGCGGCGGCACGCCGCCGATCTCGACACCGCCGAAGACGACCGAACCCGCGCGCGGCGCGACCAGACCGGCGATCGTTTTGAGGGTCGTCGATTTGCCCGCGCCGTTACGGCCCAGCAACGCGACCACGCCGCCGTCCGGCACGCGCAGCGAGACGCTCTTGAGGATCCAACTCGCGCCGTAGTACGCGTCGACGCCGGACAGCTCGAGCACTACGTGCCCTTCGACGGGCTCACGATAGGCTTCTTCCCGAGGTACGCCGCGCGCACGGCCGGGTCGGCGCGGATCTCGGCCGGCGTTCCGTGCGCAAGGACGCGGCCGAAGTTCATCACCGTGATCTCGTCGGAGAGCCCCATCACCAACGGCATGTTGTGCTCGATCAGCACGATCGTATAGCGCGCGGCCAGCGCGCCGATGCGGTCGATCAGGCGCCGCGCATCCTCGGGCGAGAGTCCCTGCGACGGCTCGTCGAGCAGCAGCAGCACGGGATCGGTGGCGAGCGTGATCGCCAGCTCGAGCAGTCGCTGGTCGCCGCCGGCGAGCTCGCTCGCGGGCTGAGCGCGATGCGCGAGCAAGCCGATCTCGTCGAGCGCCCGTTCGGCTCGCGCGCTGACGTCGCGCAACGACGCCGCCGTTCGCCAGAGCGCGAAGCTCTGACCGGTGCGCGACTGCGCCGCCAAGCGAACGTTCTCGAACGCCGTGAGCTTCGGAAACACGTTGGTGCGCTGGAACGAGCGGCCCATCCCCAAGTGCGAACGGCTCGTCGCGTCGAGCCGGGTCACATCGCGCTGCGCGAAGGAAATCGAACCGCCGCTCGGGCGCAGCTCGCCGCTGAGCAGATTGAACAGCGTCGTCTTGCCGGCCCCGTTGGGCCCGATGATCGCGTGCAGCGTTCCCGGCCGCACCTCGACGTCGACCGCGTCGACCGCGACGTGCGCGCCGAACCGCTTGGTCAGCTCACGCGTGCGCAGCACGGCGTCCAAACCGATCGGCGATCCCCCACAGCCCGCCGCGGAAGAACAGCACGACGGCGCAAAAGATCAGCCCGAAGACGAGCGGCCAGTGCGACCAGACGTGGCTGAGCGAGTTCGACAGAACGGTGAAGATCGCCGCGCCGAGCAGCGGCCCGTACGGCGAGCCGATCCCGCCGAGCAGCGTCGCGATGACGACGTTGGTCGACGTGTCGAGGTCGATCGCTTGCAGGGGGACGAAGCGAAACAGCTCGGCGTACAGCCCGCCGGCCAATCCCGACAGCGCGCCCGAGATCGCGAACGCGGCGATCTTGTAGCGGCGCACCCGAAATCCGATCGCGCGCGCCCGGTCCTCGTTCTCCCGAATCGCCCGCAGGACGGCACCGAACGGCGAGTCGATGATGCGCAGCAAGGCGGCGAAGGCCAGCAGCACGACGACCGCCGTGAAGTAGTAGTACCGGGTCGCATCGTCGAGCGAGAGGCCGAACAGCGCGGGTCCGGGGATGCCGCGTAGCCCGTTGTCGCCGCCGGTCACGTCGCGCCATTGAAAGGCGATGTAGTACGCCATCTCGTTGAACGCGAACGTCAGCATCACGCCGTAGACGCCGCGGCCGGTGATGGCGAGCGCGCCGATCAGCGCGGCGGAGGCCGCTCCGGCCCCCAGCGCGGTGAGCAGCGCGAGCGGCAGTGCGGCGTGCGCATCGATCAGCGCGCGAGCCGCGACGTACGCGCCCACGCCGTTGAACGTCGCCTGACCGAACGAGAGAAACCCCATCTCGCCCAGCAGCAAGTTGAACGCCACGGCCAACAGGCCGAAGGTGAGGATCTGCGTCTCGAGCTCCGGGTAGTGCACGATCAGCGGTGCGAGTCCGACGACGGCAACCAGCACCGCGAGACGCATCATCGTTTGCCGAACAAGCCCTGCGGCCGGATCAGGATCACCAGCGCCATCGCGGCGAAGATCGCGACTTCCGACGCCGCAGGGTACAGGATCGTCATGATCGCCTGCGTGAGGCCGACGAAGATCCCGCCGACGACCGCACCGAGATAGCTGCCCAGACCGCCGATCACGACGACGGCGAAGCTGGTCGCCATCAGCTCGTTCCCCATCGCCGGCTGTCCGCCGCGAATCGGCAGGATCAGCGCGCCGGCGAGCGCGGCCAGGCCGACGCCGATCCCGAACACGATGGTGAACAGTCGTTGCACGTCGATCCCGATGCAGGCGACCATGTCGGGATCGTCGATCCCCGCCCGGATGATCGCGCCGTACTTGGTGCGCTCGAGCGCCAGCCATACCGCGCCGATGACCAGCGCCGACGCGCCGACCAAAAACAGGCGATAATACGGAAAGCTCACCACCCCCAGCGGCACGCCGCCGTCGAGCGCGTGCGGAACGTTGACGCTGGTCGGATCGGCGCCCCACACCAGCACGATCGCTTCCTGGACGATGAGCACGAGGCCGAGCGTGAACAGGATCTGATAGACGTGACCGGCGCGTGCCAAGCGCCGCATCGCAAACGCGTCGACCACCAAGCCCAACCCCGCGACGACGAGCGGCACGACCACGATCGCGAGCCAGAAATTCCCGGTTGCCGAAACGACGGTGAACGCGACGTACGCGCCGAGCGCGTAGAACGCACCATGCGCGAAGTTGGGGATGTCGAGCATCCCGAAGATCAGCGTCAGCCCCGCCGCGACGAGCGCGTAGATCATCCCTTGGACGATACCGTTGAGCAGCTGAATCTCGATCAGACCCGACGTCATGCCGCGCGATCCCACACTTTCGCGCCGCCGACGTAGGTCGCGCGCACGCCGAGCGCGCCCAGCGTCGCGGGATCGACGGTCAACGGGTCGTCATCGAGCGCGACGAAGTCGGCCAGATAGCCGGGCGCGAGCCGGCCCTTCACGTCGTCCTCGTCGGCAGCATGCGCCGCGTTGATCGTGTACAGCGAGAGGGCTTCGTGCGGCGTGATCCGCTGCGAGAGCCCGAGCGGCGTGCCGTCGTAGCCCGTTCGGGTGACGCACGATTGCAGCGCCAGCAGCGGCTGGAACGGGCCGCACGGATAGTCCGACGACCCGGCGACGGCAATGCCGCGATCGAGAAACGAGCGGTGCGCGAACATCCGCTCGATGCGCTTGGCACCGTACCATTCCAGCAGCTTTCCGCCGTGATAGTGAACGTAGCTGCCGAACGGCGTGGCGATCGCGCCGACGTTCTTCATCCGCTCCAATATCTCGTCGTTGACGATGCTGCAGTGCTCGATGCGGTGGCGGACGTAGGGTTTGGGTTTCTCGCGCTGCGCCGCCTCGAAGTAGCCGAGCAGCTTGCCGATCGCGCGGTCGCCGTTGGCGTGCACGCACACGCGGTTGCTGTCGGCGTGCGCCATGCGCACGACGTCGCTCAAGATCGCGTCCGAGAGCGTCTGCATGCCGAAGTCGTCGCTCGTCCCCTCGAAGGGCTCGTCCATCAAACAGGTGCGGCCGCCGATCGCGCCGTCGACGAAGGCCTTGATCCCGCCCAGCCGCAGCCGGCGGTCGCCCGAGCCGGTGCGGATCTGGCGCTGCGCGAGCAGCCCGTAGTGCTCGAAGTGGAGCAGCATGTTGACGCGGATGGTGAGCAGATCGCGCCGCTTCGCTTCTTGGAACAGCGCGATGTCGTCGGGGCCGCACATCGCGTCGGTAACCGAAGTGATCCCGGCGGAATGAAAGGCCTGCATCGCCAGGCCCAGCCCGCGCAACCGGTCTTCCGGCGTGCTTGCGGGCGCGACCGTTTGCGGCAGCCGCGTCGCCTGTGGATAGGCGAAGTCGAAGATCGCGGTCTCGAACAGGATTCCGTTGAGCCGGCCGGTCGCGTCGCGCCCGAACCGGCCGCCCGGCGGATCTTCGCTCGACTCGTCGAGCGCGCCCAGCTCGAGCGCTTTCGAGTTGACGACGCCCCAGTGCCCCGCGACGTGCAGCACCATGATCGGATGCTCGCGGCTGACGTCGTCGAGGTCCCAGCGCGTGAGCACCCGGCCTTCGGCCATCTTCGCATCGTCGTAGCGGCTGCCGCGAATCCAGCCGCCGGGCGGCGTGCGCGCGAGCTCGGCGCGCAGCTTGGCCGCGATCTCGGCCAGCGACGACACGGCGTCGACGGAGAGGTCAAGATGGAGCATGTCTTCGGCCGCCACGGCCAAGTGCGCGTGCGCGTCGTTGAAGCCCGGCACGATCACCGCGTCGCCGAAGTCGACGACCTCGGCGGCCGGATAGCGTTCGCGCAGCGCTCCGAGTCCTCCGGTCGCCACGATCCGCTCGCCCTCCGTCGCGAACGCTTCGGGCGCGTCCGGCGTCATCGTGACGATCCGCCGCGCGCGGAAGATGGTCGTCGTCATGCGCGGAGCGTGTTCGTCAGTCCAACCCGCCGGGCCCCCGCATCATTTAGGTCGCCGTAACAGCGCGGCCCTCAGCTCGATAGCGCGGTGCTGAGGCTGACGGGCGCCAGGGCGGGGACCGGGTAGACGCGCTTCTTTCGCTCGATCAGGGAGCCGATCATCGGCGTGAAGATGAGCTGCATCGCGAGATCCATCTTGCCGCCGGGGCAGACGATGGTGTTGCGGCGCGACATGAACGAGTCGTGCAGCATCGAGAGCAGGTACGGGAAGTTGATCTCGGCTGGTTCCCGAAAGCGGATGACGAGCATGCTCTCGTCGGCCGACGGGATCGTGCGGCTGATGAACGGGTTCGACGTATCGACCACCGGCACGCGTTGGAAGTTGACGTTCGTGCGCGAGAACTGGGGCACGATGAAGTTCACGTAGTCGGGCATGCGGCGCAGGATCGTATCGACGATCGCCTCGTGCGAGTGCCCGCGCGACGACTTGTCGCGATGAAGCTTCTGGATCCACTCCAGGTTGATCGTCGGGACGACGCCGACCAGTAAGTCGGTGTGCTGCGCCACGTCGACCCCGTCCGTCGCGACGCCGCCGTGCAGCCCCTCGTAGAACAGCAGGTCGCTGCCCGGCGCGACCGGTTCCCAAGGCGTCATCGAGCCTGGCGGCAAGCCGTACGGTGCGGCCTCGTTGTCGTCGTGCAGATATCTGCGAAACGTCCCGGTGCCGCTCTCGCCGTAGGTGCGAAAGAGCTGCTCAAGTTCCTCGAACAGGTTCCCTTCGGGTCCGAAATGGCTCAGCACGCGGCCGGCATCGTGCGCGGCGGCGATGCGCTCGCGCATCTCGAAGCGGTCGTAGCGGTGGAACGCGTCGCCCTCGACGACTGCGGCGGTCACCTTCTCGCGCCGGAAGATCTGCGCGAACGTGGAGCGCACGGTGGTCGTGCCCGCACCCGACGAGCCGGTGATCGCGATGACGGGATGCTTCGCCGACATCAAACTGAGTCCGTTCTGCGCACGCGTTTCACGAAAGGAACACTCTACGCGATCGAGGCGCGGACGTGCACTTCGGGTGCGCAACAGGTCGTGAACCGCGCCTCAACTGCGCGAAAACGTGCCCGAGGAGATCGCGTAGTCGACGAAACGGCGCGCCCCCGGCGGCAGCTCGCGCTCGGTGCTCGTCACCAGATGCCAGTCGCGCACCAGCGGCGTGTAGGGCGTCGCGATCTCCGCCAGCGTCCCTTCGCTCAGCTCGCGCGCGACGGCGTCGCGCGAAAGGACCGAGACGCCGAGCCCGGCCCGAACGCACTCGCGGATCGCGCCGTTCGATCCGATGGTGACCGCCGGCGGATCGATCCCCAGCTCGTCGAGCAGGGTGCGCGTCGTTTCGCGCGTCCCCGAGCCGGGCTCGCGCAGGAGCCACGTCACCCGCGCGAGATCGGCGGCGGCAAAAGCGCGCTCCGGCGGCCCGATCACGACGACGGCATTGCTCCGGACCGCGGCCGTGCGAAAGAGGCCGTCCTGCGGCGGACGCCCCGCCAGCACGAGATCCACTTCCCAATGCCGCAACCGGTCGAATACGAGACCTTTGTTCGCGACGTCGACGACGACGTCGATCTCGGCGGCTGCCGCGCGGAACTCGCTCAGCAACGTCGGCAGCAACTGTTCGGCCGCCGTCGTCACCGCCGCCAGCCGCACGCGGCCGGCCCCGGGGACGGCCGCGGCCCGCGATTCGCTCTGCGCCTCGTCCATCAGCGCGAAGATGCGCCGGCCGTACCCGGCCAGCCGTTCCCCTGCGGCCGTCAAGCGTGTCCCCCGGCCGTCGCGCTCGACGACCGGGACGCCGAGCGCCTTCTGCAAGCCGCTCAGCGCCGCCGACACCGCGGGCTGCGAGATCATCAAGTCGTCCGCCGCGCGCTGGACCGAGCCGGTCCGGGCCACGGCGAGAAACGCGCGCAATTGGTACGGTGAAATCATAAGTAAATACTTATCCATTGGAGCTCAAATAGTATTTGACGTCAATATGTCGCGGTGCGACGATAGGGCCGCCTCAGCCTGCGCAGTGCCGGCGGGGCGGGGAGTTCAGCGATGGCCACCGTCCTGCCGAACGCCGGTGAACGCAATCGTTTCGACGCCGGCGTCGCGCCCTACGCCGAGATGGGCTACTACGACGCGGACTACGTGCCGAAGGACACCGACGTCTTGTGCGCTTTCCGCGTCACGCCCCAGGACGGCGTCGACCCGATCGAAGCCGCTGCCGCCGTCGCCGGCGAGTCGTCGACCGCGACCTGGACCGTCGTGTGGACCGACCGCCTCACCGACCACGCGCACTATCAAGCCAAAGCGTATCGCGTCGATCCGGTCCCCGGCACGCCGGGACAGTACATGGCCTACATCGCGTACGACCTCGACCTGTTCGAGGAAGGCTCGATCGCCAACCTGACGTCGTCGATCATCGGCAACGTGTTCGGTTTTAAGGCGCTCAAGGCGCTGCGGCTCGAAGACATGCGCGTCCCGACGCAGTACGTCAAGACGTTCCAAGGCCCGGCCCACGGCATCGTGATGGAGCGCGAGTATCTCAACAAGTACGGCCGGCCGCTGCTCGGCGCGACCGTCAAGCCGAAGCTCGGATTGTCGGCGCGCAACTACGGCCGCGTCGTGTACGAGGCGCTGCGCGGCGGGCTCGATTTCACCAAGGACGACGAGAACATCAACTCTCAACCGTTCATGCGCTGGCGCGACCGCTTTCTGTTCTGCATGGAGGGCGTGACCCGAGCCGAGGCGGCGTCCGGCGAGATCAAAGGCCACTACATGAACGTCACCGCCGCCGACATGGAGCAGATGTACGAACGCGCCGAGTTCGCCAAGGAGATCGGCAGCGTCGTCGTGATGATCGACCTCACCATCGGCTACACCGCGATGCAGTCGATGGCGAAGTGGGCGCGCCGCAACGGCGTGCTGCTGCACCTCCACCGCGCCGGGCACAGCACCTACACGCGCCAGAAGACGCACGGCGTCAGCTTCCGCGTCATCGCCAAATGGTGCCGGCTCATCGGCGTCGATCACGTGCACGCGGGGACGGTCGTCGGCAAGCTCGAGGGCGATCCGCGCACGACCGCCGGCTACTACGACACGCTGCGCGAGAACGTCATCCCCGCTCGATCCGAGCAAGGGCATCTACTTCGAGCAGGACTGGGTCTCGATGCCCGGCGTCATGCCGGTCGCTTCGGGCGGAATTCACGCCGGGCAGATGCACCAGCTGCTGCACTTGCTGGGCGAGGACGTCGTGCTGCAGTTCGGCGGCGGAACGATCGGCCATCCCGACGGAATCGCCGCCGGCGCGACGGCCAACCGCGTGGCGCTCGAGGCGATGGTGCTGGCGCGCAACGAGGGGCGCGACTATCTCGGCGAGGGGCCCGAGATCCTCCAAGACGCCGCGAAAGGGTGCGCGCCGCTGGCCCGCGCGCTCGACCTCTGGAAGGACGTCTCGTTCAACTACGAGTCGACCGACACGCCCGACGTTCTCGCGACGCCGTCGTTTTAGGAGCCGCAGACATGCGCATCACGCAAGGCACGTTCTCGTTTCTTCCCGAGCTCACCGACGAGCAGATCGAGCGCCAGGTGCAATACGCGCTCGACAACGAGTGGCCGATCTCGCTCGAGTACACCAGCGACCCGCACCCGCGCAACGCGTACTGGGAGATGCACGGTCTGCCGATGTTCGACATCCGCGACGCCGCGCCGGTGATGGACGAGGTGCGGCGCGCTCGCGCCGGCCATCCCGGCGCGTACATCAAGCTCAACGCCTACGACGCGCGCTACGGCCGCCAGACGACCGCGCTGAGCTTCATCGTCGCGCGGCCCGCGAACGAGCCGGGCTTTCACCTCGAGCGCCAGGGCTCGCACGATCGACAGCAGCGCTACACGATCGCGCGCAACGCCGCCGGCGAAGCCGGAGACGACCGCGACCGGCCGTGACCGAGCCGGACGGCGGGGCGCCGCATCGAGACCGGCGCGGCATCGCTCGACATCGGCGCCGCATACGCCGAGTCGAACATCGCCGCGATCTTCGAAGAGCTCGACCGCGAGCTGGTCGGGCTGGTCCCGGTCAAGACGCGCATCCGCGAGATCGCGGCGCTGCTGCTGGTCGACCGGCTGCGCGAGCGGGTCGGCCTGGCAACCGAGCCGCCCCCGCTGCACATGTCGTTCACCGGCGGCCCGGGGACGGGCAAGACGACCGTAGCGTTGCGCATGGCCGCAGATCTTGCATCGCCTCGGCTACGTGCGCAAGGGCCACCTCGTAGCCGTCACCCGCGACGATCTGGTGGGCCAGTTCATCGGCCACACCGCGCCCAAGACCAAAGAGGTGATCAAGCGCGCCGCCGGCGGCGTGCTGTTCATCGACGAAGCCTACTATCTCTACAAGGCCGAGAACGAGCGCGACTACGGTGCCGAGGCGATCGAGATCCTGCTCCAGACGATGGAGAGCGAGCGGCGCGATCTCGTCGTGATCTTCGCCGGCTACAAAGACCGGATGGAGGCGTTCTTCGCCAGCAACCCCGGGCTGAAATCGCGCGTCGGCAACCACATCGATTTTCCCGACTACTCGGCCGATGAGTTGCTCGAGATCGCGCGAACTCATGCTGGGCAAGCTGAACTACCGGTTCACGCCCGAGGCCCGCGACGCGTTCGTCGAGTACCTCGGGCTGCGCATGCGCCAGCCGTACTTCGCCAACGCCCGCAGCGTGCGCAACGCGATCGGCCGCGCCCGGCTGCGCCAAGCCAACCGCCTGTTCGCGCTCGGCGGACAACTCTCGCGCGACGATCTCGTCGCGATCGAGGCCGGCGACATCCGCAAGAGCCGCGTCTTCACCTCTTGATCGTTCAGGCCGCTGCCGCTTTCGGCTTGGCGGCGAAGCGCTCGGACCAATCGATGCGTCCGGTGACCTGCATCGTGATGAACAGCGTGACGATCGCGCCGATGGTGATCGACAGCCCGCTATAGCCCTCGTCGAACAGCGCGTACGAGAACAGGATCAGATAGAAGAACTGTGCGAGCGCGGCTTCGACGGCGGCGAAGCGCAAGCCGGCGACCAGCCGGAGATACGACACGGTCAAAAACATCGAGACGACCGAGCAGAGGAGAAACGCCCAGCCGATCGGGATGCGGTCGACCGTGTACGCAAAGAGCAGGTGGAACGCGAAGAACGCGGCCGCCAGGAACAAGTAGTTGACCGGATGCAAATCGATTCGGCGCAGCGTCGTGATCACCAGCATCACGAACACGTAGAACCCCAGCGAGAGCGGCGCCCACAACGTGATCCGTTCGGCCAGCGGGCCGGGCTGGAGGCGCTGCGGGAACGTCATGCCGACGCCGAATCCGCCGACGAGGTTCCGGTACTGCCAGGTCAGCTGCCAACCGTCGGGAGTCTGCTGCTCGGTCGTCGGCGCGAGCGTGCGCGGCGGGAAATCGATCGCGCCGAAGTTCGTGTGCATGACCAGCGTGAAATCGCGCACGGCGACGACGCCGTCGCCGAACCGATACGACCAAATGCCGATCCCGTGCGAGCGGTAGGCGACCGTCACCGTCGACGTGCGCCCGCGCGCTACGCGCGCCGAGGCGTCGAGCGTGCCGCTGGCGCTGGTCGCCGGGACGCGCACGCCGTCGACGTCGAGCGTGAAGTCGTCGTAGGTCGCGCTGTCGGACGGAAAGTGGAACGCGACCGCGAGTTGCCCCGCCGGCCCGGGATTCACGACCCGGTACGTCGCCGTGAACCGCACCGCGTAGGTGTTGTACCACAGCAGCCCTTTTTGACGCGGATCGAGCTGCAAGTCGACGTCGACCCGCGACGACGCGGGCGCGGCCGTGCTGCTCTCGACGATGTGGTGGCCTTTCTTGTCGACGGGGTCGTCACGTACGTGAAGGCCGGCGCCGGCTGCGCCTGCTCCGCGCCCCAGATCGCCGCCAACTGCTTCGCGCTGCGCGACATCGGAGGCACCGGTTCGGACGCCGATCGTCGCGCCCAGGATCAGCCAGCCGATGGTCGCGGCCACGAGAACGAGCGCGATTCCGGCCAGGCGCAGGAGCATATCTTTGCCTCGCAAAGCTAATGGGATGGAAGCTTTGTATCACAAAGATTCTGGCCGGCGCAAGCCCAGCCATGCGGAGGCGCGAACTGAAGGTCGATGACGGTTTCGGCGGTAGCCACAACGCTGTTCGTCGACGGGGACTTCCAGCCGGCGGCATCCGGCGAGACGCTGCCGGTGGTCGATCCCGCCACCGGCACCACGGCCGGTGCGATCTCGGCCGGCGGCGCGCAGGACGTCGACCGCGCGGTGCGCAGCGCGACCGCGGCATTCAACGGCGGATGGGGCCGGCTCGGCGCGGCGGATCGCGGACGGCTCTTGGCGCGCTTCGGCGGCGCGGTCGCCCAGCACGCGGAACGGCTCTCACAGCTCGAATCCGAGGACACCGGGAAGCCGATCTCGCAAGCGCGCGCCGACCTTGCCGCGACGGTCCGCTATTTCGAGTACTACGCGGGCGGCGCGGACAAGCTGCACGGCGACACGATCCCGTACCTGCCGGGCTATGCCGTGCAGGTGCTGCGCGTGCCGGTCGGTGTCACCGGACACATCATCCCGTGGAACTACCCGGCCCAGATGTTCGCGCGTTCGCTCGCGCCGTCGCTGGCGGCCGGCAATGCGACCGTGATCAAACCCTCCGAAGATGCGTCGCGATCGATCGTCGAGCTGGCGAAGCTGGTCGCCGAGTGCGGTTTTCCGGCCGGTGCGGTAAACGTCGTCACCGGGCTCGGGGAAACGGCCGGCGACGCGCTGGCGCGGCATCCCGGCGTCGACGTGATCGGGTTTACCGGCTCGACCGAGGTCGGTACGCTGGTCCAGGCGGCGGCCGCGCAACATCACGCGCGCTGCATCCTCGAGCTGGGCGGGAAGTCGGCACAGATCGTGTTCGCCGACGCTGACCTCGACGCCGCGATACCGGCGATCGTGCGCGCGATCGTGCAGAACGGCGGTCAGACATGCTCGGCGGGGAGCCGCGTCTTGATCGAAGCGTGCGCGTTCGGCCAGGTCGCCGAGCGGCTCGCGGCGGCGTTCGCGCGGTTGCGCATCGGGCTGCCGGCGAGCGACCCCGACGTCGGGCCGCTGATCAACGGTGCGCAATTCGCGCGCGTACGCGGATACGTCGACCGCGCCGCGGCGCGATGCGGTCGCCGTTCTCGCGCGCAGCAGCCGGCCCGACGATCTCCCGGCCGGCGGCTTCTACGTCGAGCCGACGCTGTTCGGTCCGGTGCACGAACGCCACGAGCTGGCGTGCGAGGAAGTGTTCGGTCCGGTGCTCTCTGCGTTGACGTTCGCCGACGAGCCCGATGCGATCCGGTTGGCGAACGCGACGCAGTACGGTCTGGTGGCCGGCGTGTGGACGGAGAACGGCAGCCGTCAGACGCGCGTGGCGCGCGCGCTTCGCGTCGGTCAAGTCTTCATCAACTGCTACGGCGCCGGCGGCGGGATCGAACTGCCGTTCGGCGGTTTCCGCAGGAGCGGACACGGCCGCGGCAAGGGCTTCGCAGCGATGCACGAGTTCAGCACCCTGCAGACGATCACGCAGAAGTTCGCATGAGCTCGCGCGACGGCGCCCTGCAAGGGAAGATCGCGGTCGTGACCGGCGGCGGTTCAGGCTTCGGCGCGGAGATCGCCAGGAAACTCGCGCAGGAGGGTGCGTCGGTCACGCTGCTCGACGTGGACGAGGCGGGCGGAACGCGCGTCGCCGGCGAGGTCGATGCGCTGCGCCCGGGCAGCGCGCGCTTTCTGCGCTGCGACGTCAGCCGCCACGGCGACGTCGCCGCCGCGGTTCGCCGCATCGCCGGCGCCGACGGGCGGATCGACGTCTACGTCAACAACGCCGGGATCACGCACCGCAACCGGCCGATGCTCGAGGTAGGCGAAGACTGGTTCGACCGCATCTTCGCGGTCAACGTCAAGGCGCTCTTCCTCTCGGCGCTCGAGCTCGTTCCCGTCTTTCGGGCGCAAGGCGGCGGTTCGATCGTCAACGTCGCGTCGACCGCCGGGATTCGTCCGCGTCCCGGCTTGACGGTGTACAACGCTTCGAAAGGCGCGGCGATCGCCTTCTCCAAGTCGATGGCGGTCGAGTTCGCGCCCGACAACATCCGGGTGAACGCGGTCTGCCCGTCGCCGGCGAGACGCCGCTGCTCGCCGAGTTCATGGGCGGCGACACGCCGGAGCTGCGCGCGGCGTTCGCCGCCGGCATCCCGCTCGGACGGCTGTCCCAGCCGCGAGACGTCGCGAACGCGGTCGCGTTTCTGGCCTCCGACGAAGCGTCGTTCATCACCGGAGTCGCGCTCGAAGTCGACGGCGGCCGCTGCATTTAGAGACCGGCTCAAATCAGCTATCGATGAGCGCGCCGCCGCCATTCCTGGGGTGTGGGCGCGCGAGACGGTCCCGGTGTGGCGGGACATCTCAGCGCGCAGGAACGACGACGGCGGCCCCGTCCGATGATGCACGGACCTACGCGGCGCGTATAGCCTGCGAAATGCCCTAGTGTGTTCGGCGTAGAGCGCCGCTGAATCTGCGGTGCGGCATGGAACATGCTGGGAGGTTCGGCTGATCCGACGTCGCTTAGGACAGCCGAGGCTCAGCGTCGTCGTGCAAAGCGACGAGGCCGCGCCGCAGCGCCTCCGCTGCCAGTTGACCGCGGCTGTTGACGTCGAATTTGCGGAACAGCATCTGAACGTGGTTGGCGACGGTCTTCCACGAAATGTTCCGAGCCGCCGCGATCTCCTTGTACGCGCGTCCGCGCACCAAGAGGGTGAGAATCGCCTTCTCGGTCTCGGTCAGGCTGGGGCCGCGCGACGACTCGAGCTCGCCGAGCTGCACGACCATCCAATATGAGGGGCTCGTGCCGTCGAGAGCTTTGGTAGCGTAGTCGACGTAGCGCTTCGCGCCGGTGAGCCGGGCGAGATGCAATGCGATCTCGCTCGCGCGGCGGCGGTACCGAGCTTTCTTGTGCAGGCGCAGTGAGGACGAGAAGAGCCGGATCGCGGCCTTGTAGTCGCCGGCCGCTTCACACACGAACCCTTCGACCGCGATCTCGACGGCGGCGTGGCGCTCGTCGCCGGGCGCCGCGCGGAGCGTCGGCGCGATCACGTCCTTGTACTGGGACATCAGTCGGGCCGCATCCTCGTTCATGCCCGCGTGCGCCATCTCTTCGGCCAGGGAGAGGGAGAGCTGTTTTTGGTCGTCGTCCAAATCGACGATGCTCAGCGTCGCGTGGAGTTCTTTCGCGCGATCGATGAACTCGCGGTGGGCGCCCCACTCGCGCAGCCCGCGGAAGACCGCGGCCATGCGGCACTGCGCGAGAATGCGATAGGCGGCGGTTCCCGCGACGGCCTCCGCGTCTCGCGCCCAGGTGCGCGCGCCGCTGCTATCGCCGGTGATCTCCGACAGGACCGAGGCGAACATGGCGACCCAAAAACGCGGAAGGGCAAGCCCATCCTGGGTCCAGTCGAAAGCTCGGATCGTGCGCTGGAGTGCCGGCCAGCCGTCCGCTTCGAGCAACTCGGCGGAGAGCGCCGTGAGACCCTGCAGGACGTTGGCCTCGACGTAGCGGTCTCGGCGCGTGCACCCCGCGAGGGCGCGCAGCGAGCTGCGAAAGCGCTCGGCCGCGACATCGAAATCGCCCCGGGCGAACGACACCAACGCCAAGTACTGCACCGCGCGCGCGTGGATGATGTCCGCGCTCGGCGGCGACCGCCGACAATTGCGCCTCGGCCGCGTCGTATCTCTGCTGTTGAAACCGCGCGATTCCGAGATTCATCGCGAGCTCGGCGCGGATGGTCGGATGGGCCTCCTGCGCCCGTGCGGAAGCTTCGACCAGCAGGGCCTCACCGCGGTCGACTTGTCCGAGACGAACGTAAGCCGCACCCAGCAGCATCTGCGCCGTCACATAGGGGTCCAGCGACGTCGGGGTGTACGCGCACGCGCGCAGCGCGTCGATGGCCTTGTCCGCGCGGCCCAAGCGCAGCAGCACGCGAGCGCGCAGCAGTGCGACGTCGTACCGGATGGTGTCGTCATAAAGAGCGATCGCGTCGCACGCGGTCAGGCATTCCTCGAACTCTCCGTCGAGGAAGGCCTGGCGCGCAGACGAGAACGTGGCTCGCTGGCTTCCGGCTGGACGTTGATTCGGAACGGCCTTCGCTCCCACAACTTGGTGCACGGTGGTCGACATGACACGACCGGCGCACCCCCGACCACCGTTATCGAGCGCTTCGCCGCCGAAACGAACGATCCGCTCGCGTCGCGATCGCCGCAAGGACAGCGAGCGGCTCGGCCTTCGTACCGCCGGCCGGATTCGGCCCACGTCCGGACGGCGGCTGCCGGAACCCCGCCGTGTGGCCCGTTTCTCACCGGGATCCGCTCACGAGATCCGCCCGATCCGCCGATCTATGAAATGATGGGCAATGCCACTACGCTTGGGTTCTTGACCGGCTCAAGAACCGGGAGTTCCGACGATGTGGAAGCTGTTCGGTAGTCCGAAGAGCCCGAAAGCCGACCCCGGCGGAGGGCACGATGCGCTCGACGTGGCGATGCGCGCGCTTGCCGAGAGCGAGGTCGATCGACCCCTGCCGACGCTCGTTTGCCGCGCCTGCGGCTTGAAATACAGCAATACGGGCACGTTTCTCAAGGGCTCGCGCTGCCCGGCCTGCCATCCGAACGGCTGACCGACTTGCGACGCTTCTCGCCGGCCTAACCGACGCGGAGCTCAACCGCTCGCGCGAGCGAGTACTGCACCAGCCGGTCGACCAGCGCTTCGTAAGAAATCCCGGCGTGCGCCGCTTCGTCGGGTAGCAAGCTGTGTGAGGTCATCCCCGGGAGCGCGTTGACTTCGAGGATCGTGGGCCGCCCGTGATCCGTCACGATGAAGTCGGTGCGCGAATAGTCGCGCAAGCCGACCAGCCGGTGCACCGACAGCGCCAGCGTTTGCAGCCTCGAGGTCAAGTCGTGATCGATCGGCGCCGGGATCAGATGTCGCGATCCGCCGGGTTTGTATTTCGCGTCGTAGCTGTAGAACTCGTCCGTCGAGACGATCTCGACGACCGGAAGCGCTTCTTCGCCGAGGACGGCGCACGAGAACTCGCGCCCGGGAACGTACTCCTCGGCGAGGACCTCCGGCGTGCGCGACGACGCGTCGATCATCGCCTTGGTCCACTCTTCGTGCGTCTTGACGATCACGACGCCCGCGCTCGAGCCGCTGCCGCGCGGTTTCGCGACCAGCGGCAGGTTCAAGCTCCCGGGCAGCAGCGGCAACGTCCCGCCGGTCAGATCGAACGTATCCCAGGCCGGCGTCGGCAGACCTTCGGCGGCGAGCAGCTTCTTGGTGAGGTGCTTGTCCATCGCGATCGCGCACGCGGCGACGCCGCTGCCGGTGTACGGAATGCCCATCCACTCGAGCACGCCCTGAATCGTTCCGTCCTCGCCGCCGCGTCCGTGCAGCGCGTTGAACACCGTGTCGGGCGCGATCACGCGGATCGCGTCGACGAAGCGCGCGTCGAAGTCCAGCGACTGCGCGTCGTGGCCCAGCGCGGCGAGCGCGCGCATCACGCACGCCCCGCTCTCGATCGAGATCTCGCGTTCCGCGCTCGGACCGCCCATGACCACGGCGACTTTCAAACTGGGCATTCGGACGTAAATTCTCCGACCAAGTGGACTTCGAGCTGCAGATCGACGCCGAATCGGTCCGCGACCGCTCGCCGAACCCGGGCCAGCAAGGTTGCGACGTTCTGCGCCGACGCACCGCCCGTGTTGACGATAAAGTTCGCGTGCAAGGGGGAGACTTCGGCCCCGCCTTCGCGCCAGCCCTTGGCGCCGAGGGCCTCGATCAGGCGGCCGGCATGGTCGCCCGGCGGGTTGCGGAAGCACGAGCCCGAGTTCGGGACGGCGACCGGCTGGGTCGCCTTTCTGCGCACCAGCCGTGACTGCAAGCGCTGCCGGACCTCGGCCGGATCGCCGCGCTCGAAGCGCAGCGTCGTGCGCGCCACGATCGCGTCGGGCGGAATCGTCGTCTGGCGGTAGCGCCACGCGACGTCGATCGGGTGCGGATCGGGCTTCGCGGGCGTCTGCACCACGACCTCACGCGCGAACTCGCCGATCTCGCGATCGGTCCCGGCGTTCATCCGGATCGACCCGCCGACGGTCGCCGGGATTCCGGCGAGCCCATCGACGCCGATTCCGCCCAGGCTCGCGACCTTCGTGCACAGCGCGGGCAGCGAGGCGCTGCCGCCCGCCTCGACCACCACGGCGCCGTCGCCGGCGCGCGCGTCGAGCGCAGTAAAGTCGCCTTCGAGCCGAAGGACGATGCCGCGAATGCCGCCGTCGCCGACGAGCAGATTCGAGCCGGAGCCCAGCACGAACATCGGCAGCCGGCGTTTGAACACGCGGCGCAGCACGAAGGCGAGCTCGTCGCTCGTGCGAGCGTCCACCAGCGCGTCGGCCGGGCCGCCGATCTTCCACCACGTGAACGGCGCGAGCGGCTGCGTCGAAGCGCGCGCGTTCGCCGAAGCGCTCGCGCAGTGCGATGCGATCGGTGTCGTCGAGAAGGGGAACGCTCTTCACCCGACGTCCAGCGTCACGGATGGCCGGGCGCGATTGCGATACGGTTGTCGCCCTTCCCTTCGACAAGCTCAGGACGGGTGAGGCTCAGGGTGACGCGGTCGCCGAGCCGATGGGCGACCGCCGTGATCGAGCCGGCGCCGAGCATGAGGACGATCGCGCCGTCAGGGGCCGCGCGCGGAACGGCGTCGAGCAGGTCTTCGACGTCATCGACGTAGCTGACCGGCGTTCCGAGCGCCGCGAGCGGTTCGCCGATGCTGCGTTCGCTCACGCCGTCGATCGGCTGTTCGGCGGCGGCATAGATCGGGGTGAGGATCACGCGGTCCGCGCCATGCAGCGCGCGAGCGAAGAGCTCCTTGAGGTAGCGGGTGCGCGAATAGCGGTGCGGCTGAAATGCGACCACGACCGGGCGGTCTTGCGCGTACTCGCGCGCCGCGGCGATCGTCTGCTCGATCGCCGTCGGATGGTGAGCGTAGTCGTCCACCACCGTCAGCGAGCCGCGCCCAACGATCTCGAATCTGCGCTGCACGCCGTGGAACTGGGCGAGCCCGGCGCTCACGGCGTCGAAGCGGAGACCCGCCGCCCGTGCGGCGCCGATCGCGCCGAGCGCGTTCATGACGTTGATCTCACCGGGGACGTGCAGCTCGACCTCGCCGAGCTCGACGCCGCGATCGCACACGACGAAACGCGAGCCCAGGTCGGCATAGCGCAGGTCGGCAACGACCAGATCGGCGTCGGTGCGCGTCGCAAACGTCGTCACCGGCGCGAACGCCTGCCCGGCGACGACGCGGCTGCCCCGGTTGTCGTTGCCGGCGATCACGCAGCCGCTCGCCGGAACCTTGTTGACGAACTGGATGAACTGCTCGAGCAGCCGCGGCAGGTCGGCGTCGGACGCGACGTGATCGTTCTCGATGTTGTTCACCACCGCGATCGTCGGGCTCAGATACAGGAACGAGCCGTCGGACTCGTCGCTCTCGGTAACGAACCAGCTTCCTCCGCCGGCGCGCGCGTTGGAGCCGGTGTCGACGCGCAGGCCGCCGACCGCGACGGTCGGGTCGAGCCCGGCCGCTTCGAAGATCGTCGCCAGCATTGCGGTCGTCGTCGTCTTGCCGTGCGTTCCGGCGACGGCGACGAGCTTGTGGCCGCGCGCCAGCTCGGCCAGCATCGCGCCTCGCGTCACGATGTCGAGCTTGCGCTCGACCGCGGCGACGAACTCCGTATTGTTCTGCGCGATCGCCGACGACACGACGACCACGGCGGCGTCGCCGAGGTTCGCGGCGCGGTGACCGATCGCCACGCGCACGCCTTCGGCCTCGAGTTGCTCGACTAGCGGCGTCCGCCGGACGTCCGAACCGCTGACCCGGGCGCCGCGGGCGAGCAGCAGCCGCGCGATCGCGCTCATGCCGATCCCGCCGACGCCGACGAGATGGTACGCGGTGTCCGTCACGGGCGTTCCTCGTTCGCGTCCGCGCCGCCGCTCACCCGTGAGGGCCCCGCCGGCGCCTCGGCCGAGCCGAACACCGCGGCGTCGATCCGGCTCGCGATCGCCGCGGCGGCGTTGCGCGGTGCGAGCGAGCGGGCGGCTTTGCGGAGAGCCGCGTTGCGGTCCGGTTCGAGCACCTCGCGCAGCATCCACCACAGCCGGTCGCCGTCGACCTCGGCATCTCGCAGCACCACGGCGGCGCCCGCCGTCTCGAACAGCGCGGCGTTGTGCGCCTGGTGGCTGTCGGCGGCGTGCGGATACGGGACGAGGATCGACGGGGTGCCGGTCACCGCCAGCTCGGCCAGCGTCGAGGCGCCGGACCGCGCGATGACGACGTCGGCCGCCGCATAGGCGTCGGCCGGGTCGTCCAGGTACGGCACGAGGCGCAGGCGGTTTCCGGCCGCGAGCGTGCGCTCCTCGGCCTGCATGTAGGCGAAGTCGCGTGCGCCGCTCACGTGCAGCACTTGCCAGTCCTCGCCGAGCGTGCGGCGTGTTACCAGCGCCGCGACCGCTTCGTTGATCGAACGCGCCCCCTGACTGCCCCCCATGACCACGACCGTCGTGCGATCGGGGTCGAGGCCCAACCGCTCGCGCGCGCTGGCGGCGTCCTTGGCGAGGCGCAGCGACGCGCGCACCGGCGCGCCGGTAACGGTTGTCTTGGACCCGAACGACCGTTCCGATGCGGCGTAGGTCGTCCACACCTCATCCACCAGCGGTGCCAGCAGCCGATTGGTCAGCCCGGGCGTGACGTTGATCTCGAGCAGCGCGATCCGGCAGCGCACGATCCGCAACACGCGCAGGATCCGCGCCGCGACGACCACCGGGAAACAGACGTAGCCGCCCGTCGCAACGACCATCTGAGGCTTGAACCGTGCGAGCGCGCCGAGCGCGCGAACGATCCCGGCGGCGTTCTCGAGCGCGGTGCGCAGCGTACCGAGCGAGAGCGAACGCTGTAGCGGTGCGCTGGGGACGAAGACCAACGGGATCGTCGTGACGAGGGTCGCCTCGAGGCCGTGCGCATTGCCGAAGAAGCGCGGCTCGTATCCGTCGCCCGGATGCCGCTCGCGAACGGCGTCGTCGATCGCGAGCGCCGGATAGACGTGGCCGCCGGTGCCGCCGCCGGTGAACGCGATCCGCAGCTTCACGGTGCGCCGCTCAGGCCGACTGCTACGCGCCGCGTCGGAGTTCATCGTGCGTCAGCGCAGCGGTGAACGGGCGGTCGGTGTCAAGCGCAGCACTTCGGGCTTGCGCATCAGCGCCGGCAGTACCGCCTCTGATGCGCCGTCGCGCCAACCGCTCTCCGCGGCGAGCCGCTCGGAGAAGCCGCGCTCGGCAGCCGCGGTGGGAAGTCGCGCGAACCACACAAAGACCGGATCGCGTTCGCGAACGGGCAGGCGAGGAAAGTTGTTCGGCGCGGGCTCGCTGATATACGACCCGAGAACCGCCCCGCCGCTCCGCGCGATGCACGGCGCGAGCGCGGTCTGGAAGTACGCCGCGAACTTCCCGCTGTCGACCTCTCGCAGCGAGTGGATCGCGACGCGCAGGACGCCCGCGGTTCCACCCTCGTTCGCTGGGGCCGGAAGCGCGGCACCGGCCCCGGCCGGACGCAACAGGAGCACGTTGTCGGAGTCAAGCATGGTGGCATTCGCCGCGGCGGAGTGCGCCTTCCAGATCGGCCCGCCGTAAAAGGCTTCCAACGCCGCGGCCCGCACTCCCATGCCCGCGAAGCCGCGCAGCCAGACGAACCGATCGGGATCGTCCAGATCGCGGAAGATCCCGAGCACCTGCGCGCCCAGCGCATCCTGGGGTTCGATGAACTCGCGCTCGAACAGCGCGATCAACGCGTCACGCCGCCCGCCGCGAGTCGTGTATTGGCGCAGCTCCAGCACGGGGCCGGACGTCATGCTAGAGCTCGCGACGCGGTGCGATGAGTTGCGGCGAGTTCGGCGGCGGCTCGGGATCCCACGACAGGCGCGCGTAGAGCAACCCGTCGCAGATCGAACCGTCGCGCTGCACGTAACCGTCGCGCATGCGTGCTTCCAGCGTGAAGCCGCACTTCTCGAGCACCCGCGCCGAGCCGGCGTTGGGCGCGAACACCGCCGCCTCGAGGCGTCGAAAACCGCGCGCGCCCAAGCCGTGCCGCGCCAGCGTCCGGGCGGCGTCGGTGGCGATCCCTCGCCCCCAGTACGCGCGGCCGAGCCAGTAACCGAACGTCGCCACGCCGCGATGCTCGCCCTGGAGCGGCATCAGGCCGGCGGCGCCCGCGAACGCAGCCATCGACTTCGATCACGAAATGGTTCGGTACCGGATCCGCGACGGCTCGCGCGACCCAGCTGCGCGCGTCGTCGCGCGTGTACGGGTTCGGAAAGGCCGCCGTCATCCAGCGCGACACGAGCGGATCGTCGGCGGTCACGCGCAGCGCATCGACGTCGGAGGGCAGGTAGGGGCGCAACCGGCACGCGGCCCCGGCCAGGACGATGTCGTTCATCGGACGCGGCCGGAATTCGGCGGACACCGCTAGGCCGCCCGGTAGCGCCCGACGTTCGCGATCAGCGCGACCGCGATCAGCGAAACGATGAGCGAGCTGCCGCCGAACGAGAAGAACGGGAGCGGAACGCCGGTGACCGGCCACGACGACGTCACGACCCCGACGTTGATGAACGCCTGAATGACGATCAGGAACGTGCAGCCGATCGCCAGCAGCATCCCGAAACGGTCGGGTGCGCGCAGCGCGATCACGACGCCGCGGATCGCGAACAGCACGAACAGCGCGATGACCGTCAGGCAGCCCAGCATCCCGAGCTCCTCACCGAGCACGGCGAAGATGAAGTCGGTGTGCGGCGCCGGGAGGTAGAAGTATTTCTGTCGCGAGGCGCCCAGGCCCAATCCGAAGACTCCGCCGCTGCCCAGCGCCAATAGCGACTGCACGATGTGGAAGCCCGTATTCTGCGGGTCCTTCCACGGATGCAGGAAGGCGAAGATGCGCGCCAGCCGGTAGCGCGACGAGCCGACGGCGACCGCCACGCCGGGCAGCATCGCAAGCCCGCACATGATCAGGTGTTCCACCCGCGCGCCGGCGGTGAACAGCATGGCGAACGCGGTGAAGATGTACAGCGACGCGGTCCCCATGTCGGGCTCGAAGAAGATCGGTGCCGAAAGCAGCAGCGTGGTGAGCAGGGCCGGCCAAACCCCCTTCGAGAGCGACCGCACGCGTTCGTCGAGCTGCGCGAGCTTGGCGGCGAGGAACAGCACCAGGGCCAGCTTGCCGAACTCCGAGGGCTGAAACGAAAGCACCCGTAGTCCGATCCAACGCCGCGCGCCTCCGCTCGCGAAGCCGACGTGCGGGATCAGGGTGAGCACGAGCAGCACGAACGTCACGGCGACGACGGCCGGCGCGATCGTTCGCAGCTTGCCGTAGTCGACCCGGTACGCCGCGTACGCCAGGACCAGACCCACCGCGAGAAACACGACCTGGCGCTTGAGGAAATACGCCGTGTCGTGATACGCCGAATATGCGGTCGCGCTCGACGCGCTGAACACCATCACCAGACCCAGCGCGAGCAAAAAGGCGACCGAGCCGAGCAGTAGCGCGTCGGGCGGTTTCAGCGCCGCGGCACGCGCGCGAGGGCGGCCGGCCGGACGCGCTACCTCGCCGCGCAGACCGTCAACGAACATGCGCGACCGGATTCTGCAGCGCGCGGACCGCCTCGGCGAACACTTCGCCGCGGTGCTCGGCGGAAAGGAACATGTCGAACGACGCGCAGCCGGGCGAGAGCAGCACGACGTCGCCGGGCTGGGCGAGATCGCGCGCGCGCGCGACGGCATCCTCCATCGAGACGGCGTGCTCGACCTTGGCGCGCTTCACGACGCCGCCGATCTCTTCGGCCGCCTCACCGATCAGCACGACGGCTTTGGCGCGCGACGACACGACCTTGCCCATCTCCGCGAAGTCGGTGCCTTTCGCCTTACCGCCGGCGATCAGCACGATCGGCCGGTCGAAGGCGCGCATCGCGGCGATCACCGAACCGGGATTGGTCGCCTTGGAGTCGTCGACGTAGCGCACGCCTTCCACCTCGGCGACCGGCTCGAGCCGGTGGCCCAGCGGCCGAAAAGCGCGCACGCCGTCGCGGATCGCGTCGACCGGCAGGCCTGCTGCGAGCGCGACCAGCACCGCGCCCATCACGTTCTCGACGTTGTGGCGGCCCAGCAGCGGGATCTCGTCGACCGGCAGGATCTCGATCGGCCGTGGATCGCCGGTCGGCGGCGCGTACACGATCGTCGCCCCGTTGCGCAGGTACAGCGTCGTGTTGCGATGAGGCTCGCCGGCGAACCAGTACACGCGCGTCTTGATGCGGTTACCGTCCTCGCCCGGCGCCGCGGCGACGATCGGATCGTCGAGGTTTCCCACGAACGCGTCGCCGGGGCCTTGATTGGCGAAGACGCGGAACTTCGCCTCAGCGTACTCTTCCATCGAATGGTAGCGGTCGAGGTGGTCGGGGGTAACGTTGAGGATCAAGCTGATGCGCGGCTTGAACGAACGGATCGACTCGAGTTGGAACGACGAGACCTCGGCGACGACCCAATCGCCGGCGTCGGCATCGGCCGTCTCCCGGATCAGCGCGTTGCCGATGTTTCCGCCGACGCGCACCCTGTGCCCGGCCGCGGCGAACAGCGCGCCGACCAGCGCGGTGGTCGTCGTCTTGCCTTTCGTGCCGGTGACCGCGACGATCGGCGCGCGACAGAGACGATACGCGACCTCGACCTCGCTGAACACCGGGATCCCTTTGGCCTGGACGCGGCGCACCAGCGAGGTGTTGAGCGCGATCCCGGGCGACAGCACCGCGACGGTGACGTGCTCGAGCGCCGCGTCGAGCGCTTCGGGCGGGACGAACGCGACGTTTGCGGCACGCAGTTCTTCGAGCGCGCCGGCGAGCGTGTCGGGCGGCGCTTCGTCGGTCGCGATCACCGAGCCGAGCCGCGACCGCAGCACCTCGACGCTCGCGCGTCCGCTGCGGCCTAGGCCGATGACGAGGGCGTGATCGGTGCGGTCGAAGCGGCCGCTGGTTGATTCGATCATGCGACCAGCCGTATCAGGGCGATGAAGCCCAACGCGGAGAGCGCGAGGGAGGCGATCCAGAAGCGCGTCGTGACGGCCGCTTCGGGCCAACCGGCGAGCTCGAAGTGATGGTGCAGCGGCGCCATCCGGAAAACGCGCCGGTGCGTGGTCTTGTACGACGCGACTTGGATGATGACGCTGAGCGTCTCGGCGGCAAAGACGCCGCCGACGATCAATAGCAGCAGTTGCATCCCGGTCAGGATCGCGAGGCCGGCGAGCGCGGCGCCGAGCGCGAGCGAGCCGGTGTCGCCCATGAACACGCGCGCCGGATGACGGTTGTAGACCAGGAAGCCCAGCACGGTTCCGACCGCCGCCGCGCCGAACAGCGGCACGCCGATCGACGCGCTGCTGAAGTGGCAGGCGCAAATCAGCACCAGCAGCGGCGGCAGCATCGTCCCACTCGCCAAGCCGTCGAGACCGTCGGTCAGGTTGACCGCGTGGGTCGTCGCCAGCACGACGCACAGCGACAGTCCGTACCACAGCCACGCCGGAACCTCACCGAACGGAAACAGCACCATCGGCTGCTGGCCGGCGACCACGAAGAAGATCAGCGCGGCGACGCCGGTCAGCGCGAGCTTCGGCAGCGCGCGCAGCCCGCGGTTCTTCTGCCGGCGGATCCCCATGACGTCGTCCCACGCACCGATCGCCATGCAGCCGAACATCAGCAGCGCGAGCGCGAGCGTGTCGCGTCGAGGATGCAGCAGCAGCGCGACGAGTGGCGCGATCGCGAACAAGAGCCCGCCCATCGTCGGCGTCCCGGTCTTCGCCTGGTGGCTCTGCGGAGCGTCTTCGTAAGCGGTCTGGCTTAGCGCGCGGCGGCGCAGCGCGTCGATCAACGGGCGGCCCAGCAGCGCGGTCACGACGAACGCCGGGATTCCGGCGACGGCGAGCGCGATGGTCATCACGCCCAGTCCGTACGGCCACGACAGCATAACGAAGAGCGGCATCGTCCCCCAGGGCATAGGGCCGCCGATGTCGCTCACCGCGTCACCAACGGATGCGGGCCCGCGCCGCGCCAAGCGAGCACGACGATCGGCGTCTGCTCGTCGCCGTTCCCGTGCGGGTTGCCCAACAGCGCGCGTTCGACGGCGGCACGATCCAGCCGAGGCGAGGCGCCCAGCGCCTTGGCTCGGCGCAAGTCGTTGGCGTCGACGATCGCCACGTGCACGCCCAGCGTTGCGCCGAGCTCCGTCGCAACACGATCGGGCTCCGCCGGACCCAGCACGATGGCGCGCTCGTACGGCGGCAGCGTCCCGGTGTAGCCGTCGATCGCGGCGATCGCTTCGCCGAGCACTTCGTAGAACACGCCGCGTTTGCCGCGCAGGCGTCCGGCGACGTGCGCGACCGTCGCCCACAGCACCTTGCGCACGCCGGCCTGATCGATCACCAGTTGCAGCGACTCGGGCTGGCTCATCGTCGCGAGCGCCCCGGCGTGCCGCGACAGGATCAGGGCGAGCCGCGACGGGCGGATCGCTTCGGCGGCGATGAAGCGCGACTGCGCGATCGCGACGGCGGTTTCCGCGATCGCGACGACGTCACCGGGGCGCGCGATCCCGCGCACGGCATCGCCGACGAGCGCCGCGAGATCGTCGCCCGGAGCGACGAGGCGCGTGCGGACCGGAATCGCGACCAACCCCTCGGGCAAGCCGGCTTCGCGAACGGCGACCGGGATCACGCGAAGACCTCCGCGCCGAGGGCTTCGGCGATCTGTTCCATCTTGTACTTGCGCGAGCCCTTGAGCAAAATCGCGTCGCCGGGGCGCACGTTCGCGCGCAGCCAGGCGATGGCGTCGTCGTTGGTCGCATAGCGCACGACGGCACCGCCCGCGCTCTCCACGCCGTGCGCGGTGTCGGCCGCAAACGTGCCGCCGGCGAGCACGACGTCGAGCCGGCCGGCCAGCTCGCCGATCTTTCGATGCATCGCGGGCGCGTCGCCGCCGAGCTCCGCCATGCTTCCCAGCACGGCGATCTTGCGCGACGCGTTCTCGCGCGCGAAGGTGCCGAGCGTTGCCAGCGTTCCCGACAGCGACGCGTTGTACGCGTCGAAGACGACCCGGACGCCGCCCGGCAGCTCGACGATCTCGTACCGCCCGTGCGGGAGCACCAGCGCCGCAACGGCCGCGGCAAGCGCCGCCGCATCGCCGTCGCCGGTCACGGCTTCCGAGCACAGCCAGGCGGCGGCGAACGCGCCGGCGAGATTGCGCCGGTTGTGATCGCCGGGGAAACCGATCGCGATGCGGTGCTTCCGGGCGGTACCGCCGGCGGCGATCGTGCGGGCGGCGCCCGGCTCGATGATGACCGCCCGCTCGCCGGCCGGCGGCCGCTCGTCGTCGATACCGAACCACACCGGCGCCGCCGCAAGCGACGCCGCACGCGACCGCGAGACGTCGTCGGCGAGGTTGAGGACCGCCCGCCGCGAGCCGGCCGGGAGGGCCCACTTCGTCTCGGCGATGCGTTCGCGCGTCCCCATGATCTCGAGGTGCGCTTCGCCGACGTTGGTCAACAGGCCGACGTCGGGGCGCGCCGCGGCGAGCAGCACCTCCAGATCGCGGTACTTGCGCGCACCCATCTCGACGATCGCGACGCGCCGATCGCCCTCGTCGAGACCGCACAGAAACTTGGCCACGCCGACCTCGTTGTTCTCGTTTTCGGGCGTCGCGACGGCCGGAATCCCCGCGCCGCGCAGCAGCCCGAGCAAGAACTGCTTGGTCGTCGTTTTCCCGGTGCTGCCGGTGATGCCGACGACCGTCCCGCGGATGCGCGCGCGCGCCAGTCCGGCCAGATCGAGGTACGCCTGCAGCGTGCTCGCCACGACCAGCGCGGGCCGGCCGGCCGGGACGACGGCGGCATCGTCGACGATCGCGCAGGCCGCACCGCGCGCGAAGGCCTCGGCGACGTAGGCGTGTCCGTCGAAGCGCTCTCCGCGAAGCGCGAGAAACGTCGCGCCGCGCGCGAGCTCGCGCGTATCGGTGCAGATCGACAGCTCGGCGGGCAGGGCGGCCGGCTCGACGATCCGGGCGCGCGCCGCTTGCACCGCGTCGAGCACCGGCAGCTTCATCGCCGGACCGAATCCGCGCGCTTGGCGAAGGCGATGCGCACCTCGTCACGATCGTCGAACGACCGCAGCTCCGGCCCCACGATCTGATAGGTCTCGTGGCCTTTGCCCGCCACGACGATCGTATCGCCGGCTTCTGCGCCGTCGATAGCGCGCCGAATCGCGCGCCGGCGATCGAGCTCGATCTCGGTCCGCTCGAAACCGTCCGCGACGGCCCGCGCGATCTTCATCGGGTCTTCGCCGCGCGGATTGTCCGACGTCACGATCACGCGATCGGCCAACCGGGCGGCGATCTCGCCCATCTGCGCGCGTTTGCCCGGATCGCGGTCGCCGCCGCAGCCGAAGACGACGATCAAATCGCGTTTGGTCGTCTCGCGCGCCGCGCGCAGGACGTTTTCGAGCGCATCCGGCGTGTGCGCGTAGTCGACGATCGCGTTGATTCCGAACGCGCCGATGCGTTCCATGCGGCCGGGCACCGCGCGCGTCGCGGACAGGCCGCGCCGGACGTCGGCGACGTCGATCCCGAGCACCGTCGCGATGCCGAGCGCGGCGAGCGCGTTGCGTACGTTGAAGCGGCCGGGCAGATTGATGGTGAACGCTTCGCCGCCGGCGAGAAACGTCGAACCGTCGCCGGCCAGCTCGAGCTCGGTCGCTCGCAAGCCGCCCGCCGCCTCGGCGTCGATCGCGTACGGAAGCGTCGGCTCGGAGCGCGCGAACCGTCCGCGGGCCAGCTCCGCGCCCCACGGATCGTCGACATTGATGACCGCGTCGCTCGCTAAGTCGAACAGACGCCGCTTCGCCGCGGCATAGCGTTCGAAGGTACCGTGGAAATCGAGGTGGTCGCGAGTCAGGTTGGTCAACGCGCCGACACGAAAGCGGACGTGGTCGACGCGGTGCAAGGCGAGCGCGTGCGACGACACCTCCATCGCCACCGCGCGGGCACCCGCCTCGCGCTGCGCGGCGAGCAGGCCGTGCAATTCGACGGCGAGCGGCGTCGTGTTGGACAGCGCCCAGCGCTGCTCGCGAAACTGACCGCCCAGCGTGCCGATGATCCCGCACGGAAAACCTGCCGCGTCCAGGACGTCGCGCACCAGATGCGTCGTCGTCGTCTTGCCGTTGGTCCCGGTGATGCCGACCACGATCATTCCGAGCGAAGGCTGGTCGTAGAACGCGTCGGCGAGCACCGACGCGGCGATGCGCGTGTCGGGGACGATCACCAGCGGGGCGCCGGCGGGCGCGACGTCGGCGAGCGCGTCGACGACGACGACCGAGGCGCCGCGCGCGACGGCGTCGCGCACGAAGTCGTGTCCGTCGGCGCGCTCCCCGCGCAGCGCGACGAACAGCGTCCCGGGCCGGACCGATCGCGAGTCGCTCGCGATCGCGTCGACGGATGGCGGGAGTGAGCCGGCGACCCGGGCGCCCTCGAGGGTCGCGACGAGGCGGGCAGTCTCTCGCATCAACGCTCGGCCTTCGCCGGCCGGGCCCGCCGGACCAAGCGCGGCGGCGGGGCGGCCGGCATCACCCCGGCGTGCAGCATGGCGGCGCGCGCCAGGCCGGCGAAGACCGGCGCGGCGACTTGCGAGCCGTAGATCGAGCCGCGCGGCCGTGAGACCTTGACCAGGATGACGTAGCGCGGATGGTCGGCCGGGATCATCCCGACGAACGAGGCGATGTACGCGCCCGAGAGGTACCGGCCGTTCTCGACGACCTGCGCGGTTCCGGTCTTGCCGGCGGTGGTGTAGCCGGCGACCTGCGCGGTCGGGTTGCCGGTGCCGCGCAAGACGACCGCGCGCAGGAATCGGCGCAGCGTCGCGGCGGTCGCCGGTGCGATCACCCGGTGCTCGACCTCGCGTCCGTAACGATAGATCAGCTTGCCGTCGGCATCGTCGATCGCGGCGACGATCCGCGGCCGCAGCAGCAGCCCGCCGTTGGCGATCGCGGCGTACGCGCGCACCAGGGCCAGCGGCGTGATCGAGATGCTGTGCCCGAAGGAGATCGTCGCCAGCGAGGAGCCGCTCCACTGAGCCGGCGGGTTGACGATGCCGGGATTCTCACCGGGAAGCTCGACCTGCGTCGGGTCGCCGAAGCCGAACTTGCGAATCATCCGGTACATCGCCGACGGACCGGTCGCCATCCCGATCTCGGCGGCGCCGACGTTGTGCGAGTACGCGATGATATCCTCGATCGTCTCGCTGCCGAGGTTCGCGGCCATCATCCCGTCCTCGGCGTTGTGGATCGTGCGGCCGCCGACCTCGAGCGTGTCGCGCGCCGGGAAGCGCGAAGCGGTCGTAAAGCGTCCGCTCTCCAGCGCCGCGGCGGCGGTGATGAGCTTGAACGTCGAGCCGGGCTCGTACGCGTCGCTGATCGCCCGGTCGCGCCAGCTGTCCGGCGAAAACGCGGCGAAGCGACCGGGATCGAAGTCGGGCAGGTTCGCGACCGCGAGCAGCTCGCCGGTCCACGGATCCATCACGATCGCGGTCGCGTCGCGCGCGCTCCACTTCTTGACGCAAGCGCGCAGCAGCCGCTCCGCCTCGAACTGCAGGTACGGGTCGATCGTCGTCACCACCGTTCGGCCGGCGACGGCGCGATCGACGACGTGGACCTGCCCGAACGGCATCGCGTGCCCGTAGAGATCGGCCTCGATCAGCATCCGGCCCGGCTCACCGCGCAGCACCTTGTCGAGCGAGTACTCCAGGCCGTCGAGTCCGGTCTCGTCGGTGCCGGTGAAACCGACGACGGTCGACGCGAGCCGGCCCGAGGCGACGTAGCGCAAGCCGGTCTCTTCGCCCTTGGTCTCGATCCCGGGCAGGTTGAGCGCGTGCACGCGCTCGGCGACGTCATGCGGTACCTTGCGGGCGAGCCAGCGGAACTCGACCTTTTCACGCAGCGCGGTCTCGATAGCGGCGACGGGTTGGTGCAGCACCGGCGCGAGCTTGAGCGCGTCGGCGCGCGGATCGCTCACCTCGGTCGGCACCGCATAGATCGACTCGGACGGCAACGAGCGGACGAGCACGCCGCCGTCGCGGTCGAGGATGGCGCCGCGCTTGGCGAACGACTCGACCGTCTCGTCGTGTTGCAACAGCGCCGTGCGCGCCAGCCACGGTCCCTGACGCACTTGCACGTCGCCGAGCCGCCAGGCCAGAAGCAGGGCCAGCGCGACGACCGCGACGAGCGAGACCTTCGCCCGTACCGGTGCGACGCGCGCGAACGCACGCGCCGCCATTAGCGCGCGTTAAACCACGCGAAGAGGGCGAGGCCGGTGGGTTTCGGCTGCGGTTTGGGGTCGGTGACCTGAACGACCGCGTAGACGTGCGGATCGTGCATGTGCAGCGCTCCCGCGACGGCGGCGAGACGATCGGGTGATTGGAGGCGCGCGATCTTCTCGTCGAGGCGCTGCGAATCGCCGAGCAGCGTGCCGCGATCCCGCTCCGCGTTCGCGAGCGCGTAGTTGAGCGAGGTGAGGTTCGCGGTCAGCGCGGCGTAACCGAGCAGCGGCAGGAGCAGCACCATCGCCAGGGTGAGGACGGCCTTCACCGGCGCATGCAGGCGCCGGCGCGTGCGCCGGGCGCGCCGCTTGGTCGCGGTGCGAACGCGCTCGATGCGCGGCTCGATGACGGCGCGCTGTGCGGCGATCATGCCGCCACCGCGACGCGCTCGGCGACGCGCAGCTTCGCGCTGCGCGCGCGCGGGTTCCCCGCCACCTCTTCGTCCCCGGCGACGAGCGGTTTGCGCGTGAGGACGCGCGCGCGGGAGTCCTCACGAAACGTGTGCTTCACGATGCGATCCTCGAGCGAATGAAAGCTGATGACGGCGATGCGGCCGCCGGGCGCGGTGCGGGCGAGGGCGGCGTCGAGCCCGGCGCGCAGCGCGCCGAGCTCGTCGTTGACGGCGATGCGGAGCGCCTGGAAGGTTCGGGTCGCGGGATGGATGCGCTGATGCGCGGGCGCGCGCACCGCGCGCGCGACGACGCCGGCCAGGTCGAGCGTGTCGCGCACCGGCGTGCCGGCTTCGCGCAGCGCGACGATGGCCCGCGCGATCCGGCGCGATGCGCGCTCTTCGCCGTAGCGATAGATGACGTCGGCGATCTCGCGCTCGTCGCGCGTGGCGAGGAAGTCGGCGACGCTCTCCCCGGCAGCCGGGTCGAGCCGCATGTCCAGCGGCGCGGCGGCGCGGAACGAGAAGCCGCGTTCGCCCTCATCGAGCTGCATCGAGCTCACCCCCAAGTCGAACAGCATCCCGTCGGCGGCCGCGATCCCCAGCGCGTCGAGCCGCTGCGCCAAGTCGCGAAAGTTCGCGTGCACCAGCGTGAAGCGAGGATCGGCGAACGCGCGCTCGCTCGCGGCGGGGTCCGCGTCGAACGCGATCAACCGTCCCGCCGCGCCGAGCGCAGCCAGGATCAGCGCGGCGTGTCCGCCCGCCCCGAACGTCGCATCGACGTAGGTCCCGCCGGCGCGCACGCTCAGCGCGTCGAGCGACTCCCGGGCGAGAACCGCGACGTGCGCCACTCAAGAGAGTCCCAGCTCCGAGGTGAAGTCGCCGAGCTCGCCGCGGTCGTGCAGATGACGCTCGTAGCGTTCCTTCGCCCACACCTCGACGCGCGACATCGCGCCGATCGACACGACGTGCTTTTGTATCTCGGACCAAGCGCGCAACGCGGACGGAATTCCGATCCGGCCCTGCTCGTCGCAACTGACCTCGTCGGTGTGCGCGAAGAGATGGCGCTGAAAGCTGCGAAACCGCGCGTCGCGCGTCGTCGCCGCGTCCAGCTTGGCGCACACTTTTTGCCACTCGGACGCCGGGTACAACGCGAGGCAGCCGTCGGGATCGAGGATCGTCAAAAAGAAGCCGGCCCCGAGGCCGACGCGAAAACGTGAGGGCACGACGAGGCGCCCCTTGTCATCAAGGCTGTGCTCGACCGATCCTGTGAACAGCGGACGATCCATCACAGGGATCACCAGCGTGCTCCCCTACGCTCCATCTCCGACCACTATATCCCACCCGCCACCACTGAGCAACAGAAGCGGATGAGGATTTCATTGCGAGCGGCCCGATGGAGCGGAGTTCATCGGATCCGAACATATGTTCGATCCGCTTCTGCTCATCCGTGACTCGCAAACCGTTGCGCGCCGGGCGAAACATCGCGTTTCGAGACGTGATACGTGTCACCGGGAAGGTGGTGACCGGCCATGACATCGCCTACGTATCAGCAGCGCGCGTATCGGAACGACGATCACGCGGCCATTCTCGACAAGGTGCACCGCGCGCGGTTGCGGATCGCCGAACTCGAACGCAATTGCGCCGCCGGCGAGGCGCAGATCCGGGCGGCCCAAACCCGCTTCGACGCGCTGCCGGCTTACGACCGGGGCTGGATGCTCGAGTTGATCGGCGTCCTCGCGCTCTTGGCGATCGTGCTGGAATGGTACCCGGCGCGGATGATGAGCCTGGTGTTCTTCTTCGCCTCGGCCGTCGAGCTGATCGCCCTGACCTGCGCGTTCGCGGCCGGCGGGTTCTTGCTCGGGCTCGTGCTGGGTGAGCTCGCGCGACGCCACCGGACGCCGCAGCCGCACTCGTTCCTCGACCAGCTCTGCTTGGGGCTCGGAGCGCTGGCGGTCGTGGCGTTTCTGGCCGTCGGTTTCGAGTTGCGGATGGGTTACGCGCAGGCGTCGAGCGACGGCGTGACGCCGGCGATCGGCCCGGTGGTGCAGGCCGCCGCGCTGACGACGCTGGCATTCATCGGGATCGTCATCGCCTTCACCGCGGGCTACCATCGCGAGTCGCTCGACTCGATGCGGCTGCGGGGGCGGCTCTCGCGCCTGCGCTCGTCGTTGCGCGCGAACGAGTCGCACCTCGCCGCGACGCAGCACGAGCTGGCAGCTGCGGAACGCGCCGCGAACGTCGTCGCGGAAGACTCCGCGGGTCCGTTCCGCGTACCCACCGTATCGGGCGATACGACGCCGGCCGACGCGCCGCAAGCCGCGGCGGCACCGTCCTCCGTCAACGGCGTCGTCCACAGCGCCTAGGGTCATGTCCGCCGCCCGCTTCGTCGCCCCGCTCGGGCTCGCCGTCGCGCTGGCAGGCTTCATCCCGCTGTTGGGCTGCGGCGCGTCCGGTGACGCCGCTGCGGCGGAGCCATCGGCCAAGGCGCGCGCCTGCGGCAGTCCCTGGCTCAGCGGCGAATTGCACGCCGCGTCGTCGGTCGAGCTGCTCGTCGCCGCCGGTGACACGATCCCGGCCAATCGGTGGCCGGCCTATCGCGCGATGGCGGCCGAGGTCGCCGGCTGCGCCGGCGTCGGCGCGGCGATCACGCTGCGTCCGATCACCGCCGACTCGCTGACCGAGCTGCCGCTCTTCGCCGGCGAGGTTCCGGCGCCGACCGGACAAGACGCCGTCAACCCGTTGCGCTATCGTTCCGACCTGCGAGCGTTCGTGGTCAAGACGGGCGCGGCGTTCGACCGGCTGCCGCAGTTCGAGCGCGGCGCGCCCGGCTCGGACCCACTCGGCGCGCTGCAGGCGGCCGCCGGCGACCTGCGGCTGGAGGGCGGCACCGCACCGCACGTCGTGGTCGCGATCTTCAATGGTTGGCAGCAGAGCCGGGCGCTCAACCTGTTCCGCTACGGCGAGGACCCGGCCGCCTCGACCGCGCCGGCGCTGCGCGCGCTGCGCGCCAGTGGGGCGCTGCCGGATCTCAACGGCGCGGACGTGGTGATCGCCGGTTTGACGACCGGCACGGCGCGCATGCAAACGAGCGATGCCCAGCTCGCCGAGCTGTGCACCTTCTGGCGCTCGGTGATCGCGGCCGGTCACGGTTCGCTCAAACTTTGCGCCGCGTCCCTGCCGGGGATCAGCCAAGTTCCCTGACGCGGCGCAGACCGGCCGATCACTGTAGCAGAGTGAAGATCGACGATGCGCCGGAAGCCGACGACAAGGCCGGGTGCGCGCCGCGGCGAACCGCCACCTGACGTGTCGTCGCGCGGCCCCTGGTTTATGCTTGCCCTGGTGTTCGCCGGCCTGAGTGGCTGCAGCGGCGGCGGGTTCATGCCCGGCGGCCCCCACGCGATGGCGCCGGCCCAACTCGATTCGATCGTCCGGGAATACTCGCAGGCGAACTCGGTCGACCGGCGGCTCGTTGCTTCGGTCATCGACGCGGAGTCGCACGGCGACCCGAGCGCCGTCTCGCGCGTCGGCGCCCAGGGACTGATGCAGTTGATGCCCGGAACCGCCTCCATGTACGGCGTGGCCAACCCGTTCGACCCATATCAGAACGTCGACGGGGGCACGCGCTACCTGCGCGACTTGCTGCGGCGCTATAAAGGAAACGTCAAGCTCGCGGTCGCCGCGTACAACGCCGGACCGGGTGCGGTCGACGCGGCGCACGGCATCCCGCCGTACGCCGAGACGCGCGCGTACGTCGATCGCGTCGTCGCCGGCATTCGATAGGGCATGGCCGCCTATTCGAGCGTGGGTCGACCGACGTTCGCCCGCGCCGCCCCGCCTCGCGTCCCGCGGCTGCGCATTCTCGATTCGTACGTGCTGCGGGAAGTTGCCGGCCCGTTCGGCTTCGCCTTAGCGGCGTTCTTCCTGTTCTGGTTCGCGAACATCTTCGTGCTCGCGGCGGACTACCTGGTCAACAAGGGCGCACCGGTGTTTCTCGTGCTGCGCTTCTTGGTGTTCCGCATCCCGCAGGCGACGCCGCTGGCGTTTCCGTTCGCGTGCCTGTTCGGTACGCTGCTCGGCTTCGGACGGCTCGCGGCGGACAACGAGATCAATGCCATGCGCACGTCGGGCGTTTCGTTCTTGCGGATCATCCGGCTGCCGCTCGTCGCGGGTGCCGCCGTCGCGCTCGCCTCGTTTCTCATCAACGAGCACATCGCGCCGGTCGCGACCGATCTCTCGACGCGCAGCTTCTACCAGATCCTGTACCGTTCGCAGACCCTGCCGGTCGAGCCGAACATCTTCCGCTCCGATCCGTCCACCGGCAACACGTTCTACATTCAGTCCGTCTCCCCCAACGGCAAGACGATGCAGAACGTGCAGATCTACCAGCCCGCCCGAACGTCGCCGTTCGTGCAGATCCTCACCGCCAAGACGGCACGCATCGAAGGGACGGAGATCGTCCTGGACCACGCCGTCGAGACCCGCATCAACAATGAGGGCCAGGTCAACGCCGTGACGATCTTGGCGAACGAGCTGCGCCTGCCGCTGCCGATGGGTGACAACGGTCAGAATTTTCTCAGCAGCTCGTTCAACGATACGTACACGATGAACACGCAACAGCTCGCGCGGGACATCAAGTACCGCAAGCAGACCGGTCAGGGCGGCACGGACCTCGCGGTGCGCGAGCTGACGCTGGGAACGAAGTACGCATACCCGTTCGCGGCGTTCATCGCGGTGATCCTCGCCGTGCCGCTGGCGGTGCGTTTCGGCAAGAAGGGCCGCACGCTGGGAATCGTGCTTTCGATCGTCGGCCTGTTCGCCTATTATGCGATGGTCGCGCTGTTCGGCGCGTTCGGCAAGAACGGCGCGCTCGATCCGTATCTGGCCGCGTGGCTGCCGAACATCATCACGGCGGTCGCAGGCGCCGTACTCATCTGGCAAGAGGACCGATGACCGCCCTGATCCGGCGCCTGGGCGTGACCGTCGTCGCGCTCTCCTTTGCGCTATCCTCGCTGCCGTCGCCGGCCTGGGCCGATGACGACGCCGACACCGCGCACGCTCTCGCACTCCTGGGCAAAGGCTGCGGGACGCCGGTGGCACAGGTCACGCCGTCCGCCGAGCCGGTCGCGTCGCCGTCGCCGAGCGCCATCGCCGACGCTAGCCGCCGTACGTCGGCCCGCCAACCGCCCCCGGCGGGCCGCAGATCCTGATCCCGCCGCCGGCCTCGAAGCCGCCCGACGTGACGCCGCCGCCCGTCCCGTCCCCATCGGTCGGACCGAGCGGTTCGCCTGCCCCCGTCATGATCATCCAGCAGAGCCCGCCGCCCGCCGTGTCCCCGATTCCGGCACCCAACGTCAGCGCCGGGCCGGTCGGGCTGCGCTCGCCGTCGCCGTCGCCGTCGCCCGCGGCCGGCGAGATCCTCGATCCGAACACCTACGCGATCCTGGGCGACAAGCTCACCGGGATCGACAAGCCCGGCCAGCCGTTCGACCTCGACGGCAACGTGAACATCTTCTATGAGGAGGGCGTGCATCGGCGGCGACCACGCGCACTACGACGGGCAACGCTACATCGACCTCACCGGTCACACGTTCGTCAAGAACCGCAGCGGCGACACGTCGCTGTTCGCCGACGCGATCCGGTTCGACACGACCACGCAGAAAGCGACGCTGCTGCGCGGTCACGGCGAGTCGACCCAAGGCGTCGAGCAAGGCCGGCTCCACTTCGCCGGCACGTCGATGGTGTCGGATCGCAACGGCGTGACGCACGTCGAGCGCGCCAACATCACCACCTGCGAGAACCCGCGCGGCGGCTATCACCTCGAGTCCAAGACGCTCGACGTGTACCCGGGCGACAAGGCGGTGGCGAAGTCGGCCGTGCTGTTCCTGGGAGCGCTGGCGGTCTTCTATCTGCCGATCGTCATCATCTCGCTGCGTCAGGACGAGCCGGGATCGCGCAGAAATCCCGGCTTCTTGCCGCTGGTCGGCTACGACTCCGCCGAAGGATTCTACATCAAGGCGCGGATCGGGTTCTCGCCGAGCGACTACTACTACGGCTACTACCGCGTCGAAGAGTACACGCGCATCGGTTTGGGTCTAGGATACGTCGCCACGATCCGGCGCAAGGACGGGCGGCGCCAGACCGACGTCAACTTCTACCACTTGAACAGCAAGCAGGGCGGCGGAAGCAACAGCAACCTCTCCATCCAAGATCAAGAGGCGTTCTCGCGCTCGCTGCGCGGACAGTTCGGGCTGAACTACACCGACAACTACGGCCCGCTCGTCACGCTGCCGGCGCAGTACGATCTCACCGCCGCCGTCGACCACGGCGACGCGAAGGGCGATCGGCAAAACTACAGCTTCCACCGCTCCGCGACCGGTTCGCAAGCATCGACCGACGACTACGGCGCGAGCGACCACCGGCAGTTCTCGAACACGTTCACCAACGACACCACCGTGTCGTACACGACCAGCCAGAACCTCGGCTTCCCGGGCACGACGACGCTGCACTACGAGACGCTGACGCATTTCAGCGGCAAGTCGTACGACTACGACCTGACCTTCGACCGCTATGACACGACGACGCCGACCAACGTGCAGAAGGAACCCGAGCTCGCGATCCGCCCGCACGACCCGCTCTTCCCGCGGCTCAGGGGGATCCCCATCACCGCGCAATACACGCTGGGCATCTACGACGACCCGCAGGCCGCGCCCGACGGTACCACCACCGGGCTGCGAACCTCACGCGGCGAGGCGCGCATCCAGATCGGCCCGGGCTTGGCGCACTTCCTCGGGAGCGATTTCTCTGGCCAGGTCACCGTGCAGCAGGACGCCTACGGCACCGGCGATCTCAAGGCGCAGATCGGGCAAGAGGCAACCCTGACCACGCCGCTGTTCGGGCACGTCATCAACGTGATCTCGTACAACGAGTCGCACGTCAACGGACCGCTGGCCGAGCCGTTCAAATCGATCGACGTCCTCGGCGACGGATCGAAACAGGCGAACGACGTGCTGACGATCTTCAATCGCGACATCTACTCGTTGGCGCTCACTGCGACGACGTTCTTCAACCGTCAGGCGCAAGCGGTCGGATACCAGTTCAGCTCGCGACCGTCACCTCGCTCGTCGCTTCTGCTCGGCGGCAATTTCACGCCCGGCCCCGGCAACGGCTTCGATCGCACCAGCGTGCAGTTCTCGACGCCGTTCGGGTACGAGAGCGACCTGCAAGTCGCGACCTTCGTCGACTGGAAAAACCACGGCCGGCTCGAGAGCAAGAACATCTACTACCGTCACGTCGTCGGCGACTGCTACGAGATCCGGCTGTCGTACAACGAGGATCTCAAGCAGGTGACGGCCAGCGTCGATCTGCTCGCCTTCCCGTCGCACGCGCTGAACTTCGGCCTCGGCCAAACCTCGCTCGGCTCGATCATCCCGCAGAGCTTCGCGTCGTCGGCCTTCACGGGCGGCACCGCCAGCCCGTAGTGCTTTCGTTTCCGGGTAAGGAGAACATCTGTGAGCACCTACACGCAACCGTGCGAATACCAGGAGTGCAACTGCACCGTCACCGGGGGACTCGAGGGCGCTTCGTACTGCAGCGACGTCTGCGAAAGCCGCGATTCGAGCGAGGAGGAGATGGAATCCACCTGCGCCTGCGGTCACCCACCCTGCGACACCGAATAGGTGGGTGGCGTGAGGTGCGGGAGCGGTAGTGCTGCGCCGGGGACGCTTCCTGCGCCGCATCCTGCGGCTCCGGGCGCTCGGTTCTCCGCTCGCTCCTCGCCCTCCGGGCGCCGCTCGCTGCGAAACGCCCCTGCGCAGCACTACCGCTCCCGCACCTCCGGCACGATTTGGTGTCGGTTCGCAGCGGCGAAGGTAGCCCTGGATGCGACTAAGGCGTGTTGAAGATCTCGATTCCGGTGATCTGAGCAGCGGGGTTGTTGACGGTCGCGTTGTTCGCGGGCTTGAAGCGCTGACCGCTGTTACCGGGGCCCGGGATCACTTGGGTCACGTCGAACGAGACGGTATAATCCGTCGCCGACGGACCGTTGACGCTGAGCGAGTCGATCGGCGTCAAGGTGCGGTCGAGCGTGAACAGGCTGACGTTCCAGACGGTACCGATCCCGGCGTTTTGAAACGGCGGGCAGAGGCCGTTCGCGGTGACCGCCGGCTGACCGCTCGTCGGCGGGGCCAAGTCGAAGACGCAGCGGTTAAAGGTGATCTGGAAGCCGAACGACGCGTTACCGCTGGGAATCGACGGCTGGAAGTTGACCACCGAGGTGGGGTACACAACATTGAACGACTGCGAGGCGCCCGAAGCGGGGTTTTGATAGACCTGCTCGAGCCCGGGGGCGTTGGCAAAGTTCGCCCCGCCGCCCACGATAAAGAAAACCGACCAGTTCTTGAAGTCGGTGTTGAAGCCCTGAGCGTAGGGTTGTTGCCCGTTTCCGCTCGTGTTGAAGACCATCAGGTAGCTGACGTTCTGGAAGTCGAGTTGTCCGGCGGTCTCGAAGCGGATCAGGGTCTGTCCGGACTGAACGATGCCGTTGCCGGTCACGTTCAAGCCGGTGACCTGACGTCCGCATCCAGGTAGCACCATCATCGCCGCGACAACCAGCGCTGTAATAAGCCGACGCACCTTTTCCTCCGCGACCGTTCGCAGCACGGCCGTCGCGCTCTTGTGCGCGTTCGCGCTGCATCTCGCCTTCCCACTCACGACGTGGTGGTGGCTCGCTCCATTCTCGGCAGCGGGCCTGGTGTGGTCCTGGTGCAGCGTCCCGCCGCGCGCTGCGGCGCTCGTCGGCTACGCCAGCGGCGTGCTGTTCTTCACGCTCGGTTTCGCTTGGTTCGGAGAGACGGCGGGCGCACTGATCGGGCCGGCGGCGCCGATCCTCGATCTCGGTCCGGCGGTCGTCGAGGCGCTTGCTTTCGCGTTCGCGGGCGCCGTCACGTCGCTGGCGGCGCAGCGCTGTGACTCGCTCGCAGTCCCGTTCGTCGCCGCAGCCGCGTTCACGCTGGCGGAGCAGCTCCGGTCGACCACGGTCCTGGGCGTGCCGCTGGAACAGCTCGGCACGACGATGATCGACTCGCCGCTGCGGCCGGTCGCCGCCTTCGCCGGCGGCTACGGCTTGACGTTCGTCACCGTGTTGCTCGGGGCGACGCTCGGCTGGTGGTTAGTTGACCGGCGTGGTGTCGGGCGCGCGCGGCTCGCGGTCGCCGTGTGGGCCGGCGTCGCGCTGTGCACGGCGCTCGCCTACGCCGCCTGGCCGGCGCGTCACTACGCGCCGCCGGCGCGACGCGTCGCCGCCGTCCAAGGCGGGATCGCGCAGACGGTCAAGCGCAGCGACGCGGGATTGGCGCTCGCGCTCGAACGCTACACCACGATGACGCGCGCGCTGCGCGCGCGCCGGCCGACGCTCGTGCTGTGGCCCGAAACGGTGATCACCACCGACCTGTTCCGCACGCCGCCGCTTCGCACGCGTTTCACCCGGCTCGCCGTCTCACTCGGTGCGACGCTCTACGTCGGCGGCTTCTGGGACGACGGGAAGAAGTACGAGAACGCGCTGCTGATCTTCGATCCGCGCGTCAACCAGCACGACGTCGCCGAGATGTACGTCAAGGAGCAACTCGTACCATTCGCCGAGTACGTTCCCGGGCCGGCGTGGTTGCGCTCGCTCCCGTACGCCGACCAGATCGGCGCGTTCCAACCCGGCACGAACGCGGTCGAAACCTATGACGGCGCAACGGCGCTGATCTGCTGGGAATCGCTGTTCGGCGACATCGCGCACGCGCGGCTCAAAGATAATCCGAGTTTGATCCTGATCGCGACCGACGACGCCTGGTTCGGTTCGACCGAAGGGCCGTACGAGCACGCGCAGGCAGCGACCCTGCGCGCGGTCGAGACCGGTCGCTGGGTGCTGCGCGCCGGCGCGACCGGGATCAGCGGCATCGTGGCGCCGGACGGAACCTGGACGCAGCGCACCGCGTTGGGCGGCGCGCCGGCGGTGGTCGTCGGAGACGTCGGCCCCCCGGCGCCCGGCCCGTACGCCGCGCTCGGGCCGACGCCGGTCGGCATCGCGATGACCGCGATCGTCGTGCTGCCGTTCTTGCGGCGGCGGTTCATCCGGCAGCGCGCGCGATGACGTGGCGCATCGTCGCGTCCATTCTTGCGCTCGCGTTCCTGGCGTGGGTCGGCTTCGAGATCGGACGCGCCGGCAGCGACGTGGAGTTCGCGCGCACGGCCGGACCCGAGCAACTGATCAAAGGCAGCCTTCACGGCCGGCGCATCGATCAGCGCGCGTGGTCGCTCGACTACGACACGGCCACGATGAGCCCCGACGGCACCACGATCACGATCGCGCATGTCCGCGACGGGCGCATCCACCGCGTCGGCAAGCCCGACGTTCTGATGACGGCGGACGGCGTCACGGTGAACAGAACGACCGAGGATCTTACCGTCACGGGACCGGTCAAGTTCATCGAGGACGTAGGCGGCGGGCGCAAGCGCACCTTCCAGAGCACGGGCGCTCTCTACAACGGTACGACGCGCGTCCTCGACCTGAACCATCCTTCAACCATTACCGACAGCGGTGCGACGGTGACGGTCGCGAAAATGACGGTCAACTTCCGGACCGGCGACTCATCGTTCGGGCGCATCGAAGGAGTCAAGCCGGGTGCCCAATGAAAAAACCGCGCGGCGCCGGCGGTGCGACGTCACGCGGTTTCGGAATCAACCCGGTCGGGCGCTACGTTTCGCCCTGCGCGTTTTTCTTCGCTTCGGCGATCAGCTTCTTGACCTTCTGACCGCCCTTGTGACCGATCTGCTCGTAGAAGTTGGGACCGTACTTTTCTTTGACGACCTTGCCGCCTTTTTGGCCGATCGCCTCGTAGAATTCCGCACCGTGGCGCTCGCGTGTCGCTTGACCGCCTTTGCGCCCGATCTCTTCGTAGAATCCCGAACCGTAGCGATCGCGAACCGTGTCGCCGCCTTTTTTGCCGGCTTCCCGAACCGACATCTCGCCGTCGACTTTTTCCGTTCGCGCTTTGACCACGGCCTTCTTGGGGTCGGCCATGCGTCAGCCGGCCGTTTTCGTCGTGCGTTTCAGCTTCTGGCCGCCTTTGGCGCCAATCTCTTCGTAAAATGTCGGCCCGTACTTGCTCTTCGTCGCCTCGCCGCCTTTGCGCCCGATGGCTTCGTAGAACTCGGACCCGTATTTCGCTTTGACGCGATCGCCGCCGCGTTTACCGGCCTCGCGGACGCTCATCCCGCCGCCTGTCGTGCTCGTCATGTTTTCGTTGCTCGCCATAGTTGGAAAAGTCCCCCTGAGCTGTCGGCCCACCGACTGCTCTGTACCCAGCGAAAGCTAGGTTAAACTCTGCTCGGGACCATCTTCGAGCGCCCTCGGGTCTATGACGGACTCGGCGGAGCGCCATTTATCACCGATGTCGCCGTCGCGGACGGCCGGATCGTCGCGATCGGGGACCTCTCCGAGCGCGACGCGGTCGCGCGCGTGCCGTGCGACGGTCTCGCGCTGGCACCGGGATTCATCGACGTTCATTCCCATTCCGACGAGCTGTGGCTGGTCGATCCGCGTTGCGAAGGAAAGATTCGCCAAGGCGTGACGACCGAGATCGGCGGCAACTGCGGCACGTCCGTCGCACCATTGCACGGCCCTGCGCTTACGAAAAAGCAACGCGCCGCGGCCGAATACCGGCTCGACGTGCAGTGGACGTCGTTCGATGCATTCTTCACGTTGGTCGAACAGGAGCGCGTCGCGCTCAACGTTGCGTCGCTTGTCGGACTCGGAACGACGCGCCTGTGCGTCGCGGGCTCCGATGCGCGGCGGCTCGAGCGCGACGAGATTGAATCGCAAAACCGTTTGATTCGTCTCGCCGTCGAAGAAGGCGCGCTCGGCACGTCGAGCGGTTTGATTTACGAGCCGGGGCGCTACGCCGATCTCGCGGAGCTCGTTGCGTGCGCCGGCGCAGCCCGCGACGCGGGAGCAGCGCTCTACGCATCGCACGTCCGCAACGAAGGCGATGAGCTGGAGGCGGCGATCGCCGAAGCGATCGCGGTCGGCGAACAGGCCGAGGTCGCCGTGCAGTGCTCGCATCACAAGGCCGCCGGACGCCGGAACTGGGGCAAGGTGCACCGCACGCTGACCGCGATCGACCTAGCCCGCAGGAAGGGCGTCGGCGTCGTGTGCGATGCCTATCCGTACGTCGCCTCGTGGACCGAGCTCGCCACAGTGCTGCCGCCGCGCGTGCGCGAGGGCGGCGACGTGGCGGCGCTCGAGCGGTTGCGCGATCCCGATCAGGCGACGGCGGCCGCCGTCGCGATGGAGCTCGCGCGCGATCCGCAATACGGCGGCGACGGTTGGGACACCGTGCTGATCACCGGCGTCGGCAGCGCGCGCAACGAACAGCTCGCGGGGGTGCGGGTCGACGCGTTGGCGGCGCGTTGGCGCACGACGCCGGCCCGCGCCGCGATTCGCCTGCTGCTCGAAGAGGAAATGCGAGTCGAGTCCGTCTTCTTCTCGATGAGCGAAGACGACGTGGCGGCGGTCTACAGCGCGGAGTTCTGCTGCGTGGGCAGTGACGCGTCGGCCCGCGCCTTCGCCGGCATCACGGCACGCGGCGTCCCGCACCCGCGCACCTACGGCACCTTTCCGCGCGTCTTCGGACGCTACGTTCGCCAGCGCCGCGTCTTCGACACCGGCGAAGCGGTTCGCCGCATGACCTCGCTCCCGGCGGCCCAGTTCGGCTTGCGCGACCGCGGGATCGTGGCGATCGGCAAGCACGCCGACCTCGTCGTGTTCGACCCCGAGCGCATCGTCGATCGGGCGACGTACGAGCAGCCGTTCGCGCCGCCCGACGGGATTCGCGACGTCTTCGTCAACGGCAGCGCGGTGCTGCGCGACTCAGAGATGACCGTCGCGAGGCCGGGCCGGGTGCTCCGAAACGGCGGATAGCGGTGTTCGGCCGACTCTGGACGGGGACTTGGAGTAGGCGGCGCGCAAGAGGGACACGGTGACTCGCGCTGAGCTCATCGCGGCGGTACTGGCCGCGACGGCGACGCCGCATCCGGCGCCGTCGGCTTCGCCGCGCGGCGTCTGGGCCGACGTCACACTCGAGCGCGAGGGGACGGCGCTCCTCGCGCCCTTCACCGTCGCGATCGCGCTGCACAATGCGACGGGACACATGGTGCGGCTGCGTTTCCCGACCGCCGATCTGTTTCGCGTCGACGTCCTGCGCGACGACGCGCCGGTGTGGTCGTCGGTGACCGGCCACAAACCGATCCCGATCACCCGTCAGCTCGACGTGCCGCCGGGGCTGTTGCGTCTCGCGCAGGTGATCGTCGACTCGACCACCGACGACCGGCGCGCGCTCGCGCCGGGCACGTATACGGTGCGCGTCGAGATGCTGGGCACGAACTTCGGCCTCGTGGTCGACAAGCCGATTACGTTCGACCCGCCGGCGACCATCGCGCAGGCGCTCCAGACCAGGCCCGGCGCGGTGATCACGATCGCCGGCGAGCCCTACGTCGACGGCGGCACGCCGCGGCTGCGCGATGCGACCGGGACGATTCGGCTTTCGCGCGCGCTCGGGATTCGCAGCGCCGGGCAGGTCATCGTGCGCGGCTTCCTCGACGCGCAAGGCGACGAGCGCGTGTTCGACGTCGGGCGCAGCGCCCCGGCGTTCGAGAGCGCCGTCCCGTAGTGAACTAAACGGGGACGGCCGGGCTCGCGATGGGCGGCGGCGGCTGCGCGATCAGCGCGCGATACATGCCGACGATGGCGATCGCGTAGAAGCCGGTATACGCGAGCTGCACGACGATGGCGGCCAGGTAACCGATCCCCCCGAAGACCAGCAGCGGAATCGGCGGGACATGCGGCATCGTCTCGCCGGAGCCCGGCATCATCGCGAGCTCCAGCGGCACGATCGGGATGGCGGCGATAAAGCTGATGCCGTACGCGATCCCGTACAGCACGACGCACGTGATCAGCGAGGGCAAGAAGAAGCGCCGCACCAAACGAAACGAATCGCCGATCGCTTCGAAACCGCCGCGACCGCCGCCGACCACGGCCGGCAGCGCGTACATCGTGAACAGCGGCAGCGCGAGCAGCGCGATGAACAAGGTGGGCAGGGCGAGGATCAGGGCGACGATCCCCACGCCGATGAAACCGATGATGGCAACCAAGAACGCACCGCCGCGCGCCCGAAACGCTGCGTTTCCGTCGGCGAAGGTCGTCGTTCCGTGCTCCCAGGCGGCGTCGGCCATCCCGAACATCGCGCAGTACGCCCAGATGCTCAGCGCGATGCCGCCGATGCACAGCAGGACGTAGAGCAACAGCCCCACCGCGTACAACGGCTCGAGCGACTCGTGCTTCGAACCGGCCCCGATGGCCCACACCAGGGCGACCGCGGCCAATACGGCGACCACGCCGATGACGATGACGGCCGCGATGAGCGGCGGCAACGCCACGATCCAGTTCCGGCGGAACAGCACCCACGACGACGACAAGAGCGCGTCGAAGGCCAATGGATCGCGGACGGGGGGTGCGGTCATCCGGAGCTCTCCTTTGCCGCAAGATCGCGCACGAGCGCGTCGTACACCTGCCGGCTGCGTTCGCGCAGGGCGTCGAGATCACCGTCGTTCTCGACGACATAGTCGGCGCGGGTAAGCGCCAGGGCCGGGTCGATCTGCGCCGCCATGCGGCGCTGTACCGCGTCGCGCTCGGTGGCGTCGCGCGCGACGACCCGCGCGATCCGCACTTCGTCGGGGGCCACGACGAGCACCGTGCGATCGCAACCGCGCCAGAAGTCACCTTCGAAGAGCAGCGGGATCACGTGCACGACCAGCCCGTCGGGCGCCGCCCGCTCGAGTTCGGCGCTCCGCGCGCGAACGCGCGGGTGGGTGATCGCGTTGAGTTGCGCGCGCGCGGCGTCGTCCGAGAACACGATGCCGGCCAGGACCGCGCGGTCAAGGCTCCCGCCCGCGCCGATCGCCTGCGGCCAGCGCAACCCGATCTCGCGCAGCCCCTCCGAACCCGGCGCGACGACCTCGCGGGCGAGCAGATCGGCGTCGATCACGTTCGCGCCGAGCTGTCGCAGAACGTCCGCCACCGCGCTCTTCCCCGAGCCGATCCCGCCGGTCAGCCCGACCCTGAGCTTCGCCATCCCGGACGCGTTCGCACTCCCTATCGTGTCATCCTGAGCCTGCGTGTCATCCTGAGCCTGTCGTGTCATCCTGAGCCTGTCGTGTCATCCTGAGCCTGTCGTGTCATCCTGAGCCTGTCGTGTCATCCTGAGCCTGTCGAAGGACGCCCCCGCCCTGATCTGTCCAGAGTTCGGTATGGCGAAGCCCTTCGACAGGCTCAGGGTGACAATGCGAACGGCGCCGTATAGGACGCGGCATGAATGCTGCGACGCCCGCCATGCCTGTGACGCCGGGGCTCGACGTCACGGAACACCCGCTCGTTCACGACGTCAATCAGGAGCACGCCGAGAGCCTGTCGGCGACCGAGAGGCTCTGCAAGCGCATCGCCGACTCGACCGGCGCGCCGATGGCCCTCGGACTTGCCGTGCTGATCCAGCTGGCCTGGATCGTGGTCGGGATCGCGACCAAGTGGGATCCGTTTCCGTTCTCGTTCCTGCTGACCGTCTCGAACGTGCTGCAACTCATCTTGATCTTCATCCTGGCGGTCGGGCAGCGCCAGTCGTCGGCGCACGCCGAGCTGCGCGCCGAGCACGATCACGACTCGATCTCGCGGCTGCTCTATCATCAAGAGCTGCAGGAGAACATTCTGATCCAGATTGCGAGCAAGATCGAGTGCAACGTCGACGACATCAAAGCGATGGTCTCGAAGCTCGCCGCGCAAGACAGTTCGCCATAGTGTGCGTTCGGTCCTCACGGACCGAGCCACACTCGCGTTCGGCCTCCGGCCGATCCGCCCCTAACGGTAAACAACGAGGGAAGCGTTGCCGCTTCCCTCGTGCATCACGATCGCTCGCGACCGCAGTCGCGAAGGCGTTCTAGACGGTTTGTGACAGCTCCGCGCCGAGCGGGCCGAAGCCGTCCTCGACCGGGAACTGTTCGAGCTCTTCGGGCGCCACGTCGGCGACGTGCTGGATCGAGCCCGTGATGCGCCGCGTGCCGTGGTTGATGGTCAACAGCGTGACCTCGACCTCCTGGCCCGGCGAGTACTGAACGCTCGCGTCGAACTCGCCCTTGGGAACCATCGCCAGCACGCCCGGCACGATCTCGACGAGCAGATAGTTCGGCGTCACCTTGACGACCTGTGCGACGAGCTTGTTGCCCTCCCACAGCTTGTCGGAGTGCTCGACCCAGGGGTCGGGCAGCGCGTGCTTGAGCGAGAGCGAGACCTTCTTCGCCTCGGGGTCGAACTTCATCACTTCGACCGAGACGGTGTCGCCGATCTTGACGACTTCCGACGGATGCTTGATCCGCGCGTACGACAGCTCCGAGTTGTGGATCAAGCCGTCGATGCCGCCCAGGTCGACGAACGCGCCGAACTCGGCCAACCGCACGACGAAGCCTTCGCGAATTTGACCGACCTGCAGCGTGCCGAGCAGCTCTTGCTTCTTGGCGTTGAGCTCTTCTTCGAGCACCTGACGCTGCGAGAGGACGACGCGATGACGCTTGTGGTCGAGGTCGATGACCTTGAGGCGCAGTTTCTTGCCGACCAGCTCATCGAGATTGCCGACGGGCTGGCGACGGATCTGCGACGCCGGGACGAAGCCCCGCATGCCGAGGTCGACCAAGACGCCGCCCTTGACGACTTGCGTGACGGTCGCTTCGATGACTTCGTCGTTGTCGTGCGCTTCGATGACCTTTTCCCAGGTCTTGAGGGCACGGGCGCGGCGCTCGCTCAGATAGAGCTGGCCGTCCTGGTCGTCGATCCGGTGGATCATGACTTCCAGGGTGTCGCCGACCTTGAGCTCCTTGGGTTCGATCGCGAGCGATAGCTCGCGGAACGGGAGGATGCCCTCGGACTTGCCGCCGATGTCGACGAGCAGCTCGTCCTGGTACTTGGCGACGATGACCCCGGTGAGAACCTGACCCTCGTCGAGGACCTTCAGCGATTCTTCGTACAGGCGCTGCTCGAGTGCGAGCTGGTCTTCTTCTTCGTGATGGACGTCGGGAGCCGCGGGGGCCGTCGCGGCTGCTTGAGCCTGCGGGTCCTGCGGTTCGAGATCGAGTGTGGTGGAAATGGTGGAGTAACTTCCTTCGCTGTTATTTTTTCTTATTTTTGGCAGCCGCGGCACCACCAGGTCCCGCGCTGACCGAGCACCGTGCGGACGATGGGTTTCCCGCACCGAGGACACGGTTCACCGAGGCGGCCATAGACGGCGAGCTGGTTTTGGAACCCGCCCCGTAGCCCCTCGGCGTCGACGTAGTCGTCCACACTCGTCCCACGGGCCTCAATGGCACGCTGGAGGACGTTTCGGACCGCGCCGTGCAACCGGCGTCGAGCCGGTTTGGTGATCTTGTGAGCCGGGCGGCTCGGCCGGATCCCCGCTTCCCACAAGGCTTCGCACGCATAGATGTTTCCGACCCCGGCGATCCGGCTCTGGTCGAGCAGGAACGTCTTGATCGGCGTGCGACGCCCGTCCAGCATACTCACAAACGCCTCGCTGGTAAACCCCTTGGAGAGGGGCTCGACGCCCCCGTCGGCGTCCCAGGGGTCCCCGGCCGGCAGGAGCCGCATCCGGCCGAATTGACGGACGTCGGCGAAACTGAGGCCCGAACCCTCGCTGAAGGTCAGGCGGACGTGGGTGTACGGATAGGGTTCGGAGTAGCCGGGCGCTTGGACGATCAGCCGGCCGGTCATCCGCAGGTGAACGACGAGCCGACGCCCTGAGGCCAGTGCGAAAACGACGTACTTCCCGCGCCTTCCGACGCCGGCGATCGTCTCGCCGGTGAGGGCCTCCTCAAAGGACTCGCCGGCCGGCGCGATCGCGATCTTCGCCATCGTGACGGCGACAGACGCCACCGTCTTGCCGGTGACGGCATTGGCGAGACCGCGCGCGATGGTCTCGACTTCAGGAAGCTCGGGCACCTCTGCCCAGAACACGGCGCGCGCTCGCCCCGTTGCGCCCGCGGGGCAGGTCGCCGGTCGAGCCGAATAGGCCAACGGTGCGGACGCTTGCGATTCGCTACGTTCTGGCCGACGTTCCGCGCCTGATCGCGTCGGTTGCCGGGATCGCGTTCGTCGTGGCGCTCGTCCTCGTCCAGGCCGGGATCTACTCGGCGCTCGTCGCGTCGACGACGCTGCTGATCGACGAGTCCGATGCCCAGCTCTGGGTCGGCTCGAGCGCCATGCAATACCTGGAGATCACGCTCCCCGTGCCGTACAGCTGGGTTCGCCGGATCGGCGCCGTCGACGGCGTCGCGCATGCCGAGCCGCTGGCGATCCGGTCGGCGGTCCGGCAGAGCCCGTCCGGCGTGCTGGACTACGTGCGGGTGATCGGCTTTGAGCCGGCGGGGACGTCGCTGCGGCTCGGCGTGCCGCCGCCCGCGCTGGCGGCGATGCGCATCGGAGACTTCGCGGCCGACCGCGCGCAGCTCGGCGCGCTCGACGCCGGCGGGGTCGGTGCCGACGGCAGCATCCACGGCGTTCCGGCCCGCGTCGCGGCGCTGACGCACGGCACCCAGCCGATCGTCTCGCCGACGTTCTTGTACGCGTCGCTCGGCAGCGCCGTCGCTTGGAGCCCGCTCTCGCTGGGCGAGATCATGGGCGGCGCGCCGACGAGCGACTCGCCGATCAGCTACGTGTTGGTGCGGTTGCGCTCGAACGCCGACGAGCCGGCCGTGCGAACCGCGATCGAGCGAACGCTGCCGGGCTCACGTGCTTTCCCGCGCGACCAGATGGCGGCGATTACGCGCGCGTTCTGGGTGCGCCGGACGAACATCGGGTTTTTGCTCGCGCTCGGCGCGGTGATCGGCGCGCTCGGCGGCGCGGTCGTCGTCGCGCAGATCCTGTATATTTCGGTCAACGAGCACCTGCGCGAGTACGCATTGCTCAAAGCTCTCGGGATCCCGAACCGCGCGTTGTACGGCGCGATCGTCTGGCAAGCGATCGCGCTCGCCGTGCTCGGCTACATCCCCGGCGTCGCGGTCAGCGCGGTGATCGTCGCGATCGCGCACGCCGCGCGCGGCCTCGATCTCGCCGTCACCCCGCTCGACGAGCTTCTCGCGCTCGGCGTCGCGCTGTCGATCTGCATCGTCGCCGGGCTACTCGCGGTCCGGCGCGCCGTGCGCGTCGATCCGGCGCTGGTCTTTGACGCCTAACGGACGCGCGCTCGTCGAAGCGCGCGCGCTCGAGTACCGCTACCCGCTCGGCGCGGGCGAGCCGGCGCTGCGCGGCGCGAGCCTCGACGTCGCCGGCGGCGAGATCGTGCTGGTGCGCGGGCACTCGGGCTCGGGGAAGACGACCCTGCTGTGCGCGCTCTCCGGGCTGCTGACCGTGGCGGGCGGGAGCGTACGCATCGACGGCATCGACCTGGCCTCGCTCGGCGCCGCCGCGCGCGCGCAACTGCGGCTCGAGACGTTCGGCTTCGTGTTCCAGCGTTTCGCGCTGATCGCGGCCTTGCGCGCGCGGGAGAACGTCGAGATCGTGCTGCGCGCCGGCGGCCTAAATGCGCGCGAGGCGCGCACGCGCGCCGTCACGGCCCTCGACGCGCTCGGGATCGGCGCAAAGGCGGAGCGGCTTCCGGCCGAGCTCTCGGGCGGGGAGCAGCAGCGGGTCGCGATCGCCCGCGCGCTGGCCAAGCAGCCGTCGATCGTGTTCGCCGACGAGCCGACGTCGGCACTCGACAGCGCCAGTGGAATGGAGGCGGCGCGACTGCTGTGCCGGCTGGCGCGCGAGGACCGCGCCGCCGTCGTGATCGCATCGCACGACGACCGCCTCGTCCCGTTCGTCGACCGCGTCGTCGAGATCGCCGACGGCCGCTGCGGCTGACGCTAGCTCACGGACAGGTTCCGATCACGTAGTAGTTCGGGCCGGTCTTCTTGAGCGTCGTCTTGTAGAAGACGTTGTCGAGGCCCATGTTCTGGTTCGAGCCGTTCGCGAGCGCGTAGCCGATGCTGTCGTGCGCGCGGCCGGCCTGCACGTGCGCGTAGTTCGACGCGCTGTAGCAGACGGGTGTGGGCGTCGGCGTCGGCGTGGGTGTGGCCCTCGGGGTGGCGGTGGGCGTCGGACGAGGTGTGGGCGTCGGTCCTCCGGTCGGGGTTGGCGTGGGATGCGGCGTCGGGGTCGCGGTCGGACCGGGCGTCGGCGTCGGTCCGCCGGTGGGCGTCGCCGTCGGTGTCGGTGTGGGCGTCGATGTCGAACCCGACTGGATGCGGTCGACCATCTTCTTGATCGCGGCCATCTGCGGCCCGGTCTTGAGCGCGTACGTCGACGTCTCGTAGCCCCACCAGTCCCAGCAGCCGTTGGGGTTGTTCGGCGTGCTGCTCGAGACTTGGTACGGGTACAGCACGAGCAGGTTGTTCGTGTCGGCGTACTCTTCGAGGCCGGACTCGGTGATGAACTTCGTGCCGATCGATGCCTGCGTCTGCACGCAGCCGTCGAGCGCGACGATCAGGCGGCATTGCTGTCCCTGCGCGCACGGACCCGGCACGTAGAGGTAGCCGTTCGTATCGAGATCGTTCGCGCCGCCGCCGTACGGCGTCTGGTCGAAGTTGACCAAAGTGCCGGTCCGGGCACCGGCGTTGCGCGCGTTCACGCTGCCGTAGAAGAACGTGAGCCAGGTCTTCTGCGAATCGTAGTTGCTGCAGTCGATCATGTACGGGCTCGCCGTCGTGCCGCAGGCGACTTCGCCGTCGAGCGATTCCCAGCCGTGTCCCGCGGCGTACGAGTTGTCGTAGGTGGTCGTCACGCCGTAGTGCTGGTATTCCGTGTTGAGGTCGTTCATGGTCTTCTGCTCGACCGTGTAGTCCATCGTCCCGGACCACAAGTACGCCTTTTGCCCCGAAAGGTTGCTCTCCGGATCGATCGTTCCGGCCTTCGATTGCGCGTCGAGGTAGCTTTCCGACGCGGAGAGCGAGCTCGACGTCGCGTATTGGCAGGTGGTCTCCGCGGTCGTGAGGCTGTCCTGCGCGCAGTAGTACGGTCCGCCGGCGTAGATCGCCGCATAGTGGAACGTCCCCGAGTAGGCGACGTGCAGTTGCACCGCCATGAACCCGCCCGACGAGATCCCCGCGACCACCGTCTTCGTCTTGTCGACGTTGTATGCGCCCAGCGTCGTGACGCTCTGAATGCCGAGCTGATGCCCGTCGGCGCTCGGCGTCGCGGTCATGGTGCCGCGGCCCGCACACCCCGCGACGGTCGCGACCCCGGCGAACGCCAGGGCCAAAACGAGTCCGATCGGCACGCGCACGCGCATAGATGCTCCCTTCCCGTGAGGAACAGCGACTCGGAAGCTCTTGGTCAGTGGGCCGCTTGGGTCCCCCTCGGCTTCAACGGCGCGGAGGACGTGCTACGCGGGCGCGTCGCCGCGGTGCAGGCCGTAGAGCCTCGGGACGAAGTACCAGCCGGGCAGTGAGGCCGGAAAGGTCACGTCGGTGAACGTGTAGTCGGTCTCGAACTCCCCCTCTCGGGTCTGTCCGTGAATCGACGCGATCAGCGGCAGCCCGTCGCGCAGCGCGAACCGTACGTCGAACTCTTCGTCGAGCGACTGGCCGCCCAGCCCCAGAAAGAGATGATCGCGCACGCGCATGCGGGTCACCTCGTACGTCGCATCGTCGACCCAGACGTCGTCGATCCGATTGCGCTCGGGATCGCGCTTGGGCGTCACGCTCACGTGCCAGGTCGTATCTTCGTGGCGCAGCGCGGTGACGCGATAGTCGTAATCGGTCGAAACGACGACGCCGCCGATCACCGGCAGCGGCGACTCGCTGGGTTCCGGCGGCGCAGGTAACGGCGACGGCCGCGGCGCGAACAGGGCGCGCTCGAACATGTCGGCGGTCGGCGGACCGGGATCGACGTAGCCGTCGAACGCGACCGTGATGTTCTCCATCGAACCGTACGCCGTACCTTGCCAGGCACGGCGCGTCAGCGCCGAGCGGTCGGAGACGCGGCACCAGATCTTGAGCGTGTAGCTGTTCTCGAAGTCCGGCGCACCGGCGTGCGTGTCGCGCCGCACGAGCGTGTACGCGACGAACGGCGGGCGCGCATGGGCCCGAAACGCCGCCTTCGCGCGGGCGAGGATCTGCTCGCCGGTCGGCGATTCGCCGGCGCTGCGAGCGGGCGGCATCGCGCACGCCAGCGCGACGACGACCGCCGCGAGCGCGCGCGCCGCGTTCATTCCCCTTCGACGAACGGAATCACGAGCCGCATCCCGACCGCCAGTCCGAGTCGCGCCGCGTCGCCGGCGCCGAGCTCGATGACGTATTGCGCGAGGCCGTCCCGCCGCGCGACCTTGTCGTCGGGCGTGCCGGGCGCCGTTGCCGGAACGTTCGGCGCGATCTTCGAGATCGTGCCGTCGCCTTTGACGAACACCATGTCGAGCGGCGCGATCGTGTCCTTCATCCAGAACGATCGAGCTGGCGTCGCCGCCGGAGAACGCGAAGAGCATCCCCTGGCCGGCGGGCACGAACGGCACGTTCATCAGTCCGTGTTGCCGCTGCAGCGTCGGTCGCCGCGACGGCGAGCCGCAGCGTGTGGCTGCCGGCCCGCAACTCGAGCGTGCGGCAATCCTCGGAGCGCGGCTGGTGGATCGTCGCGCCGTTGAGGCTGAGCGACGACAGATCGGCCTGCGGGAGCGGAACGCTCGCGCACCACGGCAGCGGCGCGGGCGGCGGCGGAGCGGGCGCCTGTGCGCTGCAGGCCAGCATGACGGCCAGGACGAGCGCGTTACGCATCGGGCGGCATATCGGGATCGTAGCTCTCCACGTCGTACCAGTTCTTTCCCGTCTTGAGGGTCGCTTCGACGGGCACGCTCAGCTCGAACGCGTGCTCCATCTCGTGCTTCACGACGCGCCCGACCGCGTCGAGATCGCGCGCGGCAACCTCGAAGATCAGCTCGTCGTGGATCTGCAGCAGCATCACCGCGTCGAGGCCTTCGCCGTTGAGCCGCCGGTCGAGCCGCACCATCGCGAGCTTCATCAGGTCGGCCGCCGAGCCTTGGAGCGGCGCGTTGGTCGCCTCGCGCTCGGCCGCCGCGCGCAGCATGTAGTTCTTCGAGCGCAGATCGGGCATGTAGCGGCGCCGTCCGAGCAGCGTCTCGACGTAGCCGCGCTCGCGCGCCTCCTCGAGGCACCGGTCGATGTATCCGCGCACGCCGGGAAAACGCTCGAAGTACGCCTCGGTCATCGCGCGCGCCGCGCCGCGATCGATCTCCAGCCGCTGCGCCAGCCCGAAATCCGACATCCCGTAGAGCAAACCGAAGTTCACCGACTTCGCCATCGTGCGCTGATTGCGCGTCACCTCGGCGAACGGGCCCACGTCGAAGATCCGGCGCGCGGTGAAATCGTGGATGTCCTGGCCTTCGTGAAACGCCGCGCGCATCGCTTCGTCGCCGGACAGGTGCGCCATCAGGCGCAGCTCGATCTGCGAGTAGTCGGCGGCGAGCAGCACGCGGTCGTCGGACGGCGCGACGAAGGCTTTGCGGATGCGCCGGCCCAGCTCGCTGCGCACCGGGATGTTCTGCAGGTTCGGGTTCGTCGACGACAAGCGTCCGGTCGCGGTCGACGTTTGGTTGAAGATCGTGTGGATGCGCCCGTGCGCGTCGACCAGCGTCGGCAGCACGTCGATGTAGGTGCTCTTGAGCTTGGAGACCTCGCGCCATTCCAGCACTTTGGCCGCGACCGGGAAGCTGCGCGCGAGCGACTGCAGCACGTCGGCGCCGGTCGCGTAGCCGGTCTTGTTCTGGCGCCCGGCGGGAAGCCCGAGCTTGTCGAACAGGATCCGGCCGAGCTGCTGCGGGCTGCCGAGGTTGAACTCTTCGCCGGCAAGCGCGAAGATCTCGCGCTGCAGGCGTTCGACGGCGGCATCGACCTCGACCGAGATCTCGCGCAGCGCCGCGGGATCGAGCGCGATGCCGGCGCGCTCCATCGACGCGAGCACCGGCGCGAGCGGCAGCTCGACGTCGTCGTAGAGCGCCAGCTGATCGCGGCGCTCGAGCTCTTCGCGCGTCTTGCGGGCGAGCAGTCCGGCCGCGTCGGCGGCGGCCGCGGGCTGATCGTCGGGCAGCAGCCGGTCGAGGAACTCGCCGGCCGCCTGGCCCGCGTCGGCGAACGTGCGCGAGGGGTTGAGCAGGTGCGACGCGATCATCGGGTCGTCGCCGAGCGTGCGGATGCGCAGATCGCCGAACTCGCGCAGCAGGTTCTTCGCGTCGTAGGCGACGAGCCGCGGGACCGTCGTCCACAGCCGCCGCGAACGCAGCCGCGATGCCGGTCGTCGGCGAGCGCCGACCGCAGGAACGCGAAGCCCGTGCCGTCGTCGACCGAGATGCTCAGCGTGTCGCCGCGCAGCGCGACGGCGACGCGCTCGTGCGTCGCCGCCTCGTCGATGCGGGCCGCGATGCGCTGGTGGTCCGGCGGATCGGTGGCCGACGTGTACGACTCGTAGCGGCCCTCGAGCACCTCGTCGGCCGCGAGCGGCGCCGCCGTCTCGGGCGGCGCCAGCTTGGCGAGCAGCGTCTTGAACTCGAGCTCGCGGTAGAGCGCGTAGAGCGCGTCGTTCGACGGCGCCGTGTAGCGCGCGCTCTCCCAGTCGAGCGTCAGCGGCAGGTCGCGCGCCGATCAGCGAGACGTCGCGGCACACGCGCGCGACCTCGCCGTGCTCGCGAATCAGCGCTTCGAGCTTGGCCGTGCCGGCGAGCTTGGGATCCGCCAGCAGCGCGTCGAGCGAGCCCGCGTTCTTGATCAGCTTGATCGCGGTCTTCTCGCCGACCCCGGGGATGCCGGGGAGGTTGTCGGACGGATCGCCCTTGAGCCCGCGATAGTCGGGGAGCTGGCGCGGCTCGAGGTCGAATCGCTCGCGCACCTTCGCCTCGTCGTACCGCCCGAGTTCGGTGATGCCGCGCCGCGTCGTGAGCACCGTCGTACGGCCGTCGACGATCTGCAGCAGGTCGAGATCGCCGGTGACGACGAGCACCTCCTGCTGCGCCTCTTCGGCTTGGCGCGCGAGCGTCGCGATGACGTCGTCGGCTTCCTCGCCGTCGATCTCGACGATCGGAATGCCGTACACGGCGAGGATCTTGCGCACCAGCGGGAACTGCGAGCGCAACTCGTCGGCCGTCTCCGCGCGCTGCGCCTTGTAGCCCGGATAGAGCGCGAGCCGCGCGGCGGGCAGCCCTTTGTCGAACGCCGCGATCACGTGGGTCGGCTTCTCGTCGGCGATGATCTTGATCATCATCATGGTGAAGCCGTAGGCGGCGTTGATGTGCACGCCGCGCGTGGTGGTGAGATCGGGCAGCGCGAAGAACGCGCGGTACACCAGGCCGTACGAGTCGAGCAGCATCAAGCGCGCGCCGGCAGGCTGGGCCGCGAGCGACATCTCGGTCTGCTCGGACATCAGCGCACCTCGATCGCGAGCGTCGCCGCGCCGACGTCACCGTCGTCCGACACCTTGAGCACCGAAACGACGTAGCGTCCCGGCGCCTCGGGCAGCGCCAGATCGAAGCCTTCCTTGTCGGCGCGGTCGATGCGCCACACCAGCGCGTGCTCCGTCGCGGCGCCGAGCGACGCGCTCTGCGGCGCGCTGCGTTCGGTCGCGGCGAGGTCGACGACCGTCGAGCGCGTCGGCGCGACCGAGGCGTGCCAGGCCGGATCCGCCGAGGTCGGGTTCTGCGTCGTCGTGCCGGTGCCGGCCAGCACCGCGGCCGCGTCTTCGAACGACGCGCCGTTCGCCGGACGCGAGTCGGCCAGCCGGATCGCCAGCGTCGCGCCGGCGCGCTCGTTGCCGTCGGCGATCGTCACGTGGGCGACGCTGCCGGGAGCGTACGTCGGCTTGTCGGCCGAGAGCGTCGTCGCCCGCGCGTGCCCGGGTCCGTCGATCGCGATGCGGCGCGTCGCGTACTCGAGCGCGCCGTCGCGCACGAACGCGACGCCGATCGCCGCGTCGCCGACCGTTTCGGGGACGGCGAACGACGGCGGAGGCGCGTCCGCCGCCGGCCGCGGCCGTCTGTTCGCCCATCGCGCGCGCGCCCTCCAGATCGAAGAACGCGTCGCCGGTCGCCCCGCTGAGCGACGCATCGACGTGCACCTTCTCCCCGGCGCGATAGCGAGGCTTGTCGGTCGTGAGCTGCGCCTCGACGCTGCGTCGCGACCGGTCGCCGAGCAGCGCTTGCGGCGCGACGGTGACCGCGTTCACGTCGACGATCTTGTCGCCGCCGGCGTCGGCTTGCGCGTATGCCAAGCTCGTCCCCGGGACGACGTTGCGGAAGACCGCGTGCGCTCGGCCGTCGGCATCGAGCGTGACCTGCTGCGCCTGTTCGGTCGGACCGTGAACCAGCCGCAGCCGCACCGCGAGGCCGGCCGCCGGATGTCCGTCGGTGAGGTCGAAGCCGCGCACGTCGAACGTCGCCGGCTCGCCGATGTCGAGCTCGGTGCGATCGGGAACGATCGCCAGCGCAACCGAACCGGGCGCCGCGACGGCGCGCGCCGAGGCGGTGGAGGCGCCGCTCGTCGCGTCGATCCCGTACGTCGACGGAAGGCCGTCGGTCGGCGCGGGGATGGTGACGTGCGCGAGGCCGGCGTCGTCGGTCTTCACGCGCACGTCGGCGAGCTGCGTCGTACCCCAGCTCGTGGACGCGTCGTTGGCATCGGGGGCGATCACGTGCGGCACGCGCACGACGTGCACCCGAACGTCGCGGCCGGCGGCGATCTCGCCGCCGGCAAGCTTGGCCGCGATGGTCACCGGAACGGCAGTGTCCGGCGCGCAGGTCGGATTGCACGCGGTCGCGACCGACAGCACGACGTCGCCGCTGCCGTCGATGTGGATCGACGCCCCGCCGCTGGCGCCGGTCAGCGCGGCCAGCACCGCCGCGTCGCCGGCCGGCGAATCGCCGGGCAGCGCGAGTTCCGCGCCGAACGCGCCCGCCGCGTCGAGCTTGGCGTCGGTCGATGCGAGCGTGCGCCCGCGCGAGACGACCGACAGGTGCACCTCGCCGCTCGCCGGACGGTAGGCTGCGCCGGAGCGCCGGCGCGCGAAGCCGATGAGATGAAGACGATCGCCGCCGCGCACGTTGGCGCGATCGGCGCGGACGCCGATGAGCGTCGACGGAACCGGCGGCTGCGCCAGAAACGAGACGAACGTTCGACTCTTCCCCCACTGAGCGATGGCGAAGCGGGGACGCCCTGACCCCGACCAGCGCGCGATCCCGTGCGCGTCGGTTTCGCCGTACTGAAACGCCGTGCCGACCAAGATAGGTGATCCGCATCTTCGCCAGCGCCTTGCCGGTGCCCAAGTCGGCGCCGTACAGCACGATGCCGCCCGGCGACTCTTTCGTCAGCAGTCCGACGCGGGTGAGGTCGAGCCAGGCCTGTTGCACCGCGTCGCCGCGACGCGCCTCGATGACGAAAAAGCCCTCGCGGTTCTGCAGCGGGACGTCGACGTCATTGGGTGTATACCGCTCCCCGGGCGGCGGCGTGAAATGCCACTTGGCGACCGGCGTGAGATGGGTCGTGTCGATCGGACGCGCCCGGGCGGTTCCCGCCACCAGCACGTCGGCCGGATCGACTTCGTACGCGGCGAAGTCGACCGGCGCGCCGCTGTACGTATCCAAGCCGCACGGCAATGCGCTTCCACGGCAGCGCGACGTCGCGTGCGTAGAGCGCGAAGGTGCGATCCCACTTCCCGGAATCCGGCAGCGGACGCGCCGCACCGGCGGGCAGCGCGCTCGCGAGCACGACGGCGGCCGCCATTGCCGCGCGCAGTATCTTACGGTTCGTAGATGATCGTCCCGGTGATGTTCGGATCGCTGGTCCGGAAGCCGACCGTGTATTCGCGCTTTTCGCCGACCTTGAGGATCTGCGTCGAGTTGCTGATCCCGGTGAACACCGACGATCCGGTATCCTTCCCTTGAAAGCGGTTCTGGTTGCGATCGAGCAAGTAGAAGTTGGTGATCTCCGGAGTGATGTCGGCCCTGGTGTCGTTGGTCAACTCGACCCGCGCGATGACGTAGTTCAGCGTGCCGTTCGACGCGCCCGGCGGCGGAGTCGCCGCTGAGCACGATGTGCGCGTCGATCACCTTGACGCTGCCGACGCCTTGGAAAAGCTGCGCCCCGATCGGTCCGCCGCCGCCGGGCGTATCGTTCTCTTTGCACGCGACCAGCCCGACGCACAGGAGCAGCGCGACGGCGAACCGTTGGATCATAACGGGCCGTGCGTTCGGCGACTTCTTCACGGCGTCCCGCGCCGAGGGTGTCGTACGTCCCCCCGGGAAGTGGGTGAGCGTGGACGATGAAGCGGCACGGGGGAACTCGACGGAGACCCATTGTCGTTATTGCGGGAGCAATGAGAAGGACAAGCGATCGGACGACTTTCGCGACCGGGGTGCGACATTTCAGGTAATCGTCGCCTGCGCGTCGTGCGGAGCCGCGTTCGCAGCGCTGTCCCGGAACTAGTGCGCACCATCCTCGCGACTGCGCTGGTCTTGGCGGGCGGGACAGCCGCGATCGGCGCGACGCCGGCGCCTACGTCGCCCCCGCGAATCAACGTCGAGCAACTGCAGCCGAAAGCGCTCTTACCGACCAAGCGCTTGCATACTGAGCTGATCGTCGAGATCAACCGCCTCGGCCAGGTCGCCCGGGTGCGCTCGATCAAAGCGTCCCACGACATCCCCTTCGACACCCACGCTTACGGCAACGCTTTGCAGGCGTTCATTCGCACGCCCGACGGCCACGTCGTCGTCGGAACCTATCGGCTGACCTACGATTACGACCCCAAGACCGCGCGCGTGCGGCGCGACGTCGCCCTGGTCAAAGCCGGCGGCGTCAATCCGAACGCCAAGGGCGCCGCCGACGACATGATGGAAATCGCGCGCCGTAACCACGGCCGCACGCCTCCGCCCGGTATGACCGTCACCCCGGGGCCCATCCCCAGCGTGAACATCCACCGGATGCCGGATCTGCCGCAGGTGATGAAGACCCCGTCCCACTGAACCCGCGACCATGCCACGCCGGATCCGTCCGCCCAAACCGGACCCCAAAGCCGGCCCCGACGCGCTCATGGAGTGGTACGTCCGGCAACGCCGCGAGCCCGATCCGCGCATCGACGCCGACGTCGAGCGGTCGTGCACGTCCAAGCAGCAGTACAAAGACGAGGACGACGCGCATTCGCACGCGCTGATGAACGGGATGGGCGACGTGCTCTTCTCATACGAATGCCGCTATTGCGGCTTCTGGCACCTGACCCGCCGGCCGAACTGATGCCGGTCATCCTCAGCCAGCACTTCTCGCCCGCGGACCGCGTCTACGAAGACGCCGAGTTTTCTCTCTATCACTATCCGAAGGTCTATTTTTCGCGCGTCAGGCGCTACGACGCGTTTATCTATTATCGGCCGCTCGGCGATTCTCAGCGTCGCGATGACTCGATGACGTATTTCGGCCACGGCATACTCGGTGAGTGGTATGAGGACCATCGCAAGCCAGGTCATCGATTCGTCAACATCCTGCGCGGTCAGCGATTTCCGAAGCCGGTCCCGCTGCGAAACGAGCGCCGCATGTACTACGAAACCGAGGCTGCGACGGGCCCGCAGTTCCAAGCCGCCGTGCGGGATCTTTCGCAACTCGCTTATCACAGCATTTTAGCCGCCGCCCGCGTAACGCAACACGATCTCGATCTTATGCCGGACACGGAAAGCATCGCGGTAAGCGCGTTCCCGTTGCCGCTGGTGGCGGCGCCGACCGATCGGCTGCGCGAAATCACGGCAATACCGCCGGGCGCCGGATATGTCCCGCGCGGCGACGCCGGCATCCTGAATGTCTACGAGTCGGCTGCGCTACAAGAGCGGGCGCGCCGCGACCATCAGGAAGCGCTTCGCATCGTCCAGCACTCGGTGCACCAAGCGGGTGGCATGACGCTGTATAACAACAATATCGACCTACTCGCTCGAGTCGGAGAACATCAGTACCTGATCGAGGCGAAAAGCATCAGCACGTCCCGCGTCGTTGTCGACCGCATGCGCTATGGGATCGGACAGCTCGCCGACTATGCGTACCGCTACGAAACACTCACCGGACCAGCGACGCGAGTTCTCTTGTTCGCTGCACGACCGCCGCGCGAGGTCGCTTGGATCTCCAGCGTGTTGGAAAACGAGCGCGTCGCCTTTATCGCGACGGATCGAGAGCGCGTCGTCGCGCTGAACGAAAGTGCTCGCGCGCTGCCGTTCGCTTCAGACTCAGCGTCATGAAGACCAGCAACGTGTCGAAGGGGACCGGCTCTAGCGAGCGGAACCGCTCATTCTCTCTAGGCGCCGTTCGGGCAGGCGGCGCGCGCGGACCCGAACAAGGGGGCCCTTTCAACTGCTCGCTTTTCGTTGAAGGGGTCCTTTCGTGCGCCATCGTTCAGCGTTCTTCTTGATTGCAGCGCTCTGCGTTCCCGCGCTCGCCGGCTGCGCGGCGGAAGCCTCGACGCAAAACCGGATCGCGAGCGCGGTGCCCGCTGTTCCCGCGGCGACGCGCCGGACGAGCACGGTCACCAGCGGATGCAGCGGGGTTGGGGCCGATTCGTTCGTCGGAGGAGTCGACAGCAACGTCGCGGACGGTTTCGGCGCGACGGCCGCCGGCGGAATCGGGAACGACGCCTGCACGCTTGGCGCTTCGATCGTCGGCGGCGAAGGGAACCTGGTAAACGCGGGCACGCATGACTTCGTCGGCGGCGGGTATTACAACACGATCAGCGGCACCGCGGCGCATGCGACAATCGCGGCCGGCGAGCACAATGGTATCAGCCAAAACGACGGCTTCATCGGCGGCGGCAACAACAACGTCATCGGCAACTACGCCACGGCCGCGACGATCGCGGGCGGCGAGAACAACGGCATCAGCCTCACCGGCATCGACGGGTCCATCGGAGGCGGGAACGGCAATGCGGTCACGGCCGAGGCGTCGACGGTCGCCGGCGGTTCCGCGAACGACAATTACGGCGGATACGCGCTGATCGGCGGCGGCGCGAGCAACGGGATCCAGGCCACCGGTTCGTACTCCGTCGTCGGGGGCGGGACCGCGAACTCGATATCGGCCACCTACGCCGCGATCGCCGGCGGCGAGCACAACACCGTCTCGGGCGAGGGCGGCTACATCGGGGGCGGCGGATACAACGCGGCCTCGGGTGAAGGCGCGATCGTCGACGGCGGCTTCAACAGCACGGCCACTGGGACGTTCGCGACGATCCCGGGCGGATACGTGAACTCCGCGGGAGGAACGTACAGCTTCGCCGCGGGCGCGCGAGCGAGCGCGGCGCAAACCGGGACGTTCGTGTGGAGCGACGGTTCCGACGGCGACACGATCCTGACGTCGTCGCGCGCGTACCAGTTCCTCGCGCGCGCTTCGGGCGGCGTGACGTTCTGGACCAACGCCGCGAGCACCGTGGGCGCGACGCTCGCGCCGGGCTCGGGCACGTGGGCGTCGGCCAGCGATCGTCACATGAAAACCGACATCGCTCAGATCGACGATGCGAAGGTGCTCGACAAGGTTGCCGCCTTGCCGATCAGCCGCTGGAGCTACAAGTCCGAGCGCGGCGTGCGGCACGTCGGGCCGATGGCGCAGGATTTCTACGCGGCGTTCGGCGTCGGTGAAGACGACAAGCACATCACGTCGATCGACGAGGACGGCGTCGCCCTCTCCGCCATCAAGGCGCTGCACGCCGAGAATGCGCGATTGCGCGCGCGTCTGGCAGCCGAGTCGCGGCACGATCGTCGCGTCGACCGCGAGCTCGCGCAACTGCGCGCCGCCGTTCGCACGCTCGCCCAGCGGTAGCGGCTAGATCGTGCCCGTGTTTTTGACCTTTTCGGCATTGGCGGGATCGAACGTCCAGCGGTCGTCGAGTTCGATGATCTCGAACCAGTTGCGCAGTTGCGGATGTTCGTCCAGCACCGGATAGCGCGGCAGGACTTCGGCGAAGTGCTCGTCGTCGCGGATGCCGCGTTCGCTCAACCGCTCGTTGATCGCGCTGAAGGTCGTGGTGTCGCAATGCGCGGTGAGCCACTCCGCGATCTCCGCCTCGCCCTCGGCGTCACGGACGGCGCCGGTGAACTGCTCCTCGGTGATCCCGAGCCAGTCGAACAGATACCCGGAGAGCCCGGGCTTGACCCGGTACGAGCCGAGCGTCCCCTGCAGTTTCGCGCGTACCTTGTCGATCGTGCGCGGAACGAAGACGAGTCCGGCCAGTTGCTCGCGCGGCCCGCGGGGCGGATGCACGCGCAAGTCCGCATCGGGAAACGGTGACATCGCGTTACGACGCCGACGCTTCGCCGCGGTAGGCGCCGATCGACTCGAGCACCGGACGGTCGTCGTAGCGGAACAGAAACGAGCTCTTCGCGGCTTCGTGCCGGTACGGCATCCACGACGGGATGCAGAACGTGTCGCCCTTCTCCCACTCCAACAGCACGTCGCCGACCGTCGTCGCGCCGCGCCCCTTGTAGACGTGGTACACGACGCCCGCCGTCTCACGCCGCGTCGGGGATGAGGCTCCGCCGGCGATGCGCTCGGCCGCCGCGCCGATCGTGCGCGAGAGCGGGCCGCCGATCTGCCGGTGGACGTACTCGGCGAACGAGTACGGCCCGTCTTCGGCTTCCAGTCGCGCCTGCATGTCGGCCCACGGATACCGGAGGTGCGACTCCGCCGGCGCAGGCTCCGACGGAAAGCGCTCGTCGGCATACGGCTGCGCGAAGTTGGCGGGGAAGAACTGATACACGGGCAGGTCGAGGCCGTCCAGCCACACCATCGGCCGGTCGCCCTCGTGGCCGTGATCGTGGAACTCCCACGACGGCGTGAGAATCACGTCGCCGCGATGCATCGTCACCTTTTCGCCGCCGACCGCGGTGTACGCGGCGTCGCCTTCCACGATGAACCGCAACGCGAACGCGACGTGCCGGTGCGCCCGGGCGACTTCGCCCGGCAAGATCAACTGCAGGCCGGCGAACAGCGTGTCCGTCGTGTGCGGCGACTTGAGCGCCGGGTTGATCAGTTGGAGGACGCGCCGCTCGGCGTCCTTTGCGGTGATGAGATTTCCCGCGCGCTCGAGCAGCGGGCGCAGCGACGCGTAGCGCCAGACGTGGGGAACCGCCTTGGGTTGGGGCTGCGGCGGGACAACCGCCTCCATCATCGTCCACAACGGCTGCGCGTCCTGGGCGGCGACCTCCGCGAACAGGCGATCCAGGGAATCGGTCGCGATCATCGTCGGCATCCTCTTCGTCGGGTGATTCGAACCGAGCGGGCGCGGGCTCCCGCCCCAACGCTCTTGAACCCGCGCGGGAGCGCGGGGCTGCGGGGCGGCCTGTTTGGAACCGACATACCCGATCTCCGGCATTGCTACCGCTCGGCGGCGGGAGAAGGGTCCCCGGCGCGACAAGACGCGCGTTCGGAAGAGACGTCGCCGGAGGTTCCCTTGCGCTTCGTTCAATTCAGCACTCCGTCGGCCGGGTCGCGCCCCGGCATCATCGACGGGGACAGCGTCCGGCCGCTCGACGGCCTGGACTCGCTCGACGCGTTCGTCGCGCTCGACGCCGCCGCGCGCGGCGCGGCCTCGCAGCGGCTCGGCGAGCCGGTGGCGCACGGCTGCGGTGACGCTTCACGCGCCGCTCCGCCCGCACAAGAACGTCTTTTGCGTCGGGCGCAACTACATCGCGCACGCCGAGGAAGGTGCGCGCGCCCGGGGCGAGCAGCTCAAGCTGCCGGCCGTGCCGACGATCTTCACCAAGGCCCCGACCGCGATCGCCGACCCGGAGGCGACGCTGCGGCTCGACGGCCGGATCTCGCAGCGATACGACTGGGAGGCCGAGCTCGCGGTCGTCATCGGCACGCGCTGCAAGAACGTTCGCGAAGCCGACGCGCTCGACGTCGTGTTCGGCTACACGTGCTTGAACGACGTGAGCGCGCGCGACTTGCAGAATGCGACCACGCAGTGGTTCATGGGCAAGACGCTCGACGACACCTGCCCGCTGGGCCCGTGGCTGGTGACCGCCGACGAGATCGGCGATCCGCAGCAGCTCGACGTCACGTTGCGTCTCAACGGCACGGTGAAGCAGCATGCGGCCACGTCGTCGATGATCTTCCCGATCCGGCGCATCATCGCATACCTGTCGCAGGGGACGACGCTCGAACCCGGCGACGTGATCGCGACCGGGACGCCCGAAGGGGTCGGATTCGCCCGAACGCCGCCCGAGTTCATGCAGGACGGCGACGTCGTCGAGGTCGAGGTGTCGAAGATCGGCGTGCTGCGCAACCGCATCGCGATCGACGGCGCCGCAGCGGCCACCGGCTAGCGTCCGGGTGATCGCGCAGCCGGTCGTCTGCCCGATCTTCGTCGGGCGCGAGCGCGGAGCTCGCAATCTTGCACGACGCGCGGCGCGCTCTGTCGATGAGCCACGGCTCGTTGGTGCTGATCGGCGGGGAGGCGGGGATCGGGAAGTCGCGGCTGCTCGCGCAGTTCGCCGGATTCATCGCGCGCAACCGGCGGCCGCCGCACCTCGCCAACGCCGAGTGCATCGAACACGCCGAGCAGCCGTTCGGGCCGTTTCGCACGCTGCTCGCGGCGCTCGCCCGCAGCGCGCCGGGCGGTCATCCCGCGGCGGCGCTGCGGGCGGTCGAACAGCTGACGGCGCCGCAGGCCGGAGCGGCGGCGGGGCAGCAGCTCGAGAAGAACGAGCTGTTCGAGGGCGTCGCGGCGTTCTTGCGATCGGTTGCGAGCAAACACGCGACGATCCTCACCATCGAGGACATCCATTGGGCCGATCGTTCGTCGCTCGAGTTGCTCGGGTATCTCGCACCGCGCCTGGCCGGCACGCGCCTGCTGCTCATCGCGACGTATCGCTCCGACGAGGTGGACGCGCGTCCCGATCTCTTCGCCTGCCTCTCGCGGCTCTCGCGCGAACCGACCGTCTCTCGGATCGCGCTGGAGGCGCTCGACGCGGCGCAGACGAGCGAGCTGGTGATCGCGGCGCTGCGCGGCCGGACCGCGCTCGCCAGCGAGATGCGCAACGACGTGGTCCGGCGCAGTGAGGGCAATCCGTTCTTCGCCGAAGAGCTGCTCAAAGAGGCGCTCGAAGCGCCTCGGCCGGCCGGCGATCCGCGCCTGCCCATCTCGATCCGCGGGATGATCGCCGACCGGCTCGCGCTGCTTTCCGACGAGCACCGGCGCATCGTGACGCACGCCGGGATGCTGGGCTATCGCTTCGAGCCCGAGCTGTTGGCCCTCACGCTCGGGCTGCGAGCTCGATGACGTGCTGCCCGCGCTGCGGCGCGGCCGCGACCTCAACATCTTCGTCGAAGACGAGGGCGCGCGCTTCCGCTTCCGTCACGCGCTGATCCATCGCGTCGCGCGCGGCGATCTGCTGCACGTCGAAGCCCGCCGCGTGCACGAGCGCATCTTGCGCACGCTCGAAGCGTTGCCCGATCGCGATCGTCACGTCGACATGCTGGCCTATCACGCCGCGCAAGCGCAGGATGGCGAGAAGACGCTCCGGTACAGCGAGCGCGCCGGCGCGATCGCGCTCGACATGCGCGCGCTCCCGGAGGCCCGGGCGCTCTTCGAGCAGGCGCTTTCCGCGGTAGCCGATCGCGCCGGCGCGGCGCGCTTGTTGGAACGGGTCGGCTTCGTCGCCGAAACGCAGGGCGTCGCTCGACGAAGCCGCCGACCGCTACGAAGCCGCCATGTACGCCTATCGGGAGCTCGGCGACTTCGAGCTGGCGAGTGTGATGGTGCGTAAGCTCACCGTGTGCCGCAACAATCTCGGTGACCGGTCGGTGGTCGCGTTCGGCGAGGCGTTCCTGGCCGAATACGGGCCGCGCGTGAGCCGGGGCGGGCGCGACTACTTGCTTGCGACGCTGGCGCGGCTGGCGACGATTCAGTACGACAACGAACGCGCCGCCGAGCTGCTCGCCGCGATTGCCGCTCCGGCGGAGCTCCCGCCGTCCGCCCGGCAGAATTATCTGACCGCGCAGATGGACGTGCTCTGGTGCGCGGGTGACGCCGCCGGCTGGAGCGCGCTTGCCGACCGCCTGTTCGAGCTCATCGGATCGCTTACGCCCTACAACGCGCTCATCGCGCTGCTCTCGGTCGCACAGGCCGCTTCTTGGATCGGTCGCAGCGATCTGGCGGAGCGAGCATTCGCGCGGATCGACCGCATCCCCGAGTGGCGCGACTTCGCGGCGGTGCAGGTTCACGCCGAGGCGGTGCGAGCGATGCACGCCTATGTGACGGGCCGGCTGGAGATCGCGCGAGCGTCACGTTCGAAACGCGGCACGCGGGGCGGAGGGCACGGTGTCGCAGATGGCGGTCGCGCTGGTCGCGCCGCTCGTCGCGCTGGAACTCGACGACGAAACCCTCGTCTCGCCGGCGACGCTGGGCGAGATCGCCGCCGCACGCCGGCGTGCCGACAATCCCGACGACGCGCTCATTCTCGCCGCGGGTGCGTCGTGGAGCGCCGCGCACGGTCGCCGTGACGAAGCGCGCTCCGATCTCCGGCGCGCGCTGGCCTGCTTGTCGCGCGCGATGCCTTCGTGCGGCGACGTGCTCCTGCTGAGCGCGCAGCACCTCGACCGCACCGAGATCGAGCCGCTACGGCGGTTGATCGAGCCCGCGGCTTTCCTGCCGGGTGACGTGGCCGGGCACGCGCACGCGAGTCTGGCCGCCGCGATTTTGGAACGGCGCTTCGGCGACGCCGGGCGCGCGACGTCGACGGCGTTGCGGGCGGCGGCCGGCTATCGTGAGCTCGGCTGGCCGCTGCTCGAAGCGCGCGCCATGGAAGCCGCCGGTGATCTCGTCGAAGCGCGTGCCCTCTTCGCCGCGTGCGGCGCCGTCGCACAAGTGCGCCGCCTGCAGCCCGCATCGGACACCGCAACGCCGGCGACGCGCAAACTCTCGGAGCGGGAGGCCGCGATCGCCCACCTCATCGCCGAAGGTTCCGGCAATCCGGCAATCGGTGAGCAGTTGTCGATCAGCGTGAAGACCGTTGAGAAACACGTTGCATCGATCTTCGAGAAGCTCGGCGTCAAGAGCCGCGCTCAAATCGCGGCGGCCGTCGCGCGGGACGACCGCTCGAAATAGCAGGCGGGCGCGTCGCCCGCGGGCAAACGGGCATCTCCATGACGTCCCGCGCGCGCTTCCTCGGCACCGGTGCGGCGGCCGCGGCCGCGAGCGCGTTTCCGACCGCGATCCGCGCCCAAGGCCGCAAGCCGCTCTCGATCGGCTACGTTCCGTCGACGCTGTTCGCCCCGATCTTCATCGCGGCCGACAAAGGCTATCTGCGCGACGCGGGGTTCGACGCGACGCTCAGTCCGATCGTCGCCGGCGCCGATTCGATGAGCCTGGTCGCGCAAGGCCAGGTCGACGTCGCCGCCGCGGCGCTGTCGGCAGCGTTCTACAACGCGGTCAACCGCGGCCTCGAGGTCAAGTACGTTGCCTCGACCGGCTACCAGCCGCGCCAAGGGCGGCCGTCCGCCCTGCTGATCCGGCAAGATCTCTACGACGGCGGGCTGCGCCTCGGCGGGCTGCGCGGGCACAAGTTCGGCTGGATCGGAAACGGCGGCGCCGCCTCGGCGTACTACGTCGCGCGGATCCTGCGGACGGTCGGCGTGCGCCTGGCCGACATCGAGGCGCTCAACATCCCCAACCCCGAGCAGCAAAGCGCGCTCGAGCACAAAGCGATCGACGCGCTGTTCACCTCGGCGCCGTTCAGCGAAGAGTTCGACCAGCAGCATCTGGCCAAGATCGTGGCCTCTCCGCCGGCCGGGATCGCGGCGTCGGGCGTCTTCTTCGGCCCGCGCCTCCTCAACGACCCCGACGGCGCGCGCGCCGTCATGAGCGCGCTGCGCAAAGCCGCCGGCGAGATCGTCGGCCCGGGCTTCTTCGCGCCGGCGAACGTCGACTCGTACGTGAAGTACACCCGGCAAACGGCCGACGTCATCAAGGCCGCGCCGCGGTACGACTTCAAGCCCGACCTGCGCATCGACGAAGGGACGCTCGAGGACATGCAGCGCGAGTTCGTCGCCGACGGCATCCTCACGTACAAACCGCCGCTCAACGAAGTTCGTCTGGTCGCGCGCTTCTAGCGTGGAGCTCGTACGCGGCGGACGCATCGCCAGCATCGACGGACTGCGCGGGATCGCGATCGTCCTGGTGGTGTGGTTCCACGTCTGGCAGATCTCGTGGCAAGGCGCGGTCATCCCGTTCGTCAACCTCTCGTTCCAGCCGATCGCCGAGACGGGCTTCTTGGGCGTCGCGCTGTTCTTCTTCATCTCCGGCTTCGTGCTGACGCTGCCGTACGCGCAGGCCCATCTGGCCGGAACGCGCCGCGCCGATCGCTGCAGCACTTCTTCGGCCGGCGCTTCCTCAAGATCGTGCCGTCGTACGTGCTGTGCATCGTCGTGCTGCTCGCGTCGGGTTTCGCGCACTACACGGGCTTCGCGGACGGCGCGCGGGACGTCGTCTTCCATCTGCTGTTCATCCACAACTGGTTCGGCGTGACGAACGCGTCGATCGACGGCGTGATGTGGTCGCTCGGCGTGGAGATCCAGTTCTACGTGCTCTTTCCGCTGCTGGTGCTGGCCTTCGTTCGCCGGCCGCTGACGACGACGTTCGCGCTCTTCGCGATCGCCAACGTCTGGCGCATCTGGTGCATGCTCTCGCCCGACCACTACTATTACGAGCAGCGGCTCGCGCAGTTGCCGGGCTACATCGACTTCTTCGCGGCCGGGATGCTCGGCGCGTACGCCTACGTCGCGATCGCGCTTGCAGCGGCCCGAGCTGGCGGCACGGCGCTGGATCTTCACCGCCCTCTCGCTGGCCGGTTTCGTCGCGCTCGTGCGTGCTCGCGAACGACTGCTACGTCCATCGCACCGATCACGAGTGGCCGCAGTACTGGGTCGTGCAGTGGCGCTCGGCCGTCGCGCTGGCCTGTTTAGCGGCTGGACTCGGATCGCTCTTCGCCGTGCGCGGCTTTCAGCTGGTGCTCGCCAACCGCGCGCTGCTGTTCATGGCGGCGATCTCCTACAATTTGTACCTGTGGCATCAGCCGATCGCCCAGGAACTGCTCAAGCTGCACATCCCGCCGTTCGCCGGTCCCGACAGCCCGCCGCACAACGACACCCATTGGATGCTGGTGTATCCGCTCGTCGTGCTGCCGGTCGCGGTGGGCATCTCGGCGCTGATCACCTACGGTTTCGAGCAGCCGATCCTGCGGCTGGGGAAGCGGCGCCCCGAGCTGCTGCCGACCGTCATGCCGATCGCGCCCGACACGCTCGTCGAGACATAAAAGGGACTGCCAGGCCGGGCCGGGATAATTGGGCGGATGAAGATTGCGGTCCCCAGGGAGCGCGCGACCGGGGAACGACGGGTTGCGCTCGTTCCGGAGATCGTCGCGAAGCTCGTCAAGAACGGGCACACCGTCACGGTCGAACGCGGCGCCGGCACGGCCGCGGGATACGCCGACGCGGCGTACGAGGCCGCCGGTGCGACGATCGCGCCCGACACGCGCGTCGCGTACGGCGAGGCAGCGGTGGTCGTGCGCGTCGCGAAGCCCACCGACGCCGAGCTCGACGGGATCCCGCGCGGCGCCGCCCTGGTCGGCCTGCTCGCGCCGTTGGGCGATCCGCGCTCGGTCGAGCGCTACGCCTCGCGCGGCATCACCGCGCTCTCGATGGACGTCGTCCCGCGCACCACCAAAGCGCAGGCGATGGACGCGCTCAGCTCGCAGGCGAACATCGGCGGTTACAAAGCGGCGCTGTTGGCGGCGAGCCTGCTGCCCAAGTTCTTTCCGATGCTGACGACGGCGGCCGGGACGATCGCGCCGGCGAAAGTCCTCATCATCGGAGCCGGCGTCGCCGGGTTGCAGGCGATCGCGACCGCCCGCCGGCTGGGTGCGGTCGTCACCGCGTACGACACGCGCGCCGTCGTCGCCGAACAGGTGAAGTCGCTCGGCGCGAAGTTCCTCGAGATCGACGTCGGCGAGAGCGGCGAAGGTCAGGGCGGCTACGCCAAGGAGCTCTCGCCCGAAGCGATCGCCAAGCAGCGCGCCGGCATGGTCAAGGCGATCGGCGCCAGCGACGTGGTGATCACGACGGCGGCGATCCCCGGCAAGCGCGCGCCGATCCTGGTCACCGCCGAGGCGGTTGCCGCCATGGCGCTCGGCAGCGTGATCGTCGACCTGGCCGCCGAAACCGGCGGCAATGTCGAGGGGACCAAACCCGGCGAGATCGTGACCAGCCGCAACGGCGTGACGATCGTCGGCCTACTCAACCTGCCGTCGTCGCTTGCCTTCGACGCGAGCCGGCTGTATGCGCGCAACGTCCAAGCGCTGCTGGACTACATCACCAAAGACGGCGCGCTCGCGCTCGACCCCGAAGACGAGATCGTCGCCGGCACGACGCTCACGCGCGACGGTGAGATCGTGCACGGACCGACGCGCGCCGCGCTCGCCGGAGGAGCCGCGTGACCGCACATCTGCTCACCGAGATCACGATCTTCATCCTGGCGGTGTTCGTCGGGATGGAGGTGATCTCGAAGGTTCCGACCACGCTGCACACGCCGCTGATGTCGGCGACGAACGCGATCCACGGCATCGTGCTGGTCGGCGCGATCCTGGTCGTCGGCGCCGCCGACGCGCCGTTCAACGCGATCGTCGGCTTCGTGCTGGTGCTGCTGGCCTCGCTCAACGTCTTCGGCGGCTACACGGTCACCGAACGGATGCTGCAGATGTTTCGGCCGCGCGCGCAGGCACCCAAGGCTCCGGCGGACGGCAAAGCATGAGCGCCGTCGACACGACGCCCGCCAACTGGGTCGACGTCGCGTACCTGATCACGGCGATCTGCTTCATCTTCGGGCTGCGCTACCTGAGCTCGCCCAAGACGGCGCGGCTGGGCAACCGGATCAGCGCGGTCGGCATGCTGATCGCGGTCGTCGCGACGCTCGCCCAAGGGATCGTGAACTGGTGGGTGATCGGCTCGGCGCTCATCGTCGGCGCCGCGATCGGGATCGTCTCGGCGCAGCGCGTCAAGATGACCGCGATGCCGCAGATGGTCGCGCTGTTCAACGGCGCCGGCGGCGGCGCGGCGGCGCTGGTCGCGGCGGGCGAGCTGCTCAAGGTGTTTCGCGCGCACGGCGTACCGACGTACGACGTCTCGTTCACCTCGGTGCTCTCGGCGGTGATCGGCGCGATCTCGTTCGCCGGCTCGATCGTCGCGTTCGCCAAGCTGCAAGAGCTGATGACCGGACGGCCGATCACCTACCCCGGCCAGCAGTTCGTCAACGCGATCGTCGCCCTGGTGATCCTGGTATGCTGGGGGCTCGTCGTCGCCAACGTGCCCAACTCGCTGGAGTTCTTCTGGATCGCGCTGGTCGCGTCGTTCGCGCTCGGGATCCTGTTCGTGCTGCCGATCGGCGGCGCCGACATGCCGGTCGTCATCTCGCTGCTCAACTCGTTCACCGGCCTCGCTGCCGCGTCGACGGGTTTCGTGCTCGGCAACAACGTGCTCATCGTCGCCGGCGCGCTGGTCGGCGCATCGGGGACGCTGCTCACCGTGCTGATGGGCAAAGCGATGAACCGCTCCGTCACCAACGTGCTGTTCGGCGCGTTCGGCGCGGTGAAGGCGACCTCGGGCGGCGGCGGCGCGGCCAAGCAGCAGAACGTGCGGTCCGTCGGCCCCGACGACGTCGCCGCGATGCTGGCCTATGCCAACCAGGTGATCATCGTCCCCGGCTACGGAATGGCGGTGGCGCAGGCGCAGCACTCGATCCGCGAGCTGGCCGACCAGCTCGAGAAGAAAGGCGTCGAGGTCAAGTACGCGATCCATCCGGTCGCCGGACGAATGCCCGGCCACATGAACGTGCTGCTCGCCGAAGCCAACGTTCCGTACACGTCGCTGTACGACATGGAGGACATCAACCCGGAGTTCGAGCGCACCGACGTCGCGCTCGTGGTCGGCGCGAACGACGTCACCAACCCGGCGGCCCGCGAGGACAAGAACAGCCCGATCTACGGCATGCCGATCCTCAACGTCGACAAGGCGAACAACATCGTCGTCCTCAAGCGCTCGATGAACTCGGGCTTCGCCGGGATCGACAACCCGCTCTTCGACGATCCCAAAACCGTGATGCTGTTCGGCGACGCGAAGAAGTCGATCGACGGCGTCGTCGCCGGCGTCAAAGCCTTGTGACGCCTGCGGCGCAGCTCGGCGGGCTTCATCGCCAAGTTCGATCCGGAGATCGGTCGCGCGGATACGGTCGGTGCGAAGCGCACTGCGCAAACGGTTCCCGACCGCTTTCGAGCTCGTGTTTGACAACTACAATTTCTTCGTCATCGGGTTTAGCGCCACCGAACGGCCATCCGACTGCATCGTGTCGCTCGCAGCTAACGGCCGCGGCGTTGGGCTTTCCTTCTACCATGGCGCGACACTGCCCGACCCACACGGGATCCTTCAAGGGAAGGGAACGCAGAACCGCTTCATCCGCCTTCCCGATGCGGAAACGCTCTGCACGCCCGAGGTCGAGGCGCTTTTGCGCGCTGCCGTCGCGCAGGCGAGAACGCCGTTGCCGTCGGCCGGGACGGGCCGCTTGATCATCCGGTCGGTATCGCCGAGTCAACGGCCCCGCCGCCCTCCGGCTCGCTAGCTCATGCTCGTCGCCGCGGTCCTTTCGGCTTGGCTGCAGTACGCGGCCGACGGGAAGCCGCACGTGCGGGCCGTCGTCAGCGATGCGGCGTGCCCGCGCCGTCGTCGTCGACAAGCGCACGGAGGCGATGGCCGAGCGCGCGCCCCGGGCGCCGCGGTTCGCCGACCTCGTCTGCGATGCGGCGATCCCGGCGAGGCGAAGCACGTGCGGGTCGGCGAGCGCGAGCTGCCGGCGCCGGTGCACGACCCGCGCACGATCGTCGTGCTGGGCGATACGGGCTGCCGCATCATCCCGCTGCGTGCGCAGGCTTGCGACGATCCGGTCGCGTGGCCGTTTCCGCGGATCGCGCGGGCGATCGCGGCGGTGCACCCGGATCTCGTCGTGCACGTCGGCGACTATCTGTACCGCGAGAACCCCTGCCCGGCGCTCGCGCGCTGCGGCGACAGCCCGTACGGAGACGACGCGCCGGCATGGTACGCCGATTTCCTCGCGCCCGCGGCGCCGATCTTCGCCGCCGCGCCGGTCGTGCTCATGCGCGGCAACCACGAGGAATGCGATCGCAACGGTGCCGGCTGGTTCCGCTACCTCGAGCCGCACGCTTCGACGGTCTGCGCCGCGGCGATGGAGCCGTACGCGGTGGACTTCGGAGATCTGCGGCTGGTCGCGTTCGACTCCGCGGTCGCCGAGGACCGGAAGACCGATCCGTCGTTCGCGCCGATCTACCGCCGCCAGTTCGCGGCGGTGCGCGAGATGGCGCACGGCTCGAGCTGGTTCGTCACCCACCGGCCGCCCTACACCAACGACGACGAGCGCAGCGCGATGGGCGACGCGCTGGCGCCGTTCGACGCGGTGCTGTCGGGACACATCCACTTTTTCGCCGCGATGAACGTCGCGACGCTGCCGCCGCTGATCGTCAACGGCGAGGGCGGCACGCAACTCGATCCGAACTACGCCGCCTTCCTGGGGCTCGCCGTCGGCAGCCTGCACGTCGAAGGACGGGTGTTCGGCGTGTCGCAAAACGGTTTCGGGGTCTACACGCGGACGAGCTCGGGCTGGACGATCTCGCTGCGCGATCCCGACGGCGTCGAGCGCGCGCGCTGTACGCTCGCTCATCGCTCGGTCTCGTGCTGATCCGAAAGGCGCTACCATGATCCTTGCCGCCGTTCTCTCCGCTTGGGTGCAATACGCCGCCGACGGCCGGCCCCACGCGCGGGCCCTCGCGCCGCGCACCTGTCCTGCACTGACGTATCAGGGCGGCTCGACGCCGATGCACCTGCGCGCCGGAAGCGCACCGGGTTTCGACGACGTCGTCTGCGACGCGCCGATCCCGCCGCATGCTGCCGGCCTGCGGGTCGAGAACCGGCGGCTGCCCGCACCGCCCGCGTCGCCGCGCACGATCGTCGTGTTCGGCGACACCGGTTGCCGCATGAAGGACGACGAGCAGCAGAACTGCGGCGACATCGCCGACTGGCCGTTCCCGAAGATCGCCCGGACGATCGCCGCCGTCCATCCCGATCTGGCGATTCACGTCGGCGACTACTACTATCGCGAGAGCAACTGCCCGCCCAGCATGAAGCAGTGCGAGAACCGCTGGGGCGATACCAGCATGTCGTGGGACGCCGATTGGTTCGCGCCGGCCAAGGCGCTGTTCGCGAGCGCCCCGCTGATCCTGGCCCGTGGAAATCACGAAGACTGCGCGCGCGGCGGACCCGGCTGGTTTCGCTATCTCGACGGCGGCGACGGCTCGAATGCGTGCACGGCGGCGGTCGACGGCTCGCCGCCGTGGTCGGCGTCGCTGGGCAATCTGCGCGTCGTGGTCGCCGATTCGGCCGCCGATCCGAGCGACAGCGCTCCGGACGCGAGCCGCATCGCGTTCTACAAAGCCTCCTTCGCGGCAGCGCAGCGGCTCGCCGGCGGCGGGGTCGGGCGAGGCGTGGTTCGTCACCCATCGGCCGCCGTTCGCCAACACCAACGAGACGCAAGCGCTGCTCGCGCTCGGCTGGCGCTTCGCCCCGTTCGACGCGATCCTCGCCGGACACGTTCACGACTTCGAGGCGATCGATCTGATCGGCTACCCGCCGCTCGTCGTGAACGGCGAGAGCGGCGACGACCTCGACGACGCCGGATCGACTGCCAAGTACATCCAAGGCCAGTCCAATGCCGGCGCGCCGGTGTACCGCTTCGGCGCGCCGCCGCCGTTCGCGACCAAGCAGTTCGGTTTCGCGGTCTACACCAAAGCCGCGGACGGCTGGCGCATCTCCCTGCGCGACGCCGACGGGATCGAGCGGCGCGCCTGCAGCCTCACGAAAGGCATCGTGTCGTGCCCATGATCATCTCGCACGTCGACCTGCGCGTCCGCGACCGCGTGAAGGCGACCGAGTTCTACGACGCGTTCTTGAACCTGCTCGGCGCGGTCAAGAGCGAAGGGAAGTCGTTCACGACGTGGGACATCCCGCCCGCGGACGCCCCCGACGGCTATGAGTCCGACGAGTGGTTCGGCATCACCGAGGATCCCGCCATGACGCCCGGTCCTTCGCGAGTAGCGTTCAGCGCGCCGTCGCGCGGCACGGTCGATGCGATCGCCGTCTACCTGCCGGCGATCGGCGCGCGCAACATCGAGATGGACGACGGCATGTACGGATCCACCTACTACGCCTGCTTCTTCGAAGATCCCGACGGCAACCAGCTGGAGATCTGCCACATCGGTTAGGCCCGTGGGTGGCCCTTCGACGAGCTCAGGGTGACAGCGACGGCCCTTCGACGAGCTCAGGGTGACAGGGACCAGCGATAGGCGTTCCAGGTCGGGGTGAAGGCGTTGGGGTAGAAGCCGTGCAGCGCCGTGCGGTAGCCGTACGAGTACGACGCGTCGAAGAGGTACACGATCGGCACCGCGGCGGCGACGCGGCGCTCGATCTGCGCGTACAGCGCCTTGCGCGCCTCGCGTGTCGGCGCGACCAGCGCGCGGCGTTCGAGGGCGTCGACGGTGCGGTCGCACCACCGCATCGAGTTCGCGTTGCCGTTACAGGCGAACAAGAACGAGTCGTCGGGATCGGCGCCGAGTTGCCACGGCACGTAGGCGAGATCGAACGCGCCGCTCGCCAGCGTCCCGCCCTGCGCGCGCGGCAAGAACAGCTGCACGTTGGAAAGCGACTTGATCGAGATATGAAGGCCGCGCGCGGTGAGCTCGCTCTGCACGACCGCCGCCACCCGCACGCCGGTCTGCGACTCGGGGAATTGCACGTAGGTGAGCGCCAGCGGGACGCCGTTCTTCGACCGCGTGCCGTCGGAACCGCGCTTCCAGCCCGCCGCGTCGAACAGCCGGTCCGCCGCGGCCGGATCGTAGCCCGGCTCGTGCACGCCGGGGTCGCGCGCCCACGAGCCGAGCGGCTGCGCCGAGTCGACGACCGGATACCGCCCGAACGTGATCTTGCTCGAGATGCCGGCGCGGTCGATCGATGCGGCGATCGCCCGGCGCACGCGCACGTCGTCGAGCGGCGGATGGGTGGTGTTGATCGCGATCCCGGCAACCAGCGCGACCGGAACGGTGCGAAATGCCAGCCCCGGCGTGTGGCTCAGCGATTCACGCTGCGAGGGCGAGAGCAGGTTCCAGTCGAGCTCGCCGCTGCGCAGCAGGGTGAAGTTCGTGCCGGGGTCGGGGACGATCCGCAGATCGATGCGCCCGATGCGCGGCGCGCCGCGCCAGTAGCTCGCGATTCGGCGCGTAGATGAGCCGGTCGCCGCGCGACCACGAGACGAAGCGGTACGGCCCGTCGCCGATCGGATGCGATCCGAACGCGCTCGTCGTCAGGTTGGGCTCGCGTTCGAGCAGGTGCGCCGGCAAGACGTACTGCGGCGCGGTGCCGTAGCTGAAAAGCGTCGCGACCGCCGGCGCCCACGGATCCTTGAGGGTGATGCGCACGGTCCGAGCATCGAGAGCCTCCGCCTTCGCGACCCGATCGTAACCGGCGCGCGAGCGCACCGGATTGCGATCGTCGAGGATGGCGTGCAGCGTCCAGATCACGTCGTGGGCACTGACCGGGACGCCGTCTTGCCAGCGCACGCCCGCACGCAGCCGGTAGGTGATGACGCGACCGTCGCGCGAGACGCCGCCGTTGGCGACCGTCGGAATGACCGCCAAGAGCACCGGTACGGAAACCCCGTGCTCGTCGACGTCGATGAACGGCTCGAAGGCGAGCCGCGCCACCTGTTGCTCGACGCTGTTCGCGTCGACGTGCGCGAACAGCGGATCGAGCGACTGCGGGTCGGCGGCCAGCGCGAAGCGCACGGTCGAGCCCCCGGTGGGCGCGGAGACGCCCGGTGCCGAGCGCGAACAGCTCCCGCAGGCCGCGCACGCGGCGAGCCCCAGTGCGGCGTGTCGAAGCGATCGAAGGAAACGCACCGGCGCGGTGTGTACGTTCACGCGCCGCCGAAAACCCGTCGCCGACGGGCGAGGAGCTACGCGATCTCGGCGTCCGCTGGTTCGGGTACGGTCGAGCCCCAAGGGTGGCTGCGCGCGTGTTCGATCGCCGCGTCGAGGGCGACATCCTGACTGCGAGTGCAGCCGCACGCCAGCCGGCCGTCGCCGATACACCCTTCGGGCGTGTGTCGGTCGAGGCCGTGGCTACACGGACAGAAGACCAAATACTTCATCGAACGACCTCCAGTTTTTCCCCGATCAAGTGGTTACGAGTGGTCGCTGCGGACGCCATTAGGACGCGATGGTACTGCGCAAAAAAGAACACGTCAGTACGTTTTCGTACCTGACAGCGGCCCGATCGGTCTTTGGGCAGGAAGTCGAAGCGACCGAGCATTCATTCGAGGGATGTGACATTTTGCCGAAGAATAGTTGGGAAATGCTTGGTTCATCCGAAATGATCGGCGCCGGGAACGGCGCCGTCCCGGCGGAGCGTCCGGAGCTCGACCGGATCGATCTCCGCTTGCTCGAAGCGCTCCAGCGCAACGCTCGGTCGACCTATGCGGAGCTCGGCGCGCTGGTGAACCTCAAGCCGCCGGCGATCCACGATCGCGTGAAGCGCCTGGAAAGCAAAGGGGTCGTCCGCCGCTACGCCGCCCAGCTCGACGCCCGCCGGGTGGGATACGCTCTCACCGCGTTCGTGAGCGCGTTCTGCGCGCCGGATCTGGATTACGACCGGTTCACGGCCGCGGTGGAAGCTTTTCCGGAGATCATCGAGATCCACAGCGTCGCGGGCGACGAGACGTATCTGCTCAAGGTCGTCACCCGCTCGACCGCGCACCTCGACGACTTCCTCACCCGCATCAAGCGCGTTCCCGGCGTCGCGCGCACGCGCACCACGATCGTCTTGTCGACGCCGTTCGAGCGCGGCGGGCTGCCGGTCGAAGCGCTGCTGTGACCGATACGCTCGACGACGCGCACCTTGCCGTTCCGCTGGGCACGGGGTGCCGGCTCGGATCGCACCGCGTCATCGAGCCGAAGGGCGCGTTGCCGCAGGCCGCCTGGCGGATCGACAACACGCCGCGCGCGTACGCGAACGAGATCTTGTGCGAGGTGGAATCGCTCAACGTCGACTCCGCATCGTTCAAGCAGATCAGCGACGAATGCGGAGGCGATCCGGCGGCGATCGGCGCGCACATCCTCGCGACGGTCGGCACGCGCGGCAAGCAGCACAACCCGCACACGGGGAGCGGCGGCATGTTCGTCGGCCGCGTGCTCGAGATCGGCCCGGCACTCGCCGCGCGCGACGACATCACGGCCGGCGACCGCGTCGCGTCGCTGGTCTCGCTGACGCTCACGCCGCTGTGGCTCGAGGCGGTCACCGAGGTCGACGCCGTCACCGGCCAGGTCCGGGTACGCGGCAAGGCGATTCTGTTCGAGAGCGGGATCTACGCGCGCTTGCCCGACGACCTTCCCGCCGACGTCGCGCTGGCCGTGCTCGACGTCGCCGGTGCGCCCGCGCAAGTCCGGCGGCTGGCCGGTCCGGCGCAGACCGTCTGCGTCATCGGCGCCGACGGCAAATCGGGTTTGCTCGCCTGCGCGCAAGCGCGCGAGCGGGTCGGCCCGCACGGGCGCGTCGTCGGGATCGTCCCCAGCGCAAGACACGTCCGGTGCGGAGCTGCTGGTCGCACACGGCTACGTCGATCACCTCGCCGTCGCCGATGCGCGCGACGCGCTGGCGGTACTCCAAGCCCTGCCCGCCGCGCTGCCCGAGCTCGCCGACCTGGTGGTCAACTGCGTCAACGTCGCCGGCACCGAGCTGTCGTCGATTCTGTGCTGTAAGGACGACGGCACCATCTATTTCTTTTCGATGGCGACGTCGTTCACGGCGGCGGCACTGGGCGCCGAGGGTGTCGGCAAGGACGTCAACATGATGGTCGGCAACGGCTACGCCAAAGGCCACGCGGCCGTCGCACTGCAAACCTTGCGCGACCATCCGGCGATCAAGGAGTACTTCGTGGCCCGTTATTCCCGCGTGGAAAAGTAGGAGCGCCGCATCCGTGCAGCATCACGTCAAGCCCCCGGTCGATCCCGCGGAGCTCGAACACCGGAACCTCCGCCAGGGCGAGTTCTGGCGTGCCGTTCCGGCCTACGAGGAGGTCGACGAGGCGACGTTTCTCGACCACATCTGGCAGGGCCGCAAATCGGTCAAGACGGCTGAAGAGCTTTTCGAGACGATCGGCGAGATCGTCGACCCGACGTTTCTCGAGGACGCCAAGGAAGGCTTCCGGCGCGCACCGATGGCCGTCCGCGTCTCGCCGTACATGATCGCTTCGATCGACTGGACCCGGCCCTACGAGGACCCGATCCGGCGCCAGTTCATCCCGGTGGCTTCCAAGCTGCTCCCCGATCATCCGCGGCTGACGCTCGACTCGCTGCACGAGCAGGACGACGCGCCGGTGCAGGGCCTCACCCACCGCTACGTCGACAAAGTGCTGTTCCTTCCGCTGCAGACGTGTCCGGTGTACTGCCGGTTCTGCACCCGCTCGTACGCGATCGGGCCCGACACCGAGTCGGTCGACAAAGCGGCGCTGGCAAAGACGCCCGATCAATGGAAACAGGCCTTCGCGTACATCGCTTCGCGGCCCGAGATCGAAGACGTGGTGATCTCCGGCGGCGACACGTACCAGATGGCGCCCAAGAACATCACGCTCATCGGTGAGTCGCTGCTGGCGATCCCGCACGTGCGCCGCATGCGCTTCGCAACCAAAGGCCCGGCGGTGATGCCGATGAAGATCCTCACCGACACGCCCTGGGTCGACGCGCTGACCGGCGTGGTCGACAAAGGGCGCAAGATGGGCAAGGACGTGGTGCTCCACACGCACTTCAACTCGCCCAACGAGATCACCGAGATCACGCGGCAGGCGATGAACCTGCTCTTCGGGCGCGGCATCACGGTGCGCAATCAGAGCGTGCTGATCCGCGGCGTCAACGACGACCCGCGCACGATGACGCTGCTCACCAAGCGGCTGTCGTGGGTCAACGTGCACCCCTACTACGTCTACATGCACGACCTCGTCAAGGGCGTCGAGGAGCTGCGAACGTCGATCCAGACGTCGGTCGACCTGGAGAAGTTCGTCCGCGGAACGACGGCCGGCTTCAACACGCCGCTGTTCATTTGCGACGCACCGGGCGGCGGCGGCAAGCGCGACGTGCACTCCTACGACTACTACGACCGAGCGAACGGCATCGCGGTCTACAGCGCGCCGAGCGTCAAGCCGGGGCAGTCGTTTCTGTACTTCGACCCGATCGACACGCTCGCGCCCGAAGCGCAAGCCCGCTGGGCGGTCCCGGCACTCCAAGACGAGATGATCCGCGAAGCCGTCGCCCGGGCGGGCGGAAAGGTCGCGGCCCTGGCGTAAGACGCCCGGGATGCTCATCAACGCCGTGACCTACACGTTCCCGGCCGAGCGCGTCGACGAGGTCGAGGACACCCTGCGCGAGCTGCGCGCGGCCTCGCTGCGCGAGGAGGGCTGCCTGCCAGTTCGACGTTTGCCGCGGCGCCGGTGAGGCCGCCGGCACGTTCGTCCTCTACGAGAAGTGGCGCGATCAGGCGGCGCTCGACGCGCACTACGCGACCGAGATCTTCGTGCGTTTGGGCGTGAACGGCATTCGGCCGCTGGCGATCGGCCGCACCGCCGTCAAGGGCACGCCGGTCGAGTAGGACGTGCGCGTCTGCGTCTACTGCGGGTCGTCGAAAGGCGACGATCCGAAGTTCGTCGCGACCGCGCGCGCTTTCGGCGCCGCGCTGGCGCGCGCCGGCATCGGCGTCGTCTACGGCGGCGGGCGGGTCGGCCTGATGGGAACGCTCGCCGACGCCGCGCTCGAGGCCGGCGGCGAGGTGATCGGCGTGATCCCGCAGTTCCTCGAAGACCGCGAGATCGCCCATCGCGGGGTCCAGTTGCGCATCGTCGCGTCGATGCACGAGCGCAAGCAGCTCATGGCGGAGCTGTCCGACGCGTTCGTCGCCCTGCCGGGCGGATTCGGAACGTTCGAAGAGTTCTTCGAGATCGTCACCTGGGTGCAGCTCAGACTGATCGGCGCACGTTGCATCGTGGCCAACGTCGATGGATACTACGATCCGCTCCTCGCGCTGATCGACGGCGCGGTCGCGAACGGGTTCATCACGCCGTCGAACCGCGCGATCGTCGAATCGTGCGCGACCGTCGATGAGGTCATCGCGCGCCTCACCGGCTGAGCCGTGTTATCTGAGGCGGTCGAACAGCGCGAACGCGCGATCTTCGGAGAGCTGTGCGACGGCGGGGTCGTATGCGGCTACGCCGGGGATCGCGAAGTTGTGCGTCGCTCCGGGATACGCGAAGACCTCGGCGTCGGGACGTCCGCGTAACGCAGCGGTGACGGCCTCGACTTCACTGGGCGGCGTGAGCGGATCGTCGGCGCCGAAATGCAGGGAGATCGGCGCGTGCACCCGCGGTGCGTCGGCCAAGCTGTTGCCGATCTGCACCGGATGGAACGCCGCGGCGGCATCGACGTCGAGCCGCGCCGCAGCGAGAAACGCGTAGCGGCCGCCGAAGCAGAAGCCGACGACGCCGATCTTTCCCGTGCATTGCGGCATCGCGCGCAGCGCCGCGATCTCGGTGCCGACGTCGTCGACGATCTGCTCGACGTCGACGCGCTGCGCGCGCGCGAGCGCTCGCGCGCGCCCCTCGTCCGTCCGCTCCATCATCCCGGGCTCGGCGTCGCGATGGAATTGGTTCGGCACCGCGACCACGAAGCCGCGCGAGGCGTACCGGTCGGCCAACTCCCGGATGACCGGCTCGATGCCGAAGACCGGCGGCAGCAACAGGATCCCGGGCGCTTTCCCTCCGCCGGGTAGCGCAACGTACGTCTCGCTCATGGGCTCGAGCCCTTCGAGCGCCAACCGTTCGCAGACCTGTCCGTTCGGCCGCAGGGGGACGAAGGCTATCGCCGCCCACGTGTACTCGTCCGCGGAGCGGGCACGATGGAAGCGCCATGAAACGCATTGCCCCCGTCGCCGCGGTCACGTTCGCGCTCGTTCTGACCGCCATGATCGGCAGCGACGCACAGACACCGCCGAGGCCGCCGATGCCGCCCGGCCCGGGCCCGGCGACGCCCGCGCCGATCCCGACCCCGCCCGGGCCGCCGATGCCCGCGATGACGCCGGTCCCGAGCCCGAGCGCCAGCCCCAGCACGTCGCCCTCCCCGTAGTGCCGGGCTCACCCGCCGGGGCCGCCGGCCGGATCGCGCTCGGTGACCTGACGATCGATCGCCTGGGGTTCGGCGCGATGCGCCTGGTCGGCGCCGGCGTCTGGGGCCCACCGCGGGATCGCGCGAGCGCGCTCGCGGTGTTGCGGCGCGCGCTCGAGTTGGGCGTGACCCTGATCGACACCGCCGACTCGTACGGACCGCACATCGACGAAGAGCTGATCGCCGAGGCGCTGCACCCGTATCCGCCCGGGCTGGTGATCGCGACGAAGGCCGGCTTCGCGCGCACCGGCCCGGGGCGCTGGGTTCCCGACGGCCGGCCGGCGCATCTGCGCGCCGCGGTCGAGGGCAGCCTGCGGCGGCTGCGACTCGAGCGCATCGACCTGCTGCAGTACCATACGCCCGATCCGAAGGTGCCCTACGACGAGTCCTTCGGCGCGCTCGCCGAATTGCAGCGCGCCGGCAAGATCCGTCACCTCGGCGTTTCCAACGTCGACCTCGATCAGCTCGCGAGCGCGCGACGCATCGCGACGGTCGTCTCGGTGCAGAACCGGCTCGCCGCCGACGGTTCCGACGACGCGGAGGAACGCGACGTCGTGCAAGCGTGCGAGCGCGAACGCCTCGTCTATTTTCCGTGGGCGCCGCTGGGTGCCGGGACGTTGCGAACCACCGCCTTCGCGCGCATCGCACGCGCGCACCAGGCGACGCCGAACCAGATCGCCCTGGCCTATCTGCTCCGGCGCTCGCCGGCGATCGTGCCGATCCCCGGCACGTCCTCGGTCGCACACCTCGAAGAAAACGTCGCCGCCGCCGCCCTCGCCGAATCGCTGACCGACGACGACCTCGCCGCCTTGCGCAACGGTCAGTTGATGTCACCCTGAGCTTTCAGTTGATGTCACCCTGAGCTTGTCGAAGGGCGGAGCTACGAAGGGCCGTTGTTGACGTGCTCGGCGTAGGTGCGCGGGTTGAAGTACCAATCGGGAAGCGTGGCCGGAAAGGCAATGTCGCGAAACTGGTAATCGACGTCCTTGCCGTCGTCGTCGTAGCCGCCGCCGACCACGCCGTGAAGATCGGTCACGACCGGCCTCCCTTGGACCATGCCCATCGTGATGGTGAAGGTGACCGGATAGACCGGTCCCTTGTCGATGAACAGCTTATCGGTGGCGATGAGCTTGTGCAGCTCGAGCGTCTTGCGGTCGACGTAGATCTCGCGCAGGCGGTTGCGCTCGACGTCGCGGATCGGCGTGATCGAAAGGTGCAGCTCGTCGCCCTCGACCGCGACCTTGTCGACGTGATAGTCCGACTCCACGAACGCGCGCACGCCGCCGATCACCGGGATCGGCGTGTCGCGCGGCTCGGGAGTAGGCACTTCCGAGACCGGATGCGGACGTAAGGGCGCGGGCTCGAACACGTCGGCGGTCGGCGGACCGGGATCGCGCGCCTCATTGAACGCCGGCCGGTCGAAGCTCAGTTCGCCGCGCGCGTCGTCACGAAAGACCATGCGCGATAGCGCCGCCCGGTCGAGGTTGCGCACCCAGATATGCTTCGTGTAACTGTTCGCGTAGTCGGGATAACCGTTGGTCGCCTTTTGGGCGCGCACCAGCGTGTAGGTGACGTACGGCGGCGGCGGGCGGTGCGAGCGAAACTGCGCCCGGATGAGGCCGAGATAGCGCTGCGGTGAAGGCGTCGGCTCGGCCGAAGCGGCGGGCGTCGGGGCCGAACGGCCCGCGGCGGGTGCCGGGCTTGCGAGCGCCGCCGCGAGCAACACGTGTGCCAGCATGAGCGCCAGTACGCCGCGGCCGAGCGCCTGGCCCGCTGACTCCGACCGGCGAGGCGAATGCTGCACGGGTGGCGCCGCCCGGCGCATGGTACTGTGTGCAGCACATGGGTCCGCTTACCGGTGTCAGCGTCGTCGAGTTCGCGGGACTCGCCGCGGCGCCGTTCGCCGCGACGATGCTCGCCGACATGGGTGCGAGCGTCGTGCGGGTCGAGCGTGACGGCGCAGAACGTCACGGCGATCTGCGCGTCGACGTCTTGGCGCGCGGCCGCCGAACGGTGGCGCTCGACCTGAAAGACCCCGCCGGCGTCGCGGCGGCGCTCGAGTTGATCGACGCCGCGGACGCGCTCGTCGAAGGGTTCCGGCCCGGCGTCATGGAGCGCCTTGGACTTGGCCCCGATGTCTGCGCGACACGCAACCCCCGGCTGGTGTACGGCCGCCTCACCGGCTTCGGACAACACGGTCCGCTCGCGGCGGCGCCCGGACACGACATCAACTACATCGCGCTCTCGGGCGCACTGCACGCGATCGGCAGCGAGCGCGACGGCCCGACGCTGCCGCTCAACCTCGTCGGCGACTTCGGCGGCGGCGGGATGCTGCTCGCGTTCGGCATCGTCTGCGCGCTGTTCGCGGCGCGCAGTTCCGGCCGCGGTCAGGTCGTCGACGCGGCGATGACCGACGGTGCCGCGCTGCTGATGAGCCTGACGTACGCGCTCAAAGACAGTGCCCGTTGGGCGAACGGCCGCGGCGAGAACCTGCTCGACGGCGGCGCGCCGCACTACAACGTCTATCGCTGCGCCGACGGCAAGTGGATCGCGGTGGGTGCGCTCGAGCCGCGGTTCTTCGCGGCCTTGCTCGACGGCCTCGGGATCGACGATCCCGCGTTTCGCCCCGTCGCTCCGCCGTCGTCGTGGCGCGCGTTGCGCGAGCGGATCGCGGCCGCCTTCGCGGCGCGCACCCGGGACGAGTGGTGCGCCGCACTCGAGGGAACCGACGCTTGCGTGAGCCCGGTCCTCGATCTCGACGAAGCGCCTCAGCACCCGCACAACGTCGCACGCGGCACGTTCGTACTGCGCGAGGGGATGCTGCAGCCCGCAGCGGCACCGCGCTTCAGCCGGAGTGCCCCCGAAGCGTAATCGCCGGTGCGCGACGAACGTCTGCCGGTGAATGGAATTGGCACGGTTTGCCGCGCTCGAGCGGCACTACGGGGCAAAGGAGGTCTTCGCAGGCATCTCCGGCGTGGTCCGTGACGGCGACCGCATCGGTTTGGTCGGGCCCAACGGCGCGGGCAAGTCGTCGCTGGTCCGTTTGCTCGTCGGTCTCGACGAGCCCGACGGCGGCACCATCGTGCGCGCGCGCGACCACCGGCTCGGGTATCTCGCGCAGGATGCGGCGGAAAGCGGTCCGCAAACCCTGCGCGCCGCGTTCGACGAAGCGATGGCGGGTGGGCGAGCGCAGGAGTGGGAGATGCGCGCGACGCTCAATCGCTTCGACTTCGCCGAGGCCGACCTCGAACGGCCCCTGCGCCAGTTCTCGGGCGGACAGCGAACGCGCGCGCTGCTGGCGCGAACGCTGCTCGAGCAGCCCGACTGGCTCGTACTCGACGAGCCGACCAACCACCTCGACCTCGACACGGTGCGCTGGTTCGAGAACTTCGTCGCGCGCGATCCGCGCGCGTACCTGATCGTCTCGCACGATCGCTATTTCCTCGATACCGTCGCGACGGAGATCTGGGAGCTCGATCACGGCGAGCTGCAGACGTACGACGTGCAGCCGGGCCGGGCGTACAGCATGTACGTCGAGGAGCGCACCGCGCGGCGCGAGCAGCAGCGCCGCGACTATGAAGCCGCCGCCGGCGAGCGCAAGCGCCAGCGTGCCGTGATCGACGAGCTGCGCACGCACGGCTCGCACAACTACAGCGCGGTCTGGAGCCGCGAGAAAGCGTTCGCGCGCGTCGATGCGGTCGAGGCGCCGCGCGCCGAGCGCCGCAAGATCGCCGTCGCGCTGACCGCCGCGCGGCGTGCCACCGGCGGACCCGCGATCGAAGTGAAGGGCATCGCGAAAGCCTATGCCGCCCCGCTGTTCGCGAACGTCACGGCGACCTTCACGCGCGGCCGGCGGGTCGCGATCGTCGGCCCGAACGGGTCGGGTAAATCGACGTTCCTGCGCATCCTGGGCGGTGAGCTGGCGCCGGATCGCGGCAGCGTTCGCTACGGAACGGGGCTGCGCACGGCGAGTTATGCGCAGAGCTCCGTCGACGATCTGCCCGCCCGCGCGACCGCAGCCGAAGCAGTGATGCGGATGGGCGTGACGAGCGAAGAGGCGCGCGGCTTGCTCGGCCGGCTGAATCTCGGCGGCGACGCGGGCGACAAGCCGGTCGAAGCCTTCTCCGGCGGCGAGCGCCGGCGCATCATGCTCGCGCGGCTGATGGCGCAGCGGGCCGACTGTCTGTTCCTCGACGAGCCGACGAACGATCTCGACATCGCCAGCCGCGAAGCGCTCGAGGACGTCTTGGCCGACTACGACGGCGCGCTGTTCGTCGTCTCGCACGACCGCTACTTGCTCAAACGCCTGGGCGAACGGGTCGTCGCGATCCGCGACGGCGAGGCCAAGGTGATCGACACCGACTACGCGACCTACGAGCGGCGCCTGCACGAGCCGCCGCCGGCCAAGGACGCAAACGCGCGACCGGCCGCGAGCGCGACGAAGGCGGCGCCGCAGCGGCGGGAGGCGCACGAGGCGAAGCTCGACACCGGTCGCCGCAAGCGCGCCGTCGCCGACGCCGAGAACCGCGTCGCCCAGCTCGACGCCGAGCGCACGCTGCTCGAAGCGCAGTTCACCGCCTCGGAGCTCTACGACGACCCGCAGCGCGTCGTCGAGCTGCAGCACGCGCTCGAACGTAATCGCGCCGAATCCGACGCGGCGATGTCCGCCTGGGAGCGCGCCGTCGAAGCGCTCGGCTAACCGGCGCTCGCGGCCGGATGCAACGATCGGATGCGCGCCGTGTTTTCGCCCCGTCGTGGCTACCGTGCGCAACGTCTCGAAGATGGGTCCGACCGAATGGGCCTTGCTCGTCATCCTTTCGGTGGTGTGGGGCGGGGCGTTCTTCTTCTACAAGCTGCTCGACGAAGCGGGTTTGCCGCCGTTCACGATCGTGTTCGGGCGAGTTGCGATCGCGGCGCTGGTGCTGCTCGCGGTGGTGGTCGCGACGCGTCGCACGATCCCTCGCGATCCGCGCGTGCTGCTCGCATTCCTGGTGCTGGGCGGACTCAACAACGTGATCCCGTTCAGCTTGATCGTCATGAGCGAGAAGCGGATCGACAGCGGGCTGGCCTCGATCTTCAATGCGACGACGCCGCTTTTCACCGCGCTGATCGCGCATTGGCTCAGCCGCGATGAGAAGCTGACGCCGGGCAAGATCGCCGGCGTCGTGCTGGGACTCGGCGGGCGTCGTGCTGCTGATGGGATCGAGCGCGCTGCACGCCGTGGATCTGATCAGCGTGTCGCAGCTGGCCTGCGTCGCGGCGGCCGTCTCGTTCGGTTTCGCCGCCGTCTACGCGCGCCGTTTTGCGAAGATGGGGATCGATCCGCTGGTGACGGCCACCGGCCAGCTGTGGGGATCGGCCGTGCTTTCGCTCCCGCTCGTGCTCGCCTTCGAGCACCCATGGGCGTTGCACGCGCTTCCGGCGGTAGCATGGTGGGCGATGGCGGGCCTCGCGTTGCTGAGCACGGCGATCGGTTTCGTGTTCTACTTCCGGATCGTCGCGACGGCCGGCGCGACCAACGCCGCCTCGGTGACGTTGCTCGTGCCGGTGAGCGCGCTGTTGCTCGGCACGCTCGTCCTGGGCGAGCGGCTCGGTCGCCACGACGCTCGCCGGCATGGCGTTGATTTTCGCCGGCCTCGCCGCGCTCGACGGCCGCCTTCCCGCGCTGCTCGTTCGCCGCCGCAAACCGCGCGCTCGACCCCGCCTAGCGTAACGCCGACCGAGTTCCAGGAACCGTGCGTCGCCCTCGCGGACTCCGCAGCTGACCATGGGTCCGCGATCGCCGATCCTACGGCCCTGTCGCCACCGAACTGGCTCGGGCGATCGCCGGCCGCCAGACGCGATCTACAATCTGCTCGGGATGCCGGCCGGCGTCGTGCCGCTCGTGACGTCGTCCGCGGTAGCGCAGGCTTGCCGCTCGGCCTGCAAGTTGTCTCACGCCACTGGCGCGAGGACGTCGCGCTCGCGGTCATGGCCGCTATCGAGGACGGGGCAGGCGCCCGGTCGACGCCTGCCCCGGGTTGGTTATGCCGCGCGCTGAGGTTTGAGCAACACCTTAGTGTAGCCGTCGGAGCGTTCGTCGAAGTGCTTGTACGCGTTGGGCGCTTCGGCGAGCGGCAGACGATGGCTGACGATGAAGCTCGGCTTGGCGATGCCCGCGACGATGAGATCGCGTAGATAGACGTTGTATTTCTTCACCGGCGCTTGGCCCATCTCGACCGTGATGCCCTTATTCCAGGCAGCGCCGAGCGGGAAAGGAAAGACCCCTTTTTCTTGTCGCCCTTCGCGCCCGGGTCTTCCGGGAAGTACACGCCGATCAAACCGATGTGCCCGGTCGGGTTCGTGACGCGAATCAAATCCTGGAGCAACGATTCGGGGTCTTGATCGCCGGCGTTGTCCGTGTCGCTCGTCCCGGGCGGCTTGGCTTGATAGCCGATCGCGTCGATCGTGCACATGACACCCGGCATCTTCTGCCCGGCGCCGAGCCGGAGGTTCTGCACGCGCTCGACGTGCGGCTTCCGCAACGCCAAGATCTGATCGACGGCATCGCCTTTGGAGAAGTCGACCGGTGTGGCACCGATGTTCTTCGCCAGCGCCAATCGTTCTTTCACGTTGTCGACGACGTAGATCTCCGACGCCCCTTTGATTTTCGCGCTCAGCGCTGCCATCAGGCCGACGGGGCCGGCGCCGAATATCGCGACGGTGTCGCCGGGCAAGACGTGAGCCTGTTCGGTCGCATGATAACCGGTCGGGAAAACGTCGGCCAACAACACGAAGTCGTCTTCGAGATCGTCGCCCGGCGTGCCCGGGAGCTTCAGACAGTTGAAATCGGCATACGGAACGCGCACCAGTTCGGCTTGACCGCCCGGATGCGGGCCCATCCCCGAATAGCCGTACCCGCCGCCGTGGCTTTGCGGGTTGACGGTCAGACACGCGTTGCTATATCCGCGCGTACAGTTGAAACAGAAGCCGCAGCCGATGTTGAACGGCAGCACGACGCGGTCGCCGACCTCGATCGACCTCACGGCGGAGCCGACCTGCTCGATGACGCCGAGGTTTTCATGTCCGAAGATCGTCCCGGGCTCCGCCGGCGTCCGCCCTTCGTACATGTGGAGGTCGCTGCCGCAGATCGCCGCGGTCGTCAGCCGCAGGACGGCATCGGTTTCTTCTTTGATTTTCGGGTCGTCGACGTTTTCGACGACGACGGTATTCGGTGATTTCCAAACTACGGCTTGCATGACGGTCGTTTTTGTCCGTAAGGTCGAGCGCGAAACGCGCCTGCTCGCCCCTCCCGCAAGCACGCCCGGCGATGCTGACCATACACGCGTCAGGCAACCGGGCGTTCTCTCTGCGTCGGCCGGCGAGTCCGCTGGGAATGCGGCTATGGATGAACTCGAACGATCGCAACGTAGCATCGCGGCGCACCTTCGTCGCAACAATCGGGATGGGAGCCGCAGCCGGCATTGCGGCGGCCGCGCAGCCGGCCGGCGCGCAACCGGCGGCGGGCATGGACCAGAACATCAAACGCGACCCGGCCGCCGAATATCCGCGACCGCCGTTCCCCGTCCAGTCGCAACCGTGGCCGGGGCTCGCGAGCAAGATGAGCCCGCGGCCGGATCACGGAGAGACGAGCTACCGCGGCGCTAACCGCCTCCCCGGTCGCAAGGCATTGATCACCGGCGGCGATTCCGGGATGGGCCGTGCGGCGGCTATTGCATTCGCCCGTGAAGGGGCGGACGTCGCGATCGGTTACCTTCCCGCCGAGGAAGACGATGCGCGCGAAGTCCTCCAGCTCGTGCGCGCCGCCGGCCGCAAGGCGATCGCACTGCCGGGCGACATCCGCGACGAGGCCTTCTGCCGGCGGCTCGTCGAGGACGCCGTGCATCAACTCGGCGGTCTGGACATCCTGGTGAGCAACGCCGCTCGTCAGCATTCGCACGCCTCGATCGCCGAGCTCACGACCGAGGACTTCGACTGGACGTTCAAGACCAACGTCTACGCGATGTTCTGGATCGTCAAGGCGGCGCTGCCCCACATGAGCGCGGGCGCGAGCATCATCAGCACGGCGTCGGTTCAGGCGTACGATCCGTCGCCCAACCTACTTGACTACGCGCAGACGAAAGCCGCCATTGTCGCCTTCACCAAAGCGCTCGCGAAGCAGGTCGCGAAGCAAGGCATTCGGGTGAACGCCGTCGCGCCCGGACCGATTTGGACACCGCTGCAAGTTTGCGGCGGTCAACCGCCTGAGAGTCTGCCCCAGTTCGGCGCCGAAACGCCGCTGGGCCGCGCCGGACAGCCGGCAGAGCTCGCCCCCGTCTACGTTGCGCTTGCCTCAGCCGAATCGAGCTACGCGACAGGCCAAGTCTACGGCGCCTCCGGCGGCGGCGGCAATCCATGATCTGATGCTCCGCTGTGCTTAGTCCGTGTGCACGAGCATCGCGTGGAAAGCTTGCCAGTCGTCGAGGTCGTTGACGGCGACGGCTTTGGTGTAGGCGGGGTCGGTGATCCCCAACCGCGGGCGGCGTTCGGCGAGCATCTCTTCCGACATGTTCGCCTCGGCGACGCGGGCGTTGACCGTCGCGATCGTCTCGGCGTTCAACGTCGTGGCGTGCTCGCGAACCCACGCTTCGAGGGTGGGATAGTCGGGCCTCACCATCTCGACGTAGCTGACGAACGCGTCGCGATCGATCCCCAGCGTCGTGGTGAGAAACTCGTCGAAGCCGCCGGCGCCGTGACGGTACCCTTCGGGGAGACGGCCGGATGCGTACAGCAAGATCTTGAGCCATAAGCGCGGCAAATGCGCTACGCCCAACGGACCCTTGACGGATGAGCTCAAGACCGGGGCGATGGGTTTGGGCATATCAGATGTCGGCTCCTTGCCAGATGGCGAGCACTTGCGGCGCGGCCTCGCGGGCGCGCGCGTCGAGTTGCTCCGAGGTCAGCGTGCTCAGCGGGTGCGTGACGACCACCGGGCGCAGCGCATTCATGCCGAGCGCGGCGCGCTGCACGGCGGATTCATGCTCGAAGACGGTCGTCACGATGACCGCCGCGGGCAGGCCGGACTCTTCCAGCCGGACGGCGTCGTACGTACAGCACGACGTGCAGGAGCCTCAATCACCGATCCCGATCAGCGCGACGTCGTTCTCGGCGGCGATCCGTGCGATCAGCTCGGGCTCGGCGTTGACCGAGAAGCTTTCCTTCTTGTAGCGCGTGATCGAGGCGAACGGGGTCTGTTCGCCGAGCAGCGCGGCGGTTCGCTCCAAGACTTTCCAGCCGTTCCACTTCGTGTTGTCGAGCACGCCGACGCGCAAGCCGGCGACGGACGCCACCCGTTGCGCCAGTTCGCGGTGTTCGGCGTGCACGCGGCCGCGCGGATCGTAGATGCGGGGTTCCATGGACAGCTCTCCGTTACGGATGGGGGCTCAGCACGGCGATGGACTGCCCGAGGCAGCCGAGGTCGCGCTGCACGAGGCCGGACTCGAACGCGATCGGCGCGCGCAACGGCGCGAACGACTCGGCCGCGTCGCGCAGATCGACGATTCGCAGATCGAGGTGTCTCGCCCAAGCCTCGATCGCCGGCCGTTCGATGAAGACGTTGAGCGTGCGTGGTATCCCGTTGCGCGCATGATGGACCGTCGCCGCAAAGGTGTCCCACAACGATGGCGACGCAAGCTCCAGAAACGAGAACACGATGCGGCCCTTCGGCGCGAGGACGCGCTTCGCTTCCTCGAGATACAGATAGGTGTGCTCCTGCAGCAGGTGGGTGAACACCGAGAAGAACGCGACCATGTCGGCCGAGTGGTCCGCCGCGGGAATCCGCGTGCCCCTCACGCGCTCGAAACGAACGTTGGGGGCCGCGACCGTTCGGCGCGCCGACCGCAGGAAGTTGCGTTCGCATCCGTTCCGAGATACGGCCCGGTGTGGCGCCCGGCCAGCGCGCTCGTCAGGCGTCCCACCCCGCAGCCGACGTCGACCAGCGCCGAATCGGGCCGCAGGCCGTAGTGCTCGAGGATGGCGACCTGCATCGCGCCCATCGCCTCGAAATCTCCGCCGACCGCGTGCCGGAGCGCGGCATCGCTCGGAAACGGCCGCATCGTGCGCCGCATCCAGCGGGTGTACCCGCCGTCCGGATGGAGCGGATCGAATCCCAACCTACGTTCGGCCGCGCGTCACAGCGCGCACGTTCCGTCGGCGCAAACGGCGCCTGCCGGCGATTCGCCGCCGTCGATCCGGCGCAGCACCGGGCTGGTCATGCGACCCCAGCCCGGGATGAACGCCGAGAACCGGCCCGCCGCGCCGCCCGCGACGAACAGATGGATGTCGTCGGGCGTGGGGACGATCGGGATTCGCGCGCCGTGCTCGCGCTTGTACCAGGCCGGGAGCGACTTGTTGTACACCTTGCCGCCGCCCGCATAGCGATCGTTGAAGCTGATCTGATCCCAGGTGTTGGTGGCATTCATCCACAGGTAGCTGCGCACGTCGAGCCGCGAGAATCCCGACGCGGCGATCGTCGCCGCGTGCTCGGGCCCGATCACCACCGCGCACGAGCCGCCGGCCACCGCATTGTTGTGCCCGATCGTGCTCATCGCCGAGACCATGCTGTCGAGCACGCCTTGCGCGTCGTTCGCGACGTGGTTCACCACGCTGTGCGGGGGCTCGGCGGCAATGACGAACACCGTGCTGTCGTCGGGCGCGAACCCGTGCTCGACATGATACGGCGCCCACGGGCTGAGCTCTTCGTTCTCGGCGATGCAATACGTGTACTTGCCCGGATGCCCCAGCGTGCTCTTGTCGAGATCGCCCGGCGTGCCCCCGCCGACGGTGAGCAGGATCAAGCGGATCGCCCGCCCGATCGTCGCGTTGGCACGGTTTCCCGAACCGAAGACGTTGTGCCCCGCGTTCATCCCGATCGCGTTGCGGATCGGCCCGTTGACGACCAGCAGCGGCGCAGCCATATGCGTGGTGGCCTGCACGCCGTTGAGATTCCACTCCTTGCTGCATAGCGCGAGCATCGCGGCGCGCACGACCGGCGCGTACTCCGGCTTGCAGCCGGCCATCACCATGTTGATCGCCAGCACTTCGCGGGTCAGCGTCCCACGCCGCGGCGGGATCACCGCTTCGGGATAGTCGGGATCGCCGCCGAGCACTTCGACGATCGCGTCGATCTTCGGCTGCGTCGGCGGCACGACCGGCAACCCGTCGCTCCAGGCCTGTTCGAAATAGTACTCGACCGGATCGCCGGCCGGCGCCATGGTCTGCTGCTCGGGCGCCAGAGTGGAGCTCATCGCCAGGAGATACGTCGCGGGGCGACCGATTCCGGCCGCCCCGCGGACGTCTCCGGGCTAAAAGGCGCCGGTGCCTTTGGGCGTTCCGTTGCCGGTCGGTCCGTCGTAGCCGACCTCGCCGTGGCACAAGATACGCCGGCGAGCACGATCCGTTCGAACCGGTCGTGACGTCGTTGAGCGCCGACGCGTTGCTGTACGCGAGCGAGGCGGGCGTTCCGGACGTGTTGCCCGAGAGCGCGTAGATCGCCGCGATCGACGGCGCGCCGACGCTGGTGCCGCCGAACTCGAGCCAGCCCGAGTAACCCTGATATGCGTAGCTGTCGTACACGTACACGCCGGTGCTGGGATTGCCGACGTAGGCGACATCACCGACGGTGCGGCGCGAGCAACCCGTGTCGTGCTGCCATGACGGCTTGGTCTCGTACCGGCTGCAGCCGCTGCCCGAGCCGCTCCAGACCGACTCGGTCCAACCGCGCGCATTGCTCGCGGTGGTGAGCGTCGTTCCGCCGACCGCGGTCACGGTGCCGTACGACGCCGGCACCTCGACACCGTAACCGGCGTCGCCGTTCGACACGGTGATCGCGATGCCCGGATGCGTGTACGCCGAGATCCCGCCGGGATCGCTGGACGACTCATTGGCGCCGTAGCTGTTCGAGATTGCGATCGCGCCGAGCTTGGCGGCCTCGTTCACGCCCGCCGCGAGGTTCGCGGTGGTCGGCGAGTTCACTTCGACCACCAGGATGTTGCATTTCGGGCAGTTCGCCGAGACCATGTCGACGTCCAGCGAGATCTCCTGGCTCCAGGACGCATTGTTCGCCGGAAGCGTCGTCCCGCCGCTTTGATTGACGATGCGCAGGCAACCGTTGCTCGTGGTGCACGCGGGCAAGCCGAACTCCGAACGATAGACGGCCAAGATCGGCGGCGAGCTTCGGGTCGTTGTACGCGTCGACGATCGCGACGGTCTTGCCGGCGCCGTTCGCCGCGGCCGCCGCCGTCGTTCCGTACGCGGATTGCAGATCCGACGGCTCCCAAGGGCCGCTCGTGCTGGTCGCCTGCGTGGCGCGCTTGTCCATCGGCGAGAGACCGTGCCCTAATGCGCGTTGGCCGGTCTCGGTAACCATGTACGCAAAGCAGCGCGCTTCGCCCGCCGCGGCCGCGCCGCACGACGCCTGATAATATCCGAGCGCGAGCTCTTGCTGGAACTCCGTTTGGACCGTGCCCGACGACGGCGTGATCGGATCGTTTACGGCGGGGACGGCCGGTTGCGTCATACCGCCGCCGCCGCAACCCGCAAGAAAAAGCGCGCTCGTGATGAGGGCGCCCGCTAGACTTCGGTTCACTCCGCTAACCTCGATACTTTCGCGGGAAAACGCGAAACGTGCAACCGTTTAGTGGCGCACGTCCGCAGAGGGAATGGCAAGCGTTATCGCTGCGACCTTTCTCGACTCCTGGCGGACGCGTTCCGAGTGTGAGCGGTATCCGACGTTCTCGCCGGAAGCGGCCTCGTCGCGGCGGTTAGTGCTCCACGACGGCGGCGGGTTTGGGGCGCGGCGGCTCGTACGTCGCGAAGCGCTCGTCCTGCGGGAACCGCGAAACGATCCCACGCGTGAACTGCGCGAGCAGCGTGTCCAGCAGCGCCTCGCCCAGCGGGACCAAGATCGTCTCGTAGAGATCGCGCGGCCGCATCTCCGGCGGGCGCGCGACCTCGCTCGTTCCGGCCACGTCGCCGGTGTCGATCCCGTCGTCGATCCAGAACCACGAGACGCCGCAGGTCGGGTCGAGCTGCTTGACGGTCCAGTAGACGGCGTCGCGGCCGCGGTGCCGCGGCAGCGGGCTCGCGTGGAAGCAGAGCGCGCCGAGGCGGGGAATCGCGCGCTCAGCCGCCCGCACGATGCGCGTGTAGTTCGCCAGCAGCAGGACGTCGCAGTCGTGCACTTCGACGACGACGTCGATCCCTTGGCGCTCGCACGCGCGAAGCGCGGCCTCGTAGATCGAACCGGAACCCCAAACAGCGACTTTCACGACCGGCCCAACCTTCGCTGCGGCCCTCAAAAACGCCCCTCGCCTTAGCGGGGAGGGCGGCCTTCGGTCCGAAAGCGTACCGCCATCAGCTCGCCCGGTTCCCGAGCGGGCCGAACCGGAGGATGTATCTTGCGTAACTCCAGTTTTTCCGCGGGCCGGATGCTGCTCGTCGGTGCGCCGATGATTGCCGGCCTGCTGTTCGCCGGTGCGGTCTCTGCCGCCGGGCCGGGCAATTATACGCGCGCGCAGGCTGCCAGCGGCGCAGCCGTTTTTTCGGCCCACTGCTCGCAGTGCCACGGCGTGAACCTCGAAGGCCAGTCCGGTCCGGCGCTCGTCGGCGCGGCGTTCAAGAAGTACGTCGGCAAAGCGGGCACCGCCGCATCGCTGTACGACTTCATCAGCCGCCAGATGCCGGCCGACAAACCCGCCTCGCTCAGCCAACAGAACTATCTCGACGTGACGGCCTATCTGCTGTCGCGCAACGGCTACCCCGCCGGCGACGTGGCACTGAGCTCGAACAATCTCGCCAACGTGAAGCTCGGCGCCGGGAACGTCGCCGGGGCCTCGAAGATGAGCAACAACAACGAAATCATTCGGAGCGCGCCTTCGAAGAACCATGTCTACGGCAAGCTCCCCGGCGGCGCCGACGTCAACGTCACCGACGCGATGATGGCCGCCGCGGACAGCGACAAGGCCAACTGGCTGCTGGGCGGACGCACCTACGACAACGCGCGTTACTCGCCGCTCAATCAGATCGACTCGACGAACGTCGGCTCGATGATGTTGGCGGGAATCGCGCAGACCGGGATGACGGCCAGCTTCGAGACGACGCCGATCGTCGTCAACGGGGTCATGTATCTCACCACGCCGACCGTCGACAACAAGATGAAGACGATGGCGCTCGACGCCACCAACGGCCGGCTGATCTGGGACAACACGTACAGCCTGGGTTCGTTCCAGATCTGCTGCGGCCCGGTGAACCGCGGTGCGGCGGTCGCGTACGGCATGGTCTACGTGCTGACCCTCGACGACAAGCTGCTCGCGCTCGACGCGACCACCGGCGCGCAGCGCTGGTCGGCGACCGTCGCCAACGCGGCGACCGGCTACTCCGAGACGATGCAGCCGCAAGTGTACAACGGCATGGTGATCGTCGGCAGCTCCGGCGGCGAGTGGCCGATTCGCGGCTTCGTCGCGGCATACAACGCGAAGACCGGCAAACAAGCCTGGCGCTGGGACTCGACCGACCCCAAGACGTACGCCGGCGACTCGTACAAGCGCGGCGGCGGGATGGTGTGGACGACGCCCGCGATCGACACGAAACTCGGACTGCTCATCTTCTCCACCGGCAACCCGAACCCCGATCTCGAGGGCGGACCTCGGCTGGGCGACAACCGCTGGAGCGACTCGATCGTCGCGCTCGACGTTCGCACCGGCGCGTTCAAGTGGGGCTATCAAGAGGTCAAGCACGACGTCTGGGACTACGACGCGGTCAGCGCGGTCGTGCTCTTCGACGTGCATCAGGGCGGCCAAACGATCCCGGCCGCGGGTGAAGCCGGTAAGGTGGGCTGGTTCTTCATCGTCGACCGGCGGACGGGCAAGCTGATCCGCAAATCCGACAACTACGTCGCGATGTCGAAGAACATGTTCAGCCAACCGACGGCCAAGGGCGTCGTGATGCTGCCGGGCGCTAACGGCGGTGCGGAATGGTCGCCGCCGGCCTATTCACCGGACACGCACTACGCGTACGTGCTCGGGATGGATCAGCTCATGAAGTTCGCGACGCACCACGATCCGTATCAGCCGGGCCGCATTCGCCTGGGCAGCGCGTTCTCCAACGTCGAGCCCAACGGCGTGCAGGACGGGCGCTTCGTCGCGATCGACACCGAAACGGGCAAGATCGCCTGGACCGTCATGACGCCGCAGCCGCTCATCGGCGGACCGCTCGTCACCGCGGGTAACCTCGCGTTCTACGGTGAGGGCGACGGCTGGTTCGACGGCGTCGACGCGAAGACCGGGAAACGCGTCTGGCGCTACAACCTGGGCGCGGGCGTCAACGCGCCGCCGATCACCTACGAGGTCAACGGCCAGCAGTACATCGCCGTCGCGGCGGGCGGAAACTTCCAGCTCGGCTTCGCCTACGGCGACACGGTCGCGATCTTCAAGCTCGGCCCAACCGCAACGAAGTAACCTCGCACGGCCGCCGAGGGCATCACGAAAGAGGAAGGCCGGCGACTTGTCGCCGGCCTTCTTTTTCCCGTCACCCGAGCTTGTCGGGCAGCTCGGTCACCCTGAGCTTGTCGGGCAACTCTGTCACCCGCGATCCTGCGCTCAGCGAAGTCGCGGCAGCGCTCTGCGATCGCGTACCACAATGGAACAGAAAGTCGCGTCGGCAGGGAGCGCGATTGCCTCGGAGAGTGTTGACAGTATACGGATTATCAGTATGCTGTCAATAATGTCATTGGATCGCATGCTCGCTTTTGCGGGCCATCAGGTCCGGCGATGCCACCAAATCGCGGTGGCCCTCTTCGCCGAGGAGGTCGGTCCGTTCGAGATCACGCCGGTGCAGTACGCGGCGCTGACGGCGATCGGCGAGCACCCCGAGTCCGACGCGACGCGGCTGGCCAGCGTCGTCGCGCTCGACCGCTCGACGGTCGGCGACGTGCTCGAACGACTCGAGAGCCGCGGGCTGATCGAGCGCGAGCACCGGATCCGCGACAAGCGCACCAAGCGCTTGCGGCTCACCGCCGCGGGGCGCGCCCTGCTCGACGAGATCGCGCCGTCGATCGCGCGCTCGCAAGCCCGCTTCATCGACGTGCTCACGCCCGACGAGCAACGCCAGCTCCACCGCCTGTTGGACAAGCTGATCCGCGTGCACGAGGCCGACGAGGAGCGCCTGGAGGCCTAGCGCCGAAGCATTCCTGGCGGAGGGAGGCAGGATGATCGGAAGATACGCCTTGCCCTTGATCGCCGGAGCGCTGGTCTGGTCCGCGCTGCCGGTACGTGGCCAGGGCCGTGCTGCCCGAGGGCCCGGCCAAAGAGACCGTCGCGTCGACTTGCGCGCAATGCCACAGCCTCGCGCTCGTCACGCGGTCCGGTTACGATCGCGACGGATGGCGCAACGTCGTGGCGATGATGGTCAACGCCGGCGCGCAGTTGCCGCCGAATCGCGTCGACGCGGTCGTCGGCTATCTCGCCGCCAACTTTCCGGAAAAAGCCGAGCCGGCCGCGGTGCTGATCCCGGGTCCCGTCGATGTCGCGATCCGGGAGTGGATCGTCCCGACTGCCGGCTCGCGCCCGCACGATCCGCTCGCGGCGCCCGACGGTTCGATCTGGTACACGGGCCACATGGCGAACGTGCTCGGCCGGCTCGATCCGAAGACCGGCACGTTCAAGGAGTACCACCCGACGATTCCTGGTTCCGGCCCGCACGGTTTGGTGATGGACAAGGACGGCGACGTGTGGTTCACCGCGAACTTCAAGGGCTACATCGGCAAGCTCGATCCGCGCTCAGGTGCGTTCACCGAATATAAGCTCGAACCGGCGGCCCGCGACCCGCATACGCCGCTGTTCGATCGCACCGGCACGCTCTGGTTCACGGTGCAGGGCGCCGACATGGTCGGGCGATTGGTGCCGCGCACCGGGGACGTGAAGCTGGTGACGGTGCCGACGCCGCGAGCGAACCCGTACGGGATGGTGATCACGTCGAAAAACGTCCCGTATTTCGCGGAGTTCGGCAGCAACAAGTTGGCGAGCATCGATCCGCTGACGATGGCGATCACCGAGTATCCGCTTCCCGACGCGAAGGCACGCCCCGGCGCGTCGCGATCACGAGCGACGACGTGATCTGGTACTCGGACTACGCGCGCGGCTACCTCGGCCGCTTCGACACCAAGACGCACGCGGTCCGCGAGTGGCCGTCGCCCGGTGGACCGAACTCGCGCCCGTACGGTATCGCGATCGTCAAGAAGGCCGTATGGTACAGCGAATCCGGCGTGAAGCCGAACACGCTGGTACGGTTCGACCCGCAGAGCGAGAAGTTTCAGACGTGGGCGATTCCGTCGGGCGGCGGCGTCGTGCGAAACATGATGGTCACCCACGACGGCAACGACCTCGTGCTGGCGTGCAGCGGCGTCAACCGCGTCGCGCTGGTGACGGTCAAGTGACCGCGCGCTTCGTCAGCGAGCCGGTGGCGCCGTCGGACGAGTGGCTCGACTCGCCCGCTCTCAGCCGCGGCGAGCCGGCGCTCCCGCAACGTTTTCGCTGGCACGACGACGACCTGGCCGTCGCGGACGTGCGCCGCACCTGGCGCTCCACGAACACCGACCGCGGCGACACCTACCTCGCACGGCACTGGTACGAGGTCGCGCTGCACGACGGCCGCATCGCGGTGATCTATTTCGACCGCAAAGCACGCACCGGCCGGTCGCGCTGGTGGCTCTACACGATCGCCGAGGGCGACGCTGGGCCCGAGCGCGAAGCATCTCCGTCTCCCTGACCCCGCTGAAAGGACCCGCGATGACCTCGGTGCTCGAACGCTCCACGCTCATGAAGACGCTCGCATACGTCGGCGGCGGCTGGATCGGCGCCGACTCCGGGGCGACCTTCCCGGTCTACGACCCGGCGACCGGCGATCGCATCGCCGACATCCCGCGCCTGGGCGTCGCCGAGACACGACGCGCGATCGAAGCGGCGAACGCCGCCTTGCCGGGCTGGCGAGCGACGACGGCCAAGGAGCGCGCGAAGATCCTGCGCCGCTGGTACGATCTGATCGTCGAACACACCGACGAGCTGGCGCACATCATGACCCTCGAACAGGGCAAGCCGCTGGCCGAAGCGCGCGGCGAGATCGCGATGGGCGCGGCGTACGTCGAGTGGAACGCCGAAGAAGCGAAGCGCGTCTACGGCGACACGATCCCGACGCTGGGGAACGACCGCCGGATGATCACCGTGAAGCAGCCGATCGGCGTGTGCGTCGGGATCACGCCCTGGAACTTCCCGCACGCGATGGTGACGCGCAAGGCGTCGCCCGCACTCGCCGCCGGCTGCACGTTCGTGCTCAAGCCGGCCGAGCAGACGCCGCTCTCCGCGCTCGCGGTCGCGGCGCTGGCCGAACAAGCCGGCATCCCGCCGGGTGTGTTCAACGTCGTGACCGGTGACGCCGACGACGCGCCCGTCATCGGCGGCGAGATGACGTCGAACCCGATCGTGCGCAAGCTGGGCTTCACCGGATCGACCGCGGTCGGCAAGCTGCTGATGGAGCAGTGCTCGCGCACGGTCAAGAAAGTGTCGCTCGAGCTGGGTGGCAACGCACCGTTCATCGTATTCGACGACGCCAACCTCGACGCGGCCGTCTCGGGCGCGATGGGCGCGAAGTTCCGCAACGCCGGCCAGGTGTGCGTGAGCCCGAACCGCCTGTACGTGCAGGCGGGCGTCCACGACGCGTTCGTCGAGAAGCTGACCGCGCGCGTGCGCAAGCTGCGCGCCGGCAACGGTTTCGAGGAAGGGATCACGCTGGGGCCGCTGATCGAGGAGCAAGGCTTCTCGAAGGTCGTCGAGCACGTCGAGGATGCGCGCAAGTGCGGCGCGACCGTCGTCCACGGCGGCAAGCCGCACGAGCTCGGCCGGACCTTCTACGAGCCGACGATTCTCACCAACGTGACGCCCGCGATGCGGTTGAGCAACGAGGAGACGTTTGGGCCCGTCGCCGCGATCGCGTCGTTCGACACCGAAGCCGACGTCGTCGCGATGGCGAACGACACGCCGTTCGGGCTGGCCTCGTACTTCTACAGCCGCGACATCGGCCGCGTCTGGCGCGTCGCCGAGGCGCTCGAGACCGGGCATGGTCGGGATCAACACGCCGCTCATCGCCAACGAGTCGATCCCGTTCGGCGGCATCAAAGAGTCCGGCATCGGCCGCGAAGGTTCGAAGTACGGCATCGACGAGTGGACCGAGATCAAATACCTATGCTTCGGCGGACATCGACAAATAGTCGTCATCCTAGAACCTTACCCGTTGTCATCCTGAGCGAACCGTCGTCATCCTGAGCAACCGTTGTCATCCTGAGCTTGTCGAAGACGCTTCGCGCGCTGCGTTCGTCGTCCCTGAGCCGGGTCGAAGGGACGACGACCGCGCCCGCCCCAGACTACGACCGAGCGGCGAGAAAATCGAAGTCGCAGCCAAGCTCCGCGCCGAGAATGTGCTCGGCGTAGAGTTTGGCGTAGCCGCGCGCGGGAGATTCCGCGCGCCGAAACGGAGCGTAGTCGGTCCGCGATCTCGGCGTCGGGCAGCAACAGGTCGAGCCGCTTGTCGCGCAAGCTCACGCGGATGCGGTCGCCGTTGCGCACCGCTGCGAGCGGTCCGCCGATCGGCGGCCTCGGGCGAGACGTGCAGCACGACCGCGCCGTAGGCGGTGCCGCTCATCCGCGCGTCGCTGATGCGCAGCATGTCGCGCACGCCGCGCGCGAGCAGCTTCTTGGGGATCGGCAGGTAGCCCGCCTCGGGCATTCCCGCGCCGATCGGGCCGGCGTTCTGCAGCACCGAGAACGTCGTCGGGCTCGACGTCGAGATCGGGATCGTCGATCCGCGCCGCCATGTCGGCCAGGCCGGCGAACACGACGGCGCGCCCTTCGTGCTCCATGCAGCCGCGCGTCGGCCGCCGCGGCCTTGAGGATCGCGCCGTTCGGTGCGAGGTTGCCGAACAACGCGACGAGCGCGTCGCGCTCGACGATCGGCTCGGCCGCCGCGTGTATCACGTCGCGACCGACGTACTCGGGGAGGCGCGACAACCGTTCACCGAGCGTTTCGCCGCTCACCGTCGTGACGTCGAGATGCAGCAGCGGCGCAAGCTCGCGCAGCAACGCGCCGACGCCGCCGGCGGCATGAAAGTGCTCCATGTAGTGGTCGCCGACCGGCTTGAGGTTGACCAGCACCGGCGTCGTCGCGCTGATCTCGTTGAAATGCTCGAGGCTCAGCGGGAGTCCTAGCCGCCCGGCGATCGCGGTCAGGTGGATGACGGCGTTGGTCGAGCCGCCGATCGCCAGCAGCACGCGCAGCGCGTTCTCGACGCTGTCACGCGTGACGATGCGATCGGGCGTCAGGTTCTCGGCGGCGAGCGCGACCGCGCGCGCGCCGGTCGCCTCGGCGACGCGCAGACGTTCGGCGTGCACGGCGGGCGGCGTCGCCGCGCCGGGCAGGCTCATGCCGAGCGCTTCGGTAACGCACGCCATCGTGCTGGCGGTGCCCATCACCGCGCAGGTGCCGGCCGTCGTCGCGAGATTCGACTCGAGCGCGCCGATGCGCTCGTCGGACACCTCGCCTGCACGATAGCGCGCCCACCACGCGCGGCAGTCGGTGCACGCGCCGAGCCGCGTGCCCTCGAAGCTGCCGGTCATCATCGGCCCGACGACCAGCGAGATCGCCGGCTTGCCGGCCGACAGCGCGCCCATGAGCTGCGCGGGCACCGTCTTGTCGCAGCCGCCGATCAGCACGACCGCGTCCATCGGCTGCGCGCGAATCATCTCCTCGACGTCCATCGCCATCAAGTTGCGGAACACGAGGCTCGTCGGGGTGAGAAACGGCTCGCCCAGCGAGATCGTCGGAAACTCGAGCGGCAGCCCGCCCGCGCCGAGCACGCCGCGCGACACGGCGGTCACCAGCTCGGGCGTGGTGCGATGGCAGTTGTTGAACCCGCCGCCGGCCGTCGCGATCCCGACGATCGGCCGCTCCAGCATCGCGTCCGAGAACCCCATCGACTTCGCGAACGCGCGCCGCAAGTACAACGAAAACGCGCGATCGCCGTAGTCGGTCAGCCCGCGCGACAAACCCGTCTCGGCCATCGCACCACGCTTCGTGAACGACTCCAGTCGAGCCCGCTCGCGGTCTAGAGGTTCTTGCGGCGCCGCTCGGCCTCGAAGCGCGCTCGCACGAGGCGGCGGTCGAAGCTGAACTCGTCCAACGCTGAGACATTGGGCTTTGACAGGCTCGGCGTGGCGGCTGGGCGAACGGCGGGCGATATGAAGTTTTGCCGTCTTTTCGGGACGGTCATTCTCCCATTTGCGTCGGCGGCGCTGCTCGCGGCGTGTGGCGGAGGCGGCGGTACATCGCCGAGCCCAGCGACGCCGCGAGCGACGGCGGTTCCGAGCGGGAACGGCCACGTCGATTGGACGATGTTCGGCTACGACGCGACGCGCAGCGGAAAGAACCCGAACGAGATGACGCTCGGACGAAACAACGCCGGTTCGCTGCACCTGCATTGGAGCTTCGCGACCGCCGGCGCCATCGTCGCGCAACCGGTCGTCGCGGCGAACGTCGCGCTGACGAGCGGCGCCGCCGATGTCGTCTACGTCGCCGACGAAGCGGGGAACGTCTACGCGCTCAACGCGGTCAGCGGCACACTAGTCTGGACGCGAGCGTTCGGCACGGTGCAGAACATTTGCCAGGATCTGCCTCAATGGGGCATCACGTCGACGCCGCTGATCGACCGGTCGCGCAACGCGCTCTACGTCGTCGACGGACACGGTAACGCACACGGCCTCGATCTCGCCAGCGGCGCGCCGCTCCCCGGCTGGCCCGCCGCGCACCGCCGTCGTGCAGGACGCTACCGCCGAGTACACCTATAGCGGGCTTGCGCGTTCGGCCGCGGGGACGCTGTACGCCACGAGCGCGGGCTATTGCGACATCGGCGTCTACTTCGGCGCGGTCGTGGCGCTCAACCCAACGACCGGCGCCCGAACCGCGAGCTGGAACCCGGCGATCTCGCCGCAGTACGGCGGCGGCATCTGGGGCGCGGGGGGCGTCGTCGCCGATCCGCGCCCAGGCGTGACCGACGTGTACGTCACGACCGGCAACGTGTTCCCGGAAAACGCACCGTACAGCGACAGCGTTGTCCGGCTGACTTCGGCGCTCGCTCCCGTCGCGACCAACTCGCAGTACAACGCGAACGTTCCGAACGACGACGACTTCGGCGCGAATCCGGTAACCTTCGTCGCGCCGGGATGCCCGCCGCAGCTCGCCGCGGAACAGAAGAGCGGTGTACTCGACCTCTACGACGTCGATACGATCGCTAACGGGCCGGTCCAGCGACTCTCGATCGGAGCGCCGTCCGACCAGGGTCTGAACGTCGATGCCGCATCCTACGATGCGGCCACGAACATGCTGTACATCGCCAACGGGACGGCGAACGGTCAGTACGGACAAGGCCTCTTGGCGTTCTCGTTCGTCAACTGCATGCTGGTGCTCGCATGGCAGCACGGCGGCACGTCGGCGGGGCCGTTCTCCGCGCCGGTGATCGCCGATGGAGTCGTCTATTATGCGACGGGTGCCGGCAAAACGATCGCCGCGTTCGACGCCGCGACCGGCTCCCTGCTCTGGACGTCGGGTGCGTTCGGTGCGCCGTCCTACACGGCGCCGACCGTCGTCAACGCGTCGGTGTTTGCCGTTTCGTTCGACAAGCACGTCTACGCGTACGGGCTCTGAATGCCGACGCCGATCGCGCTCCGGCCCGACAAAGACGACGACCGGCGAACGTTGCCGGCTCGGCATCAACTCTACCAGCGGCTCCTGGGCGCCTCGTTCGAACGCCTCCCCGATACGCTGCGGCGCTTTCACGCCGGCCCGGGCGGAACGGCGGAGTTCGCGATGGAGGTAACGTACGAGCCGGGGTTCTTGCGCACCGTACTGTCCGCGCTGCTGCGGCTCCCCAAGCCGTCGCCGCGCGCGCCGGGGAAGCTCGTCGTGACGGTGCGCGACGACCGCGAGGTGTGGGAACGCATCTTTCCCGACACGAAGCTGCGCACCGTGCACTGGATCGACGGGGACCATCTCGTCGAGGAGGCGGGACCGCTCCAGTTCGTTTTCGACGTCGACGCGAACGAGCGTGGGCTGCGCTTCTCGTCGATCGCCTGCCGCTTTCTCGGATTCGCCGCTGCCGCGCTGGCTCGTGCCGCGCATCGAAGCCGCGGCGCGCGGCCGACGAGCGCGGCTGGAATCTCCTCGTCTCGATCGCGGTGCCGGTACTCGGACGTCTCGCGACCTACGGCGGTCCGGTGACGCCGCTCCCATGACCACCGCGCTGTGCGTTCTGCTCGTCCTCGCGCTGATGGGCGCCTTCGACACGATCGTGTTCCACGAGCTCGTCGCCCGCCTGCCGCGCATGCCGGCGCGCGTGGCGAGAGTTGCGGCTGCACGCCTGGCGCGACTGCGCCTATTTCGTGCTGTTCGCCTCGCTCGCATGGCTGCAGCCGCACGGCTGGCTCGTCCTCCCGCTCGCGCTGTTGCTCGCGACGGAGATCGCGATCACCCTCGCCGACTTCATCGTCGAAGACGGCACCCGCAAGCTGCCGGCGGGTGAACGCTCGATGCACGCGATCATGGGGATCACCTACGGGATCTTCGTCGCGTTGCTCTTCCCGCAGGTCGCCGGCTGGGTCCAGAGCCCGACCGGATTTGCCGCCGCATCGTACGGCTGGCTCTCGTGGCTGCTCACCGTCTTCGCGCTCGGCGTGATCGGCTCGGGCATCCGCGATTTCATCGCGGCGCGCGCGCTGCAGCGGTGTGATCCCAGCCGATTCCGAGATTCCGGCGATATAGCTTAGGGCGTCACGCCGGCCGGTTACCGCCCGGCGTGACGCCATTTCGCGCGCTACCAGATCTGGCAGCTGTCCTTGCGCACCATCTTGTCGCCGGCGACGCAGTGGAACGCCGCGCGGAACTCGGGCATGTTCGATAGCGTACCGATCACGCGCAGCCGCGGATTGGGGTGCGGGTCGGTGAGCGCGGCCTGCCGGATCGAGGCCTCGGTCTGCGAGCCGCGCCATACCTGGGCGTACGACAGGAAGAAGCGCTGCTCGGGCGTGTAGCCGTCGATCATCTTGTGCGCCTTGGCCTGCGGCGTGCGCTCGAAGGCCTTGTACGCGATCGTCAGACCGCCGAGGTCGGCGATCGCCTCGCCCTGGAGGTTGGTGCCGTTCGCGTGCACGCCCGGGAACGGTTCGAGCGCAGCTGTACTCGTCGACGATGCACTGCGCGCGCTTCTTGAACGCGGCCGCGTCGGCCGGCGTCCACCAGTCGCTCAGGTTGCCCTTCGCGTCGAACTGGCGGCCCTGGTCGTCGAAGCCGTGCGTCATCTCGTGACCGATCACGGCGCCGATCGCGCCGTAGTTCACCGCGTCGTCGGCGTTCGCGTTGAAGAACGGCGGCTGCAGGATGCCGGCCGGAAACACGATCTCGTTGTCGGACGGGTTGTAGTACGCGTTGACGGTCGGCGGCGTCATGCCGAAGAGCGTGCGGTCCGTCGCGGTTCCGATGCGCGCGATGTTGCGCGCGCTCTGGAAGCGGCGCACCGCGATGACGTTGTTCGCGTACGGTCCGTCGGTGACGGTGAGCTTCGAGAAGTCGACCCACTTGTCGGGGTAGCCGATCTTCTTGGTGAACGCGGCCAGCTTCTCGTCCGCGCGCGCCTTGGTGGCGGCGCTCATCCAGTCGAGCGTCTCGATGTCGTCGTGCAGGACGCCCTGCAGGTTGTCGACGAGCGCCTTGCGCGCGCGCCTTGGCGGCCGGCGGGAACGCCTTCTCGACGTAGCCTTGCCGAGCACGTCGCGCAGCGACGCGTCGGTGGCGGCGGTGCAGCGCTGCGCGCGCGGCAGCTGTTCCTTCACGCCGGTCAGCGTCGTGCTGCGGAAAGCGAAGCTCGCGTCGGCGAAGCGCTTGGGCAGCGCGGACGCGAACGAGTCGGCGACCTTGTAGCGCAGGTACGCCTTCCAGGTCGAGAGCGGCGTCGATGCGATCAGCCCGTCGTACGCCGTGACGTAGGCGCGGAATCGGCGACGTCGACGATCGAGAACGACGGCGCCTTGTAGGTGGCGAAGTACGACGATCCACGGGATGTGCGGCGCCGAGCTTCGCCAAGTCGGCGACCGGCGTCGGGTGGTACGTCGCGGCGCGGATCGCGCATCGCTTCGCGCGGCGGGATCGCCTTCGCGATTGCGGTCTCGAGCGCGATGATCGCGTCGGCATCGCTGTCGGCGGTCGCTTGCGGTTCGCCGAGGTTCACCAGCTGCGTCGCGACGTAGGTGCGGTAGGCCGTGCGGATCGCCGCGAAGCGCGCGCTTTCGTTGAGGTAGTAGTCGCGGTCGGGCAGGCCGGTGCCGCCCAGGCCGAGTCGACGCGATCTGCTTCGATGAGTCCTTGGTGTCGGCGTCCGAGCCGAACGTGAGGCCGCCGTTGACGCCGTCCGCGTGCAGCTTCCCGATCTCGTCGACCAGCGCGGGACCGACGAGATGCCGTTGATGCCGGCCAGCATCGGGTCGATCGGGCGCGGTGCCGGCCTTCTCGATCCCGGCTTCGTCCATGCACGCGCGGTAGAACGAGCCGAGCTTCTGCTCGTCGCTGCCCGCCGGCGCGTTGGTGACCTTGGCCGCGTCCTCGAGGATCGAGGTCAGGACCGCGCGGTTCTCGTCGGACAGCGCGGCGGCGCCCCAAGAGGCATGACCCGGCGGGAACGGGTTCTTCTTGATCCACCCGCCGGCCGCGAACTGATAGAAGTCGTCGCAGGCCTTGCAGGTGGGGTCGAGGTTCGCCAGGTCGAGCACCTTGGTATCGGCGGCGGGACCGCCGGCCGGCGCGCCGATCGCGAGGTGCGGGAGCGAGCGTGAAAACCAGCGCGGAGAGGGCCGCAACACCAAGCAGACGCACGGCAAATCGAATCGATTGCACCTCCGTACCTTTGCGGAGATTCGCCGAATTACTGCCGTCATCGCGTTATCTTTGCGCCGACGGTCGCAAAGCCGATCCGTGCGAGTTCAAGTTCAAAGCCTAATCGGCCGGATAACTCTAGAATCCAACCGACCGGGGCGAATTCGCTGACAAACGGCAGAAGCTCGCGAAGATGAACCGCTTGACTGTCC
>CAVRQP010000004.1:0-23776 GCA_963723445.1 Vulcanimicrobiota bacterium
AATCCGCCGCGCGACGCCGGACGACCGCGATGCGCTCGCGGCGGTCGCGCGCGCGTCAAAAGCCCACTGGGGCTACGACGACGACTTCATGCGGCGGGTCGATCGCGCGCTCGTTCCCGACCTGAGGTACTTGGCGGACTGCCCCGTGTTCGTGGCTGAACGCGAGGAGACGTTGCTCGGGTTCTATGGATTCCAGCCGCGTGACGGCGTAACGTTCCTCGAGGATATGTGGGTGATGCCCAGCGCGATCGGCAGCGGGATCGGCCGGATGCTCTGGTTGCACGCGGTCGAAACGGCGCGCGCGAACGGCTATACCGTATTCTCGATCGAGAGCGATCCGAACGCCGAGGGCTTTTATCTGCGCCACGGTGCGACGCGGATCGGCGAGATCGTCTCGGCCGCGACCGGACGAGTCCTGCCGCTGATGAGCTACGCGATTCGCGCCGCGCAGGACTGATGCGCGCTATGACGACCTTGGTCGCACGAGCGTTTGGCGGACTTCTTTTCGTCCTGGTCGTGATGGGAGCGCTGCTCTTTCTCACCGCAGGGACGCTACACTACTGGCAGGCTTGGACCTATATCGTCTTGTTTGCCGTGTTGGCCTCGACGATCACCGCCTATCTCGCGAGAAAGGATCCGGCTCTCTTGGAGCGGCGGGTCCGTGGCGGGCCGGCGGCCGAAAAGGCGCCGAGTCAACGGATTGCCATGACGATCGCGTCGATCGGGTTCATCGCGATCTTCGTGTTCGCCGGACTCGATCGCCGTCTGCAATGGTCCATGGTGCCTTCGTCCGTCGCGATTGCAGGCGACGTTCTTTTCTTGGTTGGGTTCTCGATCGTCTTTTTCGTCTTCAAACAGAACTCGTTCTCGTCCGCCACCATTGAAGTGGCATCCGACCAACGGGTCGTCTCGACCGGACCCTACGCGGTCGTGCGGCACCCGATGTACAGCGGGTCGCTGTTGTACGTTCTCGGCACGCCGCTCGCGCTCGGAGCGTGGTGGGGGTTCGTCGGCGTCGCGTTAATGGCACCGGCGGTCGTGTGGCGCCTGCTCGACGAGGAACGGTTTCTCGCAAAGCGCCTACCGGGCTACGCGGAGTACGGCAGGAGCGTGAAGTATCGTTTGCTGCCATTCATTTGGTAGCCCTCGCGGTCTCGAAGCGGACCGCCCGGATTAGGGTCTCGCGGCTTTGTACGCTGCCCAGCCGCCGTGGTGGGAGATGTCGGTGTAGCCGCGCTGCTCGATCATGTCGCGCGGATAGATCATCGCGTTGACGCTGCTGCCGTCGTCGAGCTGAATCGGCGCTTCGTAGAGGTTGGGCGGCTCGGTGGCGAGCAGGTGCGCGTGCTGCTCGTCGGTCAGCTCGTAAACCTCGCCGGCGATCGCCACGCCGCCTTCGGCGCACTCGTAGATCCCCGGGTGCTGGTCTTCCACCGAGTGCAGCCGGTAGATCGGCTTCGTCTTCGCCTCGCACACGAAGGTCGCTGCGCCCAGGTTCCCGTGATCCGGCTGCCCGCGCAGCGCTGAGCCGCAAATGAAGAAACGCATCGGTGCGTCTTGCTGCGCGGCCGCGCGCGCCTCCTACCAGGCGCGCTCGGCTGCGGCGTTCAGCACGGCGGCGAGCGCGTCGACGCCGAGATCGAGATCGGCCGGCGCGGTCAGCTCGTCGCCGACGTGGCTGCGGCCGCCGACGCTGGGGACGAAGATCATCGCGGTGGGCGCGATCTGGGCGACGCACATCGCGTCGTGACCGGCGCCGCTGGCGATCTCGATCGCCTGCGGGTCGAGCGCGAGACACGCGTCGCGGACCAGCCCGCGCATGCGCGCTTCCATCGGCACCGCGTCACGCACCTCGAGCGTCTCGATCGCGACGCGCACGCCGCGCGCCGCGGCGACCTCGGCGGCGCGCTCGCGCAACGTCCGCTCGATGCCGATCACGCGCGCGTCGTCGACCGACCGCGCGTCGACCCGAAACAGCACGTCACCCGGAACGATGTTGGTCTGATTCGGCGCGACCAGCAATCGCCCGACCGTCGCGACCGACTCTCCCGCCGCGACGGCGGCCTGTTCGACGGCCAGCACCAGCTCGCTGGCGGCACACAGCGCGTCGGCACGGTCGCGCATCGGGATCGTTCCCGCGTGGCCTGCGACGCCGTCGACGACGACGCTCAACCGTCGCTGCCCGGCAATCGCGGTCACGACGCCCAGCCGCACGCCGGCGCGCTCCATCACCGGGCCTTGCTCGATGTGCAGCTCGACGTACGCCGCGGGCGGCGGGAAATCGTCGCGCACCGGTACGCCGGCCAGCAGTCCGTGCGGACCGAGCAGCGCCGAAGCGAACGACTCGCCGTCGTCGCCGACCAGCGCCGCAATGTCCTCGTAGGCGTTCAGTCCGGCGTAGGCCGAGCTCCCCAGACAGCCGAGCGGGAAACGGCTCCCCTCCTCGCCGGCCCACGCCACCACTTCGATCGAGCGCGCCGGGCGCGCGCCCGTCGCCGCGATGCGCGTTACGGCCTCGAGTCCGCCGACGACGCCGTACGCTCCATCGTACGCGCCGCCGTCCTTGACCGTGTCGAGATGCGAGCCGCATTGCACCGGCGCGTCGTCGTGCAGCCCGATCAGCCGCGCGAACACGTTGCCGGCGCGATCCTGCTCGACGCGCAGCCCTGCCTGCAACGCCCAGCGCGCGAACAACGCGCGCGCGGCGTGCTCGGGCGCGGTGAAGAGACCGCGGTCGATCCCGTCGGACGTGGCACCATGCGTTGCGAGCTCGGCGAGCCGGGCGTGAAGCCTCACGGCTTGGTCGCCCGTTCCGCTTGCGCGGCATCGATCAGCGCGAGGTAACGCGCGCGGGTCGTGCGATCGACAAACGACGCTTCGAAGCTGTTGCGCGCCAAAGTGGCCAACGCGCTCGGCGCGAGATCCAGCGCGGAGGCGACCGCGGCGAAATTGTCGCCGACGTAGCCGCCGAAGTAGGCCGGATCGTCGGAGTTGACGGTCGCGACCAACCCTGCCTCGAGCATCTTCCCGAGCGTATGACGGCGCAGGTCGTCGAACACGCGCAGCTTGACGTTCGAGAGCGGGCACACGGTGAGCGGGATCCGCTCGCTGCGCAGCCGCGCGACGAGCGCCGGATCCTCCAAGCTGCGCACGCCATGGTCGACGCGCGAGACTTTCAGGAGATCGAGCGCCTCCCACACGTAGGCCGGCGGCCCTTCCTCGCCGGCGTGCGCGACGGTCTTCCAGCCTTCCGCCAGCGCGCGCTCGAAGATGCGGGCGAACTTCTTCGGCGGATGGCCGACCTCGGCCGAGTCGAGCCCGACAGCGACGATCCGCTCGCCGTACGGCAGCGCCTGCTCGAGCGTCGTCATCGCCGACTCCGCGCTGAGATCGCGCAGAAAGCATAGGATCAGCTTCGAAGTTATTCCATAGCGCTGCTCGCTGTCGCGCACGGCCGACCACAAGCCGTCGATCACCGTCTCGAAGGCGACGCCGCGAGCCGTGTGCGCCTGCGGGTCGAAGAAGATCTCCGCATGCACGACGCCCTGCTCGCGCGCCCGAACGAAGTACGCGTCGGCGAGCTCGGCGAAATCCCGCTCGGTGCGCAGCACGTTCATCGCGCCATAGTAGAGATCGAGGAACGACTGCAGGTCGGTGAACTCGTAGGCGCGGCGCAGCGCGTCGACCGACGGGTACGGCAGGGCAACCCGGTTGCGCTCGGCGAGGTCGAAGATCAGCTCGGGCTCGAGCGTCCCCTCGATGTGCAGGTGCAGCTCCGCCTTCGGAAGGTGCATCGCGCCGTTCTGCATCAGCGCTCCGCCGGGTGGTTGGCGATCCAGTGCCGGGCGATGTCGACGCGCCGGCAGATCCACACGTCCTCGTGCCCCTTGAGGTAATCCAGGAACCGCTCGAGCGACGCGGCGCGGCCGGGGCGGCCGACCAGGCGCGTGTGGAGTCCCACCGACATCATCTTCGGTGAGGTCGTGCCTTCGCGATACAGCACGTCGAACGCATCCTTCAGGTAGGCGAAAAAGCCCTCGCCCGACGTGAAGCCCGGGGCGACGCTGAACTTCATGTCGTTGTTGTCGAGCGTGTAGGGAATCACCAGATGTGGTTTGCCGTCCACGCGCGTCCAATACGGCAGGTCGTCGTTGTACGCGTCGGAGTCGTACAGAAAGCCGCCCTCCTCGACGACGAGCCGGCGCGTGTTGGTCGACGGCGCGTAACGGCAATACCAGCCGTAGGGACGCGTCCCGGTCGTGCGTTCGATCGACTCGACCGCGCGGCGCATCTGCGCCCGCTCTTCTTCCTCGCCCATGTTCTGGAAGCCGATCCAGCGCCAGCCGTGCGAGCAGACCTCGTAGCCGGCGTCGCGGATCGCCGCCGCGGCGGCCGGATTGCGCTCGAGCGCCAGCGCCGCGCCGAACACGGTGATCGGAATGTCGCGCTCCCCGAACATCCGCATCAACCGCCAAAATCCGGCCCGACTGCCGTACTCGTAAACGGACTCGACGATCAAGTCGCGCTTGCCGGGGCCCAGCGTCGCACCGGGGACCTCGGTGAGGTACATCTCGGAGCTCTCGTCGCCCTCACCGATCGCGTACTCCGAGCCCTCCTCGTAGTTCATCACGATCTGCACCGCGAGCCGCGCGCCGTCCGGCCAGCGCGGATCGGGCGGACGCGCGCCGTAACCGACGAAGTCGCGTGGCAACTGCTCCATTCCAGCCAGAGAGACGGCTCGCACAGCCTCCTTTCCTGCCCGGAGCAGGACACCGGGCCGGTCTGGGCGGACGGTTCGGCCGTGCGCCTGTTCCGAATCTGCCTTCATGGTCGCGCTGATTGCCACGTCCGGTCTTGCCGTCGCGCAACCGGCCTCGGCCGACGTGAAGTGCGGCCGATACCAGTCGACCGATTACGGGACGGCGCAACTCTGTGACGCCGGCATCCCGTCACAGGAGCTCGACGTCACCGCGCAGCTCGAACCCAACGTGCAACTGCAGTCCAACTGGTGTTGGGCGGCGGCGATCTCGGGCGTCTTCGCGTACTACGGACACCCGGTGAGCCAGGCGCGGATCGTTCGTGAAGCGTACGGCGGGATCCGCAACATGCGCGGGACGCCGCAGGCGATCATGGGTTCGCTCAACCGCGACTGGGTCGATGACGCGAACCGCCCGTTCCGCGTTTCGGCCGACACGTTCTCAGCGAGCTGGGTAACCGCCACGCAGGACCTCGCCCAAAACCACCCGCTGATCGTCGGCTCGCTCGGCCACGCGATGATCCTCACCGCCGCCGAATACACGCGCTATGCGAACGGCGAGGCCCAGTCCAAGGCGTGATCGTGCGCGATCCCTGGCCATCGAACCCACGTCGCCGAGTGCTCTCCACCCGCGAAGCCTACGGCGTCCAAATGTGATTCGTATTCGCGTGACATAGTCGTACGGCGACGAAGAGCGTTCGGCAGGGCGAGCGATGCCGCTATGTCGCTGCGGGCTTTTTCACGATCGGGCGCGCGGGGACGCCGGCGACCTTGTCTCCGGGGGCGACGTCGCGGGTGACGACCGAGCCTGCGCCGGTCATCGCGCCGTCGCCGATCTTCAGCGGGGCGACCAGCGCGTTGTTCGTGCCGATGAAGACGTCGGCGCCGATCTCGGTGCGGCTCTTCCTCTCGCCGTCGAAGTTGCAGGTGATCGCGCCCGCCGCATAGTTCGTGCGCGGCCCGACGGTGGCGTCGCCGATGTAGGCCAGGTGATTCGCCTTGACGTCGTCGCCGATCTCCGACTTCTTGAACTCGACGAAGTTCCCGATCCGCACGCGGTCGCCGATCACGTTGCCGTCGCGCAGGTGGGCGAACGGCCCGACGCGCACGTCGTCGCCGAGCCGGGTCGAAAGGATCACGCTCTCGCGGATGTCGCAGCGCTCGCCGATGACCGCGTTGCCGATGCGGCAGTGCGGCCCGATCGACGTGCCTTCTCCGATCCGCGTCTCGCCGAAAATCCACGTTCCCGGATGGATGGTGACATCGGCGGCGATCTGCAGCCCCGGCTCCAGCGAGGTCGTCGCCGGATCGACGATCGTCACGCCGGCTCGCATGTGCGTTTCGCACAGCCGCCGGTTGAGCAGCGCGCGGGCCTCCGCTAGCTCGACCCGATCGTTGACCCCAAGCACGCTGCGGTAATCGGCGGCGGTGACCGCTGCGACGCGCTTGCCCGCTGCGATCAGGAGCTCGACGGCGTCGGTGAGGTAGTACTCGGCCTGCGCGTTCCGGTTGCCGATGCGCGCCGCAACGTCGCGCAGGGCGGCCTCGCGGAACGCGTAGATGCCCGCGTTCATCTCGTCGATCGCGAGCTGCTTGGCCGTGCAGTCCTTCGCCTCGACGATCCGCTCGACCGCTCCATTCGCCGGACGCGCGGCAGCCTTCGCGCGCACCACGCGTCCGAAGCTCGACGGCAGCGGCATCCGCGCCGTGACCAGCGCCAGCGCGGTCGCTTCGTCGGCGCCGAGCGCAGCCTGCACCGCGTCAAAGATGCCGCGATCGACCAGCGGCATGTCGCCGTACGCGACGAGGACCGCACCCTCGCGCGGCTCGAGCGCGTCGAGCGCGGTCGTCACCGCGTGCGCGGTGCCGAGCTGCTCGGCCTGCACGACGGTTCGCACCGCGAAGCGCGACACGAGCGGGTCGAGCTCGGGGTTCGTCACGACGACGATCTCCTGCACCCCGCTGCGTGCAGCTCCTCGAGCACCCACCACAGCATCGCCCGCCCGCACAGCTCGTGGAGCACCTTCGGCCAGGCCGACTTCATCCGCGTGCCTTTACCGGCCGCCAGAACGATCGCGCGCGTCGCTCAACGCTGCCACTCCTTCTGCTCCTTGGCGCTCACGCCGCCGAACGCTTCCAGCGCGACGCGAAAACGCTCGCGGCACAGGTCGCGCCCGAGCAGCTCCATCGAGTCGAACAGCGGCAACGACGTCATGCTGCCGGTCATCGCGACGTAGTACGCGCGCGAGAGATCGCGAAACTTCACGCCGAGCGTATCGCCGACGCCTTTGAGGACGCGCTCGATGGTCTCGACGTCGAAGCGCGCGCTCGGCGTCCAACCGCCACATCGCCAGCGCCAGCGCCTTGCGCAGCACGTCGTCGTCGAGCTTCGTGCCCGCGAACGACTCTTTCGTGACCGCGAGCCGGCCGGCGAAAGGTACGCCGCGGCCGGGACAAGGTCGCTCAGCCGTTCCACGCGCGACTTGGCCAGCTCGGCGATCCGCGCGAGCCGCGCGGCATCGAAACCCCACGCCGCCGTGCGTGCGAGCAATCGTCAGTGGTGAGCCCGCGCAGGTACTGGCCGTTGATCCAGTCGAGCTTCGCGGCGTCGAAAACCGGTCCACCCAACGAGATCTTCGCCAAGTCGAGCCGTTCGGTCAGGACGGCGACGCCGAAGATCTCGTGGCCCTCCGGGGCCGGCGCGAGCAACAGCCCCAAAAAGTTCAGCAGCGCCTCGGGCAGATAGCCCATCCGCTCGTAGAACAGGATGCCGGTCGGGTTCTTGCGCTTGCTGAGCTTCGACTTGTCGGGGTTGCGCAGCAGCGGCAGGTGCATCAGCGCCGGCGGTTCCCACCCGAAGTATCCGTAGAGCAGCAGGTGCTTGGGCGCCGACGAGACCCACTCTTCGCCGCGGATCACGTGCGTGATCTCCATGAGGTGGTCGTCGACGACGTTCGCCAGGTGGTACGTCGGCAGGCCGTCGGACTTGAGCAGCACCTGCATGTCGACGCTCGCGAACTCGAACGGAACGTCGCCGCGCGCGAGGTCGTGTACGATGCACACGCCCGACTCCGGGACCTTCATCCGCACGACGAACGGCTCGCCGGCCGCGGCGCGCCGGCCGACTTCTGCCGCGGGACGCGAGGCAGAGACCGTCGTACTTCTGCTGCGTGCCGGCGGCGCGCTGCGCCGCGCGCATCGCCTCGAGCCGCTCGGGCGTGCAAAAGCAGCGGAACGCGTGCCCGGTCGCGAGCAGCTCGTCGGCGTAGCGCGCGATAGATCGCGGAGCGCTCGCTCTGGCGGTACGGCCCGTGCGGGCCGCCGACGTCGGGGCCCTCGTCCCAGGGCAGCCCGGTCCAGCGCAGCGCGTCCAGGATCGCGCGCTCGGACTCGGGCGTCGAGCGCGCGAGATCGGTATCCTCGATGCGCAACACGAAGTCGCCGCCGTGCTTGCGCGCGAAGCAGAAGTTGACCAGGGCGACGTAGGCCGTCCCGACGTGCGGATCGCCCGTCGGCGACGGCGCGACGCGCGTGCGAACCCGCCGCGCGCCGGTGGGGGACAGCGTTCACGACGTTATCCGGCCAGCTCGCGTCGCTTGCCGCATTCGCGTTCGACGAAGGTGATGATGTCTGAGAGGGGCGCGCCGGGCGTGAAGATCTCGCGCACGCCGAGGCGCTTGAGCTCGGCCGCGTCATCGGCCGGGATCGTCCCGCCGCCGAAAAACACGATGTCGTCGGCGCCCTGCGCCGCCAGCTGCTCGACGACCAGCGGAAAGAGCGTCATGTGCGCGCCGGAAAGGATCGACAGACCGATCCCGTCGGCGTCTTCCTGGATCGCGGTCTGCACGATCTGCTCGGGCGTCTGGAACAGCCCGGTGTAGATCACTTCCATCCCGGCGTCGCGCAGCGCGCGCGCGATCACCTTCGCGCCGCGGTCGTGCCCGTCGAGCCCCGCCTTCGCGACGATGACCCGCAGCGGGCGGCTCGGTGCGTGCTGTCGTCGACACTAGAACTGCGTCGTCTCCGTGTAGCGGCCGTAGACCGAGACCATCGCGTCGACGATCTCGCCTTCGGTGGCGACCGCCTTCACGCAGTCGATCAGGTGGGGCATGACGTTCGCCTCGCCGGCGCACGCGCGCTTGAGCGCGGCCAGCGCCGCTTCGACCGCGGCGGCGTCGCGGCTGGCGCGAACGTCCTGCACGGCGCGCGCCTGCCCCCGCTCGATCTCGGCGCCGATCTTGAGCAGGTCCGCGGCCTGCTGCTCGTCGGGCCGCTCGAACGCATTCACGCCGACGATCACCCGCTCGCCGGACTCGATCGAGCGCTGGTAGCGATACGACGCGTCGGCGATCTCGCGCTGCGGGAAGCCGGCCTCGACCGCCGCGACCATCCCGCCGTACTCGGCGATCCGCGCGAAATACTCCTCGACTTGGCGCTCCATCTCGTCGGTGAGCGCCTCGACGAAGTACGCGCCGCCAAGCGGATCGACAACGTTGGTGACGTTGGTCTCGTAGGCCAGCACCTGCTGCGTGCGCAGCGCGATCTCGACCGACTTCTCGGTCGGCAGCGCGAGGACTTCGTCCATCGAGTTGGTGTGCAGCGACTGCGTACCGCCCAGCGCGGCGGCCATTGCCTCGAACGCGACGCGCACGATGTTGTTCTCGGGCTGCTGCGCGGTCGCGCTGCAGCCGGCGGTCTGAGTGTGGAATCGCAGTTGCCACGAACGCGGGTCCTTTGCCCCGAAGCGGTCGCGCATGTGGCGCGCGTAGATGCGCCGCGCCGCGCGGAACTTCGCGATCTCCTCGAAGAAATCGATGTGGCTGTTGAAGAAGAACGACAGGCGCGGCGCGAACTCGTCGACGTCCATCCCGCGTTGCTGCGCCGCCTCGACGTACGCGAAGCCGTCGGCCAACGTGAAGGCGAGCTCCTGCGCCGCGGTCGAACCGGCTTCGCGGATGTGGTAACCCGACACCGAGATGGTGTTCCACTTGGGCATCTCGCGCGTGCAGAACTCCATCATGTCGACGATGATGCGCACGTGCGGGCGCGGCGGAAAAATCCATTCCTTCTGCGCGATGTACTCTTTGAGGATGTCGGCCTGCAGCGTTCCGCCGAGTTTCGCGCGCGAAATCCCCTTGTTCTCCGCCGTCACGATGTACTGCGCGAGCGCGATCGCGGCCGGACCGTTGATCGTCATCGAGGTCGTGATCGCGCCGAGATCGATCCCGTCGAAGAGCGTCTCCATGTCGCGGATCGAGTCGATCGCGCAACCGCACTTCCCGACCTCGCCCAGCGACTTAGGATTGTCGGAGTCGTAGCCCATCAAGGTCGGCATGTCGAACGCGACCGACAGGCCCATCTGCCCTTGCGAGAGCAGGAAATGGTAGCGCTCGTTGGTCTGCTTGGCATTGCCGAAGCCGGCGAACTGGCGCATCGTCCACAGCCGCGAGCGGTACATCGTCGGGTGGATCCCACGCGTGTACGGAAACTCACCCGGGACTCCGAGGTCGCGGGTGAGGTCGATGTGCGCGACGTCGTCGGGACCATAGACGGTTTTGAGCGGGATGTCGGAGATCGTGCGGTCGACCGCGCCGGAGCCCTTGCCGGAGCGAGGCGCCGTGCGGTCGGCCTTGGTCTGCCAGCGCTCGACCAGCTCTTGGTACTCCGGGGTCGGGTCGGGTCCGAGCCCCGACGCGCGATCGATCAACTTCGCCACGTACGCCTATCCCTTCGAGGTCGACCCGTTCGATTCGACCTCGTGCCGGGTCTTTCCCGAGTGTGTCGGCGCAAAGTGCGCCGACACTCGCCCTTCGATAAACTCAGGACAGGCTGTTCGGCCTTCGGCCGATCCGCCGCATTTGCGGCAGCACCGGTCAATTCGAGGCGATCGCGGGGCCGTCGTCGTGCGCCGCAGCCGCGCCTTCGAGGCGGCGGCGTAGATCGCGCTGCGCACCTCGGCAGGCTGGGGCGAGGCGGCGACGACCGCGTCCCAGCCCTCGGCGGGGCTTTCTCGCGCGCCGCTGAGCAGCACCCAGCCGATCTGGCGGCGCTGCCCGAGGGGGATGCGGTCGATGCCCGCCCAGGCCGCCAGAGCCGCGGGGACGATTGCAACATCGGCACCGCCGAGCGCGGCGCGGACGGCGCTCGAACCCGACGCGACCTCGACGACGAAGCCCAGGGCGCGAAGCTGCTCGGGAAGCTCGGCGCCGCGTTCGGCCGTGCCGACGAACAGGACCCGCAGACGGCGTTGGATGCGCCGCGGGTCGGCGGGTAGGATCATGCGGACCCACCACGCTCCGTCGCCCGACCCCGTGCGGAACGACCCGCCGTGCCGCTCGACGATGCGCTGGGTGAGCCGCGAGCCGATCGTCGGCGCGGCCGGATCGGCCGGCGACGCGCCGGTGCCGTTGAGTTCGAGCACGACCGCCTCGTCGAGGTTCTCGAGCCGCGCGCGGACCGGCGCGAGAGCGCGCCGGCCGTCGTGAACGAGCCGGCCGAGCGCCGTCGCCAGCAGCTCGGGATCGGCGACCACGCGGACCGCGTCGGCTCGCTCGATCACCGCCCCCGCCGCCGTCACGAGTTCGCGCAGATCGACCGCCACCCACTGCGGGTCGACCGCGGCCAGCTCGATCCGCGAGAGCAGATCGATGTCGGACGCGATTTCGGCGACGCGCTCGCCGCTGGCCCGAACCGTTGCGAGCGCTTCGCGGGCGTCGGCCGCGAAGCGCCCGTCCTCTTCGAGCAGCCGCGCAAAGCCGATGATGCTCGTGACCGGGCCGCGCACGTCGCGCGCGAGCCGGGCGACCAGATCGGCTTGCGTAGCGCGCGCCTCGATCAGCTCGACGCGACGGCGCTCGCTTTCGGCATGCAGGGCGATATTTCGGACGGCGATCGCGAACGACGACGCGACCAGCTCGAGCGCGCTGCGATCGGATTCTTCGGGTCGCCGGTCGGCGTAACGGACCGCCAGCACGAACTCGGGATAGGAACCCGCATCCGGAATCGCCAGGACCAGCTCGTCGGCCGGGGTGTCCTCGAGGGCGAAGGCGGCCCCGCCCAGCGGCGCGCGCCCGCCGGGCAACGGCCGGTCGTCGAGCGCCGCGACGACGCCGTACGAGCCGTCGACCGCGCGCCGCAGCAGGCGCGCCTTGCCACCGGTCGCGGTGCCGACCGCTTCGACCAGCGCGCGTACGGCGGTCGAAGGCCGCGCCGAGCTCAGCACCGTTTGGGTGAGCTCGCTGACGCTGCCCAATCCCGCCGCAAGCTGCGACAACACCTTGTCCCGTTCGAGCTGGTACATCACCAGTTGGGCGATGAGGCTGATCTGACCGCGCTGCGCGCCGGTGAGCGTGCGAGCCTCGCGGTCGAGCACCGCGACCGTGCCGAGCGCCGCGCCGGCCGGGGTCCGCAACGGGGCGGCGGCGCAAAAACGAACGCCGAGTCCGCCCGCAACGAGCGGGTTCGCCGCGAAACGCCGGTCGACACGCGTGTCGGCGACCTCGAACAGCTCGGATCCCCCGATCGCCGCGGCGCAGAACGAAGCCGCGCGCGGCGTTTCGGCAAGGCCGCCGAGTCCAACGCTGGCCTTGAACCACACGCGCGTCTCGTCAACGAATGCGATCAGCGCGGACGGCGACTGGGTGACGGACGCGGCAAGCCGGGCCAGCGCATCATACGCGGCCTCCGGCGGAGTGTCCAAAATCCGGTACGCACGCAGCGCCCGCAACCGCGCGTCGTCGTCCCTCGTGTTTACGATGCCGTAAAGGTACGCGACCCGACGACGGATGCCCGCCGTCGGCGCCGGTTCTTAACGCGGATCACTCCTTTGGTGATAGAATCGTCGCGTGAGAGTCGTCACTCGATTCATCGCCGGCGCGGTTTGCGTGCTGGCGCTCGCGAGACCCGTCTTCGCCGGGCCGCCGGATCCGGCGATCCCGCTCGACCCCAGGCCGACCGCGGTCGTCGTGCGCACCGACGGGGGTTACTCGCCGTCGAACCGGTGGCTGGCGTATGACGCTGACGGCATCGCGCGCTTCAACGGCTACAGCGTCAACGTCCGTTGCGGCGATCGCTGGCGTTCGTTCGTCACAACCGACGTCGCGCAAGACGCGCCGGACGCCGTCCAGGTGCGCCGCGCGGTACGTAGCCTCTGGCAGATCGCAGCGGATCTGGCCTGGCAGCCGACGCTCGAGCGCGATTCTCCGGACGTCCGCACGCGCTATTAAGACCATCCTCGAGCGCGCGGCGCGCGCGGATCACTCCTTGAGGAACGCCTCGAGGACCGGGACGAAGCGGTCGAAGGCTTCGCGGTGCAGCGAGTGGCCCGCGCCGTCGAACACGGCGAAGCGGACCTGCGATCCGCCGCCCGCGCGCAGCTCCTCACGCTCGTCCGGAGGAACGACGCTGCGCGCGGGATCGGGCAGCGCGAGCAGCAGCGGTTTCGGATAATCGTAGACCGCGCTGCGATAATCCCAACGGCCGGCCTCGATCTCGCTGTCGGCGCCGAGCACCTCGAGCGTATCGATCGAGATCCGCTGCGCCGCGTGCAGTTTGGCGGCGACCTCGACCTCCGGCAGCTCCGCGTACGAGCGGCGAATTGCTGCTTCGCGCTCCTCGCCGGACTGCGCCAGCGCCGCGCGGTGCTCGCGCAGCACGTTGCCGGACCATAGGCCGGCGCCCAAGCGCAGCATCGGATCGATCCCGACGACGCGCCGGACGTCGAGCCGGCGTCCGCCGACGATCGCCACGGCGCCGCCCCAGGAGTGTCCCATCAGCACGTCCACCGGCTCGCCGAGCGACGCGATGACGTCGCCGAGGTCGTCGAGGATGCGCTCGACCGTCATCGGGCTCCGCGCCGTCGAGTCGCCGTGGCCGCGCTGGTCGTACGCGACGACGCGCGCGTCCCCCGCGAGGTGCTCGCCGATCCGCGCCCAGCCGCGTCGCGACCCGCCGACACCGTGAACGGCGAGCACCAGCGGACCACACTCGCCCCACTGCTGCAGGGTCGTCTGCGCGCCGTCGCTCAACCGTATGCTGCGTTCTCGCACCGCTTCCATCGGTGCGCCGCGTTCGCGCCGCGGCGACACATTTCCGCCGCACCGCTTGCGCAACGAATCGATCGACTCCCTGGTTGAGCGAGACGACAAGCGGAGGACGCAGATGGTTTCTCGTCGCGGGTTCATCGACGGTGCCGCCGGAGTCGCGGCGGCCGGAACGCTTTCATCCGAACAACCCGTTTCGTTGTACGACTTTGCGGCGATCGAGGCGCGGCTCGCGCTGCCGGCGCGTCACCGCCAAGTCTTCGCGGTACCGCGGGTCGCCGACGGCATCGTGTTCGGCATGATGCGCAACTCGCTGATCGCGTACGAGGAAACGATGCGCGAGGGTCCGGGCGCCCTGCACGTCGCCGCGGTGTTCTATTCCGTCGGTGTCCCGCTCGGGCTCGACGACGACGTGTGGCGGCGCTACCGCATCGCCGAGGCCTCGGCGCGGCGCGGCGAGCCGCGCCGGCACGGCGACGGCAACCCGTTCTTGCACGACGAAAAACGCTCGATCGGCACGCTGGTGCAGCGTGGCGCGTCGTTCTTCGTTTGCGACAACGCGCTCGGTGAGCTCGCGACCTTCCTCACCGCCGTCGCGGGTACGACGAGCGTGGACGCGGCCACCGTACGCGCCGACCTGCGCCGGCATCTGATCCCGCGCGCGCTGCTCGTCCCCGCCGGCGTGGCGACGCTCAGCGCTGCGCAGGAGGCTCGCTTCACGTACGCCCAGGGCGCCTAGGCTTCGCTCAACTCGAGACGGTCGCCATTCCGCTGGGCGTCATCGCCCGAATCGTCTGCAGCGTCATTGCGAGGTCCGTGCGGTAGCTGCGTCCGTGCGAGTCCAGCTCGATCTCGAAGGGCGCCAGGCCGCGCAGGTGCGCTCGATAACGGACGACGCCGAACGGAACACGCGGGCTGGTCCACAGGTCGACGCGTTCGAGCGATTCGCGCGGCCCGCGCGCGAAGACCGCCGTCACGCGCTTCGTCGAGTAGGAACCGGTGCGCACCCGCACGGTCTCGCGGCGAGAGGCGACAATCGTACACGGCCGCGTGTCGTAGACGTGCTTCGCGTCGATCAGCCGCAGCCGCTTCTCGTCGCCGGCCTGCGTTTGGCCGCCGCCGACGTCGCCCCACCGGGTGACGATCGTGCCGGAGAAGGCGACATACGCCAGCACCGGATAGGCGGCGAGCAGCGAGGTGAAACGCGCGGCGCGCAGGTACGTCTTCTTGAGCGTGTTCGGGTTGCACTGGCCGCCCGGCATCCCGATTTGCGTCTCGACGAAGAGGCGTTCACCGTCGCCGACGGCCTCCACGCCGAGTCCGATCTGCTTTTGGTAGGCGACGCCGGAATCCATCACCAGCCGTACCCAGTCGCCGCTGCGCGGTGGACCGACCCGGTCGAACAATGCTTCTTGCGTCGTCACCGCACCCAGCGCCGGCGGCGGGCGCAGGGCACCCGCGGCCAACGCGCCGGCGACGAACGTGCTGCGTTTCATGCGTTCCTTCCGGGCGATGCGACGCGTGCGAGCGCGCGCTCGAGAGCGTCCTCGCCGATCGCGCCGCGCGAGATCGTGCGGACGATCCCGTGGCGATCGATGACGATCGTCTCGGGAATCGTGCTCGCACCGTACGCGGCTGCCATCGGCCCGCCGTCGACGGCGATCGCGAAGCGCACTCCCATGTGGTGCGCGAACGTACGCGCGACCGAGGGACCTTCCTGCTCGTCGATCGCCAGGAACGCGACGTTCGCGTGCCGGGCGTACGCCCGCACGAAGCGCGGCAGTTCATCCCGGCACGACGCGCACCACGAAGCGAAAACGTTGATCACCAGCGGCCGCCCGCGAAACGTGTCGAGCGAAAGCTCCCGCCCGTCGAGGGCGTCGACCAGAAACGGCGGCGCGGGCCGGCCGACGGCGGCCCGGCCTGCCACGGTCGCGAGACGGTGGTCGAGCGCGACCGCCAGCGCATCGAACCCGCGATCGAGCGCATCGTAGTCGCCCTTGTAGCCGATGTCGTACGGCCCGTCGACCCGTCCGGTGCGGACGTCGACCATCCGTGCTTGCGCGCCCCAGATCAGCGCCATGTAGCGGGTCACGGTGCCGTAGACGACGTCGCGCGCCCCGAGCGCGGCGCCGGCCCGGCGCGCGCACGCCGCATCGCCGCAGGCGGAGGCACCGCGGACGGCGCGCCGTCCCGCGCTCCGCAGATCGGCGACGAGCCGGTCGGCCAAGCCGCCGCGCTCGGCGGCGGTCGGCACGACGGCATACGGCATCCCGGTTTCGCCCGCGGCGAACGGAAGCACCGCCACCAGAGCCGCGAGCGCCGCCGCGATCATCTCATTTACCGTAGGTGGTCATGATCACCGTTGACTTCATGGCACCCGCGTAGGTCAGCGGCTTGGAGCCGGCGGGATAACCGTTCACCTTGAGGATCGAAGCCAGGACCGTGACGTACTGGTCGTGCGTGAGCGAGGCCGGAGCGTTGAGCGGCATCTGCAGCGCAAGGAACGAGAAGACGTCGCCGATGGTGAGCTTCGTTTTCTTCGCCAACCGCACCAAATTCGGCCCCGTCAACGCTGGGCCGACGCCGCCCTCGAGGTGCTCGCCGTGACATGTCGCGCACTGCGACGCGAACGTCTTGGCACCGGCCGCGGCCTGCGCGGCGGTGTACAGCGCGGGGGCGGCGCCGTTCGGCGAGGCGGACGCCGGCGAAAACGCCGGCCCCGCGAGCAACGCGAGGCCGGCGAGGAAGGCGGCGGTCATGGCGAACCCGCGCCGCCCGGAGGGGTCAGGCACCGCCACCCGCTTGCGCGCGCAGCTCGTCGAGATCTTCGAGCATGTTGAGCGTCACGGCATCCTTCACCGTCGCGTCGCGGAGTCCCGACGCGCCGCGCATGGTGCCGCCGAGCTCGTCGGAGTGGTCGTAGCCGGCGATCGCCTCGTTGTGCTTGTCGATCGCGTCCTTCGACAGGTTGCCGCCGTTTTGCTCGACCACCCATTCCTCGAACTGCATGTAGGTCGGGCGTTTCTCTTTGACGTACGCGATCGTCTTTTCGCGGTCGAGGCCGAGCGCCGTGATCGTCATCTGGTCGAAGCCCTGCCCGCAGAAATCGTATCCGTCGGCGAGCATCCCCGCCGAGCCGAGCGTGAGCTTCGCCCACAGGCGCGGCAGGTGGAGCGCGCCGAGCGGTCCGGCGGTGCCCGAGCTGATGAGCGGAATGGTCTTGGTCGAGCGTGCTGTTCATCCGGAATCTCCCTCCGCGAGTTAAACCTTCGTTGATTGACGTGCGCGGCGCGAAGCGAAGGTGAGCTCCGCGACGCCGGACTTGTCGAGCTCGCCCAAGCCGAGCTCGATCATCTTGTCGTACTGTTGCGCCGTCGCCTCGGCGAGCGGCAAGGTGAGACCTTCGTCACGCGCGAGCGCCGTCGCGATGTGCGAATCCTTGGCGGCGTGCGCCGCCGAGAAGTAGACGTCGTGCTCGCGCTCTTGCATGTCGCCGCCGTCGGTCTCGAGAACGCGCGACTCCGCGCCGGTCTCGGCGAACACCTCGCGCAGCATCGACAGGTCGAGTCCCAGCGCGTCGCCGAGCCCAAGCCCCTCGGCCAGTCCGGCGGTGTTGATGTTCATCACCATGTTGACGAGCGCTTTGACCTTCGCCGCTTGTCCGGCCTCACCGATGTAGCGCAACCTCTTGCTGAGCCGCTGCGAGCATCGCCCGCACCCGCTCGAACGCCTCGCGGCGGCCGCCGACCATCAAGTACAAGCGTGCCGTCGCGCGCCTGCGGGATCGAGCTCGCCATGCATGGCCTCGAGGCTGTCGCCGCCGCGCGCTTCGACGCGCTTCTGCGTCTCACGTGGACGCTCGGCGTGATCGTCGCGCAATTGACGAAGAGCTTGCCCTTCGGCGCCTGCGAGCAGCGAGTCGCCGCTCGTCGGCGAAGAATGCGTCCATCGCCGCGTCGTCGGTCACGACGGTGATGATCGACGTCGGAGCGTTCCGCGACCTCGGCGAGGGTCGGCGGCTTCGGCCGTTCGAGCTCGGCGGCGAGCGCGCCGGCCGCCTCGGGCCGGGCATCGTAGACCGCCGCGATCGGATAGCCCACGTCCTTGAGCCGGCGCGCCATGTTGGCGCCCATCCGGCCGACGCCGACGAATCCGATCCGATCCGTGGCTGAGTTCATCGCACCATCCCGACGACGTCGCTCGGTGCCTGGTAGAGCCGCACGCCGTACCGTTCGCAGAATGCGCGTGAATCGGCTTTGTTCTTGCCGATCGCCGCGTCGAGCGCGTCGCGCGTGCGCGTGTCGCCCGTGCCGCGCCGCCATCGCCATCGGGAAGGCGTACTGTTCGGGCGCGCCCATCGCGCGCGAGTTCGGCACGGCCACGACCGTGAGGTCGGCGCGCGAGCGCAAGTAGTATCCGATCGACGGCTCCCACGTCACCGCGACGGCCACGTGACCGTTTCGCACTGCGTCGAGAATGCTCTCGGGCGACGATCGCCGGCGTGTCGCCGATATCGAACGGCACCGCGTGCAGGATCAGCGTGCGCATCTTGAGTCCGGTCTCGGCCGGCGTGTCCGCTTCGTAGCCGATCTTGAGCTGCTTGAGCACCGGCGAGTCCATCGACGTGATGTCGTAGTTGCGCTTCTTCGGAAAGACGAAGACGTACGACGAGACGTAGTACGGCCGCGTGGCGAGCACGTTCTCGCTCGCGTACGGAACATCGATGACCGCATCGCACTTGTGGGCGTTGAGCGTGTCGTGCAGGAACTGGTCGAAGCCTCCCGGGCCGCGCATCGACGCCCACACGTAGTGCACCGGTTCGCCGAGCGCCCGGCCCATCGCCTCGGCGATCTTGTTCTCGAAACCTTGGCCGGCGCGATTCGAGAACGGCATGTAGTCGGGATCGGCGCAGACGCGCAGCGGCTGCGCCGCTGCGGGTGTCGCCTGCACCGAACGTGCCGACCGCTGCGATGCCGAGAATCGAGCGCCGCGACGGTTGAGCGTTTGAGGATCACAGCGAGAAGACGAGCAGGTCGCCGCCGAGCTGCGTGTAGTTCTTGAGATCCTGCGCCGCGTTGACGGCGCCGAGGCCGGCGGTCGGTTCGGTCAGCCCGGCGGCCAGCCCCAGCGCGGCCCAGCCGCCGACGCCCGAGAGGATCGCGACGTACTGCTTGCCGTTGTGGGTGTAGGTGATCGGGTTCCCGATGATACCCGACGGGCGTGTGGAACTTCCACAGCTGCTTGCCGGTCTTCGTGTCGACCGCTTTGAACCAGCCGTCCATCGTTCCGTAGAACGCCACGCCGCCGTCGGTGGTCAGAACGTCCACCCCACGCCGGGAACCGCTCCTTGTCGCTCCACACGATCTTGCCCGTGATCGGATCCCAGGCGATCACCGCGCCGCGGTTGCCGCCCGGACCCGGATACATCTTCACGATCGCGCCGACGAACGGGAACCCGCTCTTGTACTTGACCGCGAAGGCTTTGTAGTCCATGCAATTGTGGTTCGTCGGTACGATGAAGTAGCCGGTCTGCGGATCGAACGACGCGGGCTGCTGATCTTTGTTGCCCATCGCCGCCGGGCAGATGCCCGGTGACGTTGACGCCCGCTTTGGTGAAGTAGCGCGGGTCGAGAACGGGGCGGCCCGTCGTCATGTCGATGTGCGACGCCCAGTTCACCGACGGGTCGAACTTCTTCGCCAGCAGCAGCTTGCCGTTGCGGCGATCGAGCTCGTAGGCGAAACCGTTGCGGTCGAAGTGGACGAGCGCCGGCACCTGTCTGGCCGTTGATCTTGATGTCGGCCAGGATCATCTCGTTGACGCCGTCGTAGTCCCACGCGTCGTGCGGCGTCATCTGGTACGCCCACTTCGCCATGCCGGTGTCGGCGTCGCGCGCGAAGATCGTCATCGACCACTTGTTGTCGCCGGGCCGCTGCGACGGATTCCACGTGCCGGGATTGCCCGTACCGTAGTAGATCAGGTTGAGGGCCGGATCGTAGGAGTACCAGCCCCAGGTCGTGCCGCCGCCGACCTTCCACTGCTCGCCGGTCCAGGTCTTGATTCCGGCGTTCTTGGGTCCGGTGAAGCCGGCGCCGATGCGCGTGTCGCTGTCGGGACCTTCACTGTACGCGCGCCAGATGCGCTTGCCGTTGTGCAGGTCGTACGCCGTGAGGTAGCCGCGCACGCCGAACTCGCCGCCCGAGACGCCGACGATCGCGTACTTCTCCTTGACGATGAGCGGCGCCGAGGTGAGCGTTTGCCCCATCGACGGATCGGAGTTGTGCACGGTCCAGACCGGCTTGCCGGTATTGATGTCGAGCGCGATCACTTGACCGTCGAGCGCGTCGACGATGATCTTGCCGTCGCCGTAGCCGACGCCGCGGTTGACCAGGTCGCAACACGCGACCGAGACCGCGAAGCTGTCCTGCTTGGGCGTGTACTGCCACTTGATGTGGTAGTCGTTGAGGTCGACGGCGAAGACGTGGTTGGGATAGGCGCTCTCGAAGTACAGCGTGTCGCCGATGACGAGCGGCTGGCCTTCGTGGCCGCGCGTCGCGCCGGTCGACATGGTCCAGGCGGCTTTCAGCTCGCCGACGTTGTCCGTTTTGATCTCGGCGAGGGCGCTGTGCCGCTCGGCGGCATAGTTCTGAGCGGGCATCACCCACTGGCCGGAATCTTGCGCCATATCGGCGAGCGCAACGCGCTGTTGTTGCGCGCCGGTGACGCGAAATCCGGCGACAACGGCCACCGCCAGGACGAGGACAATCAAGGGCACCAAGGCAATGCGGCGCATGGAACCTCCCCAATGAAGTCGTCGGGCTCTCAGCCCGTCCTTCCTAACGTACGGCGCGCAACCCGACGCCGACAAGTCGACCGTTCGGTGTAGGCCCAGGTCCGGCGACAGCGTGCATAGGATTGCTTGCGGCGTCCGTCGCAGGACAAGGCCCGGCAGGAGTTGTCTTTCGCGCCGGGAGGAGCCGACCGGGTTTATGCTCGCTGTCAGGACGCGGACGAAGTCGATCCGGATCGCCGTCGTGGCCGACCAGCCGTTGACGCGCGATGCTCTGATCGCCGTGCTCGATGAGACCGGTGATTTCGAACTGCTCGGCGCGACGACGTCGATCGAGGCCGCTCACGAGTTCCTCGACGACGCGCGGCTCCAAGTTCTCCTCGTCAACCTGCCCCTCGCGGGCGCCGGTGGTGCGCCGGCGCCCGGGATCGAGTTCATTCGCGCGGCCAAGGCGCGCCGCCCGGACGTCGGCGTTCTCTCGCTCAAGCGCAGCGTTGACGAACCGTTGCTGCGCGCTGCGCTCGACGCCGGTTCGGACGCCTGCTGCCTGGTCTCGACCCCCGTCGTCCGCCTGCGCCAGGCAATCGCCGCGGTCGCCGCCGGCGCGACGTGGCTCGACCCGGAGATCTCGCGGGTGCTGCTCCACCCCAAAGAACGGCCGGCACTGCCGCACCTCACGCCGCGCGAGCGCGCCATCTTGGCGCTCCTCGTGGACGGTTGCTCGAACGCGGAGATTGCGGCGCAACTGGGTTGCGCACCGGCGACGATCCACACGCACGTGCTCCACCTGTTCAAGAAAATGGGCGTGCGCCACCGGGTGACCGCTGCGGTCTGCGCGTTGCGCGCAGGCTTGGTCTAAGCCGTGTTGGCGATCGTCATCGCCGCGATCGTCGCCGCCCTGGAACCCTCGGTCGTCGTCGTCGACGACAACGACGCGCCCGTGCCGCAGGCGACGGTGCGTTTCGTCGCCGCCGACGGCGCCGTCGACCGGGAACACGCCGATCGGGCCGGCGAAGTCTTCGCCCGCGCCGGCCTGGTCGCGCGCAGCGCGACGGTCGAGGCGCCCGGCTTCGTCACGGCCCAGGTTACGCTCGGCGGCGGCACGGCGCGGGTCGTCCTGCATCGCGCGCCGGCGGTGATCGGCGCGGTACGCGTCGCGACGGGTTCACCCTCCAGCCTCCACCGGTTGCCGGTCGCGGCGTCGGTGCTCGACGCGCAAGCGGTGCGTGACACGCCGGCGACGACCACCGACGAGCTGCTGCGCGACCTCCCCGGTTTCGACCGCAATCGCAGCAACAGCGCGTTCACCAACTACGGGCAACTGCGCGTCTCGTTCGACGGAGCCGGCAACGACCGCGGCGTCGTGCTGGTCGACGGGGTTCCCGCGCAGGACGCGTTCGGCGGCCAAGTCGATTGGCAGGCATATCCGGCCGGCGACATTACGCGCGCCGAGTTGCTGCGCGGCGCGGGATCCGCGCTCTACGGGTCGGGCGGCGTCGGCGGCGTGCTGTCGCTCCAGACCCGCGGCCCGGCCGGGGGCCCCGGGCTTCCGCCCGACGGCGCGGTGAGCGTCGCCGGCGGCGGCTTGTCGCTCAGCGACCAATCGCTGTTCTATCGCAGCGCGCTGTCCCCGGGGCTCGCGGCGTCGGTCTGGACGTCGACCACCTCGTCATCGTACTTCATCACCCCGGAGACGATGCGCACGCGGATCGACCAGAACGCGCGCAGCCAGAGCGACGCCACGCAGGTGCGTCTTCGCACCCTGGGCGGTGCCGGGACGTTCGAGGGTTCGTTTCTGTTCTCGAGCGACGCTCAGGCGCAGGGTCGGCCGAACTATGACTTCGGGCGGTCGCTCGCGCAGCAGTCGCTGCGCTACGATCTCGTAGGCGACCACACGGAAACCAGCGTCGCCGTCTACAACCGCGACACCGAAGTCATCAACCTCGCCGACCAATATCCGACCAAGCCCGGCGTCGTGCGCTACGTGCAACACGTACCGAGTTGGGAAGACGGCGTCTACGCGACCTGGACCTCGACGTCGCCGGCGTTCGTGGTGGACGCGCGCGCCGATCTGCGTTCGGTCCACGGCATCAGCGACCAGCGCAGCGCAGCGGGCGTTCTGCAGGCGATCGGCAGCGGCGATCAGACGCTGGGGGGCTTCGCGTTACAGCTCACCTCGCGCGTCGGCCGGTTCGAGGCCCTCGCCGGCGCGCGGTACGACAGCGTCGGCGTGGCCGACGAGCGCCTCGTCACCGTCGTGGCGGCGACCGGGGTGTCGACCGTCGTGAACGCCCGGGCGCGCGACGACGCGGCCGTCTCGCCCCGGCTCGCGCTGCGCTACGATCTGTCACCGTCCGTCGCGCTGCGCGTTTCGAGCGGCGCCGGGTTTCGCGCGCCCTATCTCAACGAGCTCGTGCGCGGCTTCAACGTCGGCGCCGTGCAGATGGCGCCGAACCCCGCGCTGGTGCCGGAACGCGCCCGAACCGACAGCGCGGGGATCGATATCCTCGGGCACAACTCACGCCTGGCCGTCGACTTCACCCGAACGCTGGTCTCCGACGCGATCGCGTTCGTCACGTTCACGCCGACGCTGCAACGGCGCGAAAACGTCGCGCGGGAACATACCGACGGCGCGATCGCGACCTACACCGAATCGCTCGGCCGGTGCGCGCGCCTCCGCCTGAGCGGTCAGACCCAGTACGCGCGGGTCACCGACGGCCCGGCGGCCGACATCGGCAAACGCCTCGCGTTCGTCCCGGACCGCTCGGCGACCGCGGCGATCGACGCGCAAGCCGGCCTCGTGCGTTACGGCGTCGAGGCGTCGTTCCTCGGACTGGCGTACGCCGACGATCTCAACACCGAGCCGCTCGGCAGCGCACTCTTGGTCGGCGGGAAGATCTCAACGCCGTTCGGCGGCGACGGCACCCTGACGCTCTCGGTCGAGAACCTCACCAACCGCAGCTATCTCACCAGCGTCGACCGTCTCGGCGAACCGTCGGCCGTCACGCTGCGCGCGAGCTTCCCGATCGGCCCACGCCGCGCGCCCGACGACCTCGCCTCAACCTGCACCGCGTCACCCTGAACTCGTCGAGGGGCCGCGGCCGCTATGCGACCGCGCCGTTTGTCGAGCACGATGCACGCTAGAGCCCTTTGACGGTGGCGCGGACGGCGGCGCGGGCGCGGGTGTT